>NZ_CP069350.1:0-1127500 GCF_016859145.1 Shewanella sp. LZH-2
GTGGCGGTTTCACTTTGGCAACAATGTATCGGAAGACTGCAAGATGAGCTTTCTGCTCAGCAGTTCAGTATGTGGATCAGACCGTTACAAGCCGAAATGGATGGAGATACTTTGGTGTTATATGCGCCTAACCGCTTCGTGCTCGATTGGGTTAGGGATAAGTACATCAATATCATTAATCAGTTTTTTACTGAGCAAATGGGTAATGATGCGCCTAAGCTACGCTTCGATATTGGTAGTCGTCCGTCCGCGAAAAAGCCAGAACCTGCGCCCGTCGCAGCAGTGCGCGTGCCCAATCCCCAAACTAAGGCTTCTGTTGGTACATCATTTAATACCACCGAGCCTGTTACTAACACTAATCATCGCAGCAATATCAATCCAACTTATCAATTCGATAACTTCGTTGAGGGTAAGTCAAACCAACTTGGTAAAGCGGCAGCATTGCAAGTAGCTGAAAATCCAGGCGGTGCATATAACCCACTATTCTTATATGGTGGAACTGGTCTAGGTAAGACTCACTTGTTGCACGCTGTCGGTAACGGGATCATTAAAAATAATCCGAATGCTAAAGTGGTTTATATGCATTCCGAGCGTTTTGTGCAAGACATGGTCAAAGCGCTGCAAAACAATGCGATCGAAGAATTCAAACGCTATTACCGCAGTGTCGATGCACTGTTTATCGACGATATTCAATTTTTTGCCAATAAAGACCGATCCCAAGAAGAATTTTTCCATACCTTTAACGCACTGCTTGAAGGTAACCATCAGATCATCCTGACATCGGATCGTTATCCAAAAGAGATCGACGGGGTTGAAGACAGATTAAAATCTCGCTTTGGCTGGGGTTTAACGGTTGCGATCGAGCCACCCGAACTTGAAACTCGCGTGGCGATTTTGATGCGCAAAGCGCAAGAGAGCGGCATTAACCTGCCTGATGAAGTGGCCTTTTTTATTGCTAAGCGCTTACGTTCAAACGTACGCGAGTTAGAAGGGGCGTTAAACCGCGTGATCGCCAACGCTAATTTTACCGGTCGCCCAATAACGATTGATTTTGTGCGTGAAGCACTACGTGACCTCTTGGCACTGCAGGAAAAATTAGTCACTATAGACAACATTCAGAAAACCGTAGCTGAATACTACAAAATCAAGATGGCTGATATGTTGTCTAAGCGTCGTTCGCGCAGTGTTGCGCGCCCAAGACAAGTGGCCATGGCGTTATCCAAAGAATTAACTAACCAGAGCTTGCCGGAAATTGGTGATGCCTTTGGTGGTCGAGATCACACCACAGTGTTACATGCCTGTCGTAAGATTGCTCAGCTACGGGAAGAGAGTCACGACATTAAAGAAGATTATGCTAACTTGATTAGAACCTTATCTTCTTAAAATCAAGGAATTTGGACACTATGAAATTTTCAATTGATAGGGACGCCCTATTAAAGCCGCTTCAATTGGTTTGTGGTGCGGTAGAAAGACGCCATAACTTGCCTATTTTGGCAAATCTCCTTGTAGAAGTTAGTGGTCACTCACTCAAATTAACAGGTACTGACCTTGAAGTTGAGTTAGTCGGTCAGGCGGTTATTCATGGTGATATCGAAGAAGGTCGAACTACAGTTCCTGCTAAGAAGCTGTTAGATATCGTTAAATCTTTGCCTGAGCAAAGCGAGCTTAAGGTCGAGCAGCAAGATAACAAGTGGTTGTTACGCTCTGGCCGTAGTCGTTTTTCGCTGGCAACCCTGCCCGCAGAAGAATACCCCAATGTGGAAGCCTTTCAGGCGGAAATCGAATTCACCCTTAAGCAAGGCGTGCTGAAGTCGTTGATTGATGCGACCCAGTTTTCGATGGCGAACCAAGACGTTCGTTACTATCTGAATGGTTTATTGCTCGAAACCGAAGGTAATGTGCTGCGCGCCATTGCTACCGACGGTCACCGCTTAGCCTTAAGTCACAGAACCATAGATGCACAATTACCTGAAAAACAAGTCATCGTGCCCCGTAAAGGCGTGATGGAAATGGCGCGTTTGTTGGAAGCCGACGATTTAGATATCGCAATTGCCATTGGTGATAATGCGATTCGTGCGACCACCAGCACTACTGTCTTTACCAGTAAATTAGTCGATGGTCGTTTCCCCGATTATCGCCGCGTGTTACCTAAGGGCGGTGATAAAATCGTTATCGCCAGCCGTAACCACTTCAAGCAAGCTTTAACGCGCGCTTCTATTTTATCGAATGAGAAGTTTCGTGGTGTACGCATTCAGTTAGAAGCGGGATTACTGAAAATCACCGCTAATAACCCAGAGCAAGAAGAAGCGGAAGAAATCATCGATGTGGATTACAACAATCAGCCACTCGAAATTGGTTTCAACGTCAGTTACTTATTGGACGTGCTCAACAACCTTAAGTCCGATGATGTGCGTATTACCTTAATTGATGGGAACTCGAGTGCTTTATTGGAAAACCACTTGGAAGAAGATTCCATGTATGTGGTTATGCCAATGCGCTTATAGTCATCCTATTTCTACGCAGTGCCATACGCCGCTTTTTAGCGGCGTATATGTCTTCAAACCTTATCTCTTGTTGCCTTATTAACTCTAATGGATATGAATTGCGGTATGATAACAGTCCTGAGTCTTGGCCTGAGCCGTCGATGCGGTTTGATGAGTAACGCATGAGCCTTATCCGTCTTAATATTGATTCTTTTCGCAATATTCAATTGGCGCAACTGAGCCCGAGTGAAGGGATTAATCTGATCTATGGTCAAAATGGCAGTGGTAAAACCAGTATACTTGAGGCGATTTACTTTCTCGGGATGGGGCGTTCGTTTCGCAGCCACTTATCCCAGCGAGTCATCAATAACGACCAAGACAAACTAACCCTGTTTGCGACCTTAAATTTACCCCGCGGCGACAGTAAAATCGGTCTGCGGCGTTTTCGCAGTGGCGAAACCGAAGTCAAAATTGACGGCGAAAAGGTCAAACGGCTATCGACTTTAGCTGAAACCTTGCCCATACAAGTCATCACGCCGGAAAGCTTTTCGTTATTGTTTGAAGGTCCAAAATCCCGCAGGCAATTTATTGATTGGGGCGCCTTTCATTCTGACCCACAGTTTTATACGGCGTGGGTGAATGTGAGGAGGGTTCTTAAACAACGAAATCAATTGCTTAGAAATAATTCTCCCTATGATCAAATCCAATATTGGGATCGGGAGTTTGTCCGTTATACCGAGCAGGTCACCGAAATACGAAACCGTTATGTAGACTCGTTAAATGAGCTACTTAAGGGTATAATCGAGGAGTTTTTACCGCAGGTGAATGTTAAGGTTTCATTTACCCGCGGCTGGGATAGCAAAACGGATTTTGCACAACTTCTCGAATCACAATATCCCAGAGATTTGGCTACGGGTCATACCGTCAGCGGTCCCCATAAAGCTGACTTAAGACTTCGTGTAGGCACTTTGCCGGCGCAGGATGCCCTGTCCCGTGGCCAATTGAAATTATTAGTCTGTGCACTGCGTATTGCACAGGGAAAGTTGCTCAAACAACAAATAGATAAACACAGTATTTATCTTGTGGATGATCTTCCATCCGAGTTGGATGCACAGCATAGGCAGCTATTGCTGAAACAGCTAGTGAACACTGGTGCACAAGTGTTTGTGACCGCCATTGAGCCAGCAGCAATAGTCGATTCGTTACACACGCCTCCCAGTAGGATGTTCCATGTGGAACACGGACGTGTAACGGTAATTGAATAACCATTGAGAGAATAATATGTCAGAGAATAGTTACGATTCTTCGAGTATTAAGGTCCTTAAGGGCCTTGATGCAGTACGTAAGAGACCTGGGATGTATATTGGTGACACCGACGACGGTACGGGTCTACATCATATGGTGTTCGAAGTAGTCGATAACTCTATCGATGAAGCCTTAGCGGGCCATTGTACTGATATCACAATTACTATCCATGTGGATGGTTCGGTTTCTGTTAAGGATGATGGCCGTGGTATTCCGGTCTCTATCCATGAAGAAGAAGGTGTATCGGCCGCAGAAGTTATCATGACGGTTCTGCATGCTGGTGGTAAGTTCGACGATAACTCCTATAAAGTGTCAGGTGGTCTGCACGGTGTGGGGGTGTCGGTGGTCAACGCGCTTTCTAAAAAGCTGCAATTAACTATTCGTCGCGATGGTAAAGTCCACGAGCAGTTTTACACCCATGGTGTACCTGATGCGCCAATCAAAGAGATTGGTGATGCAACTAAAACGGGTACCGAAATCCGTTTCTGGCCAAGTGAGCAAACTTTCAGTGATGTTGAGTTTCACTTTGAAATCCTGGCTAAACGGGTGCGAGAACTATCGTTCCTTAACTCTGGTGTGGGGATTCGCTTAGTCGACGAGCGTGATAATAAAAACGAATTCTTTAAATACGAAGGCGGTATCAGCGCATTCGTTGATTACTTGAACCGTAATAAAACGCCGGTAAACAAAGATGTATTCCACTTTATGCAGGAGCGTGACGACGGCATTACCGTTGAAGTGGCGATGCAGTGGAACGATGGTTACCAAGAAAACATATTCTGTTTTACCAACAACATCCCGCAGCGTGACGGTGGTACTCACTTAGCCGGTTTCCGTAGTGCGTTGACACGTAACCTCAACAACTACATGGAAAACGAAGGTTATAACAAGAAAGGCAAAACCAACGCGACTGGCGATGACGCCCGCGAAGGTTTAACGGCTGTTATCTCGGTTAAAGTGCCCGATCCTAAGTTCAGCTCGCAAACCAAAGACAAGCTAGTGTCTAGCGAAGTGAAAGCCGCGGTTGAACAAACCATGGGTGAAAAGCTAAACGACTATCTGCTTGAAAATCCTGCCGATGCTAAGTTAATCGTTGGTAAGATTGTTGATGCGGCTCGTGCCCGTGAAGCGGCGCGTAAAGCCCGTGAAATGACGCGTCGTAAAGGCGCGCTCGATTTAGGTGGTTTGCCTGGTAAGCTGGCGGATTGCCAAGAGAAAGACCCTGGTCTTTCAGAAATCTACATAGTGGAAGGGGACTCTGCTGGCGGTAGCGCTAAGCAGGGACGTAATCGTAAGAATCAAGCGATTCTGCCACTGAAAGGTAAAATCTTAAACGTTGAGAAAGCTCGTTTCGATAAAATGCTGTCTTCTCAAGAGGTTGCAACACTAATCACCGCACTTGGGTGTGGTATCGGTCGTGATGAATACAACCCAGATAAGACTCGCTACCACAACATCATCATCATGACGGATGCTGACGTCGACGGCTCGCACATTCGTACCTTGCTGTTGACCTTCTTCTTCCGTCAAATGCCTGAACTGATAGAACGTGGTTATGTGTATATTGCTCAGCCGCCTTTATTCAAAGTGAAGAAAGGTAAGCAAGAACAATATCTGAAAGATGAAGCAGCACTGACTCAGTATCTGACCACTCAAGCGTTAGATGGAACCAGCATTTATCCATCTCAAGGTGCGCCAGGTATGTCGGGTGAGCCATTAGAGCGTTTAGTGACGCAATACCGCGAAGTAGAAGCGATTGTTGCCCGTTTAGAGCAACGTTATCCAACCCATATCACTAATCGGATGCTTTACCACCCAATGATCAGCAATGAGATGTTGGCCGATGAAGCTAAGATGAAGGAATGGATAGACGCCTTTATCCATGAGTTGGTGGAATTAGAAAACAGCGGCGTGCTGTATTCTGGTGAGCCTGTACTCGATCCTGAGCGTAAAGTGTATTTGCCAAAGATCACCATCCGTAAACATGGTATCGACACGCATTACCTATTTAGCTATGACTTCTTCCAATCAATGGATTATCAACGTATTGCTAAGTTAGGTGCAGCCCTAGAAGGCTTGATTGAAGTCGGTGGTTATGTGCAACGTGGCGACCGAGTGAAAGAAGTTGGCAGCTTCATTGAAGCGCTAGATTGGACGATTTCTGAAGCGAAACGTGGTCTCTATATCCAACGTTATAAAGGATTGGGTGAGATGAACCCTGAGCAATTGTGGGAAACCACAATGGATCCTGAATCACGGCGTATGCTGCAAGTGACCATTGATGACGCCGTCGGCGCAGACCAATTGTTTACTTGCTTGATGGGCGATCAAGTAGAACCGCGTCGTGAGTTTATTGAAGCCAACGCGCTGAACGTAGCTAACTTAGACGTTTAATATCTAGACGTTTAATATCGTTTTTTACAGATAAAACTGATTGATAAAAAAGGGAAAGCTTAGCTTTCCCTTTTCTTTTGCAACAAATTACCTATCAACACCCGCCTCATCAGCTTCGACAATTTCAGTCTCCGCTTTTGCGGCAGTTATCCAAGCCTGCATTTCTGGCTGGCTCACAATAAATTCCATATACGCTCGGCTCGCTTGCGAGACTTCAATCTCATAGGTAAAGAAGCGCATTACCACTGGTGCAAACATCATATCGGCGATTGACCACTCGCCAAATAACCAAGTGCCCTGATTTTTGGATGGGGTAAACTCAGTCATTTGCTGAGACCAAATGCTGTCGATGCGTGCAATATCTTGCTGAACAGCGGGGTTAAGCTCGACATATCGACGGGCACGGATATTCATAGGCAGGGCATTTCGTAGGGCATGAAAGCCTGAATGCATTTCACAGGCGAGGGAGCGAGCCTTGGCTTTTTGTTTTGGCTCTTGTGGCCATGCAGTGCCTGAAAGATAACAATCATTGATATATTCACAAATCGACAGTGAATCCCAAACGGTAATGTCACCATCGACCAGTGTTGGTACTTTGAGCGTTGGCGAAATGGATTGGAGTTGCTGGTAGAAGCTATCGGTATCGAGTTGTAATAGCACTTCATCGAACTTAACGCCTGATTTCGCAGCCATTAACCAAGCTCGGAGCGACCAGCTAGAGTAGTTTTTATTGCCGATATAGAGTTTCATAAGCGCCTTCCAATTTTGAGTCGTGCTAATCACTATACATTATGTTTGTTTTTCTCCGAGCCGGCATGCTCATATTCAGCTATTCAAATTGCTCACGCTATCAAGCTAAATTGGACTATGGTTTCACGTGAAACAATTCGACTTGGTAACCTTATCTTAAGTTTGGCAACATATACTCAAGCTGCACATAATACTGATAGTGGCTGCTCTAGCATATCAATTACAATGGACGGATAATGTAATACTGGCTCAGTAAACACAGCTTTCATAGGTTGGAATATTTTGATTAAATCCATATTCAACAAAATTTTTAATATCCGTGAACAAGCAACACTTGAGCGACCTAAAAGCTTTAGTCAGACCGATCTCAGCAAACCTATAACGACAGCGTCACCTAAAAAACGTGTAGAAGAGCAATGTGATACTTCGATGAGTATTGACTTAGCGGCGCTGTTTTATAGTTTGTTATTCCCCGCCAGAACCAAAGATGCTGGTGGCGTTGCTAATAACCTTGAACGGCGTGTTATGGCTGAAATTGAGCTCGCTTTAGCATCGCCACAAGTGATAGCCGAAAAGGTGCTTAAGCTTCCCTCTAAGGTTTTGGAATTAGACCGTAAATTAGCAGAGCCACAGTTTGATACTAAGGACTTGTTGGCGCTAATCGAGAAAGATCCCTTACTGAGCGTCGAAGTGCTTAAACTGTGTAACTCACCGGCCTTTAAGCGTGGCGACCGAGAGGTGACAAGCCTGCAGCAGGCCTTGGTGCAACTTGGTCGTGAACAGTTACGCCGCTTTGTGACGAGCTGCCTAGTGCGTGAGATGCTAGATATTAAACCCATTTATTTTCGTCGCTTTGGTGCCGAGATTTGGCGTCATTCGATGCAGGTAGCCTTTTTAACCAGTGAACTGAGTGAAGAAGATAGAGACACCGCATTCCTATTAGGATTACTGCATGATGTGGGTAAGCTCGCCATCTTTAAAATGTTGCTCGATGCCTTTGTGCAAGCAGAACCGGGGGAGCAGCCAAATTCATGGTTATTCCGACAAGTGATGACGGCAAAATCTCTCACCTTAAGCGCTCTGTTAGCAAAGCATTGGCAATTGCCAAGTACCTTTGAAACCGAGCTGGATAAATTAGCCCATGTCCATACTCGGCCGAATGAGGGAATTGCCGCTGTGGTTTGGCGCGCCAATATCATCAGTGAGATTTCGATGCTGCAGCAAGCGGGTAAATTGCCTGCAGACATGCTGAGCAACTTGTTAGACTTGGTTGGACTGGAGCCCGCTCAATTCGAAGCATTGCACGAAAAACTTCAGCAGTTTTAATATATTGCAACCAATAAAAAACGCGCTTTTAGCGCGTTTTTTATTAGTACTCTAACGTGTTAATTACTGAAGCAGAGAAATATCCGCAACATGTAAGAACTGCTCACGTAGGTTATTTAGCAGTGCTAAACGGTTGTTTTTCAATGCTTCGTCATCCGCCATAACCATCACGTCTTCGAAGAACTGGTCAACACTTTCACGTAAGCTCGACAGCAGTGTCAATGCCTGTTGGTAATCAGCATTTGCAAACAGCGGAGCGAGTTGAGGCTGCAGTTCGGCAAGCTTAGCGGCTAATGCTTGTTCTGCTGCTTCGGCTAACAGAGCTGAGTTAATCGCGGTGGGTAATTCACCTTCCACTTTCGCCAGAATGTTAGACACACGCTTATTCGCTGCTGCCAGAGCGCTAGAGGCTTCTAAGCTTCTGAAGTGTGATACCGCATTGATACGGCTATCAAAATCAGCAGGGCGAGTTGGGCGGCGTGCTAATACGGCGAGGATCACGTCAACCTCTATACCTTTATCTTGGTACCAAGCACGGAAACGCGCCATTAGGAACTCAAGCACTTCATCGCTTGCATTCGCGTTGCTTAAGTTAGTGCCATGAAGTTCTTGAGCCTTAGCAATCAGGGTCACTAAGTCCAGTGGCAGCTTGTTCTCAACGATAATGCGTAGCACACCGATAGCGGCGCGGCGCAGTGCGAATGGGTCGGCAGCGCCCTTAGGTGCCTGACCAATACCGAAGATACCGACTAAGGTATCGAGTTTATCCGCTAAGGCTACTGCGCAAGATACCGCTGCAGTCGGAACCGTATCGCCAGAGAATTTGGGCTTGTATTGCTCTTCCATGGCCAAGGCGACGGCTTCTGTTTCACCGTCTAGGCGGGCGTAATGCATGCCCATAGTGCCTTGAGTATCGGTAAACTCCATCACCATATTGGTCATTAAGTCAGTTTTAGACAATAAACCAGCACGCGCTGCATCAACGGCGTTAGCGCCAGTTTGCTCTGCAATAAAGGCGGCTAGGGCAGATATACGAGTAACTTTGTCTTTTAAGGTACCGAGTTGTTGTTGGAACAAGACGGTCTCAAGACTCGATAAACGTGATTCTAGCGTGTGCTTTTTGTCGGTATTGAAGAAGAACTCGGCATCGGCCAAGCGTGGACGAACCACTTTCTCGTTACCCGCAATGATTTGCGCCGGATCTTTTGATTCGATGTTCGCGACAAAGATGAAGTTTGGCAGTAACTTACCGGCATCATCGAATACTGGGAAGTATTTCTGATCGCCCTTCATCGTATAAACCAAGGCTTCTGAAGGTACGTTCAAGAACTTCTCTTCAAAGCTTGCGGTTAATACGACTGGCCATTCAACTAAAGAGGTGACTTCTTCCAGCAGGTCATCTTCGATATCGGCGGTGCCACCAATCTTAGCTGCCGCTTTTTCGGCATCGGCTTTTATTAAGGCTTTACGGCTTTCGTAATCGGCGATGACTTTACCTTTTTCTTTCAGTCGCGTCAGGTAGTTGTCTGCATGGTCAAGCTCGAAGCCTGTACCCATAAAGCGGTGACCACGAACATTACGCGCCGATTTAATGCCGAGTAATTCACCTTCGATTAACTCACTGCCTAACAGCATAGTGGCGGTGTGAACAGGACGAATAAATTGTGTCTTGCTGCTTCCCCAGCGCATTGGCTTAGGAATGGGTAACTTATCCAGCGCACGTTGCGCCATCGCAGCGATTAAGCTCTTAGTTTCAACGCCTTCGACTTTGGCGTTATAAACCAGCCATTCACCTTTGTCTGTCACTAAACGTTCTGCCTGATCGACAGTAATACCGTTACCACGTGCCCAGCCTTCTGCGGCTTTCGTTGGTTTACCTTCGGCATCAAAAGCTGAACTCACAGCTGGGCCGCGTTTTTCAACGATTTTGTCCGCTTGAGCAATAGCCAGTTCAGTCACATTAATGGCAAGACGACGGGGTGCTGCATACCAAACAGCTGATTTAAAAGCTAAATCGGCTTTGATTAATTCTTCGGTAAAGTTCGCTAAGAAAGACTCAGCCAGTTTACGCAGCGCCTTTGGTGGCAGTTCTTCGGTGCCTAACTCGATGAGTAAGTTTTCAAAATTCATGTGTTACCTCTACTTACACATTGGGAAGCCAAGCGCTTCGCGTGCCTGATAATAGGATTCAGCAACGGCTTTAGCCATTGTACGAACGCGCAGGATATAACGCTGACGTTCAGTCACTGAAATGGCGTGGCGTGCATCGAGCAGGTTGAAGGCGTGCGAGGCTTTCATCACTTGCTCATAGGCTGGCAGAGGTAATGGTTTTTCAAGCGACAATAAGTGCTGACACATTTTTTCGCATTGATCGAACAGGGCAAACATAAAGTCGACGTCTGCGTGCTCAAAGTTATAGGTCGATTGCTCAACTTCGTTTTGGTGGAACACATCACCGTAGGTGATGCGACCCATTGGACCATCGGTCCATACGAGGTCGTACACGCTATCCACACCTTGGATATACATGGCGAGACGCTCTAAACCGTAGGTAATCTCACCCGTGACAGGGCTACACTCTAAGCCGCCGACTTGTTGGAAGTAAGTAAACTGAGTCACTTCCATGCCGTTTAACCAGACTTCCCAACCTAGACCCCAAGCGCCTAGCGTTGGTGATTCCCAGTTGTCTTCCACAAAACGGATATCATGGATTTGTGTATCAATACCTAGAGCTTGCAGAGAACCTAAATAGAGTTCTTGGATATTATCCGGTGACGGTTTTAACACGACTTGGAATTGGTAGTAGTGCTGCAGACGGTTTGGGTTTTCACCGTAACGGCCGTCGGTAGGGCGGCGCGATGGCTGCACATAAGCACTGCTCATTGGCTCAGGCCCTAGAGAGCGTAGGAAAGTTTGTGGGTGGAATGTACCCGCACCGACTTCCATATCTAAAGGTTGAACGATTGCACAGCCTTGCTGCGCCCAATATTCCTGTAGGGTTAGAATGAAACCCTGAAATGTTTTTACGTCGTGTTTCGTCGTCATGTCTACTTGTCTACTGCCGTCAGCTTGAATAGAAAATGGTTTCGATTATACCTTGTAGATCTCTGCTTATGTAGGTTATTTTTTACCTTCTTCGTTAAAACGTTAAGGTAGATAGGCCATGGAAGAAATCCGCTGTAATTGGGTCAGCGATGATCCCTTGTATCGTGAGTATCACGATAAAGTGTGGGGACGCCCAGTTTATGATTCGAAGGAGTTGTTTGCCAAGCTCTGTTTAGATGGCCAACAAGCCGGGTTGTCTTGGATTACTATCTTAAAGAAGCAGCAAAACTACGAACAAGCTTTTGCGGATTTTGAGCCGACAGTAATTGCCACTTTCGACGACGCTAAGGTTGAAGAGTTGATGAACAATCCAGGAATTGTGCGTAATCGCCTTAAGATCCATTCGATTATTCGTAATGCAAAAGGCTATTTAGCCTACACTGCGGATGGCAAAGATTTTGCTGAATTTCTGTGGAGCTTTGTTGGTGGTAAGCCTTTGGTTAATCAATTTACTTCCATGTCGCAGGTGCCTGCGCAAACACCAGAATCAGAGGCAATGTCCAAGGCATTAAAAAAGCTTGGCTTTAACTTTGTTGGTCCGACGATTTGTTATGCCTTTATGCAGGCGGTGGGGATGGTGAACGATCATCTTGTTGACTGTATTTCTTATCAAGCTTGTTGTGATCATCAATAATTAATTCATTTTGCTTTGATGGGCAGCGAAATAGAAAAGGCATGTTCCACGTGGAACATGCCTTTTGCTATTTCACCTTGCTGAGATTAGATTTTCTCGAAGAAGAAAGGCTTACGCTGTTTTTTGCTGCCATTGAGTTGGTTCATCGACTCTGCATCGAACAACTTACCATTGACCATAGTATAAGTAACTTTATCTGTGACGCGAATATCCGCTAATGGATCGCCATCAATAACGATTAAATCTGCAAGCTTACCTGTCTTTATCGAGCCAAGTTGATGCTCTAGGCCGAAGGTGGTGGCTGGGTTAATGGTCGCAGTTTTGAGTACATCCATATTGCTCATGCCACCTTGAGCGAACATCCACATTTCCCAATGGGCGGCTAAACCTTCACGCTGACCATGGGCACCAATATTTGGATGAATGCCTAATTTATTAAACTCATTCGCCACTTTAGCAACGTTAAAATGATTGTAGTGACCGTCTGGTGCATGGGGGCGACGCATAGAGCGAGCTTGCAAAATATCGCTTGGCACATACATAGACAGGCGAGGATGGGCCCACACATCGGTCTTATCATACCAATAGTTTTCACCCGAAATACCGCCGTAGGCGACGACTAAGGTTGGAGTGTAACCGACCTTAGTTTGGCTCCAGAACTGTTTAATATCGTTATAAATACTTGCCACGGGTAACGAGTGTTCTACGGTGGTATGGCCATCGGCAACCATGGTCAGGTTATGTTGCAGTAAGCTGCCACCCTCTGGCACGACCATCATTTCGAGTTCACGAGCTGCAGCTATAACCTGTTGTCTTTGATTGCGACGCGGTTGGTTGTAGCTCTTAACGCTAAAGGCGCCGACTTTTTTGAGTCGCTCTAAATGGAATTTTGCATCATCGAGTGAGTCGATATGCGAGGTGTATCCGGGAGCATTTGCGCCGTAGAGAATTGTTCCAGTGGAGAAAATTCGCGGGCCCACGATATTACCAGCTTTTTGTTGCTCAGAAGCGGCAAAGATTTCAGTGGTATCGTTCGATGGATCATGGATGGTCGTCACGCCTAGGGATAATCCAGAGTAGAGCGCCCAGTTTTGTTGGGGCACTATTTCATCATCGGCCTGGGCGCCATGGGCGTGAGCGTCAAACAAACCTGGCATAATGGATTTGCCGCTTATATCGATAACTTGTGCATCCTTTGGAATTGCCGTGTTAGCGTCGCCAACAGCAACAATATGATTGTCTTTGACGATCACTACACCCTTATCAATGACTTGGTCATTTTCCATGGTGATCACTTTACCGCCGACAAAGGCGACTGTTCCACGTGGAACATCAGCTTTTTCAGTAAAGCCTAAGTTGATAATGCTTGGCTTAGTTTGCGTGTTCTTTTTAAGATACTGCGAATCAACATCGGCTTGGTACAGTTCTGGGCCAAGAGTCCAATAGAGTTGATTACTCTTGCTATTCCAACTGATACTTTCGCCGGCTCGCACACTTAACTGAGTGACGGGAAGATTGCTGGCGTTAGGGCCGATTTCAACGGTTTCACCATGTTTAGCAAAGGGCGTCACCCAAACTTTAAAGCGCTCGGCAAAGGCGAGCTGTTTACCGTCGGGTGAGACTCTAAATTCGGTTGCATGCTTACTGCTGTAGTGAACGCGCTTATCAAACCCATCCAAGTTAATAGAGGCAAGCTGCGGTGTGTCATCTTCACCACTATTTATAAAAAATATGCGATCGGCTGAGGCTCCGAATTGTGCTTGATAGCCTTCTGTGGAGATTTTCTTATTTTGTTTGGTTTTTAAATTGGCCTTGTACAGACCTGGTTCCTGCGACCAAGTTCGAGGTGTGAGATGGCCGCCTTGGGTTTTACGATACACCACAAGTTCGCCATCGGGAGAAAAGGTGGGCTCGACGTATTTTCCTGGCTCAGTGGTAAGTTGTTTCGCTTTGCCACCTTTAGCGCTGATCACTTGTACTGTGCCTTGGTCTTGGTCATTCCAAGTGGTGAAGACAATATTTTTGCCATCACGCGACCACTGGGGATAGAGTTCTTCGATATTGTTATCTAACTCGGTTAAGCGCGACATCTTGCCATCGGGAAGTGTCTTCAACCAGATTTTACCCAATGCTTCGAAGGCGACCTTACTGCCATCCGGTGAAACTTGTGCCATTCGCAGCATTTTTACATCGAATACATCTTTATCAATATCTTGTTTAAAGCGTACTGAAGGCTGAACGTCTAATTGGGTTTTTACGGAAAAAGGAATATCGGTGACCGTTTTATTCGCAACGTTGAGGCGGTTAATTTTGCCCTTAGCCCAGAAGAAGATGTCTTTGTTGTCTGGAGTCCATGCCATAGTCGGGTAAACACCATGGATTGCCCAAGTCTCTTGCATATCGCGGTCTAAATCACCGAACAGTTTAGTGGTTTCACCGGATTTCAAATCAAGCAAATATAAGGATGATTGGAAATCATCACGCTTGATGTAGGCCAGTTTGGTGCCATCAGGGCTTGGGGTTGGGCGAATGGCTCCGCCAGTCCCTTCGATCAGAATTTCGATATCACCTGTTTTAGTATCGTAACGCTTGATTTTATAGATGCCGTTTACTGAGTCTTTGGAATAATGGAAGGTTTTTCCTGGGGTGTCATCTTGACTGAAATAGATATAGCGACCATCGGGTGAATAGGCGGGTTCACCTAAGTCTTTCTCATCATTTGGGCGTTCGGTGAGTTTTACACCTTCGCCACCTGCTACATGGTAGAGCCAGACTTCGCCGGCACCTAAACTACGACTGGCGGTAAAATGTTTACGACCCACTAAATATTGCGAATCAGGGCTCCACGCTGGGCTGTTGAGTAAGCGAAAAGTTTCTGATGTGACGGTGCGTGGATTGCTGCCATCGGCATCCATAATCCAAATATTGTCACCACCATCCGCATCCGAGGTAAAGGCGATGTGTTTACCATCAGGGCTATAAACGGGCTGCATTTGCCAGGCTATGCCTTGAGCTAATGGTTTAGCTTCGCCACCTGCGATCGGGATTTGATAAATATCACCGAGTAAATCGAATACTAAATGTTTACCATCTGGGCTGACACTGATGTTCATCCAAGTGCCTTCGGTTACATCTATTGCCACTTTTTCTAGCGGGGCATTGGCTGGCGCATTGACGTCCCAACTTGTTTTTTGGGTGTCTGCTGCCTGTACAACGTGGGAGTTAAGGCCAAGCATCAAGGCGATATAAAGCGGTGTCAGCTTAGGTTTCAACATGTTATGTCCTGTTATCGTTATTCTAGGGCTTGATTGTTATCAGATTGGATAAGTATTTGTTAATGCTAAGCTAAGTTATCGCACAAATACCCTGTAAGGAAAACGGAAATACTGTTTCAATTAATGACCGAGGGGCAGCAGCTGAGGCGTAGTAAACTGTTGGAGAGTAATGCGGCTTACTCTCCATGAAGTGATGATTAGTTTAATGTGACGGGATCGCCGATGTGGATCATGGCATCATTGATAACACGGCAAGTGACACCGCCTCGCCAATCAGGTGTAAGTGCTGACTCTAAGCCGGCATGAGCCTGTTCCATTTTCTTGCAGGGATCGGTTTCACCAGTCACTTCGAGGCAGAGATCACCAATCCGTAGCAGCTTACCAACGTCTACCGAGCTAAAAGTTAATCCATCTACTAATAGGTTTGCTCGGCGGGTCGTCCAAGGTAAATTTGCACCTATACTTTGACACGCAATTTGCCACTGTTGCAGCGACAGTACTGTGACTTGCCTTTTGCCTGGGCGACCAAATACATCTTTTTCAATACCGCTGTGCTGGGTGACATTCGCGCACAGCACCTCATTCATTGGTCCGCGTTTAATCGTTTTATAGGCGATAGCAACTAGTTTCGGCATGTTTGATGTCCTTATCCTAATGTCGATGTTGGGACTTAGAGTCCCTTTTTAATCAAATATTGATAGGGTGTTTGGTTGGTTTGACTGGCGATCAGTGTGTGATCCATAAACTCACAAAAACTGGGAATATCACGGGTAGTAGCAGGATCATCCGCGATGATAAGCAGTGTTTCTCCTTGAGCCATTTGTCTTACCGTTTTACGCACCATCATTACTGGTTCTGGGCAGCGCAAACCAAGAGCATCCAGTTTATGTTGTGCGGTTGAGAAAACGTCGTTCATATGACCTCGACTGAACGGTTAAACAGAATTGGCTAATGTTACTCCAGTGGTTTTGATAAACCAAGTTGGCGGCCTGATTTTGTGATGCAACGGGTAATTGGTTTTACTCCATTTTATTTATCCGAGAGTCGGGATTAGTGAGATGTTTCACGTGGAACAATGTTATTTCGTGATCCCTAATCTTTCTCAAATGCTTGAGAAAGGGAACTCTTCATCATAAAAAATACGGGACCTTTATAGCTGCTATAAAATCGAGATAATCTAACCGTAAGCGTTTTTTGGCTTAGCAACTTTATCATCGACGTTTTAGCGTTGCATTATTTCACAATGATTTTAAAGCTGCATAAAAAAGCCGGAACTAAGTCCGGCTTTGAAGGAAGAATCGTTAAGGATTAAACGCGTTCGAAAACGGTTGCAATACCTTGGCCTAAACCGATACACATAGTGGCTAAACCTAAGGTCGCATCTTTGTGTTCCATCAGGTTGATCAGCGTCGTTGAAATACGCGCACCAGAGCAACCCAGTGGATGGCCAAGCGCTATAGCACCACCGTTCAGGTTAATCTTCTCATCGACCACATCCAACAGGCCTAAATCTTTAACGCAGGGTAAAGATTGTGCGGCAAAGGCTTCGTTTAGTTCAATAACATCTAAATCAGCAACGGTAATGCCTGCGCGAGCCAGTGCTTTTTGCGTGGCTGGCACTGGGCCGTAACCCATAATAGCTGCGTCACAACCTGCAACCGCCATAGAGCGAATACGAGCACGGATTGGTAGACCCAAAGCGCGCGCTTTAGATTCTTCCATAATTAACATCGCTGAAGCACCGTCGGATAAGGCTGATGAGGTACCCGCAGTCACAGTACCGTTTGCAGGGTCGAATACTGGGCGCAGTGCTGCTAACGATTCCATGGTCGTTTCTGGGCGAATCACTTCGTCGTGCAGTACTTTAATCAGTGCACCGTTAGCATCATGGCCTTCGATGCCATAGATTTCCTTGGCAAAACGGCCTTCAACTGTGGCTGCGTAAGCGCGTTGGTGTGAACGAACAGCAAAGGCATCCTGCTGCTCACGGGTGATGCCGTGGAGCTTACCTAACATCTCAGCGGTTAAGCCCATCATGCCGGAGGCTTTGGCGACGTTATTAGCTAAACCAGGGTGGAAGTCCACACCGTGGTTCATCGGAACGTGGCCCATATGCTCAACACCACCTATGATAAAGGTGTCGCCCATGCCGGTCATAATGGCACGTGCCGCTTGGTGGATGGCTTCCATTGAAGAACCACATAGGCGGTTTACTGTCACGGCGCCAGCCGTCTTCGGGATACCTGCCAGCAATGATGCGTTACGGGCAATGTTGAAGCCTTGCTCTAGGGTTTGCTGCACGCAGCCCCAAATAACGTCTTCAATCGTATTGGGATCTAATTGCGGGTTACGCAGTAATAGACCTTTCATTAATTCGGCAGAGAGTGTTTCTGCACGTACATTACGGAACACCCCAGCCTTAGAGCGGCCCATAGGCGTACGAATGCAATCTACGATAACAGCTTGTTTCATAATTAAATTCCTTTCCCGCTAATTAGGCTTGGTAGTAGCTACCGTTGTTGGCTGCAAGGGCGCGCATGGCGTCGGTGACTTGATACAAACCACCTAAGTGAGCGTATTTGTCAGCTAAGGCGACAAAGTTGGCTACGCCCATAGTATCTAAGTAACGGAACACACCACCACGGAATGGTGGGAAGCCTAAACCGTAGACTAAGCCCATATCCGCTTCGGCAGGTGATGCCACAATGCCTTCTTCTAAACAGCGAACGGTTTCGATAATCATTGGGATCATAGTGCGGGCGATGATTTCATCCGCATCGAATGCTTTTTGTTCACCAAAGGCAGCCTTTAGCAGCTCGTAGCTGGTTGGGTCGACGTCTTTCTTTGGCTTACCGCGGCTATCCACAGAGTAAGCGTAGAAGCCTTTGCCATTCTTCTGACCGAGACGTTTGTTTTCGAACATCACGTCAATCGCGTCATTGCCAGATTTGCCCATACGATCGGGGAAGCCTTCGGCCATTACTGCTTGGGCGTGGTGGCCAGTGTCTAAACCGACAACGTCTAGCAGATAAGCAGGGCCCATTGGCCAGCCGAATTGTTTTTCCATCACTTTATCGATAGCGGCAAAGTCGCCACCTTCGGCGAGCAGGCCGTTAAAGCCCGCAAAGTACGGGAAGAGTACGCGGTTAACGAAGAATCCCGGGCAATCGTTAACAACGATTGGGGTTTTACCCATTTTGCTGGCGTAGGCAACAACAGATGCGATGGTTTCTTCTGAGCTGTACTCGCCACGGATAACTTCAACTAATGGCATTTTGTGCACTGGGTTAAAGAAGTGCATACCACAGAAGCGCTCAGGCTTCTTCATGCTCTTCGCGAGCAGGTTAATTGAAATAGTTGACGTGTTAGAGGCGATAATCGCATCTTCACTGACGTATTGCTCAACTTCAGCCAGTACTTGTGCTTTCACTTTTGGATGCTCAACGACGGCTTCGACAACCACGTCAGCATGTTTCACTGGGGCATAGTCTAAGGCAGGGGTGATGTTGTTCAGCACTTTAGCCATTTTTTCTGGGGTAGAGCGGCCACGAGCAACTTGCGCAGATAACAGTTTGGCGGCTTCGCCTAAACCTAAATCTAATGCAGGTTGAGCGATATCCTTCATCACGATTGGCGTGCCTTTACTGGCGCTTTGGTAAGCGATACCGCCACCCATAATGCCGGCACCTAATACGGCTGCGCTTTTCACATCTTTAGCGAGCTTGCCCGCTTTCTTAGCTTTACCTTTAACGAATTGATCATTAAGGAAGATACCGATTAGTGCTTTGGCTACATCGGTTTTCGCTAACTTGATGAAAGCTTGATGTTCAATTTGTAGTGCTTCGGCGCGGCCTTTGGTCGACGCTTGTTCAACTACGTTTACCGCTGCCATTGGTGCTGGGTAATGTTTGCCTGCGACAGAGAAAACCATGCCTTTAGCCGTAGTGAAAGACATCATAGCTTCGAGTTTAGGTAAGGTCAGTGGTGACATCTTGCGTTGGCGACGCGCTTGCCAATCAAGCTTTTCTGCTACTGCATCTTTTAGCATTTGAATCGCCGCAGCTTCCAAGGCTTCTGGAGCGACAACGGCGTCAACAGCGCCGACTTTTAATGCATCTTCGCCGCTTTGGTCTTTACCCGTGGTGATCCACTCAAGGGCGTTGTCAGCACCAATCACACGTGGTAAACGCACTGTGCCACCAAAGCCTGGGATGATGCCTAGCTTGGTTTCGGGTAGACCGATTTTGGCTGTGGTGTCAGCAATACGGAAATCCGTTGCCAGAATGGTTTCACAACCGCCGCCTAGGGCAAAACCTTTAATTGCACAAGCGGTTGGGAAAGGTAAATCTTCAAGTTTATTGAATACGGCATTGGCCTGTTCAACCCAAGAGAGTAGTACTGAATCATCTTGTGCGAATAAGCCTAAAAATTCAGTAATGTCGGCACCCACGATAAAGGTATCTTTACCTGAGGTGAGCACTAATGCCTGAATGTTTGATTGTTGTTTAATGCTGTCTAATGCGGCATCGAGTGAGGCGAGTGTTTCTCTGTCGAATTTGTTCACCGAACCGGGTGCGTTAAAGCACAGCTTGGCAATATTATCCTCGAGTAACTCAACCTGAATTGTAGGACTTTGGTAGATCATTGCTTGCTTCCTTTTGGCTTAAAAGTGATACCCACCATTATTTTTTGGTGTTAGTACGACTCTCTATCTCACAGCAGCTTCGGCCATCATTTGACCAGTTGTGTGCCAGTGTGCTTCGAAATTCGATAAATTACAACACCCAATTTAAACGACTGTTTAATTTCTTGTCGGCTAGAGTGAATTTTCAGCTTTGTGATACACTGCACAAAGTGTATAAGTGCCAGATTACGCGAAAGAGTACGTAGTGGGAATTTGTACTTTAGCGGTATTACTTGCTGGCTAGTTGGGTAATTTTATTTTTAGAATTAAAAGCATAGGCTTAAATCGAGAATTTGCTACCCCGTGCGAAACGAGGGCGTAAGTAGAGGAAAACACTGAGCCTATATGGCTTAGTTAGATTTGCGATTTTTTTATTAACTATTGTTCATTACAGGATATGAAACATGGATCACTTGGCTCATCACTATCATGCCCACATCGCCGAGCTTAATCGTCGAGTTGCTGAAATTGTATCGCGTGAAGCATTATCAGGTTTAGTGATCCACTCGGGTCAGCCACATCGAATGTTTTTGGACGACATTAATTATCCTTTTAAAGCCAATCCCCATTTCAAGGCTTGGTTACCTGTGTTGGATAACCCTAACTGTTGGTTAGTGGTGAATGGTCGCGATAAGCCGCAACTGATTTTTTATCGCCCAGTGGATTTTTGGCATAAGGTGTCTGACGTGCCGGAGATGTTCTGGACCGAGCATTTTGAGATCAAATTACTCACTAAGGCCGATAAGGTTGCCGAACTATTGCCTGCCGATATCGCTAACTGGGCTTATTTGGGTGAGCATTTAGATGTGGCTGAGGTGCTGGGTTTCACCAGTCGCAATCCTGACTCTGTGATGAGCTATCTGCATTTCCACCGTACCACTAAAACCGAATATGAACTCGAATGTATGCGCCGAGCGAACCAGATCGCGGTGCAAGGGCATTTAGCGGCTAAAAATGCCTTCTATAACGGTGCCAGCGAGTTTGAAATTCAGCAGCAGTATTTATCTGCCGTGGGACAGGGCGAGAACGAAGTGCCCTACGGTAATATCATTGCCTTAAACCAAAATGCGGCGATTTTGCATTACACCGCGCTCGAGCATCAAAATCCAGCGCGCCGTTTATCTTTTTTAATCGATGCGGGTGCGAGCTACTTTGGCTATGCGTCGGATATCACTCGTACCTATGCGTTTGAGAAGAATCGCTTTGATGAATTGATCACTGCCATGAACAAGGCGCAGCTCGAACTGATCGATATGATGCGCCCGGGTGTGCGTTATCCCGATTTACACTTGGCGACCCATGGCAAAGTCGCACAAATGCTGCTGGATTTTGAGTTAGCCACGGGCGATGCCCAAGGCTTAGTCGACCAAGGCATTACCAGTGCCTTCTTCCCACATGGACTCGGTCATATGCTAGGCTTGCAAGTGCATGATGTGGGAGGTTTTGCCTTCGATGAACGTGGCACTCATATTCCGGCGCCTGAAGCCCATCCGTTCCTGCGTTGCACCCGCATTTTAGCGCCAAACCAAGTGCTTACGATGGAGCCTGGTTTATACATTATCGACACTTTACTCAATGAGCTAAAACAAGATAGCCGTGGTCAGCAGATCAATTGGCGCACCGTTGATGAGTTGCGACCTTTCGGTGGTATTCGTATCGAAGATAATGTGATTGTGCATCAGGATCGAAACGAAAATATGACCCGCGAGCTGGGTTTAGCGTGATTTTAGGGAGAGCGAGTGCTCGAAAATTATCTGATACCGAGTGAAAATGTGCAGATAGAAGAAGAGATAAAGCATAGCCGCTTTATCTCTTTTCTATTTCATTGCACAAGTTTAGAACAGCTGAAGTTAGTACTTACTGACATAAAGCGAGATTATCCCGGCGCCAGCCATTACTGCTATGCCTTTATTGCTGGAGCGCCCAACGACAGCATTGCCATCGGTTCGAGTGACGATGGTGAGCCAGCGGGCAGCGCTGGTCGTCCAATGCTCGCAGTATTACAAGGCGCGAATCTCGGTGAAGTCGGTGCCGTGGTGGTGCGTTTCTATGGCGGTACTAAGTTAGGTGTGGGCGGTTTAGTGCGTGCCTATACCTCAGGATTACGCCAAGGTTTAGGGCAATTGCCGACGCGATTGAAGCAATTACGTTATCCAGCCAAACTGCATTGTGATTACACTCAATTAAGGGATGTCGAACATTTATTACAACAGTTAGAAGCGGTGATCATCGATAAGCAATTTGCCGAAGCCGTTGATATCCATTTTGAAATAGGCAAACAGCAACAGGGTATATTGAATGAATCACTGGCAACGTTGAGTCAGGGTAGCCTGCGCGCAGAGTTTGAGCTGTGATGCCTGCGTAAATTATGCCAAAATATGCAAAATGCTGAAAATACCTTTGCAGCCAATGGAATAATTGAACACGCGGAATGCAATACAAAACCATAATAAGAATCATAGGTCTGCTTATCGGCCTGTTCTCCATCACTATGCTGCCGCCAGCCTTAATCGCCATTTGGTATAACGATGGCGGTGGTACTGCGTTTATTCAGGCATTTTTTGTTAGCTTATTTATCGGTTTTTGGCTCTGGTATCCTAATCGTCGCTGCAAAGAGGAATTACGAACTCGCGAGGGTTTCCTGATCGTAGTTTTGTTCTGGACAGTGCTTGGCTCCATCGGTGCCTTACCCTTTATCTTCTCAAGCCAACCTGATCTCAGCTGGACGGACAGTTTTTTCGAATCATTCTCCGCACTGACCACCACGGGAGCCACCGTTATTGTCGGGCTGGACTCCTTACCTAAGGCCATTCTGTTTTATCGACATATGCTGCAATGGCTCGGCGGTATGGGGATCATTGTTCTAGCTGTGGCGATTCTGCCTGTACTGGGCGTTGGGGGCATGCAGCTGTATCGCGCCGAAATACCGGGCCCCGTGAAGGACAGTAAGATGACGCCGAGGATTGCCGAAACGGCCAAGGCGTTATGGTACATCTATCTATTGCTAACGATTGCCTGTGCTGGCGCTTATTGGCTCGCGGGAATGAGCGTTTTCGATGCCGTGTGTCACTCGTTTTCGACCATCGCCATCGGGGGCTTTTCGACCCACGATGCCAGTATGGGATACTTCGATAGCTCAGTGATCAACCTGATTTGCGTGTTCTTTTTGATTGTCTCAGCGGTGAACTTTAGCGTGCACTTTGCGGCATTTTCGCGCCGCGGGATCAATTTTAGAGTCTATTTTCGAGATACAGAATTCAAGATGCTGGTGGCAATTCAGTTGGTGCTGACGGCTATTTGTTTCTTAACCCTTTATCACTCAGGGATTTATGATTCGCCAGAGGAAACCTTAGATCACGCCTTATTCCAAGCGGTTTCGGTGGCGACAACCGCTGGCTTTGGTACCGAAAGCTTCCATATGTGGCCGCTTTTCCTGCCGATTCTGTTGATCTTCTCAAGCTTTATCGGTGGTTGTGGTGGTTCAACTGCGGGCGGGATTAAGGTGATCCGAGTTATCCTGCTGCTGTTGCAAGGTTCACGCGAACTTAAGCGCTTGGTTCACCCTAAGGCGATGTTCTCGATTCGTATTGGCTCCAAGGCGTTACCAGATCGTGTCGTCGATGCAGTATGGGGATTTTTCTCTGCCTATGCTTTAGTTTTCGTACTGTGTATGTTGGCGCTAATGGCCATGGGGCTGGATGATATTACCGCCTTTAGTGCTACGGCAGCCTGCTTAAATAACCTTGGCCCAGGGCTTGGGGAAGTGGCGAGTAACTATGCCAGTATCGGTGATGGCGCCAAATGGGTGCTGGTGGTGGCCATGTTATTTGGTCGCCTCGAAGTCTTTACCTTGTTGATTTTGTTCACGCCAACTTTCTGGAAGGATTGATATGCAGACATTAATAATCTATTCGACAATCGATGGCCAAACACTGGAAATTTGCCGAAAAATCAAAGCTGTTGCCGAACAAGCGGGTGAGCAGGTGTCGTTAGTCACCTTAGAGCAGGCCGAGGCCTTAAGTCTTGTCGATTTCGATAAAGTGCTGATTGGTGCGAGTATTCGTTATGGTAAACATAGACCTGAGCTATATCAGTTTGTAAATCGCAGCCACGCGGTGTTAAGTGCAAAAATTAACGGTTTTTTCACTGTTAATGTGGTGGCGCGTAAGCCATTAAAGAACACGCCAGAAACGAATCCTTACATGCAAAAGTTCCTTAAATTATCGCTGTGGCAACCACAGCAATTGGCAGTTTTTGCCGGCAAGATTGATTATCCTAAATATGGTTTATTCGACCGCACCATGATCCGCTTTATCATGTGGATGACTAAGGGGCCCACTGACCTGAAGGGCTGCTTCGAGTTTACCGACTGGGGTAAAGTCGAAGCTTTTGGGTCACACTTTAGCAAGCTGTAAAAATGATAAAGCCCTAGTCTCAGCTAGGGCTTTATGACTGCATGGCGTCGTTTAACGATTTATACCGCGCAGTAACGACTATGTAGAATGGAAATCACTTGGGTGACTTGTTCATTCTTAAGCTTGTAATACACAATCTGGGAGCTCTTACGGGTATCGACTAAGTCTTCGGCTCGCAATACTGCTAAATGCTGTGATAGTGCCGATTGGCTTAAAGGAACTGTCGCATTCAGTTCCGTCACGCTCAGCTCTTTATCCAGTAAAAGGCACAGAATCATTAAGCGATAAGGATTCGCTATAGCTTTAAGCCATTTAGCCGCACTTTCCGCATTAGTTACCATTGCATTTACATCTATATCATTTTGCATAAGGTACTCACTTGATCGCTTTTGATTAGATAATTCTAATTGAACATGTTTCTATACGCAATCATACTGCTCGGCAATTCAGATCTCAATTTTTGCATTTCAGAATATGAGACAACGCTGATTTGTGATCCTATCAGGGGTTTATTTAACCGATGATTGCCACAATGGTGCCACACTTTAACGGAACGGGAATACCCCATGACACGCATTTTGGTGCTTTATTTTACCCGTGGTGGCCACACGGCCAAGATTGCGAATGCAATCGCGCAGCAATTGACTCTGCGTGGTGCTGAGGTTGACTTAGTCGACATCAATAGTGCGGCTGCAACAAGGATTAACTGGCCCGATTATCAACTGGTGGCTTTGGGGGCTTGCGTACTCTATGGTACCTATGACAAAAGCGTATTCCAGTTTATTGAACAACATTCGCAAGCGTTGAGTGCGTTGCCAAACAGTTTTTTCTGCGTCAATGTGGTGGCGCGTAATCCTGAAAAACGTATTCCAGAGAACAATAAATACCTGCAAAAATTCATAACCTTATCACCTTGGACTCCCGCCGATTTGAAGATTATTGCTGGTAAGGTGGATTACCCTTCGTGGCCTTGGTACGACAGATTAATGATCCAATTGATTATGAAAATCACCAAAGGGCCAACGGATCCTAAGGCGGTGATCGATTATACCGACTGGGAAGATGTGAAGGTCTATGCCGACCATTTGCTGACTTTGGCCAAGGTTGCTGAGCCCGCCTAATAAAAATGCGCTCTGTGAGCGCATTTTTAGTTGATGACTGATACGACTAGTATTTCCAAAAACTGGGATGGAATAGTACGGCCACAGTTAAAATCTCTAAGCGTCCTAGCAACATACCTAATGCAAGCGCCCACTTAGCCAGATCGGGCAGTGTCGAGAAGTTACCCGCTGGGCCAATAATCGGCCCAAGTCCTGGGCCAACGTTGGTGACTGCGGTAATTGCGCCAGTAAAACTGGTCATGGGGTCGAGCCCTGTCAACACCAAAATCACCGAAAGCCCAACAATCACAAACATAAATAGCAGTACAAAGGTGATCAGCGAGCGCACAATATCCTCACTAATCAGGCGGTTATTATAGCGCTCCCTAAATATCCCATTGGGATGACATTGCTGCTTTAACTGCTCGCGCATAATGGCGCCAGCAATTTGAAAGCGGAAGATTTTGATACCGCCAGAGGTCGAGCCAGAACAGCTACCGACAAACATTAAGAACAGAAAAGCGATATTAGCAAACGCGCCCCACGTGCCATAGTCGGTTAAACCATAGCCCGTTGTGGTCACAACAGATACGACGTTAAAGCTGGATAATCGTAATGCATCAATCAAGGCGATATCGCGGGTTTGCCATAACCAAACACCAATAAAGCAAGAAACAAAGGTCAGAAAAAATAAGAAGCCTTTGACTTGGGCATCATTCCAAACGCTTAAATCGCGCTGTTGGATCATCTGCACAAACATCAGCAGGGGTAAACCTCCCGCCGCCATAAAAACAACACCAACCCAATGGGCAGAATTGGAAAACGCCGCCATCGAATTATCTGAGGTTGAATAGCCTCCCGTCGACAGTGTGGTCATCGCATGGTTGATGGCTTGAAACCACGTCATGCCTGCAACATGGTAGGCAATACAGCAGATAATAGTCAGTAAAATATAGATAAAGAATAAATGCTTAGCCATGCTTTGGGTACGAGGAACAGCCTTGTCACTCCAATCCGATGACTCAGTGCGGAACAGCCGCATACCACCAACGTTTAAGAAGGGCAGAATCGCAACCGCCATCACGATAAAGCCAATGCCACCGAGCCATTGCAATAACGAGCGCCAGATTAAGATACTGTGATCCATCGTATCTAACCCTGAGAGCACGGTTGAACCTGTGGTGGTAATACCGGACATGGTCTCGAAGAAGGCATCCGTATAACCTATACCGTGGTAAAGCGTAAAAGGCATGGCGGCAAACAGACTCACGATCAGCCAAGTTAGGCTGGTGAGCAGAAACATATCTCGAATATTGAGGTTAATAGCCTTACTTTGGCCGTTATGCAAACACAGGCTGGCGCAAATCCCAGTGACTAAAGCCGATAACATGAAAGAGCCTACGGTCTCCTCGCCGTTGAATGCGGCAAGAAGTAAGGGCGCTAACATAAAGGCTGTTAACATCGATAAAAACAGCCCTAAAATAAACAATAACGGTCTAAAGTTCAGCATAGGATGATGACTTAAAAGAAGAAGGCGCTAGGTTGGAACAGCTTTTCGACTTCGCCGATAAATTTTTTGTTTACCAAAAACAAAATCACGTGATCCCCTTGCTCAATCACTGTTTTATCATGAGCCATCAACACTTCCTCATTCCGCACAATGGCGCCAATGGTGGTTCCCGGCGGCAGCTTGATATCGCCAATCGCCTTGCCAACAACTTTAGAGGTGCTGGAGTCGCCATGGGCAATGGCTTCAATCGCTTCGGCGGCGCCGCGGCGTAAGGAATACACGTTACAGATATCGCCTTGGCGGATATGGGTCAGTAAGGCTGAAATCGTCGCCTGCTGGGGTGAAATCGCGATATCGATATTAGCTTCTTGCACAATATCCACATAGGCTTCGCGCTGGATCAGCACCATCACCTTTTTCGCCCCCATGCGCTTGGCTAGCAGGGCGGACATGATATTGGCTTCATCATCGTTAGTGACGGCAATAAACACATCGGTTTGGTCGATATGTTCTTCGAGCAGTAACTCTTGATCTGAGGCGTCACCACAAAATACTGTGGTGTTTTCAAGTTGTTCGGATAGAGACTCTGCGCGTTCGAACTTGTGTTCAATCAATTTGACTGAATGGGTGCGCTCGAGGCGTTTAGCCAGGCCTAAGCCTATGTTACCACCGCCGGCAATCATGATATTGCGGTAGGAGTTATCCAGCTTTTGCATCTCACTCATCACCGCGCGGATATGGCGACTGTCGGCCACGAAAAATACTTCGTCATCGGCTTCGATAATAGTCGTACCGCGGGGCATGATAGGGCGACCTTGGCGGAAAATCGCCGCCACCCGGGTATCAATATTTGGCATATGCTCGCGAAGCGCGGCCAAGGCATTACCGACTAAAGGGCCGCCGTAATAGGCGCGAACTGCAACCAAACTTAAGCGGCCTTCGGCAAATTCGAGCACTTGCAGCGCACCGGGATATTCAACCAAACGTTGAATGTAAGCGGTCACTAACTGCTCAGGTGCGATAAGTTCATCGATCACAAAACCGCCGCGAGGACGCCCATCGCTATTTTTGGTCTCACTGTCGATAAATAATTTATCGCGCATCGCCAGATAAGGTTCGGAGCGAATACGGGCGATTTTAGTCGGTGTACCAAATAGGCTGTAGGCCATTTGGCAGGCGACCATGTTACATTCATCGCTGTTCGTCACAGCAATCAGCATGTCGGCATCTTCGGCGCCAGCCTCTTTGAGCACATCGGGGTGGGCACCATGGCCCGCCACGACGCGAAGGTCATATTTATCCTGCAGGGCGCGTAATCTGGATTTGTCGCTATCGACGATGGTGATATCGTTGTTTTCACCCACCAAATTTTCGGCCAAGGTTCCCCCAACTTGACCCGCACCTAATATGATAATTTTCATGGCCTTGCTTACTTCCTAATGGGTCGCTTTCAATAAACGGGCGTAATAAAACCCATCCATGTTGTGTTGTCCCGGCGTGATTTGCCAACCTATATCTTGGCTTGAAGCCTGCTGGGCAAGTGTGTCTAGCTTAGCATCTGCGGTTCTGGCTAAAAATGCACTAATTTGGTCTCGATTTTCCTGCGGCAAAATAGAGCAAGTTGCATACAGGAGTGTGCCACCGGGCTTGAGCCACTTCCAGCAGTGATCGAGAATTTGTCTTTGCAGCTCTGCCAGTTCTTCGATGTCATGGTTTTTGCGTAACCATTTGATATCGGGATGGCGGCGGATAACGCCCGTCGCTGAGCAAGGTGCGTCGAGTAAGATACGATCAAATTGTTCACCCTGCCACCATGAGTCGATATTGGCCGCATCGCCATGAATAACTTCCGCTTTTAATGATAAACGGTCAAGGTTCTGTTGCACGCGCTCGAGACGTTTGGCATCGAAATCGACGGCAACCAGTTGGATGCTAGGTTCAAGTTCGAGTAAATGGCAGCTTTTACCGCCCGGAGCCGCACAGGCATCAAGAACCAGTTCATTCGCTTGCGGGGCCAGCAGGGTCGCGGCCCATTGGGCTGCGCCATCTTGCACTGATGCCGCACCTTCGTGGAAGCGTGGTAATGTCGCCACATCCTTGGGATGGGCAAGCAGGATTGCATCATCACTGAGGCCCGCACTGGCTTCTATTTCTAGTTCACTCAGGGCAGCAAGATATTCGTCGCGGCTTTGGGAGCGGCGATTGTTACGTAGCCACATAGGTGGACGCTCATGGCTTTGCTGGATTATCTCTTGCCAGTTGTCAGGATAAGCGGCTTTTAAGCGCTTAATTAACCAGCCCGGCGTGTTGTAGCTTAAGGTTTCAGATTCAGTGCTCAGAGGCGTTAATTGGCGTTGAATATTACGCAGTACCCCATTAACGACCTTGACCATACCCTCAAATTTTAACTGTCGGCAGGCCTCTGCGGTTTCGGATATGGCAGCATGGCTTGGTATGCGGGTGAAGTAAAGCTGGTAACAACCCACAATCAATAGCTGGTGGATGATCCTTTGCTTACCTTTGAGCGGATTAGCCAAACATTCGGCAACGCGTTTTTCTATTTGTGGCAAAGTACGCATTACGCCGTAGCAGAGCTCGGCGAGCAGGGCTTTATCTTTACCACTAGCAAGATGCCTTTGCTGTTCTGGCAGGGCAACTGAAAGTGACACGCCTTTTTCTAATACGTCGAAGATGGCTTTGGCCGCCAGTGCTCGCAAGTTCATCATTATTATTGCGCCTCGTTATTGAGACGAGTATTTGGGGTAAACCACTCGCCGCGGGCATTGAGAATATCTGCAACGCTGAGGGGTTTCTTACCGGGTAATTGCATGCTGAGCAGGGTTAACACACCATCGCCGGTGGTGACTTCAATACCTTTTTTACTGGCGCTGATAATAGTGCCGGGTGCGGCATTGCTGCTGGTGGTGCTGACTTGGGTCTGCCACACCTTGATAGTATTGCCTTGGTGCTCAAAGTAGCTCACAGGCCATGGATTGAAGGCGCGGACTTCTTGCCATAATTGGGTTGCTGATTTAGTCCAATCTAACCTCGCTTCTTCTTTACTGAGTTTTTCGGCGTAGTTAGCTAAGGCTTCATCTTGCTTTTCAGCGGCTAAGGTGCCGTTGGCTAAACCCTCGAGAGCTTGCAGTAGCGCATCAGGTCCTTGCTGGGCTAACTTCTCGTAAAGACTTGCCGAAGTATCGTCATCTTCAATAGGCAAGTAGGTTTTTAGTAGCATATCACCCGTATCTAGGCCGACATCCATCTGCATAATCGTCACGCCGGTTTCTTTATCACCTGCCCACAATGCGCGTTGAATCGGCGCCGCACCGCGCCAACGAGGCAGAATTGAACCATGAACATTGATACAGCCTAAACGTGGCGTATCAAGCACGACTTTAGGCAGGATCAAACCGTAGGCAACCACCACCATAATATCGGCATTAAGGGCGGCCAGTTGTTGCTGCGCGGGTTCTTTGCGTAGCGAACCGGGTTGATAAACTGGAATATTGTGGGCGAGCGCGAGCTCTTTCACTGGGCTGGCGGTGAGTTTTTTACCGCGCCCTGCGGGTCTATCCGGCTGTGTGTAAACAGCAATCACATTGTGGTGTGAGTTAATCAGCGCCTGTAAATGGCGAGCGGCAAAATCCGGTGTTCCGGCGAAGATGATATTGAGTGGTTTCAAATCTGATCCTAATGCTTATTTGGCGTCTTGTTTGGCCGCTTTTTCAAGTTTCTGTTTGATCCGTTGGCGCTTCAATGGCGACAGGTAGTCGACAAATAACTTACCTTTCAGGTGATCCATTTCATGCTGAATGCAAATCGCAAATAGGTCATCGGCTTCAACGGTGAATTCATTACCGTGTCTATCCAGTGCTTTAACGGTAACAAATTCGGCGCGGTCAACTTTGGCATAGATACCAGGGACAGACAGACAACCTTCTTCGTTACAGAAATCACCGCTACTGGCAATAATCTCGGGATTGATAAAGACTTTAGGACGTTCAACCTCGTCTTGTAAATCCATGACGATCAGTTGTTTATGATAATCAACCTGGGTTGCGGCTAAACCAATCCCTTTTTCTTGGTACATGGTTTCGAACATATCATCGATTTGAGTTTGCAACTCAGCAGTAAACTCTGTGATAGGTTGTGCTTGAGTTCGCAATCTTTCATCGGGAAAGCGTAAAACTTTTAATAGTGCCATACTTAAACTCTTAACAAGTCTGTCAAATCTCAATCAGTTGGTTATACTGACTGAGGCTAATGGGTTAATTTTAATCTTTAGTGCCTATCAATAACAGTAAAAGCTCGATTTAAGAGCTAAACAACATGGACCGCACCATGAAACGGCTAATTTTACTTGCGTTAATGACCTTTCATTGCACATTGGTTTACGCTGACACTCTCACGTTGAAAGCAGGGTATCCAGAGTCATATGTGGTAAAGAAGGGCGATACCCTGTGGGATATTTCTGCAACCTTTCTAAATGATCCGTGGAAGTGGCCACGTTTATGGGATGTTAACCCTCAAATAGCCAATCCTCATTTAATTTATCCCGGTGATCAACTCACCTTAGTCTTTATCGATGGTCAACCCAGATTAGTGCTTAATGGCGCGAGTGCGAGTATTGGAGCCAGTGAAGCAAAACCCCATATTCGCAAAACTCCAGAGGGACGCGTAATTGCCAAGAGCAATGCGGTTCCTGCGGTTGATTTGGCATTAATCCAAAACTATCTCGTTCAAAACCGTGTGGTTGATGCTAGCTGGCTAGGCATGCAACCTATGGTACTCGGCGGTGAAAGCCCGTCGCGCCATCATATTGTTGGTGATGTGATTTATATCAATAGCGAATTACCTTTGCATCAAAAGTTAGGAGTCTATGAGCGAGGCCGAGAATTCTTTAATAAAGAAACGGGCGAGGCGCTAGGACAGGAAGCGATTCTGGCATCCACGGGCCAAGTCATTGAGTCTGGCAAAGTGTCTAAGGTAAAAATTCTGAGCAATTTCCGTGAAACCAAAGCGGGCTTTAGGGTGTTGCCTATGGAGGATGAAGCGTTAATGTCAGCTTACTTTACGCCAAAACCCGCAGAACTTAAGACGCCAGCGACCATATTGGCCATCGAGTCGAAAATGCGCGAAGCCGGTAAACTCAATGTTGTCTATCTTGATAAAGGTACGCAGGACGGTATTGAGCCTGGCGAGGTATTCTCCATTTATCGCGATGGCGAAGAAATCGTGATTAATAACGATGGCCAACCTGTGCCCTCGATGGAACGGACAGCCTATGACAATGTGGTTGCGTCACTTTCATCTGACAGGGCACTCAAAATGCCTGATGTTTACAATGGTAAGTTATTAGTATTCAAAGTGTTTGATAAAGCAAGTTTAGGATTGATTGTATCGACGGAGCGTTCTGTGCGGGTCGATGATAAATTAATCGCCCCAGATTCCTTAGCCTTTAGAGGTCAATAATCTCTGAAAACTTGGTTGATTGGTTAATTGTTAGTGCGGTATCTGGGCTCGGACCCGCTCGGACACAACAATTATTAACGCACATGGATGTGGACGACCTCAGGCAAAGGCTCGAGCATGAGAAACACTCGCTCCCTTTGTCTGACAATCAGCTCCACAGCTTGGTTATTGACTATCAAAAAGTCGATGCTGCTTTAGAGTGGCAACAACAGGCGGCACATCATCATTTAGTCTGTTTTTCCGATCCGCTTTATCCTCCGTTGCTAAAACAATTAACTGATCCACCCTGCGTTTTGTTTGTTAAGGGCTGCGTCGAGGCGCTAGCGATTCCATCTCTTGCTGTTGTGGGCAGCCGTAATGCATCTCCTGGTGGGTTGCAGGTGGCTTATCAATTGGCTCGAGAGATGTCAGCGCTAGGATTTAGTATTTGTAGCGGCATGGCGATGGGGATAGATGGTGCGGCGCATAAAGCTTGTGTTGATCATGGTGGAAGAACGCTTGCCGTGCTGGGAACTGGGATTGATATTACTTATCCGCGCCGACATAAGCAGCTTTATGAGGATATTCAGCGCCAAGGCTGTATAATAAGCGAGTTTTGGCCAGATGTAGGGCCTTTTGCGGGCAATTTCCCGAAACGAAATCGCATCATTAGCGGTCTTTCTTTAGGGACGCTGGTGGTTGAAGCCTGTCGCAAAAGTGGTTCACTCATCACCGCAAGGTTGGCTATGGAGCAAGGGCGTGAGGTGTTTGCCGTGCCTGGCTCCATCCTAGGAGGATTTCACCAAGGCTGTCACGATTTATTACGTGATGGGGCAAAACTTGTGGAAAGCGCGGCCGATATAGTGGAAGAGCTGGCAAGTTTGACAGCCTTTCATCTTGAAGAACTCTACTCCAGCCACCATATACAGCAAGGTGAGATTTGTGATTTGCCATTTTCATCGCTGTTAGCTAGTGTAGGTTATGAAACTACAACAATTGATGCTGTAGTTGAACATAGTGGGAAAACGATAGATCTGGTGTTAGAACAAATGCTTGAACTTGAGTTGCAAGGTTGGGTTGTTGCAGTACCCGGTGGTTACGTCAGAGTAAAGAGGAGCTAGCCATGTTTGATATCCTCATGTATCTATTTGAAAACTATGTTCACAGTGAAGTCGAACTATTAGTTGATGAAGACGAGTTAACCAAGGAACTCACTCGCGCTGGTTTTCATCAGTCGGAGATTTTAAAAGCCTTAACTTGGTTGGAGCGTCTGGCAGAGTTACAGGAAGGGGATAAGCCTTACCTGTGTAATCATGATCAGCATTCGTTTCGGATTTACACCAAAGACGAAATGGAAAAGCTGGATGTGGAGTGCCGTGGATTCCTGCTATTTTTAGAGCAAGTTAAAGTGCTTAATGTCGAAACCCGTGAGATGGTGATCGATAGAGTCATGGAGCTTGATGAGCCTGCCTTGATCCTCGAAGATCTTAAGTGGGTTATTCTGATGGTGCTGTTTAATGCGCCCGGCCATGAGTCTGCCTATGAGCAAATGGAAGATTTAATTTTTGAGCAGCCTGAAGAAGGCCGGCTACATTCTTAAGTGTTGCGACGTGATAAATAATGAGAAAGGAGGCTAGCCCTCCTTTTTTGATGCCATATGTTTGTTGAGACCTGTGCGGTGAGTTATCTGCGGATTAGCCGCAATGACTAGTGGTAAATGATTATGTCTAAGATCGATGAACAACTATTTAGTGCCCATGAGCATGCACTGGAAAAAGAATACGAGTTATGCCCCGAGTGTGGCAGCGAGTTGTCGGTAAAACACAGTAAGCATGGGAGTTTTATTGGCTGTAATAATTATCCAACCTGTGAATATACTCGTCCTTTAGTGCAGCACGAATCGATTGAAACCCAAGTGATTGAAGGTTCTAAATGTCCCGCATGCGGCCATGAGTTGGCGGTTAAATCGGGGCGTTTTGGCATTTTTATCGGCTGTACCCAATATCCCAATTGTACTCATATTGAAAGACCTGATCAGGAGAGCGATAAACCTGAGGTGGCCTGTCCTGAATGTAAAACGGGTAAACTTGAGCATCGAACCAGCCGTTTTGGTAAGAGTTTTTATGCCTGTAGCGCGTATCCCAAATGTAAGTTTATCGTCAATTATCCACCCGTTGGCGAAAGCTGTCCGAGTTGTGGCTTTGGGATTTTAGTCGAGCGTAAAGGTGCGGCGGGAATGCGTTTAGAATGCCCGCAAAAAAGCTGTAAATACAAACGAGCGCTTTAGTGTGATCGACCTCTAAAAGTTTGGCCGCTTAAACCGCCTTAGGTATAATCCCTGTCCAACCATGGATGGGGTAGCCAAGATGCCAAAATTTGTTTGGAAAAACGATTAAATTCATAAGGTAATCCAAAGATGTTACAGCTGCACCCCTCTGACATTAAAGACGTAGTGTTAAACGGTGGCGTTATCGCTTATCCCACTGAAGCCGTCTATGGTTTAGGCTGTGACCCAGATAATGATACTGCCATTCAAAAATTACTCGCCGTAAAACAACGTCCTTGGCAGAAGGGCCTTATCTTAGTAGCGAGCGAGTTTTCACAGTTATTAGACTATGTCGATGAATCACAGTTGAGCGCCGAGCAGCTTGAGTTTGCCTTTTCTAAATGGCCAGGGCCTTTTACCTTTGTGATGCCGATTAAACCGCATGTCTCGCGTTATTTATCCGGTGAATTTGATTCTATCGCCGTGCGCGTCTCCGCCCATGAAGGTGTGCGGGCTTTGTGCCAAGCCTTGGGTAAACCACTCGTCTCAACCAGTGCCAACTTAGCCGGCGAAGATCCCGCACTTAGTGATGATGACATTCTCAACGCTTTTGAAGGCAAAATAGATGCCTTAGTGCTAGGCCAATTAGGTCAACAGCGTCAGCCGTCCACCATTGTTGATGCTCGAAGTGGCAAGATTTTGCGCAACGGACAGTAACTAATTAATAAAAATAAGGATAAAAGCTATGAGTGTGCCAGATGCGACAGTGGTAAAAGCATTTTTACTCGATCTACAACATCGAATTTGTGCGGGTCTTGAGCAGTTGGATGGGCAAGCAAGCTTTGCAGCCGATTCATGGACGCGCGCTGAAGGCGGTGGCGGTACCAGTCGTGTCTTAACCCAAGGTGCAGTGTTCGAGCAAGCTGGGGTGAACTTTTCCCATGTAACAGGTGCGGCCATGCCTGCATCGGCAACGGCTCATCGTCCAGAATTGGCGGGGCGTAGTTTTGAGGCTATGGGCGTTTCTTTAGTGATTCACCCTAAAAACCCTTATATTCCAACTACCCATGCTAACGTGCGTTTCTTTATTGCCCATAAAGACGGCGCGGATCCCGTTTGGTGGTTTGGTGGTGGTTTTGACTTAACGCCTTACTATCCTTTCGAAGAAGACGTGCGTGAGTGGCATCAAACCACTAAAAATCTGTGTCTGCCCTTTGGAGACGACGTATATCCTAAATATAAGAAGTGGTGTGATGAGTACTTCTTCCTGCCACATCGTAACGAAACCCGTGGCGTGGGCGGACTGTTTTTTGATGACTTGAATCAAGCTGGCTTCGATAAGAGTTTCGATTTTATGCAGGCGGTGGGGAATGGCTTCTTAACCGCTTATGCGCCGATAGTTGAGCGCCGTAAAGAGACGCCTTATGGCGAGCGTGAGCGTGAGTTCCAGTTGTATCGTCGCGGTCGTTATGTTGAGTTCAATCTGGTATACGACAGAGGTACCTTGTTCGGCCTGCAAACTGGTGGTCGCACTGAGTCCATTTTGATGTCCATGCCGCCATTGGTACGCTGGCAATATGCTTATACACCAGAGGCGGGCAGCCCAGAGGCAGATCTATACGATAACTACCTCAAACCTCGAGATTGGGTATAAGCACGTTACCACGAGTCGCGTAATCAGTACGTTACTGATTACGCATATGATCAGCCAGAGTTGAAATCGCCTCATAGATAGCGGCGCGATGCTCTGGCTTTTTTATATGTTTTTCAATGGCAAACTTCATGCAAAATAGCCATTGATCCCGCATTGTCTCATCTACTGCGAAGGGCATATGCCGAGCGCGTAATGCGGGATGACCATATTTTTGCTGATATAACTGCGGGCCGCCGAGCCAGCCACTTAAAAATTCATAGAGCTTTTGTTCCGACTCCGCAATCGGTGCACGGTGAATCGCGAATAAGGCTTGTGTTTCTGCTGAGCTTGCCATTTTCTGATAGAAACTATTGGCAATCGCGCGGATCACTTTGTCGCCACCAATTAAATCATAGGCATTAGACTGATTCGGATCCCTGTCATCCGACACGCTTGTGTGTTTACTGAAAATCTTTTTAAGCCAGTTCATAGGTCTAACTGCATTGCTGTCTACAATTTCGATGCGCGCATTATAGCCTGAATGTCACTGTGAAACCGAAGGCTAAAGTTAGGTACAACAACTTAGGAGCTGTGCTACCGCCTAAAAGCGCGCTAGACTGCATGCCATTCACAGCCAATAGAATCCCGCAGATGACAGATATGCCCTCAGTAACTACGCCAGTACTTGATCGATATGCCGTGTTCGGTAACCCGATAGGTCACAGTAAATCGCCCTTTATTCATGGACAGTTTGCGTCCCTTACGCAGCAGCCTTTGAGTTATGAAGCGATTCAGGCGCCCATCGATGGTTTTGAAGCGAGTTTACGAGCATTTTTTCAGGCGGGAGGAAAGGGCGCGAATGTGACCGTGCCCTTTAAAGAGCAAGCCTTTGCTCTCTGCGACAGCCTAAGTGCCGAAGCGACGCTGGCGGGGGCGGTCAATACTCTAAGCTTGTTGGCCGATGGCACTCTTTATGGTGATAACACCGATGGTTTGGGGCTGGTGGCCGATCTTATTCGCCATCTCGGCAGTTTGCAGCATAAGCGGGTGCTCTTAGTTGGGGCTGGTGGCGCAGCGCGTGGCTGTATCTTGCCATTGCTTAAGGCTGAAGTGGGTCAACTAGTCATCGCTAACCGCACTCAAACTAAGGCGCAGGCCCTAGTGGATATTTTTAGCCAAGTACAACAAGGGCGTTACCGCGATACACTCCAGTCGATGCCGATGCCAGAGTTGTCGGGGGAGTTCGATTTAGTGATTAACTCGACCTCGGCGAGTCTAGCGGGAGAGCTACCGCCACTACCACAGTCCATCATCGGCAACAAAACGGCTTGCTACGATATGATGTATGGCGCAAAACCAACGGCATTTAATCAATGGGCTGTGCAACAGGGCGCTGCGCAAGTGATTGATGGACTGGGTATGCTTGTGGGTCAAGCGGCAAAGAGTTTTGCGCTCTGGCGTGGCGTCGAGCCAGATACCTCAGGAGTGCTTAAATTGCTCAGGGACAAACTACAGGCCGACGCGCAATAGAGGCTCAAGAGGAAGATAAAATGAATCAGAGTATTTTATTCCCCGATCTGCAACATTGGGATGAAACCCAAAAGCACATTTGCTTTATTGCCCAGCAGCAGGGAATGAATATTAAGTGTTATATCAGCGCACAGAAGTTGGCGCAGTTAAATGACTTTTCGCCCCAGCCTAATATCGATGAAGCGGCCGCCATGTTAGCGCTATTTGATGCAGTTAGATTCGATGCCGAGGAAATGGCAGAAGCCTTAATTGAAGCAGAAGAGTTTGATGAGTTTGGCGCAGTGCACTTAGGCTAAGCCAAAATAAACAAGATGGCAGCTTAAACACTGCCATCCAATTTAATAGATACATTACTCTGGCTTAGGTTCTGCCAAGTATTCGTTTTTCAAGCGCACATAGTTATCTGCGGATTCGGGTAAAAACTTCAATTCCGCTTCGGTTAACGGTCGCGCCTGTTTCGCAGGGCTGCCGACATATAAGTAGCCGCTCTGCAGCACTTTACCTGGTGGTACTAACGACCCCGCACCTAAAATCACATCATCTTCTAATATGGCACCGTCGAGGATAATGGCCCCCATTCCTACTAAAACACGATTGCCCACCTTGCAGCCATGCAGCATCGCCTTATGCCCAATCGTCACATCATCACCAATAATCAGTGGATGGCCTTCAGGACGAGAAGCGGATTTGCGGGTCACGTGCAATATGCTGCCATCCTGTACATTGGAGCGTTTACCAATTCGAATATGATTGACATCCCCACGAGCGGCCACCATAGGCCAAATGCTCGCGTCGGTATCTAAAGCAATGTCACCAACGAGTACTGAAGCTTGGTCCACATACACATTATCGCCGAGTTGTGGATGAATTCCTTGGTAAGTTCTGAGTGGCCCAGACATAAAAAAGTCCCTAATTGAGTGGTTTTTAGCATTATAAAGGTTAAAAACTGACAGGTCAGGTCAAATATCCAACGAACAGTGCAAAAATGCCAATTATCTTAAAATTAGGGGTTGCACAAAAAGTTTCGCTGCCTATAATGCGCATCCACTGACACGGCAGACAGCGAAAGCGAGCGCGGTTTCGGTGCGAATCGAATGCAAAATGTGCAGTTGATTCGAAAGCCTCAAGAAGTTTGTAAAAACGCCTTGACGCGACAAGGGAAATGCGTAGAATACGCAGCCCTGACCCGCTGAGCAGTAACGCGAAGTGAATGGTCAAATGCTCTTTAACAATCTAAACAAGAAATCTGTGTGGACACTCACAGGTGTTGAGTTAATCGAAATTACTCTGCCGTTTGGCGAGTAATCAAAGAATTAAATCAATGAATGAGTGTTCATAGCAATATGTACAACGACTTATTAAGTTAAGTCGATTCAGAATTCATTGAGCCGAATCTTCGGATTCAAAAAACTTTTAATTGAAGAGTTTGATCATGGCTCAGATTGAACGCTGGCGGCAGGCCTAACACATGCAAGTCGAGCGGCAGCACAAGGGAGTTTACTTCTGAGGTGGCGAGCGGCGGACGGGTGAGTAATGCCTAGGGATCTGCCCAGTCGAGGGGGATAACAGTTGGAAACGACTGCTAATACCGCATACGCCCTACGGGGGAAAGAGGGGGACCTTCGGGCCTCTCGCGATTGGATGAACCTAGGTGGGATTAGCTAGTTGGTGAGGTAATGGCTCACCAAGGCGACGATCCCTAGCTGTTCTGAGAGGATGATCAGCCACACTGGGACTGAGACACGGCCCAGACTCCTACGGGAGGCAGCAGTGGGGAATATTGCACAATGGGGGAAACCCTGATGCAGCCATGCCGCGTGTGTGAAGAAGGCCTTCGGGTTGTAAAGCACTTTCAGTAGGGAGGAAAGGGTGAGTCTTAATACGGCTCATCTGTGACGTTACCTACAGAAGAAGGACCGGCTAACTCCGTGCCAGCAGCCGCGGTAATACGGAGGGTCCGAGCGTTAATCGGAATTACTGGGCGTAAAGCGTGCGCAGGCGGTTTGTTAAGCGAGATGTGAAAGCCCTGGGCTCAACCTAGGAATAGCATTTCGAACTGGCGAACTAGAGTCTTGTAGAGGGGGGTAGAATTCCAGGTGTAGCGGTGAAATGCGTAGAGATCTGGAGGAATACCGGTGGCGAAGGCGGCCCCCTGGACAAAGACTGACGCTCATGCACGAAAGCGTGGGGAGCAAACAGGATTAGATACCCTGGTAGTCCACGCCGTAAACGATGTCTACTCGGAGTTTGGTGTCTTGAACACTGGGCTCTCAAGCTAACGCATTAAGTAGACCGCCTGGGGAGTACGGCCGCAAGGTTAAAACTCAAATGAATTGACGGGGGCCCGCACAAGCGGTGGAGCATGTGGTTTAATTCGATGCAACGCGAAGAACCTTACCTACTCTTGACATCCACGGAAGAGACCAGAGATGGACTTGTGCCTTCGGGAACCGTGAGACAGGTGCTGCATGGCTGTCGTCAGCTCGTGTTGTGAAATGTTGGGTTAAGTCCCGCAACGAGCGCAACCCCTATCCTTATTTGCCAGCACGTAATGGTGGGAACTCTAGGGAGACTGCCGGTGATAAACCGGAGGAAGGTGGGGACGACGTCAAGTCATCATGGCCCTTACGAGTAGGGCTACACACGTGCTACAATGGCGAGTACAGAGGGTTGCAAAGCCGCGAGGTGGAGCTAATCTCACAAAGCTCGTCGTAGTCCGGATTGGAGTCTGCAACTCGACTCCATGAAGTCGGAATCGCTAGTAATCGTGGATCAGAATGCCACGGTGAATACGTTCCCGGGCCTTGTACACACCGCCCGTCACACCATGGGAGTGGGCTGCAAAAGAAGTGGGTAGCTTAACCTTCGGGGGGGCGCTCACCACTTTGTGGTTCATGACTGGGGTGAAGTCGTAACAAGGTAGCCCTAGGGGAACCTGGGGCTGGATCACCTCCTTACCTATACGACTAACTCGATGTTTGCTGAGTGTTCACACAGATGGCTTGTTGAACTTCCTGTAAGGGAAGGGAGAGCGACATGCACCGCGAGCCGGTAAGCATTGTTCTTTAACAATTTGGAAAGCTGATAGTAATTAATACAATGATGTCTGTCGTTGTGTTAATACGAAAAAAATTGAGTTCTTAAAACACTTGTTAAGTGTCTTGAATATTCAAGTCTAAGGCGAGTCCATCTTCTTGGTCGAAGATGAGACAAGTAAAACCAGCTGGTCGCAACAGCTCAAGTGGCTCACGCAAGTGAAACCTATTTGGGTTGTATGGTTAAGCGACTAAGCGTATACGGTGGATGCCTTGGCAGTCAGAGGCGATGAAGGACGTAGTAACTTGCGAAAAGCGTTGGCGAGCTAGTAACAAGCATTTGAGCTAACGATGTCCGAATGGGGGAACCCGGCCGCATAAGCGGTCATCATGTGGTGAATACATAGCTACATGAGGCAAACGAGGGGAACTGAAACATCTAAGTACCCTTAGGAAAAGAAATCAACCGAGATTCCCCTAGTAGCGGCGAGCGAACGGGGATTAGCCCTTAAGTCAGAGGGGTGTTAGTGGAATGGTCTGGAAAGTCCAGCGGCACAGGGTGATAGCCCCGTACACGAAAACTAACCTTTGATGAAAACGAGTAAGGCGGGACACGTGATATCCTGTTTGAATATGGGGGGACCATCCTCCAAGGCTAAATACTCCTGACTGACCGATAGTGAACCAGTACCGTGAGGGAAAGGCGAAAAGAACCCCTGTGAGGGGAGTGAAATAGAACCTGAAACCGTATACGTACAAGCAGTGGGAGCGGTACTTGAGACCGTGACTGCGTACCTTTTGTATAATGGGTCAGCGACTTACGTTTTGTAGCGAGGTTAAGCGAATAGCGGAGCCGTAGGGAAACCGAGTGTTAACTGCGCGTTTAGTTGCAAGGCGTAGACCCGAAACCCGGTGATCTAGCCATGGGCAGGTTGAAGGTTGAGTAACATCAACTGGAGGACCGAACCGACTAATGTTGAAAAATTAGCGGATGACTTGTGGCTGGGGGTGAAAGGCCAATCAAACCGGGAGATATCTGGTTCTCCTCGAAAGCTATTTAGGTAGCGCCTCGAGCGAATACCATTGGGGGTAGAGCACTGTTAAGGCTAGGGGGTCATCCCGACTTACCAACCCTTTGCAAACTCCGAATACCAATGAGTACTACTCGGGAGACAGACGGCGGGTGCTAACGTCCGTCGTCAAAAGGGAAACAACCCAGACCGTCAGCTAAGGTCCCAAAGTGTATGTTAAGTGGGAAACGATGTGGGAAGGCTTAGACAGCTAGGATGTTGGCTTAGAAGCAGCCATCATTTAAAGAAAGCGTAATAGCTCACTAGTCGAGTCGGCCTGCGCGGAAGATGTAACGGGGCTAAACATACCACCGAAGCTACGGGTGCAATTCATTAGAGTTGCGCGGTAGAGGAGCGTTCTGTAAGCCGTTGAAGGTGAAGGGGTAACCCACACTGGAGGTATCAGAAGTGCGAATGCTGACATGAGTAACGATAAAGGGGGTGAAAAACCCCCTCGCCGAAAGACCAAGGGTTCCTGTCCAACGTTAATCGGGGCAGGGTGAGTCGACCCCTAAGGTGAGGCCGAAAGGCGTAATCGATGGGAAACAGATTAATATTTCTGTACTTCCGCTAACTGCGATGGAGAGACGGAGAAGGCTAGGCTAGCGCGGCGTTGGTAGTCCGCGTTTAAGGTGGTAGGTGGGTGACTTAGGCAAATCCGGGTCACTATACACTGAGAGCTGATGACGAGTCCCCAAGGGGATGAAGTAGTTGATGCCATGCTTCCAGGAAAATCTTCTAAGCTTCAGGTTAGCGGGAATCGTACCCCAAACCGACACAGGTGGTCGGGTAGAGAATACCAAGGCGCTTGAGAGAACTCGGCTGAAGGAACTAGGCAAAATGGTACCGTAACTTCGGGAGAAGGTACGCTCTTGTTGGTGATGAGACTTGCTCTCTAAGCTGACGGGAGTCGCAGATACCAGGTGGCTGCAACTGTTTATCAAAAACACAGCACTGTGCAAACTCGCAAGAGGAAGTATACGGTGTGACGCCTGCCCGGTGCCGGAAGGTTAATTGATTGGGTTATCGCAAGAGAAGCTCATGATCGAAGCCCCGGTAAACGGCGGCCGTAACTATAACGGTCCTAAGGTAGCGAAATTCCTTGTCGGGTAAGTTCCGACCTGCACGAATGGCGTAATGATGGCCACGCTGTCTCCAGCCGAGACTCAGTGAAGTTGAAATTGCGGTGAAGATGCCGTATACCCGCGGCTAGACGGAAAGACCCCGTGAACCTTTACTATAGCTTGGCACTGAACATTGACCCTACATGTGTAGGATAGGTGGGAGACTATGAAGTTGGAACGCTAGTTCTGATGGAGTCGTCCTTGAAATACCACCCTTGTAGTGTTGATGTTCTAACTTGGCCCCATTATCTGGGGTAAGGACAGTGCCTGGTGGGTAGTTTGACTGGGGCGGTCTCCTCCCAAAGAGTAACGGAGGAGCACGAAGGTTGGCTAAGTACGGTCGGACATCGTACGGTTAGTGCAATGGCATAAGCCAGCTTAACTGCGAGACAGACACGTCGAGCAGGTACGAAAGTAGGTCATAGTGATCCGGTGGTTCTGAATGGAAGGGCCATCGCTCAACGGATAAAAGGTACTCCGGGGATAACAGGCTGATACCGCCCAAGAGTTCATATCGACGGCGGTGTTTGGCACCTCGATGTCGGCTCATCACATCCTGGGGCTGAAGTCGGTCCCAAGGGTATGGCTGTTCGCCATTTAAAGTGGTACGCGAGCTGGGTTCAGAACGTCGTGAGACAGTTCGGTCCCTATCTGCCGTGGGCGTTGGATGATTGAGGGGAGTTGCTCCTAGTACGAGAGGACCGGAGTGAACGAACCGCTGGTGTTCGGGTTGTCATGCCAATGGCATTGCCCGGTAGCTATGTTCGGAATCGATAACCGCTGAAAGCATCTAAGCGGGAAGCGAGCCCCAAGATGAGTCATCCCTTGGACTTTAAGTCCACTAAAGAGCCGTTCGAGACTAGGACGTTGATAGGTCAGGTGTGTAAGCGTTGTGAGGCGTTGAGCTAACTGATACTAATGACTCGAGAGGCTTAACCATACAACCCAGATGGGTTTTGCTAAGTAGCACTTAGACGAATACAAACACTTAAGAAGTGGTCATAAAATGCACCTGCATTTATGACATCAAGTACCTCCATGTACTTGTGAACTCAAACCAGCTTTCCGAATTCATTTACTGCCCACATAAGATGGGGAGTAGATACCAAATTTGCTTGGTGACAATAGCATTGTGGTCCCACCTGATCCCATCCCGAACTCAGAAGTGAAACGCAATCGCGCCGATGGTAGTGTGGGGTCTCCCCATGTGAGAGTAGGTCATCGCCAAGCGCCTAATTTAGCTTAATGTGCAAACGTTAAGTTAAAGGAGCGGTAGTTCAGTTGGTTAGAATACCGGCCTGTCACGCCGGGGGTCGCGGGTTCGAGTCCCGTCCGCTCCGCCAACATAAAGAAATAAGCCTCATCGAAAGATGAGGCTTTTTTCGTTTATTCGCCGGATAAATCTACTCAGACTAACTATCAGCGGTGTTGTACTCTGTCTCATTCTTGTAAGTTATTCTGATACCATCATTTTTATTAAAAGAATTGAGCCGTTTTCGTTATGATAGACAGCTTATTTTTACGGCTGGACAGGTCAGTTTTTCATTTGTGGGTGCGCCACTTGGCAGTATTGAACTGTGTTTCTGCCCACAGATAAATTAAACGGTATAATGTTTACCAATTTTTACGAGTAATAAAATGAATTGTCGCCTAGGCTGTGGTGCTTGTTGTATTGCACCTTCAATTAGCAGTGGGATCCCTGGAATGCCAAATGGTAAGGCGGCTGGGGAGCGCTGTGTGCAGCTCAGTGATGATAATTTGTGTTTGATTTTCGGCTCGCCTGATCGTCCTGCGGTTTGTAGTGATTTTGAAGCGTCTTTAGATGTCTGTGGGGATTCTAACGAAGAGGCGCTTTGGTTGATCACAAACCTTGAATCTCAAACATCTCAATAGTTTATTGCTGACAGGTGAATTATGCAGTTAACACGCTATACCGACTTTGGTGTTCGCACGCTGATGTATTTGGCGGTTCAGCCCGATAGAACAACCCTTTTTAGGATCGCAGAGATTACCGAGGTCTTCGATTTGTCACCAAATCATGTCTCGAAAATTGTGCATCACTTAGGCAAGTTAGGTTATCTAGAAACCATACGCGGTAAGATGGGTGGCTTTCGTTTAGGGAAACCAGCGAGCGAGATTAATCTTGGGCAACTCATTCGTGCGTTAGAGAACTCGCTGGCACCGATTGATTGCAGCAAACCTTACTGCCGCTTCACTCCCGCCTGTCAGTTGAAGGGCGTATTAGCCAAAGCGGTTGAGGCGTATTTAAGCGTGCTCGATCAATACAGCTTGGAGGACATTGTAAGCAATCGAAATGAGTTGCTAGCATTGCTGCCAGATATGACTATTTCTGTCTTACAGTTGGATTAGCGCCTTTCTCATGGGCTAGTTCGATGGGCAACAAGCGTGATGTCGGTACTAGCTCAATTCCTTCCGCCTTTAGGCGCGCTAAGTTCGTTTTTAAGAAGTGAATGGTTTCGGGGTAAGGATGCGCGATGGTCACTAAACTGCCTTGCGCGTGAGCCTGGCTTATCATCAAGTTAAACTGTTTTTCCAGCGCTGTTGCACTGACGTCATTATCGAGAAAGAGTTGGCGTCGTAGCAGTGGCACGCCGAGTAAATCTGCCTTATCTCCCGCCTTAGTGAATTTGGTTGTCATGCTATCGACAAAGTAAAGCTGCTTCTGCTTTAGCGTTTCCATTACCCATAACATAGGATCATCGAGCTGCGTCAGCAGGCTCCCCATATGATTGTTGGCACCTTTAGCGAAGGGCACGCTGGCGATAGCAGCAAGTACACTGCTACGTATCTGTGCTTCGCTCATTTTGTTGGTTAAACCGCCAAGCCCTAAGGCTTTACCATTGAGCGCCTGCATGGGTAAGTGCAGCATAATCTCGTGGCCTTTGGCGTGTGCGGCTTTGGCTAGCTTATTGCTGAGCGGCGTGTGTGGCAGCACCGATAAGGTGACTGCGCTGGGGAGTGAAAGCACGGCTTCGTCGGTGTGACGATAGCCGATATCATCGATGATCAAGGCGATTTGAGCTGCATTGCTTGGCGCAATACTGATAGCCAAAAGGGCCAATATATAAAATAGACGCACTATTTCTTCTTATTAGTCATGATGTTGTATCCAAGCAATAGCGGAAATGACTATGTTGTCTTGGCTGACATCGGTTCGTGCTGAGATGGCGTCGATTATAGCCATATTCTTTTGATTGGGGCCAGTTTCGGTTGCAACTTTGATATCTGGCACTATGCCGATAGCGTGGATGTTTTCCCCTTTGGGTGTGTTGTACTGGGCGATAGTGAGCTTGATGGCATTGCCGTCGTTCAGTATGGGGATCAGGCTTTGTACTGTGCCTTTGCCGAAGCTGGTTTCACCGAGCAGCTTGGCGCGACCATTCTCTTGTAGGGCTGCGGCGAGGACTTCGGAGGCGGAGGCCGAGCCTTTATTGATCAGCACTAACATAGGCACATTGGTCAGCATGGTTTGGGGGGAGGCGTAATAGTCGGAATTGGCATCGAAGAAGCGGCCTGAGGTAGAGACGATTCGTCCTTTAGCTAGAAACAGGTCGGCAATTTTGATTGCCTGATCCAGCAAGCCGCCGGGATTATTGCGTAAATCTAAAATCAAGCCCGTAAGATGCGCGTTTTGCCACTGGCTTAAACTGCGCACCATATCCTCGGTGGAGTTTTCTTGGAAGCTGCTGAGCCTAATATAGCCGATATTACCATCCAGTAATTTGCTGGCGACAGATTGAATCGTAATAGTGCTTGGTTTGAGTGATACCTCGAACTGAGCGTCATCATTATGGTGCTTCAGTGTGAGGTGAATACTCTGATTGCTGAGGCTATGTTGTTTGATTTGATTGAGGATATCCGCAAGATTGGTTTCGGTGGTTGGCGTGTTATTTAGCTTGATAATGATGTCACCCGCTTGGATGCCTGCCTGTTCGGCGGGCGAGTTCGCAAAGGGCGCGATAATGCTGATATGGTCTTTATCGCTGGCGACCTCAAAACCAAAGCCGAAGTATTCGCCGCGATTGGAGTCTTTTAAGTCGAGTAACTCTTGGTGATTTAAAAAGCTGGAATAGGGATCTAAGTGCTCAAAAATCCCTTTAATGGCCGCTTGCACCAGCTCATCTTTGGAAACGGTTTTAACGTAATAGGTTTCGACCGTTTCTAATACATCCTGCAATAGCGGGTAGTCGAAGTCACTCTGATATGATTTGGCATTCTCTTGGCTGGAGAGGCTAATGGACAGGCCTAGGCTTAGGCCGAGTCCAAGGCAGACGATATTGCGGAGTAGATGTTTCATAGCCGTCCCCGATGTTGATGGGGACGGCTACCTTAGCAACAGTACTGATTAACGACAGTACTTGGCTGGATCGACCGCTTGCCCCTTATACCTTATTTCAAAGTATAGGCCAGGCTCTGTCTGTCCACCCGAACGTCCGACTAAAGCAATTGCTTCACCGGTTTTGACCATGTCTCCAGGGCTTTTTAACAGGGCCTGTGCATGGCCGTAGAGGCTCATATAACCTTTACCATGGTCTATCACCATAACCATACCAAAGCCTTTAAGCCAATCGGCATAGATGACTTTACCGCCAGAAACCGCGCGAATATTTTGTCCTTCGGGCGCAGAGAGCATAGTGCCTTTCCACACCACTTGGCCCGATCTCGGGCTGCCAAAACCAGCAGTAACACGGCCCTTTGTTGGCCATTTGAGTTTACCGCCTTGTTTATCGAAGCCTTCCATCGAAGGATTGTCACGCATGGCCTTAAGCGCTTGTTCAACCACCCGTTTTAAGCTGGCCTCTTCAATTTGCAGTTGTTCGAGTTCGGCACCTTTAGTATTTAAGGTGCGCTGTAATTCATTGAGGGTTAATTGGCGTTGATCTTGTTCTTGGTTCAAGCGCTTAGATTGCACTTGTTGCTCGGCCATCAACTTAGTTAATTGTTTTTGTTTGCTGGTTTGGGTGACTTTAATCTCATCCAGCTCTGTGATGGTTTGTTTTAACTCGTTAATCGACTTCATCCGCGCTTTGTTGAGATATTGGTAATAGGCCAACATCCGCTCAATAGTGGCGGGACTTTGCTGATTCAGCATCATCTTTGTGTAATCGTGGTTACCGGCTAGGTATGCGCTCGCAAGTTGTTTTGAAAGCGTATTTTGCTGGCTCACCTTGAGGGTTTCTAACTCTTCCTGGCGTTGCTTGAGTTCGGCAAGCGTATTATCAATCTGCGCCAAACTGGTTTTGGTGCTATTGACCTTTTTGGCTGCCGCCGCAATCGCCTCTTCATCGCTGCGTAGCAGTGCGAGTAACTTTTCCCGCTGCTTACTGGTGTTTTTAAGCGCGCTTTGTTGTTGGTTGATTTGCGCTTGGATGGATTTCAACTCGGACTGACGCTTCTCCAAATCAGAAGCGTAGACCGAGAAAGATAACATCATAAAGCCAGCAATAATGCTGGCTTTAACGGGGAGTCGAGTGCTCACTAGGTAACAACTACTCTTTAACGTGGATTAAGGGCTTACCCGTCATCTCTGCGGGAATGGTTTCACCCATCAGGTGCAGAATCGTTGGGGCGACATCGCTCAGTTTACCGCCTTCATCTATGGTGGCGTCACGGCCAACAAACACAAAGGGTACGAGTTCACTGGTGTGCGCCGTATGGGCTTGGCCAGTGGTCTCGTCGGTCATCTGCTCGGCGTTGCCGTGGTCGGCGGTAATAATACATTCGCCGCCCACTTTTGCCAGTGCGTCAACTACGCGACCGATACAGGCATCGACAGCTTCGCAGGCTTTAACTGCCGCATCGAAGTTGCCAGTATGACCCACCATATCACCGTTCGGGTAGTTACAGATAATCACATCGTATTTGGCGGATTCAATCGCCGCGACTAATTTGTCCGTCAGCTCGGTTGAGCTCATCTCAGGTTGTAAGTCGTAGGTTGCCACTTTAGGTGAGTTGATCAGGATACGATCTTCACCGTTGAATGGCTCTTCCTTACCGCCGTTGAAGAAGAAGGTGACATGGGCGTATTTTTCAGTTTCGGAGATACGTAACTGAGTACGGCCACGATTTTGCAGCACTTCACCTAAGGTATTTACTAGGTTTTCAGAAGGATAAGCGATAGGCGCTTTGATATCGGCTGCGTATTCGGTCAGCGTTACAAAGTTAACCTTTGGCATCACAGCACGTTCAAAACCGTCGAAATCGGGATTGATAAAGCTGCGGGTGATTTGACGAGCGCGGTCGGCGCGGAAGTTCATGAAAATCAGCGCATCGCCATCGTTCAAGCTGGCAACCTTGCCTTCGCTATCGGTAATGGCTGACGACGACACAAACTCATCGTTTTCGTTACGCTCGTAAGCGGCTTCTAACGCGGTCACGGCGTTATCGTATTGGAACTTCGCCTTGCCTTGGGTGATCAGATCGTATGCCTGTGACACGCGGTCCCAACGGTTATCACGGTCCATAGCAAAGTAACGACCAATAATCGAGGCGATACGGCCATGGCCCAATGTAGTAAACAGATCATCAAAGTGGCTTAGGCTGCCTTTGGCGCTGCGAGGTGGGGTATCGCGACCATCTAAGAAGGCGTGTAAGTACACTTTAGTGGCGCCGCGAGCAACTGCCATACGGCACATGGCTTCGATATGCTCTTCATGGCTGTGTACGCCACCGGGAGAGAGCAGGCCCATAATGTGCACCGCACCACCGGCTTTGATGGCCGCATCTACGGCATCGCAAAGGGCTGGGTTTTGTTCAAACTCATGATCTGCAATGGCTTTGCTAATGCGGGTCAGCTCTTGGTACACGATTCGGCCAGAACCTAAGTTGATATGGCCTACTTCAGAGTTCCCCATCTGCCCATCGGGCAAGCCTACATCTAAGCCTGAACCTGAAATTAAACCGTGGGCATATTGGGCGTTGAGACGGTCGAGTACTGGAGTGTTAGCGTGGTAAATCGCATTCATATGCGTATTTTCACGGTAACCCCAGCCATCGAGGATCAACAACGCGATTGGACGTTTAGTTGTCGTCATGGTGATACCTTTAAAGTTTAAGGAAGCTAAAGAAATCTGAAATTGGTTAAATATTACTACGTAAGCGGGGTACGAAAAAGCGCTTTACCTAGATTAAGGTCATCGAATGGCTATTTCAGCGAATTCTGTGAGCGCCAAGAGAAGCGAGATGGCGCAAGGGCTGAGCTGTGTTCTAGAACTGTGACTAAACTGCTGCAATCTGCCAAGGCAATGGGTATACTCTGTGCCCTTATCGAATTTTTCGCCATTTATACGGGCTGTAACCATGCAAGAATATATCGAATTTTTTAAGGCTCACACTATGCTAAGTCTGGCTTGGGTGGGTTTGTTTGTAATGCTTGTGGTCAGTGTGATCAAATCCAGCTTTTCAAAAATCAAAAATGTTACTCATCAAGAACTCACTATTATGGTGAACCGACAAGACGCCAAAGTCGTGGATGTGCGTTCTAATGACGAATTCCGCAAGGGCCATATTGTTGATGCAGTTAACGTTACGCTCGCGGATATCAAAAATAATCAGGTTTCTGCCCTTGAAAAGTTTAAAGGTAGTCCCATTATACTGGTATGCAATGCTGGCATGACCTCGTCTCAAGCGGCTCAGCTTTTAAGTAAACAAGGTTTTGAAAACCTGTATAACTTGAAAGGTGGTATGGGTGAATGGCAGGCAGCGAATATGCCTGTTTCAAAAAGCAAAAGATAAGTTGTCGGCGGCAGTTATGCGCTGTGCTGCATAGTTAATTGATTGTGCAGCAGTAGCGTCATCATTGTTTGGCATACTAATCCTGCAGTCACTAAGGGCTTTATTAAGTGTTTAGATTGACTTCACAAGTACCCGTTAAGGGAAAGTAGGGACGGTACTGAGATCTAATACAGGCCTCGTAATAAGCCCGAGCTAAATTGACAAAAAGCCAGCCACAAAAGCGCTGGCATAACATTGATAGGATAGGTAGGAAATTATGGCTGAAGTAGCAAACAACGAACAACAAGCCCCACAATTCAACATCCAACGTGTTTACACTAAAGATGTTTCTTTCGAAACACCTAACAGCCCAGCTGTATTCCAAAAAGAATGGAATCCAGAAGTTAAGTTAGATTTAGACACTCGCAGCGCTAAATTAGCCGATGACGTATACGAAGTGGTTCTGTCTTTGACTGTGACTGCACAAAACGCTGGCGAAACTGCATTCCTGTGTGAAGTACAACAAGCGGGTATCTTCTCAATCGCAGGTCTGACTGAGCCACAACTGGCTCACTCATTAGGTGCATACTGCCCTAACATCCTATTCCCATATGCGCGTGAAGCTGTAGGTAGCTTAGTGGGTCGTGGTACTTTCCCACAACTTAACTTAGCACCAGTAAACTTCGACGCGCTGTTCGCACAATACGTGCAACAACGTCAAGCCGCAGCAGCTGCACCCGCAGCCGAAGAAGCTAACGCTTAATTACATGAAAAACTCTGCCGATATCACGGTGTTAGGGGCGGGCTCTTATGGCACCGCCCTTGCCATCTCTTTAGCCAGCAATGGTCATAAGACCTTGTTGTGGGGGCACGATCCTGCCCATATGCAGACGCTCGCTCAGGACAAATGCAACCAAGCGTTCTTGCCTGGTATTGCCTTTCCTGAGTGTTTACATATCGAAGCCGACTTAGCCAAAGCCTTAGCGGCCAGCAATAATGTGCTGATTGTCGTACCTAGCCATGTGTTTGGCTCGGTATTGGCCCAAGCGAAACCTTTGTTACGCCAAGATGCTCGCATCGTATGGGCGACCAAAGGACTCGAGCCTGAAACCGGACGTTTGCTGCAAGATGTGGCCCGTGATGTGTTAGGCGAGCAATATCCGCTGGCGGTATTGTCAGGACCGACGTTCGCGAAGGAATTAGCCATGGGATTACCTACGGCGATTTCGGTTGCGGGCACCTGTCCAAAATTTACCGCTGAGCTAGTGGAATTGCTGCACAGCCCTAAACGCTTACGTGTTTACGCTAACGACGACTTTATCGGCCTGCAATTAGGCGGCGCGGTGAAGAACGTTATCGCGATTGGTGCGGGGATGTCCGACGGTATTGGCTTTGGTGCTAATGCCAGAACGGCGTTAATCACCCGCGGTTTAGTCGAGTTAACCCGCTTAGGCGAAGCTTTAGGCGCTAGCACTGCCACCTTTATGGGCATGGCTGGATTAGGCGACCTAGTGTTGACTTGTACCGACAACCAATCCCGTAACCGCCGCTTTGGTTTAGCCTTAGGTAAAGGCTGCGATGTGGATACCGCCCAGGCCGAAATCGGCCAAGTGGTTGAAGGTTATCGCAATACTAAAGAAGTGTTTACCCTGGCGAAGCGCATGGGCGTCGAAATGCCGATCACCGAGCAAATCTACCAAGTGTTATACCAAGGCAAAGCGCCCTTGGATGCCGCCAAAGAACTGCTCAGCAGAGAAAAGAAATCAGAAACGCCAGCGCAATAAAGCGCAAGCCGTGATGATGCTGAATAAAATAAAGGGTGCTAAAATAGCGCCCTTTTTTATACATGGAAGTATTTATCCCCGATTGCCAACGCCTTAATGTTACCGGCAGCAGTCTGCATTGGCTGTATCCATTAAGGCTGAATGCTGAACGCGGAATATCTACCCAAATATCAAAGACCAATACCGTAACCAAGTCTTTGAACTATTTGGGATGATGGGCAATAGCCAAATCAATTTATCGACTGGAGTATAAGTGTGAAACATCATGATGTAATTATTATCGGAGCCGGCGCCGCAGGATTAATGTGTGCTGCAACAGCGGGTTACCGAGGTCGTGATGTACTGGTACTCGATAATGCCAAGCAGGCAGGGCGTAAAATCCTGATCAGCGGTGGTGGCCGTTGTAACTTTACTAACCTGAAAGTCGAGCCCGCCAACTTTATCTGTGGCAACCCGCACTTTGTTAAATCCGCATTGGCGCGTTATCCGTCGCAGCAGTTTATCGAACTGGTTGAGCGCCACGGCATTGAATACCACGAGCGCGACCATGGCCAGCTGTTCTGTAATGACTCGGCCAAAGAGATAGTCACTATGCTGCTGACCGAATGCGAATGGGCGGGTGTGAGCATTAAACTGCGCACCGATATTCTGGCAGTAAGCAAAACCGAGGCTGGCCGCTTTGAGCTAAACACCTCAAATGGCGAGTTAAGTTGCGACTCCTTAGTGATCGCCACCGGCGGTTTATCAATGCCAAAACTTGGCGCTACGCCTTACGGCTATCAATTGGCCGAGCAGTTTGGGCTTAAGGTGTTGCCAACTCACGCGGGTTTGGTGCCTTTTACTTGGCACAGCGAAGATAAAATTCGCTTCGAACCGCTATCGGGCATTGCCGTACCTAGCCGTATTACCGCCAAAGATGGCACCGCCTTTAGCGAAGCCTTGCTCTTTACCCACAGAGGCTTATCTGGCCCCGCTATTTTGCAGATTTCCAACTATTGGAAAGCGGGCGAAACTATAGAAATCAATCTATTACCCAATATGGATGCCGCACAGGCCATAGAGCAACAACTGGCCGCACATCCTAAACAGAGTCTGCGTAATACCTTAAGCCAGTGGTTACCTAAGCGGCTGGTGGAAGTGCTATTCGATGAGGCTTTACTCAACAAAGCCTTAAATCAGCTGGTTCATGCAGAGCGCGCCAAGCTAGTCGACGATCTGCACCGCTGGACAGTCTTAATGAATGGCACCGAAGGCTATCGCACTGCCGAAGTGACACTCGGCGGCGTGGATACCCATGAATTGTCTTCCAAAACCATGGAAGCCATAAAAGTCCCCGGCCTGTTTTTTATCGGCGAAGTGATGGATGTCAGCGGTTGGTTAGGTGGGTTTAATTTTCAATGGGCCTGGGCATCTGGTGTGGCTGCTGGACAAGCGGTTTAGTCTGTTTGGGAACAATAAAGTTTGAAGAAATATTTAGAAAAATTAAATGAACTAGAAATCGCGTGTCATAACAATTTTAAGGATGACTTGGATGAACATTGGGTTGATGAAGAATACGTCCGTATAAGAGTTGATGCTCTCAAGTTGCTAAGTAGCGCAAGCAAAGAGTTAGAAGTAAATGAACTCACGAGTTTTAGATTGAAAATAGTACAGTTCTTTTGTACCAATATGGGATGTCATTTAGATATTAAAGTGCTTGAATCTGAAGATGCAAATGTACTGTCGCATAATGAGATCGAATTAATATTGGGAAATTTTCAGTTAGCGCGGTGGAATACGTAAATTTAAGTTTGTTTTCTGCACATAACAATTCAAGGAAGTTGGCGTTGTATACATTGTCACTATTTCCCCTGTGACACGCCGCCCTTTTATTTTACAAGAAGTATCCCTATAGGCTCGACGGCGGCATCTGCAATACATGGAAGTGTAAACGCCGCCAATCAGCAGTAAACGTGCGCCTTGGTGAAGGTCGAGCGTTATACCCTCGCGCAGCATGCCAAGGTAAGCGAGGTTATTGTTATCAAAGGATTCGTCGTCGATATCGAATCGGCCCTCAAGTGGCATTAGGCCATATTCAAATCGCGGATCGAGCCTGAGTGTTAGTTGAGTGGCCTCTGTGGCGAAGATATCGAGCGCGACGATCGGTGAAAAGTGCAGTGTGGGCGCTTGTTTATCCTTCCACGAGCCAATCAATAGGGTAAATTCGACGCCCGCCTCCTGCCAAGTGGGCAGCTGGGGATAATGGTCGAACCTCGGGGCTGTGTCTTTATGTTCCAGTGGCAGCGCAATCCATAACTGCACCGCATGCATAGTGCGATGACCTTCGACAGACTCTTCGGTGTGGGCGATACCATGGCCCGCGGTCATCAGATTGACTTGCTTAGGGCGGATCACTTGGGCGCTACCTAGGCTGTCCCTGTGCATGATTTCCCCCTCCAGCATCCAAGTGAAGGTCTGTAGGCCGATATGGGGATGCTCGCCCACATTCATTAAGGGGCCGTTGGTGACAGGACCAATATGATCCAGAAAACACCAAGGGCCTATGAGTCGACGCGGTTTTTGTGGAATCGCCCGCGCTACGGGTATCCCGCCCACATCACTGATTTTTGGGGCAATCTGCTGGATTTGGATCCGTCCATCTTCGACGGGGCATTCCCTTGGGCCGCCGTAAAACGGCGACGTTTGCATTTGACTCATATCGACTCCTTATCTTCATTTAGACACGGATAGATTTAACATTTATGCTGGTGCAGCGAGGCGTGTTATCGCCCTCAAGGTCTGTTACTCGATGCTCGACCTTAATGACTTTAACGCAATATTGGGAATAAGGGATGTTAACAGACCCTGTTTTTTGGCTAGTGGCGATTCCTGCGGTGTTGATCACTGGGATCTCTAAATCGGGTTTTGCTGGTGGCGTCGGTGGCTTGACTGTGCCCCTGTTAGCGCTAGCCATAAGCCCGGCGACTGCGGCGGCAATCATGTTACCACTGCTGATTTATATGGATTTTTTAAGTGTTCGTTCGTGGTGGGGCCAACATAATCCACGCCAATTATGGATCCTCTTACCCGCGGCGATTGTGGGTATAGGCATAGCCTATTGGTTGTTCGACCGATTAAACGAAGATAACTTACGGGCGATTTTAGGCTGTGTGTCCTTAGGATTTGGTCTTTATGGCTTGGTTTTAGGGGATAAAACCCAAGCGACCCCTTCACCTTTGGTGGGGCGACTCTGCGGCTTAACCGCAGGTTTTACCAGCTTTGTGGCCCATGCAGGCGGGCCGCCACTCAATGCCTATTTGCTGCCGTTACGTTTGGCCAAACCAGAGTTTTTAGCCACGGCAGTGGTGTTTTTTGCGGTGGTGAATCTGGTTAAGTTAGTGCCCTACAGTCTGCTCGGGCAAATTAATCAAGGTAACATTCTGATTTCTCTGTTACTTGCGCCTTTGGCTTGGTTAGGGGTAAAACTGGGGTTGTCGATCCAAGATAAGATCAGCGATAGGTTGTTTAAACGCATCATCTTGATTTTAATGGTGCTGGTGGGTATTCGCTTATTGTGGACGGCGTTATAGTTTTAAGCTTGAGATTAGCTTAGGCTGTTACCATCGATTTTTTCACGGTATGTTAGTTATCGCTTTGATAGCACCCGATATTACGCAAGAATTGCCCGCGATGAGTTTTACGCTAATGAAACGATTACTGATAGTTATCTTAGCCTTAGGTCTTGGTGCCTGTGCGAGCGCGCCAGAACCTAAGCCTGTGGTTAAGCAAGTTGAACCCGTCTCCGTTTGGAACGATAGCAATATCGCCGAATTGCATTCCGAATGGCGCGGCGTACCTTATCGTTTGGGGGGCGCGACCAAGAAAGGCATCGATTGCTCGGCCTTTGTGTCGGTCGCTTACCAAAAAATGTTGGGTATGACTCTGCCGCGTACAGTGGAGGAGCAGCAAGCACTTGGTAAACCCGTGGCGCGGGATCAACTGCGTAAGGGGGACTTAGTGTTCTTTAAAACTGGCTGGAGCACGCACCATGTCGGCATTTATGTGGGCGGGAATAATTTCCTCCATGTCTCGACGAGCCAAGGGGTAAAAATTTCGAGCCTACTTAATAGCTATTGGGCATCAAAGTATTGGAATGCAAGGCGAATTTAAGCCTTAATCACAGGTAGAGACTCTATGACCCCAGCGTCTGCTTCGTCCCAACATGAGCCTCTACCCACTTCGGTTTTTCTGGCGATTTTCTCCGCCGTGTTCTTACCCATGTTTTTGGCGGCGGTCGATCAAACCCTACTCGCCACCGCAACCCCTGCCATAGTGGAAGATCTTGGCGGCCTCAGGCAAGCCTCGTGGATCACTATCGGCTATATGTTGGCAATGGCGGCCAGTGTGCCTATTTATGGCTGGCTGGGGGATAACTTTGGCCGCGCCAAAATCTTGATGATTGCCTTGGCGGTGTTCGCGTTAGGCTCAATTGTCTCCGCCAGCGCTGGGACGATGGACCATATGATTGCCGGAAGGATTCTCCAAGGCCTCGGCGGTGGCGGGCTAATGAGTCTGTCCCAATCCCTTGTGGGGGAATTGGTGCCGATACGGCAACGGGCGCGTTTTCAGGGCTATTTTGCCGCTATGTTTACCCTCGCCAGTGTTGGCGGCCCAGTGATTGGTGGTTTTGTGGTGCATGCCTATTCTTGGCACTGGTTATTTTGGGCGAATATTCCCTTGGCTATGCTGGCGGTTTGGCGACTTAATCGCTTGCATAAACAGAGTATTAAACCTGTACGACTGGGTCGGTTTGATTTGCTTGGCGTGCTGTTATTTCCTTCTATCATTACGGCGCTGCTGTATTGGTTGTCTGTGGCAGGGCAAGACTTTGCTTGGCTATCGGCCACAAGCTTAGGCTTTATGGGATTTATCTTTGTGGGCGCCGTCTTGCTGTTGTGGTGGGAGCGTCAGCGTGAGAGTCCTTTTTTGCCGCTGGATTTACTCGCCAACAAAGCCATTTATATGCCGCTATTAACCGCTGCGCTGTTTGCCGCCTGTCTGTTTGCGATGATCTTCTTTTTACCCATTTACTTACAGGTTGGTCTGCAAACCAATCCGGCCAAAACGGGCTTGCTGCTGATTCCAATGACCTTTGGTATAGTGACAGGTTCTACTATTGCGGGCCGGTTGTTGAGCCGAGATGTAGCACCTAAATGGTTGCCGACCTTCGGGATGGGGCTGGCTTCTATCGGTTTACTCTCTATCGGTTTAGTCCCGCCTAATGCGGATCTTATTGGCGGATTAGGTGTGCTGGTGGGCATAGGGTTAGGAACCGTGATGCCCAGCGTGCAGTTAGTTGTGCAGAGTGTGTCGGGCAAGGCGCGTTTAAGCCAAATTACCGCTATGGTGTCCTTGTGTCGCTCCATGGGCGCGGCAATTGGTACGGCCTTATTCAGCCTGTTGCTATATAGCTTGTTACCGCTCGAAGGGGCGCAGGTGGGGATTGCGGCGATAAAAAAGCTACCCATTGAGGTTGTGCATCACGCCTTCCAATGGGGTTTTATCGCGGCGGCCTTAGTGGCGCTCAGCTCTGCGATTGTAGGGTATCTCTCGCCCGCCACAGCGCTTAGGGATCATGAGTAGATTTGTTGGTGCACGACGGATTTAAGCTGTGTAGTATTTGCGATAGGTTAGCTTCCGCTGTGACCCCATTCTTTGCCAGGAATTCTGTATGACAACTAAAAACTGGACCTTAAAGAGCATAGCTAACGAGCTAGGTGTCTCTAACGCCACTGTTTCTAATGCTTTTAATCGTCCCGATCAACTATCGGAAAAACGCCGCAACGAAATTTTGGCCGCCTGTTCTAAATTGGGTTACTTTGGCCCAAACAAGGCGGCGCAATCCTTACGCCGAGGCAAATTTGATACCGTCGCGCTGGTATTGTCCGATAGTGTTGAATATATGGTGTCCGATCCTGTCGCCAGTAAGTTTATGAAGGGTGTGGCTTCGGTATTGGAGCGGGAAAAACTCAACTTATTGCTGTTTTCGGGCAGCTCTGACAGTGTGAATGCGGTGGCAGATTTTGTGGATGGGTTTATTTGTTATGGTCGCCCCCGCAATGCCTTGCTTGCCGAGCAACTAAAACAAGTTAAGAAGAAGGTGGTTACTGTGGATTTTGATATCCACCGCAACGCTTCTGTCAGCATCGACAATAAGTTAGCCGCCTATGAGGTGGCCAAATTAGCGTTAAAATCTCCCACCGATCAGGTGGCTGTATTAGGGTTAAGGTTGCTCGATACCCATTTAACCTGCCGAGTTTACGATTTGAATTTGCTCGAAATCGATATGTCGATTGCACACCAGAGGTTGCAGGGATACTTACAGGCGATTGAGGAAACGGGTGTCACCCTTGGTAATGATCGGATTTGGAATATTCCAGAAAGTAATGCGGAATATGCACGGATAGCGGCTAAGGAGGCACTGAGTTCGATCCCAAGACCCAATGTATTTTTATGTATGAGCGACTTAATTGCTCTCAGTGTGCTGGGGGAGGCGCAGGCCATGGGATTAGCAATTCCAGAGGATATTCGTGTTGTGGGATTTGATGGTATTGATGAGGCAACTCGCTCAACTCCACCGCTGACCACGGTTTATCAATACTCAGAGCAAAAAGGCCAAATGGCGGCGCAGATGTTTATCGACGATGCCGTGCATGCTCAGGTATTAGGGTATGAATTACGGTTAGGTAAAAGCTGCTAATGTTTTGATTTTTAAATGCAAAAGGCGCTGTTAAAGCGCCTTTTGTTTTATGTTTGGTATTTACCCCTGCGCAGGGGTAAGCAGGTCGGTCAAGGCAATTTGGGTTTCGATGCCTTGCTCATCAAGCAGGGTGATCAGCCCTTGTTTATGGGCAAAGTCGAGACTAAGACTGGCCGATGCATTTTGTGCAGACCATGTGAGTGTTAGTGATTTTCCACTGGCAGCCATCGAAAAGCCGCCATTGAATGCTGCGCTACTATTACGCAGTTTTATCAATTTAATTAAAGCGTTAACGACAGGCTTTTGCAGGGCTTGTTGTACCTTTTCTCGGTTTAAATAGGGGCGATTAATGTCTCGGCCAACGTGGGTTTGATTCAGCAACGTCATGTCGTTTGGTATGGCAAGCAGGCCTGTGTAGTAGACCTGCGGAATACCCGGTGCGAAAAACTGAATTGCTCGCGCCATCAAGTAATCTAGGTCATTTTGCCCTAGGGCATCGTAGTAGGTGCAGTTGATTTGATACAAATCGACATTGCTGGCGGCCGCCCCTGTGGCTTGCAAACTCTCGCCTTGACTGTTGCTGTGTATGGTTTCAACTAGATTATCGATTTGTTTTTCGTCTAATAATCCGCGCAAGCCATCCATTGGGCCGACATCGATAATGCCAATACCATCGTGGGTATCTAGTACGGTAATGCAGTTGCGAGGCGCCATTTCAAGCCAGTGGCTCAGGGCGCGACAATCTTGGCTGAAGAGCGTGTGTAAAATCAGCGGCGGTAATGCAAAGTCGTAAACCATATCGACCCGTTTGGCGATATCGATTTGCGTCATATGATGTGAGTGGATTTCGGCTAGGGTTGTCATGCCTAACTGATTGGCTTGCTTTGCTAATTTATCCACGAACTCGAAGGACTCCTCAATCATAAAGCAGCTAGTGCCGGGCTTTTTGATTGCATAACCTGCGGCATCTAAGCGGATTAAATTGACTTTGCTGTGGTTAAATCGCGCCAATACGCGGTTTAAGTAATCCTTACCTGCTGCGGAATTAACGTCGATATCGATCTGGTTGCGGGTAAAGGTGGTCCAAAACTCTTCCGTTGAACCATCCGCTAAGGTGTAAGTGCTAAAGCAGCTCCCTGGGCGGGGGCGGTAGATTGCATTTTGATCCTGCTCGCTTAATCCCTCGGGGAATACCTTGTCCTTGGTTAGGAATAAATCCCAGTAAGCGGATTGTTTGCCATGCTTGAGCACATCTTTAAACTCGGGAGACTCCGCGGACATATGGTTAACGATCAAGTCGGCCATGATGTCGAACTCTTCACCTATGCTTTTGACATCGTCCCAATCACCTAAGCGTGAATCCACTTGCACATGGTCTATGGGATCAAAACCCGCATCGCTGCCATCGATAGGATAGTAAAAGGGCAATAAGTGAACGCCCCCAAATAACCCCTGCAACTCGTTATTGAGTAAGGCTTTGAGTTCTTTGAGTCCGGCACCGGTTATCCGATCGACATAGGTGATCAATTGCACTTGATTTTTCATACTTTGCCCACGTTTGAGTAGCCTTCCCAGAGTAAAGTTTGCCCGCGTGTATTTATAAATTGCGCAAACAAACTTAATCGATTAAGTTGTATATTTAACCAATGTGAAACATTATTCAAGTGGTTTGTTTTATTTTTGAGTTAGTCTTAGGTTTTGGGGGGATTAGCTCACTGCTGTACATAAATAATGCCTAAAGCTGTTTGGGGCTTAGCCAGCTTCAAAGGGAGTTAGGCGCGATAACGATAAGGTGAAACAGTATGGTAAGTGATTCAAATTCTGTAGAAAATCGCCATCACACTCGTATTAGAGTTCTGACGTATTTAATGTTTTTTATGTTTGCTATGACCTCCGATGCCGTGGGTGTGATTATCCCGCAGCTGATATCTGAATTTGGCCTCTCTTTGTCTCAGGCGAGTGCCTTCCATTATATGCCGATGATTTTTATCGCAATAAGTGGCCTGTTTCTGGGTTTTTTGGCGGATAAAATAGGGCGTAAACTAACCATTTTATTAGGGTTGTTGTTGTTCGCTATTGCCTGTTTTTTATTTGCGCTTGGGGAGTCGTTTTATTATTTCCTGATGCTATTGGCCTTGGTGGGCTTGGCAATTGGGGTATTTAAAACTGGGGCTTTAGCCCTGATCGGTGATATCTCTCGGTCACCAAAACAACATTCCAGCACCATGAACACGGTCGAAGGATTCTTTGGGGTTGGCGCGATGGTGGGGCCAGCCATCGTCAGCTATCTGCTTATCAGTGGTGTGTCATGGAAGTATTTGTATTTTGGGGCGGGTGTATTTTGTCTGCTGCTCTGTTGGTTGGCGTTTAGGGCCGATTATCCGCAGGTTAAGCAATCCTCGACGGAAACAATTAATCTGGCGAACACCTTCAGTATGATGAAAAACCCTTATGCATTAGGGTTTTCCCTTGCGATTGGTTTGTATGTGGCCACCGAAGTGGCTATTTATGTATGGATGCCTAGCCTGCTGCAAGAGTATCAGGGGGATTACACTGCACTGGCGGCCTATGCCTTAACCCTCTTTTTTACCCTGCGAGCGGGTGGGCGGTTTTTGGGCGGATGGATATTAAATCACTTTTCGTGGCAACAGGTTATGTTCTGGTTTAGCTTGGCGATCAGCCTTTGCTATCTCGGTTCTATGCTCTATGGTGTTGAGGCCGCCGTTATTCTCTTGCCCCTCTCTGGGCTGTTTATGTCAATGATATATCCCACCTTAAACTCCAAGGGGATCAGTTGTTTCCCCGTGGCGCAGCACGGTTCTGTGGCTGGGGTTATCCTGTTTTTTACCGCGGTTTCTGCGGCGCTGGCTCCCCTTTGTATGGGGTTAGTTGGGGATATTTTCGGCCATGTGAAGTATGGCTTTTACCTCGCAACTGGGTTTGCCGTTTTGTTGTGTCTACTAGCGGGGGTTAATCTGATTAAAGATCCTTCCCAACCGCTGTTAAGCCGTGAAACCGCTTAAATTGAAATGTGACAGAAAAAATTTTTATGTCACATTTCTCTAATGAATCAATTAATTGTCTGTTGTTCCCACTTTAAGTTTGTTGGTTTGTACAAAAAATGCACTTGCTTTTTGTTATTTAGTTGCTAACTTGTTAACTTAATCGATTAAGATGTTTTTTAGTAAAGTGAAATAACAGGCTAATCGATTAATAACAATTTCAGTAGAAGTCGCCGTGGGGAGAGGGGCGGCTTCTCAAATATGGGTGGGGACATAAAAATGATAAATCGCACATCACAACAATTCTTGTTAAGCACAATCGCCGTCTTGGTGAGTTCTCAGCTTTGGGCTGCCGATGCACCCGCGCAGGAAGAAACCAAGAAAGATGCGTTAGGCCTTGAGCGCATTACTGTTACGGGCGTGGCCCGTGGTACTCGCGTCATGGACTCGAGCGTGTCAGTCAGCAGCGTATCACTCGCGGAGTTGGAGGTTAGTACTCCACGTTCATCCGCCGAAGCGTTCCGGATCATTCCGGGTATGAAGGTGGAATCAACGGGCGGCGAAGGTAATGCTAACATTGCGGTCCGTGGCTTACCTGTGGCATCGGGTGGTGCTAAGTTTCTTCAAATTCAAGAAGATGGTTTACCAATTCTACAGTTTGGCGATATTGCCTTTGGTAATGCGGATATCTTTTTACGTTTAGACTCTACAGTACAAACCATTGAATCTATTCGTGGTGGGTCGGCATCCACTGCGGCGAGTAACGCTCCCGGCGGCATTATTAACGTGATCAGTAAAACTGGGAGCTCGGATGCTGGCAGCGTGTCTACCACCTTTGGCTTGGACTACGATACCTTCCGTACTGACTTTGAATATGGCTCGAGCATCAATGACAGCCTGCGTTTCCATGTGGGTGGTTTTGTGCGTACTGGTGAAGGCCCTCGCCAAGCAGGTTATGACGCCAACAAAGGTGGTCAGGTAAAAGCTAACATAACCAAAGAGTTCGATAGTGGCTATGTTCGTCTTTATTTCAAACATTTAGATGATAAAAGTATTGGCTACTTACCCATGCCAATGTATTCGGACGGTAGCTCTGTTCCTGGTTTTAATGCGAAATCCGATGCCATCCAGTCAGCTTATTTTCTCTCAACCCTGAGTTTAGGTGCCGATGGTGAGCGTCGTCGCGGTGATATGCGCGATGGGATGAATCCTGAGGTTAACTCAGTGGGATTAGAAGCTTCCTTTGATTTAGGCAATGACTGGCAGGTCGAAAACCGCTTCCGTTTCTCGGATGTGAGCGGCAATTTTATGGCGCCATTCCCAGCCGAAGTGGCTAATGGCGCCGACATTGCGGCCAGTATTGCGGGCACTGGCGCCAAGTTGATTTATGCCAATGGCCCTGATGCGGGTAATCCAATGGATGGACTCGCCATGCGGATCCATACCTTTGACGTTAAGATGAATGACTTTGGTTCAATCGTAAACGACTTAAAATTAACGAAAACCTTTGACGATACCAGCGTTACTTTGGGTTATTACAATGCCACCCAAAATATCAATATGACTTGGATGTGGAACTCCTATTTGATGGAGGTCAAAGGGGATAACGCCGCATTGCTTGATGTTGTGGCCGCCGATGGTACCGCCTATTCCGATGCTGGGCTCTACGGCTATGGTGTGCCTTATTGGGGTAATTGTTGCCAACGTAATTACGATACCGAATACAACATTAAGGCGCCTTATCTTGCGGTCGCGTCAAGCTTTGGGGATTTGTCGCTGGATGCCAGTGTGCGTTACGACAGCGGCGATGCCAGTGGTTACTACGCTGGCAATGTGCAATCGCAAGTCGATATGAACTTGGATGGCGTAATCTCTATTCCTGAGCAAAGTGTCTCTTCTATCGATAATGCTAATCCGCAACCCGTGAATTATGACTGGAGCTATACCTCCTATTCGCTCGGTGCAAACTATCAGTTTGACAGCGATTTAGCTGCTTTTGGTCGCTTGAGTCATGGCGGCCGTGCTAATGCGGATCGCCTGTTATTTGGTAAGGTTCGTGCCGATGGTTCAGTGGCAAAAGAAGATGCGGTCGATAATGTGGATCAATATGAGTTAGGCGTTAAGTACCGTTACGATGATTTATCGGTGTTCGCGACCGCTTTCTACTCCGAGACCGAAGAGCAAAACTTTGAGGCGACGAGTCAGCGTTTCTTCGACCGTAAGTACAAAGCCAAAGGGATTGAAATTGAATCGGCCTATTTTATCGGTGACTTCGATTTTAGGGGCAATGTCACTTGGACCGATGCTGAGATTGCTAAGGACGCTTTAACACCAGATGTTGTGGGTAATACTCCAAGAAGACAGGCCGACCTTATCTACTCACTGATGGGCCGTTATAACTTTGACCAAGGTTCAGTGGGCATCAACCTGATTGGCACTACTGACTCCTATGCACAAGATAATAATGACCTCAAGTTTGATGGTTACAATCAGGTCAATGCCTTTGCAACCTACAACTTAACTCAGGCCTTAAGTGTCTCCTTAAACGTCAACAACCTGTTTGACGCCACGGGTATCACAGAGGCTGAGGAAGGTTCGATTCCTGATAACAATATTATCCGCGCTCGCACCATTAATGGCAGAACCACGAGTGCAACCTTGAAATACGAGTTTTAACTCCGGCGGGTTTGAGGTTTAAAACCGACAATTTAAAAGGCCCATCCAGCATGGGCTTTTTGCTTAACTAATAGAAATATAAAGGGATCCATATGACGGTATTACTCAGTTTTGGAGAGGTGTTAGTGGATTTATTACCCACAGAGGCTGGCGACAAATCCCATCAAGCCATTGCGGGCGGCGCGCCTGCAAACGTGGCTGTAGGTTATGCCAAACTGGGCGGTAAGAGTTATTTTGCTGGCGGCATTAGCAGCGATGATTATGGGGCAATGTTAAAACAAGCCCTCGAAAACGAAGGCGTTGCTACGGATTATTTGGCCGAAGTACCAGGAGCGCATACGGCGACAGTGGTGGTAAATTTGGATGAGAATGGTGAACGAACCTTCGAGTTTAACCGCCAAGGGACTGCCGATCTTTGCTATAGTCAGCGCCATTTCGATGCCATTCCATGGCCACAGATGGATGTTTTTCATCTCTGTTCCAACACCTTTACCGAAGCGAGCATTTTTAACGCGAGCATCTATGGTGCCCGTTGCGCTAATTCATTCAATAAGATAGTGAGTTTTGATGTTAACTTGCGCTTATCACTCTGGCCCGATACCGCATTGCTTGCAGAGCGGGTTGAGCAGTGTTTTCGATACACACAAGTGCTGAAAATGAGCCGTGAAGAAGCCGACTATTTAGCCTTAACGCGGAATAAGAGTTTCGAAGATTATTTGCAGTTTTGTTTGGCGCAAGGTGTTGAAGTGATTTTGATTACTGACGGCGCCAATCCAGTGCAGTGCATCACAGTAGATGAGCGATTTAGCGTGCCAGTCCCCCAAATTAAAGCCGTTGATACCACGGCGGCGGGCGACAGCTTTATGGCGGGATTTTTGTTTGCACTGGGTTCTGAGTTGGAGTTTGATCTCGAGCATTTAACCTTAAAACATCGACTTGCATGTCAGGCACAGTTGCGCAAGGCGGTTGAGTTTGCGGTGCGTTGCGGTGCTGTAACCTGTTGTCAGAAGGGCGCTTTCCCTGCTTTACCCACATTGTCGCAGGTGAGTTAACCCTTTAGTCCAAACTATTAAGCTAAGGTGAGCTATGGCTTGTCTTAGCTTTTTTCGAGCATATTGCGCGAACTTCATCACGTTTTACTTGCCCCATTGGCCGAGCATTTGTGCTATTTTAGCTGCGGCTTATAGTCGAAGGAGCATAGGTTTCTCCTCTGCTTTCGGTCGATATGGTTTTATTTCAACATGATTGGGGATTTCCTATGAGCAAAGCAAAAATCGGGATTGTAACGGTGAGCGATCGTGCCAGCGCGGGGATTTATGAGGATATCTCGGGCAAGGCGATTATCGACACCCTCAATGATTACCTCACCAGCGAGTGGGAGCCGATTTATCAAGTGATCCCCGACGAGCAGGATGTGATTGAAGCGACCCTGATCAAGATGGCCGATGAGCTGGATTGCTGCTTAATTGTGACCACGGGCGGTACTGGCCCAGCAAAACGCGATGTGACGCCCGAGGCGACCGAGGCCGTGTGCGATCGTATGATGCCGGGCTTTGGCGAGTTGATGCGCGCTGAGTCATTAAAGTTTGTGCCTACGGCGATTCTCTCGCGCCAAACCGCGGGCTTACGGGGGGATTCATTAATTGTGAACCTGCCGGGCAAGCCTAAATCAATCCGCGAATGTTTAGATGCGGTATTCCCAGCGATTCCTTACTGTATCGACCTGATGGAAGGGCCGTACCTCGAGTGTAACGAGGCCGTGATAAAGCCTTTTAGACCTAAGGCAAAATAACGCGCCGCACAGCAAGATGACATAAACCCAAGCCTAGCTTGGGTTTTTTATTGGCATTCGTTATGGACTGTTGTGGTCGCGCTAAGTCGCAACTACGCAGCTTGACTTAGCGCCTATAGACACAGCTTTAATACTCTGTAATACGAGTTTAACTGCGGTGCATTAATGACTATTTTAATGCCTCAATTTGCTGTGCCAGTGTGGTTTTAGCGGCGTTGTCCTCTGCATCTGTCACTATGCGCTCCAGCACTTGTACTCGTTCAATCAGTACCTGATTTTGTAGACTCAGCTGGGTGAGTTTATCCTCAAGCTGTCGATCGTTTCCGCCACCCAGTTGGCGCATTTTTAGGTAATGCTTAAACATCTCTGTAGCGCTTACACCGATAATAAAGGTCACCATAATGACCATGATAATAAATTCTTTTTCCATGATTGGCTCCTTAACTCAATGTTAGGGCGCGGCGCGCCCTCTGTGGGGTGATAGTGCTATAAACCGAAGATCACTTTTTCGCTCTTTAACGATTTTTCCATGCCGAATGCCAGTATTACCGCAATGGCGAGTGTGCCCAAGGTCGATACCAGCAATTGCAGCATGTTCATATCTTTACCTTTAATAAAGTCCATCAGTGCCTGTTGTTGACCCGAAACGGGCAACCACTGCAGGACGTCTGGCGCGATGTTGTAGCTGGCGGCCATCGACAGTGCCAAGGGCACAAACAACACCATGGTTAGATAGGACTGGGCTTCCTTAAAGGTTTTGGCCATAAAGGACACAAACAATTGCAAACAGGCAGCCATCAGGGCTACTGGGATACCGACTAGCAGCATCAGCGCCATAAATTCGCTGGTAATGCTGACGCTAAAGCCGAGCTCCTGCCAAGGCACGAAGGTATAGGCGACTTTAGACACCAGTAAAATCAACACTAAGCCGAGCAGGGCAAACAGGCCGACAGCAATGATTTTAGAGAGCACTAATTGGCGCGTGGTTAGCGGATGGCTGAGTAACAATGCCAAAGAGTTACGTTCACGCTCACCGGCGCTGGTGTCGATGGCCAAGTTCATCCCCGAGATAAACACTGAGTAAATCATAGTGAAAATGGCGATGCCTAAGATCATCCCGCCCTTAGAGTCGGTGGTGGCTTGGTCGTGCACATTCACTTTCAGTGGCTGCACCACGCGAGGGTCGATACCGCGGGCGATTAAGCGCAGGCTGCCCATTTCGGCGCTGTAGGCCTGCAACTGTTTCTCTAAGCGGCGAATCGAGTTTTGCAGTTTTTCCTCTGAGTTATCGGCAACGATAGTGATTTCTGCGCCTTTGCCTTGGTTCATCTGCTTGGCATAGTCGGGGCTGATAATCAGCTCGATGGCTTTCAAATCCTTCGCGCCAGCTTCGCCTTGGGTAATGCCCTTGTTAGATAAAAAACGCACTAAATCCGGCGCTTTGTCGGGGTTAGTGATGCTGATTTTAAGATCGTCCGGGCTGGTCAGCTGGCCGATAAGCACCATAAACAGGCCGCACATGATCAGCGGCGTACCGATGGCGTAGTAGAGTCCCGCCATCACAGAGCGTTTATCGCGGGCGGCGTCTATCAGTTCCTTGCGAACCATTGCGATGATTTTGTTCATGATTATTCCTTATCCCAAGTTTGTCTGTTCGCCATTAGGTCGAAGCAGGTGTTATCGCAATTTGTGTGAGCGCTAATGCTGTGAGTCATCATGCGGCAATGCCCTCATCGGTACCGATCAGCTGGATAAAGGCATCTTCGAGTGAGGCCTTACCCGTTTGCGCGCAGAGTTGCTCTGGGCTGCCGATGGCGACTACTCGGCCCTGCGCCATCACGATCACTTGGTCGCACAGCGCCGCGACTTCCTGCATCACATGGCTGGAAAACAGCACGCAATGCCCTTGATTCTTAAGGTCGATAAGAATATCCCGCAGCAAGCGAGTGCTCATCACATCGAGTCCACGGGTCGGCTCGTCGAGGATAATATTGCTCGGGCTGTGGACTATGGCCTGGGCGAGGGCGGTTTTCATTCGTTGCCCTTGGGAGAAGCCTTTACAGCGGCGATCGCTGATATCTTCGAGGCGCAGTTTGGCGATGACATTGTCGGTGGCCGCCTTGGCATCGCTTGCGGATAAACCGCTGAGTTCGGCAAAATAGCGGATATATTCCCTTGGTGTGAGGCGCTCATACAGGCCAAATGGGTCTGGAAATAAGCCTAACTGCTGCTTGGCACCAATCGGGTCGATGGCAACGTCGATACCTTCAATTTCAGCCGTGCCAGTATCGGGTTTTAACAGACCGAAAATTGTGCGTAAACAGGTGGTTTTACCCGCGCCATTGGGGCCGAGTAGGCCGGTGATCTGGCCGTTTTCGGCCACGAAGCTCAAATCGTTTAAGGCCTGCACTTCGCCGATGCGCTTAGAAAGATGGGATACTTTGATCATGACTTACTCCTTGGCTCCAGTGCTGGGCTTATCCTTGGGCTTATCTTTGGCAGATTGGGTTGCATCTTCGGTCGCGAGTGGCTCAACCGAGCTGGCATTTAAATAGAAACTCCGGCGCACATCCTTTTTCAAACATTCACCATCGAGATCTTTAACTGAGCCCGTACGCACTAACTCGGCGATTAAGTTATTGGCACAGGACTGATAGGCCACACCATGGGTAGCATAAGGTGCGACAAAGTGTTTGGCGTTGGTGAGTTTTTCCATCGCCAGTTCTCCCCAGCTCGGTGGGGTTGCAGGGTCAATTTCGCCCGATAGCAACAGGGTGGGGATATCGCTCTTGATAGGCTCGCTAAAGCTGGCATCGACGGGCGGCACCTTCCACACAGAACACGATGCTTCGAGGCTTTCGAGCATGGTTTTACCGACATAGGAGGTTTTGGCCTGTTCACGCATCGCAGGGGTGATGCGATGGATGTCTTCACCACAAACCACGGAGGCATGCATGCCCATCGCCATGCCTGCGCCATCGGTAGTTAAGGCATACAATCCGAGTAGCGGTTGATAGTTACCTTTGGCGGCTTGATGAATCGCATGGGGCACTAAGGCGCGCACATTGGTTTGATATAACGCCATTCTGATCGCGCCATAAAACTTCGCGCGGGTGAGCGTGAGTAAGGTCTTTTCACCCGTGACCGGGTCGTGTACTTGCTCCATCACTGGCCCTTCGGTCAGTCTTGCGACCACTTGGTCAAACTCGGCCCTGAGCTCTGGATACTCGGCATGGCAGGCCGCGGTGTCTTGGCAATCTTTAAACAATAAGTCAAAGCCGCGCTCAATTGCCGAGCCGATTTCTAATACGCTTTGCTGCATCGGCACTACGCCGTCTAAGGTAACTGTGGCTAAGTGCTCGGGATACAAACGCATATAGAGCTGCGCCATGCGTGTGCCGTAAGAAATGCCGTATAAGTGCAGCTTTTTGTAGCCTAAATGAGCGCGCACGGCTTCGAAGTCTGCCACGGCATTGAGACTGCCGTATTGGGTGACGTCTGTGTCGGGGTATTGATCGCGACATTTTTGCGCTTCGACTATGCTGTCAACATTGTCATCGTTGATAGCGAGTGGGGTTTGTGCACCAGGGTCGCAATTGAGTGGATTCGAACGACCTGTACCGCGTTGATCAATCAGCAAAATATCCCGCTGCTGACGCACTTTATTCAGCATGCTATCAAAGCTTGCCGCATTATCGATGGCCGATTGACCTGGGCCGCCTGCTATCGCCAGCAGTGCTTCTTCATGATTGACGTTTTTCACCGCAGGCAAGACCACATAATGCACTTGGATCTGTTTGCCATCGGGCTGATTAGGATTCTCTGGCACAGTCACAAAGCCGCAGTTTAAACGGTCCGAAACACCGTCCACATAACAGGTATTTGTGGGTGTTGTTGAAGGCGCTGATTTTTCACTTGCCCAAACCGTTGCGCTAGCCATGGCGAGCATAAGTGTGCTCAAGCCTATGATTTTGCGAGTTGAAATATGTTTATGCCAGCCTGTGTTTGAACGCTTAATCGCAACGCAAGCGCTGGTATTATGGGACTTCCTGTGGATCATGCTATCTATCATGAGCGCTTTCCTTTTTGCATTTCAGGATGAGTGTGATACTTTAAATACAGTGTATCGGTGTATCAATGTATTAATACAGTGTGTAAAGCCTAATGTTAGAACTTTTAAATGTCAACCCCAGCAGTGGTGAGCCAATTTACAAGCAGTTACACGAGCAAATCGTGCGCTTGATTGTGGGCGGCCAACTGCAAGAGGAAGACGTATTACCCTCAGTGCGCCAGATTGCGGAATACCTTGCGGTGAACCCGATGACAGTATCTCGCGCGATTCAGCAATTGGTGGATCAGGGCTGGTTAGAACGCCGCCGTGGGCAGGCGACTCGGGTTGCTGCCCGTACCGAGGCGATGGAGTCGGGCGTGAGTCTGCTTGAGCCGCAATTAGATGGCTTATTGGCACAAGCCAAGCAGCTGGGCGTGAGCCTGCCCGAGTTGCTGCAATTGATTAACGAGCGCTGGCAAGCCTAGTCGGCCCAAGCGAAAACGAGAATAAAAAGGACGCAATTCGATGGATCAAGAGTTTCCCCCAATACTTGAGTTTTCTAAGGTAAACAAAGTTTTTCGTGGAAAAAATGGCGTTGAAAAACAGGCGTTAAAGGATCTGTCCTTGTGCTTGTCTGCCGGGATGGTGGTTGGCTTATTGGGACAAAATGGTGCGGGTAAATCGACCTTAATGCGCTGCGCTTTGGGGATCCTCTCGCCCGATTCGGGTGACATCCGCACCTTAGGTGAGACGCCGGAACAACTCTCGTCTGCCGCAAAGGAGCGCCTTGGCTATGTGCCACAACAGCCCTTTGGTTATGAAGGTTTTACCGTTGAGCGCGCTCTTGATTTACACCGCAGCTTTTATCCCCATTGGGACATGCAGTTAGAGCAAGATTGGCTTGCCCGCTTTGAGTTAGATGTCAGCCAACAGGTACAACGTCTGTCCGTTGGCCAGCGCCAATCCTTAGCGTTGATCATGGCAATGGCCTATCGCCCCGAACTGTTGATCCTCGATGAACCTGTGGCCAGCCTCGATCCTATCGTTAGACGCAAATTTATGGTCGATTTGTTCGACTTAGCCCTCGAATCCGGCTCGGCGGTGCTGTTTTCATCCCATATCACCTCAGATTTAGAGCGGGTCGCGAGCCATGTGGCACTGATTAAACAGGGCGAATTAGTGCTGTTTAAGGAAATCGATGCCCTGCGGGAAGAGGTGCGTCTACTCAAACTGGCGGCGGGTACGGAGTTGCCTGAGCAGGTGCGTATTTTGAGCCGTGATGGTGATTCTGTGCTGGTGGATCGTGGTGCAGTCGATCTCAATCTTCCCGGCGTGCAGCGAAGTGAAGCGCTTAATTTGGAGCAACTCTTTGTGGAGTTACACAAATGAGTTCAGCTAAACCGCTTGTGCAAACCTCTGACAAACCCGCAACACAGCATTCAATCAATCCCTTTAACGGCATGCTGCGCCTGTGGTTATTTGATGTCGGCAGTGTGAGTTTTTTGGGTACCGGATTATTTGGCTTAGCCCTGAGCGTTTTGGCGGGATGGGCTGGGCAGAAGGAGAGTTTTGATCTTTTTGTCGGCATGGGGATTGTCTCTACCTCAGCTGCGGTCGCATGGCAGTTGATTCGCTTGATGGCGAGTGAGTGCTCAATCTTAATCCCCCGTTATCGGCAGAATATTTTTATCCAGTGCGAGGTGATGCTCATTGGCGTGTTTAGCCTTGCGGTGCTCTTATGCGTATTGTTTGATTTTACCTCTAGCCTGTCGCTACTGGTGTTTGCCCAAGGGATAAGCTTAGGTTTTATTTTGCTGTGTCTGCGGCACACCCAATGGTTTTACTCCTCATTTTTACTGTTTATCTTAGTGCCGTTTTCTAGCGCTTTGGCTGAGCAAGTACCATTGTGGCTGAGCATCATAGTGCTGTTTGTGTTGGTAGTGCTGATTTGGCGCCGCTGCCTAGTATTACCTTGGCGGGTGGAAGCACGCAGTGTGTACCTCAACGGGTTAGAAATGGGCTGGTTTTGGTTGCCTAATCTGCAATCCATGCGGTTTTTGAGCCGTTTCGAGCGTTATTTGCATCCGGTTAACTTTTTTATCGGGCCGATGTTAACCGTATTGCTGTTGTTGCTGCCCGCGCTGACATTGGTGCTGGGGGTATTATCCCATCAGTTTAATTGGGATTTTCCGGTGTTACTGCTACTGGCGCAGTTTTGTGTGATCAGCTGTTCGCTGGTGCATTGGAGTCGGGTGCAACGAGCGCGTGCAACAGAGTTACTGTTGTTGATGCCGGGTTTTGATGGCAGAACCGGTTTGGTTAATGCTTTTGCCCGAGGGCAGCAACGATTGCTGTATCTCATCAGTGTCGGCATGTTGCTCTGTAGTGTGTTTATTACTTGGCTCAATGGCGGGATAAGTGCGCCATTGCTGGCGCATTTAGTGATGAGCACCTATTGGGCTTGTGCCTTGGTGTTAGGGCTAGGTTGCCTGTGCCGCCGAGTGTTACAGGTTAGCTTGACTATGCTGGTGGTGCTGGGGCATTCACTATGGGTGTCTATCAGTTTAGCGGCATTGCAGCATGATGGTCATCTATATTATTGGTTAATAGGCGATCTTTTACTGGTTGTGTTGGGGCAAATTGCCCTGTTTGGCGGCCATAAAAAGTTATGGCGGGGCGATATCGTTGGGCTGTAATCGGCCTTAAATGACGTGATTTGGGCGACATTTGCACAAGATTAGAGCAAAAACTCTTAGTTTTTAGCTTGCCTTCAGGTAGAATGCTGCAAAAGCGGAACACTTGTAAGCTAAAAGGTGAGTCACTCATGTCGCTCGAACAATATCACGTAATTCGACTATTACAGCAGCAAAGCCAGTCGTTAAAGGAGGCTATTGCGCTGGAAGGTTTTGAAATGGCAGCCCCTTGGCATCAAGTCAGTTGGCAGGCATTTGATGAGATCAGCCATAAAATTGCACAAGTGTTGATTCAACTCGGCGTACAAGTGCAAGACCGCTGTGTGATCCTGTCACAAAACTGCCCGCAATGGACCTGTGCCGATATCGGCATTCTGAAAAGCCGTGCCATTGTCGTGCCTATTTACCCAACCAGTACCTTAGAGCAAGCCAGCTTTATCATTAATGATGCGGCGGCTAAGGTGATTTTTGTCGACGACGCTAAGCAATATGCGCTGGCCTGCGAGTTACAAAAACAATGTCCGACTCTAGAGCATGTGATTGTGTTCGATGCCGCAGTTCAGTTGGCTCAGGATAAACCTCAACATAGGCATTTAGATAACGTCCTAACGCAGGCATATGACCAAAGTGCCGAGCTGGAGCAACGCTTAAAAGACGCGAATCTTGATGATCTGTTAACCCTGATTTATACCTCCGGCACCACGGGTGATCCTAAGGGCGTCATGCTGGATTACCGCAATATGGCTTCGACTGTGCGTCAGCACGATCAGATTTTGCCTTTTAATGCTGGCGATGTGTCTTTAGCTTTCCTACCGCTAAGCCATGTGTTTGAGCGTAGCTGGAGTTTCTACGTTTTATGCCGTGGTGGCCATAATGTTTATCTGCAAAATACCCAAAGAGTAAAAGAAGCGATAAGTGCTGTGCGTCCGCATACCTTGTGTGTGGTGCCGCGTTTCCTCGAGAAGGTTTACAGCGCAGTACAGGATAAGGTCGCGAAATCCGCAGAGGGTCGTAAAAAATTATTTGCTTGGGCGATGGGGGTTGGCGAGCGTCAGTTTGAAGTGAGCCAAGGCCGCGCTAAGGGCGGTTTGTGGTTATCCTTGCAATGGCGTTTGGCGAACAAATTGGTTTACAGCAAGTTGCAGGCAGTGCTCGGTGGACGCTTAAAGTTTATGCCCTGTGGCGGTGCTGCACTTGATTTAAATGTGGCGTCTTTTTTCCATGCTATTGGTATTCCTGTGCTTTGTGGCTATGGCATGACCGAAACAAACGCTACTGTGACCTGTAACACTTTGGATAACCGTGTTGCGGGGTCAAACGGTAAAGTCTTGCCTGAAATCGAAATTAAACTGGGTAAAGACGATGAAATCTTAGTCCGTGGCGATACCGTGATGCGCGGTTATTACAATCGCCCTGAAGATACTGCCGCCGCCTTTGAAGATGGCTGGTTAAAAACCGGTGATGCGGGACGACTCGATGCCCACGGCAATTTGTTTATTACCGATCGTATTAAAGAGTTAATGAAGACCTCTAACGGTAAATATATTGCACCGCAAAGGGTTGAGGGTGCTGTTGGGTGTTGTCCTTTTATCGAACAAGTGGCGGTGATTGCCGATGCGCGTAACTATGTGACGGCGCTGATTGTGCCAGCCTTTGAATCCCTCGAAGCATGGGCAAAGGAAAAAGGCTTAAAGTATGAGTCGCCTATTGAGCTGCTGCGCCATAGCCATGTGGTTGAGCATTTCGAGCAGCGCCTCAAACAGCTCCAGCAGGAGTTGGCTAGTTTTGAGCAAATCAAAAAGTTTACCCTGCTGCCGGAAGCTTTTTCGATGGAGGCAGGATTAATCACGCCGACGCTTAAGTTGCGTCGCAAAATGATTTATCACAAGTACGCCCATGAAATTAATGCTATGTATAATAATTGATTGTTAAATATTTGATCTTAAAAGGCCGCTTAGCGGCCTTTTTTGTCTCAACTACTTCCTGACGCATAGTTCTTAGCTTAAAATTCGCCCCGTTTACTGGTGCGCACGAGGCGCAAGGTGTCGGTGTAAAGGATAGTTAAATGGAACTTTCGATTCGTCGTTTATGCGCCGCTGTCGGTGCGGTGTGGTTATCTTCTTTTGTGGTCATTCCTGCTGCGGTTGCGGCGGAATATGACAAAATGGTTCACGGTCCCGTGGATCTTCCCAATGGCCAATGGCTTAATTTTTATCAAAAAGATCAACAGGTATGGGGCGAAATGCTCTATGGCGATGCGCCCGGTGTGCGTATTGACGATTACGGCCGCGCTGAAATCGTGGCGGTGTTTTACCATGACTTTGACAAGGGCGGTACTAAGGAAGTTATCGTCATGCTCAAGGATGCCGATGGTCAGCATCTACGGGGTTATGGCTTTGAGGGTGAAGAGCTAACTAAATTGCCACGCTTGCAAGCCGTGCTCGATGAAGTTGTACCAAGCATTAGCACCTTTACCGTCGGCGGCGTCCGCAAGGTGTTAAGCCAGCTGCCGCCGCAGCAGTATCGTATGACCTATGAGGCGGAAGGGGTAAAAGATCCTGATATTAAAGCGATTTTGGATGGGACCTCTAAGCTCAAACCAACATTAATTGGTTATCGCAATTCTGAAGGCACAGCGGCGGATGTAAAAACCGCAGTGGAATACAAGCTGCGCTATCCTGTGACTCGCACCGATAAGGATGCCGAGGGGCGTGAACGAAAATACAGTCTAGTCGCCACGTTTGATCGCAGTGCCTACGTCGAAGAAGATGGCAGTTTTATGTTAGTCGCCATTGGTTATGAAGCCGACGATGTCGATTGGCTTAAAAATGGCAGCGAAAAAATCCCGCGAACAGGGCCTTTTTACGAATTCATGAGCATGGGCAGTACTTGGGCTGGTGTTGCCAGTGAAGCCAATTATGTTCAAGGCGAACTTGATGGTCACTTTGCCGCCTACGATGCCCGCAATGGCAGTGTGATGTATGCCGGTGACTATAAGCTGGGCAAACAAGTGGGTAAATGGATAGAAGCCGACAGCCGTGAAACCTATTGGGAGGGCGAGTACCTCGACGGCCAAAAGCAGGGTAAATGGGTATTGCAGTCCATGATGGATGACGCCGATAACTACGGCTTTATTCACTACAACAAGGGCGTGCCCGATGGCCCGAGTGAAATCTATACCCCAGATTACGATTCCGGCACCGAAGGCGCGAAGAAATTATCCGAAAAGGGCATTTATCTCAATGGCGTAAAAGACGGTGAGTGGCTTGAGTCCGATGGCAGCAAAGGCCAATACCAAAAGGGTGTGAAGCAAGGCGCTTGGGTAGAAAAGGTCACCCAAGGGGATTATCGCTTTCAAAGTGGTGAAGGCAGCTACCTCGATGGTAAACGTTCAGGCACTTGGGTCTATATTCGAACCCCAGATGCTAACGATGCATTTACCACTAGGCAATCGGTGACTTACCTCTACAAGACGGAAGTCAACTATGAGAACGGCCTACGCCAAGGTGAGGCTAAGTTATTCAATAAAGATAATTTTATGTTTGCCCTTAAACATTATGATAAGGGCAGACTCCACGGTGAGAGTCTATGGTATTCAGCCCCGAATACTGTCAGCAATGTAGCTAACTATCGTCAAGGCGAGTTAGATGGTCCACAAATGTGGCTCGAACCTAACGGCGATCTGAATGAGTTGAGTCAGTATAAGTTCAATGACGCCGTAAAACTTAAACCCTCGCAGGATGAATGCATGATGCGAAAAGAGCCTTATGCAGGCGATTGTGAGGGTGTAATAAACACAAACAATGCCGAGACTAGCTCGATTAAAGATGGTGATCAGCGAGTGTATCGCGGCGGCCGACTATCCGAATTAAGCTATTACACCAATGGGTCAGTCGATAAAGAATATCGATTCGATTCTAACGGCCGCTTAATGTCTTTGCAGACTTATAAAGCGGGTAAGGAATATGGCCCAAGCATTCGCTATTCCACCGACGGCGGCTATTCGCTCGTGCAATATGGTCATCTTATCAATAACCGTCTCTCTGGCCCCCATTACACTTTCTATCCTAACGGCCAGCTAAAGAGTTTGTGGAACTATTGCCAGCAAGAAGGCGAAACCTGGAACGGTGAACCTTATTTCTGGGATAACGCCATTGCACGCTGCGGTATCCAGCGGGAATATTTTGATAATGGTGCCGTGAGTTGTATCGAGGATCTCGACAGCAATTATGCCGTGGATAAAGTCTGTTATGACCAGAATGGCAAGTTAGCCAGCGAAATGCTGCGGATTGATGAGCAACATGTGGTGCACAAGCGCTATATCAACGGAGTGATCTATCAAGAGGAACCTGGATTCTCGGATTTTTCCCATGTGACTAAGGGGCGCAAAATCTATCACCTAGAAAACCCAAAAAGCCATGGTGTGTTTAAGTCCTACGACAGCAGTGGCAAGCTCAAATACGAAAAAATTTATGATATGGGTAAGGCTGGCTGTATGAAAAAGTACGATGCTAACGGCAAGCAAACCCCAGATACCGCGAGCTGCCAGTTCTAGCATCGCGCTTCTTATTTCTGTTAGGCTTGGTAGGGATAAACGGGGTAAGCGCCTCGTTTATCCCATTTACAGCATAAAAGTATAAGAACAACAAAAGGGAAGTTTGCATGTCAGTCACCGAATACAGCCTAGACATCCAGCCAAGATTTACCGAAACCGATGGCCTAGGCCATATTAACAACACAGTGATCCCCGTATGGTGCGAGGCTGCCCGCACGCCAATCTTCGAGATTTTTAATCCCGAGTTGGATTTACATCAATGGAATCTGATTGTGGCGGGTTTTACTGTAGCCTTTATCGCGCCGACTTATTACGGCAAGAGCGTGACGGTGAAAACCTATGTTAGCCGTATCGGTAATAGCAGTTTCGAACTGACTCAAAGCTGTTGGCAAGCTGGCAGTAAAACTGCGGAAGTGAAAACTACCTTAGTCCACTACGACTACAGTTGTGAAAAGAGTCGCCCTATCCCCGAAGATATTCGTGAAATCTTAGCCAGCCTCAATGGTGAAGCGGCTTAAATTCGCGTTCACTTTCACCACGTAATTGCAATTACGTGGTGAAAACGCTACCTTGTCGGCCGTAAATGTGATGCGGATCACTTATCCGCGCCTTTATTCCTTCCGGCTGGATTTAGCATGAGATTTTACTTCACCCGAATGCGTTCTAAGGACATCTGTCCGCCACGACAACCCCTGAAAAAGATCGTTTGGTCATGGGTCGGGGCCTTTTGTGGCATTTACTTAGTCGCCAGTCTTGCCACTTATATGGGCGAACATCTACTTGGCACTATGTTTGTGATTGGCTCATTTGGGGCGTCGGCGGTATTAGTGTATGGCGCGCCACTGGCTGAGTTTTCTCAGCCACGTAACTTGATTGGCGGCAGTGTATTATCGGCACTGATTGGTGTGGCTGTGTACCAAGTGTTTGCCGATTATATGATGCTTGCGAGCGCGTTAGCGGTATCACTCGCCATCGCATTGATGTACCTAACTCGCACACTGCACCCACCGGGCGGTGCAACGGCATTAATTGCTGTGATAGGCGGTGAGAACGTGCATCAACTCGGGTTTCTCTATGCGTTGATGCCAGTATTCCTCGGCTCACTACTGTTATTGCTGGTGGCGCTGGTCGTGAATAATCTCTCCACCGATCCCAAGCGCCATTACCCTGTGTATTGGATTTAGCGTACCTGTTGCGAAGCCAGTTATTTCAAAAACTTCTGCACATACCAGCAGCTGGCTTCTATATCGTAATCTTGGGCCTTTGCCCACTTCAAGCCGTGGCGAACTAAACGTTCGGCAAGACCTTTGCCACGCAGCTCGTCGGGCACAAAGGTACGGTTAAAGTCGATGTGCTGGCCATTGAGTCGGTATTCCAGTATGGCTTCATGCCCGTCAACGGGGATCACAAAGCGTTGTTTATCCTGTTGATGCTCAACAACGACTTCTATTGGCGCTTTTTCTGACATACAGCCTCCCTCTGATATGGCCTAAAGTGTTATGGCAATGTTGCCATAGACTCGGTAGCTTAAGCTTGCTCGTGTTGTTTAAGAATGGCGAGTAATTCCGTGGGAAGCTCGGCTTTTTGACCAGTTTTAAAGTTAAACATCACAGCGACCGAAGAACCTAAGGTCGTAATGGCCTGTTGCTGCTTACTAAAGGCTTGATAATGCATGGTAAATCTGTCGCTTTGAATATCGCTGATACTCACGCTGACCAATAGCGTATCGGGGAAGGTCACTGGACGTTTATAGCGGGCCTGATTTTCGCTAATCACTGGGCCAACACCGGATTTATACAGGGCATCGAGTGGAAAAAGGCGGTTGAAAAAGTCGATACGTGCGGTTTCAAAATAGCGGAAATAGACCACGTTGTTGACGTGTTGCAGCGCATCCATTTCGCCCCATGCCACGGGGATTTCGGTCACTATAGGGTGCTGTGCGAGAAACTTTTCCATTGGACTTAGTGTTGGACTTTCCATTGCATTACTCATAGTCAAAAGCTCTAGTTAAAACGCTCGTTTAAGGCTGCCAGACTAGCAGTATAAAGTGCGAGCGACAAGCCTTAGACAATAGTGACAACATTAAGTGAAGCAAGGAGTTGGCGATGATAAAACAGATTGGGGATACGGTTATTCAGGCAACACATCTTGCGTCTTGCCATTGTGGCGCCGTGATGTTGGAGTTATCGCTGCCCAATGGCATTGAAAAGCCAAGGCGTTGTGATTGCTCAATCTGTCGGCGCAAGGGCGCTATCGTCTGTTCAGTGCCGCTGGCGGGATTGAAGATTATCAAAGGCGAGGCCGTATTAAAGTGCTACGAATTTAATACCAAAACGGCCAAACATTACTTCTGCTCTGTGTGCGGCATTTATACCCATCATCAAAGGCGCTCCAACCCCAATGAATATGGCTATAACCTTGGTTGCCTCGAAGGCGTTAATCCCTATGAATTAGGCGATGTGCCCGTTTGCGATGGCGTGAATCACCCTGCGGATAGGTAGATGTGATGGCCAGAAAAACAAAAAGCGACCCTAGGGTCGCTTTTGATGTGCAGTGCCGATGTTACTCGATCACTAGCTCATCGAAACTGCTGATAGTGCGAAAATCGCCCGTGCGCTGCTTGCTGTCGCGAACCATTTGGCAGGTCATCATGCCCGCTGCATCGGCGGCTTTTAATTCTTCAATCACATCAGACACAAACAGCACTTGCTTAGGGCTTAAGCTGATGGTGTTGAGAATATTGCAGTAAGCTTGTTTATCTAATTTGTTACCTGTACGGGTATCAAAATGACCGTTAAACATCTCGGTTAAATCACCGCCATCGCTGTGGCTGAATAACAGTTTTTGGGCATCGACAGAGCCCGATGAGAAACTGTAAATACGCAGATTTTGTGCGCTAAAACGTTTAACAGCTTCGATAAAGTCAGGGAAGATATGGCCCTTAAACTCATCATGGGCATAACCTTGCTTCCAAATTAACCCCTGTAGGGTTTTGAGCGGGGTCGCTTTGCGGTCTTCACGAACCCACTGCTGTAAAATTTCAGTCACGCGCGCTAAGTCAGCATCTGGCTCTAGTGCGATATCTCGGGTGTCGCAGATACAGTTTTCCACCAAAACATTGTGTTGGTTCTGCGCTAAAAAGTCTGGCAAGGCTTTGACAGAATAGGGGAATAGCACATCTTGGATAAAGGTTAGGTCTGTCGTGGTGCCTGCTGTGTCTACGACTATGGCTCTGATACCCATAATGTTTTGATACTCCACAATATGTTGGCTAAAAAATGCAACCCTGATCCTAAGCGTTATTGGGGTAATTGGCTAGTGGATTTCACCTTTAAGCCAAGGGAGAATGTGCGCCATATCACTAACTCATTTGGCTGAAAATCAATTAAATGAGTAATTTTAGAGGCTTATCTAGTGGATATAGGTGAAATACTGGATCTAGTGTGGGGAATTATGCTGTTTATAATCCAGCAGTTTGTTGTCGACATAAGACTATGGTCTTAATAGCTAAGGGAAATTTTGGCTGTTATTGTTGCTTTACTCTCTTTCGACTGAATTTGTGCGCCTTTACGATTTAAACATTGGATTGAGCGCGTAGCAATGATGAGGCTGTTTATGAAATATTTACCCGCATTAGGCTTAGGTATTCTGTTGGCGGTATTGAGCTTTACGAGTTTTGCACTGGTTGCCAGTGCTGGCTATATGCATGCCTTGCTCGGGAGCGTCGATAATCTTAGCCACACTAGTCCGGTTTATCTGGGGTTAGCTGCCCATGATGCGGGCTTATTATTGCTGCTCTCTGGGCTGATGCTATTTAGCTATCAGCGGCTTTTCCCTCGATTACCATTCGATTGGTACACTGCGGTGGCGATGCAAATGCCACTGGGTTTATTGGTGCTGTGGGCGGATGGGGTTTCCTTTAATCTCACGGACTTTTACGGTGTAGCTAGAGCTTTAACTCTCTTTAGCGCCGCCTTTGGTGTGCTGATTATTTTTGGCTTACTGCAACGCCGTGGCCGCAGGCTTGCTCAGGCTTAATGGGTCATTTGTAGGCCTTAAACTGGCCTTGCAGGAATAAAATCCGTAAAATCATTGGCCTAAATGGATTTGAGTCGTAAAGAGTAGGAGCCAATGAGTTCGATTGAATTTGATATTCCCGAAGAGCACCGCATTCCCTTTCTGAAGTATTACAAACAAAAAATCGCCCCTAAATGTGCACCGTTTGAAGCAAAACGTGAAGGCGTAAACCAAAGGCGGCGTGAAAATGCCAAGTTCATCACCCCAATCTACTACCTATGCATCACGGTGATTTTAGGGGCATTCGCTGGGCTGCTCGGGGTGCAGTTTATGCTGGTGCCTATGGATTATTTTGTGCCTTTGATGATTGGCGTGTTTCTGCCCGTTCCGGTGATAGCGTTAGTGGTCATTGCCTCGGGTAAGGAAAGCGATGAACTCTATAATGCTGCCTTTGAAAAACTCTATCCCATTAGCCTTAAGTATTTTGGCGATGACTTTGCGCTAACGAGGGCGCCTAAGGTCGATTTCTCTCTCTTCCTTGAGCTGGGGCTGCTGCCTAAAACCGATAAGCAGTATGCGCAAAATTGCCTTAAGGGAACCTATAACAAGGTGTCGTTCCAGTTTTACGAGGTCGATGCTTACAACACTAAATCGAACAATAATGGCTCGGTTGAGCGGGAAACCATCTTCAATGGTGTACTGCTGGTGTGCAATATTCCTAAGCGATTCAACGGTACTACCTTGTTAGTCACGGATAAGGGCAGTTTAAAAAATCGCCTTGAGGGGTTTAAGACAAAGCTGTCGCGGGTCAAGCTTGAGGATGTGCGGTTTGAGCGTTGCTTTGAGGTGTATAGCAGCGACCAAGTCGAGGCGCGCTACTTACTCAATCCTTTGATGATGGAGAATCTCTTAGTCCTTAGTCGCGAATTAAATGCCGAAGTTGAAGCCTGTTTCTATCAAAAACAATTACTGATAAAGATCCCGACTAAACACCATTTCTTTATCAATCAACTCGATTTAGATCGCCCCATCGATTTTAAGCTCAATATCGAGCGGATGTTTACCGAGTTAGGTTATACCTTCTCGATCATCGATACCTTAAGGCTCGATAAACATTCTGGGTTATAGCGACAGTCGCCTCAATTGCAGCCACATTAAGTGGCTGCTTTATGCTACAGCTTAAAACATGACTTTTGGCACTTATGGGTGACTCCCCGTGTTAGTTACTATCAAGCATCAAACTTTGATGGAGCAAGATGATGAACACGATTTTCACCCTGTCGCAATTTGTGCATATCACCGCGGGCGCACTGGCATTAGTGTTATTTTGGATGCCTGCCATGCTGAAAAAGGGCAGCGCGAACCATGGTCGTTTTGGCCGTTACTATGTCTATGCCATGTACACTGTGGCGGCGACTGGCGTGGCGATGGCAACGACGGGCCTCATTGATCCACTCGCCGTGATTAAACAGCCTGCTGTCAGTGCCGACGCCTTAGCGGCGCAGATTGCGGATCGTCAAAATGCTTGGATATTTCTCATCTATATCAGCTTATTAACCTTAGTGACCGTGAGGCATGGCGTATTAGTCTTGCGTTATAAGGCGCAGCGTCAGCAATTAAAATCGCCTATGCATCTGTCGTTAATGCTGAGCTTAACGCTACTTGGCCCTGTGATGGCGCTATGGGGATACCAAGAAAAGCTGATCCTCGCGGTGATTTTCGGCCTATTAGGCACTACGGTTGGGGCGGGATTTCTGCGCTATAGCTTTAAGGCGACTTTGACTAAATTAGAATGGTGGATAGAGCATTTAGGCGCGATGATTGGCTCGGGTATCGCCTGCTACACTGCCTTTTTCGCCTTTGGTGGCAGCCGTTTGTTTATCGACCATGGTAATTTGCGTCTGTTGTCGTGGACACTACCTGGTGTTGTCGGTTTTGTGGTTATCCGCTATTTAAGCGGCAAGTATCAACGCCGCTTTGCGGATTAACCTGAAACGTAAAAGCATAGGGAGCCGTAAAAAGAACAGGGGCCGCCTAAGCTGCCCCGATTTGAGATGATGTGAGCGTTTTTACCCGAATTAAACCTTAGTCTCGGCGGCGGCATTGGCTGCCTTAGCGGATTCGAGCCACTGATCCATCTTTTGTTCTAATAAATCTAAGGGCAAGGCGCCATTTTCAAGCAATTTTTCGTGGAAGACTTTGATATCCAACTTATCACTCAAGGCTTGTTTGGCCTTAGCTCGCAGTTCGATAATTTTCAGCTCACCCAGTTTGTAACCTAAGGCTTGTCCCGGCCAAACCACATAGCGCTCGATTTCGCCCGTGGCTTCAGAGAGGTGTATTCCCTCAGTCGCCACTGCATAATCAATGGCTTGCTCACGACTCCATCCCTTAGCATGCATACCTGTGTCGACCACTAAGCGCACCGCGCGGTGTAACTCAGACTGCAAGCGACCAAGATCGTTAATCGGATTATCCTTATACATGCCCATCTCGGCGGCTAACCGCTCGGCATACAGCGCCCAGCCTTCTCCCGCGGCATTAGAGTAAAAAATGGTACTCAGCAGCGGCAAGGTATCCGACAGACCAATGAGCGTCTGTAGATGATGGCCGGGATTGGTCTCGTGATAGGTTAAGGTTTGCAGCGAATAGGAGGGCAGCGCTGCCATATCGTACAGGCTTATCCAAAAAGTACCCTTACGCGAACCATCCTGTGATGGCGCATCGTAAAATGCACCGCTGGTTGCGGCGGCACGACTATCGGGCACGGCTTCAACCGCAACATCTTGATTCGGTAACAGCCCAAACCACAGCGGTAATTTGGCATTCACTTTCGCCAGATAGCCGTGAATGTCCGTCATTAATTGTTGTTTGCCCTCGGCAGTGTTGGGGTAGATATATTTAGGATCCTTGAGCAATCGCTGCATGCGCTCGCCAACTGTGCCTTTGCGGTAACCCACTTGTTTGAGTAACACATCCATCTCGGCGGTAATGCGGGCGACTTCATCTAATCCCAGTTGGTGGATCTCATCTGGGGTCTTATCTGAATTGGCGAGGTGTTTAATCATCGCCTTATAGAGTTTCGCGCCCTGAGGCTGGTGTCCAAGTCCAGCCACATGGGTGGCCTTGAGACGCACAGCTTGTAGTGCGGAAATCAACTGGCGCGTCGCAGGGTAATATTTAGTCTCCACCAGTTCGGCGGCAGAGTTCACCAACGCCTCACTTTCTGGTACTTGGGCGGCGGTTAATTTGGCTTTAAAACTGCTGACCAAGGGATGCTTGTTGGCATGGTGGACTAACTGTTGCTGTAAGCCTGCGATGGTCTTATCGATAATAAAATCGGGTGGGATTACCCCCATTTGCACATCTTGATCCAGCTTATCGATAACCGTACCCATGGCGGCAGGATACATGCTTAAGCGGTTGAGATAAGCCTTAGCTTGCGCTGGAGTGCTGACCGCAAACTTATCTTCCATATAGCTCGGAAACTCAACATGCAATCCAGATAAGTGGTTGACGACATAAGGTAAAAACCAAACACCATATTCGCCAAGCATAGTGCCATAGGCCACGGTTTCGGCAGGCAACAGGGCGCCGGCGATTTCAGATTTTATCGAGCCTAAACTCACTTGTTCAGAGGCGCTAAGCTTACTGGCATCGATAGCATTGAGCTCAGCTAATATGGCCTTAAGCGCTTTACGGCGATGATTTTCCCCCGACGGGCTGTAATCGGTCAGCTTAGAGAGTACATCCTTGCCCGCTTCATCCTCGGCCACGCCATAATAGGTGGCGATTTCTGGCCTTAGGGCAAAATAACGTTGGGTGATTGGCGCAAGTTGCTGCTTAAGGCTCAATACTTGGACGGCCATTTCGGCCTTGGCCTGCTCAGCGGTTTGATTGGTCTGTGTTGGGTTTGGATCGCTACAACCCGTTGCTAACATGGCCAGAATTAAAGCATTTACTATTCTTTTCATCAGGTTACTCATACAAAAACATTGTGGGCAAATCCGTTGTTGGACTTGTGCCGCAAGCGTTAAACCGTGATTAGTGTGATCAAGCTCAAATTTGAACGGTTATCCTAACAGTTTATGGCACTCAAACCGTATAACTTTTGTTACTCGTTTTGAGTGGATTAAAGCCAGCGCTGTAAGCCACGACTTTCATTTTATTACTGCTTTAAATCGTAATTTGTTGCTAATTTGTTGACGGCTTAATGTATAAGTTGCTTAAATCTCATTGTTTTGGATGAGCGAGCAATAAAAGGACAAAAAATGGAAGTTATACAAAAGAAGGGAAAAAACAAACATACTTTTCGCTTAGGGCAAGAGCAGTTTGAATACGCCTATGAAGATGGATCCGCTAAAGGGGATGTTGAAGTTTATTACGGTGATTTACCCCTTAAACGTTCAGAGCAAACTGAGCAAAATGATTGGCTTAGAAACGTAGGTGTATTGTGGATCTTGCTTGGCCTGTTTCAAAGTGGCTATGGCAGTTTTACGCGAGGCGCCTTTTACTTTGACCCCATGTGGATATTTATTGGGGCTGCCTGCTTAACATGGGCACTAATGACCAAGGTAACTTACACTGTATTTAAAGCTGAGGGTGCCAATATCTTTATTATCAAAGACAAGCATCATGATGCCTTGATTGAAGAGTTAATGGCGCGCCGCAAAGCACAGTTGGCCCATTGGTATGCTGATATCAACCCTGAGAATGAGTTGAATAATGAGATCAACAAATTCAAATGGCTAGTTAAGCAAGAAGTGCTAACGGAAGAAGAGTCAGAGCAAAAGATTAAAGAAGTTAAGTTTTATCATCAAGTTGATGATGAGCAAAGGGTTTTAAACTAAGCTTCTCTTCTGAGATATTTTACTTATCCGCATGTCGTTAGGATGGCGTTCATGGCATGGCTTAACTCACTGCGAAAAAGAGATGATTGCCTGCTCTATCAAGAGCGGGCGATCTTTTATCATAATCCTATTCCGGGCTGGCTCAGGTTATTAGTCGGTTTGGTTGGGGGGTTAACTCCTCTGCTTCCGCTCGGGTATTTTCTATCTCATTGGCTGCAAATAGATTGGTCAAATCCTCCTGCTCTGTTGTTTCTCGGTATTCATACCTTGTTTTTGTGCCTGTTACCTACCGCGATTATTATATTCTCCCTCTGGTTTGCGGGCTTAGCCATGTCGATAGAGTTGCGGATTAATGCAGTGACGAATGAAGTTGTGCTAACGCGGCGCAACCTGATAAGCCAGCAAGTAACCGTATATTCACTCGACCGAATTGAAATCACAAAGGTTGGATTACCTGCGCAAAATCCTGACTACGACCAACCTTTTGTCACCTTACAAATGCCTGATGGTTTAAAAGTCGATATCTGTAGTTTTATGCGGAACCATGAAGCGAAAGAATGCGCAGGCCGCATTAGCCAGTTTATTTCAGAGGCGAGGGCAACCACTCTCAAATAGGTAGCTTTCAAATGGATTCCCATCGACATAAAACAATAAAGCACCTAATTCATATCTAATAGAGAAAGCATTTCTTATTCCTTCTCAATCATGAAGGCTAGCAAGTCATTTTTTATAAAACCGACTAATGCCAAAAATGAGTGTTTGCTCAAAGGTTTTTGCATCGGTTGCGATATTTACTGAACTTAGCGGATAAGGGATTATCAGAGCGTTAAGCAAGCCTATGATTTTTTTATGTTAACTAAGGAGTTGTAGATGAGGAAAACCGCACTTTCGAGCCTTGTTTTTGCCCTGCTTTTAGGGGCTCCGCTGGCGAATGCCACTATTGAATCTGAATCGGTTGAAAAGATAAAGCAAGTGAGGGCATTACAACAGCAAGCGCCGCAGTTATTAAGCTCGGGCTTACCGAGTGAGCAACAGTTTGCGCAGCTTAAACAGGCAGGCGTGGATGTGGTGATCAATCTTATGCCCGATAGTAATAAAGATGCCCATCCAGATGAAAGAAAACTCGTGACTCAGGCTGGAATGGAGTACGTGTATATTCCCGTGGATTGGCAAAACCCTAAAGTAGAAGATGTTGAAGCCTTCTTTACAGCAATGGATCAGCATAAGGGGAAAAATGTGTTAGTTCATTGCCTTGCTAATTATCGAGCTTCAGCGTTTGCCTATTTATATCAGTTAAAGCAAGGCCAAAAACCAGAAATAGAAAAGACAATGGCGCCATGGAATGGAGAGTTATCAAACTATCCTAAATGGCAGGCATTGCTAGCTGATGTAAGTCAAAAATACGGTTTCTAATTTCAAATGGTTGACACTGTCAATTAATCTCGATATTGTTGATACAGTCAACTATATCGAGATGCCATTATGTCTGCTATTTCCCTCGGTGAAACCTTGCACAGATTAGTGCATGCCTACAAAAAACAGCTGCGTGCGGATATTGCCGCGCAGCAGATTGAATTACCCGTTACCCATATTCGGGCGCTCAAGGGGATTTGCCGTCATCCCGAGGCCACGGCGCAGTCTATTGCCCTGCGTATGCAGCGGGATAAAGCCCAAATTACGCGGGTGCTCAATGAGCTACAGCAGGGCGGTTATATCCTAAAAGTCGATAATCCTAAGGATGGCCGTAGTCAGTTGCTGAGACTGACGGCGCAGGGCGAGCAGTTGATGACGCAAATTATTGCCGCCGAAAAAGCCACCGTTGCCCATATGACCCAAGCGCTCGATCAGGACGAAATTGCGGTGTTTATCCGTATTGCCAACCAGATCAGCGATAGCGTGGCGGAAAGCTAACAATTGAGTGCCATTTATCCTTTTGGAGTTTAATTATGAACAGACCCGCTCCGCGCGAATTGACCGTGATAGGTAAAAGCCAAGTCACGCCACATATGCTACGTATCACCTTAGGCGGCGCTGGCTTTGCAGATTTTCCCGCCGATCAAGAAAGCGCCTATATCAAATTACTGTTTCCGCAGCCGGGGGATGAGCGGCCATTAATGCGCACTTATACCATTCGTCAGCAGCGGATGAACGAAATCGATGTGGACTTTGTGCTGCACGATACCGATGGCCCCGCATCCTGTTGGGCAAAGTCGACCGAGATTGGGGATACCATCCAAATCGGTGGCCCCGGACTGAAAAAACTGATCAACTTAGATGCCGAATGGTTTTTACTGGCAGGGGATATGACGGCCTTGCCCGCCATCAGCGTGAACTTGGCGCAATTGCCAAGCAATGCAGTGGGTTACGCTGTGATTGAGGTGCTAAGTGAAGCCGATATTCAGCCCTTAGAGCATCCTAGCCATGTGCAATTGCATTGGGTGATTAATCCAGAGGCCGACCCAGAAGGTAAGCCCTTAGCCGAACGCATTGCCCAGTTGCCAAAACTTGAGGGGCAAGGCGCCGTGTGGCTCGCCTGCGAATTTAGCAGTATGCGCGCCCTAAGAAAGCTGCTAAAGCAAACATACGACTTACCGAAAAGCCATTTTTATACATCAAGTTACTGGAAAATCGGCTGTAATGAAGGCGAGCATAAGCTGGTAAAACAACAAGATGAGCAGTTAGAAAATGGCGCTCAATAACCGCAGATATGATGACTAAACAAGGCCGCCAGTATCCATGGCGACCTTGTTTAGCTGAACCGATAGTTATTGATGAATTAACTTACCGTTTTTCACTACATCCTTGCAGGGATTCACGCCGTAGCTATAGGCGAGTTGCGCTGGGGTGGAGATATCCCACAGACAGAAATCCGCCTGTTTGCCGATCACTAAGCTGCCGACATTATCTTCAATCCCAAGCGCCTTAGCGGCATTGAGTGTTAAACCCGCAAGCGCTTCCTCTGGGGTTAGGCGGAATAGGGTGCAACCCATGTTCAGCATCAGCAGGGTCGAGCAGATGGGCGATGAGCCGGGGTTAAAGTCGCTGGCGAGCACCATAGGTACGCCGTATTGACGCAATAAGTCGATAGGCGGTTTTTGGGTTTCCCGCAAAAAGTAAAACGCGCCCGGTAACAGCACGGCGCAGGTGCCACTTTCACTTAAGGCTTTAACGCCAACCTCATCCAAATATTCAATATGATCAACCGACTTAGCCCCTAAACGTGCGGCTAATGCAGAACCGCCCATATTGGATAATTGCTCGGCATGCAGTTTAACTTGCAGGCCAGCCGCTTTGGCGGCGCTCAGTACGCGCTCGGTTTGCTCTAGGTTAAAGGCGATATTCTCGCAGAACACATCCACCGCATCGGCCAGATTCTCAGCGATCACCGCGGGCAGCATCTTATTGATAATTAAGTCGACATAGCCGTCACTATTGTCTTTATATTCCGGCGGAATGGCATGTGCACCGAGGAAGGTGGTCTTCACATCCACATGGTGATGTTTACCGAGTTCGCGGGCGACACGCAGAATTTTTAATTCAGTTTCAGTATCTAAGCCATAGCCAGATTTAATCTCAACCGTGGTGACCCCTTCCTTTGCCAAGGCATTTAAGCGCTGGCGACCGAGGTCAAATAATTCTGCTTCATCCGCCTCGCGGCAGGCGTTAACCGTCGAAATAATTCCGCCGCCGGCGCGGGCGATTTCCTCATAGGTGGCGCCCTTTAGGCGTAGCTCAAATTCATTGGCGCGATTGCCTGCAAAAACCAAGTGAGTATGGGCGTCGATCAATCCAGGAGTGATCCAGCCGCCTTTACCCCTGTAAACAGGAATGGACAACACATCGAAGGTGGGCAGTTCACTGCGCGGGCCTAACCAGGCAATTTTACCGTCTTTTACTGCGATTGCCGCATCGGTAATTGCGCCGTAAGGTGCTGATATGGAAGGGTCCATTGTTGCTAAATTAACGTCTATCCAAACCTGATCCCAAGACATGTATTCCCCTCGCTGTGCTGGTAGATGTTAACCAAGTGATTAACGGTTTATTAAATTTATGTGAGCTGGCTTGTATTTACTTGTATATACAAGCTAGGATTGTAGCCGCAATTTTGAACGTTTGAAAGTGTGCCCGCATCTAGCGCCTAGATTCTAGATTTTTATACCGAGGAAGTGTTTTGGCTACGCCTAAGTTTGCAGAAATTAAGCAATATATCATTGGCTGTATCGAGTCTGGTGAGTGGGAAGAAAATGCCCGCGTGCCCTCGGAAAATCAGCTGGCCGAACTGTTTGTCTGTAGCCGTATGACGGCGCGTCGCGCCTTGACTGAGCTAACAGACAACGGCGTGCTTGAGCGCTCACAGGGGCTGGGCACCTTTGTGGCCGGGCGAAAGTCGCAATCCTCGATGTTGGCGATCCGCAACATTGCCGACGAAATCAAAGACCGTGGTCATGGTTACAGTGTGCAGCAGTTGGCACTGAGACAAGTGAATGCCACCGCGCCTATCGCCATCGCATTGGCGCTGGAGCTCGGGAGTCCGGTGTTTCATTCGGTGTTAGTGCATTGCGAGCAGGGCGTGCCGCTGCAAGTCGAGGAGCGTTATGTGAATCCCGCCTTTGCCCCTGATTACTTAGAGCAGGATTTTAGCGAGCAAACTCCCCATGAATACCTGTCACAGGTGGCGCCGCTGACCGAGGCGCACCACACCATCGAAGCCATTATTGCTAGTAGCGAGTTGCAGCAGAGGTTAGCCATTCCGGCGACCGAACCCTGTTTACAGATTTCACGCCGCACTTGGTCACGCCAAGGGGTGGTGAGTTTTGCCAAATTAGTACACCCGGGTAGCCGCTTTAAGCTCGGCGGACACCTGACATTCAATAAATAACGTCACGCAAGAAGAGGTGAAGGCTTATGGCATTCATCCGATGTTTAGCGACAAAAACACAATAAAAACAATAGCACTTAGCCGAATGGCGAGTGAGTTCAACAGGTTGAAAGAGGACATCTCAATGGACAAGCGACACGACCCAAGCCGCCGTATTATTGCGCCCCATGGTAGCCAATTAAGCTGTAAAAGCTGGTTAACCGAAGCGCCAATGCGCATGTTAATGAACAACTTACATCCCGATGTCGCCGAGCGTCCAGAGGATTTAGTAGTTTATGGCGGTATCGGCCGCGCGGCCCGCGACTGGGACTGCTACGACAAGATTATCGAAGTCCTACAACGCCTCGAAGACGATGAAACCTTAATGGTGCAATCGGGTAAGCCTGTGGGCGTATTTCGCACCCACGCCGATGCTCCACGCGTGCTGATTGCTAACTCTAACCTAGTGCCACATTGGGCAAATTGGGAACACTTCAACGAGCTAGATAAACAAGGTTTGGCAATGTATGGCCAGATGACCGCGGGTTCGTGGATCTATATTGGTACCCAAGGCATTGTCCAAGGTACCTACGAAACCTTTGTGTCTGTCGCAAAACAGCACTTTGGTGGCATCTCCAAAGGTAAATGGATTCTTACTGGCGGCTTAGGTGGTATGGGCGGCGCGCAAACGCTGGCCGGGACTATGGCTGGCTTCTCTGTACTCGCCTGTGAAGTCGACGAGACTCGCATCGATTTTCGTCTACGTACCCGTTATGTGGATAAAAAGGCCACTTCATTAGACGAAGCCTTGGCTATGATCAACGATGCTAATGCCTCGGGCAAACCCATTTCCGTCGGCCTGTTAGCTAACGCCGCCGATGTATTTGCCGAATTAGTGAAACGTGGCATTACCCCTGATGTTGTCACCGACCAAACCTCAGCCCACGATCCGCTGAACGGCTATTTGCCACAGGGCTGGACTATGGCACAAGCCGCTGACATGCGTAAAACCGATGAAGCAGCCGTCGTTAAAGCGGCTAAAGCCTCGATGGCGGTACAGGTGCAAGCCATGCTGGATCTGCAAGCGGCAGGCGCGGCGACCTTAGACTATGGTAACAACATTCGCCAAATGGCCTTCGAAACTGGCGTTAAAAACGCGTTCGATTTCCCTGGTTTTGTGCCTGCTTATATTCGCCCACTCTTCTGCGAAGGTATTGGCCCGTTCCGTTGGGTGGCCCTGTCTGGCGATCCTGAGGATATCTACAAGACCGACGCCAAAGTGAAGGAACTGATCCCCGACAATCCTCATCTGCACAACTGGTTAGATATGGCCCGTGAACGTATCGCCTTCCAAGGTCTACCAGCGCGTATCTGCTGGGTGGGCTTAAAAGACCGTGCCCGTTTAGCCCAAGCCTTTAACGAGATGGTGAAAAACGGCGAGCTGTCGGCGCCCATCGTCATTGGTCGTGACCACTTAGATTCAGGCTCTGTCGCCAGCCCTAACCGTGAAACCGAATCTATGATGGATGGTTCAGACGCAGTATCTGACTGGCCATTACTGAACGCTCTGCTAAACACTGCCAGCGGTGCGACTTGGGTATCCTTGCACCACGGCGGTGGTGTGGGCATGGGCTTTAGCCAACACTCAGGTGTGGTGATCGTCTGCGACGGTACTGAGGCCGCCGCTAAGCGTGTTGGCCGCGTGCTGTGGAACGACCCAGCGACAGGCGTGATGCGCCATGCCGATGCGGGTTATGAGATCGCCAAAAACTGCGCCAAGGAGCAGGGCTTAGATCTGCCCATGCTTAAAGACTAACAACTCAACACAAACCGTGAAAAACAACGACAAGAATACGGATATAAAAATGAAATCAGTCAATCATTTAGTATTAACGCCCGGCAGCTTAAGTCTGGCGCAACTGCGTGAAATCAGCCGCCATAAACTGACTCTCGAACTGGCGCCAGAGGCGATAAACGACATCAACACCAGCGCGCAAATCGTGCAAAAGGTATTGGATGAAGGCCGCACCGTTTATGGTATCAACACAGGTTTTGGTCTGCTGGCCAACACTAAGATTGCCCCGGAAGATCTGCAATTACTGCAACGCTCTATCGTGTTATCCCACGCAGCGGGCACGGGCCAATACATGCAGGACGCCACTGTGCGCTTGATGATGGTGTTAAAGATCAACTCCTTAAGCCGTGGCTTCTCGGGTATCCGTTTAGAAGTGATTAACTTCCTTATCAGCTTAGTGAATGCCGAGGTTTATCCTTGCGTGCCTGAAAAAGGTTCTGTGGGTGCCTCTGGTGACTTAGCGCCGTTAGCCCATATGTGTCTGCCGCTCTTGGGTGAAGGCGAGATGAGCTATCAAGGGCAGATTATTTCGGCCGCCGAAGGCTTAGAAATCGCTGGCCTCAAGCCAATCGATTTAGCCGCGAAGGAAGGCTTAGCCCTGCTCAACGGTACTCAGGCTTCTACCGCGCTGGCGCTGGAAGGCTTGTTCCACGCTGAAGACTTGTTTGCTGCCAGCTCAGTGATTGGCGCGATGAGCGTTGAGGCGGCCATGGGTAGCCGCAGTCCGTTTGACCCACGCATCCATGCGGCCCGTGGTCAAAAAGGTCAAATCGATTCAGCTATGGTGTTCCGTCATCTGTTGGGTGAAGAGTCTGAAATCAGCTTAAGCCATGCAAACTGTGAAAAGGTACAAGATCCTTACTCACTGCGCTGCCAACCACAGGTGCTAGGCGCTTGCTTAACGCAAATTCGCCAAGCGGCGGAAGTGTTAGGCACTGAGGCCAATGGCGTGACCGATAACCCGCTGGTATTTCAAGATACTGGCGATATTATCTCTGGCGGTAACTTCCACGCCGAACCAGTCGCTATGGCTGCGGATAATTTGGCGATTGCGATTGCCGAATTAGGCGCGATTGCAGAGCGTCGTATTGCGCTGCTTATCGACTCTAGCCTGTCTAAATTGCCACCATTCCTAGTGAAAAACGGCGGGGTGAACTCGGGCTTTATGATCGCCCAAGTGACGGCGGCGGCATTGGCCTCTGAAAACAAAACTTACGCCCATCCAGCTTCGGTAGACAGTTTACCAACCTCGGCAAACCAAGAAGATCACGTTTCTATGGCGACCTTTGCGGCGCGCCGTTTGCGGGATATGAGTGAAAACACCCGCGGCGTATTAGCGATTGAATTGTTAGCGGCCGCCCAAGGGTTGGATTTCCGTGCACCATTAGCGCCAAGTGATGCAGTGGCTAAGGCCAAAGCCGAGCTACGCGAAGTGGTTGCCTACTACGATAAAGACAGATACTTCGCGCCGGATATCGAAGCGGCAACGGATCTGCTTTATACCGCCAGCTTTAATACTTACTTGCCCCAAGGCGTATTGCCGAGTCTGTAATGCATAGTCTTTGGTGCCGATAACCCCTCAGCGGGTGAAAAGTGCTGAAGCAAGCGACCAATAAAGTGAAAGGCATAGCGATTTGCTATGCCTTTTGTCTATCTTATGCGGCGATTTCGCTGTTTTTGCACTTTGTACTTTAGGTGTGTTTAACACCGCAGGATGAGTGCTTTTTTATCCAATCTTTACATTGTCAGCTTTGAGAGCTGTCTATCCATCCAAAACCGGTAAATATGAGGTGTTTTTAACCATCTCTTATTTCGTTTCGGCTTTAAATCTACACCTTATATAACCTTAACATGCCATTGTGAGACAAAATGGGTCTTGATATGTGGACAAAATGTCTTTTGGTGGTTTTTAGGTTTATATCATAATTTGTTTCGCAATTATGGAATTAAATTCTAAAAAATAATATTTAAAATCTATTTAATGGTTGTTTGCTCTGTAGCTGGCGAATTGAGATCTTGATCTCATGTCATTATTTGTTATCTATTTTCACTTTAAGGATAATCTTAAATTAAGTGAGGTCTTTATTGACTCACTCAAACGATTGCAGCGTTACCACTGCAATTACCAAACTCATAACGACAAAAGTGTGAGATAACGCTATGAACAGACGCCAGTTTTTTAAACTGTGTGCGGCCGGAGCGGCAACCTCAGCGATTTCAGCGCTGGGATTGATGTCCGAAAAGGCCTATGCAGCAGTGCGAGAGTTTAAGCTGATCGGAGCCAAAGAAACCCGTAACAACTGTCCGTATTGCTCGGTAGGTTGTGGCCTGCTGATGTACAGCCAAGGCAGCGGGGGTAAAAACTCTGAACATGCTATTTTCCATATCGAGGGTGATGCCGATCATCCAGTAAACCGAGGCGCATTGTGCTCAAAGGGTGCAGGCCTTGTGGATTATGTTAACAGTCCACACCGTTTACAGTATCCAGAATATCGCGCCCCCGGCAGCAACAAGTGGGAACGGATCAGCTGGCATGATGCCTTTAAACGTATTGCTCGTTTAATGAAAGATGACCGTGATGCGAACCTGATTGAAAAGAACGCCGATGGCGTAACGGTTAACCGTTGGTTAACCACAGGGATGATGACTTCATCCGGCATGGCCAATGAAAGTGGCTTAGCGACACAAAAATTTGCTCGCGCTTTAGGCCTTGTAGCTATCGATACTATTGCACGTAACTGACACTCTCCAACGGTAGCAAGTCTTGCTCCGACATTTGGACGTGGTGCCATGACCAACCACTGGATCGATATTAAAAATTCAAACGTAGTGATTATTATGGGCGGTAATGCCGCAGAAGCTCACCCTGTCGGATTCGGCTGGGTTACGGAAGCTATGCAGCATAACAATGCTAAGTTGATTGTGGTTGACCCACGTTTCAACCGCAGTGCGTCATTGGCAGATCACTATGCCCCAATCCGCTCAGGAACTGACATTGCATTCCTTCTGGGTGTGATCCGTTATTTGATTTCGACCAATCAAGTAAACTTCGATTATGTGAAAGCCTATACCAACGCCAGTTATCTGGTGCGGGATGATTTTGACTTCCATGACGGCCTATTCTCAGGCTTTGATGAAGCAAAAGGCGAGTACAACAAAGAATCCTGGTTCTACCAACTCGACGAAGACGGCTATGCCAAAGTGGATGAAACACTTGAGCACCCGCGTTGTGTGTGGAACTTACTCAAACAACACGTAGAACGTTATGATTTTGCAACGGTAAGTAATATCACTGGTACACCAACCGAAGATTACCAAGTGGTATGTGACGCCATTGCGAGCACTCATACTAAAGATCGTGTGGCGACATTTATGTATGCGCTGGGCTGGACCCATCATAGTAAAGGTGCGCAGAACATCCGTTCTATGGCGATGATCCAGTTATTACTGGGCAACATTGGTCAGTTAGGCGGTGGTGTTAACGCATTGCGCGGTCACGCCAACGTTCAAGGTTCAACCGACATGGGGCTACTGGCCCAAAGTTTACCCGGTTACCTTAAACTGCCAAACGATAAAGAACCTACCTTAGCAGCTCACTTGGCGGCGAACACACCTAAGCCATTGCGCCCAGGTCAAACCAACTACTGGCAAAACTATCCGAAGTTTTATGTGTCCTTGCTCAAAGCCTTCTGGGGCGAGAATGCGACGCCTGAAAACGAGTTCGGTTATCAGTGGTTGCCGAAGTGGGACCAGATGTATGATTTCGGTAAGCATCTGGACATGATGTACCGTGGCAAAGTGAACGGTTGTATTGTGCAAGGGGTTAACGCCATTAACTCAATGCCTAACCGTAATAAGAACATCAAAGCACTGAGTAACCTTAAGTACTTAGTGGTGCTTGATAACTTGTCATCGGAAACCGCCACCTTCTGGCAAAACGAGCCTGGTTATAACGAGGTCGATACCGCCAGTATTCAAACCGAAGTATTCCGCCTACCTGCGACAGTGTTTGCGGAGGAAGAAGGTTCGATCGTTAACTCTGGTCGTTGGATGCAATGGCACTATAAAGGCGCTAATCCTCCAGGCGAAGCGATGTCGGACTCAGAGATTGTGTCTGGTCTGCTGCTGGAGTTGAGAAAGTTATATCGCGAAGAGGGCGGCAAACTGCCTGAGCCGATTCAAGCGATTAACTGGAACTATACCGATCCGCACAACCCTAGCGCTATCGAATTGACGAAAGAGTTGAATGGTTACGACGTCGCGACCAAGCGTCAGATCAGCAGCTTTGCTGAACTGAAGGCCGATGGCAGTACCGCGAGTGCCTGTTGGATTTACGCGGGTTCTTGGACCGAAGCCGGTAACCAAATGGCTCGCCGCGATAACCATGACCCATCGGGTAAAGGTATTACGCCGGGCTGGGCCTTCGCATGGCCGCTTAACCGCCGCGTCCTCTACAACCGTGCCTCTTGTGATGTGAACGGTAAACCTTGGGATGAGCACCGTAAGATTGTCGAGTGGAAAGACGGCAAGTGGGAAGGGATAGACGTGCCCGACTTCAATGCCAAGTTGAATCCACAGGAAAGTGCGCATCCTTTCATTATGCAGGCTGACGGCGTGGGTCGTTTCTTCGCGCTCAAACTGCTTAAAGAAGGACCGTTCCCAGAGCATTACGAGCCTGTCGAATCGCCTATCGGTACTAACCCACTGCATCCCAATGTGGTGCACAGCCCTGTACTGCGTTGGTTCGAAGGGGTGAAAGAGACCATAGGTACTAAAGAGGAATATCCCTACGCCTGTACCACTTACTCACTCACAGAACACTTTAACTTCTGGACGACACACTGCCGTTTAGCGGCGATTGCCATGCCAGAGACCTTTGTGGAAATGAATGAGCAATTGGCGGCAGAAAAAGGCATCAAGAATGGCGATTGGGTGAAAGTGAGCTCGAAACGTGGCCACATTCTCACCAAAGCCTTAGTGACCAAGCGTATGCGCCCATTGCAGGTTAATGGTCAAACGGTACACACGCTAGGTATTCCACGTCACGGTAGCCATAACGCGCTTACACGTAAGGCCTATAGCTGTAACGTCCTTACCACTGAGATGGGTGATGCCAACACGGGTGTGCCTGAGTACAAAGCGTTCCTCGTGAATGTTGAAAAGGCGGAGGTCTGATAATGGCGACTCAAGATATCATTCAACGTTCCGGCACTTCGCAAGCGACTCCACCTGCACAGGCGAGAGTCGGTGGCGTGAAGCAAATTGCGAAGCTGTTTGACGCGACTAAGTGTAATGGTTGTAAAGCCTGTCAGGTCGCTTGCTCAGAATGGAATGACCTGCGTGAAGAGGTGGGTTCGTTCCAAGGGACTTATCAAAACCCAGCATCTCTGTCGCCAGAGTGCTGGACCCTGATGAAGTTCAACGAGATCGAAGACCAAGGCAAATTACGTTGGCAGTTTACCCACAGTGCTTGTATGCACTGTGCGGATCCCGCCTGCTTGAAGGCCTGTTCTACCTCTGGCGCGATTGTTCAGCATGCCAATGGCACTGTGGATTTCGATTCGGACAAATGTATTGGCTGTGGTTATTGTGCCAGTGCCTGTCCATTCGATATCCCGAAGATCAGCGCCGTCGACAACAAAGCCTACAAGTGCACTATGTGTTCTGACCGTTTGGCTGTTGGACTCGAACCTTCCTGCGTGAAGTCCTGTACCACGGGTGCGCTACGTTTTGGCACGCGCGAAGACATGCTGTTCTACTCCGAAAAGCGTGTTAACGAGCTGAAAGAACGCGGTTTTGCCAAGGCTGGACTCTACAACCCTGAGGGCGTGGGTGGCACAGGCATGCTGATGATATTGCACGATGTCACTCAGCCTGAAACCTACGAAATGCCAAAGGATCCGCAAATCCCATTATCTGTCACCCTGTGGCAGGACTGGGTGAAACCACTAGGTACTGTCGGACTTCTTGCCACGGCGGCTGTGGCCTGCCTGCATAAGATCACCGTTGGTCGCAACATAGTGGAAGAGGACCAACCCGGCTATCAGCCGCCAGAGGACAAGGCGCAAGCGGAAGAGGAGGCCAAGAAATGAGCAAGCATAACAAGCAAGAAATGGTAGTGCGTCACAAACTGTTCGACCGCATCTGTCATTGGTTCATTGTGGCCGTGGGGCTAGTCACGTTTCTGACGGGCTTTTCCTTCTTCTATCCCTCCTTCCAATGGTTGGGCGCGATAGCGGGCACACCGCAATTGGCGAAGTTTATTCACCCAATTGCTGGCCTGATGATGTGTTTACCGCTGATGTTGATGTTGGTGCGTTATTACCACCACAACAAATGGGAAAAACACGATCTGGCTTGGATGCTCGCCATCAAGGACGTGATGTTCGAGAACGAGGAAAAAATCCCGCCTATCGGCCATTACAACCCTGGCCAGAAAGTGCTGTTCCGTGCCTTCGTGCTGACGTCTATCACCTTAACCGTGACGGGATTCATCATGTGGCAACCCTACTTTGCGCCTTACTTCTCGGCCACTGTAGTGGGCTGGGCGATCGTGCTGCATGCCATTAGCGCCTTGATCATGCTGATGTTTGTGATGGTGCACTTTTGGATGGCGACCTGGGTGGAAGGTTCTATCACAGGCATGCTTTACGGCAAAGTCTCTAAGGCGTGGTGCCGTAAACATCATCCGCTGATGTTGGATGAACATTCGGACGTGGAGAAACATTAATGAGTCATACAGCCGAGATACCTATGGTCCCCGGCAGCGAATCGCCGCTGGAGCTTAAACCCATAAAGGCGGTGGACCCTAAAGCTGTTTATCACAGACGGGCGCAGCGTTTGCTGTCGTTGGCCAAGGACTCGCCGCTGGCCGACTACTTTGAGCTATGCCGCCGTGTGGTTGCGATTCAGGCCAGATTGGCGGCGGAGGCTGACTTCGGTCAGCTTCTCGCTTGGGGGAAAGATGAAGCGATTCCGCTTTCCCACTTGGGTTCAGAGGCAGATAGCTACTGGCAAGGACTGCTACAACAACTGTTAAGCGATCTGCTGCCGCAGGTGGATGAGGATATGGCGCGAGTGCTGCGTTTGTTGATGCAGCAATCTCCAGAGCAACTCACCTCATGGGGCAGTGCACTGCGTCAGGGACATATGAGCGAAGTCCCCGCACGCTTCAGTTTGTTTATCTGGGCGGCGATGGGGGTCTACTGGTCCCATTGGGCACCTATGGTGATTAAACGGATCGATCAACGCAAAGTCGTGCAGCAGAACCTATGCCCGATTTGCGGCTGTCATCCTGTGGCGAGCGTAATCGTCGACCAGCCGAGAGCGGGTTTGCGTTATCTGCATTGCAGTCTGTGCGAGAGCGAATGGCATTACATTCGCGCCCACTGCACTAGCTGTGGTCAGGATAAAGGGACGACGCTCTGGTCATTCGATGATGCTAAGGCGCAGGTGCGCATCGAGAGCTGCGACGAATGCCATGGTTACACCAAGATGCTGTTCGTTGAAAAGTCACCGCTGATGGATGTGGCGGCCGACGACTTAGCGACCCTGATGCTCGACAGTGAGCTAAATGCCAAGGGCTTTGGGGCGACCACGGTCAATCCATTGCTGCTGGCCCACGAAACTGAGCAATAACCAAAGTCGGGAAGGGCTCACCGAGTCCTTCCCCTTATATTTATCAAGATGATACAAATGATGACCCAAGTACCCGATACACCCCAAGCCCTGTACCGCGCGCTGCCGTCGATGGACAGTCTGCTCGCCGATGCGGCGTTAGCCCCTTTGCTGCAACGCTATGGTAAAGCAGCAGTAAAAGCGGCGTTGGATAGCCAGTTACGCACGGCGCGTGAGCTGATTGCCCAGGAGCGACGTTTACCCGCTTGGTGTGCTAACCCGGCGTTATTGAACGGATATTTGGTTGATCAATTGTCTAAGGACTATAGCCATAGTCTTAAGCCCGTGTGGAACCTCACGGGAACCATCCTGCATACCAATCTTGGCCGCGCCCAGCAGTCTGAGGCGGCCATTCGGGCGGTGACCTCTGTGATGCGTTATCCCACGCCGCTGGAATTTGAATTAGCCGCCGGTGAGCGCGGCCATCGAGATAATGCCATTAGTGGATTAATCCAGCGCCTAACAGGCGCTGAAGCCTGCTGTGTGGTGAATAACAACGCCGCCGCTGTGCTGCTGATGTTGTCGGCGGTCGCGGCGGGCAAAGAAGTGATTGTCTCCCGCGGTGAGCTGGTGGAAATCGGCGGCGCCTTTCGCATTCCAGACATTATGCGCCAAGCGGGCTGCACCTTAGTGGAGGTCGGCAGTACTAACCGTACTCACCTTAAGGACTATGAGCAGGCGATAACCGAAAATACCGCAGCTATCATGAAGGTGCATACCAGCAACTACCATATCAGTGGCTTTACCGCTTCGGTGGATGAGGCCAGATTAGGCCAACTTTGCCGCGAGCGCGGTATTGCGTTGATCTCGGATCTTGGCAGTGGTTCACTCACCGACTTACGCCGTTTTGGCCTGAAACAAGAGCCGACGCCCCAAGCCATGCTGGCGGATGGGGTCGATTTGGTTAGCTTCTCCGGCGATAAACTCCTCGGCGGCCCGCAATCGGGTTTGATTGTCGGTAAGCAGGCGCTGATTAATAAGCTTCAAAGCCATCCGCTAAAGCGTGCATTGCGCTGCGACAAGCTGATTCTAGCGGCGCTCGAGGCAACGCTGATCCACTATCTCAACCCCGAAACCTTAGACAAAGAACTGCCGATTATGGCTAAGTTTGCCCGCAGCCAAGCTGAGTTGCGTCAAATCGGTGAGCGCTTGCAGCGCACCTTAGCACCGCTGTTTGCCCCGAGCTATGGCATCGAATTAGTGGAGTGCCAAACCCAAGTCGGTAGCGGTTCGCAGCCCGATACCTTTTTACCCTCAATCGCCCTGTGCTTTAACGCGCAAGAGGGCGGCAGTTTAACGTTGCTTGAGCAGCATTTTAAGCAGGCGCAGCGCCCTGTGATTGGCCGTATGACCCAAGATCAACTTCGTCTCGACTTGCGCGGTATCGATGATGAGGCCGAATTGTTAGCTGAACTCAGCACCTTAGGTGTGCAGCTATGATTATGGTCACCGCGGGCCACGTCGACCACGGCAAGAGCACGCTGATCCGTGCCTTGACGGGGATGAACACCGACAGGCTCCCCGAAGAAAAACGCCGTGGCATGACCATTGATCTCGGCTACGCCTTTATGCCACTGCGAGATGGCACTCGCTTAGCTTTTATCGATGTGCCCGGCCATGAAAAATTCATCAATAACATGCTGGTGGGCGTGAGCCATGTGCGTCACGCGCTGCTGGTGTTGGCCTGTGACGACGGCGTGATGCCACAAACCCGCGAACATCTGCAAATCCTCGCGCTTTTACCGCTCAATAGTTTGACCTTAGTGCTGACCAAGCGGGATTTGGTCGATGACCAAACCGCCGCCAAGTTGACTCTAGAGGGGATGGCACTGCTTGCTGAATACGGTATTGAGGCCAGTGGTGTGTTTGAGGTTTGCGCGAATGATGTAGGCGATGCGGGGGTAGACACTCTTAAGCAACATATTTTAGAGATTGCCGAGCAGCAATCGACCCAAGCGGAAGATGCCAGCAGCTTTAGGATGACGCTCGATCGCGCCTTTAGCGTTAAAGGTGCGGGCTGTGTAGTCACGGGCACTGTGATTAGCGGCAGTGTGTGTATCGGCGATAGTCTCTACAGTTCAGGCCAAAAGGCCAAACTACGGGTGCGCGGCATTCACTGCCAAGGGATGGAGGTCCATAGAGCCTTAAGTGGCACTCGGGTCGCTTTGAATCTTACTGGTGTTGATAACCACAGGGCGCCCGCCCGCGGCGACTGGTTAAGCAGCCTGCCTCAGGCTGAGCTTTGCGCCAGACCTGTAGTGCAGATCCGCAGTTTTGAACCCTTAACCCATTGGCAAAATGTGCACTGTCACCACGGTGCCGACCATACCTTAGGGCGAGTATCGCTTCTGGATGAAGCCGATGAGCAGGGGTGTTATCTGGCCGAAATTGTGCTGGATAAGCCGCTGCTGCTGTGTCAGGACGACCCGATAGTGCTCAGGCATATTGGCGGTAAGCAAACGCTGGGCGCGGGGCGGGTGCTGGCATTAAAAGTCCCCAATCGTAAGAAGCGTACGCCGGAGCGTGTCTGTAAGTTGCAACAGCTGGCTCAGCTCTCCAATCCGGTGAATGTGCTAGCGCTACTCGGCCAGACTGAAGCGCTCAGTATCGATGAAATCCATTGGCGCTGGCAGCTAACCTATGAAGGGCTGGCCGCCATGTTAGCGCAGGCGGGGCTGACTCGAATTGGCGCCTACGGGCTATCGACTCAGTTACTTGAGCAAGAAAAACAGCAATTTATTGAGCTGTTACGTGAGTATCACCAACAGCACCCAGACCAATTAGGGCTGGGGCGTAATCGTCTGCAACGTATGAGCCACAGCGTATTGCCTCAGGATTTAGCCAATAAGGTGCTCGATAGCCTCTGCCAAGAGGGACAAATGGTGCTGCGCGGCGCCTTGTTACAGCTGGCGGATCACAGAATTGTTCTTGATAGTGAGGCGCAGCAGTGCTGGCAGCGCTTAGCCCCTTGGCTGGCGCAGCAAACGTCGCCTGTGTGGGTGACTGAGATGGGGGAATATCTGGAACTCGAGCCCGCCAAACTTAGATTGCTATGTTTTCAACTGGTGCAACAGGGCTTTATTACCGCGGTGGTGAAGGACAGATATTTGCTGAGTGAGCAGTTGTGCCACTACGCCAATCTGGTACGTGAGCACGTGGACACCCACGGCAAGCTTGAAACCGCAGAGTTTAAGGATCTGATTGGCCTTGGCCGCAAGGTCAGTATTCAGCTGTTGGAGTTTTTTGACCGCAGTGGTTTTACCCGTAGGAAATATCGCAGTAACAGCCGGGAAATTCGGGATGGGGAACTATTTTATTCCCATGAGAATTGGCGGAAGAACATAGGAGTCGAACCTACCCAGGACTGCTGGCAGCCCTACCCGGATTTGAAATCCGGACGCCTCACCGGAGACGACGTTCTTCCAATAGAAGACCAAGCGATAGTAGAAAATGCGTAAACATGAATCAAGCGTATTTGCATTTCATTAAGTGGTTTGTGACTTGAGTCGTATTTTACAAGCAAACTAATTGTTTTTATTTGAATTTATGAGTTTTGAGGGTCGCTATGGAATATCATTCACACGCTGTGGTTACTGAAATAAAAGTGACCCTTTTAGAACAGGGACAGGCATCGGAGTTAACTGATTATGTCGCCAACGAGGTGCGTGTGGCGCTGGTCTACAACGGCATTTCCCACACTGTGATGCTCGCCAGCCCTGAAAATCTCGAAGAGTTCGCCATTGGCTTTACCTTGTCGGAGCGGATTGTTTCCCATGTGAACGAAATCAAAGGGGTGGATCTGGAGTTCACCCCCGAAGGTGTGCTCATTCAGGTGGAGATCACCCAAAGATGCTTTATGGAACTCAAGCAGCAGCGGCGCAATATGGCGGGGCGTACTGGCTGTGGTCTTTGCGGTGTGGCTCAGTTAGAAGAGGCGGTTAAACCCGTTATCCGTGTGGACTCGGATGCCAGATTTAATATCGATCATCTTCAAATCGCTCTTGGGCAACTTAAGGAAAATCAGCATCACTTTAAGCTCACTGGGGCGACCCATGCTGCCATGGGCTTAGATCAAGACGGACAAATCATCGCCGCCTTTGAGGACATTGGTCGGCACATTGCACTGGATAAGTTAATCGGTGGATTTTCAATGCGTCAGGCACAGCGTCCTGTCGCCGCGTTGCTCACCAGCCGTGCCAGTTTCGAAATGGTGCAAAAGGCCGCTAGTGCCAATATCCAAATTCTGTTTGCTATGTCCGCCGTGACTTCACTGGCGTTGGAATTAGCAGAGAAAAGCAATATCACGCTTATCGGTTTTTGCCGTAATGGCAGGGCAACGCTTTACACCCACGGTTATCGCCTGTTGGGGCAGCAGTGTGTCAGCTTAGCTAAAGCCATTTAAGCGTGAGGCCACTTGAGATTGAAGTTGTCGAACGACTTCAATCACTCTGGCACACAGGTTATAAGCGTATTGCGCTTATTTTTTATAGTCTCGTTCATTAGGGTAATGACATGACATGGCAACAATTTAAACAACAGTATCTGATTCGATTTTGGGCGCCAATGCCTGCGGTAATTGCCGCAGGTATCCTTTCTACTTACTATTTTGGTTTAACGGGCACCTTCTGGGCGGTGACGGGGGAATTTACTCGCTGGGGTGGGCATTTGCTGCAATTGGTGGGTGCCAATCCTGAAACCTGGGGTTATTTCAAGGTGATAGGTTTACAGGGGTCTCCCTTAGACCGCATCGACGGCATGATGATCATCGGTATGTTTGGTGGCTGTATTGCGGCGGCACTGTGGGCCAATAACGTTAAACTGCGTATGCCACAGAGCCGTATCCGCATCGCTCAGGCATTAATTGGCGGTATTATTGCCGGCTTTGGTGCGCGCTTGGCGATGGGCTGTAACTTAGCGGCTTTCTTTACTGGTATTCCGCAGTTTTCCTTACACGCGTGGTTTTTTGCCCTCGCGACGGCGGCGGGCTCTTACTTTGGTGCGCGCTTTACGCTGCTACCCATGTTCCGTATTCCAGTGAAATTGAAGAAAGTCGATAAGGCGTCTTCGGTCAAACAGGATGAAAACCAAGCCAGACGGCGTTTTCGCATCGGTATGTTAGTGTTCGCAGCCATTATCGGCTGGGGATTATTGACTATGTTCAATGCGCCTAAGCTGGGTATCGCCATGCTCTGTGGTGTGGGTTTTGGCTTGTTGATTGAACGGGCGCAAATCTGCTTCACCTCGGCATTTCGCGATATGTGGATCACCGGACGCACCCATATGGCTAAGGCGATTATTCTCGGTATGGCGGTGAGTGCCATCGGGATTTATAGCTATGTGCAATTAGGTGTGCCGCCGAAAATTATGTGGGCTGGCCCGAATGCGGTGATCGGCGGCCTGTTGTTTGGATTTGGCATTGTGCTGGCGGGTGGTTGTGAGACGGGTTGGATGTACCGCGCCGTTGAAGGCCAAGTACATTTCTGGTGGGTAGGTTTAGGTAACGTACTGGGTTCAACCCTGCTGGCCTATTACTGGGATGATTTAGCCCAGCCATTAGCCACAAGTTGGGACAAGGTTAACTTGCTTTCAAGCTTTGGCGATAAGGGTGGCTTATTAGTGACCTATCTACTGTTGGCATTGTCGTTTGCGGCCATGTTGCTGTGGGAAAAACGTTTCTTTGCCCGCAAAGCGAAGCGGGATGAACAATTGATCGCGGAGGCGGCGTAATGAGTCAATATATTCCAGATTATCAACTCGATATGGTGGGCGAGCCTTGCCCTTATCCTGCTGTGGCCACCCTTGAGGCCATGCCGACACTGAAACCGGGGGAGATATTAGAAGTGATTAGTGACTGCCCGCAGTCAATCAATAATATTCCACTCGATGCCAAGAATCATGGCTATAAAGTGCTAGAAATTGAGCAAAATGGACCAACGATTCGTTATCTGATCCAGCGCTAGTCTTACTGCATTCAGTGTGGCTTGATTTTTTTTAAAATAAAATAATCACAACACAGTAAAAAGCGCTGCATTAGCAGCGCTTTTGGTTTTTAGCCTTGGCAATCAACGGGTAAATACTCGTCGGGAATACCATTACTGCTACATACCCAAGTCACATTATCCTGCTCGTCGACTTGTGGCGATAGGTACACCTCATAGTCTTGATAATCCCCTAGGGGTTCGCCGCCCACAAACCCGACTATGCCATCGGTGTAGAGATTAAAGGTGGCCAGTTGTGCATCCGTGAGCCCAAGGACTTCCAATTCTGTCGGCCAAGCTTTGTGGGCTTGGTAGTAGGCCGTTAAAGTATCTGTAATGGGCGTTAATGACTGATGTAATTGATCTATATGTTTAACCGCAGCATCGGTATCGGGAACTGTCAAAGTTAAAGCCGGAGTTTGATCAGTTGGCGCCTCATAACTTACCTCTGCGCCCATTTTTTCTTGGTATTCCTTATAGGCGGGAATCGCGACCGCTGCTGCCACACCGATAATCGCCGCAAGGATGATAATCCCGCCGCCTGCTGTGCCCATACGTGGCATAAACAAACTAAAGAGATAGGCAAATACACTGCGAGAAGGCGCCGTATACACTTTGCCTTGTGCGGTTGCTTGTACTCTTGCCATGCGTTTAGTCAGCCAAGGATAGCTGCTATTGATCTCATGGAAAGACATCCAAAAGCCGCTCGACTCTTGGGTTTGGCGAATATATTGATCGACATTCATCCGTTTCCACTGCTCAACCCCGGCGGCAAGTACGGCGACCGCATTGGTGGCTGAACGTAAGCTATTGCAGCAGCGCAAGCCGTGTAAATCACAGGTATATTCACATGCGCGAGCATAGGCGGCGCCGATCAATGGCAGCCAAGTGGCAAACACTAACAGCGGTTCTTTGCCAATATGGTTACGGCGAATATGGCCAAGCTCATGACCGATATAAAAGTTAATTGCGTCTTTATCCGACTCAAGTGCATCCACTATTGATGAGAACAGCACTATGTAGTTGCGGCGCAAAAAGCGGGTTGCGAGGGCGTTTAACATACCATCGGCGGCTAACAGATAGGCGCGCGGTGGTTCTTTAATCTCTAAACGCTCACAGCAGGCGAGGTATTGCTTGTGTAAATCGGGGAACTGCTCAGGGCTAATCTCAACCGCCGTTCCCTTTAAGTAGCTGATAAACGCCGAGTGGGTGAAGAGGTAGATAATAAAAAACATCAGCACATAAATCAGGGCGAGACCTTTAGTGGCTATGATAAGCACGGCCCAAATCAGTCCTGAAATAATCGCTAAAATTGTAAAGAGTGACTTTTCCTTCGAATAGACGGTATCGGTCATTTGAATAGGGTTGTCGTTCCCTGCACTAACCACTTGTTCCATGTTGATCCTTTTCCTAGTGAAATAACAAAGCGGCGTGAAAATAGTCAATTTCACTAGGAAATTCAATCTCTATAACTGGAATAACCGATAATTTACCTTTAAGTACTAAAAATGGCTTAAGGTACCAATACGGCGGTGCCATTTTTAATCGCGTTTTGCGCCAGTTCATAAACCTGCTTTTCGGCTATATTAACTAGCTTTTGGTGTTCATCGCCGAGTTGCTCCATCTCTTTGCCCATCACTTCCATCGATGCGCCTAGGCTTTCAATTTGCGCGTTACTCTCAGCATCTTTTTCACCTGAGGCGAGATTGACTAAGAGGTTGTTGGTTTCGGCACTGATAGCATCACCCTTTACTTGCATTTGCTCGCCTAGACGCTGCATTTTTTCGCCTTGGATCTGCATTGGGCGCACGGCCTCTTTCACTTGATTTACAAGGGCTGGATCGGTAATCACATAGCGGTTTCCGCCAGTCTTAACCCACAGGTAATCCGTTTGGTAAGCATTGCCTTGTTGTTTGAGTGTGTTCCAATCTTGGCTTTCACCCGCGCCTATCGTGAGCTCACCATCTTGGCGTACATAAATCCACGAAAAGTCAGGATAATTACTGCTATTGATTGAAATATTGGTTTCGGTCGATGACTGAGTGCTTGTCTGCTGTGTAGCCAAAATTCCACAGGGGATAAGTGCGAGGATCAATAAGCCGCCAAATACTTTAGTGCGTGTGTTCATAATGCTTCCTTGTATGAATAAGTGTTTGTGATTAACTCACCTGTATAAGCAGAGTCCATGCCAATAAAATATTCTTTATTTATCATTCACATGTAGAAAGTGTCCGCCTGGCGAGCCTAAATGTGTCCGCGCGTTCAGTCTCAATGTGTCCGTTCAGTGGACACTTTTGGGATAACCCATCAGGCTGCACTACACTTAGCCGAGTTTGTTAAACGCTGCTTGATTGCGGAACGGCATTGAGTGGTTATTTGTGGAGTAGTGCTGATTTTTGCCAGTTTGATGAGCGTATTTTGCTTAAGTCAGCTTAGGTTAAGCTGAGATGGCGTTAGCTAAGGCAATTAATAGTATTGGTCGTTGATATAAGGGACTCAAGAGTATGAGGTTAACTAAGATAATCAATATGCAAATCGCAGGAATAGCGGGGTTTTTAGCCATCGCCTTGAGTATGCCTGCTATTGCGGCTGAAAAGCCTTCCTTTGACTGTAGTAAAGTACAGCCGGACAGTATCGAAGATATGGTGTGTAAGGATGCGGTCTTAACTAAGTTAGATAAACAATTGGCCGAGGTCTATGCTAAGGCCACCGCAAAAGCTAAAAATGAACAACCTCCAACGTTAAAAGCGCTGCAACGGGGTTGGGTAAAAGGTCGCAACGAATGTTGGAAAAGCGATGATAAACATGCGTGTATTGAATCGAGTTACCAAACACGGATTGCAGAGTTACAGGCGCAATATCGCCTCGTTGAGATGACTGGCCCAGTATTTTATGCCTGCGATGGCAACCCTGCCAATGAAGTCGTGGTCAGTTACTTTAATACTGAACCCGCCACCTTAATTGCAGAGTATGGCGATCAAACTTCCTTGATGTTTGTTCAGCCAAGTGGCAGTGGCGCTAAGTATCAGGGGCGCAACGAAAGCCTATGGGAACACCATGGCGAAGCCAAAATTGTCTGGGGATATGAAGCGCCAGAAATGACCTGTACGGTCAAAACAGCTAAATGATTAAAAATTAACACCAAGCCCTAGGTTATAACTGACATCCCGAACATGGCGTATCGAGGTTTTAGTCTCATTGATATCATATTTGAATGAGAGGTAAATTTGTTGAGTCAGTAGATACTTAAGCCCAAATGTTGAGTCCGAAATATAATCAATGGTTGGTGTGTCAGGAAAGGCGATTTGGAGATCGGCATAGGTCTCCAATACGCCATCAAACCAATATTGTTTATAGTTGAGCGTGGATGCCCAAGCGTTGAGTTGATAGGTAAATATTTGGGTATCCAACCAAAAATGGTTGTACGTAACAACAAAGTCCAGTTTATCTCGTCCTATTCCCCAAAACCGATAACCCGGACCAATCGCGGCGTAATAGTTGCTAATTGGGAAGTCGAGTCTATCTTCTTGAAAATAATCTTCTTGCCGCAATAACCAATGTTCACTGATGAGGTAGTCAAGGCTGTAGTGGCCTTCAATCGTATTACGTTTGGTGGCGTTACCTTCGGTTTCATAGCGCACTTCACTTTTCAGGTTATGGCGCCATTGCAAGGTTTCGGCTGTGATATCGCTTTTTGCATGGAGTTTTTGGGTATTTTTGCTGTGGCTGGTGACATCGAGTGCGGCCTCAACACTGCCACTATAGCGCCATTCTGAGTCACTTTTTCGGTCTGAATACACCAGCTCACTAATGGGAATTTGTTTATTGTTAACCTGAACAAACCCATCGAGTTCGGAGGATTTTATGCTCACATCTTGTAGCGTACGGTTGATGCTCCAATGCTGATTTTGGGTGGTTTCAAAGCTTTTAATCGCGCTACGCTCTATGGATATTTTGGGGGAATAACTGGGTTTGATAACTAAGTGTGCTTCGTCAAAGCTTTTAATTTCGCCAGTGATTTTATCGCCATTTCTCAGTAACACAGTATCTGCCAGACTTTGCCCACTTAAGCCTGCCAGTAATATGGCTACAGATAACCTAGAAGAGTGATTTGGCATTAGTGGCTGGCTCTAAAAAATAAACAGTGTCGAAGATTTGGGCATTCTAGCCTATATGGCGCAGAGTAAGGCAATAACAATAGGCGAAGATTTCAGGAATTGGATGTTAGCACCCAATTCCCTATCTTGCTTAAGGATCAACGAGAATTGATTTCGGTGATTTTGAGATTGAGCAATTGTTTCTGCCAACGGTTTTTGTCAACGCCTTCAACCCAAATCACAGGGCTCTTACGTTGCTCGCCCTTACGTAGGTAGGTTTCTGGCATGCGGAAAATCGCTTCCCAGACTTCCAGTTTTTCGGTTTTGAGCAAGGTGCCATCGTCGGCAAAGAAGCTGGCTTCGACCTCAACTAAAGTCACGTGCTCGCCGCTGGTGCTGGCAAGCTCAAAGGTCAAGCCGAGTTTATCCTGCTTCCATTGGCTCTCGCTGAAGGTGACTTTAATGCCGTCTTTGGCAGTAGAGCCTAAGATCTCGGGTCTGGCGATGGCATTGGCGGTCAAGGTAGTGACAGGTTGGGTTGCTTCAACGGCGGATGTGCTGCTGGCTACTGCCGCTGCGGCTACGGCTGTTGTTACAGTAGAACTTGGGGCCGCAACTGTAGCAACAGCTGGCGCTTTAGCGGCTTTGGTCTCTGTGATGATATATTCCCAGGTAAAGTCGTCTTTTAGTCTGACCTGAGCGCCATTCTCAAGGGTAATGGTGGCCACATCGGCTGCCATCACTGAGGATGAGAGCAATAAGAGTGAACTAAGTGCGCTAAGGCGAAATGAGGTTTGCATTGATTTTCTGGCTCCGGTATCCATCTGAGTCAACATTCTGCCCTAACATAAACAATTTGCAGCATATTCGTCACTGTCTAAGTCGCGTTTTGATGAATAAAGCGGATTTAGCCGTAAGAGAGGGCAGACTGAGTTTAAGGTATGCGCTTAGGGATAAAAAGTATCTGGGCGTTGTCATAGAGTCGGATTGTCTATAAACGTCTGTAGAGGAGAGAAAAATGCAAGGTAAACATTGTACTTATGGACTCGTTATCGGCTTGATTTTCAGTGCTGTAACCTGGGCAGATGAGCCTCCTAAAACGGGCTGTGCTGCAAAATTAGCGACTATAAGTGCTGAGCTCACTGAGGCTAAGGCGGCTGGTCATCAGCACAAAGTGGCAGGGCTGGAAAAGGCCTATAGTGAGGTCGCAAACCATTGTGACGATGACAGCTTAACTGCCGAGCGTTTAGCTAAAATTGAGGTCTTAGAGGCTAAATTAGCCGAGCGCCAGCATGAGCTTACCGAAGCGATTGCCGATGGTAAGCCTATGGATAAAATCAATAAAAAACGCCAAAAGATTGCAGAAGTTGAATCTGAGCTTGCTAAGGCGAGAGCAGAGCTCGCACAATAACTTCGGACTCTTTCGGTTTAACCCGCATACCCTATGCTCAAAATGGTCGATTCAGTGCTGGAGTTATAACCTGCACTCAGCATGACATGCTCTGTTAGGCGATATCTTAGGCCTGCTTCGGCACCCCAATGTTTGGACTTATCTTCTTCCCACGAGGGTTTGCCATCGACAATGCGGGGTGAAATATTGTTGGTATAAGCTGTGGTGCTGATATAGAGGCTGCCGCCCGCATAAATGCTAAAGTCATTGGTTAAACTGTAGCTTAAACCTAAGCGCCAGAGGCTTTCTTGTCGATGTGATAGTGCGGGTTCTGGCACCTCAATATCGGTTTCACGACTGCGGGCATAACCAAGGTAATAACCCCATCGCTGATAATCATCATCGAAATGATAGGGCGCAAGGGTGATTCCGTAGAGATTATCTTCTGCGGGAACGTAATCGAGCATCAGCGCTACATAGGGAATGGTGGTTCTCTCAACTGATTTATCTGGCATCATCAGATGATTTGAAGTGTTATATTCCGTTGCCTGTAGCGGTTGGCATAGGCTCAGTAGCCCAATGCTAAGATAGGCGGATTTAGGTAAATGACGATACATGGGATGGCTTCCTTGGTAGCAGGTGGATTATTGTTCATTTCCTTTTGTGTGTGGTCAATTCAAAATGCTAAAATCTCTTTTAAAATAATTGGTTGTAAAATTTTTGTATCTTATGGTGAGTGTTTTTAAAGGGATATTTAACTGAGGGTAACCCAGTTGTTTCCTTTGTATGACTTTGTTGCGCTAGCGCCTAAATTGGAGTGAATTGTGGATCAGGAAATAAGGCTCGAAATTTCGGCATGGTTAACGGGTTTGGGAATTGACAGTCAACCATCCGACGGAATATCAACCAGCATTATGCTGCTTGCTTGCGTGTTAGTAGCGGCCATTGCCTATTTTATTATGCGCCGTGGGGTGATCCGCGCGGTTAACATGGTGATCCTGCGATCTAGAGTGACGTGGGACGATGTGTTTATGCGCTATAAAGTGCTCGAAAAGCTGGCGATGTTAGTGCCCGCTATCGTGCTCAATCTGCTGGTGCCTATAACCTTAACAGAGCATCCGGTACTTAGCGGCTTAGTTGATCGCCTACTGAGTATCTGGCTGGTGGTATTGATGATCCGCGCTATCTACGCGGGGCTTGATGCGGTTAATGAAATCTCTGACATCAATCTGGTCAGCCGCCGTCTACCGGTTAAAAGCTTTGTGCAGTTGTTTAAGTTGTTCCTATTCTTTGTCGGCCTTATCGTGTCCCTTTCTGTGCTCGCCGATCAGTCTCCTGTGTACTTCCTCAGCGGCTTAGGTGTAGCGACGGGTTTTGTAATGTTAGTGTTCCGCGACACGATTTTAGGCTTTGTCGCAGGGATTCAGCTCGCAGCCAACCGCATGGTAAGCAAGGGCGACTGGATCCAAATGGATAAGTACGGCGCTGATGGCGCGGTGGAGGAAGTGTCCTTAACCACAGTCAAAGTACGTAACTGGGATAAGACCATCACCATGATCCCCGCCTATGCGTTAGTCTCGGATGCGTTCCGTAACTGGCGTGGTATGTCGGAATCCGGTGGTCGTCGGATCAAACGCGCGGTTAATATCGATATCAACAGTATTAAGTTTTTAACTGAGGAAGATCGAAATCGCCTGAGTAAAATCAATTGTTTGAAAGAGTATTTCCCCGCCAAGATCAGCGAGATCCAAGCGTCGAATGCTAAAGTGTCGGATCTGGATATGATGGTCAATGGTCGCCATTTGACCAACGTGGGGACTTTCCGCGCTTATTTGCAGGAATACCTGCAACGCCACGATAAAGTGCATAAGGATATGACCCTTATGGTGCGCCAATTGGCACCAACCACTGAAGGCTTACCGATTGAGGTTTATATCTTTACCAATGATACCCGCTGGGCTTTTTATGAGGCGATACAAGCGGATATCTTCGACCATATCTTTGCCGTGTTGCCTGAGTTTGGTTTGCAGGCCTTCCAAGCGCCGACGGGTAACGATATCCGCAGTCTGAAATCGGTGAAGGTCGAGGGTTAGTCTCGACTGACGAGAATCGCGGCGAGGGTAAGAAATACGCCGCCGCTGGTTCGGTCAAACCAATGCAATTTGTTGCTGGCCTTAAGGCTAGGTGCCAGCACATTGGCCATCGAGGCGTAGATCATTACAAAGCTAAAGTCGACCAGCGCCCAAGTGAGGGCAAGAATCGCCAATTGCGGTAATTGTGGTGCGGTTAAATCGATAAATTGTGGAAATAACGCCGCAAAAAACAGTAAGTCTTTAGGATTGCTGATCCCTACTAAAAATGCCTGTTTAAAGAGTTGTTTAGGCTGACCATTTCCTTCTTTTTTTGCCACTTCCAATGGCTGACCGTGCTGTTTTGTGAGCAATAATTTGATACCCAAAAACACCAGATAGGCGCCACCACACCACTTGAGTATGGTAAAGCCGTATTCCGAGGCGCTGATCAGTGCCCCTAAACCTGCCGCCGAGGCCACCATTAATACCAGTGCTGCGCTGACACTGCCAAGCCCTGTGGCTATGCTGCGTTTTTTACCGAAATGAATACCGTGGGACATAGACAACATTGCAATAGGCCCAGGAGAAATACCAATCAAAACAATCGCAAAAAGGTAGAGTAACCAAGTTTCGGTCTGCATGTTTTGCTCCGTGTTAGATGAGAGAATTAGCGTTTGTTATCGGGTGAATAATCAGGGATGACCTTGGGATGACGTCCCTTAATGCTGCGGTAAAAGCATAAAATCTCAGCCATATCTTGCTCTATATCCGTGGGTTGCAGTGGTGCACGGATCACCACGGCTTTACGCGCAAAATCTAAGCCTACAGGGACAATAGCGACCTGCGCTTTGGTCGCGATATGGTAGAAGCCGCATTTCCAACGAGTAACAGGGCTACGCGTTCCTTCGGGGGCGAGTGCCAGTTTGTATTCGGACTGAGTGGCAAACAGTTGCACCGCAGAATCGACTAAGTTATTGTTTTTACGCCTATCAACTGGGCTACCACCAATCGCTCGGAAGAACCAACCCCAAGGTGGAATAAATAATTGATGCTTACCAAGGAAGTGGATGCGCGTAGCCAATGCACCGCGGGCGAGTACCCCAATAATAAAGTCCCAGTTACTGGTGTGTGGTGCGACAATGACAATGTATTTGGCTTGATTGGGGAGTTCCCCTTGGATTTGCCAGCCTGAAATCTTGAGTAGCCAGCGGCATAAATGTGTAAACATAGTGTGGTGCCCAGAGTCGAAAAATGAATAATATCATTAGCTTTTTTTAATTATAAATCGACTTAGACAAGATAGTCTGGGCCGAAATACTGATAATACAGTCTAACCTGATTGTGAGGGAGCGGTACTATGTTGCGACAAGGATTGATAAGAAAACCCATTTTGCAGTCTCTCGCGGCGCTTTTGCTGCTATTTGTTGGGCAGGTAAGTGCGGTGCCAACTGATGAGATTACCCAAATGTTAAAAGGTCAGGAAGATGCGTGGAATCGCGGTGACCTTGATGCTTACATGCAGGGTTATTGGCAGAGTGAGCAGCTTAGATTCGTCTCAAACGGTAAGTTTCGTTATGGCTGGGAAGAAACGCTTGCAGCCTATAAGAAAAATTATCCCGATAAAGAGGCACTAGGCGAGCTGAAGTTCACCATCAAAGAAATCAAAATGCTCAGTAACTACGCCGCAATGGTGGTGGGTCGTTGGGATTTAAAGCGGCAAAAGGATAGCCCGACAGGCGTATTTACCTTGCTGGTGGAAAAAATTGATGACCGTTGGGTGATCACTATGGATCACAGCTCTGACTGATATACTAAAAATCGGCTAAGCAGTCGGGCTGTTGCGGTAATTGGGATGGTAGGGTGAAGTGAAAATCCTGTTGTCCCAAACGTCGTCCCTTGCCATCGTATCTCACCTCAGTGAACTGAACTTCCCCTTGGGCATTTTGTAGCAAAATGCTGGTGGAACGAGTGCCATAGTCGGGGTGGCAAATATAAATCGCCGCGAGTCGGCGTTCCCACTCTAGCCCGACGCCAGTGTCGGGTAGCTCGTTATCCTGTGGCCGAGAATCATCCTGCATCAACCGTATAAGTGACTCTAGCTCAAGCGGTCCCGATTGTTGAATAAGGGCCTCGAGCGAGCGCTGACCTTTAGCCATTTTCGGCCAAATATCATCGAGCGCGCCATTGCTAATCGCGTGGAATCCTGTGGTTAATTTTACTGTTTCCCGTTTAAGACTGTTAAAGCAGTAGAGATGAGTCCCTTGGCCAAACACGAGATTGAAGGGTTGATAATTTTCAGCGTGTTCCACAAGCCAGTTAGGGCAGATCAGCGAGCCCGAACTTAATGCCTGAATGACAAGTTCGCCGCGGCTGCGCATCGGCTCTTGGGATTTTTGAGCCACCCTGAGGTTAGTGACTCCGGCAATTTGTCCCTGCTTATTCACCCCAAACCAAGTGCCGCCCGCCTGTAAATCTTTGCCCGCGAGCATATTCTGCTCAGGCGGCCAAAACTGTGCAGGTGCAGTAGGCCTGTGGTGAAACTCATCCCGATTCGCACAAATAATCAGTGGATACTGGGGATGAGTATTAAGGGCGACGAAAAGTATGCACATAACAGGCTAAGTTTATCCAAAGATGGGGTTAACTTAGCCTGTCTGTCGGCAAATGAACAGTGTTAGTGCTGGTGCTTATCGCTATGGGGATGGCTGTGGCCGCTAGTCTGACCGTGTGAATGAGAGTGGCCATGCCCGTGCACATGTGATGTTTCGGCTGTTTTAGCATGCGCGTGCGCATGATCATGGCGGTGTTTATGGCCGTGGGCCACAGGTTTTAACATCATTAAGCGGCGCAAGAATTTACGAGGCCCGAGGCGCAGTAAGCTGGCTGCAAATAAGGCTGATAAGATCAGCAGTGCCGTGAGGTTAATGGCTTCTGGTAGAGTGAACAACGAGAACCACATGGGCAACTTAAGGGCAGTAACGAGGGCTATGGCAATAATTGCCAGCAAAATCCCCCGTTGCGACCAGCCCATAAGTTTTAGCTGAGCGATATTCAACACCGGAGCGGCAATCAAAGGCAATACGATGGCCAGCGGACTCCAGCCGCTATAGGCTAAGGCGATTGACAATACGGCCGCGCCTAAATTGCAGAAGCGCATTGGTAAAAATACCAGCAATAGCACGGTAATCTGTAATATAGGATTACTTAGCGGTACCGAAGGGTGACCAATCAAGTTAACTAATACTAAGCTGAGGAGCACCCAAGGTGCGCTGCGATCAACCAAATGGGCGAAACCAAAACGCAGGGCTTGGCTTGGTAATTTAGTATGGGGATCGGTAATGTCGACCCGCGCATAGGCTAAATAGGCACTCATGATCAAGACGACTACGAGTTGAAACAGCGCTAACCAAGGGCCAAGCAATAGCGCCGTCAGTACTAGGGCTTCTGGGCCTGCTAAACGTTGGAACCAACGACGGGCGAGGCTATTGTCCTGTGGTGTTAAACCAAGCTGGAACCTTAGTGCTGCAACGGCGTAACTGAGTAATAGCACTGGCGCTATGGTCATTAGCCATGTTGTTAGCTGCTCTGTACTGTGGTCGTGATGGGCATGTTCGTGGCCGCCAGAATCCATCAATAACAGCATCATTAATAAACCAATACCGAGCAAACTGCCGATACCCGCCTGATATTCATACTGGCCTTGTTTATCTGTTTCCTGTTGACCATGTGGCTGATGTAACACAACATGCAGAATCGAGCCTGTCACAAAGGCTTGTAAATAAACGGTTTTATCTATGCTCATGTGTGATAAAAGCTGTTCGCTAGCAAAATAGCCAATACTCGTGAATAGCATAATGGCGGCAAAAATAACCAGCGTCCAACGAGCTCCAAGATGAGGTTTTAGTATCCACCAAATAGCAAAACCGACAGGGAGACGATGGAGTATAACGCCCAAGGCTAACAAAATAGAGTTGCCCTCATTTTGGGCTAATACCATAGCGCTCCCATCTGTGATGGTGTGCAGCAATAAGCCACTAATGCCAAGAAAAAGGGCAAAATTATGCGTAATTTCTGAGTAGCGGTGGAATAAGCGTTCACTGGCTGTGGGTCCCCACAGGCCGAGTACTACAAAGACGATGGCCAGCAGGCCGCCATGCTCGAGAAGTTCAGGCAGAATATGGATCAGCACTAATCCGCCTAAGGAGACGAAAATAAAGCCATCAAGTCCCTTCTGCAATCCGCTGCCTGATGCAAAGTAGCGGTAAAACAGTGGCCCGATTAAGAGTGCGAGACAACTAGCAAGAAGATAGAGCATGTATTCCACGAAAATTGGCTGAAAAAACGCTGTAGTATACCAGTTGTAATTTAAATGAGCAGTGACTTACAGGCAATTTACTCAAGCGAGATGTTGTGCTGTGGCTTGTAGTAAAAATGAATCAACGACTCAATGGCTTATGGATGATAGGTAAAAAGCCGCTAGAGGATCATGAAACGGCACTCATAATCCATCTTAAGGAATTTTCTAGATAATTTTTCACATCTGTAACGCGAAAAAGTTATACAATATGTGCTCATGTTGGCTTAGACGTTGATAAAGTTAAATGGATATATTTTCTGCTGCGGTAATGTTGTTTCTCATCATGGACCCCCTCGGTAATTTACCGATATTCGCGTCGATTTTACGGCATATTGATCCTAAAAAACGTCGTAGGGTTTTGATTCGTGAACTCATTTTTGCATTAGTGATCATGTTGGCCTTCTTGTATGCCGGCGAAGCCATCTTAAGTTTCTTAAATCTGCGATCTGAATCGGTCAGTATTGCCGGTGGGATTATTTTGTTTCTGATCGCGATTCGGATGATTTTCCCCCAGCCGGGTGGTGTGGTTGGCCTTGCAGCAGGGGAGGAGCCATTTATCGTGCCGATGGCGATACCATTAATGGCGGGACCATCTATTCTTGCCGCGCTCATTTTACTAGCGCATACCGATAGCTCACGTATGGGGGATTGGACTATTGCTCTCGTATCAGCTTGGGGCGCGAGTGCGGTTATCTTAATGTTTTATAAGCTCTTTACCCGTATGTTGGGTGAAAAAGGGTTAACGGCTGTTGAACGTTTGATGGGGATGGTGCTGGTAATGATATCGGTACAAATGTTCCTCGATGGAGTATCAAACTATATGAAAACTGCTGGGTAAGCGTATTGCATCAAGTTATCAAAAACCGCATTACATCGTTAATGCGGTTTTTTTATGGCAAAAAATCGCTGTTGAGGATGCTTGCTGAACCAACGCTGACAAAAGTATAAAAACCATCACCTTCCAATCTGTATCAAGTTGTTACACTCTTGGTGTCCTGATATGTTTTCACATCCCATTGAAGTTGGCTTTCCGATGAGGGAAGACAACCAATAAACAAACTTGCCATAGAGCAAATAGGCACTAGCCTTAAAAAATAGCTTGGCTATAACAGCGCAGATTGTGACGGAAGGAAGACGGTAATGCGAAGTACAAAGAGTATCACAGCGTTTGGATTGATGTTGGCCTTGCTGAGTGGCGCGAGTATTGCTGCGCCCAATCACACGCCAGCGGATGCAGGAGTCATTAATAAAGAGCGGATCCTCTATTGGCTGATTAAGCGGAGTGAAGTCTCAGAGGATGCCAGCGATAGCGTTAAGCAAGCGGCCGTTGAAGCCTTTATTGCTCGCGCAAGTTTCGCACAGCCTAAAGAGCCTAGAATGGTGATTGAGGCTGAGCATGAACGCCTGCAAAAAGCCAAAACATCAGCGGTGATGCGTGCACCCGCACAGCGTGTTTTAGCGGATGCAGATGTGACTAAAACGGTTAAGGTATTAACCGTGCTGATTGATTTTCCAGATTTAAAATATAATAACAATGGCTTAACAGCGAGTGATACCGACATGTATTACTCGAGTTATCCTGCTTCTCACTACAAGAATTTACTCTTCTCTACGGCTGGTTTTAGTGGCCCGCAGGGGCAAACTTTAGATTCGGCCTATCAGTATTACCAAGCCGTTTCGGGCAAAACCTTCTTCTTTAGTGGTGACGTTAAAGGTTGGTATACCGCTAGCCAAAATGCTGATTATTATGGCGCTAATGATGCTGACACTGGCAACGATGTTAACGTCACTGAACTGGTTAAAGAAGCAGTATCGCTAGCGGTAGCGAATATGTCAGCTGCAGAGCTTGCAACCTATGATATTGAAGACCCATATGATTTAAATGATAACGGTAACTTAAATGAAGCCGATGGCATTATTGATCATGTGATGATTTTCCACTCCAGCATTGGGGAAGAAACTGGTGGTGGTAAGTTAGGAGCAAATGCTATTTGGTCCCACCGTTATTACGTGGATCAAGGTACTCAAGGTTACACTTTACCGGGCTCGAGCAAAAAACTCTTTGGTTACACTATCCAACCGATCGATGCCGCGACTGGGGTCTGTACCCATGAATTTGGGCATGATCTTGGGCTGCCCGATGAGTACGACACTACAGACAACGCTAACAAAGATGGTTCGCCTGTTGGTTATTGGTCTTTAATGTCGGGAGGCAGTTGGACAGGAGCTATTCCTGGTGCGCAGCCGAGTGGTTTTAGCCCCTACGCACGTTCGTATTTACAGACAAAATATAAAGGAAAGTGGCTTAACGAGCGCGAGATTAGTTTAGACAGTATTCCTAAATCGGGTATGGAAATCACGCTTAATCAGGCGATAAACCAAGATGCCGTGAATCAAATATCGATACCACTTCCTGCGGCACAAATTGCCTTTAAAGCACCTTATCAAGGGAGTTACCAGTACTACTCTGGTCAAGGTAACATGCTGACAAACAGTATGAGCTTTACCACAACCTTGCCTAGCACCAGCGAAAAACTCACACTCTCTTTGCAGGCGAGTTGGGCAATTGAGACTGACTATGACTATATGCAAGTTAAGGTTAATGGTACGGCGATTGCGGGTAATTACACTAAGTCGATCAACGCAATTAACAATGCCCGACATATTATCACTGGTAAGTCATCAGACATCTCTACCGCAGTGGGCAGCGATGCTTGGGTTGCCTTGGAATATGATTTGTCAGCCTATGCAGGTAAGAGTGTCACCATTGAATTTACCTATGTGACCGATGAGGCGGCAATTGAGTCGGGGATCACTATCGACAATATCAGTATTAAACAGGGTGTAACTGAGCGGTATGCCGATAATGCTGAGGTGGCTGGTAAAGCGACTCTTGTGGGTTACAGCCGCATTACCAGTACTCGCCCTGGCGCCGCATCCCGTTACCTTATTCAATTACGCAGCCATAATGGTGTCGATGCGGGCTTAAAGAGTAAAGGGTTTGATCCTGGTGTACTGCTATGGCTAGAGAATGCCAGTTACAGCGATAACAATGTATCGGATCATCCCGGCCGTAGCTTGATAGGTGTGATTGATGCTGACCAGAATATGATTGGCACTCTTTCTACCGATGAACAAATCCGTGATGCGGCTTTTAGCATGGTAAAACAAACAGCTTACTCTGGGGACAATAACCTCGATGCGGTCAGTCTTTTTGATGATAGTTTGGATTACAGCGCACCACTACAACCTCAGTCTGGCATGCAACTGCAACAACTTGGGTTGACGATGCAAGTGGTATCTCAGGCCAGCGATAACCGCACCGCGGTAATTCGTTTATCCAATGCGAATGCCGAACCAGTTCCCATTACACCAAGTGATCAAGAAAGCTCTGGTGGTGGCAGTCTAGGTTGGCTAAGCCTGATGTTGCTCGGTGGTTTTGCGTGGCGCCGCCAGCGCCAATAAGAAGGGATTGTTCTAACGAAAAATGCCTCTGATATAGAGGCATTTTTGTTTTAGCTTAAGAGAGCTAGGGTTGTAGCCTCGCCATCGCTTGTACAGCGGCCGGAAGGAACATTTCACTGACAAACATTTCCTCTTCGTCATGGTGAAAATATCGGCGTCGGCCCCAAAGTTCATGCTCGACGTTTTGCGCTAAACTCTGTGCCAGTTGGGCAAGGCGGCTATCGGTGTCAAATTGGGCGATTTCAATGCGACCAGGAATGAAGCTATCTTGGCTAAATAATAATTCGCCGAGTGGGCGTGTACCTAGGCCTAAAAAATCGGCTTGGCGTGTCGATAACAAAGACTGAGGGATCAAGGTTCTGGCAAATACCCAAGGTACAGAATCGAGGCAGAGTAACACTTCGCGCACCCAAACGGTGTTTTGCTTAGGATATTCCCCTTCGAGCGGGGCACATTGGCCTTCACCAAGGATTTTTACTTCAAACTTATCGCAGCAGGTTTTGAGTTTTTGCGTCAGGCTTCCTGGCGCCAGTAACCATTCCTTAAGGGGAGAAGCGGGAAGATTTTTGGCATTATCGGCACAAAACCATTGAATAGATTCGCCATAGGGAAAGCTTAAGCTGGTCACATTCATTAAATACTCGTTACAATATAAGCAAACGTCGGCAGTCTACCAGATAGATTGGGAAGTTTCTTCCATTGACCATTATTGTTTTTAGGGAGCTGTAAACCGCGATGAAAAAATTATTATCAGCCTGCCTGATCTTGCTCAGTGCTGTGTTTAGCGCATATGCAGCCGACGAGAAAGCTCCACCCCCTACTGGGGATTTCGCCTATTACGGGTTTGAGCCCGAAATTGTGACTAACTATATTTCAAACCGCAAAAAGCTCGGGTTTGTAAAGATCAGTGTTGAGCTGATGGTAAAGAGTCCCGATGATTTAGTGATCGTTGAGCGCCATGATCCACTGTTGCGTGCCGCCATTATTGAGGTGCTGGGTAACCAAGCCGAAGAAAAAATTAAGTCTCTTACTGGCCGTGAGGAAATCCGCCGCGAATGCTTTGATATGGTCAATAATCTGCTGACCAAGGAAGCGGGTAAACCTATAGTAGTCAATCTACTGTTTACCTCTTATCTTTACGATTAATCCAGCCAATAGGCTAAGGGCCGATCTTTGGATTGGCCCGCTCTTGTTGAACCATCATTATGTCTAAACCCGTCGTTAAAATTGCCGCTAAGCCTGCGATGTCACCTACAGGAAAACGCAGCAAACCAAGCTCGCCTAAGCCACTTGTGGCAAAATCAGCAAAACCAGCAAAACCAGCAAAACCAGCAAAACCAGCAAAACCAGCAAAACCAGCAAAACCAGCAAAACCAGCAAAACCAAATATTGCCCCCGCTAAAGCGACGAGCAAGCCAAAACAGGGCGTTGAGAGAAAGACCTTACACCCGCGTAATTTGCATGCTCACGGCTATGACTTTTCGGCGTTGATGACGAGTTACCCTAAGCTAAAAACCTTTGTTCGGCCAACGCCATACGGCGCCTTATCTATCGATTTTGCCGACCCCATAGCAGTGAAAACCCTCAATGCGGCCCTCTTGAAACATCATTATGGGCTGGCGTTTTGGGATATTCCTAAGGGTGCGCTGTGCCCACCGATCCCCGGACGAGTTGATTATCTGCACTACTTGGCTGATCTGTTGTTCGAAGGCGCCCCCGTCCAGCGTGCTGGACAAGTTAGCGCTTTAGATATCGGCACTGGGGCGAATGGCGTTTATGCCATCCTAGGGCATCAAGTGTATGGCTGGCAGTTTGTCGCCTCGGATATCAATCCTCAGTCGCTGGCCAATGTGCAGCGGATTATCGACAATAACCCGAGTTTGCAGGGGCACTTATCCTTAAGGCAGCAGCAGGATGAAAAGTCGGTCTTTAAGGGGATCATTCAGGCATCTGACCGCTTCGAGTTAACTCTGTGCAATCCTCCCTTTCATGGCTCGTTAAAAGAAGCTAGCGAAGGCTCGCTGCGCAAGGTGCGTAATCTGCAACTTAATCGCGGTGAACAGCCTAAAGCGACCAGCGCGACCTTAAACTTTGGTGGTCAGGCGGCGGAGTTATGGTGCCAAGGCGGAGAGAGGCAATTTTTAGCCACAATGATCCGCGAGAGCCAAGCGTTTGCCGAACAGTGTCTGTGGTTTACCAGTTTAGTGTCAAAGCAGGAAAATCTTAAACCTTGCTATCAAGCATTGGCAAAGTTGGGTGTTGATACCGTTAAAACCATTGAGATGCAGCAGGGTAATAAGATCACCCGCGTGTTAGCCTGGAGCTTCCATTCGCAGGCTAAACGTTTGCAGTGGCGAAATCAGATCGTCAGCGGGACATAAAACAACAGGCGCCGAGTGCGCCTGCTTTTTTACTCAGCCTCAATTACTGGGCTTTTCCTGTGGATGGTCGCGGCGAAATAGCGCCCACTCTTCAATCTGTTCACCGTTTGGCAAGGTACACATACCGTGTTCCCCCTCTGCGGTTCTTTGGATTTCCGATATGCCACCGAGGGAGGCGCAATACTCTGATGCCGGGTTGGCGATTTGTGCTTTCGCTTCCGTTTTTGTTTCAGCCTGAGCGTTTGTTGCTGGCTCGGTTTTCTCGCCGCAGCCGATTAAGCTGGCGCCGATGATGAGGCCGATTAACAGTGGTGAGGTTAGTTTCATGCTGTTTTCCTTGTCATTGAGTGACTTATTTTCGTCCTAAAATCCGCAAAATACGCAGAAATAGATTGATGATATCCATATACAAAGCGGCGGCGCTATCGACAGCGTTATCGACGGTTTTCGGGATTTGGTTCGCGCGGCCCCAATCGTAGCCAATATAGCCACAAAAGATCAGTACAACTATCCAATCTAAAATGCCGTGATGGGTATTAAAGATAAATATTTCAATTAGTTCGACCACTATCACCAATAGTAATGCGATGGTGAGTACCCCAGATATTTTTTGGAAAAAAGCTGGAAACAGGGTGCCCAAACACATCATGGCAATCGTGACTAGGCCAGTTATTCTAATCGCTTCAGTAACTAATGCGGGATCGTACTGACTGACAACCATATTAATAATCAGGCCGAAGGGCACGACTACAAAGTTATAGCCAATAAAGCTGACGAGGGGATTAGTTGAAGATTGGAACAGATAAATCCCCAAGAAGCAGGAGGCGAAGTAACCGATAAAGAACACCCACGGATTCACGCTGGCAATCGCTTCGGGGTCGATATAGCTGACCATCATATAGTTCACGGCAAAACCCCAGACAAGGGTTAAGCCAATCACTAAGTTATAGACACCCGCGCCTATAATGGGGTCATCGGTTGTGCGGCGGTCAAATACGCTATTTTCAGTATCCATTTGATTTGTCATTCCTTAATTGTAAAAAGCGTGCTGAATATTAAAGGTTAATGTGCTACTCACCACATATCTTGCAGTGAGGGTGCTTGGGTAATTTCATCTCGCGAAATTCCATGGTCATAGCATCGATCATCAGCATTCGTCCTGCCAGTGTTTTGCCCATACCCGTGATGACTTTGATTGCTTCAACCGCCTGCAAGCAGCCGACCATACCGACGACGGGCGCAAGAATACCGGATTCGACACAGCTGAGTTGCTGCTCGCCAAAAAGTGAACTAAAGCAATGATAACAAGGCGTTTGCGCTTGATAGTCAAATACGGTGACCATGCCTTCCATGCGGATAGCGGCGGCAGAAATCAGTGGGATCTTGTGCTTAAAACAGCTCTGATTTAATTGCTCACGCACGCTGACATTATCAGTGCAATCGACCACGATACTGTGGTTGGCGACTAAGGCATCGATCTCATGGTCATCCAATACCGCATTGATGGTATTGATTTTAACGTGAGGATTGAGCTGATTAAGGCGCTGCTTGGCCGACTCGACTTTAGGTTGGCCAATAGTGGCATCCTGATGCAGCACTTGGCGCTGTAGGTTAGAGAGCTCAACCGTATCGAAATCGACTAAGGTCATCTCGCCAATACCCGCAACGGTCAAATATTGCCCCGCCGCGCAGCCTAAACCGCCGGCGCCAATCATCAACACTTTGGCGAGTTTTAAGCGTTCTTGGCCATCGATATCCATCGCCTTGATCGAGATTTGGCGGCTGTAGCGGGTGAGTTCGCTATCGCTAAGGATGTCTACTTGTTGATTCATAAAAAGACCTTAGCAAAGCACGCTGTTAAAGGGTTCAACCGTGACTTTTGTGCCCGCTGGCGAGTCACCTTGGAACTGTTCTAACAACACAAAGCAGTTAGCCAGGCTCATCGAGGTCAACATACCCGACCCTTGACTGCCTGTAATGGCGACCTCCAGCTCGCCCTGTGCATTGCGGGATAAAATACCGCGCTGATACTCAACGCGGCCGGGCTGTTTACGCACTGGTGTCGTCAGGGTAGCCGATAACATCAGTGGCGCTTTTGGGGTTAAGCCCTGCATCTTGTTTAGGATTGGCCACACCAGCTTGTAGAAGGTCACCATAGAGGACACAGGATTACCCGGTAAACCACAGAATACTGCTTTGCCTATGCGTCCCATGGCGAAGGGTTTACCTGGTTTGATGGCGAGTTTCCAGAAGGTGATTTTGCCTTCTTCATCAAGGATCTGCTTCGTAAAATCTGCCTCACCGACGGATACGCCGCCCGAGGTTAATACCATATCCGCTTGGCTCGCGGCATGGCGAAATGCATGGCGAATCGCCTCTGGATCGTCAGCGACAACCCCTAAATCCAGCCATTCCACATTGGCACGGCTGAGTAACCCTTGGATTGAATAGCGGTTGGAGTCGTAAATTTGCCCTAGCGCTAAGTCGCTGCCCACGGGGCGCAGCTCATCCCCTGTGGAGAAAAATGCGACCTTGAGTTGGCGGTAAACCCGCACCTGACTCACGCCAATGGTGGCTAATACGCCGAGCTCGGCGGCTTTAATTTCGATGCCCGCTTTCAGCACTTTGGTGCCTTGCAACAGCTCTTCACCGCGGCAACGCACATTGGCGCCCTTAGCCTTAGGGTGATTGATTTGGATTTGATTGCCCTGTGCTTGGGTCTCTTCCTGCATTTGCACTGTGTCATAACCCGCAGGCACTGGCGCGCCCGTCATAATGCGCACGCAGGAGTTGGGGATAATTTCACCCTCAAAGCCATGGCCTGCGAAGGAGTTACCAATCAGTGTTAATGTGGTGTGCTCGGTTTGACTGTTTAAATCGGCAAAGCGAAAAGCGTAGCCATCCATTGATGAGTTATCAAAGGGGGGTAAATCGATACACGAGGCCAAGTCCTCTGCTAACACGCGGCCAAGCGCGTGGGGAAGTGTAACGACTTCGGTGTCTGACACTGGGCTAACCTGCTCAAGCAGAAGGGGAATGGCTTGATCTGGATGCATTAAGCTAGGTTGCGAACAAGGATCGGCTTTCACGGACATCGGGTCTTCCTTATGGGCAAAGGGTTGGAGCAAATATGGGAGCTATTATGCCACGCTGCGCTTGCTTGGCTATGATCTGCATAGGAGTTTATGTGATTTGTTAGGTAGTTTTCCTTAAGTGTTGCCTAAGGTTTACTCTTTTTATACTTGAGTTTGCAGTAACGTTCGTGCGGTACTAAACGCGATTCTATGAACAAATGAAAATCATTTTTATCAATGAATCATTAACTTAGCTAAGTCAACAAAGGTAAATTTTGTTGCTTTTGCTGCCGCCCTTCATGACAATGTGAGCCGATGATTTAAGTGCGAATGCCCAAGAGGATTAACTATGCTGTCTGCAACCATGATCGAAAAGTTGAATGAACAAATTAATATGGAGTTTTTCTCCTCTAATTTATACCTGCAAATGAGTGCATGGTGTGAAGATCAAGGCTTTGAAGGCGCAGCAAAATTTATGCGCGAACATGCAGATGAAGAAATGGGCCATATGCGCCGTTTGTTCACCTATGTGAGTGAAACCGGTGGTTTACCTCTATTGGGCGCCATTGCAGCACCTCAGTCACAGTTCGATTCTCTGCTGGCGTTATTCGAGCTGACCTATGAGCATGAACAGTTAATTACTCGTCAGATTAACGCGTTAGCCCACACTGCATTTTCGAATCAAGATTATTCAACCTTCAATTTTCTGCAATGGTATGTGGCTGAACAGCATGAAGAAGAAAAGCTGTTTAAGTCGATTGTCGATAAGATCCGTTTAGTGGGTGAAGATGGCAAAGCGCTGTTCTTTATTGATAAAGATCTTGCCAAATTAGCCTCAAAGGGCGGCGAAAGTATTATGAATGCCCAAAGCCAACCGCAGGCTTAAGCGCAACACCTTTGCCCATAAAAAAGCAGCCTAGGCTGTTTTTTTATGGGCAAAAATCAGGATTTTCGTCAATCTATCAAGCATTAACACACTTTTCGCGCGGTTCTTGCTGCTGTAATAATGCCGGTAGTGTTTGGCTTAGCAGCGGCGTAATGGCTGCAAATGGCAGGGGCTTAGAGATCAAATAGCCTTGGGCGTAGTGGCAACCTAAATCACGCAGTAGATTCCATTGGGCTTCGGTTTCAATCCCTTCGGCCACGAGTTCCATTTCAAGGCTTTGTCCCATCATCACGATGGCTTTCACTAAATTGGTATTTGAGCTATTGCTCAGGGCATTTTCCACAAAGCTGCGATCGATTTTTATCACAGAGATAGGGAATTTCTTCAAATAACTCAAGGATGAATAGCCAGTACCAAAATCGTCGATATAAATCTGCGAGCCTAAATGACGAATGGATTCTAGGGTGGTTAAGCAGTGGCTAGCATCGCCCATCAGCATGCTTTCAGTGATCTCAATATGCACGTTTCTTGGGTTGATATGGTGGCGGTTAAAGCATTCTTGCAGCACTTGATCAAATCCTAAACCTCGAGCATTTACACATTGGCGGCTTGAAACATTGATAGCCACGTTAAGGTGTAAGCCAAGTTGTTGCCATTGTCTGAGGTCGTGCATCGCTTGGTTGAGTACCCATTCCCCCATAGGTTCGATAAGTCCTGTCTCTTCAGCGATGCCAATAAACTGGTCAGGGGGGATTAAGCCTAAATCCGGATCTTGCCAGCGGATCAGCGCTTCAACACTGCAGACTTTACCTGTTTTCATCTCCACAATCGGTTGATAGTGCAGCGTAAACTCATTCTGTGCCACGGCACGGCGTAGCCGCTGTTCAAGCTCCATACGGGCAAACATGGCTTGGTTCATTCCCGAGGTGAAGTATTTGAAGTTATTGCGGCCGGCGTCTTTTGCCTGATACATGGCCATTTCGGTGTTGCGGGTTAGCGAGCTGACATCTAGCCCATCTTCTGGGTAAACCCCAATCCCAAAGCTGGCGGAAATTTGAATTTCCCGTTCATTCAAGCTAAAAGGCGTCGACAGGGTTTCGATGATATGGCTTGCCATATGCTCGATCGCAAATTCATTGGTGACACGGGGAAGGATAAGCACAAATTCGTCCCCGCCGATGCGGGCGACAAAGTCGGTTTTACCAGCAATATTTTCCAGTCGCTTGGCCACATCTTGTAATAATAAGTCGCCTGTGGCGTGGCCTTGTACATCATTAATATATTTAAATTGGTCTAAATCAATCAGCAGAATCGCCAGTTTACGGGAGTCATGTTGGGCGAGCTGGATTTCATGCTGCAGCCGCTCATTAAAGAGTTTGCGATTCGGTAATCCGGTGAGCGTATCGAAATGTGCCTGGTACCACAGATCCTGTTCATATTGCTTACGTTTACTGATATCCATAAACAAACCAATATGTTGGATTATTTCACCCCGTTCATTACGCACTACAGTAATGGCTAAATACTCGGGATACACTTGGCCATCTTTGCGCTTATTCCAGATTTCGCCTTCCCATTTGCCGTTTTTTTCTAATGCTTCCCACATCGCGGTATAGAAATGGCTTGGATGGCGTTTCGAGCTTAAAAGTGAAGGGCTTCGGCCTTTCACCTCTTCTAAGCTATAGCCTGTGATCTGGCTAAAGGCGGGGTTAACTAATTCGATATGGTTATCGGCATCCGTCACCATAATGCCTTCGGCCGAATAGTTAAAGACCGCCGCGGCCCGATTAAGCGCTTGATTCGCTTTCTGGCGCTCGCTCAGCATACGGTTCATCGCCCGAGACATCCGCGCAAGTTCATCTGAGCCTGACACATCAATATGAATATTCAACTCAGGGTCGGCGGCCATTCGCTGCATATCATTAGCAATTTGGGTGATTTTATCCATAAAGCTACGAATGATTTTCCGCCCTAGCCACAGGGTGATGGTGGCGGTAAATAAGGCGGAGAGCAGATAAATACCTAATAGGGTTAGCGCATGCTGTTGTTGTTCATTACTCTGGCGAGCCATGGTACGCGTGATTTCATTACTGAGCGCGTTCAGCTTATTGATTCTATCTGTGGTTAATGTCCACCAGTGTTTGCTGCTCACTGGATGGGGAGGCTTTAATAATTTATCAATGGCGCTAGTGAGATCGGTATTGTTGATGTGAGCAAGGGCGGTGATTTCAGCGAGCGATAGTTTTTGATCTTTTAATTGTAAGATCTTGGACATGCAGAATTGATACTGGTTGATACTCTCTTCGATAATCTGTACTGCAGGCGCAAGTGAAGGCAGGTTGATTGTTTCGCGGTTAAGTTCTGCGAGTTTTTGCTGAATCGTGGCTAAGGATTGATTGAACTTCTCAAGCGATATCAGGCTACCCGTTAATAAGTAATCTTGAAAACTATCGATTAACCCATCGTAACCCAGATTGGCGTTGATGCTTTGTACTAACGTGCTGATATGGATCTGTTGCTCTATTTGTTGACTGATTTTAAGTATTCGCAAGCTTTCCGGTGAGGCTTGTATCTGGCGGATGAGGGAATGTCTGTCAGATATTGAGGCATTGCTGGCATGGGAGATGGCTTGGCCATATTCATACATAATGGTATTGATGGCTTTGTAGTCATTAATGCTGAGGCTTTCTGACAACAACATACGATTGATGGCGCTGCGTTCTTTCACTGCCAACTCTTGCACCATCAGTAGATTCAGTAAATCTGCGTAGGCTCTTGATTGATTAATATCATTGGTGAGTAATTGCAGTTGTTGGATTAACTGCATTAATTCAGAATTAAATTGTTGATATAAATCGATAAATGCAGATGGGTGTTGATCGAGCGCCTCTTGGCGGCTCGATGCCAATTTATGACTTAGCAGCGTTAAACTTGTCAGTTTTTCCTGTAACTGGGTCGATGCCAGTTGGCCACTTAACGCAGTATTCAACGCAAGCAAAGCCGGACTTTTAAGCAGTGCTTCTAGTGCATCAGAGGTCAGTTGTTGCTGTTGCAATAGACGAGTTTCATCTTGAGGCGTAGTGGCTGGGAGTAATTGGGTACTTAATCCATATTCGTTATGAAGTTGATAGAGTAATTCATTGATTTTTGAAGTAGTTTGTATTGCCAAATGGTTTTGAGTGGCAAAGCGATACTCTTTCACAAGTACATACATTCGCGACAGCACAAAAATACTCATCATCAGCAAAGGTAGCAGCGAAAACAGAATCAGTTTCTGTTTCAAGCTGAGATGCTGTAGCGTGGATGGCATACAAACTTACTCCTCAATTGGCCTGATTTGAGACATAACAAATCAAGGAATTTCCTTGATGGGGTGAAAGCGGAAGGTCAGGCACTGGGTGCGAATATTTAACATAGAAGCCTGTAGCTCGCGACCCTTGGTTTATGGATATCTAATCTAGCTCACGAAATTCAGCTATTTATTATATACACCTAAGATTATATTTTTATTGATGAAATTTTCTCCTAGCAGATAAATTGTTTTGCTGTCTGTGATATCTAGCGTGATTTGATGCTTAACCAAAGTGTTTTATCGAAGTTAAATAAAAAAGGACGCGGGCCTTCGCACGCGTCCTTTAAATTGCATCCTGTTTATGGGGCCAAATTTAGCCTACATTGGCTAATAACGACTTACGGTAAACCACGATATCTTCAATCGTCAGTACAGGCATTTTATGCGCTGCACCAAAGGCGATAATCTCAGGCAGACGCGCCATAGTGCCGTCGGGGTTAGTGACTTCACATAACACGCCAGCGGGCTTGAGTCCGGCTAGCTGCATTAAATCGATAGTGCCTTCGGTATGGCCACGGCGAGTTAATACGCCACCGGGTTGGGCGCGCAGCGGATATACATGGCCTGGGCGAGCCAAATCGCTTGGCTTAGCATGGTCAGCGATGGCGGCTTTAATGGTGGTTACACGGTCAGCGGCCGAAACGCCAGTAGTGACACCCACTTTGGCTTCGATACTTACAGTAAACGCGGTGCCATATTGGCTCGAGTTGTTTTCGACCATAGGTGGCAGCTCAAGGGCTTTGACTTTTTCATCCGGTAAACACAAACACACGATACCGCTGCATTCGCGAATAAGCATGGCCATTTGCGCATTGGTCAGTGACTCGGCGGCAAAAATTAAGTCGCCTTCGTTTTCCCGATCTTCGTCATCGACCACCAACACACCTTGGCCTTGGCGCAGGGCAGCAAGACCCGCTTCAACGCGTTCGATAGCAGTACCAAAAGGAGCAAGTAAAGACTGATTCATGGTTAATATCCTTCAAAAATACGACATGGGAATATCCAGAATCAGGGCGTGCAGAAATACAGCCATTACCCTAAAGGGGATTGTGCTGTAGCAATCGACCCGCTTTAAGCGCAGGCTTAAAAACGTGATTGCAAAATATGAGGCTAACAGCAGGGATACTTAGCTCAAGTTAATGCCAATTATCCAAGTGTTGTCTTACATTCTCTTCCATCCGGACTCAGTACTGTTGCTTGCGGCAAACAGTCCATTACCGTCGGCTCTGGAATAGTAGCGCTCGATAGGCATTAACCATGGCGAGACAAGCTAGGGCACCAGATCTGCTGACCCCGAATTGCGTTCGGGCGCTCGCGGGCTTTAGTGTGGGGAAATTTATTCACCTCACTATTTACCGCCGGTGGGGAGTTTCACCCCGCCCTGAGAATTGTTGATAGGCTTTGGCCTAAAAACGCGGTTATGTTGCGCCTAATTAATGGTGATGGCAATAACATCGCGCCTGAAATTGGGCAATGTTTGCGCAAGCGCACAATGCCTTGTGATCCTTAAGCAAGCGCAATCTTTAGGAAACTCGCAACTTGAGCTAGCTTGGGTATATCATATCCGGCACATCAACTTATTGGCTTGCCGTCGTGCCCCACGATGGTGTTTGAACGTCACAAGGACGTATACATGCGCACTCTGCTGCTTACTTTAGGTCTTGCTATGTTATTACCCGGTTGCTCCACTCCAAAAGGGCAAGTCTCTGCGCCCGTTGCGGAAAAAATTCCCCATGTGATGACCTTGCACGGCGTCACACGCACCGATGACTACTATTGGATGCGCGACGATAAACGCCAAGATCCCAAAGTATTAGCGCATCTAAACGCTGAAAACCGTTATACCCAAGCCTATTTTAAGCCGCTTAAGTCATTGCAAGACGGGTTGTTTAACGAGCTGACTGGGCGCTTAGTGGCCGATGAGTCGAGCGTGCCGTACCAATGGCACCAGCATAGCTATTATCGCCGCTACCAAGAGGGCAGCGAATATCCGTTGATTGCCCGTAAGGGGAGCGCAGGTGTTGAGCAACTGATGCTCGATGTGAATGAGCGTGCCAAGGGCCATGAGTTTTATGGTTTAGGTGGCGTTAGCGTCAGCCCAGATGAAACCATGCTGGCCTTTGGTGAAGATGTGTTAAGCCGCCGCGTGTATCACATCTACTTTAAAGATATTGAATCCGGCGCCATGATCACCGATGTGCTTGAAAACACAGAGGGTCGTATCGTTTGGGGCAATGATAATCGCCATGTGTTTTATATCGCCAAAGATCTGCAAACCCTGCTGGGCTATCGTGTATATCGCCACGAACTCGGCACACCACAATCGAGAGATGTGTTGGTGTATGAGGAACAAGATGATGCTTATTACATCTCCCTCGGCAAGAGTTTAGATGAGTCGCAAATTGTGCTGTTCCATGAGAGCACTACCACTAGCGAAGTGTCAGTGCTGGATGCAAACGATCCTTTAAGCCTGTTCAAACCTGTGCTTGCGCGGGAAGAAGGCCATGAATACAGTGTCTCTAAGCTGGGTGACAGTTATTACATTCTCACCAACTGGCAGGCGACTAACTTCCGTTTGATGAAAGTGGCGATTAAGGATGCCGCCGATAAATCCAAATGGCAGGAAGTGGTTGCTCACAATCCCAATGCGCGGCTTGAAGATGAGCTGGTGCTGAAGGATTACCTAATTATTCAAACCCGTGAAAATGGCCTGACACGGATTAAAGTGATGCCATTCAATGGCCAAAAGCCTTTTGAGCTGAGTTTCGATGAACCCGCCTATGTGCTGGGTTTAGATGTTAACGCCCAGCAAGATAGCGATAAGTTACGGGTTTTCTACTCGAGCCTGACCACGCCAGAGGCGATTTATGAGTACCACTTAAGCAATCCCGATAGACGCGATCTGCTTAAGCAGGAACAAGTACTCGGTGGCTTCGATGCCAGCCAATATCGCGCCGAACGTTTATTTGTCACCGCCCGCGATGGCGCTAAGGTGCCAGTGTCCTTGGTGTATCGTAAGGATAAGTTCAAGAAAGACGGCACCAACCCTCTGTACCAATATGGTTATGGTTCCTATGGTTACACTGTTGAGCCTGACTTTTCGTCGTCGGTGATCAGTCTGCTCGACCGCGGTTTTGTGTATGCCATCGCCCATGTGCGCGGCAGCGAAATGTTAGGCCGCCCTTGGTACGATGCGGGCAAATTACTGAATAAAAAGAATACCTTTAATGACTTTATTGATGTCACTACGGCCTTAACCGAGCAAGGGTATGGGGATAAAAATAAAGTGGTGGCCTCGGGCGGCAGTGCTGGTGGGCTGTTAATGGGCGCGATTGCCAATATGGCGCCTGAAAAGTACTTTGCCATTGCGGCACACGTGCCCTTTGTGGATGTGGTCACGACCATGCTCGATGAGTCGATTCCGCTCACTACCAACGAGTACGATGAATGGGGTAATCCAAACGACAAGACCTATTTCGACTATATGCTCAGCTACTCGCCCTATGACAATGTTGCCGACCATGAGTATCCCCACCTATTGGTGACCACAGGTTTGCATGATTCACAGGTGCAGTATTTTGAACCCGCTAAATGGGTAGCAAAACTGCGTGAAGTGCAAAATAAATGGTACAAACCGGACGATAAGGTGTTGTTATTCCACGTTGATATGGATGCAGGACACGGTGGTAAGAGTGGTCGTTACCGCCAGTACCAAGATACGGCACAGGAATATGCCTTCTTCTTAAGTCTGCTCGGCATGACTAAGTAGGCGCCAACGGGTGACCGATTTAGTGATTGAAGCCGCTAATTTAACTCCCTCGGCTAGCCCCCAAAAAGGGGCTAGCCAAGCGCAAGCTGTTAACCAAGCTCAGCTTTCTAGCAAGCCAGAAGCGCTAGGTGCTGAGCAAGCTGTTACTTGGGAGCAAGGCGCAACATCAGAGATTGAACAAGCATCAACGTGGTATCTGTACCTTATCCGCTGCGCCAATGGCCACTTGTACACCGGCATCACCACAGATGTCGCACGCCGCTTTAACGAACATCAATCAAGCAGCCCCAAAGCAGCAAAGTACCTGCGCGGCAAAGGGCCATTAACCCTGATGTATCAAGAGCAAGTCGGCACCCGCAGTGATGCACTCAAGCGTGAAATCGCGGTTAAAAAGTTAAGCCGCAGTCAGAAGTTGAGGTTGATTGAATCAGCTGAACATCGATAGTGCGAGATAAAAGAGCTAAATCATTGGTGTACACGTGTAATGATTAAGCACTGCCATTCCAGTGACACGCCGCCCTTTCATTTAACAAGAAGTATCCCTATAGGCTCGACCGCGGCATCTGCTGCATATGGAAGTACGAATGCCGCGATCACATGGATGTGAAAGAGCGGCCATGCCGCCAACGGTCACTTCCATATCAGTGCTTAATTCCATTAACCACGGAGTGTTCTGTTAGCCTGCACATATCCTGATTCTGTTATTGGTGTCAGAAAAATAGAGCCGCTAAAAGAAGAGTTGAAATAGTACTTGCTCGTTATAATGTCATTTCTTGTGATGGTGTATTTATTGTAATTCTGATAAATTTCTTTTATTACAAGTGATTAAATATATGCACTTTACTGGTTTTATGAGGTTAACGCTCATGCGAACTAAGACGTTATGTTTCAAAGGAAATTGTGCGCCATATATGTTTTTCAAAAAATATGTATTTATAATTTCTCTTTCAATGATATCTATATCGTGTGCGCCTGTAGTTCGAGATTACTATAAACCAATATATAGCGAAGGAGTTACATACAGTAGTGGCTGTGGAGGTTCTGGTCCTGCGAATAAAATATCAATACAGCTTAGTGAAGGTGTTGAACTCGAAGTATCTAGCTCGAGTTCAGCAAAAAATGAGAGATTTAAGAATTTTCATTTTTCAGCTTCAATTATTGCTCCATCTGGAACATATTTTCAATTTGAGAGCGATGAAATTGTAATTTCTGACAATACAACAAACAAAACATGGAGTGTAAAGATAGTTGAATTAATTACACGGGCGGAGAACATTCCAAACGCTAATTCTGATGAGTCAGCTAAGAATGGTGGGTATTTCAGTGTAATTCCAACATCGAAGATAACTGGTAATACCTTTTTTGGTTATAACACATTATTTGGTAAAAAGTATTTTAATTCTGGCGCATCAATAAGTATTTTTTCGAGCGATATTGAGTATAAATTGGAAGATTACTCTGTCCAGTTACCATCCATTATTATAAATGGTAAAAAATACATTTTTGAACCTATAAGATTTTTACATGTGCGAAGCATAGGGATAGACCCTCTAAATTGTTGATGTAATATGTTTCATCAGCATCGAAAAGACATTGTAATTACTAATTATGGATGGCATAAATGTTATTAAATGTGTTGTTTTTCCTCAGTTTTATATTGAATGTTTACTTGGTTTTTTGGTTCGCAAAGCACAGTTACACTATTGAAGCTCACTCTAGATTAAAGCGTGATAATTTTGTTTTATCTCAATTTGTTAACAGCTCTATTTCCAAAGGCGAACTTTTAAAGATTGCACAATCAAAATTAGGTATCCAGAAAGTAAAAGAACAATATAATAACCAATCGTGGGACGATAATAAATTTGCATCGTCTGTAATCATCGAGGGTATTAGCTTCTTTTTCAACGATAAAGATGAATTAATGCAAGTAGACCACTGGTACAAAGAGTGTTCACCTTTATGGGTAAGAACGTTTTAACAAACAGATTACAGGCAGTTTATCAGGATATCGACTGTTAAATTACCTTACAGGAATGATAGGGCTGGAAAAACTCTTTTAGGATTAACAGCCTGCACTGAGAATAAGAGCTGAGCCAACCAAAATGAGTGTGTCAATTAAACAGAATAGTTGCATGATGACCCCCAGCTTCTTGGAGCAAGCCTTGGTTGCTGGATTTAAATCAATCGCTAAATCCTAACCATTTCTGCGGATGCCCTGATCTAAAAAGTAAGATAAACCTTAAGGTAATGAAGACGACAAACGCGATCCTATACCAGCAGAAAAGAAATTAATAAACACTTTGAAAAGAGGGGGAATTGATGAAAATTAATGAATTGTTTTTTGAAGGTGAAGAAGCCGTTATGTATGTTAATCATACATTTGATGCAAATGACTTGGATGATTATATGCGCGGATTTCATAACATATCTGTCGCAAGGAAAAATGAAACTTTAAATGGTCAGGAAGTAGTAAAGGTTTACTTTGGTGATCTCGTCGATGCTAATAAATTGAGATTCGCATTAGATGAATACTTTAGTAGCTGAAAAGAAAAGGTAGAGAAGAATAGAGGACTAAATGCAGCGGATGGCACTGACTATCAAATCAGTCTAACCTGTAGTTTATCTAGAAGTTTTATCTAGACACCCACTGTTAAATTTTCTTACAGGAATGATAGGGCTGGCAAAACTCTTGTGGAATTAACAGCCTGCACAGAGAATAAGAGCTGAGCCAACCAAAATAAGTGTGTCAATTAAACAGAATAGTTGCATGATGAACCCCAGCTTTGTGGAGCAAGCCTTGGTTGCTGGATTTAAATCAATGGCTAAATCCTAACCATTTATGCGGACGTACTGCTCTAAAAAGCAAGATAAATCTTAAGGTAATGGGTACGACAAACGCGATCCAATACCAGCAGAAATGAAATTAACAAACTCTTTGGAAATTCTGTAAGCTTATGAAAATTAATGAATTATTTTTTGAAGGTGATGAGGCGTTTATGTATGTTAATCATACTTTTGATGCTAATGACTTGGATGATTATATGCGCGGATTTCACAACATATCGATATCTATGAGAGATGAAACTTTAAACGGTCAAGAAGTAGTAAAGGTTAACTTTGGTGATCTCGTCGATGCTAATAAATTGAGATTCGCATTAGATGAATACTTTAGTAGCTGAAAAGAAAAGGTAGGAGGGTTTATCGAGACACCCATTGTTAAATTTTCTTACGGGAATGGTAGACTTGGAAAATTCTTGTGGGGTTAACAGCCAGCATCGAGAAAGCGTCATGATAGGTATTACTCGACTATCAATGGTTGCACCCAATCCAGCATTGTTGCGCCAGTGATCTCCTAAAACAGGGATTCTTTAGTAGAGCCTACATGGACGCGATTTTTAAAACATGAGTACGGCGAGTCACTGGTGTGGCTCATATAAGAGCGTGCGAAAGCCTGCGGCAGGCAATTAGGTGATACGATAGCCAGAAGCCATGATGCCGCCTATTTGCCCCTCGAACTATTACCGCAACTAAGTTTTGCTATGGAACTACCCATAGGCAGTATCGATGCTAAAAAGATATGCATGTCCTGTCTTTATGTTGTATATCAAGGTCGCTTAGAGAAAATGGATTTTGCATCAAAGGTTTGTGTTTGCATTCGTGCAAGCGTCTTGGTTAACACCTCATCGGCAGCATCTTCAATCCTGTGAATCCCCTCTGCCGCGATATAATCGGTAAACTGCTGATCAACTTGCTCAAACAAAGCTGTTATATCGCCAAATGCCGGATGACTAAACTGCGGATTAGCCAAGCCCCTGAGGTCTCGAAGCTTTAGCAGCATTAACGCCGTCAACGGTATGTATGAGAGATGTCCATTGTGGAACTCAAAAAAACACTTTTTATCCCCGATAACTGCTTGTTCTACCTGATCATCGCAGAGGGTTTGCAGCATGGTGCTGATGAATTCGATATCCTGTGTGTCCCAGTTATCTAAAAATGACGCATAGGGGAAAGGAGCCGTTTTTCGCAGTGTCACTTGCACCTTACTAGTGAAAGGCGGCTCGATATGTCCCAAATAACGGCCATACAGCAGCACCAAAAAATCGCCAATAAAACCATGGGAGCGAGCAATCCAGCCCGAACGCCGCGCGGTTGCCTCAGCGTAGTACAGCTCGTCTGCATAGTGTTTAAGCCCAGTGAACAGCATCAGTACAAGCCGAAACACGCTGATTGTAGGCCACATAGCGTTTGCTATCCCGCCAGTTTTTTCTATCGATGAACAATATTTATAGTAATCAATGGCGGTTGCAAAATAACCGTAAGCGAGCGAGCACATCAGCGGCGCCGCCTCAAGCCTGCCTGATTCTATATACGCAAGTTGCGCCACATCGGCGAAATAACATTCGGGTACGCCTAATTCGGCACCCAACAACTCCCACTGGCGAAAGTCCTCATCAAATTCGCGGTATGGCTGAATTCTCTCAAAACCTTCTGTTACCCCGCTGTCAATATAAAGAGGTAGCAAATACTGGTTATATTCAAAGATATTTTTGGCATAATCGCGCATATGCTTACGACTGCGGCTGCGTTTATTGATAAATTTAACTAACATGGTGTGCACCCTTTTACTTAGCTGGCGTCAAGTGTACCGTAACTGTTCCGGACGTACCTACCATCGAAGTTTATCGAGACACTCATTGTTAAATTTTGCCCCACATTTATCGTTGTTACTTTAAATCATGTATTAGCTAAGGTTATGCCTTTTAGAAACCAGCAAATAACTACTATTAATTATCCGTTCGGATAGCGAAAGTTGAATGTCTGGCTTATATATTTATGGAGGGAATAAGCCTGTATCAGGCGTCAGATAAATACATTTGAGCATAGTCATCATTGTCGGGGTTTACATGCGTAATCTAAAGATAAATCATCTTTTACTTGGAGCTTTTGCAATTCCCATGATTGCGATTCTTGGGTTAGCCATGCTAGCGATAGGTAAAATGCAAGTCATTAATGAGCAATCCACCGTCATATCCAACGACTGGCTACCATCCGTGCGCGTTATAGAACGACTGAATGGCCAAACGGCAGATCTTAGGGTGTTAGAATCCCGTCATATTCTCTCGTTGGACGATGCTCAAATGCGAGATACTGAACGCGAATTGGATAAAATAAAAGAGAAAATTGACGAATCTATACGCACCTATCAACAACTGATTAGCGAGAATGAAGAAAAAGTCATATTCAATGATTTTAATCGCTTATATAAGGAGTACCTAGGAATTCAGCAGAAGCTTCTCACTCTCTCAAGAGCAAACAAGAATGAAGACGCCAAACAACTGCTGTTAACCGAATCTCTCAATGCTTATAACGAATACTCGGATTTATTACTCCAATTATCTGATTTAAATAGCAAAGGAGCACAAGCTGCGAGCAGTTATGGTGATGAGATTTACGATGAATCGATAAAAATAATGCTATTTATCTTAGTCATTGTTTCGCTATTGGTATTAGCTACATCGATTATCATATCAAGATTTATTGTAACTTCGATTAAGACAGTTCAGGCCTTTATTTCTAAATTAGCAAATGGTGATCTTACAGATCGAATTAACGATATTGGTAATAACGAATTGGGTCTATTGGCAAAGGGATGCAATGATACTGCTGATAAAATTTCTGAAATGACCGAGCAGTTGATTAACGTTGCCGATAATACAGCGACTTCTGCGGAAGTATTGGCCTCCACTATGAATCAGGTTGAAAATAACTCTAAGCAAATGCTGGTTCAGGTAGAACAAATCGCGACCGCACTCAATCAAATGTCCAGTACAGCCCTAGAAGTCAGTAAAAATGCAACTGAGGCTGAAACCAGCGCAAGGGAGGCAATGGATAATGTCACAGTGGGTAATAAATCCCTCGGTGAATCTGATGTCATTTCTGAAAAAATCGGTGCAGCCATTCGTGATTCAGGAGCCATAGTGAATCAACTAAAAGATTATTCGATAGAAATCGGCTCTGTTATTGACGTTATTACCAGTATTTCCGAACAAACTAATTTACTGGCATTAAATGCTGCAATTGAAGCGGCACGGGCCGGAGAAGCTGGACGCGGTTTTGCTGTCGTGGCAGATGAAGTACGCTCACTTGCCGCTAAAACACAACAATCGACTATTGATATTCAAGGGATCATTTCCAAGCTACAGTCTCAAGCAGAAAAAGCTGATCATTACATGAAAGCAAATGCAAGTTTGTTAGATGAATCTCAAATGGTTTCGGAAAAGGTACGTAACGCTTTTCATGGTATTTCCACGTCGGTTAATACAATTTCTAATGTCAATACTGTTGTTGCAACGGCTTCTAGTGAACAATCAAGTGTGACTGAAGATATCTCCCAAAATATTTCCTCTACAGTTGAAATAGTCGACCAAAACGTAATGGGTGTTGGCAGTGCCAGCAAGGCCTGCCACGATGTGTTGGCTGAAGCTGGTAAACAAAAGCAACTACTTGCCTTTTTCAAAACAAAACGTCGATATTGAGTGAATAAGTCGACACTAAAAAAGTCAGGACAGGCATTACTCGGTTATCAATGGTTGCACCCAATCCCGGAAAGTCCCAGACCAAAAAAAAGATGCCACTACAAGGGGTTAGTGGCATAAAGTGCATAAGATTGTCCATGGAACGGTAACGCTAAAAAGGGTGGGTAGAAGACTGACATTTTGGTTGGGAACCGTTACAACATCAGTCTCTACGCCGGGAAGTTGGTTGAGCGGTAACGCTGTTGGTTTAACGGGTTTAGAGTTTGCTTACTGGGCCATCGATTTTATCGAAGCTCACATCCCCTGAACCTGATGAGAGAATGGTCAAGCCCTTAGTGTTCACCACATTGATATCGCCTGAGCCATCGTTAATGGTGACTGTGCTTTGCACATTAGTGACTTCAATTTCGCCAGAGCCGTCATCGATGGTGATGCTGCCTTTAATATCATTAACTTGGATACCACCAGAGCCGTCGACAATGGCAAGGTTGCCGTTGACTTGGCTGACTTCAATCGCGCCAGAACCATCGTCGATACTGACATTATTGCCGCCATGGATAACCAGTTCGCCTGAGCCATCCTTGACCTTGATATCCGCAGTCATCTTGTTGATAAACATAGCACCTGAGCCATCGTCGATATCTAGCGCTAATCCTGCTGGCACTTGTAGTTTCAAATCGATATAGGGAGAGTAATTGCTAAAGCTGCTATGGGATTCAAAGTCGGCCTTAAGCTTGGCTTTGTTGGCCTTTTTCTCAAGGGTGAGAATGACTTTGCTATCGTCATTGCTATAGATATCAGCGACTAATTTAATTTGGGTTAGGCCTTCGACACCGATGATTTCAAGGCTGCCCGCACCTGTTTCGGCAACGAGCTCCTGTAAGTCTTGAGCATCGAGGCTGAGTTCACGTTGCTCGTGGTCTAAATCCGGCATGCCAGCGGCGTTCACATTGATAATGCAGCCAGTGAGTGACACGCCAACCGTAAAGAGGGCGACAAATCCGAGGGTGAATATAAAAGGGCGTAGTGACATTTTCTTCTTCCTTGTTATCGACACTCGACGACTGACTGAGTGCTGAGCTATTAGCGATAAGCTTCATATCAGTCGAGATTGCACATCCTATGCCAATTTTAAAATGCATTAATAATCATGCGGATAAGTTAAATGTGTCCGCTTGGGCGCAGGCGGACATGTCCGCTGAATGAGTGATTTTCCCAAAGAGTGGTGAAATTACTCACTTATTCGGTTAGCGTGTGTCCAACATTCCTGCTTGATTAAAAGCGTAACCAGAAAGGATTCATATGGATTACTTAACGACCAATAAAACCGCCTGGGATGCTCGCACTCGGGTGCATTTAACCTCTGATTTTTATGATGTTGAAGGCTTTTTGAGTGGCAAAACATCCTTAACGGATATCGAGCTGAGTGAGCTTGCGGTGGCGGGCAAAAGTCTACTGCATCTGCAATGTCATTTTGGCCTAGATACCCTGTCGTGGGCGCGAATGGGCGCTAAAGTGATTGGGGTTGATTTATCCGAAGTGGCGATTGCCGAGGCGCGCAAGTTGGCGCAGCAGACGCAGTTGTCCGCCGAGTTTATCTGTAGTGATGTCTACAGTGTTGCGGGTAGGGTTGAGCCGCAAGATATTGTTTTTACCTCCTATGGTGCCATTGTGTGGTTACCGGATTTAACGCTTTGGGCGCAGACCATTGCGGCTTGTTTAAAGCCCGGCGGACAGTTTTACATGGCAGAGTTTCATCCGGCGCAGCAGCTATTCGATGGCTATAGCTATTTTAATCGCGGAGTGCCAGACATTGAGCAGGAAGGGACCTATACCGAGAATGCCGGTGATGAGCAGCACACCTTAATGTGCTGGTCGCATAGTTTGTCTGAGGTGATCAATGCCTTATTGCAGGCGGGCTTAGTGTTGGAGTTCTTCCACGAATTTGCGTTTAGCCCCTATAACTGTTTTGCAGGGCTAGAGGCTCAAGCCGATGGCCGTTATGTACTAAAACACCAGGGGCAACAGGTGCCCTTGGTGTATAGCATTAGCGCGCGTAAGCCTGCTTAATCCTTGCCGTTTTTAACGGCGGGATTAACGGCTACGGTAGACTGGATACTTAAGATATTGATTATCGTAGTAAGGACTGCGCTCATAGAACCAGCGTAGGCGTGCCTCGGGATCGGCAGCAAACGCTGGGTTTTCCAGCGCTTTGTTAAATTCCGCCTGTAGCTTGGGATCTTCCTTAAGCATCTTGGCGGCCAGCGGTTCTACTGCGTAGTCCTCAATGTATTCGGTACGGGTAAAGATAGGGTTAAAGAAGCCCCATTGCAGTAACGAGTCCGGTGATTGTGGCTCGAGCAGTAAAATCGCCAGATCGCCTAAGGGTTGATCTGTACTGATTTTCACTGTGCCCGCAGGCAAGGTGGTGGTCAGTTTCGCCAGTGTCGAGTCGGCCTTCACTGTGAGTCGTCCCTCGAACGCTTTGGTATTAAACACCGGATTGCTCAGGCTATATTGCTGCAATTTAAGTTCGGTTGGTTTGCTTAAACGTGTCATCCTGATGCCGTGTAGATTCAAGCGGTCAATCACTTGCGTCCATTCTGCGGGAATATAGTAGGCGCTCGGGCGAGTGACTTTGATATCCGGCACGGTTTCGGCCATCACTGGTAAATTCGGGTACAGTTTAGGCTCGCCTGTCCAACGCACTACCTCGGTGCCGCTAATCGGACTTTTCTCAAGAGTGTAGTCGATGCCTTTAAAATCCCAGTCTTTAGCCAGTGGCGCTGATTTCCACGTTAATGTGATCAGTGGCGAGGCGCGGTATTTATCCTCTTGAATCGCACTCTTTAACTTGGTCGCTTGGTTGCCCACGGTTTTAAGGGTTTGCTCAAGCATTACATAGGTGCCAAGTACGCGCTGCTTAAAGGGTTTTAAGCTGTGGTTCTCAATCAAAATAGTCGGCAGATGGCGGGCATCACCATAACCATTGGAGAAGCGTGGGCTTGGGTTCCACAGTGACATGCCTTTAGTGATATCGGCATTGTCGACGGCAAAAATCAGCGGGCCAGGAATATGACCTAGGGCACTTAGCGCGGCTTCGACCGCTGGGCGGTAGCTATTTTCGAGCCAGCGAAAGCTCGCGGGACTCAAGCCTTGGGCGAGGTTGTAGCCGAAGGTGATGTCGTACTGGTAGTCGATACCATCGGTGACATGCACATCGATATACAGATCCGGTTGCCACACATTGATTGCCCGCAGCATATTCTGCATTTCTAAGGTGTCGGCCTTGGCATAGTCACGGTTCAGGTTGAGATTATTGGCATTGGTGCGCCAGCCCATATTCACCGGGCCACGTTGGTTAACGCGATTAAATTCGCCGCTGCGCTCATGGGCATCAACGCTAAACATAGGCACAAACAGCAGGTTGGCTTTTTCGAGTAGCTCGCTTTTGTCGCCTTTGACTATATCTCGCAGTAGCATCATGCCTGCATCTTTACCGTCGATTTCACCGGCATGGATACCGGCTTGCACCAGAATTGTCGGCTTAGTGTTTTGCTTTAGCCGTGCCGATTCGTTAATGCCTTCACTGCTGGCGACATACATCCAAATGTCGCGGCCTTGAGGGCTCTGACCTAGGCTGACTTTTTGCAATTTAGTGGTTTCGGCCGCCAATCGGTCGAGCCATGCGATGGTGTCGTCATAGCTTGGGCTTTCGGTGCCGTTGCTTTGCTCGAAGGGCGTCGCCCATTCGTTATCGGCGCTGAGTAACAGAGCTTCGCTGCCACCATGCCAAGTAATACTCGGCGGGAGAATGGCATCATTGACAAAGGTATTAGCGCGAGTCGGTGTCGCTGCGACTTCGGGAGCGGTTTCTGTCGCGCTCAAAGCGCTACTGCTGGCATCTGTTTCAACCGCGTCGGTTTTAGCGGCCTCAGTGCTGGCAACTTCAGCGTTGGCAGCTCCAGAATTAGTCACTTCGGGTTGTGCGACTTCGGTATTCGCGGCAACGGCTAACTGGGCTGTGAATAATGAGCCCGCCGATAAGCAGGCAATGGCGATAACGGAAGGGGAAAACAAGCGCATGAAAACAGTCCACACATCGAATTTTTATTAGGGCGGTATCTTTTCATTAAGCCCCTACAAGTGCAAGGGCTGCCAAGGGTTTATCTTGGTCTGAGGGAGTGATTTTTCGCTGCTATTCCCGTGGTGACGGCCTATGCGCGCTTGGTAGTTTTATGTAACACGGTTTGTCCGCGATAGGCGACTTCGATAACCTCGATATCGGCGTAGAGGGCTTCGACGGCAATGGCGAGTTGATAGGTAAGCCAGCCGTATCCCGTGAGGGCAAATCCCTGTGCGACTTCATTCGCCAAAGGGGGCGAATTCGGTGCCGAGCTTGCCAAGCTAAGTTGTAATCTGTGTTGCAACTCTTGCTCTAATGCATTTGGTAGTGTGGGCAATGTAGCTGTTTTACCTGCAACAAATTCACTAAGGCGTTGCAGATAAGCCGTAAGCTCGGCGGCGACTTTGTTGATTTGGTGGTAAGCCTCTTTGTCGGCCTCCTGCCAGCGACTCAAAGGTAATAATTCGAGCAGGGTGATCAGCCGCACCTGTTTATTGACTAATTCCGCCAGCAGCACTTTATGTTTTTTTAGGGTTTGGCTTTCCCACTCGAGGGAGAAAAACAGTTTCTTCTGAGTTAATACCGCCTTCATCGCCGCTTCGAGTTCGGCGCAAAAATCTAAATCATGGTTGGCGGGGGCCTGTAAATGTTGGGTCAACACCTTGGCCATATTATCGATGGCATTGGCGAGCTGACTACGCCAGTCCTGTTTGGCTTTAATCGGGAAGATAAACAGCGACACCAGAATCGCGATAACACAACCTAGCAGAATATTGGCCGTGCGCCAGAGCGCCTCAGAGGTATCATGATTAGCATCGCCCACCACGATAATAATGGTGAATCCTGCCACCAGATAGGCATAACTGTAGCGTCCCGCTGAGATAAAACAAATCAGCGTCACCCCTAAAATTAACAGCCCCATAATCAGCCAATAACTGTCGAGTGTGGCCACTAACATCACGCCATAAGCCGAGCCTAAACAAGTGCCTACCGCCCGTTGCAGTGACTTTTCAATCGCACCGCCCACCTGTGGCAGACTCATCATAATGATCACAATCGTCACCATGCTCCAAATAAAATGCGGCGGCGACCAAATGGCATTAATGGTGACGGCAATCAGCAGGGCGAGGCCGAGTTTGAGGGCGTGAATGGCGCGGAAATGGCGATAGATAAAGTCGGCAAAAGGGCTTGCAGGGGCAAAGACGGACATAGTGCAACACTCCTTTGGACTGATGGTAGCCAAGTCATTATCGCAGAAACGCACTTCGCCCGTGTGGTTGGGCTGATAAAGAAATGCAAATTGCGAGGCGGCGCTGTTTGAGCTTAGTCCAAGGCACCGCCAAGATCACATTAAAGCTAGGTAATTGACATTAAATCAGTAAGATAGCGTGCAGCCTGTACAAGGCTCAGTTATAAAAAAGGCTTGAATAAGCAAGCCTATTCAAGCCTTAGGATGCGCGTGCGTGTTAACTCGGTTCTTGAGTCGGTTGCTCCGCAGTGTACTTATCCATAATCACGGCACAGGCGGCGTCACCTGTGATGTTTAGCGCGGTGCGGATCATGTCAAACACTCGGTCGAGGGCGAATAACAGCGGTAAACCATCAATGGGAATACCCGCAGCCAATAGCACTGCGACCACTAAAAATGACGGACCTGGCACACCCGCTTGGCCAATGGCGCCTAAGGTGGAGGTAAAGATAATCGCAGCGTAGGCGGTCATTGAGAGGTCAATGTTGTACATTTGCGCGAAAAACATCGCGACCAGACCATAATAAATCGCGTTGCCGCTCATATTGATGGTGGCACCTAAAGGCAGCACAAAGGCGGTGGTTGCCTTAGAAACCTTAAGATCTTCTTCGCAGGTTTCCATATTTACCGGCAGCGTTGCCATTGATGACGCGGTAGACAGTGCCATCACCTGCGGCTTTTTCATTGCCGAAATAAACTGGCGTGCCGAGACCTTAGAAAACAGCTGCACCACTATGGGGAAGAACACAAAACCATAGAGCAGAATCGCGGCCACAAACACGGCAAACAGCTTAAACACGACTTCTAAGGCATCAAAACCAAAAGTGCCGACGGAATCGGCCATCAAACCAAACACACCGATAGGGGCAATCACCATCACGCAGTTGATCATCCACACAAAGGCGTCGACGACGGTATTTAACGCCGCCATGATGGGCTTAGCGCCATCACCTTTGACCTTAGTCAGTGCGATACCAAAGAAAATACTAAACACCAGTATTTGAAGGATATTTCCGCCGTTTAGCGATTCGAACACATTAGTTGGGATCATGCCGATAAAGGTGTCGATCACTCCGGGGAGTGCGCCATGTTCGGCGGTCACTTCCATCAAGCCACTGCCGCTGTGGGCGGTAAAGTCGACCCCTGTGCCTGGCGTAAACACCTTGCCCATGACTAATGCCAAAGCGACAGCAAGCCCTGAGGTGACAATAAAGAAGCCAAAAGTGCCCACGCCAATCTTACCCGCCGAGGGGCTATCACCTAAGCTGGCGGCGCCACTGATGATAGAAACCAGTACCAATGGGATCACTAGCATTTTGATTAAATGGATAAAAATGGTACCCAGTGGTGCGAAGATACTCGCACTTTCACCCATCATAAAACCCACCAGTGCGCCAATAATCATGGCGATAACCACTTGTACACCAATGTTGCCTAATAAACTCTTGTTCTTCATTCTTGCGAAACTCCCCGGTTGCCGCAGCATTTTGTGTCTTAAGACTCGTTATCTATTTACAGGTCAGCCTTTGCTTTTAGCGTAAAAAGCTCAGCCCCGACAGGTTTTTTGGGCGCCTAAGGTATCACAGTTGGCTTAATAGGTTTTGTGAAACATCATCAACCTTGATTTGAAAATAACCAAAACCTAAATAACATAGCCTATAAATAAAGAATATTTAAAAATTATCATATTAAAATGGTTTTTATTTAATTTTGACTTGTTTTTTGTCCATCGAATTGATGAATTGTGATTTAGGCTTTGATGGGCGCAGATATCCTCTCGTATTCTTGGCACCGGTTGAGTCGCGAGAACTCCCATCTTTTACTTGTATGAATCTTGAGAGTGGTGAATAGCCAAATAGCCTCCATAACTATTCAACTCTTTGACTTACTCGGTTTTCCCTATGACAACACCATTTCGAGGACATTATGAATATCACCTCATTTTTCGGTCAGCCTGAGTCGTTACAGCGCTGGATAAGAAAGTGCACCGAACAACCTGGATTAAGTTATTGGCTGGTCTATCAAGATCTTGATCAAGGTGAATCCCTTCAACTGACCACATTGTTGTTCCCGATAGTGGTTAGGGCGTGTTGACGTTTCGAGATTAGATTTTGTTCGTTCTGGCAAGCACGTGCTCGCGAAACGAGGAATGAAGTGTAGTTATTCTACTCAAATGACGAGTGACAAAGAGCAAGGGCTTGCCAGGCGAACCCTTCGGGCAGCATTTGGCTGGCGTTTCTGCCGCGTTATCGTCCGTTTATGTAGAATAACTACACTGTACGGACTTTGCCTTGCATAAAAGCCAGCCTAATTGCTGCAAAAATAACCATGAAACTTCAACACGCCCTAATATGAGGGATTTATCGGATGCCGAAATTGATGCCTTTGAGGATGGCTTAAGCCGCAGTGACTATGGTTATCTGCTAAATACGGATCAAATCGAGGATGTCATTGCTAATCTTAAGCAGCAAAAAGCTCAGCCCAGTGAACAGGAACTGCTTGAAGCTATTATCTTTTACTATGAGCGAGATGCGTTTGTCGATATTTAAGTATTTGTATTTAAATGTTTTTAATCAGATGAAATGCCGACGTTTTACGTCGGCATCGGCGCTTAAAGCGAGGTGGTAAGCGGTGCAGTGTTTAGTGGTTATTGAGGTATCGAGTGCCCTGTTTATTATAAATTCAATGTTGCTAGCACTCTGCATACCTCTTTTACGCCCTAAGGCATTGATGGGAAAGTGAATGAGCTACCGATACCTAATGGCAGACCTAATGCCCAATATGCCAATAAAAAACCGCTCCAAAGCAGGAGAAAACTGATTGAAAACGGCAACATCAGCGCCACTAAGGTGCCAATACCTGACTCCTTTACGTATTTTTGGCAAAACACCACTATCAGCGGAAAGTAAGGCATCAGCGGGGTAATGATATTGGTTGACGAGTCGCCCACGCGGTAAGCGGCTTGAGTCAAATCGGGCGATACGCCCAGCTCCATTAACATGGGTACCATAATGGCACCAATCAAGGCCCATTTGGCCGATGCCGAGCCGACTAATAGATTGACGAACGCGGTGAGAAATACAATCCCCACCAAAGTCACACCCATCGGAAGGGCCAATTCTTTCAACGCCAACGCGCCTTTAATCGCCATTAATGCGCCTAAATTGGATTGACCAAAGGCATAAATAAACTGGGCGCAGAAAAAGGCCATAACGATGTAATAACCCATGCCGCTCATGGACTTACTCATGCCTTGAATAATGGCTCTGTGGTTATTCGCCGTGCCCGCAACATAGCCATAGACTATGCCTGGCACGAGGAAGAACACAAAAATAATTGCCACAATGGAGCGCATTAAGGGGGCCGAGGCACTGGTTAGCGCGCCATCGGTACCACGCCAAGCAGAGTTGTCACCATAGGCGGTAAACACCAGCCCTAAGACACATAACAACATGGCGCCCATAGCGAATTTGAGACCGCGGCGCTCATGGGGCGCCAGCTCATCAAGCGTTGGCAGCGTACTAGGATCGCCATTTACCGCAGTGTTTTTTAGGCGCGGCTCAATCACTTTATCCGTTAAGAACCAGCCAACTAAGATAATTAACACGGCAGATGCCGACGTAAAGAATATATTATTCAGTGGGTTAATCGTTAATGTGGCGGCAGCTGGGTCGGCCGATAATCTTGCCGCCGCCTGAGTTAAGCCGGCTAACATAGGATCAAGACTCGATGGCACGCCCACGGTTGCAGAAAAACCACCGGATACCCCAGCAAAAGCAGCGGCAATACCGGCTAGTGGATGACGACCCGCGGCATAGAAGATCACCGCGCCGAGTGGGATAACCAGAACATAACCCGCATCAACCGCGACATGGCTCAGGATACCCACTGCGATAAGTACCGGAGTGAGTAACATCTTGGGAGTCACTGATAAAATTGAGCGCAGCCCCGCATTAATAAAGCCTGTATGTTCGGCAACACCTAAGCCAAGCATTGCAACCAGCACGACACCGAGCGGTGGAAAACTCACAAAGGTTGATACGAGTGTTGAGGTAAAGGCGGTTAATGCACCGCCTTCGAGCATATTGACGACTTGAATGGGGTTACCCGTTCGGGGGTCGATTTCATCAAAACTGACGCCCGATAACCCCCAAGAGATCAGCCAGACCAAGCCTAGAAATAGTGCAAATAATACTGCGGGGTCGGGGAGTTTATTCCCTACGGTTTCGACGGTATTGAGAAATCGCTGGAATCCTGTGGCAGGTTTATGATTTTCCATTTGGGTGCCGCTTCCTAAAAGTGATGATTGTTATTGGTGATTATAAAAACGCAGCATTAATTTAAGCTTGGTTTAACTAATCGATAAGAAACAAAACACATAAAAAATCTAACGCAGTGACGTTAGTGCGGGTGGGGTTTAGTTACAAAATCAACAGACAAATAAAAAGCGCGGGTTCAGTGATGAACCCGCGCTTTTTTACTCAACAATGTGTTTGATTACATTATCTAAATGAATTCGCTACGCTTATGCCTTTGGGCCCGCGTTACGGATGGCGTCTGACACTTGGTACTTCGCGAAGTTCTTAGTGAAGGCTTCGGCCAGTTTTTGGGCGTATTCGGCGTACAGTGCTTTATCGCTCCAAGTGTTCACTGGGTTGAGTAGATTGCTGTCGACACCGCTAACCGCTACAGGCACCGCGAGGTTTAAGGTATCTAAATGAACGGTTTCAACGTTTTTCAGCTCGCCGCTGACAATCGCATCGACAATGGCGCGGGTGGTTGGGATGTCGAAACGTTTACCAATACCGTGTGGGCCGCCAGTCCAGCCAGTGTTAACTAAGTACACTTGGCTACCGAATGATTCGATACGCTTCATCAACAGTTCAGCATACACGCCCGCAGGACGTGGGAAGAAAGGCGCGCCGAAGCAGGTAGAGAAGGTTGACTGAATCGCAGAGGTTGAGCCGATTTCAGTCGAACCGACTTTCGCGGTGTAACCAGAGAGGAAGTGGTAAGCCGCTTGCTCTTTGCTCAGGATAGAAACCGGTGGTAATACGCCAGACACGTCGCAGGTTAAAAACACCACTGCGTGCGGCTCGGCGCCACGGTTGTCTTCTTTACGCTGGGCGATATGCTCGAGCGGGTAAGCTGCGCGGGTGTTTTCCGTCAGGCTGCTGTCTTTGTAGTTAGGCACGCGGTGTTCGTCCATTACCACGTTTTCCAGCACAGTACCGAAACGAATCGCATCCCAAATCACAGGCTCGTTCTTTTGGCTCAGGTCGATACATTTGGCGTAGCAGCCGCCTTCGATGTTGAATACGCCGCCCGGTGCCCAGCCGTGCTCGTCGTCACCGATCAGGAAGCGTTTTGGATCCGCAGACAGTGTGGTTTTGCCCGTGCCTGACAGACCGAAGAAGAGGGTGGTGTCGCCGTCTTTACCTACGTTAGCCGAGCAGTGCATTGGCAATACGCCTTGGGCTGGCAACAGGAAGTTTTGCACGGAGAACATCGACTTCTTCATTTCGCCAGCGTATTTCAAGCCCGCTAGCAACACTTTGCGCTCGGCAAAGTTTAAGATCACCGCTGCATCTGAATTGGTACCATCACGCTCAGGAACACAGACGAAGTCTGGTGCGTTGATGATTTGCCATACAGGCTTGTCTTGACGGTTAAATTCTTCTGGGATGATAAAAAGGTTGCGGGCGAACAGTTGGTGCCAAGCGTATTGAGTCGTCACGCGCACTGGCTGGTAATGTTCTGGGTCTGCACCGACTTCGAGGTCAGATACAAACAACTCTTTATCGGCGAGGAATGCTTCTACACGCGCCCATAATCCTTCAAAAGCACCGGGTTCAAATGCTTGGTTGACGGGTCCCCATTCGATATCAGCCGCTGAACTAGGTTCTTTAACAATAAAACGATCGCCAGGAGAGCGACCTGTGCGTGTACCGGTTTTGGCAACCAGCGCACCATTGGCGGTTAATTCACCTTCGCCGCGGAGCAGGGCAAATTCGACCAGTTGTGCTGTTGAGGGGTTGTAATGAACGCGGTTTAATCCATCCGCCATAGTGAGGTCTCCATTGACTTGTATTTGTAAGGTTATTTTTTATCGATCGTCTGCCGATTTTGCTTTTATTTATCGCCCGAGGCGTGCTAGGGGACAAAGTGTGCCGATTGTATCCTATCCGTAGCTAAAGTGTGAGCTGGATCATTGAGGTGGTACAAAAAAGGGCACCCAAGGTGCCCTTTTGACAGTAAGTAAAAACTTACTGCTGGGTATTTGAAGTGGTGCCATTGGCATAGATTGCTGCAACATCAATAGCATCGAACACGTATTTCGCATTGCAGTATTCACAACCCATTTCGACCTTACCGTCTTCCGCCAGAATGGCTTCGACTTCGGCTTGATCGATGGTTTTAATCGCCGCCGCACTGCGCTCGCGTGAGCAAGTGCATTTAAAGCTGACTTCGATAGGATCGAATAGACGCACTTCTTCTTGATGATACAAGCGGTGTAATACGTCCTGCGCTTCTAGGGTGAATAACTCTTCCGCCTTGATGGTCGCTGTCAGCTGACATAAATGCTCGAAGTCGGCATTGTGGTCTTCTTGGCTTGGTAATATTTGCAGGAACATGCCAGCAGCTTGTTTACCGTCGGCAAATAGCCACATTGCTGTGGGTAATTGCTCTGACTGGTTAAAGTAGTCTTCGACACAGGCGGCTAAGGTGGGTTTATCAAGGGCGACCACGCCTTGATAGCGTTCGCCTTCGTCCGGTGTGAGGGTGATAACCATATAACCTTGGCCAAACAGGTCGGCTAGGCTGGCATCGTCGGCTAGCTCGCCATCCCAGCGGGCGATACCGCGCAATTGCTGCTGGTTATTGCCATTGATCACCGCCAGCGATACTGGGCCATTCCCTTGCAACTGCACGCTAATATCACCGCTAAATTTTAGGGTGGCGGTTAATAAAGAGGTCGCCGCCAGCAACTCGCCGAGCAGGGTTTGCAGCACAGGAGGATAGGCATGTGAACCTATTACCTGCTGATAGCTATCTTGCAATTGCACCAGTTCACCACGCACATCGGCATTATCGAACAGGTAGCGGTGTAAAATATCTTGGGTCATTTTGTATCTCACTATTAGGTAACTTTTACGTAATTCTTAGCATTCTTTAAATCGGATAAGTTGGCGTCGTTGCTTTTTATCCGGTTTATGGTCGGGTGCAGGATTATTAAGAATATTCAATCGTCTTGCTTCGGCATTTAACGCGCGTTTAGCGATGCTGGCGGCGGTTTCTTCGTACAATTCCTGTGCAATTGATGCACTTTGGCGTGATTCTGATAATTTTTTTATGACGATCTCTTTATCGTCATAACCTTGTCGTATTTTAAGGACGGCACCTATCTCAGCATTCTTACTAGATTTGGTGCGCGCACCGTTGTAATGTACTTTGCCGCCGTTGATCATTTCTTTGGCTATGGCTCGGGTTTTATAAAAACGTGCGGCCCATAACCATTTATCGAGTCGAACGCTGCCACTGTCGCCTGAACTTTGTGTCATAGTGTCTCCAAGATAAAAGATCGATGAGTTCACATGCTGAGTAATAAAATGCCTAAGTCGCATTGCTATTATGTTAAAGAGTGGTGCGCTTCACACCCTTTTTAGGCGGGCAAAGTTAGCATAAATGGCCAATTTTCGCCAATTGCAATACTGTTATGGGGTTGTTGCCAAATGCGGCCTAGGTTAGCATGTGGCGAACATGATAATTTTTATAATCAGAACAGAGACCTGTATTGAGGGTCCACATAAATATGGATTTATTAGATAACGTTATCGCAAAAGCTGCAGGTATTCCGCATAAGCCGTTGAGTCAGGTTGTTTTCTGGCTTGGTTTTATTCTGAGTTTACTCTTAGCCGCGCAAATTACATGGAAACTCGTGCCTACCACCTCTTCTCCTACAGCATGGTCTCCCACTGCGGTGACCACGGCGGGTAAAGGGGCTGGGCAAATTGATCTGGCAGGATTACAGCAACTCGCACTTTTCGGCAAAGCCGACGCCAAGGCGGATAAACCTAAAGTCGAAGTGGTCGAAACCGTAACCGATGCGCCAAAGACTTCCCTTTCTATTCAGCTGACGGGGGTGGTGGCATCCACCGCTGACCAAAAAGGTCTGGCGATTATTGAATCCAGTGGTAGCCAAGAAACCTACAGCTTGGGTGATAAAATTAAGGGTACATCCGCTTCGTTAAAAGAAGTCTATGCAGACCGGATTATCATTACCAATGCGGGTCGCTATGAAACCTTGATGCTTGATGGTTTGGTTTACACCAGTCAAAGCCCAGCGAATCAACAATTACAAAAGGCCAAGAGCGGAAAAGCTGAAGTCGTTAGTCGAGTGGATCAGCGCAAGAATGCTGAAATCTCTCAAGAACTGGCCGAATCTCGCAGTGAACTCTTAGCCGATCCCAGTAAAATTACTGACTATATTGCGATTTCGCCCGTGAGACAGGGAGAAAACGTTGTTGGTTATCGCCTCAATCCTGGTAAAGATGTGAACCTATTTAAGCAAGCAGGCTTTAAACCCAATGACCTTGCTAAATCGATTAATGGATACGACCTGACCGTAATGAGTCAGGCGTTAGAAATGATGAGCCAATTGTCTGAATTAACTGAAGTTTCTGTTATGGTTGAACGGGAAGGACAGTTGGTTGAAATCATGTTTAGTTTGCCGCAATAACACGCGTTAGGGGAAAGTAAAATAATGAATAACAAACGGATTCGACGCAAACTGATTGCTGGAGTTGTGGCGGGCGCCACTATGCTGACCTCGCAATTTGTTTGGTCTGAACAATATGCGGCCAACTTTAAAGGCACTGATATTCAAGAGTTTATCAATATTGTTGGTAAAAACTTGAACAAAACCATCATTGTTGACCCGACGATTCGCGGCAAGATCAACGTTCGCAGCTATGATCTGCTCAATGATGAGCAGTATTACCAGTTCTTCCTCAACGTGCTGCAAGTATACGGTTATGCCATCGTCGAGATGGAAAATAACGTTATCAAAGTGATCAAAGACAAAGATGCGAAAACCGCGGCGATTCGTGTTGCTAATGACAACGATCCTGGCCTAGGCGATGAAATGGTTACCCGCATCGTGGCGTTGTATAACACCGAAGCCAAGCAATTAGCACCATTATTACGTCAGTTAAACGATAACGCTGGTGGTGGTAACGTAGTGAACTACGATCCATCAAACGTGCTGATGCTCTCTGGCCGCGCTGCGGTGGTTAATAAGTTAGTTGAAATCATTCGCCGTGTAGATAAACAGGGTGATACCTCTGTTCAAGTCGTGCCACTTGAATATGCTTCTGCTGGCGAAATGGTGCGAATTATCGATACCCTGTACCGCGCGACAGCTAACCAAGCACAGCTTCCCGGACAAGCGCCTAAGGTTGTTGCCGACGAGCGGATTAACGCTGTTGTGGTCAGTGGTGATGAAAAGAGTCGTCAACGGGTGGTGGAGCTGATCCACCGTCTCGATGCCGAGCAAGCCAGCACGGGCAATACGAAAGTACGTTATTTACGGTATGCCAAGGCCGAAGACTTAGTTGAAGTGCTAACTGGTTTTGCCCAAAAGTTGGAAGGTGAAAAAGATCCTAGCGCTCAGGCAGCGGGTGGTGGCAAACGTCGTAATGAAATCAATATTATGGCCCACACTGATACTAACGCATTAGTGATCAGCGCTGAGCCAGATCAAATGCGCACTATTGAAAGCGTGATCAACCAACTCGATATTCGCCGCGCCCAAGTATTAGTAGAAGCCATTATCGTGGAAGTTGCCGAAGGCGATAACGTCGGCTTTGGGGTGCAATGGGCCGCGAAAGCGGGTGGTGGCACTCAGTTCAATAACTTAGGCCCAACCATAGGCGAGATTGGCGCGGGTGTATGGCAGGCGCAGGATAAAGAAGGAACCTATATCACTAACCCAAGCACGGGCGAGGTGATTGGCCAGAACCCAAAAACTAAGGGTGATGTGACCTTGTTGGCGCAGGCCTTAGGTAAAGTGAATGGTATGGCATGGGGCGTTGCCATGGGTGACTTTGGCGCCCTAGTACAAGCTGTGTCGGCCGATACCAACTCAAACGTACTGGCAACACCTTCTATTACTACCTTAGATAACCAAGAAGCCTCTTTCATCGTCGGTGATGAAGTGCCTATTCTGACTGGTTCTACCGCCAGCTCAAACAACAGCAACCCATTCCAAACCGTTGAACGTAAAGAGGTTGGGGTGAAGTTAAAAGTGGTGCCGCAGATCAACGAAGGCAACGCGGTTAAGCTTGCGATTGAGCAAGAAGTCTCTGGCGTAAACGGTAACACGGGTGTGGATATTTCCTTCGCTACTCGCCGTTTAACCACTACTGTTATGGCTGATTCAGGCCAAATCGTGGTACTCGGTGGTTTGATTAACGAAGAAGTCCAAGAAAGCGTGCAGAAAGTGCCATTTCTCGGCGATATTCCGGTACTCGGCCATCTATTCAAATCATCTTCCAGTAAGAAGACCAAGAAGAACCTGATGATCTTTATCAAACCCACCATTATCCGTGATGGTGTGACGATGGAAGGTATCGCAGGTCGTAAATACAACTATTTCAGAGCATTGCAGCTTGAACAGCAGGAGCGTGGTGTCAATCTAATGCCTGAGACTAAAGTGCCGGTATTAGATGAGTGGAACCAGTCTGAGTATGTGCCGCCAGAAGTGAACGATATTTTAGATCGTTATAAAGAAGGCAAAGGGCTAGAGACTCAGATGCGTAAAACTGACCCGACTCTCAAGTCGCTGGATGAAAACAAAAACAAAGATAAAACACAATGAGTGAAATACAAGTATCCCAAGTCGAGGATTTAAGCTTAGTTTCCAATGAACTAGGTATTGAAGCCGAAGGTGATGAGGTATTTCGCTCCAGCAGCAAAGAGCGTTTACCCTTTGCCTTTGCCCACCGCCATGAGGTGATTTTAGCCTATGGCGATGATGGCGCCTTGAACCTGTTTTATACCGCCAAAACCCCGTTAGCGGCGATGCTTGAAGCGCGTCGCTACTCGGGCGTGGATTTACCTTTGGTACAGCTCGAGCCGAGTAAGTTTGAGGTCAAACTGACTCAGGCCTATCAAGCCAATTCCTCCGAAGCGCAGCAGCTGATGGAAGACATTGGCAATGAAATGGATTTATTTACTCTTGCAGAAGAGTTGCCACAAACCGAAGATTTGCTCGAAGGCGATGATGATGCGCCGATCATTAAGCTCATTAACGCCCTGTTATCAGAAGCGATTAAAGAAGAAGCCTCGGATATCCATATCGAAACCTACGAGAAGCAGCTAGTCGTGCGTTTCCGTATCGACGGTGTGCTGAAGGAAGTGCTTAAGCCGAATCGTAAGCTGTCATCCTTGTTGGTGTCGCGGATTAAGGTGATGGCGCGCCTCGATATCGCCGAGAAACGTGTACCACAAGACGGCCGTATTTCGCTGCGGATTGCGGGCCGCGCGGTGGACGTGCGGGTATCGACCATGCCATCGAGCCACGGTGAGCGTGTGGTGCTGCGTTTGCTGGATAAGAATGCCGGTAATCTGGATTTAAAACAGCTGGGTATGACGGACAGCATCCGAGCCAAGTTCGATGAGCTTATTCGTCGTCCCCACGGCATTATCTTGGTAACGGGTCCTACGGGTTCGGGTAAGAGTACCACGCTGTATGCTGGACTTACTGAGATTAACTCTAAAGATACCAATATCTTAACCGTTGAAGACCCCATCGAATACGAATTAGAAGGCATAGGCCAAACTCAAGTTAACACTAAGGCGGACATGACCTTTGCCCGTGGTCTACGGGCGATTCTGCGTCAAGACCCCGATGTAGTGATGATCGGGGAAATCCGTGACCTTGAAACCGCGCAAATTGCGGTGCAGGCATCCTTGACGGGTCACTTAGTGATTTCGACTCTCCACACCAACACCGCTTCGGGCGCGATTACCCGTTTGCAGGATATGGGTGTTGAGCCTTTCTTAGTCTCATCAAGTTTGCTCGGGGTATTGGCTCAGCGCTTGATCCGTACCCTCTGTCCAAAATGTAAGACAGAGCATGTGCCCGATGAGCGTGAACGTGAGCTGCTGGGTATTACTGTCGATGATCCACGCCATATTTATCGTGCCAACGGCTGTAAGGCCTGTGGTAACAGTGGCTACCGTGGTCGTACTGGCATTCACGAACTATTGTCGGTCGATGATAATGTGCGCGAGCTTATTCACGGTGGACGTGGCGAACTGGCGATTGAGAAATATATCCGCCAGTCGGTACCAAGCATTCGTCACGATGGCATGAGCAAGGTGCTCTCAGGTATCACCACTCTGGAAGAAGTCCTAAGGGTGACCCGCGAGGAGTAAGCTATGCCTGCATTTGAATATAAGGCGCTGGACGCCAAGGGGAAGCAGCTTAAGGGCGTGATCGAAGCGGATACCGCCAGACACGCACGTAGCCAATTGCGCGATCAACGCTTGATGCCGCTGGATATTCTGCCGGTCAGCGAAAAAGAAGCCAAGGCGAAAGGTGCGGGATTTTCGCCCTTTAAGCGCGGGATTTCAGTGGCGGAATTAGCGCTGATCACCCGTCAAATCGCGACACTGGTGGCGGCGGGCTTACCGATCGAGGAATGTCTTAAGGCGGTAGGCCAGCAATGTGAGAAGGCGCGGCTTGCCAGTATGATCATGGCGGTGCGCTCCCGGGTCGTTGAGGGTTATAGTCTGGCCGATTCCTTGGCTGAATTTCCGCATATTTTCGATGACTTATACCGCGCTATGGTGGCCTCGGGGGAAAAATCCGGCCACTTGGAAGTGGTGCTAAATCGCTTAGCCGATTACACCGAACGTCGCCAGCAGCTAAAATCTAAACTGCAACAGGCGATGATTTATCCCATCATGCTGACGATTGTCGCCATTGGGGTGGTCTCAGTGTTACTTGCGGCTGTGGTACCAAAGGTCGTTGGCCAGTTTGAGCATATGGGCGCCGAGTTACCGGCGACGACCCGTTTCTTAATTTCTGCCTCGGATTTTGTCCAACACTATGGTCTGTTTGTTGTTTTAGCGATTGGTATTCTGTTGGTAGTGTTCCAGCGTCTACTCAAGTCACCGATTTTCAAGATGAAATACCATACATTTTTGCTGAAAATGCCGGTGATTGGCCGAGTGAGTAAAGGGCTCAATACTGCGCGTTTTGCGCGTACCTTGAGTATTTTATCCGCCAGTTCGGTGCCTTTGTTGGACGGGATGCGCATTGCCAGCGAGGTATTGCAAAATATGCGGGTACGGGCGGCGGTGGATGATGCAACGGCGCGCGTACGGGAAGGAACTAGCCTCAGTACCGCGTTGACTAACACTAAGCTATTCCCGGCGATGATGTTATATATGATCGCCTCGGGGGAGAAGAGTGGTCAGCTCGAAGACATGCTTGAGCGTGCTGCGGATAACCAAGATCGCGAGTTTGAGAGTAATGTGACGCTCGCCCTCGGCGTATTCGAACCCATGTTAGTGGTGAGTATGGCGGGGGTTGTACTCTTTATCGTGATGGCCATTCTGCAACCGATATTGGCGCTGAACAATTTGATTAGTGGCTAGTTTTTGACATTATGGAATATTGCCTTTCAGTCATAGTGCTGAGAATGGCACAGGTTTTTTAGGAGATGTAATCGATGCAAATGAATAAAAAGCACAAGGGTTTTACCTTACTTGAAGTGATGGTGGTGATCGTTATCCTCGGTATTTTGGCGTCTATGGTGGTGCCAAACCTGATGGGCAACAAAGATAAAGCCGACCAACAAAAAGCGGTATCTGACATAGTCGCGCTCGAAAACGCTTTAGATATGTACAAGTTAGATAACGGTGTTTATCCAACGACTGAGCAAGGTTTAGAAGCCTTGGTGCAAAAACCAACGATTTCACCTGAGCCTCGTAACTACCGCGAAGAAGGTTATGTGAAGCGTTTACCACAGGACCCATGGCGTAATAACTACTTACTGTTAAGCCCTGGCGAAAACAGCAAGTTAGATATCTTTAGTGCAGGCCCAGACGGTCAACCAGGTACCGAAGATGATATCGGTAACTGGAACTTACAGAATTTCCAATAAGATGTTAACGCTGCGCCACGCCGGCTTCACCTTGATGGAGGTGATGCTGGTGATTTTGCTAATGGGACTCACCGCCGCGGCGGTGACCATGTCTATTGGCAACTCGGGGCCACAACAGGCACTGGAAAAAACCGCGCAGCAATTTATAGCCGCTACAGAGTTAGTGCTGGATGAAACCGTATTAAGCGGCCAATTTATCGGTATTGTGGTGGAAAAAACCAGTTATCAGTTTGTTTTTTATAAAGATGGTAAATGGAATCCATTGGAAAAGGACAGAATTCTGTCTGAAAAACAAATGGAACCTGGTGTGGTGATTAATTTGGTGCTCGATGGTTTACCGCTCGCACAAGAGGACGAACAAGATGACTCTTGGTTTAAAGAACCTTTAATCGAGCCCTCTGCGGAAGATAAGAAAAAGCACCCTGAACCACAGATTTTGCTATTTCCCAGCGGCGAAATGAGCGCCTTTGAGTTGAGTTTTATTACCAAGACAGATAAAGGCCCCCTCGACGTATTGGTGGTGGGCGATGCCCTTGGCCGTTTAACCCTAGGGCGCCCCGATGAAATACGCTAAGGGCATGACGTTACTCGAAGTGATCGTCGCCTTGGCGGTGTTTGCGATTGCCGCTGTTTCTATCACCAAAAGCTTGGGTGAACAAATGGCGAATATGCCAATTTTGGAGTCGCGCACCCTTGCTCAGTGGGTAGCCGACAATCAAATGGTCGATGCCAGACTCGAGCCTCAATTTCCGGAAATCGGCAAAAAAGAGGGCCAAGTAGAACTGGCGGGTAAGGATTGGTACTGGCGAAAAGAAGTGGTGAAAACCACCGATGATAATTTTCGCATGATCCGTATTAGTGTCAGTGAAGATGAGCGTTATCAGCGTATTGCAGCACAAGTGAGCAGTTATGTCCTTAAAACAAACTAATGCTCATCGGGGGTTTACCCTGCTGGAAATGCTGATCGCGATTGCGATTTTTGCCATGTTGGGCTTAGCGGCCAATGCGGTACTCAGCACAGTTCTGACCAATGATGAAGTGACAAAGAATTTCTCAACCCGTTTAAAAGCGTTGCAACAGGGCTTTGGAGCGATTGAGCGCGACTTGGGACAGATGGTTGCCCGCACACCCAGACTCCTCGAAGGTGGCCGCGGAACAACGGTATTTCAGACGGGGAATGACCTTTTAGATTCGGAATCCGAGGCTTTAGTCTTTTACCGCTTGGGCTGGCTCAATCCAGATGGCTTGTTGCCCCGTGGCAGTTTGCAGTCGGTCGCCTATGTCGTACGAGAAGGAAAATTAGAACGCTGGTATTTTCCTTACCCTGAGCCGGAATTTGGTGCCGAGCCAATCAAGACGGTGATTATCGATAAGGTGCTCTCGGTCGAGTATTCCTTCTTTATGGAGGATAAGTGGGAGCGCAAGGTTGAGGCGACTAAGTTACCCAAAGCCATTGCAATCGAAATTGAGATTGAAGGTCTAGGTAAGATTCAGCGTAAGTTTATGCTGCCTCTGGGCGCGGCGGCGCCAGAAAAGTCTAGTGATGAAGACAACAAAGACGAAAACACCGAAGACAATAAAGAAGACAACGGTGACAAAGATAATAACGGCGATGGTTCCGGTAACGGGGAAGAAGATCCCGGCACCGGTGAGCCAGAAAATGAGGATGGCGCATGATAAGGCGAACTCCTACTAAACAGCGTGGTGTCGCGCTGATCGTCGTATTACTGATCGTGGCCATGGTGGTGATTATTGCCACCAATATTACCAGTCGTAATCAGTTGTCGATGCGCCGCACCTTAAACTTAGCTCAGTACGATCAGGCCTATTGGTATGCTATTTCCGCCGAAGAGCTGGCGAAGAAGATCCTCAAGCAGGACTTAGACGATTCAGAGGGGCGTGTCCATAAGCAACAATATTGGGCCATGAGCGATGTGGTATTTCCGGCAGAATATGGTGAGATTGCAGGCAAGATCACCGATATGCGTTCGTGTTTTAACTTAAATGCCTTGTCCGTCACCACAAAAGATGTGGAAAACGGTCAACCTAAATTGCCCTTGGCTGCTAAGCAATACAAGGCGTTATTAGTGAGTTTAGGTATGGATGATTTTACCGCTGATCATCTCACTCAAACCCTAAAGGATTATATCGACGAAGACACGATCGCCAGCCCCTATGGCGCTGAAGATGCCGAGTATGAAGCACGCCACGTGCCATACCGTGCCGCCAACACTCTGATGAATCATCGAAGTGAGCTGCGGGCAGTGATGGGATACACACAGGATATTTATTTGAAATTATTGCCCTATATTTGTGTCATCCCGGGGAATGACAGGCAATTGTTGAATGTGAATACCATTGATGTCGAACAAGCAGCGCTGCTGGCGGCCATGCTCGATAATCAGATTTCTGTCGGTGAGGCGGAAAGCATTATTAACCAGCGCCCTGGCGATGGTTTTGCCAAGATTGATGATTTTTACGAATCCTCCTCAATGGGGTCGATTAAATGGGAAGATGCGATGAAGTCGACTTTTGTGATCGACAGTCAATATTTCCTCCTTGCCTCGGGCGCAAAGGTCGACAACGCCATTTTTAGGATGGAGAGTGTGCTCAAAAAGGGCAGCGGTAACAAAATGGATGTGCTCACCCGTCAGTTTGGTGGACAAAAATAATAGCAAACAAGCTCAATCCCTTAAGGTTGAAGCTGGTGGAGAAAAACTGTGAGTGAACGGCTATTTATTCGCTTAGGCAGAACCGCAGAGCAGGCATGCTCTTGGCTGGTTTGGTCCGAACAAGAACAAGAAATTATCGCCTCAGGCGAACTGGCCAACGCCCAAGGTTTATCAACCTTAACTGAGCGCGCGGGCAATCGCCCCATTGATGTGTTGGTGCCAGCTTCCGCCATGACGCTCACCAGCGTGAATCTGCCCGAAAAAGGCCAACGCCAAGCCTTAAAGGCCCTGCCTTTTATGTTGGAAGAATCCATCGCCGAGGATGTGGATGCGATGCACTTTACCGTTGGTCCACGCAATGGCGATGCCCTCAGCGTGGTGGCCGTTGCCCATGAGCAAATGCAAACTTGGCTCAGCTGTTTGGCCGAAGCGGGCTTAAAAGTGAAGCGTATTGTGCCTGATTGCTTGGCCTTGCCATTGCAGGAATGCCAATGGGCAGCCATGCGTTTCGGTAACGAGTTATTGTTGCGTACAGGATTAGGAACAGGCCATAGCCTGCCTTTATCTTGGTTGCCAGTGGCAATGAAGCAACTGACGGCTCAGACAGACGAGGTGTCGGTCGCCAGTTATACCGAGATGGAGTTGGACGGTGTTGAGCTTAAGCCACAGCCACTCGACTTACCTATGTTGGTGCTGGCGCGCGGCATTTTACATGCGCCGATTAACTTACTGACGGGTGTCTATACGCCTAAGCGCGAATACAGTAAGCATCTGTTGCAATGGAAAAATGCGGCAATTGTACTAGCCATTGCTATTGTGTTGTCTCTGGTAAATAAAGGCTTAACCATTCATCAGGTAAATGGCCAAATCGCCGATTTGAAGGCGCAAAGTGAAGCCATTTATCAACAAGTGATACCAGGCAATTCACGTATTGTGAATTTACGCTCGCAGATGGAGAGCCAACTGCGCGCACTCCAAGGCCAAGGCAGTGGTGCAGAGTTTTTTGCTATGCTGGCAGGGTTACAAGACGCCTTTAAACAAGTACCTGAGCTAAAACCCAATAGCTTGAGATTTGAAAGTGCCCGTAATGAAATCCGCATGCAAGTCACTGCTAAAAATTACGCGCAAATTGAGAAGTTTAAAGAGATTGTCGGCCGTCGTTTCCAAATAGATGGTGGCACGATGAATAGCGGTGAAGATCAGGTCACCAGCACCTTAACCTTGAGGAGCAAATAAGATGGATAATTTGCGGACTTGGTGGCAAGGGCTTGCGTCGCGCGAGCAGCAGATCGTAGGTTTTGGCGCCGTATTTTTAGTGATCGGTCTATTTTACTGGGGGATTTGGACGCCAATCGCCAATGCTGAGGCCAATGCACTGCGCAACTTAACGGCGCAGCAGCAAACCTTGACCTATGTAAAGCAGACGGCGAATAAAATCGCTGGCTTAAAACAAAGCGGCGCTAAGCCGACGATGAGCGGCAGTTTAAGTTCAGTCGTCAACCAAACAGCGGGCAGTTATGGCTTAGTGATCACTCGCATGCAGCCCCAGGGCGATAAAATCCAAGTGTGGATGGATGATGTGCCATTCGACGCGTTACTCAGTTATTTGAATGATTTAGTGCAGCAAAAGGGCTTATCCCTTGAGAGTGTTGATTTGGCGGAGGCTGACGCGCCTGGCTATGTCAAAGTAAGACGGATCCAACTAGCGCAATAGGTTAAGGTGTAGCTGTGAGTCTGATAAAAAAGATTATTATTGGTGTACTAATTTATATCGTGTTTTTAGTGGCGTTGTTTCCTGCCAGTGTGGTCGTGCGCCTCGCACCACTCCCAGCGAATGTGGGAATTTCTGGAGTGAGTGGCAGTATTTGGGCGGGTAGCATTGAAACTTTGAATATTCAGCAGCGCCAATTGGAGCAAGTGCGTTGGGAACTCAGCCCTTGGTCTTTGTTTTTAGGCAAAGTGAAGCTGGATTTTCAAGTAGGTAGCCGAGCAACCCCTGTGAGTGGCAAAGGTGTCGTCACTTGGTCTATGGGCGGTATCAGCGCTCAAGGATTGCGCTTTGAAGCGCCCGATAGCTTCTTAATTGGTAATACTAAGCTGCCCTTTAGAACCGAAATTAATGGTGAAGTCAGCCTGCTGGTTGAAACCCTAGAACAAGGTAAACCTTGGTGCGAGCAGTTATCGGGTAAATTATTCTTAAACCAAACCAATGTGAAGAATCAATTCGGCGATTATCCACTGGGTAATATCGAGTTGGGCCTTAGCTGTGTTGAGGGGAAAGCTCAGCTCGCTACCGACGAAAGCAAAAACCAGTTGGGAATTATCGGTACCTTACAGTTAGACGAGGGGAATATGGTCAAGGTTGCCGCTAAGATCAAAGAGACCAACGAACAGCCGGAAGATATGCGTAAATCTCTTAATATCCTCGGCAAGCGTGGAGATGACGGTTACTTCCCTATTGTTTATCAGGGGCGTATTCCTGGGCTTTAATCTAGCCAGTAATGTAATCTAATGAATGATTTGATAAAGGCACCTTGGGTGCCTTTTCTATTTCGAGGGGTTAACTCGCGAGATCGTTAAGCAATAAACGATAGTCGCTAATGGCCGGAAAATCATTGAAGGTTTTGGCAGGTTTCTGGCTATCGGGATTGCTGATCCCGAGCTGATGCCCCACGCCCGCTAAGCGCGCTGCATTTAAAATGGGTTCACTATCATCGATAAACAGGCAGCGCTCAGGCACTAGGGCGAATTTTTCGAATAGCGTTTGCCAAAATTGTGGGTGTTCCTTGGGATAACCCGTTTCATGGCTTGAGATCATCGCATCTAAACCACTCCCCAGTTCAGTATGCTCCAGCTTAAGAGCAAGACTCTTAGGGTGGGCATTGGTGACTAAGATGCGTTTTTTGCCCGCGGCGGCGAGGGCATCGAGAAAAGGCATACTGTCTTGGCGCAGTTGAATACGGTCAACTAAGTCGCGGTGAAGCACCATAATGTCGAGCTGCAGCTTGGACTGCCAATAATCGAGGCAATACCAATCTAACGTGCCTGCGACTCTGCCGTAGGCTTCTTCCACCAGTTGTTGTGCCTGGCTCTGGCTTAATCCCCGCTGCTTGCTCAGTTCCTGTGGCACCAGACTCAGCCAAAAATGGTTATCAAAGTGCAAATCGAGCAGGGTGCCATCCATATCGAGCAGTACAGTATCAATCTTCTTCCAGTCAAACATGGGATATCCTGTGTGGTTAACTCAGCTCAGCGTGAGGTTTACAGTAGCCTATCTTGCCAGCATCGCACTTTGTGCTAGGCTTGATTAATTCGTTTTTGTCTAAAAATGAGACACTTGGATATGGATATCTGCTCATTCGCTTTGCTTACCCAAGCTCCAAATATCACTAGTTTACAGCAAGAACTCACAACTTTGTTGCAGCATGAGTGGTTGCCACACATTAACCAACGTGATTATCACGCGGGCTCTCAGGGCGGTTGGGATGTGTTGGCTCTACGCTGCGCCGAGGAATATCGAGTCGCGCATCCCATTTTACAAGCCTTTTCCATTAGTGCCGCGACAGATTGGGATAATTTGCCTTCACTGGAATCGAGCCCCGCGCTGCTGCAGTTTATTCAATCCCTTGCTTGCCCAGTTAAATCGGTGCGCTTAATGCGTTTACACGCTGGTGCTGAAATCAAGCCCCATAGGGATCAAGGATTATCACTTGAACAGGGTGAGGCTAGATTACATTTGCCCCTACAAACCCATGATCAGCTTTATTTTTATGTGGATGAGAAACGTGTACCTATGCGGGCCGGAGAGCTTTGGTATATCAATGCTGACCAAACCCATTGGGTCGCGAATAAAGGCGTGGATGCCAGAATTAATTTGGTGATCGATTGTGAAGTCAACTCGTGGTTAAAGGAGCTTATCCATGATGCCAAGATCAAAGCCTAATGCAGGGCAGCGCGAGGCGTTTCTAAGATTAAAGCTGTTTGCTCAGGCGCTACTGCAATCTCACTCTGCGGGGGAGGCAAAGCGGCTTATCGATCCAATGCTGGCGCAGTTATGCCAATTGACTGGGTTGGAGTTGCATCCAGGATTTTTTCTCGATACGGAGGCGAGTATTACGGCTTTTGGCAAGGCGGTATCACCGACAACTGCGGCGCAATGTGCAGAAGATCCCGAACGTAGCAGAGTGTTTATTCAGGGAATTTATCAAGCGATACAGGACAAACTTAAAGCTAACTCGAACCATCCTGTGCACATACTCTATGCCGGAACCGGGCCTTTTGCTTGGTTAATCTTAGCCTTATTACCGCTATTTACGGCGAAGCAAGTGCGAGTAACCTTACTCGACATTCATCGAGCGTCATTGGAGAGTGTTGAAAAGCTGCTGGCATATTTCGATGTAGCGGATCGTGTCGATGCGATTATTTGTGCTGACGCTACGCTTTGGCGGCCAGCATCAACACAAACCTTTGATCTGATAATTTCTGAAACCATGAAACACCTGCTGCAACAGGAACCGCAGGTACAGATTTTTAGCCATCTACAGCATTTTTTAGCAGAGGATGGATGTTTAATCCCTGAGTCGATTGAGTTGGATGCATGGCTCGAGCTAAAAGATCGGCTGCCAATTTATTTGGGTCCTTTATTCTGTCTCGATTTAGCTCATGCCCGCTTGCTCGCTCAAGATGACAGAAGTGGGCTAGTGGGGAGCTTATTGTTACCCGATTATGAACCCCAACCCATAAGCCTAAAACTGACGACAAAAATCAGGGTTTATGGCGAACATCAATTACTTGAAAATCAATCACAATTAACCCTATCCCAATATAAAAAATCCCTGTGGCTTAAACCTCTGAGTAGAGTGGACTTTAGCTACGAGTTGGGAACCTATCCCGATGTTATCTTCCAATATCAGCAGCAGAAATTGCCGCTTGTTGGCAGTGAGGATTTGAGTTGTTTGGGGATTTATCACTTGCAGCGGCTATGGCAAAAAATTCAGTTGCAAAAGCTTGGACAAACCAATGAGGTGGCAGAGGGAGAATGGAACCTAGATAAAGCGCTGCTGGATCTTTGCAGTATTGGATTAGAGCCTGGGATGAAGGCGCTCTATCAATATGATAAACAGGCTGATTTTATCGCCTTCGTTCAAAGGCAAACTAAGCTGACCACAGCGGATATTGTTGGCATCAATCAGCGATTGCGCGCCTTATCCCAAGCTGAGCCAGAAAACGGCAATACAGAGCTAGCTTATAGCGATGCTTTACCTCAAGTGCTTACCGACGCCCAACTCGCCTTTTGGCAACGGGAAGGTTATTTAGTCATCCCGCAAGTGTTGTCAAAAACACAATGCGCGGCGAGTCGAGCCGTGATTTGGCAGCAGCTTGGCGCGAATGAAAATGATCCATCAACTTGGTACCAGTCCCATGAGTTGATGCAGAAAATCATGCTGCAGTTATTTCGTCATCCCGTCCTCGATGCCAATCGGCAAACACCTCTAATCCGCCAAGCCTTTGAACAATTATGGCAGCGTACCGATTTGGTGATGACGACTGATAGAGTGAGTTTTAATCCCCCTGAAACGCCCACTTGGCAGTTTCCTGGCCCCAATATGCATTGGGACATGCCACTGCAACTACCTGTGCCATTTGGAACACAAGGATTAATTTATCTTACGGATACCCCTGCCGAGCAGGGGGCATTTTGCTGTGTTCCCGGCTTTCACCTCAAAATTGAAACCTGGCTACAGGAACAAAACAAGACTGATATGGAGTTGCAGCAACAGCATTGGGACGAGTGGCCGATTAAACCTATCGCCGCGAGCGCAGGGGATTTAATCATTTGGCACCATGCCTTGCCCCATGGACCGACGCCAAATCGGGGCCTGTTACCACGCATGGTGCAGTACATTAATTTCTATCCAATGGCCAGCTAATGATTAATTTTAATGAACAACAGCAATGCTATTGGCAATTGCTGCATCAGCCTGAATCATTGTATTTACTGTATCAAGCGCAGGATGTTGAGCATTTTGTTGCCTTGATGGCAGACTTCCTCAATTGGCCTGAGCTAAATTTAGAGCAGATGCTGGCATTTATTGCCTTGCAGCAACCAAGCTTCATTCTAGATTTAGCACGCTTCAGCCAAGTGTGGTTTCCTTCTCATTATCATGCTCAAACTAAAACAATAAGTTGGGTTCCTGTCTTTCAGCGGTTATCAAAACCTTTCTTGGAGGACGATATCTGCGATGCTCGTCGTGGTTTACTGGCTAGTTTTATCCAGCCTCAAACCTTGCTCGAACCCTTATTATCCCAACGCGAAAGTTTGCCCGCGATCAATCCTAACTTGATGATTTTCCATTGGTCCCGTTGTGGGTCAACACTGGTTTCTAGCAGTTTTTCCCTACTCAAAACTTGCCGAGTGTTATCTGAATCTATGCTCTGCAGCGATGTGATGCACCATGATGCTTGGCCTTCGAGCTTAATACCGCAGCTGGTGGATTTATGTTTAAGGCTACAAGGGCGGTTGAGGCCTGATGAGCGTGAGCTAGTGATCAAGTGGAATGCGTGGGATTTAGCTTGTTGGCCCATGTTGCTAGAACTCTATCCTAATAGTCGAGTGCTATGTCTGATGCGCCATCCCGGAGATATTTTGGCTTCGCATCAACGAGAGGCTGGGATGCATATGGCGGGGCGGGTGAAGGCTGTATTCCCCTATCCGTTACCGCTTAGTGAAAGCACGCATGCTGAGCCAAATTTAGACGCATTTCGAATGGGCGTGCTACATGGTTTTGCCCAGCAAACTGCTGCACTTTATCAATCAAGTCGTTGCATCTTAATGGATTATCAACAATTAAATGCGCTTAAACCCAGCGTACTTTCGACCATTTTAGAATGGCCGTTAGCCGCAGAAGATATTGAGCATTGGCAAGGCCACTGGCGCTTTGATGTAAAGCGACAAGGGCAATTGTTTGTACCCATGGTACCCGCCCAATCTACCCCATTAAATGAATCACAAACTCTCTCATGGCAGCTGTTATTGAATGCTTATGAGCAACTGTTGCAACCTTTAGTTCGAGATAAAAACCATGATGCTAGCTGAGTTAAATCCATTCACTGGCTTGAGTATTAAGCCTGCCAATGCAAGCGATAACCTATTTATGGCAGAACTTTTTTATTCAACTAAAACCTTCTTCTATGAGCTTGGTTTACCCCTTGATGTCGTACAGAACATGTTGGAGCAACAATATCGGCTGCAACAAGTCTCCTATCGGGAGCAATATCCACATGCCATCATCTACATTTTGTTTTATCAGCAACAAGCGGTCGGCAAACTGATGCTCGATACCAATGAGCATAGGGTTCATCTTGTTGATTTTATTATTGCGCCAAGTATGCGAGGTCGCGGTTTAGGCTCTGCGGTATTAGAGGCGGTCAAGCTTGAGGCGAGGCAACGTCAGTTGCCTGTTCATTTATCAGTAGAGAGTGAAAATACTCAAGCTAAATCACTTTATTTACGGCATGGATTTCAGTTTCAAAGCCGTTCCGAAACCTATGAGTCAATGCTGTGGCCTTAAGCCTTGCTGATAATTTATACAAAATTATTTCTGCGTAATTGTGTTTGCCGATTTTTCAGATATGTTTAGTTGTAGCTAAATTGTTTTCATTCTGTTTCACAATAGACCTTCGATTGTGTGATGTGAATGATGTTGTCATCAGCAAAAGGAACTCGCTGTCGATTAATTGTCGTGAGTAATTAAGTCATTGCAAGACGTTACATAGACAAAATCGTTATTTAAGGAGAAATACAATGTCAGATCCATTTATTGGAGAAATCCGCATGTTCGCTGGTACTTTCGCTCCGCGTGGCTGGGCGCTTTGCAATGGACAGTTATTGGCCATTTCCACCAATAGCGCGCTTTTCTCTCTTCTGGGTACAACCTATGGTGGCAATGGCACCACAACCTTTGGGTTGCCTAACTTGCAAAGTCGTACTCCTGTGGGTACCGGAACTGGTGCAGGGTTAAGTAATGTTGTTTTGGGACAAGTTGCCGGTGTTGAAAACGTTAACCTCACTACCAATCAGCTACCCATTCATGCACCAACAGCTACTTTCATTGGTAATGCAAGTAGCGTAACAGCAACGGTTGATGTTGCTACCACCACGGCCACTGCAATGGTTCCTCCGGCAGCAGGCGCGACTACCTACCTCTCTGCTACGACAGCTAAGGCGGGGCCTGCCAGTGTTGCATTTAATGGATTGTTTACCAGTACGGCGCCAGATTCTACCAAGAGCAGCCTCGGTGGAGTGCATGGTAGTGTTACACCTGCTGGCACCGTAACCGTCAATCCTGTTGGTGGAGGACAGCCCGTAGGTATTCGCAATCCTTACTTGGGTATGAATTTTATTATCGCGCTTGAAGGCATATATCCATCGCGTAATTAATTGTGCAATTCCGACAGTTTCACCAGTCGGAAGCGAGAGTGAGTACAGGGAGTGTACTCGTTGCTCGGATCGAAAGTCAGGCGCGTGACTAAAGTTAGTATTATGGTTTTTCCGGGAATATCCTTGTTAAAAAGAGGCGTCACTATGTTTTGGGATAAGGTTGGTCAGCAGATTTTTGCTAGCAAGATAGATAGGATCAAGGTCATTTTATGGCGGCTGTTACTCGTCTCGCTAGCGCTGGCTACGACCCAAAATGCAATGGCATTTTCCGGTACGTTGAATTTTTCAGGCAGCGATACAACGCTCGGAACCACCGTAAATGATGGTGAGGCTAATTCAACAGACATTGGTGGTGTTGTAATAGAAATTTATACCGCCAATTCAGGGACTAATACTAATGAGGGGGCCACGTGGCGATATCTTCCCGACTTTATAGGAGATGGTGCAGATGATTTCGATGATGGTATCGCCGATGAATCTGGTGATGGAGGTCCCTCCATTGTCATTAGGACTCAAGGGGGTGAAGAGTTCTCGTTTTCCGGGATAGAAGTTTTCAATTATTTAGGTGCGCATGGCTCGTTAAAGTTTGAAGGGTTTAGAGATGGTGTATCGACAGGCAGTGAGACACTCAGTCTGGATGTTGGAGATTTTCACGATACATTTACTCAGGCCAGTGGGCTTACGGCATCCAAGTTTCAGTATGTTGATGAAGTAAGAATTACTGATCCGGGCAATGCTGACCTCTACATTGCGATAGATAACATCGTGTTTGCTAATGGAGTAAATCCAGATGTTACCCCACCCACAGTCACCAGCGTAAGCGTTCCTTCGAATACAACTTATATCACCGGGCAATCACTGAGCTTCACTGTTAACACGAGCGAAAACGTCATCGTGAACACGGGTGGTGGAACTCCCCGTATCGCATTGACCATTGGCGCCACAACCAAATACGCAACCTACTCGTCGGGCTCTGGAAGCTCGGCCCTGGTTTTTAGTTACACGGTTGAGAGTGGTTTGGTTGATTCTGATGGTATTACCGTAGGTGCGCTTGGTTTGAACGGCGGAACCTTGAAAGATGCTGCCAATAATGACATGACGCTGACGCTAAATTCTGTCGGCTCCACAAGCAGTGTTCTTGTGGATAGTACAGCACCCACTATATCTTCTGTGACAGCCAGTACAGCCAATGGCACTTATAAAGTGGGCGATAGCATCAGTATCCAAGTTAACTTTAGCGAAGTGGTGAATGTCACTGGTACGCCACAACTGACTCTGGAAACTGGCACAACGGATCGCACCATTAATTATGCGAGTGGTAGTGGCTCCAGCAGCTTGACCTTCAGCTACACCGTTCAGGCGGGCGACAATAGCAGCGATTTGGACTACGTATCAACCAGTGCACTGGCGTTAAACAGTGGCACTATCCGTGACGCCGCTAGCAACAACGCAACGCTGACACTTGCGACGCCTGGAGCTGCCAATTCGTTGGGTGCTAATAAAGCGTTGGTAGTCGATGGTGTAACACCTTCGGTTACCAGTACGGCACCATCGGGTGGCGCAGTATCAACTGATACCAGCGTCGATTTCACGGTCAATTTTAGTGAGCCCGTCAGCAATATTTCTACCGATGACTTTGCGCTTGGTACTACCGGTGGCGCGACTGGCACTGTCGCCAGTGTCTCCGCGACCTCTGGCTCAAGTGTGACGGTGACCGTCAGTGGTATCACCGGCAACGGTACTATCAAGCTGAACCTGAATGGCGCAACGAATATCAGCGATGCTGCTGGCAACGTAGGTCCAGCCGCCTATACGAGTGGTTCCGCCCATACTGTGGCCATTCCGACAGTGCCTGATGCGCCAACCATAGGCACTGCAACCGCAGGTGATGGCCAGGTATCAGTTGCTTTCAGCGCTCCCGGCAATAACGGTGGTTCTGCTATCACTGGTTATACCGTGACCTCTAACCCCGGAGGTTTTACAAATACGGGTGCCAGTTCACCGATTCTCATCACCGGTCTCACCAACGGCACTGCCTATACCTTTACTGTGACGGCGACCAACGGGATAGGTACAGGCACAGCCTCGGCCGCATCCAACTCGGCAACTCCCAAAGCCGACCAGACAATTACCTTTGCCCAGCCGAGCAACTATAACTTTGGTACCACACCGAACTTGTCTGCAACTTCAGACTCCGGTCTCACAGTCACCTTCTCGTCGTCTACCACTGGTGTATGTACGGTGAGTGGCGTTGCTCTGACCTTTGTAAGCGCAGGTACCTGTACGATTGATGCCGATCAGGCTGGTAATAGCGCAACCAATGCGGCGACTACAGTAACCCAAAGCTTTACGGTGAATGCGGTAGTTCCTGATGCGCCAACCATCGGTACGGCAACCGCAGGTGATGCCGAGGCAACGGTAACATTTACTGCACCTGCCAGTACCGGTGGTGCATCGATTCTTGCTGGTGGTTACACCGTCACTGCTAGTCCAGGTGGTGCAACAGGTACTGGCTCCGGTTCGCCGGTTACAGTGACCGGCTTGACCAATGGTGTTTCCTACACCTTCACGGTGACAGCGACTAACTCGGCGGGCACGGGGGCGGCTTCGGCGGCATCGAATTCCATTACCCCGGCATCACCGCAAACCATCACCTTTAACAACCCCGGAGCACAGACCTTTGGGACTACACCAACGCTGACAGCCAGTTCGTCTGCAGGCGGTGGTTATGTTGTCACTTTCACCTCATCCACCCCAGGTGTCTGTACGGTGAGCGGCACTACGCTAACATTCGTGACCGCTGGCACCTGTACTATCAATGCGAATCAAGCGGGCGACTCATCCTACTTGGCCGCTCCCCAAGTCAGCCGCTCGTTTGCGGTAAGTGCGATTGTTCCCGGCGCGCCCACCACTATTGTTGCGACGGCAGGCGATACCCAAGCGAGTGTGGCATTTGCGCCTCCTGCTAATAACGGGGGATCCAATGTTCTTGGCTATGTTGTATCGGTGACGCCAAATGATGTCTTACCTGTCAGTGGCGCAAATTCACCGATTGTGGTGAGTGGTCTAACTAATGGGGTGACCTATACCTTTACGGTGGAAGCTGAGAATGCCGTGGGTTTCAGCCCTGCCTCCAGTGCATCTAACCCTATTACGCCCAAAGCGATCCAAACGCTTACCTTCCTCAATCCGGGATCGCAAAACTTTGGTACTTCACCGACTTTGACTGCAACGTCTGATTCAGGTTTGGCGCCAACCTTTACCTCATCCACTCCGAGTGTCTGTACCATCACCAGTGGGGGCTTATTGAGCTTTGTCACTGTAGGCACTTGTACCATCAACGCAGACCAGGTGGGCAATGCGAGTTATTTGGCGGCGACCCAAGTGAGTCGTTCATTCAGTGTCAATGCCGTTGTACCCGGCGCGCCAACAATCGGCACTGCCACTGCGGGGAATGCTCAAGCAACGGTGAGTTTTAGTGCTCCGGCATTCACTGGTGGTGATGCCATTACGGGCTATTCCTTAGTATCGACTCCAGGCGGTATTACGGCATCGGGCACTTCTTCACCCATCACGATAATGGGATTAACCAATGGGACTTCCTATTCATTTACGGTTGCAGCTATAAACTCAGCCGGAACCGGTAGCCCCTCCACGGCGAGTAACGCGGTGAAGCCTAATGGCGCCCCCGTTATCAGTTCAACCGCACTCACGAGTGCCACCCAAGATGCGGCCTATAGCTACACCTTGGTAGCAACGGATAGCGATGTCGGCGACAGTCTCACCTTAAGCGCAGTCACTCTGCCAAGCTGGCTGAGCTTTAATGCCGCCACGGGTGTGCTGAGTGGTACCCCAACTAATGCCAATGTCGGCAGCCATGCGGTGGTGCTACGCGCCACCGATGTCGATGGCTTAACCGCAGAGCAAAGCTTCAGCATTGTGGTGGCAAACGTCAACGATGCACCAACCATCAGTTCAATGGCGTTAACCAGTGCCACCCAAGATGCAGCCTATAGCTACACCTTGGTCGCAAGCGACAGCGATGTCGGCGACAGTGTCACCTTAAGTGTCGTCACACTGCCAAGCTGGCTGAGCTTTAATGCAGCCACGGGAGTGCTGAGTGGTACCCCAACTAATGCCAATGTCGGCAGTCATGCCGTGGTGCTACGAGCCACCGATGTCGATGGCTTAACCGCAGAGCAAAGCTTCAGCATTGTAGTGGCAAACGTTAATGATGCACCGACTATCAGTTCAACGGCGTTAACCAGTGCTACCCAAGATGCAGCCTATAGCTACACCTTGGTGGCGACCGACAGCGATGTGGGCGACAGTCTCACCTTAAGCGCAGTCACTCTGCCAAGTTGGCTGAGCTTTAATGCAGCCACTGGCGTGTTAAGCGGTACCCCAACTAACGCTAACGTGGGTAGTCATGCGGTGGTGCTTCGCGCCACCGATGTGGATGGCTTAACCGCAGAGCAAAGCTTCAGCATTGTGGTGGCAAACGTCAACGATGCACCGACCATCACCTCTAGTGCACAGACTAGCGCCACCCAAGATGCAGCCTATAGCTACACCTTGGTCGCAAGCGACAGCGATGTCGGCGACAGTGTCACCTTAAGCGCCGTGACACTGCCAAGTTGGCTGAGCTTTAATGCAGCCACTGGCGTGTTAAGCGGTACTCCAACTAATGCCAATGTCGGCAGTCATGCAGTGGTGCTACGCGCTACGGATGTGGATGGCTTAACCGCAGAGCAAAGCTTCAGCATTGTGGTGGCAAACGTCAACGATGCACCTGTCGCTTCCAATCAGACAGTGACGCTAGAGGAAGACAGTTCGGTGATGATCACGCTTGCGGGTGAGGATGCCGATAATGATCCTCTGACCTATGAGATCAGCGCCCAACCTGCCTCTGGTACCTTAGAGCAGCACGGTAGTGTCTGGCTCTACACGCCTGAGAAGGATTTTAATGGTACTGACTCTATTGGCTTTATCGCTAAAGATGCAGAGCAGAGCTCAGAGCCTGCCACAGTCACCGTTACGGTTACGCCAGTGAACGACGATCCTCAAGCTATCGATGACAGCTATACCTTAACCAGTACTGCAAATGACACCTATTCGCTGGCGGTGCTGGCAAACGATGTGGATGTCGATGGCGACACCTTAAGCATTGATGGTGCTGCTGCGGATATTGGCAGTGTACAAATCACTGCTGATGGACTCAGCTTTACCGCGCCCGAGGCTTATGTGGGGCCAGTTGCACTACGTTATACCATTAGCGATGGCAACAAAGGCCGAGCAACCGCCAAAGTGAATCTGCTGATTGAAGGCGCTGATTCAGCGAATCAACCCGTAATCACCCTCCCTGATGATGTGGAAGTGAATGCGACAGGCCTGTTTACGCGGGTGAAACTCGGTTTTGCCAAGGCGGTTGACCGTAATGGACATCCATTACCCGTGTCGCTGGTGAATAAGAGCTTGTTCTTAGCTCCTGGCAACTACTTAGCCTATTGGCAGGCTGTAGACAGCGAGGGCAATAAGGCGATTAAAGCGCAAAAAGTCAAAGTCAATCCATTGATTTCGCTGAGCAAAGATCAAGTTATTGCAGAAGGGAATCAAGTGACCGTGAGTGTTCACCTCAACGGAGAGGCACCAAGCTATCCGCTGAGTATTCCTTACACAGTGTCAGGAACGGCAGACAGCAGCGACCATGATTTGGTTGATGGCGTAGTGGAGATAGCCTCAGGACAAATGGCAGAAATCCACTTTACTACCTTGAACGATGGTGTGAGTGAAGGGAATGAAGAGGTATTAATCAGCCTTGACCAAAGCCTGAATCTTGGTAGTAAGCAGCAGACCCAAGTGGTGATTACCGAAGCCAATATTGCACCACAGCTTAGTTTGGCGGTGACTCAAGCTGGCCAGCAACAAGTCATTGTCGCGCAAAATGGCGGCGATGTGCATATTCGTGCCTCCGCCTCCGATGCCAATGAGCAAGATACATTGACGCTGACATGGGCAAGCGGCGCGTTAAGCTTGCAAGCGGATGCGACGGGGATGATGTTCTCTCCAGCCGCGGTAACGCCGGGGATTTATCCCGTGAGCTTAACAGCGACCGATGATGGTTCGCCTATGCTGTCGAGTACCGAAACAGTGTACATCGTAGTGCGTCCAAGTTTAGCTGCATTGACGAGTGCCGATACGGATGGCGATTTAATCCCTGATGTTCAAGAAGGCTATAGCGATAGCGATAGTGATGGCATCCCAGATTATTTGGATGCGAACAATGACTGTAATGTGATGCCTGAAGGTGAATTGCAGCCAGTGTACTTCTTGGCCGAAGGGCAAGCGGGCGTCTGTTTACGTTTGGGAAATATTGCCCTAAGCCGTGGACAGAGCGGCGTGCAACTACAGCCTGAAGCCGTGGCTGAAGATGCTTTAGCCGCCAATGTGGGTGGTATTTTCGACTTTATCGCGACGGGTCTGCCACAACAGGGCCAAAGCTATAGCTTGGTATTGCCACAACGCTCGCCCGTTCCAGCGAATGCCGTCTACCGCAAGTTTAATGCGCAAGCGGGCTGGCGAGACTTTGTGATTGATGCAAACAACACTGTTGCCAGTACCGAGGGGGAACGTGGTTTCTGCCCGCCACCGGGGGATAGCCGTTGGACGCTGGGATTAACCGAAGGCCATTGGTGTGTGCAGTTGACCATCGAAGACGGTGGCCCTAACGATGATGATGGTGTGGCTAACCGTACTATCGTCGACCCAAGTGGCGTTGCTGTGATGCTCAATGGTAACCACTTGCCTGTCGCCAATCCCGACTCGGCAGCAATTGCTTGGAACCAGAGTATTGATGTCAATGTGCTTGCCAACGATACGGATAGCGATGGGGATAGTTTGAGCGTCAATCAAGTGATTAGTGAGTTTGGCACTGTCACAGTGTTAGCTGACCAACTGATCAGTTACACACCGGCGGCAGATTTTATCGGCACCGATGTGTTGGTGTATAGCATTACCGATGGCAAAGGCGGTACGGCAAGTAGTGAGCTGACGATAGTGGTGAATGGCAACACTGCACCTGTGACTGTAGATGACAGTGCCGCTACTGATGATCGCACCAGCCTGCTTATCGATGTGCTGAGTAATGACACTGATGTGGATGGTAATACGTTGACCCTGCTAAGTGTGACGGCTCAACAAGGCACTGTGACTATCGAGGCGAATAAACTGCGCTATATCCCTAAAACAGGATTCGATGGTGTGGATACCGTGACCTATAGGATTAGCGACGGCCAAGGTGGTGAAGCGACAGGGCAAGTGCTTATCACAGTGAAAGCCTATCAAGAGGTCATTATCGATAATAAGTCAGGAGGAGGTAGTATGACCTTATGGGCGTTGGCATTTATCTTGGTATGCGCGATGTTGCGTCGCCGTGAGTTACAGCGATTGGCCTTAGGCTGCCTGTTATTGCTCAGTGTGACGCAACAGGCGCAGGCAACCGACTGGTATGTTGAGGGTTTTATTGGCCAAGCCCAGGCCGATAAAACACTGCCTGAGTTAAACGCCCAAGTCGGAGAGGGACAACTCCTCAACGTCGATGACTCGGATACCGCATTTGGGGTGAGCCTAGGTTATCAATGGATGCCGATTGTGGCGTTGGAACTGGGCTATGCCGATTTTGGTGAAGGAAGCGCGAGGATTCAGGGCTCGACGTTAACGCCAGCGCAATACCATGAGTTGGTGAAAACTGTCACCCCAGTGCTTGCCGATGGGGTTATGTTGGGCTTGAGATTTACCTTGCTGCAGCATCAAGGTTGGCGCTTTGAAGTGCCTGTAGGCTTGTTCCATTGGCAAGCGGATATTAGTAGTACCATGGGCAATACCACGATAACGACCGATTTAGACGGCACAGATTGGTATGCGGGAGTGCGTTTTAGTTACCAATTTAGTGATGCTTGGTCTGTGGGTTTAGGTTATCAATACCTAGCTATAGAGCCGAATGACCTATTGAGCTATCAACTCAATCTGCGTTATCAGTTTTAGATGATATTGATATCAAAAGGGGCTTAGCCCCTTTTTTGTGGGTGAATTTTCGCGGTAAAAAGCGAAAAGTTTTAACCGTTTCTCCTTTGTCCTTGCTAAGTATGTGATTTAAATCCCATGGCTTGGATGGTGGTCTTTGGAATAGCCGCACTAAATTCAGGTTGTAGATTAAAGACAGGATAGTAAGATTGTCACTTATCCTAGTTAGTTTGTTGCTATTTTTATCCAGGGGCAGTTATGTCGCAGCGGCACCATAAGCCGGAAATCTTGCATACTGAAGTTGTCGCTAAGAGCCGTTTGTTTCAAATTGAACAGGTCCATCTTAAATTCTCCAACGGTGTCGAGCGCCAGTATGAGCGGATGAAGGGCGGAAGCCGTGGCGCTGTGATGGTGGTGCCCATTCATCAAGGCAACATGTTGTTAGCCCGTGAATATGCCGCTGGCACCGACAATTACGAGCTAGGTTTTCCTAAGGGATTAATTGACCCTGGTGAGCAAGCTATCGAGGCGGCCAATCGAGAATTACAGGAAGAAATCGGTTTTGGGGCGCGTAAGCTGACCCTGTTGAAAGAACTTAGTCTTGCACCGGGTTATTTCTCTAGCAAGATGCAAATTTTCATAGCAGAAGATTTATATGAAAGCCGCCTCGAAGGCGATGAGCCAGAACCCATAGATGTAGTGCCTTGGGCATTGGCCGAGTGGGAAGCGTTACTCGATAATAGCGATTTTTCCGAATCTCGTAGTGTGAGCGCATTGTTTTTAGCGCAGAAACACCTACAACTTAAATAATCTTTTTCGTTAAAGCGTTCAGCAACTGAGTGCTTGTAAATCATTCGCGAAGTTTGCGATTGGAGTGGTTATGAAGCCAGAAGAGTTAATCGACGAGGTGATTGCGATAGCAACGGATGCGGGTCGCACTATTCGTGAGATTTACCTCAAGGGTAATTTTGAACGAGAAACCAAGTCTGATAATACCCCCGTCACCTCGGCGGACTTAGCGGCGAATAAGCTGATCTGTGAACGCTTAGCCGCATTGACGCCCGATATTCCTATCCTGTCGGAAGAGGCTGCCGATATTCCCTTAAGTGTGCGCGAAGGCTGGAAACGTTATTGGTTAGTCGACCCTCTCGATGGCACGGGGGAGTTTATTGCGGGCAGTGGTGACTTTTCGGTGATCATTGCGCTGGTGGAGCACAATCGCCCCGTGATGGGTGTGGTCTATGTGCCAATGACACAGGTTTGCTACTACGCCATTGCCGGCTTAGGCGCCTATAAACGTACCGATAAGCAGGAAGTGCGCATCAGCAGTCGGCAAATTCAGCACCGTGAGCAAGTTTCCCTTAGGTTAGCTGTGAGTCGTCGTCAGGATCCCCAATCCGTGTTGACCCTGTTCAATCAGCCTAAGCACTGTGAGCTGGTGGTCATGGGCGGTGCGGCCTTGAAGAGTTGTCTGGTTGCCGAAGGACGCGCCGATTGTTATGTGCGAGTCGGGCCGACGGGGGAGTGGGACACCGGCGCCGCGCAGATCATTATTGAGGAAGCGGGTGGCCAGCTCATGGATACCGAACTGCAACCTTTGACTTATAACGAGCGTGAGACGCTTGAAAATCCTAACTTTATTGTTGTTGGTGCGCCCAATTTAGAGTGGGATAAAATTTTAATTGGTGAATAGTTTTACATGCAGTCGATTCGTCCAGTATTAAAGTCAGAGTTAGCCGACGTTTTTCAACTCGAACAGGCTATCTTTGGCGACCATTGTTATCCCGATTTTTTCTTTCGCCAAGGATTTGATTGTTGGCCAGAGCAGTTTCTGGTTGCCGTAGATGATGGCGGTAAGTTGTTAGGCTATTTGCTCTGCGCTCAAAGTGGTGACCCTGCTTGTATGTGGATTCTCTCCGTGGCGGTGAGTGAGCAATCCCGCGGGCGAGGCATTGGCAAACAATTAATCCAACAATGTTTAACTCAGCTACCGCCTCAGGTTAAGCGGGTGGATTTAACCGTCGATCCCCACAACCCAGCCCATGGTTTGTATCAGCGTTTAGGGTTTGTCGATACTGCCTTCGAAGCGGACTATTTTGGCGCTGGGGCCGACAGAGTCGTGATGAGTTATCACTGCCGCTAGGTAAAAGTTCAATGTCGAAACGGCGCTCTCGATTCAGGGCGTCGTTTTTTATGTGCTAAAAGTTAAATTCCCTCCGAGGTTCGCATCGAGCGATTGCCCAGAGTTAGACTTTCTTCCCTCATTTTTATGCCTTTTACTTCATGCTGTACGCAAAATAAACTTATTTTGAACGTTGTTTTTTATTTTTCAGGCTGTTAATCTCACACCATTCAACAGGGAGTGAGACCTATGGCGAGACGCAAAGAACATAGTCATGATGAGATTCGTGCTATGGCAATAGAAGCAGCAATGGCACTGCTGCAACAGCAAGGGACACAAGAACTGAGTTTACGCAAGATTGCAAGCCAGATTGGCTATGTGCCGAGTACCTTAATCAATATCTTTGGTAGCTATAACTACCTTTTGTTAGCCGTTTCTGAGGCAACGCTGCAGGCGCTGATGCATGAGCTCTCCGAGGTAAATGCAGATAATAGTCGCAATCAGATCATCAGTATGGCGCAAAAATACGCTGAGTTTGCCCATGCGCAGCGCCAATGTTTTAAGTTGGTATTTGAACTGCAGCTACTCGACTCCGAACCTTTGCCCGAATCCCAAGGCCAACTTATTGCGGGTTTATTCAGTTTAATTGAGCGTGAGTTAGCCCTATTGTTCCCCAATAAGACTGCTGAGCAGCAACTTCAAATGAGCCGAGTGCTTTGGGGCGGCATCCACGGACTCACCGCCTTATCACTGGATAATAAATTGTTTGCCGATACGGCATCTTTACCCGCTTTACTAGAGAGTCATGTGACAGGGTATTTACAGGGAATGGGTTATCAGAGGGAAGCATCATGCTGCTAACAAAACGTTTTTTACCGTATTTCGCAACCCAATGTCTGGGCGCACTTAACGACAATATCTATAAAAATGTGTTGCTGTTGCTCGTCACCTTCAGCCAAGTCAATGATTTACCCATTAGCGTCGACATGTTTGTTAATTTGGCTGCGGGGGTCTTTATCCTGCCGTTTTTCCTGTTCTCTGCCCATGCTGGCGTCGTGGCCGACAATATGGATAAAGCCAAACTTATCCGTCGCTTAAAATTGCTCGAAGTCATCATTATGTTCAGCGCCGCACTCGCCATTGTGAGTGAGAATTATATGATGATGTTATTACTGCTGTTTTTAACCGGTAGCCAGTCAGCCTATTTTGGACCGGTCAAATATTCCCTCTTGCCTCAAGCCTTAAAAGAGGATGAGTTAGTGACGGGCAATGCCTGGGTTGAGATGGGGACGTTTTTGTCTATCTTGATCGGTACCTTGAGTGCCGGGATCTTAGTGTCTGAAAACAACGCCACCTTGTGGTCGGCCATCACGGTCGCAGCCCTTGCCTTGGCGGGGTATTTGTCTAGCCGTGCGATCCCTGCTTTACCGCCGCAGGGCACGGTACAGAAAATCCAATTTCGGCCATTATCAGGCACTTGGCGCACCATTAAGAAGGCACGCCAAACGCCTTCGATTTGGATGGCCATCCTCGCCATTAGCTGGTTCTGGTTTTTGGGGGCGACATATCTGACCCAATTCCCTAACTTTGCCAAGCTGCATTTGCACTCTGGTGCGACAGTGGTGTCGCTGCTACTGGGAATGTTCTCTATTGGGATTGCGGTGGGCTCCTTTGTCTGTGAGCGTTTTTCCTTTGGCCATGTGGAGTTAGGCTTGTTGCCCTTTGGGGTGCTCGGGTTAACCGTGTTTGGTGTGGACTTGCTGTGGGCGATTCCGCCTGCACCTGCGGATGCTAGTTTTGTTTATGGCTTACAAAGCTTTATTGCCGAGCAGAAGCATTATCGAGTGATGCTGGACTTCTTTATGATTGGTGTCAGCGGAGGTCTGTTTATCGTGCCTCTGTACGCCTTTATTCAAGCGCGTTCTGCGAAGGGAGAATGTGCGCAAGCGATTGCCGCGAATAACATTATGAACTCACTGTTTATGGTGGCGTCGGCGTTGTTGTCTATGCTGTTACTCGGTGTGGCTGGCTGGAGTATTCCACAGTTATTCTTACTGCTGGCGGTGATGAACTTTGTGGTTGCGCTTTATGTCTATTCGCAGGTGCCTGAGTTTACACAACGATTTATCAGTTACTTACTCAGCCATGTGATGTATCGGGTGACTGTGACTGGGCGAGAAAAGATCCCTAAGGAAGGCGCGGGTATCATAGTCTGTAACCATGTGAGCTATGTGGATGCGTTGATCATTATGGGCGCGTCGACCCGGCCGATTCGTTTTGTGATGGATAAATCGATCAGTGAAATTCCGGTGCTGAAATATCTGTTCCGCCATGCAGGAGTGATTCCGATTTGTTCGCCGCGCCAGAGTGAGGCTACTTACAATCAAGCTTTTGAATCAATTCATGAGGCGTTAGCGAATGGCGAGTTGGTGTGTATCTTCCCTGAAGGTCGTTTAACCCCCGATGGTGAACTCGGCGAGTTTCGTCCTGGTATCGATAAAATCTTGGCCCGCGATCCCGTGCCCGTAATCCCTATGGCGCTCAATGGTCTGTGGGGCTCTTACTTCAGTCATAAAGATGGCCATGCATTGACTACAATGCCTAAACGCTTCTGGTCCAAGGTCTCGGTGAGTTTAACAGATGTGGTGGATGGGCAAAATGCTGATCGGCACTCGCTCAGGGATAGTGTCTTGAATCTGCTCAATAAGTCCTAACTTGACGAGATAGATAAAGAAAACCGTGGCAGTTAGCACACGGTTTTCTTGTTTTTAACATGCTGAGCTGTACTTGTTTAGCCAAGATTATCTTGCGATAAGTTATCCAACCACTGATGCATGTCTTGGTGATTTCCCCTAAAAAGCACTCGATGTGCTTTTTTTGCTAATTGGTATTCATACATAGGGTCGTAATACTTTTGCAGTAGCAGGCTTATCCAAGTTAAATGCTGTGAGGTTTGGTTTTGATTGAGTTGCTGCGTCAGAGCTTGTTGCATGATGTCTTGCAGCTCTTGATATTGCTTACCACCAAGACGTTTGCGAATACTGGTAAGACTCTGCAAAAGATATTGGCTAAAGGCATCAAAGCCTGCCTCAATACCTAAGCGTTCAACAAAACCGTGATGCATTTTATGAACATATTCATCGAGTAAGCGACTTAGCCTAATGTCATCATCTTCTTCGAGTACTACAATATCGGCTGCCTGCATGGCGCTATAAAAGCTTTGCGGCAGTGCTGAGCGGCCAATCAGAAAGCTTTCATCCTCAAGTAGTAAGCAGGAATGATTGCCCTGTTGGTGGCGGAGTAGTGCAATCGCGAGCTGATTTTCAAAGTTTATTTGCGTTGGTTGTGGGTCGATGTTTTTACCAAAACTCGATCCTCTGTGATTGGCGATACCCTCAAGATCCACTGCCTCTTTGCGCTGTCTTAAAAAATCCGTTTTACCGCAGCCCGTCATACCACTTAGGCTTAACAAGCGTTGTTGGCTAGGGACTGCATCAATCACACCAATTAAATATTGGCGCATGCCTTTGTAGCCACCCTGCACATAAGGTACGACTACGCCCGCTTCTTTAAGCCATTGCTGAGTTAATTGTGAACGCAGCCCGCCACGAAAGCAGTAAAGATAAGCTTCGGGGTGGGCCGATAAAAAGTGTAACCAAGCATCAATTCTTTGTTGTTTAACTGCGCCATGTACGAGTGAATGGCCTAAGGTAATCGCGGCTTGCTGTCCTTGCTCTTTGTAGCAAGTGCCGACCTTTTCCCTTTCTTTATCAACCATTAACGGCAGATTTACCGAGGAAGGAAACGCGCCGCGGTCAAACTCGATTGGCGCTCTTAAGTCGATTAATGGCTGCCCAGCGACAAAGATATCGTGGTATTGCTGAGCCTGGATAATCGTTGTTGTCATTAACACAGCACCACATTGGCGGTGGAGGTGGGCGTTTCTAACGAACCAATGCAGATAGGCTCAATTTGATGGGCATTAAGCAGTGCCACCAGTTCTGCTTCGGCCTCATTCGATACCGCCACTAACAAGCCGCCACTGGTTTGTGGGTCACACAATATGGCTTTTTGATGATCGGTAAGTACGGGTAAGTGTTCACCATAACTGTCGTAGTTACGGTGGGTGCCACCTGGAATACAGCCTTGCGCTAGATAGTCGAGGGCGCGGGGTAAGAGTGGCAAGGCATCCAGATTAAGTTTAGCGGTGAGTTTAGCACCTTGACAGACCTCAAGTAGATGGCCCGCCAGCCCAAAACCTGTGACATCGGTGAGGGCGTTCACGCCTTTAATCTTAGCGATTTTGGCGCCTATACTATTGAGCTGGCACATCGCATTCACCGCAATTTGGCTATCTTCGTCTTTGAGCTTCTTCTGCTTTTGTGCCGTGGTAAGAATGCCAATACCGATAGGTTTAGTGAGATACAAACGATCGCCCGCTTTTGCGGTATCGTTTTGTTTTAAATCCGTCAGGGCGATTTGCCCTGTGACCGCAAGGCCGAAGATTGGCTCAGGCGCATCGATACTATGACCACCGGCCAGCATTATCCCAGCTTCCATACAGGCTTGACGGCCACCATCGACCACTTGTTGCGCGATCTCGGCGGGAAGCTTGTTTACTGGCCAGCCTAGAATCGCAATCGCCATCATGGGCGTGCCGCCCATGGCATAGATATCGCTAATGGCATTGGTGGCGGCGATGCGGCCAAAGGTAAAGGGGTCATCTACGATTGGCATAAAAAAGTCGGTGGTACTGATAATGCCAATTTCATCATTGAGCTTGTAAACGGCTGCATCATCACGGCTTTGATTGCCGACCAACAGGTTAGGATCGGTGAATACAGGCAGCTGCGAGGCAAGAATGGTGGTCAGTACTTTAGGGGAAATTTTACAGCCGCAACCGGCACCATGACTATATTCGGTGAGTTTAATGCTATCGGTTGGAGATACTGCACAATTCGACATGAGCCTAACATCCTGTAAAAAGTGAATGAGGCATCATAATAATAGGATACGGCCACCATGCAAGGCGGCCGTATGATTTTTACCGATAATTGTGGCCTAGCTATAAGTTGCAGTCAGGCTCTTCCAGCTTTTTTGCTGATTCAGGAGTCGGGTTTTTAGCTCTTCGACTTGCTGCAATAATTGCTGATCGACCAGTTGCTTACGTTTGGCCTCTAACAGTGCCTTTTGGGCTTGATAATATTCGAGTAAGTGTTGTTTCATCAACTCATACTCTTGTTGAATTTTTTCAATAATTTCATCGGCATTTGGCAAATTGAGCACTTTGCTTTTAGCATGCAGCAGTTGCATTTGTAAGCGGGCACTCTCGATTCGCTCCTGCGGACTCGTGCGTAAGTCTTTGGCTAAACCCACCCAAGATAACGCCTTAATCAACCACTTAGTCGGATCGTAATGCCACCATTTAATCCCGTTACGATAATCGTTTTCGAAGATATGGTGGAAATTATGGTAACCCTCACCGTAGGTCAGTACAGCCAGAAAACCGTTATCGCGGGCCGTATTTTTATCGGTATAAGGTTGGCTACCCCACACGTGGGCGAGGGAGTTAATGAAGAAGGTGCAGTGATGCACGACCACTAAGCGCAGAAGTCCCGCCATCAGTAACATACCCGCGATATTGCCAGTGAACCAGCCTAATAAAGCAGGCAGACCAATATTCATAAGTAGCACAAGTGCAAGATAGTGCTTGTGTTGCCACATCACGATACGGTCGTTCTGTAAATCACGCACGTTTTGGTAGTCATGGTAACGCTGGGCTTGGTATTCGCGCAGCATCCAACCGATATGGCTGTACCAGAAACCCATGTTGGCGGAGTAAGGATCTTTGTCATTGTCATCGACATGCTTATGATGCACTCGATGATCGGATGCCCAATGTAACGCGCTGTTTTGTAATGCTAATGCACCACCAAGTGCGTAGATGAAACGTATTACAGGGTGTGCCTTATAGGCTTTATGTGACCAGAGTCTATGGTAACCCGCAGTGATCGACAGGCCACTGGCAAAGGCTAACACCACAAAAGCAATCCATTCGCTGGCACCGTAACCGTGGGCTAGGCCATACCAAGGAACGAGGATTACCGCACTGAGAAAGGTTAGGCTAAATAGGGTGACATTAAGCCAGATGATAGGGGGTTTATTCATTATAGTTTCCAATATCCGCATTTGAGCGTACAACTGTAAGCTAATTTAGCCCAGCAATCTTGTTTGGTCAAGGTGGATAGGGCTGTGTTTCAATCGCAAAAGCGGTATTATCGCGTCATTACATTCAGTTAGCGGATTCAAGAATGGGTATTCGTGCACAGCAAAAAGAGAAAACTCGGCGGGCTCTAGTCGATGCGGCCTTTAATCAGCTCAGTGCTGAGCGGAGCTTCTCTAGCTTAAGTTTGCGAGAAGTGGCGAGGGAAGCCAACATTGCGCCCACATCCTTTTATCGTCATTTTAAGGATATGAATGAACTCGGGTTGACTATGGTCGACGAGGGCGGGCTTACCCTAAGGCAAATGATGCGCAAGGGGCGTCAACGTGCCGAAGCGGGTGGTAGCGTGATCCGTATATCAGTGGATACCTTTATGGAAGTACTTGATTCTAATCCAAACGTTTTCAGAATTTTACTGCATGAGCGTTCAGGTACCTCGGCGGCATTCCGCGCAGCGGTGGCTCGCGAGATTGAACATTTTATTTCTGAATTGGCCCATTACACCGAAGCGACGGCGGGCCGTACACCTATGCTAGCCAGAGCGCAGGCAGAAGCGCTAGTGACCTTAGTGTTTAACGCCGGAGCGTCGGCACTGGATATGAAGCGCGCCGATCGTAAAGTGCTTGCCGATCAATTAGTAATGCAGCTGCGCATGGTCGCCAAGGGCGCTGAAGCATTACAACATAAAGTAGAACATCGTTAGTTGGGTACGGTTTGACTAAAAACAAAGGAGCCACAGGCTCCTTTGTTTTTAGGTATATAGAGTCGCCTAACGACGTTCTAACAGCACACCTGTTTCCATATGGTCGGTGTAAGGGAACTGATCGAATAGCGCAAAACGTGTCACCTTGTGAGTCTGATTTAATTGCTGCAAATTGTCTTTTAAGGTGTCGGGATTGCACGAGATATACAAAATCCGCTCATAACCTTGCACTAAGTCCAACGTAGCTGGGTCAATACCTGCTCGTGGTGGGTCAACAAAAATGGTGTTGCACACATAGCTATCCAGATCGATGCCTTCTAAGCGCCTGAAGCTGCGTTTTTTGGCCATCGCATCGCTAAACTCTTCCGCCGACATGCGGATAATTTGCAGATTATCGATATTGTTGACTTCGATATTGTATTGGGCTGCATCCACCGAAGGTTTAGCTAACTCGGTCGCGAGCACGCGATTAAAGTTTTGTGCCAGCGCGATAGAGAAGTTGCCATTACCACAGTAAAGCTCCAGCAAATCGCCTTGGCTGTGTTGAGTCACGTCGATAGCCCATTCCAGCATCTTGATTGCCACCTTGGCATTTGGCTGGGTAAAGCTGTTTTCGATTTGTTTGTAATGGAAAACTTTGTCATTCACTTGCAGTGACTCAACCACAAAGTCTTTATCTAAATCGATTTTCTGTTTGCGCGCACGGCCAATGATATTGACCTTAAATTGGCTGCTCAATCTGGCTTTGAGCGCGGTGGCTTCGCTGCGCCATTGGTCATCAAGCTGTCTGTGATACAGCAGTGATACTAGAATCTCACCACTGAGCGTTGATAAAAAATCAACCTGGAAGAGTTTGTGGCGTAGGCTGTGGTTAGGTTTTAACTCGGCGATCAGTGCCGCCATCATTTGATTGATTAACGCACTCGCAGGTAAGTATTGATCACAACGTACTTTGTCGTTCAATACTTTATCAAACATGTAATAGTATAAATCGTCGCCCTCGTGCCATACGCGAAACTCGGCGCGCATACGGTAGTTGGCAGGCTCAGAGGCAAACACTTCAACACTCGGCGTCTCAAATTGGGCAAAGGCCTGCTCTAGCTTGATACGCTTTGCAGTCAGTTGCGCATCATAGGTCGTGGGATCCATTGCTGCTAAATTCATTGTTGATTCACCGTGGCTGTAAATTGGGGCGCAAATTTTATACTAGGTGACACGAATGTCCAGCATCTTGGTTTTGCGGTTTGAGCAAAGCTGTGGGAAAATCCGCCCGCGCATGGGGCGAAGAATTAACTGGAGACGGGCTTGTCGCAACCAATATTAGTATTCGATTCAGGCATCGGCGGTCTATCCGTATTGGCCGAAATTCGCAAACTGCTCCCACATCACGATTACTGCTATTTATTCGATAATGCCAGATTGCCCTATGGCGAGTTGGAAGAGCAGGAACTTGTCTCGGGTTGTGTCGCGCTAATCGACCAAGTCGTAGAGCGTACCCATGCTGCAATTGTTGTCGTAGCTTGCAATACCGCGAGTACGGTTGTGTTGCCCGCGCTGCGTGCCACTTTAACTGTTCCTGTTGTCGGTGTTGTCCCCGCCATTAAACCTGCGGCGCAGTTATCTAAAAGTAAGCGTATAGGGTTGCTTGCTACCCCAGGTACGGTAAAGCGCCACTATACTCACGAACTCATTAGCCAATTTGCCGATGACTGCCATGTAGAGCTGTTCGGATGTTCGGAATTAGTGCTGATGGCCGAGCAGAAGATTGCCACTGGTCAGCTGGATATGGTGCGATTAACGCAGATATTGTCGCCGATTGTCGAGGCGGAGTTAGATGTATTGGTACTTGGATGCACTCATTTCCCCATGATGCGTGATGAATTGCAGCAGGTATTGGGTCAAGGTGTGACTCTGCTTGATTCAGGTGAGGCAATAGCTAAACGAGTCAAAACACTGTTAGCTACTAAGAGCGAAGAGCAAGGTCTAAAAGACGAGCACCAAGATTCGGTTATGCAGGCGTTTTATACTAAAGCGGAAATCAGTGAGGGATTGATGACTATGTTAGTCGATTGTGGCTTTTCTGCCCTAGAGCGAATCACCACAATCAACCAGAACGGATAAGCTAACGCAGATTATTCATCAGTACCTGTACGATCAGCGGCTTCCGAATCTTGAGTTTTAGCTTCTCTAACCTTTAAGGTTCTTTCTTGGAAGTTAAAGTCATTTAGCTTAACCATTGCTTTTTGAGCACCTGCTTCGGACATTTCAACAAAACCGAAGCCTTTACGGCGACCTGTTTTACGATCTCGAACTAAACGGACTGAATTGACTGGGCCGAATTCACCAAACAAGACTTTCACTTCTCCCTCATGCACACGATAAGGCAAGTTGCCTACATAGAGTGTCATTGTAGGGCCAACATATTGTTCATCAGCAGCTTGAGTGGTACCTAAATCAGGGACAAATTTAAAGATAAGCGTGGTAATAATCACGCCAGCAACAAAGGCGATGTAAGCGGGTAATGTTGTTGCAAATTGAGATAGCGCAATTGCGCCAAGAATGGCAATAACCAAAACAATAAGAAATGACTTTTGCATATAAATGCTCTCTGAATGAAATAGAAAATGATAAATAACTGTTAACAGCAAGTCATATGGTAATGAATTATTTACTTTTACACTAGACTGCTGCCGAAAAATTGAGCGCGAATTATCATTTATCAGATAAAAACTTACATCAAAATTGAATAACCAAGCCAAAATAGATAAAAAATAAACATAATGCTTAAAATGTCGGCGTACAGTCTTTAGGGGCTAAAAAAGCGCTTGCACAAAAAGTTCCGCTGCCTATAATGCGCATCCACTGACACGGCAGACAGCGATAAGCAGTTGCAAGTGCCAGTTCATCGAGTGATTCAGTCCTTGATGAGCGAAAAGAAAGTTTAAAAAACTACTTGACGCAAAAACGGGAATGCGTAGAATACGCAGCCCTGACCCGCTGAAATCACTAGTGATAATGCGATGGTCAACGCTCTTTAACAATTTATCAAGCAAATCTGTGTGGACACTCACAGGTGTTGAGTTAATCGAAATTACTCTGCCGTTTGGCGAGTAATCAAAGAATTAAATCAATGAATGAGTGTTCATAGCAATATGTACATACAGTAATGTATGAATTAAAACGCGATGCTTCTTAGTGAGCAAAGCGAATCAAAACAGTAGAATTCATTGAGTCGTTTAACGCGAGTTAAACAAAAAACTTTAATTGAAGAGTTTGATCATGGCTCAGATTGAACGCTGGCGGCAGGCCTAACACATGCAAGTCGAGCGGCAGCACGAGGGAGTTTACTCCTGAGGTGGCGAGCGGCGGACGGGTGAGTAATGCCTAGGGATCTGCCCAGTCGAGGGGGATAACAGTTGGAAACGACTGCTAATACCGCATACGCCCTACGGGGGAAAGAGGGGGACCTTCGGGCCTCTCGCGATTGGATGAACCTAGGTGGGATTAGCTAGTTGGTGAGGTAATGGCTCACCAAGGCGACGATCCCTAGCTGTTCTGAGAGGATGATCAGCCACACTGGGACTGAGACACGGCCCAGACTCCTACGGGAGGCAGCAGTGGGGAATATTGCACAATGGGGGAAACCCTGATGCAGCCATGCCGCGTGTGTGAAGAAGGCCTTCGGGTTGTAAAGCACTTTCAGTAGGGAGGAAAGGGTGAGTCTTAATACGGCTCATCTGTGACGTTACCTACAGAAGAAGGACCGGCTAACTCCGTGCCAGCAGCCGCGGTAATACGGAGGGTCCGAGCGTTAATCGGAATTACTGGGCGTAAAGCGTGCGCAGGCGGTTTGTTAAGCGAGATGTGAAAGCCCTGGGCTCAACCTAGGAATAGCATTTCGAACTGGCGAACTAGAGTCTTGTAGAGGGGGGTAGAATTCCAGGTGTAGCGGTGAAATGCGTAGAGATCTGGAGGAATACCGGTGGCGAAGGCGGCCCCCTGGACAAAGACTGACGCTCATGCACGAAAGCGTGGGGAGCAAACAGGATTAGATACCCTGGTAGTCCACGCCGTAAACGATGTCTACTCGGAGTTTGGTGTCTTGAACACTGGGCTCTCAAGCTAACGCATTAAGTAGACCGCCTGGGGAGTACGGCCGCAAGGTTAAAACTCAAATGAATTGACGGGGGCCCGCACAAGCGGTGGAGCATGTGGTTTAATTCGATGCAACGCGAAGAACCTTACCTACTCTTGACATCCACAGAAGACTGCAGAGATGCGGTTGTGCCTTCGGGAACTGTGAGACAGGTGCTGCATGGCTGTCGTCAGCTCGTGTTGTGAAATGTTGGGTTAAGTCCCGCAACGAGCGCAACCCCTATCCTTATTTGCCAGCACGTAATGGTGGGAACTCTAGGGAGACTGCCGGTGATAAACCGGAGGAAGGTGGGGACGACGTCAAGTCATCATGGCCCTTACGAGTAGGGCTACACACGTGCTACAATGGCGAGTACAGAGGGTTGCAAAGCCGCGAGGTGGAGCTAATCTCACAAAGCTCGTCGTAGTCCGGATTGGAGTCTGCAACTCGACTCCATGAAGTCGGAATCGCTAGTAATCGTGGATCAGAATGCCACGGTGAATACGTTCCCGGGCCTTGTACACACCGCCCGTCACACCATGGGAGTGGGCTGCAAAAGAAGTGGGTAGCTTAACCTTCGGGGGGGCGCTCACCACTTTGTGGTTCATGACTGGGGTGAAGTCGTAACAAGGTAGCCCTAGGGGAACCTGGGGCTGGATCACCTCCTTACCTATACGACTAACTCGATGTTTGGTCTAAAAATGCTCCTGCATTTTAGACATTCGGTACATCCGTGTACCTTTTGAGTGTTCACACAGATTTGCTTGATAGAAGATAGAGTAAAAGATGGGTCTGTAGCTCAGCTGGTTAGAGCGCACCCCTGATAAGGGTGAGGTCGGTGGTTCAAGTCCACTCTGACCCACCAATCCTTCCTTCTCAGCGTTGGAAAGTGACTCGTTTAGTGAACTAAACGTCGCCACTGTCCGCCTTGATAAGAAATGATTGGCAAACCAATCCTTTAAGAGGTTTGGAACATCTTATTTACTCGCACTGCATGTAAATGGGGCTATAGCTCAGCTGGGAGAGCGCCTGCCTTGCACGCAGGAGGTCTGCGGTTCGATCCCGCATAGCTCCACCATTTACTGCATTATGGTTAGAGATGCCAAAGATAAACTTAAACATTATCTTTGGCTTTTTTAAGCCCGCTCTTTAACAATTTGGAAAGCTGATAGTAATTAACGCAATGATGTCTGTCGTTGTGTTAATACGAAAAAAATTGAGTTCTTAAAACACTTGTTAAGTGTCTTGAATATTCAAGTCTAAGGCGAGTCCATCTTCTTGGTCGAAGATGAGACAAGTAAAACCAGCTGGTCGCAACAGCGCAAGTAGCTCACGTAAGTGAAACCTATTTGGGTTGTATGGTTAAGCGACTAAGCGTATACGGTGGATGCCTTGGCAGTCAGAGGCGATGAAGGACGTAGTAACTTGCGAAAAGCGTTGGCGAGCTAGTAACAAGCATTTGAGCTAACGATGTCCGAATGGGGGAACCCGGCCGCATAAGCGGTCATCATGTGGTGAATACATAGCTACATGAGGCAAACGAGGGGAACTGAAACATCTAAGTACCCTTAGGAAAAGAAATCAACCGAGATTCCCCTAGTAGCGGCGAGCGAACGGGGATTAGCCCTTAAGTCAGAGGGGTGTTAGTGGAATGGTCTGGAAAGTCCAGCGGCACAGGGTGATAGCCCCGTACACGAAAACTAACCTTTGATGAAAACGAGTAAGGCGGGACACGTGATATCCTGTTTGAATATGGGGGGACCATCCTCCAAGGCTAAATACTCCTGACTGACCGATAGTGAACCAGTACCGTGAGGGAAAGGCGAAAAGAACCCCTGTGAGGGGAGTGAAATAGAACCTGAAACCGTATACGTACAAGCAGTGGGAGCGGTACTTGAGACCGTGACTGCGTACCTTTTGTATAATGGGTCAGCGACTTACGTTTTGTAGCGAGGTTAAGCGAATAGCGGAGCCGTAGGGAAACCGAGTGTTAACTGCGCGTTTAGTTGCAAGGCGTAGACCCGAAACCCGGTGATCTAGCCATGGGCAGGTTGAAGGTTGAGTAACATCAACTGGAGGACCGAACCGACTAATGTTGAAAAATTAGCGGATGACTTGTGGCTGGGGGTGAAAGGCCAATCAAACCGGGAGATATCTGGTTCTCCTCGAAAGCTATTTAGGTAGCGCCTCGAGCGAATACCATTGGGGGTAGAGCACTGTTAAGGCTAGGGGGTCATCCCGACTTACCAACCCTTTGCAAACTCCGAATACCAATGAGTACTACTCGGGAGACAGACGGCGGGTGCTAACGTCCGTCGTCAAAAGGGAAACAACCCAGACCGTCAGCTAAGGTCCCAAAGTGTATGTTAAGTGGGAAACGATGTGGGAAGGCTTAGACAGCTAGGATGTTGGCTTAGAAGCAGCCATCATTTAAAGAAAGCGTAATAGCTCACTAGTCGAGTCGGCCTGCGCGGAAGATGTAACGGGGCTAAACATACCACCGAAGCTACGGGTGCAATTCATTAGAGTTGCGCGGTAGAGGAGCGTTCTGTAAGCCGTTGAAGGTGAAGGGGTAACCCACACTGGAGGTATCAGAAGTGCGAATGCTGACATGAGTAACGATAAAGGGGGTGAAAAACCCCCTCGCCGAAAGACCAAGGGTTCCTGTCCAACGTTAATCGGGGCAGGGTGAGTCGACCCCTAAGGTGAGGCCGAAAGGCGTAATCGATGGGAAACAGATTAATATTTCTGTACTTCCGCTAACTGCGATGGAGAGACGGAGAAGGCTAGGCTAGCGCGGCGTTGGTAGTCCGCGTTTAAGGTGGTAGGTGGGTGACTTAGGCAAATCCGGGTCACTATACACTGAGAGCTGATGACGAGTCCCCAAGGGGATGAAGTAGTTGATGCCATGCTTCCAGGAAAATCTTCTAAGCTTCAGGTTAGCGGGAATCGTACCCCAAACCGACACAGGTGGTCGGGTAGAGAATACCAAGGCGCTTGAGAGAACTCGGCTGAAGGAACTAGGCAAAATGGTACCGTAACTTCGGGAGAAGGTACGCTCTTGTTGGTGATGAGACTTGCTCTCTAAGCTGACGGGAGTCGCAGATACCAGGTGGCTGCAACTGTTTATCAAAAACACAGCACTGTGCAAACTCGCAAGAGGAAGTATACGGTGTGACGCCTGCCCGGTGCCGGAAGGTTAATTGATTGGGTTATCGCAAGAGAAGCTCATGATCGAAGCCCCGGTAAACGGCGGCCGTAACTATAACGGTCCTAAGGTAGCGAAATTCCTTGTCGGGTAAGTTCCGACCTGCACGAATGGCGTAATGATGGCCACGCTGTCTCCAGCCGAGACTCAGTGAAGTTGAAATTGCGGTGAAGATGCCGTATACCCGCGGCTAGACGGAAAGACCCCGTGAACCTTTACTATAGCTTGGCACTGAACATTGACCCTACATGTGTAGGATAGGTGGGAGACTATGAAGTTGGAACGCTAGTTCTGATGGAGTCGTCCTTGAAATACCACCCTTGTAGTGTTGATGTTCTAACTTGGCCCCATTATCTGGGGTAAGGACAGTGCCTGGTGGGTAGTTTGACTGGGGCGGTCTCCTCCCAAAGAGTAACGGAGGAGCACGAAGGTTGGCTAAGTACGGTCGGACATCGTACGGTTAGTGCAATGGCATAAGCCAGCTTAACTGCGAGACAGACACGTCGAGCAGGTACGAAAGTAGGTCATAGTGATCCGGTGGTTCTGAATGGAAGGGCCATCGCTCAACGGATAAAAGGTACTCCGGGGATAACAGGCTGATACCGCCCAAGAGTTCATATCGACGGCGGTGTTTGGCACCTCGATGTCGGCTCATCACATCCTGGGGCTGAAGTCGGTCCCAAGGGTATGGCTGTTCGCCATTTAAAGTGGTACGCGAGCTGGGTTCAGAACGTCGTGAGACAGTTCGGTCCCTATCTGCCGTGGGCGTTGGATGATTGAGGGGAGTTGCTCCTAGTACGAGAGGACCGGAGTGAACGAACCGCTGGTGTTCGGGTTGTCATGCCAATGGCATTGCCCGGTAGCTATGTTCGGAATCGATAACCGCTGAAAGCATCTAAGCGGGAAGCGAGCCCCAAGATGAGTCATCCCTTGGACTTTAAGTCCACTAAAGAGCCGTTCGAGACTAGGACGTTGATAGGTCAGGTGTGTAAGCGTTGTGAGGCGTTGAGCTAACTGATACTAATGACTCGAGAGGCTTAACCATACAACCCAGATGGGTTTTGCTAAGTAGCACTTAGCTTGAATAGAAACACTTAAGAAGTGATACTCAATACAGCTTTCTAAATTAACAAATAAAGGTTAATTACGCAGGTAATTGTACGGCAGACAAAGCCGTGACGAGCGAAGGGCGGAGTGTACGGTAGTACATGAGCACTGGAGTGAGGAAACAATGCCGTCAGACGTAGAATTAACCAGTAAGAATTTGCTTGGTGACAATAGCATTGTGGTCCCACCTGATCCCATCCCGAACTCAGAAGTGAAACGCAATCGCGCCAATGGTAGTGTGGGGTCTCCCCATGTGAGAGTAGGTCATCGCCAAGCGCCTAAATAAACAATGAAGCCAGCTGAATAAGCTGGCTTTTTTGTTTTTGATGTTTTATTCACAGCTTCATCAACTTGTTTGTGCTCATCTTTAACTCTTGCCAAAAGCACAAAAGCACAAAAGCACAAAAGCACAAAAGCTTGAGTCATGACGTATCTGTTTTATCGATCAATCTCAGTTTGCTGCAATTCTAGGGTGAAGCGTTTACAATGTCGCTTTTATCGCGGCAGAACATCATCATGTCTTTTCCATACTCGCTAAAACCGTTTAATACTTTTGGCGTAGAGCAATCCTGTTCATCATTGATTGAAGTCCATTCCAAGATGGAACTGCAAACGACTTGCTTATCTTTATATCAATCAAAGCAACCAATGCTTGTGCTTGGTGGTGGCAGCAATATCGTATTTACCGATGATTTTAATGGCACTGTAGTGCGAGTATTGTCTAAAGGTATTTCCTGCTCTGAAGATGACTCTCACTTTTATCTTGATGTTGAGGCGGGTGAAAACTGGCATGAATTGGTCCTATTTAGCTTAGAGCAGAATATGCCTGGACTCGAGAATTTAGCCCTGATCCCGGGCACAGTTGGCGCAGCTCCGATTCAAAATATCGGTGCTTATGGTGTTGAGTTTTGTGATGTTTGTGATTGGGTTGAATATCTTGATGTCGAGTCTGGCGACTTACTAAGGCTTACGGTCGATGAATGTGAGTTTTCATATCGCGAGTCGATATTTAAAGGCAGCTTACGCGACAAAGCTGTGATTACCGCTGTTGGTTTGCGCCTCCCTAAAGCTTGGCAACCAAAATTGGCCTATGGCCCGTTGCAATCATTTAACGCTGAGACGGTGACCCCAAGGGAGATTTTTGACCGTGTCTGTGAGGTGAGGAGTGAGAAGCTGCCGAATCCTGAGGTGCTAGGTAACGCTGGGAGTTTTTTTAAGAATCCAATCGTTAGCGCATCAGTTTATATTGAACTAGCTCAACGCTTTCCAAGCATTGTTGGTTATGCGCAACCTGATGGCGATGTGAAACTTGCTGCTGGTTGGCTGATTGAGCATGCGGGTCTTAAGGGCTTTGCCCTAGGAAACGCGGGAGTGCATGCGAAGCAAGCCTTAGTATTAGTCAATTTAGGCCATGCAACTGGCCAAGATATTTGTCGATTAGCATTACATGTTATTGCGCGAGTGAATGAGGTTTTTGGCGTTAAGCTAGAAGCCGAGCCAAGAATTATGGGATTAACAGGGGAGACGAGTCTCGATGTCTGATAACTGGGTGAGAAAACGCGAAATACTGGGATTACTGTCGAGCGAACATTTTGTCTCAGGTGAAGAATTGGCGACACAACTGGGTATTTCTCGTGCGGCGGTGAGCAAGCATGTCGATGCTTTGGAAGACTATGGTGTGGCGATCTACAGTGTCAAAGGCCGCGGTTACAAGTTAGCTAATCCCATCTCCCTTATCGACTCGGCTCGTTTAATTCAGTCGATCGATAATCGATGCTTTTACTTTGATGAAATCCCGAGCACTAACGGCTTTATGTTAAGCCATACCAGTGAGCTTAAAAGTGGCGATGTATGTGTGGCTGAGTACCAGTCAGCGGGACGAGGACGTAGAGGACGAACTTGGGTGTCTCCCTATGGACATCATTTGTATTTCTCTCAGTTTTGGTCATTCCCCCAAGGGATGGCACAGGCCATGGGCTTAAGCCTAGTGGTGGCTTGTAGTTTAGTTGAGGTACTGAAATCCTTTGGTGTTGATAATATCGGCGTGAAATGGCCAAACGATATTTACCTTAATTATAAAAAGCTTGCTGGGATTTTAATTGAAATGTCCGGGCAAGCGGATAGCGAGTGCCAATTAATCATTGGTATTGGTGTTAACATGGCTATGTCGGAAGACCAAGGTAAGGGAATTGACCAGCCTTGGAGCGACTTGTCTAGCTTGACGGATATGCCAAATAAAACAGATCTCGTGATTGCACTACACAAACAGTTGAAGAGAGACATACAGTTGTTTGAGCGTGAAGGGCTGGCAGCCTTTAAAACGCGCTGGCAACAGGCAGATCTATTCCATGGTAAAGAAATTCGTTTACTGATGGGCGAGAATCACGTTGACGGCATCTGTCGAGGGATCGATGAACAAGGTGCAGTATTGTTAGAAACCGCCGATGGCATACAAGCCTATATCGGCGGAGAAATCAGTTTAAGAGCAAGATAAGATTATTTACGCAGTAAAACGTGTGACATCAAATGATCCTGTCCTTTTTGTAGGATCAGATGCGCTCGTTCCCTTGTGGGCTGAATATTGAGCTGCAAATTGGGACCGTTGATTGTGTCCCATATTTTCGCCGCTATAGTATAGGCTTCATCATCCGTCAGGCTAGCATAGTGATGGAAATAGGACTTTTCATCACTAAATGCCCCTTTGCGAAATTGCAAAAAGCGCTCTTGATACCATTGCTTCAATAAATGCTCTTCGGCATCGACATAAATCGAAAAATCGACAAAGTCGGAGACAAAGGGCCTACGTATATCGACTGGCGAATCTAAACCTGTTTGTAAAACATTCAGTCCTTCGAGGATCAAAATATCGGGCTGCGAAACGGTTTGATGCTGGCCGCGAATACGATCGTAAGTCACGTGGGAATAGATAGGCGCATTTACATGGGCTTGCCCGGATTTTACCGCCGAAATAAATTCGACCAACATCTTCATATCGTAACTTTCAGGAAAGCCTTTGCGTTGCAATAGCCCTTTACGCTTCAAATCTGCCAGAGGATATAGAAAACCATCGGTCGTAACTAAATCGACTTTAGGATGCTCGGGCCACTGGCTTAGTAACGCCTGTAAAATACGCGCAGTGGTACTTTTACCCACGGCAACACTACCGGCAATGCTGATGATATAAGGACTACTTGAGGGCTTTTGCCCGAGAAACTCATCAAGGACTAAACCACGTTGTTGTTTGGCTTTTACAATTAAGTTAAGCAACCTGCTCAGAGGCAAATAAATATCAGTGACTTCTGAGAGCGAAACCTTCTCATTGATACCCCGAAGATTCTCCAAGTCTTGTTCACTCAGCGTCATTGGCACTGCGTCCCTTAAAACAGACCATTGTGCGCGCTCAAAGGCAAGATAGAGTGCTTTTTGAATTGGATTTTTTGACGTCATTGGCTTTCCTCGGCTTAGGAATCGCACAGTACACCATGACTTAAGTATCGACAATATAAAATCAATTCATGAAGCTCGGTTTCTAGCTCTTCTAGCCTTATTTACTGGATAAATGCTTGCCAACATCAGTTTGAGGGTAAAAAAGCATCATTTGATTGCTTTTTTTAAACAAATCGTCGATTTTCGCTTGCACTTGGGCACACATTTACCTAATATCCCGTTCCGAAATGATTTGCCGGCATAGCTCAGTTGGTAGAGCAACTGACTTGTAATCAGTAGGTCCCGAGTTCGACTCTTGGTGCCGGCACCATTTTACTGGAGGGGTTCCCGAGTGGCCAAAGGGATCAGACTGTAAATCTGACGGCTCCGCCTTCGAAGGTTCGAATCCTTCTCCCTCCACCATTTTCTAGGTAGTTAGGTAGCCTTAGTTAGGTTGCGCGGGCATCGTATAATGGTATTACTCCAGCCTTCCAAGCTGATAACGCGGGTTCGATTCCCGCTGCCCGCTCCAAATTTAGTTGCTGATATGGCTCAGTTGGTAGAGCACACCCTTGGTAAGGGTGAGGTCGGCAGTTCGAATCTGCCTATCAGCACCAGCCTTTCTGAATTAAGCTCCTATACCTAAATTAATCGGTTCGATGTCATTTATATGCATCGGATTTTTTCTATATGTATGTTTTCATCACCAAGACTCTTGGATTGAGGCAATACCATGGCTAAAGCTAAATTTGAACGTTCTAAGCCCCATGTTAACGTGGGCACCATCGGTCACGTTGACCATGGTAAAACCACTCTGACTGCAGCTATCTCTCACGTACTGGCTAAGACCTACGGTGGTGAAGCTAAAGACTTCTCTCAAATCGATAACGCTCCAGAAGAGCGTGAGCGCGGTATTACCATCAATACCTCTCACATCGAGTATGACACCCCAACTCGCCACTACGCACACGTAGACTGCCCAGGCCACGCTGACTATGTTAAAAACATGATCACTGGTGCTGCACAGATGGACGGCGCGATCCTGGTAGTTGCTTCTACAGACGGTCCAATGCCACAAACACGTGAGCACATCCTGCTGTCTCGTCAGGTTGGCGTACCATTCATCATCGTATTCATGAACAAATGTGACATGGTTGATGATGCTGAGCTGTTAGAATTAGTGGAAATGGAAGTGCGTGAACTGTTATCAGAATACGACTTCCCAGGTGATGACTTACCAGTAATCCAAGGTTCAGCTCTGAAAGCGCTAGAAGGCGAGCCAGAGTGGGAAGCGAAGATCCTTGAGCTGGCAGCAGCTTTAGACTCTTACATTCCAGAGCCAGAGCGTGATATCGATAAGCCATTCCTGATGCCAATCGAAGACGTATTCTCTATTTCTGGCCGTGGTACAGTAGTAACAGGTCGTGTAGAGCGTGGTATCGTTAAAGTGGGCGACGAAGTAGAAATCGTTGGTATCCGCACTACAACCAAGACAACTTGTACTGGTGTAGAAATGTTCCGTAAGCTGCTTGACGAAGGTCGTGCAGGTGAGAACTGTGGTATTTTATTACGTGGTACTAAGCGTGATGACGTAGAACGTGGTCAAGTATTATCTAAGCCAGGTTCAATCAACCCACACACTACTTTTGAATCAGAAGTTTACGTTCTGTCAAAAGAAGAAGGTGGTCGTCACACTCCATTCTTCAAAGGCTACCGTCCACAGTTCTACTTCCGTACAACTGACGTAACCGGTACTATTGAACTGCCAGAAGGCGTAGAGATGGTAATGCCTGGTGACAACATCAAGATGGTTGTTACGCTGATTTGCCCAATCGCGATGGACGAAGGTTTACGCTTCGCAATTCGTGAAGGTGGCCGTACAGTAGGCGCTGGTGTTGTAGCTAAGATCATTGCTTAATAGCAATTGTGATTAGAAAAAAGGAAGCTTAGGCTTCCTTTTTTGTTTAAGTCGATTATTTAGTGGGTTTTGTGGGTTGCAACTGTTGTGCATCCTTGCTAACAAAGTCGAATCAGAATACAATCTATGGCCGATTTTTGACCCTGAGCTTATGCAACATGCGTTTCTAAGGGTATTCGGGATTCAGAGTATCTAAAGCGTATTGTAACTGGGTCGTATGTCCCTAATTATTGTGCTCAAGCTCAGGCCGTATTGAGTAACGGAATAACCGATGACAACAAATACTGAAAACCAGACTAACTCTCTGGATATCGTGAAGTGGGGTTTAGCGATCCTATTGCTGGCCGCTGCTGTTATTGGCAATCAAATGTATAGCGAGGCGAGTGCCGTGATCCGCGCACTGGCTGTTATCGTTGCATTCGCTATTGCTGGTTTTATTGCCCTGCAAACCGAAAAGGGTAAAAAAGCTTTAGCATTCGCGCGTGAGTCGCAAATTGAAGTGCGTAAGGTCGTATGGCCAACACGTCAAGAAGCGCTTAACACCACTTTTATTGTCCTTGCTGCAACAGGTATCTTAGCTCTTATTTTATGGGGTTTAGATGCAGTGTTAATGCGAATTGTCAATTTTATCACTGGCGTATAGGCACCTCGAATGACTGAAGCTAAAGAAGCTAAAAAAAGATGGTATGTAGTGCAGGCATTCTCTGGCTATGAAGGCCGAGTTTGTAAGTCACTGATTGAATACATTAAAATGCACGGCATGGAACAATACTTCGGTGAAGTCTTAGTTCCGACTGAAGAAGTCATTGAAATGCGTGCAGGCCAGCGTCGTAAGAGCGAGCGTAAGTTTTTCCCTGGTTATGTTTTGGTCCAGATGGAAATGAACGATGATAGCTGGCATTTAGTCAAAAGCATCCCGCGTGTTTTAGGCTTTATTGGCGGAACATCTGATCGTCCTGCTCCAATTTCAGATAGAGAAGCGGATGCTATTCTGCGTCGCTTACAAGAAACCACAGCTTCGCCAACTCACCGCGTTATTTTTGAGCCAGGCGAAGTGGTGCGTGTATGTGATGGTCCATTTGCTGACTTTAACGGTACCGTTGAAGAAGTGGATTATGACAAGAGCCGCGTAAAAGTGTCGGTAATGATCTTCGGTCGTTCTACACCAGTTGAGCTCGATTTTAGTCAGGTCGAAAAAGGCTGATTAAATTAAATACAAAATCCGTTTGGCAACGGGTGCGGATTTCTATATAATCCGCACCCGTTGTTTTCGGGGGAGCATGTTGGCATGTCGCTGATATGCGTTTGAACCCAAACTGAGGAAATGTCAGATGGCAAAAAAGATTGATGCTTATATTAAGCTACAAGTGAAATCAGGTTCTGCGAACCCTTCACCACCAGTTGGTCCAGCTCTGGGTCAGAAAGGTGTGAACATCATGGAATTCTGTAAAGCGTTCAACGCTCGTACAGAAAAAATGGAAAAAGGCATGCCTATTCCAGTCGTGATCACTGTATACAGTGACCGTTCATTCACTTTCGAAACTAAGACACCACCAGCTTCTTACTTACTGAAGACTGCTGCAGGCCTGAAATCAGGTTCTCCACGTCCAAACACTCAGAAAGTAGGTACTATCGCTCGTGCTAAGATTCAGGAAATTGCTGAAATGAAAGCCGCCGATATGACTGGTGCTGATATTGAAGCGATGACTCGCTCAATCGAAGGTACTGCGCGTTCAATGGGTTTGGTTGTAGAGGGTTAATATAATGGCAAAACTAACTAAACGCATGCGCGTAATCCGCGAGAAAGTTGACGGTACTAAATTATACGAAATCAACGACGCTGTTGCTCTGTTAAAAGAATTAGCAACTGCTAAATTCGTTGAAAGTGTTGACGTTGCTGTTAACCTGGGCATCGACCCACGTAAATCTGACCAAAACGTTCGTGGTGCAACTGTGTTGCCACACGGTACTGGTCGTGACGTTCGCGTTGCAGTATTTACACAAGGTGCAAATGCTGAAGCTGCTAAAGCTGCTGGTGCTGAACTTGTTGGTATGGATGATCTGGCTGAGAAAATCAAAGCCGGTGAAATGAACTTCGACGTAGTTATCGCATCTCCAGACGCAATGCGCGTTGTTGGTATGTTAGGTCAAATTTTAGGCCCACGTGGCTTAATGCCTAACCCAAAAACTGGCACAGTAACGCCTAACGTTGCTGAAGCAGTTAAGAACGCTAAAGCAGGTCAAGTTCGTTACCGCAACGACAAGAACGGTATTATCCACACTACTATCGGTAAAGTGGATTTCACACCAGTTCAATTGAAAGAAAACTTGGAAGCGTTAATCTCTGCACTGAAAAAGGCTAAGCCTGCAGTTGCAAAAGGTGTATACGTGAAAAAAGTAAGCATCTCCACCACTATGGGTGCAGGTGTTGCTGTTGACCAAGCTTCTCTCGAAACAGCTAACTAATTTTACAAGGTGGGTGCATTAGTCTATAATGCGCGCACTTTGTGGGTTGAAGCCTGTTTTTGATGCTTTAAGCATCATTAATTAGGCTTCCGTCCAAGACCGCAGGTGTTTACTTTAACGGTTTACTTAATTTCCTGCGTAGACGGTGTCAGGCCCCAGCTAAATTTTTTTACTGGATAATCTGCACCGTAAGTCACTAAATACATAAGTATTTAGTATGGTAAATACTAGGGAATACCCTAGGTAGAATCCAGGAGTAAAGCCAATGGCATTAAGACTCGAAGACAAAAAAGCGATTGTTGCTGAAGTCAACGAAGCTGCCAAAGGTGCGCTATCTGCAGTTGCCGCTGATTCTCGCGGTGTAACTGTAGGTGCTATGACCGGTCTGCGTAAAAAAGCTCGCGAAGCTGGTGTTTATGTACGTGTAGTACGTAACACTCTGGCTCGTCGTGCTGTTGAAGGTACTGCATTTGAGTGCCTAGCAGAAACGTTCACTGGCCCAACTTTGATTGCTTTCTCTAACGAGCACCCAGGTGCTGCAGCTCGTCTGTTAAAGGACTTTGCTAAAGAGCAAGCTAACTTCGAAGTTAAAGGCGCAGCCTTTGAAGGGAATTTCATCCCTGCAGCTGACATTGATCGTTTGGCGAAACTGCCAACATACGAAGAAGCACTAGCACAGTTAATGATGACTATGAAAGAAGCATCTGCTGGCAAGTTCGTTCGTACACTGGCCGCCCTGCGCGATCAAAAACAAGAAGCCGCTTAATTTCAAGCTGGCTGCTTAATAGAATTGAATTCAGAACAATAGGAAACATTTGTTATGTCTATCACTAAAGACCAAATTTTAGAAGCCTTTGCAGCTATGTCTGTAATGGAAGTTGTTGAACTGATCGAAGCAATGGAAGAGAAGTTCGGCGTTTCTGCCGCTGCTGCTGTTGTTTCTGGTGGTGGCGAAGCTGCTGCTGCTGTTGAAGAGCAAACAGAATTCAACGTAATTCTGACTGCACACGGCGACAACAAAGTTGCAGTTATTAAAGCCATCCGTGGCGCAACTGGTTTAGGCCTGAAAGAAGCTAAAGCAATGTCTGAAGCTGCTCCAGTAGCAGTTAAAGAAGGCGTTTCTAAAGAAGAAGCTGAAGCTCTGAAGAAAGAACTAGTTGAAGCTGGTGCTTCAGTAGAAATCAAGTAAGCTATTATTTAGCTTGCTCACCCAAGCCACTTGGGTGGAGGCTGGCGGTTTTTTAACCGTCGGCCTTTTTTGCGCTATATGCGCCGGCGATTTTTTTTCACCGTTTGTCGCCAGATTTTGCAGTCCCTAGCAGAGATTACTGGTTAGGTTCTTGCCATCAACGGTGATGGGCAAACGTGCTGAATGTAATAACTTAAGTTATTGATTCAGTCTTGGTCACATCTCGTAAGCAGAGGAAACCCATGGTTTACTCCTATTCTGAAAAGAAGCGTATTCGCAAAGACTTTGGTAAGCGTCCACAGGTGTTGGATATTCCTTACCTTTTGTCTATTCAGTTAGACTCTTTTAAGAAGTTCACCGATCAAGATCCTACCGGTGAGCGCGGTCTTGAAGCCGCCTTCCGTAGCGTTTTTCCCATCAAGAGCTTTTCTGGTAATTCAGAACTGCAATACGTCAGCTATAAGCTTGGCGAGCCTGTTTTTGATGTGAAAGAGTGTCAGATCCGTGGTGTTACATATTCAGCTCCACTGCGCGTTAAATTACGCATGGTGTTGTATGACCGTGAAGCAGCGGCCGGCACTGTAAAAGATATTAAAGAACAAGAAGTCTACATGGGTGATATCCCATTGATGACTGACAACGGTACCTTTGTTATCAACGGTACTGAGCGTGTAATCGTTTCTCAATTACACCGCAGCCCAGGCGTATTCTTCGATCACGACCGTGGTAAAACCCACTCATCAGGTAAGGTGCTATATAACGCACGTATCATTCCTTACCGTGGTTCATGGTTAGACTTTGAATTCGATCCTAAAGATGCACTATTCGTACGTATCGACCGTCGCCGTAAATTACCAGCGACCATCATTCTGCGTGCATTAGAGTACTCTACTCAAGAGATCCTTGACCTGTTCTTCGAACGCGTTGAGTTCAAGATCAAGAAAGATACTTTGGTTATGACCTTAGTCCCTGAGCGTCTGCGTGGCGAAACCGCCAGCTACGACATCAAGGATGCTGAAGGTACTGTATTGGTTGAAGCGGGCCGTCGCGTGACTGCACGTCACATTCGCCAACTCGAAAAAACCAACACCACTGAGCTCGAAGTACCAGTTGAGTACATCGTGGGCAAATATGCTGCTCAAGATTACATCGATCCGGACACGGGTGAAGTATTAGTTTCTGCTAACAGTGAAATCAGCTTAGAAGACTTAGCTAAGTTATCACTGGCAGGCATCAAAGAGCTGAGCACGTTATATATTAACGAGCTGGACCACGGTGCTTACATCTCTGACACTCTGCGTATCGATCCAACCACTAACCGCTTAGAAGCGTTAGTTGAGATCTACCGCATGATGCGTCCTGGTGAGCCACCAACCAAAGATGCAGCAGAAGCCCTGTTCCAAAACTTATTCTTCAGCGAAGAACGTTATGACCTGTCGAAAGTCGGTCGTATGAAGTTCAACCGTCGTCTCAGCATTCCTGATGACGAAGGTAGTGGCGTACTGTCTAAAGAAGACATCGTTGCAGTAATGAAGAACATCATTCACATCCGTAACGGCTTCGACGAAGTGGACGATATCGACCACTTAGGTAACCGTCGTATTCGTTCTGTGGGTGAGATGGCTGAAAACCAATTCCGTGTTGGTCTGGTCCGTGTTGAGCGCGCCGTGCGTGAACGTCTGTCATTAGGCGATCTGAACGAGCTGATGCCACAAGACTTAATCAACGCTAAGCCAATTTCTGCTGCAGTGAAAGAGTTCTTCGGTTCTTCTCAGCTGTCACAATTTATGGATCAAAACAACCCGCTGTCAGAAGTAACGCATAAGCGTCGTATTTCTGCTCTAGGCCCAGGTGGTTTGACCCGCGAACGTGCAGGCTTCGAAGTCCGCGACGTACACCCAACGCACTATGGTCGTTTATGTCCAATTGAGACCCCTGAAGGTCCAAACATTGGTCTAATCAACTCATTAGCAAGCTTTGCCCGTACTAACTCATACGGCTTCTTAGAAACCCCATACCGCAAAGTGGTAGACGGTGTGATCACTGACGAAGTGGAATACTTGTCAGCGATTGAAGAAGGTCGTTATGTGATTGCACAGGCGAACATCGAAGTTGACTCTGAAGGCCGCATGGTTGAAGAGCAGATCGCCTGTCGTCACAAAGGTGAATCTACCTTTATGCGCGCGTCTGACATTCAATACATGGACGTATCGCCACAACAGATCATTTCTGTTGCTGCGTCTCTGATCCCGTTCTTAGAACACGACGACGCCAACCGTGCATTGATGGGTGCGAACATGCAACGTCAAGCAGTACCAACATTGCGCTCTGAAAAGCCGCTAGTAGGTACAGGTATTGAACGCACATTAGCTGTGGATTCAGGCGTAGTAGTCGCCGCTAAACGTGGCGGTGTGATCGATTACGTTGATGCGAGCCGTATCGTCGTTAAAGTAAATGAAGACGAGCTGCGCCCAGGCGAAGCCGGTATCGACATTTACAACCTGACTAAGTACACCCGTTCTAACCAAAACACGTGTATCAACCAACGTCCATGTTGTTCAGTTGGTGAGCCAGTGGTTCGTGGTGACGTGTTAGCAGACGGTCCGTCTACTGACTTAGGTGACTTAGCCCTTGGCCAGAACATGCGTATCGCGTTCATGCCTTGGAACGGTTACAACTTCGAAGACTCGATCTTAATTTCTGAGCGTGTTGCACAGGAAGACCGTTTCACCACTATCCACATTCAAGAGCTGTCTTGTATCGCTCGCGATACCAAGCTGGGTAGCGAAGAAATCACTGCTGACATTCCAAACGTAGGTGAATCTGCTCTGTCGAAACTCGACGAGTCAGGTATCGTTTACATCGGTGCAGAAGTGAAGGGCGGTGACATTCTGGTAGGTAAAGTGACGCCAAAAGGCGAAACACAACTGACTCCAGAAGAGAAGTTACTGCGCGCCATCTTCGGTGAGAAAGCGTCTGACGTGAAAGACAGCTCACTGCGTGTACCTAACTCTGTTAAAGGTACCATCATCGACGTTCAGGTATTTACCCGTGATGGCGTTGAGAAAGACAAACGCGCCATTGAAATCGAAGAAATGCACATTGCCCAAGCTCGTAAAGACTTAGGCGAAGAGTTCAAGATCCTTGAAGAAGGCGTGTTGAGCCGTGCGCGCAACTTATTATTAAGTGCCGGTTTCACTGAAGCACAGATCGCAGCATTGCCACGTAAAGATGTATTGGTTCAAGTCATTGACGATGAAGCCAAACAAACTGAGCTTGAGCAATTAGCTGAACAGCATGAAGAGCTGAAAGCAGACTTCGATAAGAAGTTTGAAATCAAACGTCGCAAAATCACCCAAGGTGATGACTTGGCCCCAGGCGTACTGAAGATCGTTAAAGTTTACTTAGCGGTTAAACGTACTATCCAACCTGGTGACAAGATGGCGGGTCGTCACGGTAACAAGGGTGTTATCTCTAAGATTAACCCAATTGAAGACATGCCGTACGACGAGCAAGGCAACCCTGTGGACATCGTGTTGAACCCGCTAGGCGTTCCATCACGTATGAACATCGGTCAGGTTCTTGAAGTTCACTTAGGTGCTGCGGCTAAAGGTATTGGTAACAAGATTGCTGCCATGCTGGAAGATCAGCGCGAGAAGGGACTTGCAGAAGTTCGTAACTACATCAAGCAAGTGTACGAATTAGGTGACGAAGTGCAGCAGCGCGTTGACATCGATTCATTCACTGACGATGAGTTATTGCGCTTAGCGAACAACCTGAAAGGCGGTATCCCAGTTGCTACGCCAGCCTTCGACGGTGCTAAAGAGAAAGAGATCAAGCAGATGCTTGAGCTTGCAGGCTTGCCAACCTCTGGTCAGCTGAAATTATTTGATGGTCGTACCGGTAACGAATTTGAGCGTCCAGTAACTGTTGGTTACATGTACATGCTCAAACTGAACCACTTAGTTGATGACAAGATGCACGCCCGTTCTACCGGTTCGTACAGCTTAGTGACTCAACAACCATTGGGCGGTAAAGCTCAGTTCGGTGGTCAGCGTTTCGGGGAGATGGAAGTGTGGGCACTCGAAGCATACGGTGCCGCTTATACGCTTCAAGAAATGCTCACCGTGAAATCGGATGACGTTAACGGTCGTACTCAGATGTATAAGAACATCGTCGACGGTAACCATCAGATGCAGCCTGGCATGCCAGAGTCCTTCAACGTATTACTGAAGGAGATCCGTTCACTCGGTATTAATATCGAGTTGGATCAGGAATAAGCGTCGCCTTAAGGTAACGTTTGGCAACAGAATGGTGCTCCGCAGTCGCGGAGCACCCGGTTTAACTCCTTCAGGAGAGAAACGTGAAAGACTTATTAAAGTTTCTGAAACAGCAAAGCAAGACTGAAGAATTTAACGGCATCAAAATTGGTCTGGCATCGCCTGATCTGATCCGTTCTTGGTCTTTTGGTGAAGTTAAGAAGCCAGAAACCATTAACTACCGTACCTTCAAGCCTGAGCGTGAAGGTCTGTTCTGTGCGCGTATCTTTGGCCCAGTCAAAGATTACGAATGTTTGTGCGGTAAGTACAAGCGTTTGAAGCACCGTGGTGTGATCTGTGAAAAGTGTGGTGTAGAAGTTACCCAGACTAAAGTACGTCGTGAGCGTATGGGTCACATTGAACTGGCTAGCCCAGTTGCCCACATTTGGTTCTTGAAATCACTGCCGTCCCGTATCGGTTTAATGCTGGACATGACGCTGCGTGATATCGAGCGCGTACTGTATTTTGAATCTTTCGTCGTGATCGAGCCTGGCATGACCAGCCTTGAGCGTGGCCAAATGCTGACAGAAGAAAACTATCTGGACGCATTAGAAGAGTACGGTGACGAATTCGAAGCCAAGATGGGTGCTGAAGCGGTATTAGAACTGCTGCGCGCAATCGATCTTGAAAAAGAAATCGAACAAATGCGTGAAGAGCTGCCATCAATCAACTCTGAGACTCGTCGCAAGAAAGTGACCAAGCGTCTTAAGTTGATGGAAGCGTTCCACACTTCTGGTAACAAGCCAGAGTGGATGATCTTAAAAGTACTGCCTGTGTTACCACCTGACTTACGTCCGCTGGTACCGCTCGATGGCGGCCGCTTCGCGACTTCAGATCTGAACGATCTGTACCGCCGTGTGATCAACCGTAACAACCGTTTGAAGCGTCTGTTAGATTTAGCTGCGCCGGACATTATCGTACGCAACGAAAAGCGTATGTTACAAGAGTCTGTTGATGCGCTATTAGATAACGGTCGTCGTGGTCGTGCTATTACCGGTTCTAACAAACGTCCTCTGAAATCTTTGGCCGATATGATCAAAGGTAAACAAGGTCGTTTCCGTCAGAACTTGTTAGGTAAGCGTGTAGACTACTCTGGTCGTTCGGTAATTACCGTAGGTCCTACTTTACGTCTGCACCAATGTGGTCTTCCTAAGAAGATGGCACTGGAACTGTTCAAGCCATTCATCTATGGCAAGCTGGAAGGTCGTGGCTTAGCGACAACCATCAAAGCGGCTAAGAAGATGGTAGAGCGTGAAGTGGCGGAAGTTTGGGACGTTCTGGATGAAGTGATCCGCGAACATCCAGTGATGCTTAACCGTGCACCAACACTGCACAGACTCGGTATCCAAGCGTTCGAACCTGTACTGATTGAAGGTAAAGCCATCCAGTTACACCCACTCGTTTGTGCGGCATACAACGCCGACTTCGACGGTGACCAAATGGCGGTACACGTACCGTTAACACTGGAAGCGCAGCTTGAAGCCCGTGCCCTGATGATGTCTACCAACAACATCCTGTCACCAGCCAACGGCGAGCCTGTAATCACTCCATCACAAGACGTGGTATTAGGTCTGTACTACACCAGCCGTGAGCGTATTAACGGCCGTGGTGAAGGTATGTACTTTATGTCTGTTGCTGAAGTTGAAAAAGCTTATGCAACTGGCGCTGCTGAACTGCATGCCCGCGTGAAAGTGCGTATCACTGAAACCGTTATCGGTGACAATGGTGAGCGTACTGAACAACGTCGTATCGTAGATACCACAGTCGGTCGTGCTCTGCTGTCATTGATTCTGCCAGCAGGTTTGTCATTTGATCTGGTTAACCAGAACATGGGCAAAAAGCAGATTTCTAAGCTGTTGAATACCTGTTACCGTCAATTAGGTCTGAAAGATACCGTTATCTTCGCTGACCAACTGATGTATACCGGTTTCCGTTTTGCAACCATCTCTGGTGCCTCTGTTGGTATCGATGACATGGTTATTCCAGACGAGAAATATACCTTAGTTGCTGACGCTGAAGCTGAAGTGCTCGAAATTCAAGAGCAGTTCCAATCAGGTCTCGTAACAGCTGGTGAGCGTTACAACAAAGTTATCGACATCTGGGCAAGTGCGAACGAAAAAGTTTCTAAAGCGATGATGGAAAACCTGTCAACTGAGACAGTGATTAACCGTGATGGCGTTGAAGAAAAACAAGCTTCGTTCAATAGCATTTACATGATGGCCGACTCTGGCGCTCGTGGTAGTGCTGCACAGATCCGTCAGTTAGCGGGTATGCGTGGTCTGATGGCGAAACCAGACGGTTCGATCATTGAAACGCCAATTACCGCTAACTTCCGTGAAGGTCTAAACGTACTTCAGTACTTTATTTCTACTCACGGTGCGCGTAAAGGTCTTGCCGATACTGCATTGAAGACAGCGAACTCGGGTTACCTGACTCGTCGTCTGGTAGACGTTGCTCAAGACTTAGTCGTCATTGAAGACGATTGTGGTACTCACGAAGGTCTAACCATGAAGCCGCTGATCGAAGGTGGTGATGTGGTTGAGCCATTACGTGAACGCGTACTGGGTCGTGTGGTTGCTGTTGATGTGTTCTATCCAGGCACCGAAGACGTGCTTGCACCACGTAACACCCTGCTCGATGAAGCATGGTGTGACAAGTTAGAAGAGCATTCAATCGATGAAGTGATTGTTCGTTCAGTCATTACCTGTGATACCGATTTTGGTGTGTGTGCTGCCTGTTACGGCCGTGATTTGGCCCGTGGCCATATCATCAACCACGGTGAAGCGATCGGTGTTGTGGCTGCACAATCCATCGGTGAACCTGGTACACAGTTAACGATGCGTACGTTCCACATCGGTGGTGCTGCGTCACGTGCCTCTGCAGAAAACAACGTTCAAGTGAAGAACTCAGGTTCGTTGAAACTGCACAACGCTAAGTACGTAACAAACACAGACGGCAAGCTGGTTATCGTTTCTCGTTCTTCTGAACTGGCAATCATCGACGAATTAGGTCGTGAGAAAGAGCGTTATAAAGTGCCTTACGGTACTGTGCTTGAAAAGCTGGAAGAAGCGTCAGTTGAAGCCGGTGACATTATCGCTAACTGGGATCCACATACTCACCCAATCATCACTGAAGTGGCGGGTAGTATTAAGTTCGTTGATATGATCGACGGCGTGACCATGACTCGTCAAACAGACGAACTGACTGGTCTGTCATCAATCGTGATCCTCGACGTGGGTCAACGTGGTTCAGCGGGTAAAGAAATGCGCCCAATGATCCGTCTGGTTGGCGCCGACGGTAGCGACCTGATGATCCCAGGTACAGAAGTACCAGCACAATACTTCTTACCAGGCAGTGCGATCGTTAACCTTGACGACAACGCGCAAATCGCCGTGGGTGACGCGTTAGCACGTATTCCACAAGAATCGTCTAAAACACGCGACATCACGGGTGGTCTACCACGCGTTGCCGACCTGTTCGAAGCCCGTAAGCCAAAAGAGCCTGCAATTCTGGCAGAAATCTCTGGTACCATCTCGTTTGGTAAAGAGACTAAAGGCAAGCGTCGTCTGGTGATTACACCAGCGGATGGCGGTGAACAGTACGAAGAGATGATCCCGAAATGGCGTAACTTAAACGTGTTCGAAGGTGAAAAAGTCGAACGTGGTGAAGTTATTGCTGACGGTCCAGAAGCGGCGCACGACATTCTGCGTCTACGTGGCATCCACAACGTAGCTAACTACATTGTGAACGAAGTACAAGACGTATATCGTCTACAAGGCGTGAAGATCAACGATAAGCATATCGAAGTGATCATCCGTCAAATGCTGCGTAAGTGCGTGATCACCTCTGCGGGTGACAGTGAGTTCTTAGAAGGCGAACAAGTAGAAGTGTCTCGCGTGAAGATCGCTAACCGCGACCTGATCGAACAAGGTAAAGTGCCTGCGACCTTCGAACGTGAACTGCTAGGTATTACCAAAGCGTCTCTGGCAACAGAATCGTTTATCTCTGCAGCATCGTTCCAAGAAACAACTCGCGTACTGACAGAAGCTGCCGTAGGTGGTAAGTCTGATAACTTACGTGGTCTGAAAGAAAACGTAATCGTTGGCCGTCTGATCCCAGCCGGTACTGGTTACGCTTATCACAAGACCCGTAATGATGCTCGTGCTAAGAAAGACGAGCCGGTTGTAGTGAATAAGATCACTGCAAGCGAAGCGGAACAAAACCTTGCAGACCTCTTAAACTTGGCTGGCAGTCAAGATTAAGTAATCAGTTTGTAACAAAAAGGCGCCGTTGGCGCCTTTTTCATTGGAATATGCCGCAAAAGTTGGCTATTTCTTGACAGTTAGGCTTTACCTTTCTAAAATTCCGCGTCCCACCATTGTGGGATATAGATTTTTCACACCTTATCGTTGAGTTTGATTCAACTGACTCGGAGCTATACATGGCAACTGTAAACCAGTTGGTACGTAAGCCACGCGCGCCAAAAGTCGACAAGACTAATGTGCCTGCGTTGAATGCGTGCCCACAAAAGCGTGGTGTTTGTACACGTGTGTACACAACTACCCCTAAAAAACCTAACTCTGCACTACGTAAAGTAGCTCGTGTGCGTCTAACTAACGGTTTCGAAGTTACTTCGTACATCGGCGGTGAAGGCCACAACCTGCAGGAACACAGCGTGATTTTGATCCGTGGTGGTCGTGTTAAAGACTTACCTGGTGTTCGCTACCACACTGTTCGTGGCGCATTAGACTGTGCAGGCGTGACTTCACGTCGCCAAAGCCGTTCTAAGTACGGTGCTAAGCGTCCTAAGTCTTAACGTATCCGTTAAGTAAGGCCAAGCTAGTTTATTTTGAGAATTCCAGTTTTGGAAATCCCTGAAGCATACGGAGAATTGTTATGCCAAGACGTCGCGTTGTAGGACAACGTAAAATCCTACCAGATCCAAAGTTTCACAGTGAGTTGCTGGCTAAGTTCATCAACGTCATTATGCAGGACGGCAAAAAGTCGACTGCTGAAAAAATCATTTACAAGGCTCTTGATGTTATCGCTGAAAAGAAAGGCGCTAACCATTTAGACATCCTTGAAGCAGCCCTGGACAACGTTCGCCCATCAGTCGAAGTTAAATCTCGTCGCGTGGGTGGTTCTACATACCAGGTACCATGTGAAGTTCGTCCTGTGCGTCGTAACGCACTGGCGATGCGCTGGTTAGTTGAAGCTGCACGTAAGCGTGGTGAAAAATCTATGGCTTTACGTCTAGCAGGTGAAATGCTAGATGCGTCTGAAAACAAAGGTACTGCTGTTAAGAAGCGTGAAGACGTGCACCGCATGGCTGAAGCTAACAAGGCCTTTGCTCATTACCGTTGGTAATCTGATGGTGTGGGCTTAGGCCCACACCATTGTTGTTGATATTGCCAAGACTTAGGTTTTGGTGGAGAGGGTATAATCGTGGCTCGTACAACCCCAATTGAGCGTTATCGTAATATCGGTATTTGTGCTCATGTGGACGCAGGTAAAACCACCACAACAGAACGTGTTCTGTTCTATACCGGTTTGTCTCATAAAATCGGTGAGGTGCATGACGGCGCCGCGACCACTGACTGGATGGTGCAAGAGCAAGAGCGTGGTATTACTATCACCTCGGCTGCTGTCACTACTTTCTGGCGTGGTATGGATGCTCAATTCACTGAACACCGCATCAATATCATCGATACCCCTGGTCACGTTGACTTCACTATTGAAGTTGAACGTTCTTTGCGCGTTCTTGACGGCGCTGTTGTGGTTTTCTGTGGTGCTTCAGGTGTTGAACCTCAATCAGAAACCGTATGGCGTCAAGCTGACAAATACCGCGTTCCACGCATCGTATTTGTCAACAAGATGGACCGTGCAGGCGCGGACTTTGAACGTGTAGTGAAGCAAATCAGAACTCGCCTTGGAGCAACTTGTGTACCGATCCAATTAAATATCGGCGCAGAAGAAAACTTCACTGGCGTGATCGACTTAATCAAGATGAAAGCCATTAACTGGAACGAAGCGGACCAGGGGATGACGTTCTCTTATGAAGAGATCCCTGCACATTTAGCAGCTAAAGCGGCTGAAATGCATGAGTATCTGGTTGAAGCAGCCGCTGAAGCCTCTGATGAACTGATGGACAAGTATCTTGAAGAAGGTACCCTGTCAGAAGAAGAGATCAAAAAAGCACTGCGTCAACGTACTATAAATAATGAAATCGTTTTAGCGACCTGTGGTTCTGCATTTAAGAACAAAGGCGTTCAAGCGGTTCTTGATGCGGTAGTAGAATTCTTGCCAGCACCAGTCGATGTGCCACCGATTAAGGGCATCGATGACAATGAGCAAGAAGTTGAGCGCCCATCAGATGACAATGCCCCCTTTGCGGCGTTGGCATTTAAGATTGCTACAGACCCGTTTGTGGGTACTTTAACCTTTATCCGTGTGTACTCAGGCGTACTCGAATCAGGTTCTGGCGTTTACAACTCTGTTAAACAGAAACGTGAACGTATTGGCCGTATCGTGCAGATGCACGCTAACGACCGCACAGAACTGAAAGAAGTCCGTGCAGGTGATATTGCCGCGGCTATTGGTCTAAAAGACGTAACCACGGGTGATACACTTTGTGATAATGACCACAAAGTAATCTTGGAACGCATGGAGTTCCCAGAACCTGTAATTACCATTGCCGTTGAACCTAAGTCAAAAGCCGACCAGGACAAAATGGGTATCGCACTGCAAAAACTTGCAGCAGAGGATCCTTCATTCCGGGTTGAGACTGACGAAGAATCATCACAAACACTGATTTCTGGAATGGGTGAGTTACACTTAGACATTATCGTTGATCGTATGCGTCGCGAATTTGGTGTTGAGTGTAACGTAGGTAAGCCACAAGTGGCCTACCGTGAAACCATTCGTGGATCAGTTGAGGCTGAAGGTAAATTTGTACGCCAATCAGGTGGCCGTGGACAATTCGGTCATGTTTGGTTAAAACTAGAGCCTAATGAAGAAGGCGCTGGTTACGAATTTATCAACGCAATCGTTGGCGGTGTAGTTCCACGTGAATTCATCCCTGCGGTTGATAAAGGTATCCAAGAGCAGATGAAGAATGGCGTTCTCGCTGGCTTCCCTGTATTGGACGTGAAGGTCACTCTGTTCGATGGTTCATATCATGATGTGGACTCGAATGAAATGGCGTTCAAAATTGCGGGTTCTATGGGCTTCAAAAAGGGTGCGCTTGAGGCGAAACCTGTGTTGCTCGAACCTTGCATGAAAGTAGAAGTAACTACTCCAGAAAACTATATGGGTGATGTTGTTGGTGATTTAAACCGTCGCCGTGGTTTGATTGAAGGTATGGATGATGGCTTTGGTGGCATCAAAATAGTCCATGCAGTAGTGCCTCTTTCTGAAATGTTTGGTTATGCAACTGATTTGCGTTCTGCAACTCAGGGTCGTGCTTCTTACTCCATGGAGTTCTTGAAGTACACTGATGCACCGCAAAACATTGCGAAAGCGATTATTGAATCTCGTAGCTAATTTCCAGTTACGACATAAATGTAATATGGTCCTGTCAATGCAGGACTATTCTGAAAAGAAAGGAATATATCGTGGCAAAAGCTAAATTTGAACGTAGTAAGCCTCACGTAAACGTGGGCACCATCGGTCACGTTGACCATGGTAAAACCACTCTGACTGCAGCTATCTCTCACGTACTGGCTAAGACCTACGGTGGTGAAGCTAAAGACTTCTCTCAAATCGATAACGCTCCAGAAGAGCGTGAGCGCGGTATTACCATCAATACCTCTCACATCGAGTATGACACCCCAACTCGCCACTACGCACACGTAGACTGCCCAGGCCACGCTGACTATGTTAAAAACATGATCACTGGTGCTGCACAGATGGACGGCGCGATCCTGGTAGTTGCTTCTACAGACGGTCCAATGCCACAAACACGTGAGCACATCCTGCTGTCTCGTCAGGTTGGCGTACCATTCATCATCGTATTCATGAACAAATGTGACATGGTTGACGATGCTGAGCTGTTAGAATTAGTGGAAATGGAAGTACGTGAACTGTTATCAGAATACGACTTCCCAGGTGATGACTTACCAGTAATCCAAGGTTCAGCTCTGAAAGCGCTAGAAGGCGAGCCAGAGTGGGAAGCGAAGATCCTTGAGCTGGCAGCAGCTTTAGACTCTTACATTCCAGAGCCAGAGCGTGATATCGATAAGCCATTCCTGATGCCAATCGAAGACGTATTCTCTATTTCTGGCCGTGGTACAGTAGTAACAGGTCGTGTAGAGCGTGGTATCGTTAAAGTGGGCGACGAAGTAGAAATCGTTGGTATCCGCACTACAACCAAGACAACTTGTACTGGTGTAGAAATGTTCCGTAAGCTGCTTGACGAAGGTCGTGCAGGTGAGAACTGTGGTATTTTATTACGTGGTACTAAGCGTGATGACGTAGAACGTGGTCAAGTATTATCTAAGCCAGGTTCAATCAACCCACACACTACTTTTGAATCAGAAGTTTACGTTCTGTCAAAAGAAGAAGGTGGTCGTCACACTCCATTCTTCAAAGGCTACCGTCCACAGTTCTACTTCCGTACAACTGACGTAACCGGTACTATTGAACTGCCAGAAGGCGTAGAGATGGTAATGCCTGGTGACAACATCAAGATGGTTGTTACGCTGATTTGCCCAATCGCGATGGACGAAGGTTTACGCTTCGCAATTCGTGAAGGTGGCCGTACAGTAGGCGCTGGTGTTGTAGCTAAGATCATTGCTTAATAGCAATTGTGATTAGAAAAAAGGAAGCTTAGGCTTCCTTTTTTATTTTGGGCTGGTGTTATTCTGAAATTTGTGTAAAATGCTCGCCACTCTGACGTTGAATAGTTTTTGATGACTATTTACACAGCGGGCTTGAAATCTGATTTCAGATGAGTATAATGGCCCCCTCGTTAACCTAGGTTAACGAATTAAATGACAAGTATTTGAACTTATCATTATCATAGCGGCTCCGATTGGGAGTCGAACGGTTAAATCATCTCGCTCTGCTTTTCCAGTAAGGAAGAAGCTAGAGGGTGATTTTTTATGTGTCCATTTTAGGAGCTCTGGTCAATGCAGAACCAAAGAATCCGTATCCGCTTAAAAGGGTTTGATCATCGCTTAATTGATCAGTCTACAGCGGAAATCGTTGAAACTGCTAAGCGTACTGGCGCCCAAGTACGTGGTCCTATTCCACTACCTACGCGCAAAGAGCGTTATACCGTTTTGATCTCTCCGCACGTTAATAAAGATGCTCGTGACCAGTACGAATTACGTACTCACAAGCGCCTGGTTGACATCGTAGAGCCAACTGAAAAGACTGTAGACGCTCTAATGCGTTTAGATCTTGCGGCTGGTGTCGACGTACAGATTAGCTTGGGTTAATTGAGATCCTTAGAAGAGGTTTGAGAGATGGCTATCGGTCTTATTGGTCGTAAAGTTGGTATGACTCGCATCTTCACTGAAGATGGTGTTTCTATACCTGTTACAGTAATTGAAGTTGCTGGCAACCGTGTTACTCAAGTGAAAACTTTAGAAACTGACGGCTACCGCGCACTTCAAGTTACTACTGGTACCAAAAAAGCCAATCGCATCACTAAACCAGAAGCAGGTCACTTTGCTAAGAGCGGCGTAGAAGCCGGTCGTGGACTGTGGGAACTGCGTCTGGCAGACGGTGAAGGCGAAGGCATTGAAGTTGGTGCTGAGCTAAACGTAGGTATCTTCGCTGATGTAGCGAAAGTTGACGTTACTGGTCAATCAAAAGGTAAAGGCTTCCAAGGCGGCGTTAAGCGTTGGAACTTCCGTACTCAAGATATGACGCACGGTAACTCTTTGTCGCACCGTTCGAACGGTTCTATCGGTCAGAACCAAACGCCTGGTCGCGTATTTAAAGGCAAGAAAATGTCAGGCCATATGGGTGCCGAGCGTGTTACTACTCAAAATCTAGACGTTGTACGTGTAGATGTTGAACGTAACCTGCTACTGGTTAAAGGTGCTGTTCCGGGCGCAACTAATGGCGACCTGATCATCAAGCCTGCAGTTAAAGCTTAAGGTCTGAGGAGATAGTAATGGAATTGGTATTGAAAGACGCGCAAAGCGCTCTTGAAGTTTCCGAAACTACCTTCGGCCGTGACTTTAACGAGGCACTGGTTCATCAGGTAGTTGTAGCATACGCTGCAAACGCGCGTCAGGGCACTCGTGCTCAAAAGACTCGTGCGGAAGTAACTGGCTCTGGCAAAAAGCCATGGCGCCAAAAAGGCACTGGCCGCGCTCGTGCGGGTGGTGTTAAGGGCCCAATCTGGCGTGGCGGTGGCGTAACTTTCGCTGCTAAAACTCAAGATCACAGCCAAAAAGTTAACAAAAAGATGTACCGCGGCGCGCTGAAAAGCATTCTGTCTGAACTGGTACGTCAAGACCGTCTGGTTGTTGTTGAATCATTCAGCGTTGAAGCTCCTAAAACTAAAGAGCTGAAAGCTAAACTGAAAGCAATGAACTTAGAAGACGTGTTAATTGTGACTTCAGAAGTTGACGAGAATTTATTCTTAGCAGCTCGCAACCTGTACAAGGTTGACGTTCGTGACGTTGCAGGTCTAGACCCAGTAAGTCTGATCGCGTTCAACACAGTGCTTGTGACTGCTGATGCAGTTAAGCAAATCGAGGAGATGCTAGCATGATGATCCGCGAAGAACGTTTGCTAAAAGTAATTCTGGCACCTCACATCTCTGAAAAGAGCACTGTGAATGCTGAGAAGCACAACACTGTTGTTTTCCGCGTAGCTATCGATGCAACTAAAGCTGAAATTAAAGCTGCTGTTGCTAAGCTATTTGAAGTTGAAGTCGAATCAGTTCGCACTTTAGTGAGCAAAGGCAAAACTAAACGTACTGGTGGCCGTACTGGCCGTCGTAGCGATTGGAAAAAAGCCTACGTGACTTTAGCTGCTGGTGCTGACATCGATTTCGTCGGCGGCGCTGAGTAAGCAAAGGAGAATTATCATGGCAGTTATTAAGTGTAAGCCAACCTCTCCAGGTCGTCGCCACGTTGTTAAAGTGGTGAACTCTGACCTGCACAAGGGTAAACCTTTTGCTGGCCTGTTGGCGAAAAAATCTAAAAGTGGTGGCCGTAACAATACTGGCCGTATCACTGTTCGTCACGTTGGTGGCGGTCACAAGCAGCACTACCGTTTAATCGACTTCAAACGCGATAAAGATGGTATCCCTGCAAAAATTGAGCGTCTGGAATACGATCCAAACCGTACTGCGCACATCGCTCTAGTACTGTATGCGGATGGTGAGCGTCGTTACATCCTTGCTGCCAAAGGCATGCAAGCTGGCGACAAGATCCAGTCTGGTGTTGAAGCCGAAATCAAAACCGGTAACGCAATGCCACTGCGCAACATTCCAGTAGGTTCTGTTGTGCACGCTGTAGAAATGAAGCCTGGTAAAGGTGCTCAGATCGCGCGTTCAGCGGGTGCTTATGTACAAGTTGTTGCTCGTGATGGCGCATATGCCACTTTACGTCTTCGCTCTGGCGAAATGCGCAAAGTGCCAGTTGATTGCCGCGCAACATTTGGTGAAGTTGGTAATGCCGAACACATGCTACGCCAGTTAGGTAAAGCAGGTGCTAAGCGCTGGAGAGGCGTTCGCCCAACAGTTCGCGGTGTTGCAATGAACCCGGTAGACCATCCACACGGTGGTGGTGAAGGCCGTACTTCTGGTGGTCGTCACCCAGTGACTCCATGGGGTGTGCCAACTAAGGGTTATAAGACTCGTAGTAACAAGCGCACTGACAAGTACATCGTACGTCGTCGTAATAAATAGTAAGAGGATTCGCCATGCCACGTTCTCTCAAGAAAGGTCCCTTCATTGACCTGCACTTGCTGAAGAAGGTAGAGAAAGCGATGGAAGCAGGTGACAAGAAGCCTATTAAGACTTGGTCACGTCGCTCTATGATCATTCCAAATATGATTGGTTTGACCATCGCTGTCCATAATGGTCGTCAGCACGTTCCTGTGTTCGTAACTGACGAAATGATCGGCCACAAACTTGGTGAATTCTCACCAACTCGCACTTATCGCGGCCATGCTGCTGATAAGAAAGCGAAGAAGCGTTAATACGGGAGGAATAAGATGGAAGTTTTAGCTAAACATCGTTTTGCCCGTACGTCTGCGCAGAAGGCTCGTCTCGTTGCTGATCAAATTCGCGGTTTGCCTGTTGCTAAGGCCCTCGAAATTTTGACTTTCAGCCCAAAGAAAGCCGCCGTACTGGTTAAAAAAGTACTTGACTCAGCTATCGCAAACGCCGAACACAACGAAGGCGCGGATATTGATGAGCTAAAAGTAGGCGCCGTCTTCGTTGACGAGGGTCCAACTATGAAGCGTATCATGCCACGTGCTAAAGGCCGCGCTGATCGTATCATGAAGCGTACCAGCCACATCACTGTGGTTGTATCAGATCGCTAGGAGAGAGCAATGGGACAGAAAGTACATCCTAATGGTATCCGTCTGGGTATCACCAAGCCTTGGATCTCTACCTGGTACGCAGATAAGTCAGATTATGCAAATAACCTGAACAGCGACTGGGAAGTGCGTAAGTATCTTGCAGACAAACTGCAAGCTGCGTCAGTATCTAAGATTGTTATTGAACGCCCAGCGAAAAGCATCCGCGTTACTATTCACACTGCCCGTCCAGGTGTTGTGATTGGTAAGAAAGGTGAAGACGTTGAAGTATTGCGTGCTGCCGTTTCAAAACTGGCTGGCACTCCTGCTCAAATTAACATCGCTGAGATCCGTAAACCTGAGCTAGATGCCAAGTTAGTTGCTGACTCAATTGCACAGCAATTAGAGCGTCGTGTTATGTTCCGTCGCGCGATGAAGCGTGCGGTACAAAACGCAATGCGTATTGGTGCTCAAGGTATCAAAGTTGAAGTTAGTGGCCGTTTAGGCGGTGCTGAGATTGCGCGCTCTGAGTGGTATCGCGAAGGTCGTGTACCTTTGCACACACTGCGTGCTGATATCGACTATTCAACCTCTGAAAGTCACACTCAATATGGTGTGATTGGTATTAAAGTTTGGATCTTCAAAGGTGAAGTTCTGGACGGAATGCTGCCACAGATTGAAGAGCCGAAACAGCAGCAACCTAAGCGCAAGCCTCGTGGTAAATAGGAGAGCCGGCAATGCTGCAACCTAAACGTATGAAGTTTCGCAAGATGTTCAAAGGCCGCAACCGCGGTCTAGCGAACGGTACCGAAGTTAGCTTTGGTACTTTTGGTCTGAAAGCAGTCGGCCGTGGTCGTTTAACTGCTCGTCAGATCGAATCTGCACGTCGTGCCATGACACGTCACATTAAGCGTCAGGGACAAATTTGGATTCGAGTTTTCCCGGACAAACCTATTACCTCTAAGCCTCTTGAAGTGCGTATGGGTAAAGGTAAAGGTAACGTTGAATACTGGGTATGTCAGATTCAACCTGGTAAGGTTCTTTATGAGATGAATGGTGTTTCTGAAGTGATCGCTCGTGAAGCGTTTGCTTTAGCTGCTGCCAAGCTTCCAATCAAGACTACCTTCGTAACTAAGACGGTGATGTAATGAAAGCGAGCGAACTAAGAGAAAAGAGCGTTGAAGAACTGAACGCTGAACTACTTGGTCTGCTGCGTGAGCAGTTCAACCTGCGTATGCAACACGCCACTGGTCAGTTGACTCAGACTCATCAACTGAAATTGGTGCGCCGTAATATTGCGCGCGTTAAGACCATTATTACTTCTAAGGCGGGTGCATAATGTCTGATAAAATCCGTACTTTGCAAGGTCGTGTCACTAGCAACAAAATGGATAAAACCATTACTGTCGCTATCGAACGCCAAGTGAAACACCCAATCTATGGGAAATACATTAAGCGTACGACTAAGATCCATGCACATGACGAAGCTAATCAGTGCAATGAAGGTGACGTAGTCGCGATTCGCGAATGTCGTCCTTTGTCTAAGACTAAGTCTTGGACCCTGGTTGAAGTAGTATCAAAGGCCTAATAATATTAGGCATTTAGGTAAACGGCTCCAGTATTTGGGGCCGTTTGTTTTTTAATACTATACATTCCATATTTATGGTGTTATATTTGCGCCCCATTTTTGACTAAATTCAAAGCAAAAATGGTGTTTATAGTCCCATAGTGGGAATTGTGTAGTAACGATAGCGGAGCACTTAAAATGATCCAAATGCAATCGACTCTTGACGTCGCATGTAACAGCGGCGCACGCAGAGTTCAGTGTATTAAGGTCTTGGGTGGCTCTCATCGTCGTTATGCCGGTATCGGCGACATTATCAAAGTTTCTGTTAAAGAAGCAATTCCTCGCGCTAAAGCGAAGAAAGGTGATGTGTATAACGCGGTGGTAGTCCGTACTAAGAAAGGCGTACGTCGTCCAGACGGTTCTGTCATTCGCTTCGATCGGAATGCAGCTGTTCTTTTGAACAACAACCTGCAGCCGATTGGTACTCGTATCTTTGGACCAGTGACACGTGAATTGCGTAATGAGCAATTTATGAAAATTGTCTCGCTGGCACCAGAAGTACTGTAAGGAGCTTCAAAATGGCAGCTAAAATCCGTCGTCAAGACGAAGTAATCGTATTAGCAGGTAAAGACAAGGGCAAGCGTGCTAAAGTTGCTCAAGTATTACCTACTGGTAAGTTAATTGTTGAAGGCATCAATCTTGTCAAAAAACACCAAAAGCCAAACCCACAACTGGGTGTAGCCGGTGGTATTGTTGAGAAAGAAGCACCGATTCAAGCATCAAATGTTGCGATCTTTAACCCTGTCACTGGCAAGGCGGATCGTGTTGGTTTCCGATTTGAAGACGGCAAAAAAGTTCGTTTCTTTAAATCGAACAGTGAACTCGTTAAGTAACTGGAGTAAACGATGGCGAAACTGCATGATAAATATCAAGAGACTGTTGTCGCTGAACTGACTCAAAAGTTCGGTTATACCAGTGTCATGCAAGTCCCTCGGATTGAGAAAATCACCCTGAACATGGGTGTTGGCGAAGCCGTTGCAGACAAAAAAGTTATGGAACATGCTGTCCGTGACATGACTGCAATTGCTGGTCAAAAACCAGTAGTAACTGTTGCTCGTAAATCAGTTGCTGGTTTTAAAATCCGTGAAGGCTACCCTATTGGCTGTAAAGTGACCCTGCGCGGTGAGCGTATGTGGGAATTCTTAGAGCGTTTAGTTGACATCGCAATCCCACGTATCCGTGACTTCCGTGGTCTGAGCGCTAAAGCGTTCGATGGCCGTGGTAACTACGCGATGGGCGTGCGTGAGCAGATCATTTTCCCAGAGATCGATTACGATAAAATCGATAAAATTCGCGGTATGGATATTGTTATCACTACCTCTGCGAAGACTGATGAAGAAGGTCGTGCTTTGTTAGACGCTTTTAACTTCCCATTCAAGAAATAAGGGTAGCGTAATGGCAAAAACATCAATGAAAGCACGTGAAGCAAAGCGTGCACAGCTCGTAGCTAAGTTCGCTGAAAAGCGTGCTGCTCTGAAAGTGATTATTGCAAGTCCAGCTTCTTCTGATGAAGATCGTTGGGATGCAGTATTAAAGCTGCAAGCTCTACCACGTGATTCCAGCGCATCGCGTCAACGCAATCGTTGTAATCAAACTGGTCGCCCACATGGTTTCCTACGTAAGTTCGGTTTAAGCCGTATCAAATTACGTGAAGCAACCATGCGTGGTGAAGTTCCTGGCCTGCGTAAGGCTAGCTGGTAAGCACTTGTCACGGAGTAAGCTAATATGAGCATGCAAGATCCTATTGCGGATATGTTAACCCGTATTCGTAACGGCCAAGCTGCTAACAAAGTATCTGTGAAGATGCCTTCTGCTAAGCTGAAAGTCGCTATTGCGAAACTGCTTAAAGAAGAAGGTTACATCGCGGATTACGCCGTAGCAGATGAAGCCAAGCCTGAATTGGAAATTACCTTAAAGTACTTCCAAGGCCAACCAGTCGTTGAGACTATCCAGCGTGTAAGCCGTCCAGGTCTTCGTATTTACAAAGGTAAAAACGAACTTCCTAAAGTGATGGGCGGACTGGGTGTCGCAATTGTGTCCACTTCTAAAGGCCTGATGACTGATCGTGCCGCCCGCCTTGCAGGCATGGGTGGCGAGGTTATCTGCTACGTAGCATAAGGAGCTAGGAATGTCTCGTGTAGCAAAAGCACCAGTATCTATTCCAGCTGGCGTAGAGGTGACCTTAAACGAACAGACCCTGACCGTCAAAGGCGCGAAAGGAAGTCTGACTCGAGTGATCAACAATGCGGTCAATGTTGTTATTGAAGGTGGCGTGATTAAATTCCTTCCTGTTGAGGGCGCAGTTGGCGCTTGGGCACAGGCTGGTACAACACGTGCGTTAGTAAACAACATGGTTGTTGGTGTATCTCAAGGTTTTGAGCGTAAATTAAAGTTAGTTGGCGTTGGTTACCGTGCGAAACTCGTCGGTGCTGACATTGACCTTACTTTAGGTTTCTCTCATCCGTTAGTACACAAACTGCCCGCAGGCGTTACTGCAGAGTGCCCTAGCCAAACTGACATCGTCCTACGTGGCGTTGATAAACAGTTAATTGGCCAAGTCGCTGCTGAGATTCGCGGATATCGTCCACCAGAGCCATACAAAGGCAAGGGTGTTCGCTATGACGACGAAGAAGTACGCCGTAAAGAGGCTAAGAAGAAGTAGGTAACGCGATATGGATAAGAAAACATCTCGCTTACGTCGCGCTATTCGCGCTCGTAAGAAGATCCAAGAGCTGGGCGTGAACCGTCTGGTTGTACATCGTACACCGCGTCACATTTATGCTCAGGTGATCAATCCTGAAGCTCAGGTGGTGGCAGCTGCTTCAACCGTGGAAAAAGCGGTTAAAGAGCAACTGAAGAGTACCGGTAACGTAGACGCGGCTAAAGCAGTAGGTAAATTTATTGCTGAGCGCGCGATCGAAAAAGGCGTAACGACAGTTGCGTTCGATCGTTCTGGTTTCAAGTATCACGGTCGTGTAGCTGCTCTAGCAGATGCTGCTCGTGAAGCTGGCCTCCAGTTCTAAGGGGTTATAAAAATGGCTAAATTAGAAGCTCAGCAAAAAGACGATCTGCAAGAGAAATTAATTGCAGTTAATCGTGTTTCTAAAGTAGTTAAGGGCGGTCGTATCTTTAGCTTCACAGCACTGACAGTAGTGGGTGATGGTAATGGTAAGGTCGGCTATGGCTATGGTAAAGCGCGCGAAGTTCCAGCAGCAATTCAAAAAGCTATGGAAAAAGCCCGTCGTAACATGGTGACCGTTGAGTTGAATGCAGGTACTCTGCATCACCCAGTTAAAGGTCGTCATACTGGTTCACGTGTATACATGCAACCAGCATCACAGGGTACCGGTATTATCGCCGGTGGCGCAATGCGTGCCGTATTGGAAGTAGCAGGCGTTCATAACGTTCTGTCTAAAGCATACGGTTCTACTAACCCGATCAACATCGTTCGCGCGACTGTAGATGCTCTGGTGCACATGAAGTCACCATCGCAAATCGCAGCTAAGCGTGGCCTGAATGTTGACGAAATTCGGGGGTAATGCACCATGGCAACTAAAACTGTAAAAGTTACTCAGACTAAAAGTGCTATCGGTCGTTTACCAAAGCACCGCGCGACCTTAACAGGTCTTGGTCTGCGTCGCATTGGTCACACTGTTGAATTAGAAGATACTCCTTCAGTTCGCGGTATGATCAACAAGGTCTACTACATGGTTAAGGTGGAGGATTAATAGATGCGTTTAAATACTCTATCTCCAGCTGCAGGCGCTAAGCATGCACCAAAGCGTGTAGGCCGTGGTATGGGCTCAGGTTTAGGTAAAACTGCAGGTCGTGGTCACAAAGGCCAAAAATCTCGTAGCGGTGGCGGTGTACGCCCAGGCTTCGAGGGTGGTCAAATGCCACTTAAGATCCGTTTACCTAAATTTGGTTTTACCTCGCGTCGCGCTATGGTAACAGCTGAAGTTCGTGTACTCGAACTGGCTAAAGTTAACGGTGATGTTATCGACTTAAACGCTCTGAAAGATGCGAACGTTATTACTCGCAACATCCAGTTTGCGAAAATCGTTCTTTCAGGTACCATTGAGCGCCCAGTGACTGTAAAAGGTCTGAAGGTAACCAAAGGTGCACGTGCAGCAATTGAAGCTGCTGGCGGTAAGATCGAGGAATAATACGTCGATGGCAAAACCAGGACTTGATTTAAAAAGCGCGAAAGGTGGACTTTCAGAGTTGAAGGCTCGCCTCCTGTTCGTGATTGGTGCGATTATCGTCTTTAGGGCCGGTTCGTTTGTACCAATTCCTGGTATTGACGCAGCTGTATTAGCAGAGCTGTTTGCTCAGCAAAAAGGGACCATCCTAGGCATGTTTAACATGTTCTCGGGTGGTGCTCTTTCCCGTGCTTCTATCTTTGCATTAGGTATCATGCCGTACATTTCGGCATCGATTATCATGCAGTTATTGACTGTTGTGCATCCTGCACTCGCTGAATTGAAAAAAGAAGGCGAGTCTGGACGTAAAAAAATCAGTCAGTACACACGATGGGGTACGTTGGTGCTGGGTACATTCCAGTCGATCGGTATTGCAACAGGGTTACCAAACTTAGTCCCTGGCCTAGTGGTCAATATTGGATTCGGTTTCTACTTTGTAGCGGTTGTGAGCTTAGTGACAGGGACTATGTTCCTGATGTGGCTAGGTGAGCAAATTACCGAACGAGGTATAGGTAACGGTATCTCGATTTTAATTTTCGCAGGTATTGTTGCTGGATTACCTTCCGCTATCGGCCAAACGGCTGAGCAGGCGCGTCAAGGTGACCTGAATGTGTTAGTGTTGTTGTTGCTCGCGGTAATTATTTTTGCTGTGACTTATTTCGTGGTGTTTGTAGAGCGTGGTCAACGTCGTATCGTCGTTAACTATGCCAAGCGTCAGCAAGGCCGTAAGGTATTCGCTGCGCAATCTACTCACTTGCCACTGAAAATAAACATGGCGGGTGTAATTCCTCCAATTTTTGCGTCAAGCATTATTTTGTTCCCAGGCACACTGGCTCAGTGGTTTGGTCAAAATGAGTCTATGTCATGGTTAAGTGATTTTTCATTGGCCGTGTCACCTGGACAACCGCTTTACTCATTATTGTATGCAGCAGCGATTATCTTCTTCTGTTTCTTCTATACAGCGTTGGTATTTAATCCACGTGAAACAGCAGACAACCTGAAGAAGAGTGGTGCATTCATCCCTGGGATCCGTCCTGGAGAACAGACTTCGCGTTACATTGATAAAGTAATGACTCGCCTAACATTAGCTGGCGCGTTATACATTACCTTTATCTGTTTAATTCCGGAGTTCATGCTAATTGCGTGGAAAGTACAGTTCTATTTTGGCGGTACTTCACTACTAATTATGGTAGTCGTAATCATGGACTTCATGGCTCAGGTTCAGACCCATATGATGTCACATCAGTATGAGTCTGTGATGAAGAAAGCTAACCTAGTTAACAAAGCGAATTTAGATCGTTTTGGTCGCTAAGTAAGCTTTACGGAGTGATGAAATGAAAGTTCGAGCTTCCGTGAAGAAGATCTGCCGTAACTGCAAGATCGTCAAGCGTAGTGGCGTTGTGCGCGTTATCTGTGTTGAACCAAAACACAAACAGCGTCAAGGCTAAAAGTGAAATTGTTCAGCCCACTGTTGGGCTGAACAAATATTGTTTGCAAATCTGTCAACTGTCGAGTATCCTTTCGGGCTTTTCGCAGTTGGCCTTTAACTTAAGGAGTGCATAGTGGCCCGTATCGCTGGCATTAACATTCCTGATCAAAAGCATACAGTCATCGCATTGACTGCAATTTTCGGCATCGGCCGTACTCGCGCTAGAGCAATCTGCGCAGCTACGTCAATTGCTGAAACTGCTAAGATCAAGGAATTGAGCGAAGCTCAAATCGACACCCTACGCGAAGAAGTTGCCAAATACTTAGTAGAAGGTGACTTACGTCGTGAGATTTCTATGAACATCAAGCGTCTTATGGATCTTGGTTGTTATCGTGGTCTCCGCCATCGTCGTAGCCTGCCTCTTCGTGGGCAACGTACTAAGACCAATGCGCGTACGCGTAAAGGTCCACGTAAACCAATCAAGAAGTAACGGGAAGGTAGACAATGGCTAAAGTTCCGTCACGTTCTCCGCGTAAGCGCGTACGTAAACAGGTTGCAGATGGCATGGCTCATATCCATGCTTCTTTCAACAACACAATTGTCACCATTACAGATCGTCAAGGTAATGCGTTGTCATGGGCTACTTCAGGTGGTTCAGGTTTCCGTGGTTCACGTAAATCTACGCCATTTGCTGCACAGGTAGCTGCTGAGCGTGCAGGCGCTGCTGCTCAAGACTACGGTTTAAAAAACCTTGAAGTGTTTGTGAAGGGTCCAGGTCCAGGTCGTGAATCAGCCATTCGTGCGCTGAACGCTGTTGGTTACAAAATTACCAACATTACCGATGTGACGCCGATCCCTCATAATGGTTGTCGTCCTCCTAAAAAGCGTCGTGTATAACGCGTTTCATTAGGATAGTTGGAGAAAGATCATGGCAAGATACTTGGGTCCCAAGCTCAAGCTCAGCCGCCGAGAAGGTACTGACCTTTTCTTAAAAAGCGGTGTGAGAGCAATCGATTCTAAGTGTAAACTGGAATCTGCACCAGGACAGCATGGCGCTCGTAAGCCACGTCTGTCAGAGTACGGTTTACAGTTACGCGAAAAACAAAAAGTTCGTCGTATTTACGGTGTGTTAGAAAAGCAATTCCGTAACTACTATAAAGAGGCTGCACGTCTGAAAGGCAACACTGGTGAAAACCTGTTGCAACTTTTAGAAACTCGTTTAGATAACGTTGTTTATCGTATGGGTTTCGGTGCGACTCGTGCAGAATCACGTCAGCTAGTAAGCCATAAATCTGTTATGGTTAACGGTCGTGTTGTTAACATTCCGTCATTCAAAGTGTCTGCGAATGATGTTGTAAGCATCCGTGAAAAGTCACGCACTCAAGCTCGTATCAAAGCGGCTTTAGAAGTGGCTGGTCAACGCGAGAAGCCTACATGGGTTGAAGTCGACAGCGCGAAAATGGAAGGTGCTTTCAAGCGTATTCCAGAACGTAGCGATTTGTCTGCGGAAATTAACGAACAGCTGATCGTCGAGCTTTACTCTAAGTAAGGCTAACAAACAAGAGAGGACACAATGCAGGGTTCTGTTACAGAATTTCTTAAACCGCGTCTCGTTGATATCGAGCAGGTTAACTCAACACGTGCCAAGGTTACTTTGGAACCGCTTGAGCGTGGTTTCGGCCACACTTTAGGTAACGCGTTGCGTCGCATCCTATTGTCGTCTATGCCCGGCTGCGCGGTTACCGAAGTCGAGATTGACGGCGTACTGCACGAATACAGCAGTAAGGAAGGCGTACAAGAAGATATCCTTGAAATCTTGCTTAATCTGAAAGGATTAGCAGTGACTATCGAGGGTAAAGACGAGGCTATGCTTACATTAAGCAAGTCCGGCGCAGGCCCTGTCATCGCAGCAGATATCACGCATGATGGTGATGTCACTATCGTGAATCCTGATCATGTTATCTGTCATTTAACAGGTAACAATGATATCAGCATGCGTATTCGCGTTGAGCGTGGTCGTGGTTATGTGCCAGCATCTGCTCGTGCACAGACAGAAGACGATGATCGCCCAATCGGCCGCTTGCTGGTTGATGCTTCTTTCTCGCCAGTCGCACGTATTGCCTACAATGTAGAAGCAGCTCGTGTTGAACAGCGTACTGACTTGGATAAACTCGTTATCGATATGACCACTAATGGTACTATTGATCCTGAGGAAGCTATCCGTCGTTCTGCAACCATCTTAGCTGAACAGCTGGATGCGTTTGTTGAGCTGCGTGACGTGACTGAGCCAGAAATGAAGGAAGAGAAGCCGGAGTTCGATCCGATTCTGTTGCGTCCTGTCGACGATTTAGAGCTAACTGTACGTTCGGCTAACTGTTTGAAAGCCGAAGCGATTCATTACATCGGAGATCTGGTACAGCGTACTGAAGTTGAGCTGCTGAAAACCCCTAACTTAGGTAAGAAATCTCTTACTGAAATTAAGGACGTTTTAGCTTCTCGCGGACTGTCGTTAGGTATGCGTCTGGAAAACTGGCCTCCAGCTAGTTTAGCAGACGACCTATAAGTCTCAGGTTTGTACAGATTTAGGTTATAAGGATTAGGTCATGCGCCATCGTAAGAGTGGTCGTCAACTTAACCGCAACAGCAGCCACCGCCAAGCTATGTTCCGTAACATGGCAAGCTCACTGGTTCGTCATGAGATCATCAAGACAACCGTAGCTAAAGCGAAAGAACTGCGTCGCGTAGTTGAGCCTCTGATAACACTTGCTAAGAGTGACAGCGTTGCAAACCGTCGTTTAGCGTTTGCACGTACTCGCGACGCTGAAGTCGTCGGTAAGTTATTCACTGAATTGGGTCCACGTTACCAGGAACGTCCTGGTGGCTACACCCGTATCCTTAAGTGCGGTTTACGTGCTGGTGATAAAGCCCCAATGGCTTACATCGAGCTAGTAGGTCGTCCAGAAGCTGCTCAAGCTGTTGATGTTGAAGCTGCTGAGTAATTAAGGTTACAAATTTAAAAGCCGGGCTCTAAGCCCGGCTTTTTGTTTCAGCTCGTTTCAACTTACTCGACCCAAGTCGTTTGTTTCTCGATTTCTTTAGGCAATGTTAAGTGCCATTTACTTAACCCTTTACGGCTAAACATAAATTGTCCTAGGTCATCTGTTACTGGGAATATGTTTTCCGGTTTCTCACCTGCGAGGATCCTTGAGGCCATTTTGGCTGCGATCTTGCCGTGCTGGTAACCATCGAGAACATAGCCGCCGATATTGCCGTTGTTGTATACGCTAAATCCCCAAAAACCAAAATTGGGTACTGGCGTGTTAGCTGAAACCCATCCTAATAATTCTTCAGCATCAACCGACTTATCTTTGTCATCCCTCACTGCATGATAAAGTGCAACGACTATCGCACTAAAGCCATTGTCTTTAGCTGCAATGACTTGCTTTTGCCATTCACTAAGTTGATTTAGTTGTAATATTTCAACTTCCACATCGCTCAACATGCTCAGTTGCTGCTTACTGATATATTCCGCTGCAAGTTTAGACGTATCACTTTGATCGAACAGAACTAAGATTTTTCGGTGCTTTGATATTGGTAATATTCGTTGCAGTAATAGCAGAGAGCGTCTGAGTAGAGGTCTTTCAAGCACACCCGTAAAACGCTTATATTCATTTAAGTGATATTCTCTTGGGTTCATATTAATGCCAAGGTATACCACTGGAATTTGGCTTGAGTTTAACCGTTGGTGTAGATAATTAACGGCATTATCATCTGCTAGGATCACTAACTGTGGTTTTTGTTGTTGAATAAATTGCCATGCCAGTTCTGCCCGTTTTGCATGAAGATTTTTAGGTAGCCGTTTTGTGTCCATTTCAAAGTGATTTACCTCATTGAGAGGTGTCAATGTATCGAGTATGGCTTGATAATACTGCTTATCCCACGTGTAACCTTGGTGATAGCTCTCGATGACAACCACCTTGGCCGCATATGCCATTGGTATGAAACATGCCAGCATTAAGGTAAAAATCTGTCGCCATCTTTTAATTAATAACTTAATTAAATTCATGGAGAGATACCTAGTGGAATATAGCTTTGAGTATAGTCCAACCTCGAGTATCCGGCGGGCAATAAAAAAGCCTCATAATGAGGCTTTAAATATTCTTTCGGCGATGTGCTTACGTTATTGTGCTGTCGCTTTCTGCTGGCTGTAATCTAGCTTCTCATGTTTTTGCCCCATTGCTTCTGCAACTTCTGGAGGCATGTAGTTTTCATCATGTTTTGCTAAGACTTCAGTTGCGGCCAACTTACCATCTTCCCCTAATACACCTTGGGCGACGATGCCTTGTCCTTCGCGGAATAGATCCGGTAATAGATCGTCATAGGTCACTAGAATTTCGCCACCTAAGGAATCGTGTACTGCAAATTGCACATGTAGGCTGTTTGGATCACGTACCATAGAGCCTACCGTTACCATGCCACCTACTCGAATACGTTGGCCCGCTTCGGGTTTAACGCCTGTATCGGTTTTACCGTTTACGATTTCTGACGGTGTATAGAATAAGTTTAAGTTGGAGTTCAACGCATACAGCAGCAGTGAAGCAATCGCGGCTACGCCACCGATTAGTGCTATAGCTAACGTCAGTCTCTTTTTGCGTCTTGGGTTCACGATTTGTTACTCCTAGTTTCTTTGAGGCGCTCTTCGCGGTTCATCTTTTTCGCTATTTCAATCAAAACCTTACGCTTTTGGCGTGCGCTAGTGATGATCAGCGTCGATACACAGAAGAAGGTCACACCATAGGCAAGCCATACATAAAAGGCATAGCCACCCATGTTGAAAAAATCACTGATAGAATCGAATTGCATTATTTGACCTCCTCAGCTTTAGCAAGTTCACGTACCCAAGGGCGCATGCCGTTTCTTGCTAAGATTTCTGCTCTAAATCTCACAATAGTGATAGCGCCTATCATAAGCCCGAAACCTAAAATATTGATTAAAAGTGGGTATAACATGTCGCTCGACATGGTCGATTTAGAGGTAATTTTGATGGTTGATGGTTGATGCAATGAGCTCCACCATTCAACGGAATATTTAATAATGGGGATATTAATTACCCCTACGATTGCCAAGATCCCTGCTGCACGTGCAGCGAGTACTTTATCCTCAAAGGAAGCGTAGAGGGAAATCACACCTAAGTAGAGGAATAGTAGTACTAATTCAGAGGTCAGACGCGCATCCCATACCCACCAAGTGCCCCACATAGGTTTGCCCCAAGCGGCACCAGTAAAGAGTGCTATAAAGGTGATGACAGCTCCTATAGGAGCAATAGACGCAGCTGCCCAGTCTGCTAATTTGACTTGCCAGACAAGACCAATAAATGCTGCTGTCGCCATACCCATGTAGGCCGCCATTGACATTGATGCAGCTGGTACATGGATAAAGATAATACGGTAGCTATCTCCTTGCTGGTAATCTGTCGGGGCAAACAATAAACCCCATACGGTGCCAACTGTAAGGAAAAGGCAGGCTAAGGTGGCAAACCATGGAAATAATGTTCCTGATAACTTATATGCGCGTTCAGGATCCGCGTAAGGGTGTAACCATTTCCACATTTTAGTTAGTACTCACTCGCAGAGATGCACCGATTGCAAAAGGTGCTAAGGTTAACGAACCGATCAACATGGCGCCAATTATAGCGAGCTGACCGTCATAGGGTAAATTCATTCCTGCCGCATCAATGGCGCTGGTCGCGAAAATGAGCACTGGAATATAAAGTGGCAGAATCAAAAGGCTTAATAGTACGCCGCCTTTACGTAGACCAACGGTTAATGCCACGCCAATAGCACCTAAGAGTGACAACACTGGGGTGCCTAAAGCCAGTGTGGCAATCAATGCACCATAACTATTAGCATCTAAGTTCAGTAGCACGGCCAGCAGTGGGGCAATAATAATCAATGGAACACCCGTAAGTATCCAGTGGGCTAACACTTTGGCTAAGACTAAAACAGACAAAGGTTGTGGGCTAAGTAGCATCTGTTCTAAGCTGCCGTCACTAAAGTCAGCTTTAAATAGACGCTCCAGCGACAACATGGATGCTAACAATGCCGCAACCCAAATAATCCCTGGGGCAATACGGGCTAGCATTTGTGGTTCTGGGCCAATGCCGAGTGGAAATAGGGTTACAACCATAATGAAGAATAATAGGGGATTAAAAATATCACCACGGTGTCGAATGGCAATCTTTAGATCCCGCTGAAGTAACGTTAAAAACGCTTGAGTAAAGCTGATGCCTCTTTTCATTATGCCAAACCTTATACGAAGCGATAATCTAGACGAATTTTACGAAGCCTATCATCTTTGATAATGCCCATATCTTGGTGAGTGGTCAGGATCACACAGCCACCATTATCCGCATGTTGAATAAATAACTGTTCAAGCTCTTCGACGCCTTTTTTATCGATTGCGGTAAAAGGTTCATCTAGGATCCACACCTTACAATCATTGTGCCAAAGCCTTGCCAATGCTGTTCGGCGATGTTGGCCCGCGGACAAATGCCCAGCAAGCGCTTCCTCAAAACCTGATAGATTTACTTTAGCTAATATGGCAGACGTATCAAAATCATCATAGCCACTGATTCTTAAATTGAAGTTAAGGTTTTCCTCAGCGGTTAATTCGGATTTCACTCCCGCAAGGTGGCCTAAATACAGTAGATCTTCGTTATATTCGTCACGACAGCGGTTGATATCTTCATTTATATAGAAGGTTTGCCCCGCATAGGGACGAGATAGACCTGCTAATATGCGTAATAAACTGGTTTTGCCGGCACCATTAGGGCCTTCAATCTGGACGATATCGCCAGCATTAATCTCAAAACTTAATTCATCAAATAGAATGCGTTCTTCACGGATGCATGTCAGCTTGCTCGCTGATAACAGTGTGTTTACTGAAGTTATATTTGTCACTGAACCCTCTATCTCAAGCCGGAAGGAAACACAAGTGATTCTAACACAAACGATATTGCGGGTTTACACTTGCTTGGGACTAGATGTCAGCAATTTGATGTGGTTCCAATAACCGCAATATTTCTCGTACAAATCGAACTTTTTTAATAGTTGCTAATATATTAACGAATTTGTCACGCTTGTCGCCTTATATCATTTGTGCTGAGATTCTAATCACAAAAAGATGAGATTTATTGAAGTTTGTAGTAATCTTAGTCCGCTATAATGAGTCTGCCTCAAAGGGCAGCGCGAGCTTTGTACGTATTTGCATTAGGAACATTGAACATGAAAAAACTGTTAGCAATGACTGCAGTCGCTGCTTTGACTATGTCAGTCAACGTTTCAGCTCAAGATGCTGAAGCTATTTTCAACAAGGCATGTACCGTGTGCCATAGCATGGGTGTTGCTGGTGCTCCAAAAGCGCACAATGCAGCGGAGTGGGAACCACGTTTAGCTAAAGGTGTTGATAATCTAGTTAAAAGTGTAAAAACAGGTTTAAACGCAATGCCACCAGGTGGTATGTGTACTGATTGTACTGATGATGATTACAAAGCAGCTATCGAGTTTATGTCTAAAGCTAAGTAATTTTTTGCAGTGTTAAAAAAAACCGGCATTAGCCGGTTTTTTTATGTCTGCGCTAAGCTGAAACTTAGTGCTAGGTGCGAATAACTTATTGCACTTGGGTATCCAGTACTAAGTTTGCCGTTTCACCCACATTAACTTTGCTGATTTTTCCTTGAATATCACCCGCCTGAGGTTTGATATTGCCATGCTTGGATAAGACGGCAATAACTTCAACGCTAGCAGTTTGGCTTAATTTTACATCGCCCCCCATGCCTGTGCTGTCGTCTAGTGTCACTGTAACAGGCAATGATTTTGCACTAACTTTGGTTGCTGCTAGCGGTACTTTAGGACCTTCAGTTGCACGTGCAAAGACAAAGATAGTGTCTTCTGGGCTCGCTTTAGCTGCAAGTTCAGGTGAAATTGAAATTTCAATACTTACTGATTTGCTTGTGACTTTTGCCTGCTTGTGTACATCATCGTTAGGCATACCTGTCGTTTCGGCTTGCATACGTAAGTTAGCTGTTTCGATGGCATTCATCAGTGCGGCGCGATCCACATCTGTGCGGTCACTATTAAGAATGGTCTGCCATGAATCAATGGCTTTTTGGTACTTAGCAGTAAAGAAAGCATCCATACCAACTAACAACAGTGTTGATGGATCCTGTGGATCTAATGCTAGCGATTCGTCTATTAAGGCTTGAATTTCTGGTGTCATTTGCTGACCGGCTTTGTAGTACAACGCCGTGGCCTTTGGTCCGATTAACTCGGCATGTTTGCCCACTAAATCCATCACTTTGTCGAAGGCCGCGACTGCTTTATCAAATTGGTTAGCCGAAATATATGCATGACCTAGACTAAACCAAGCCTGACTATTTTCTGGCTCGGCTTGCACTTGGGCTTCCATCATTTGTACGCGCTGCCCCATGATTTGCGCAGTATCCATACCAGCATGTGGGTTAGCCGCTTGGGTATTGCCAATATTTTCAAAGGCCCCTAATTGCTGATAAAGGTAACCTGAGATCGCAATCAAGCATACCGACATGACTGATGGCCAAAGGATACTTTTAGGTTTGATTTGATTGACAAGGGAATCATCGCTCGCTTGTTTGATGTCTTGGAGTAAACTGATTTCGAGTTCTTTCTTAAGCGCATCAAATTCTGCTTGGTCGAGCAGTTCTTCATTAAGTTCTTTCTCAAGGGTGGAAAGACGTTCATTGAACAATTCGAGGTTCGTTTGTTTGCGAACACCAGCTTCCTCAGTACGCAATAACTTTTGCTGTCTGAAATGTGGGATCCAGATCAGTGTTAAGCTGACCAACACAACAAGCGCAATAAAAATCCAAAATGTCGTCATTGTTTCTATATTCACTTTAGTTTGCATAAAAGCGGTTGTTACCGCTGGCTTGGAAGCAAGATTATACGTAAAGATTATTCATTGAACAGTAATATAAGACCTTCACAACTGTGAAAGCTGAGAGTTGGGCACTGGTTCACAAATTGTTCCATCTGGTAAATTTTATATGAAACTTAAGGCTCATTTATCTGTCACATGCAAAACTGTAGGCCTGCGGTGGCTCCATTTGGGCAAAAATCGAGAATGAGACAAGTCACCCAGTTTTGTATGAAAGAGGCAGACAGGAACAATAGCAAATACTAAAATGAACCAAATTTCGTGCATTTGTGTGAACAGCATGTTGTGCGTTGGTTTGGAATTTTTCTAAATCAACATATTATTAGAGACTGAGGAAAACCCATGATCCCAGAACTTGGACACTTTTCGCTGATTATAGGAGTGGCATTCGCCTTCTTGTTAACCAGCGTTCCCCTTATAGGTGTTGCCCGTAAAGACCAATACCTAGTGAGGTATGCTTGGCCGTTAGCCTACGGAATGTTCTTTTTTATTGCTTTATCCGTAGTATCGCTTGGTTATAGCTTCGCCGTTGATGATTTCTCCGTGGCCTACGTGGCACATCACTCTAATTCTCAGTTACCTATTTTCTTTAAGATTGCGGCCGTATGGGGCGGTCATGAAGGGTCTCTGTTGTTCTGGGTGTTTGCGTTATCGACTTGGGCCGCTTCTGTCGCATTATTCAGTAAAGGCTTAGAAGAAGTGTTTACTGCAAGGGTGCTGGCTGTATTGGCGCTGATTGTGATTGGTTTTAGCTTATTTATGCTGCTCACTTCTAGCCCATTTGAACGTTTATTTCCAATGCCAGCCGAAGGTCGCGACTTGAACCCAATGTTGCAGGATGTAGGCTTAATCTTCCATCCGCCAATGTTGTATTTAGGTTATGTGGGTTTCTCTGTAAGCTTTGCGTTTGCAATTGCTGCATTGATGAGTGGCCATCTTGACTCGGCTTGGGCTCGTTGGTCTCGTCCTTGGACCTTGGCTGCTTGGATTTTCCTCACTGGCGGTATTGCATTAGGTTCTTGGTGGGCATACTACGAATTAGGCTGGGGTGGCTGGTGGTTCTGGGATCCAGTAGAAAATGCCTCCTTTATGCCTTGGTTAGTGGGTACGGCATTAGTGCATTCGCTGATTGTGACCGAAAAACGTGGTGCGTTCCGTAACTGGACAGTATTGCTGTCAATCTTTGCATTTTCGTTAAGTTTACTGGGTACCTTTATCGTGCGTTCCGGCGTACTGACATCGGTTCACTCATTCGCAGCCGATCCAAGCCGCGGTATGTTTATTCTGTTATTACTTGGCTTAGCTATCGGTGGTTCGCTCACTTTGTTTGCCTTCCGCGCAAGTGAAATGAGCAGCCCAGCACGCTTCGAATTGAAATCAAAAGAAACCATGCTGTTAGTCTGTAACGTGTTGCTGACTGTCGCTGCTGGTACAGTCCTGTTAGGGACGTTATATCCACTGCTGATCGATGCTTTAGGTATGGGCAAGATCTCTGTTGGACCTCCATATTTTAATGCTGTGTTTGTACCGATCGTGCTCGTGCTGTTTGCGTTTATGGGCGTGGGTCCGATCATCCGTTGGAAGAAATCAAAAGCGGGTGAGTTAAAACGCCAATTGCTGGTGCCTGCATTAGTATCAGCCGCGATTGGTATCGTGACGCCATTTATTGTCGATGGTGCTTTTAACGTGTGGGTTGCTTTGGGTATCGCCGCTGCTGCTTGGATTGTGTTGGCAACCGCAAGAGCCGCTTACAATATCGTGAAGCCTAAAGATGGTGAATTAAGCGTGGCACGTATGGGCCGTAGTGAGCTGGGTATGATCTTAGCTCACTTAGGTATTGCTGTGTCGGTTATCGGTGCCACTATGGTATCTAACTACTCGGTTGAGAAAAGTGTGCGTATGGGGCCTGGCATAAGCCAAGAGCTTGCGGGTTATACCTTTAAATATCTTGAGACTAAGAACGTCGTTGGTCCTAACTACACCGCACAACAAGGTCAAATTGAGATCTACAAAGGCGATAAGCTGCTGACGTTACTCAAGCCTGATCGTCGCCAATACAATGTGCGTACTATGGACATGACCGAAGCCGGTATCGATTGGGGTCTGTTCCGTGACTTATATGTCACCATGGGCGATCCAATCAGCAGCACTGAATTTGCTGTGCGTTTGAACTACAAGCCTTTTGTTCGTTGGTTATGGTTTGGAGCAATATTCATGATGGTCGGTGGTTTCTTTGCCGCATCGGATAAACGCTATCGCTCAAAAGTGGCTGCTACCGTTAAGCCGCAAACTGAAAAAGCGAAATTTGCTACCGCGCAATAATTGGGGAATGTATGAAGAAGTTGGTTCTGTTTATCCCATTAGTCATTTTTCTTGGCATGGGGGTATTTTTATACAAAGGATTGTTTTTAAATCCGCAGAAACTGGATTCAGCTCTGGAAGGAAAGCCTATTCCGGCTTTCCAACTGGAACGTCTCGAAACACCAAACGAGATGATTACCAATGAGCAACTGAAAGGAAAAGTCTCATTACTTAACGTTTGGGCTACTTGGTGCCCCTCTTGTAAGTATGAACACCCTTTCTTAGTCATGCTGAAACGTCAGAATATTCTGCCTATCTATGGGATAAACTACCGTGACGAACGTATCCCCGCGCTGGAAGAATTAAAACGCCAGGGTGATCCTTACAATATTAATATTTTTGATAAGGATGGACGCTTAGGCTTAGATCTTGGCGTTTACGGTGCACCGGAAAGCTTTATTGTTGATCATAATGGCATTATTCGTTATCGCTACGCAGGGCCTATTGACCAGCGTGTATGGAGTGAAACTCTCTATCCTATGATTCAACAACTCCAAGCTGAAGCGGCGAAGGATGGTGCAGCGTGAGAATTTTGACAAAAATCATTGGTGGCTTGGTGTTAATGCTGAGTATGGTGACAACCGTAATGGCCACACCTGTAGATACTTACGAATTTAAATCACCCGAAAACCAAAAACGAGGTTTGTCATTAGCGCATGAGTTGCGTTGCCCGCAATGTCAGAACCAAAACTTGATCGATTCCAACTCGCCAGTTGCACGAGATCTGCGCCTTGAAGTGTATAAAATGGTTGATGAAGGCAAAGGTGACGATGAAATCATCGAGTTTATGACCAGCCGTTATGGTGAGTTTGTACTCTACAAACCGAAAATGGAAACTAAAACCTATATTCTTTGGTTAGGTCCAGTGGGTTTGTTATTGCTCGGTCTTATCATTGGTTTCATCTTTATCCGCAAACAACGTATCGGTGGCACGACCGAGCCTGAGATCAGTGCCGAAGATCAAAAAGCGCTTGATGCTTTATTAAAGCGTGATAATAAATGAAGTCATTTGCTTTAGCTGCAATCCTAGCGAGTTTGTCTGTTGCCTTTGCTGGTGGTGCCCATGCGTACCCCGGCATGCAGCAGGCAAATAAACCGATTGAGTCGACAGTCGATCTGATTAACGTTCTTCCACAGACTTATCCTATCGAAGTTGTTGCTTTTAGTGATGCGAATGGAAAGCCTATCGACTTTAGCCAATACAAAGGTAAAGTCGTGATGGTCAACATGTGGGCGACCTGGTGTCCTCCCTGCGTAAGGGAGTTGCCCGCAATTGAGCGTTTGGCGACAAAGTTTAAAGCGGATCAGTTTGCGTTATTGCCTATCTCTATCGATGCTGGTGGTAAGCAACAAGTGCAGCCTTTTCTCACATCATTAGGAATGGCAAACTTTAATTCCTATTACGATCCTACGCAAAACTTAGGGCAGGTGTTCCCACTGGATACCATTCCTGCAACCTTTATTCTCGATCAAAATGGCCAATTGATCGCGTTTGTGCGCTCCTTTGTCGATTGGGATGACGCAAAAGCCGTATCGCTAATCCAAAGTTTTATCGATAAAGGCGCTAAAAAGCTGAATTAAACAGCATATAGAGCGTAAATAGAGCACCGTTGTAGAAAAGATCGCCATGCGATCTTTTTTCTTTTAAAAAGCGCTTGCACAAAAAGTTTCGCTGCCTATAATGCGCATCCACTGACACGGCAGACAGCGAAAGCAAACGCGGTTACAGTGCGAATCGAATGCAAAATGTGCAGTTGATTCGAAAGCCTCAAGAAGTTTGCAAAAACGCCTTGACGCGACAAGGGAAATGCGTACAATACGCAGCCCTGACCCAGTGAGCGGTAACGCGAAGTGAATGGTCAAACGCTCTTTAACAATCTAAACAAGAAATCTGTGTGGACACTCACAGGTGTTGAGTTAATCGAAATTACTCTGCCGTTTGGCGAGTAATCAAAGAATTAAATCAATGAATGAGTGTTCATAGCAATATGTACATACAGTAATGTATGAATTGAAACGCGATGCTTCTTAGTGAGCAAAGCGAATCAAAACAGTAGAATTCATTGAGTCGTTTAACGCGAGTTAAACAAAAAACTTTTAATTGAAGAGTTTGATCATGGCTCAGATTGAACGCTGGCGGCAGGCCTAACACATGCAAGTCGAGCGGCAGCACAAGTGAGTTTACTCATGAGGTGGCGAGCGGCGGACGGGTGAGTAATGCCTAGGGATCTGCCCAGTCGAGGGGGATAACAGTTGGAAACGACTGCTAATACCGCATACGCCCTACGGGGGAAAGAGGGGGACCTTCGGGCCTCTCGCGATTGGATGAACCTAGGTGGGATTAGCTAGTTGGTGAGGTAATGGCTCACCAAGGCGACGATCCCTAGCTGTTCTGAGAGGATGATCAGCCACACTGGGACTGAGACACGGCCCAGACTCCTACGGGAGGCAGCAGTGGGGAATATTGCACAATGGGGGAAACCCTGATGCAGCCATGCCGCGTGTGTGAAGAAGGCCTTCGGGTTGTAAAGCACTTTCAGTAGGGAGGAAAGGGTGAGTCTTAATACGGCTCATCTGTGACGTTACCTACAGAAGAAGGACCGGCTAACTCCGTGCCAGCAGCCGCGGTAATACGGAGGGTCCGAGCGTTAATCGGAATTACTGGGCGTAAAGCGTGCGCAGGCGGTTTGTTAAGCGAGATGTGAAAGCCCTGGGCTCAACCTAGGAATAGCATTTCGAACTGGCGAACTAGAGTCTTGTAGAGGGGGGTAGAATTCCAGGTGTAGCGGTGAAATGCGTAGAGATCTGGAGGAATACCGGTGGCGAAGGCGGCCCCCTGGACAAAGACTGACGCTCATGCACGAAAGCGTGGGGAGCAAACAGGATTAGATACCCTGGTAGTCCACGCCGTAAACGATGTCTACTCGGAGTTTGGTGTCTTGAACACTGGGCTCTCAAGCTAACGCATTAAGTAGACCGCCTGGGGAGTACGGCCGCAAGGTTAAAACTCAAATGAATTGACGGGGGCCCGCACAAGCGGTGGAGCATGTGGTTTAATTCGATGCAACGCGAAGAACCTTACCTACTCTTGACATCCACAGAAGAGACCAGAGATGGACTTGTGCCTTCGGGAACTGTGAGACAGGTGCTGCATGGCTGTCGTCAGCTCGTGTTGTGAAATGTTGGGTTAAGTCCCGCAACGAGCGCAACCCCTATCCTTATTTGCCAGCACGTAATGGTGGGAACTCTAGGGAGACTGCCGGTGATAAACCGGAGGAAGGTGGGGACGACGTCAAGTCATCATGGCCCTTACGAGTAGGGCTACACACGTGCTACAATGGCGAGTACAGAGGGTTGCAAAGCCGCGAGGTGGAGCTAATCTCACAAAGCTCGTCGTAGTCCGGATTGGAGTCTGCAACTCGACTCCATGAAGTCGGAATCGCTAGTAATCGTGGATCAGAATGCCACGGTGAATACGTTCCCGGGCCTTGTACACACCGCCCGTCACACCATGGGAGTGGGCTGCAAAAGAAGTGGGTAGCTTAACCTTCGGGGGGGCGCTCACCACTTTGTGGTTCATGACTGGGGTGAAGTCGTAACAAGGTAGCCCTAGGGGAACCTGGGGCTGGATCACCTCCTTACCTATACGACTAACTCGATGTTTGTTGAGTGTTCACACAGATGGCTTGTTGAACTTCCTGTAAGGGAAGGGAGAGCGACATGCACCGCGAGCCGGTATGCATTGTTCTTTAACAATTTGGAAAGCTGATAGTAATTAATACAATGATGTCTGTCGTTGTGTTAATACGAAAAAAAATTGAGTTCTTAAAACACTTGTTAAGTGTCTTGAATATTCAAGTCTAAGGCGAGTCCATCTTCTTGGTCGAAGATGAGACAAGTAAAACCAGCTGGTCGCAACAATTCAAGTGGCTCACGCAAGTGAAACCTATTTGGGTTGTATGGTTAAGCGACTAAGCGTATACGGTGGATGCCTTGGCAGTCAGAGGCGATGAAGGACGTAGTAACTTGCGAAAAGCGTTGGCGAGCTAGTAACAAGCATTTGAGCTAACGATGTCCGAATGGGGGAACCCGGCCGCATAAGCGGTCATCATGTGGTGAATACATAGCTACATGAGGCAAACGAGGGGAACTGAAACATCTAAGTACCCTTAGGAAAAGAAATCAACCGAGATTCCCCTAGTAGCGGCGAGCGAACGGGGATTAGCCCTTAAGTCAGAGGGGTGTTAGTGGAATGGTCTGGAAAGTCCAGCGGCACAGGGTGATAGCCCCGTACACGAAAACTAACCTTTGATGAAAACGAGTAAGGCGGGACACGTGATATCCTGTTTGAATATGGGGGGACCATCCTCCAAGGCTAAATACTCCTGACTGACCGATAGTGAACCAGTACCGTGAGGGAAAGGCGAAAAGAACCCCTGTGAGGGGAGTGAAATAGAACCTGAAACCGTATACGTACAAGCAGTGGGAGCGGTACTTGAGACCGTGACTGCGTACCTTTTGTATAATGGGTCAGCGACTTACGTTTTGTAGCGAGGTTAAGCGAATAGCGGAGCCGTAGGGAAACCGAGTGTTAACTGCGCGTTTAGTTGCAAGGCGTAGACCCGAAACCCGGTGATCTAGCCATGGGCAGGTTGAAGGTTGAGTAACATCAACTGGAGGACCGAACCGACTAATGTTGAAAAATTAGCGGATGACTTGTGGCTGGGGGTGAAAGGCCAATCAAACCGGGAGATATCTGGTTCTCCTCGAAAGCTATTTAGGTAGCGCCTCGAGCGAATACCATTGGGGGTAGAGCACTGTTAAGGCTAGGGGGTCATCCCGACTTACCAACCCTTTGCAAACTCCGAATACCAATGAGTACTACTCGGGAGACAGACGGCGGGTGCTAACGTCCGTCGTCAAAAGGGAAACAACCCAGACCGTCAGCTAAGGTCCCAAAGTGTATGTTAAGTGGGAAACGATGTGGGAAGGCTTAGACAGCTAGGATGTTGGCTTAGAAGCAGCCATCATTTAAAGAAAGCGTAATAGCTCACTAGTCGAGTCGGCCTGCGCGGAAGATGTAACGGGGCTAAACATACCACCGAAGCTACGGGTGCAATTCATTAGAGTTGCGCGGTAGAGGAGCGTTCTGTAAGCCGTTGAAGGTGAAGGGGTAACCCACACTGGAGGTATCAGAAGTGCGAATGCTGACATGAGTAACGATAAAGGGGGTGAAAAACCCCCTCGCCGAAAGACCAAGGGTTCCTGTCCAACGTTAATCGGGGCAGGGTGAGTCGACCCCTAAGGTGAGGCCGAAAGGCGTAATCGATGGGAAACAGATTAATATTTCTGTACTTCCGCTAACTGCGATGGAGAGACGGAGAAGGCTAGGCTAGCGCGGCGTTGGTAGTCCGCGTTTAAGGTGGTAGGTGGGTGACTTAGGCAAATCCGGGTCACTATACACTGAGAGCTGATGACGAGTCCCCAAGGGGATGAAGTAGTTGATGCCATGCTTCCAGGAAAATCTTCTAAGCTTCAGGTTAGCGGGAATCGTACCCCAAACCGACACAGGTGGTCGGGTAGAGAATACCAAGGCGCTTGAGAGAACTCGGCTGAAGGAACTAGGCAAAATGGTACCGTAACTTCGGGAGAAGGTACGCTCTTGTTGGTGATGAGACTTGCTCTCTAAGCTGACGGGAGTCGCAGATACCAGGTGGCTGCAACTGTTTATCAAAAACACAGCACTGTGCAAACTCGCAAGAGGAAGTATACGGTGTGACGCCTGCCCGGTGCCGGAAGGTTAATTGATTGGGTTATCGCAAGAGAAGCTCATGATCGAAGCCCCGGTAAACGGCGGCCGTAACTATAACGGTCCTAAGGTAGCGAAATTCCTTGTCGGGTAAGTTCCGACCTGCACGAATGGCGTAATGATGGCCACGCTGTCTCCAGCCGAGACTCAGTGAAGTTGAAATTGCGGTGAAGATGCCGTATACCCGCGGCTAGACGGAAAGACCCCGTGAACCTTTACTATAGCTTGGCACTGAACATTGACCCTACATGTGTAGGATAGGTGGGAGACTATGAAGTTGGAACGCTAGTTCTGATGGAGTCGTCCTTGAAATACCACCCTTGTAGTGTTGATGTTCTAACTTGGCCCCATTATCTGGGGTAAGGACAGTGCCTGGTGGGTAGTTTGACTGGGGCGGTCTCCTCCCAAAGAGTAACGGAGGAGCACGAAGGTTGGCTAAGTACGGTCGGACATCGTACGGTTAGTGCAATGGCATAAGCCAGCTTAACTGCGAGACAGACACGTCGAGCAGGTACGAAAGTAGGTCATAGTGATCCGGTGGTTCTGAATGGAAGGGCCATCGCTCAACGGATAAAAGGTACTCCGGGGATAACAGGCTGATACCGCCCAAGAGTTCATATCGACGGCGGTGTTTGGCACCTCGATGTCGGCTCATCACATCCTGGGGCTGAAGTCGGTCCCAAGGGTATGGCTGTTCGCCATTTAAAGTGGTACGCGAGCTGGGTTCAGAACGTCGTGAGACAGTTCGGTCCCTATCTGCCGTGGGCGTTGGATGATTGAGGGGAGTTGCTCCTAGTACGAGAGGACCGGAGTGAACGAACCGCTGGTGTTCGGGTTGTCATGCCAATGGCATTGCCCGGTAGCTATGTTCGGAATCGATAACCGCTGAAAGCATCTAAGCGGGAAGCGAGCCCCAAGATGAGTCATCCCTTGGACTTTAAGTCCACTAAAGAGCCGTTCGAGACTAGGACGTTGATAGGTCAGGTGTGTAAGCGTTGTGAGGCGTTGAGCTAACTGATACTAATGACTCGAGAGGCTTAACCATACAACCCAGATGGGTTTTGCTAAGTAGCACTTAGACGAATAGAAACACTTAAGAAGTGGTACTCAATACAGCTTTCCGAATTCATTTACTGCCCACATAAGATGGGGAGTAGATACCAAATTTGCTTGGTGACAATAGCATTGTGGTCCCACCTGATCCCATCCCGAACTCAGAAGTGAAACGCAATCGCGCCGATGGTAGTGTGGGGTCTCCCCATGTGAGAGTAGGTCATCGCCAAGCGCCTAAATAAACAATGAAGCCAGCTGAATAAGCTGGCTTTTTTGTTTTAGGTGTTTGCCATCTTTAGATTGTGATTTTGAAATCACTCATTCCAATTTTCAGCCTCTTTCGCTCACACACCCCTGATGTGCGCTAAATCGCGACTGACTACCTTATTTTCTTCACACTACTGAACCATATCTCCCAAAGGTCAACTCTTGCTATTACTTCAGAGGTTACTTACCTTATGCAGTAACTTATTGGGGTAGCTAAGGATCTATGATGAAGTTAGAGATGATTTGTACTGGGGAAGAGGTGCTGTCGGGTCAGATTGTTGATACTAACGCTGCTTGGTTTGCCAGCACTATGATGGAGCATGGCATTGAGATCCAGAGGCGCGTTACAGTCGGGGATCGTCTCGAGGACTTAATTGCGGTTTTCCAAGAGCGTAGTTTGCATGCCGATGTGATTTTAGTGAATGGCGGCTTGGGGCCGACCAGTGATGATATGTCTGCCGAGGCAATGGCTAAGGCTAAAGGCGAGCCTCTGGTTGAGAATCGTGAGTGGCGTCAACGTTTAGAAGATTGGTTTACGCGCAATAATCGCGAGATGCCAGTGAGTAATTTAAAGCAGGCAATGCTGCCTGAGTCTGCGGTGATGGTGGATAACCCCGTTGGCACGGCTTGTGGATTTAGAGTGAAGTTGAATCGAGCCTGGTTGTTCTTCACTCCTGGTGTGCCATTTGAACTCAAGCATATGGTGAAGGAACAGTTTATTCCTTTTATCCGTGCAGAGTTTGACCTCGACGCTAAGGTGGCGCTGAAGAAGTTGCTGACCATAGGTCATGGCGAGTCTTCCCTTGCCGACAAAATCGAGCCATTGGAGTTGCCTGAGGGAATTACCATTGGCTATCGCTCCTCAATGCCACATATTGAGATTAAGATCTTTGCCCGCGGCGAGAAGGCGATTGCTTTGCTGCCACGGGTGACTGGGCACATCAAAATGGTGCTGGGGACTGCGGTCGTCGCCGAAGATAAAGCGACGCTTGCCGAAGAGATCCATGCTAAGTTGCTGAATTCTGGATTGACCTTGAGTGTTGCTGAGTCTTGTACGGGTGGGATGATTACCAGTCAGTTAGTGGATTTCCCGGGCAGCTCTTCCTATTTGCAACACGGTCTGGTGACTTACAGTAATGAGTCTAAGGTGCGAGTATTAGGTGTTAATCCGGCGACGTTGGACGATCACGGCGCAGTCTCTATTCCAACGGTTGAAGAAATGGCTAAGGGCGCGCGTGCTATTTTAGACAGTGATTTTGCCTTAGCGACCAGTGGGATAGCGGGACCTGATGGCGGAACCGAAGAAAAGCCCGTTGGTACGGTGGCAATTGCCTTGGCAACCCGCAGTGGCGTCTACAGCCAAATGATAAAACTGCCGCGACGTTCGCGGGATTTAGTGCGTAGCTTAAGTGCGGCGGTAGCCTACGATATGTTAAGACGTGAATTACTCACCGAAGCTGTGATTGTGGATTATCAATCGATAGGGCGTTTCAGCAAGTAACTCTTTGGATACTTACGGGTTTTAGTCAGTCTAGCTTGACTAACAAAAATGCTCCCGAGGGAGCATTTTTTTATGGCGAATGGTTTGCAACGCAAGCCGTTATTTAGTGAACTTAAGGACTAATTTGCCAGGGACGACTTGAATGCTCTCGGTCATCTTGGCCATCAGCGCTTGGTTACTATCCTTCGTATCGAGCACATAAACGGGCTGATTCTCGAGGAAATGCCTTAAGTAGCCCATCACTTGTGGTGTCGCGCTACTGATGGCTTTCTCGATATCCTTGGGTGTTGACTCGACTTTCACCAATTCAAGCTGGCGTAGGTAGACGCTGTGGGTGGCACTGTCATACCAAGGCTTGGCCTCAAAGGTTGTTGAAAGTTGCGCCTTCAACGGATAAATAGGGTTAGTGATGGACACCTGAGTGGTCGCACTTACGCTCATAGTGTCAGGCTTGTCACCGAGTCTGACACTGATGTCGTTAATGCGCACTTGCGCGCCCACGAGTTGATTACCTTGTTTCACCTCAAAATGGATCTCTTTGCTGAGATACTGCTCCATTTCATGCTCGCTGATACTGTACTGCGTGACGCAGCCGCCAAGCAGTACAGATAATCCCAAGCAAAGGCTAAGCGTGAGTTTTTTCATTAACCTGTGTTTCTCATGCCCGCCGCGACACCGGCAATCGTCAGCATTAAGGCGAGTTGCACGTGTTCGGAAGCGGGAGCTTCGGTTGTTTCCTTGCGGGTACGAGCTAATAACTCGGTCTGCAGGAAGTTTAATGGATCGATATAGGGATTGCGCAGTTTGACTGATTCGCGATTCCACGGTGTATGCGCCATTAAGGTATCCGATTTAGTCAGCTCCAGCACCACTTTAATGCCGAGATCTAAACGCTGGCGTAAAGTTTCGCCTAAGTGGTGGAGATTGGGCGGTACTAAGCAGGTTTCATAGTAACGCGCTAAGTTAGGTTCCGCCTTGGCGTACACCATTTCTAGCATGGAAATCCGCGTGCTAAAGAAGGGCCATTCGCGGTCCATATCTTGTAGCAAACCCATTTCTCCACGTTCGCAGGCAGCCAGTAATGCTTCACCGGCGCCGAGCCATGCTGGCAACATTAAGCGGTTTTGAGACCAAGCGAAAATCCAAGGAATGGCACGTAAGCTCTCGATACCGCCATCGACACGGCGTTTTGCTGGGCGACTGCCTAATGGTAATTTGCCTAGTTCAACCTCCGGAGTGGCTGCACGGAAATAAGGCACAAAATCCGGCTCTTCACGGACAATACCGCGGTAAGCACTCACTGACTCCTCTGCAATTCGCTCCATGCAATTGCGCCATTCCTGCTTAGGCTCGGGCGGCGGAAGCAGAGTCGCTTCTAACACCGCTGAGGTGTACAGGGCTAAGCTTTGCACCGCCAATTTAGGCAGGCCGAACTTAAAGCGGATCATCTCACCTTGCTCGGTGACGCGAATACGGCCATCAACTGAGCCGGGCGGTTGTGACAGAATCGCTTTGTGGGCAGGACCGCCGCCACGACCAATACTGCCTCCACGACCATGGAACAGCGTCAGCTTAACGCCAGCCTGTTTACAGACGGCGACTAACTGCTCCTGTGCGCGATATTGCGCCCAAGCGGCTGCCATTACACCCGCATCTTTGGCTGAGTCGGAGTAGCCGATCATCACCTCTTGCATGCCTTTGGTATAACCACGGTACCAGTCGATATCGAGCAGTGCGGTAATACATTCGGCGGCGTTGTTTAAGTCGCTTAAGGTTTCAAATAGCGGCACAACCCGCATTGGATGCGTGCAGCCAGTTTCTTTGAGCAGTAATAATACGGTTAATACATCTGAAGGCTTGCTCGCCATCGAGATCACATAGGAGCCCAACGCCTTAGCAGGATGTTTAGCAATTAAACGGCAAGTGTTAAGCACTTCGGCCACGTCGGCGGAAGGTTGCCAGTTGCTCGGGATCAGCGGACGACGGTTACTGAGTTCACGCAGCAAGAAGGCTTGTTTTTCGGTTTCATCCCAATGATTAAAGTCACCCATACCTAGATAGCGGGTTAACTCTGCAAGTACATCGCAGTGACGGCCGGCGTCTTGGCGAATGTCGAGCCTAAGCATATGAATGCCAAAACAAGCGAGACGGCGCAAAATGTCGAGCAGTAAACCGTTAGCAATCAAACGCATGCCGCAGTCACATAAACTCTTATACAGCATCTCTAGCGGCGCTTTAAGATCGCTTTCTTGCCAAATCAGCGTCGACTTATCCACTTCAGGATTGTGGCCCTCAATGCGGGCATTTAAGTAATCTATGGTGTCACGCAGTTTTTGTCTTAATGAGCGCAGCACAAAACGATAGGGTTCGCAGCTATTGTTGGTATAAGCCTTTAATTCATCATTGGCTTCTTCCATTGACAGTTCACCCACTAGCAACACTATATCCTTGAGGAATAAACGTGCCGCAGCATGGCGATTACGGTCTAACACTTCTTGGGTGACTTTGGCGGTCACAAAGGGGTTACCGTCGCGATCACCACCCATCCAGCTTGAGAATCGCACTGGTGCAATATCGATAGGCAATTGCTGGCCAGTGCGCTCTTGTACTTGATCGTTGAGCTGCCTTAAAAAGTCGGGGACGGCGTGCCAGAGAGATTCTTCAATCGTCGATAATCCCCAGCGGGCTTCATCCACTGGCGTTGGGCGCTCACGGCGAATTTCATTGGTGTGCCAGATTTGGGCGATTAACTGGCGCAGACGCAGATTAATTTGGCGACGTTCTCTATCGGATAATTGATCGTTTTCTTGCTCGGCGAGGCAATCCACAATCGCCGCATATTTTTGGATCAGTGTGCGGCGAGAGATTTCCGTTGGATGTGCGGTGAGGACTAAGTCGATATCAAGCGTCTTTAAGCAATCCAACATCTTGGTTTGATCGATACGGCCATTCAGCATACGGCCAAGCAACTGTTCGACCGGATCCGGTACACAAACCAGTTCATCACAGTTACGGCTAATAGTATGAAATTGTTCGGATAAGTTTGCTAGGTTGAGGAATTGGTTGAAGGCTTTGGCAAAAGGCACTAACTCTTCATCGGGGAGTGCGGTCAGCAGTTCTAGCATTTGCTCCCGTGCCGCCTCATCGCCACGGCGGGAATCTTTTGCAAGTTTACGAATTTGCTCAACCTTCTCGAGGAAAGAATCACCGAGGTGGGTGCGCATTGTATCGCCAAGGATCTGCCCTAACATACTCACGTTTGATCTTAACGACGCATACATGTCGGTCACATTGTCTGCCACATTACCTGCCATAGTTACTCCGAATAGAAAAACATCAAAATCCGCTTTGTATTAGCCCGCTAGCACAATACCCACCACAGAGGGCAATGGTCAACAGCAGAACTTATAACTTATACGACTGGCTTATCTGATATGCAACTAATCACGATAATTGCTGAAGAATATTCAATATAAATGCGAGCTAACGCAATATTTTATTATGTTTAGCCAAAGTGAATATGAACTGCATTATTTTGGCTTTGCGTACATGTATATCAGGTGTTAATAAAAAGGACTGATTTTTCAGTCTTTCATCCATAGATAACTGAGTTATAAAGAAGTTAGTGAGGTATTGTGTCATTTGCTAAGCGTGCTTGAACGAAGATTAAAGATAAAATTTAATAAAAATATATATTCACATATATTGCATAAATAGATCTTTGTGGTAGTCTAACCTGCAGTTGAGATGAGTCACCCATTGTGACCTGTAGAGTAAATATCATGATGTATAGCGTTAAGCCGTCAGTGAATAAAATAACGAGCCATTACGATTTCCCACGACGATAGTCCTGTCATCATAGATATGCGCTGTTGCGTATACGCTATTCATCTATTCTTTAAGTCTCTTTGATTTGGTTTATAAAAATACATATGAAAAATATCGCCATTATCGGCGCCAGTGGTTACACAGGTGCACAACTCACTGCTTTAGTCCATGCGGAGTCTGAATTATCAATTCAAGGCCTGTATGTCTCTGAAAATAGTTTAGATAAAGGTAGAGCTTTAGCAGATTTGTACCCTGTCTACAGCCACATTGACTTAGCTCTGTCACCATTGACTGAAGAAGCGAAGACTAAGATCGTCGCCGAGGCGGATGCCGTGGTGTTGGCGACCGAGCACTCGGTGAGTTTGCATTTAGCGGCTTGGTTCTACAACCAAGGTTTAGCCGTGTTTGACTTAAGCGGTGCCTATCGTTTCAGTGATGTGGCGCAGTATCCTAAGTGGTACGGTTTTGAGCACGAATATCCCGAGGTGCTAGCCAAGGCTGTTTATGGTCTTGCCGAGTGGAATGCCAAAGAAGTCGCCGCAACTAAGATGATTGCTGTGCCAGGTTGTTACCCAACAGCATCATTAACCGCTTTGAAACCATTAAAGAATTTACTGACCTCCGCCTATCCGGTGATCAATGCGGTCAGCGGTGTGACGGGCGCGGGTCGTAAGGCGCAGTTGCATACCAGTTTTTGCGAAGTGAGCCTCACACCCTACGGCGTATTAGGCCACAGACATCAACCCGAAATTGCCACTCAACTGGGGCAAGAGGTGATCTTCACGCCGCACCTTGGCAACTTCAAGCGCGGCATTTTAGCAACCATCACGGTACAGCTAAAACCGGGCACCACCACCGCCGATGTGGCTACGGCATACAGTGTTTATGACCAAGCTCCGCTGGTGACGGTGAAACAGAACCAGTTCCCGAAAGTGGATGATGTAGTGCTGACTCCGAATTGCCACTTAGGTTGGAAGTTTGATGAGAACAGTGGCTACTTAGTGGTTGCCAGTGCCATCGACAATTTGATGAAAGGCGCGGCGAGCCAAGCCCTGCAATGCATAAAGATTCACTTTAACCTTTAACCGTTCATCCTTAGTTAAGAGAGTCGTCAAGATGTCTACCAACAACTCAGTATTAGTTCTTAAAGTCGGCGGCGCCCTGCTGCAGTGTGAAATGGGGATGGCGCGTTTAATGGATACCGCCGCAGTAATGATCGCAAATGGTCAGCAGGTGCTGATGGTGCATGGCGGTGGCTGTTTGGTCGATGAGCAATTAGCCGCAAACGGCATGGAAACCGTCAAGTTAGAAGGCCTGCGGGTGACCCCGCCTGAGCAAATGCCGATTATTGCCGGTGCACTGGCTGGCACATCAAACAAGATCCTCCAAGGCGCAGCGACTAAAGCTGGGATTGTGAGTGTGGGCATGAGCTTAGCCGATGGCAACACGGTATCGGCTAAGATTAAAGATGAGCGTTTAGGGTTAGTGGGCGAGGTTTCTCCTAAGGACGCCACTTACCTTAAGTTTATTTTGTCCCAAGGCTGGATGCCGATTTGTAGCTCAATTGCCATGATGGACGATGGCCAAATGCTGAACGTGAACGCTGACCAAGCGGCGACGGTATTAGCTAAATTGGTCGGTGGCAAGTTGGTGCTGTTATCGGATGTGTCTGGCGTACTCGATGGTAAAGGTCAATTAATCCCTTCACTGAATGGTAAGCAGATTGCGGATTTGGTGAAGCAAGGTGTGATCGAAAAGGGAATGAAAGTAAAAGTAGAAGCTGCGCTCGAAGTGGCGCAGTGGATGGGGCAGGCGGTTCAAGTGGCCTCATGGCGTGATGCAAGCCAATTAGTCGCATTAGCAAAAGGTGAGGCCGTGGGCACACAAATCCAACCATAAGCGGAGTAGGTTATGAAGCATTTACTATCGATAAAAGAGTTAACCCAGCAGCAGTTGCTGGATCTGATTACCTTGGCCAAGACGATTAAAGCGAATCCCGCAGAATATCGCCATGCACTGGACGGTAAGAGTGTGGTGATGTTATTTGAAAAGCCATCTCTGCGTACTCGTGTTAGCTTCGATATCGGTATTAATAAGCTCGGTGGCCACTGTTTATACCTAGACCAGCAAAATGGTGCCTTAGGTAAGCGGGAATCGGTCGCTGACTTTGCTTCTAACCTGTCCTGTTGGGCCGATGCCATTGTGGCGAGAACGTTCTCCCACACGACTATCGAACAATTAGCTAAGTTTGGTAGTGTGCCCGTGATTAATGCACTTTCGGATTTATACCATCCTTGCCAAGCTTTAGCCGATTTTTTAACCTTGGCCGAGCATTTTGAAAATATCAGTGATGCTAAGTTAGCGTATGTGGGTGATGGTAATAACGTTACTAACTCATTGATGTATTGCGCGGCCATTCTCGGTGCCACCATGACAGTGATCTGCCCTGCGGGTCACTTTCCTGATGGCTACGTTGTGGCCGAAGTGCAAGAGCTCGCGAGCCGATATGGCGGCAAGGTTGTACTGACTTCAGATATTGATGCGATTGAAGGTCACGATGCTATCTATACTGATACTTGGATTTCCATGGGAGATCCAACACCGTTAGCGGAAATTAAGGATAAGTTTGCACCTTATCAGGTCAATAAGGCCTTGATGGCGAAAGCGGGTGCTCACTTCTTTATGCACTGTTTACCCGCTCACCGCGGTGTTGAAGTGACCGATGAGGTCATGGATGGCGAAGGCTCCTTGATCCTGCAACAAGCTGAGAATCGGATGCACGCCCAAAATGCAGTACTGGTAACCCTATTTAGTTAATTTAACCCTGTTTAGCAGCCTACTTTCTCCAAGGTGAGAAACGAGTTATAGGAATTTAAGATGTCTATCGAGAACAAAAATACTGGCGTGAAAAAAGTCGTTTTAGCCTATTCGGGTGGTCTAGATACTTCGGCCATTATTCCTTGGTTAAAAGAAACCTACGACAACTGTGAAATCATCGCCTTTTGCGCTGACGTTGGTCAGGGTGAAGAAGAGTTAGTGGGTCTGACTGAAAAGGCATTAGCCTCAGGCGCGTCTGAATGCCATATCGTCGATCTGAAAGAAGAATTCGTTAAAGATTACATCTACCCAACCATGGCAACGGGGGCGATTTACGAAGGGACTTACTTGTTAGGTACTTCAATGGCGCGCCCAATCATCGCGAAGGCGCAGGTTGAAGTGGCGCGTAAAGTGGGTGCCGATGCCCTGTGCCACGGTTGTACCGGTAAGGGTAACGACCAAGTGCGTTTTGAAGGTTGCTTTGCGGCATTAGCGCCTGATTTAAAAGTGATTGCACCATGGCGTGAATGGACCATGCAGAGCCGTGAAGATCTGCTGGCTTACTTAGCTGAGCGTAATATTAAGACTTCAGCTTCTGCCACTAAGATCTACAGCCGTGATGCTAACGCATTCCACATTTCCCACGAAGGTGGCGAGTTGGAAGATCCATGGAACGAGCCAAGCAAAGGTGTGTGGACGCTGACTGCCGATCCGGAAGATGCGCCAAACGAAGCAGAATATGTGTCACTCGAAGTTGAACATGGCCGTGTGACTAAAGTAAATGGTGAAGCTTTAACGCCTTACGCTGCACTGATGAAGCTGAACGCCATCGCTGCACCACATGGCGTGGGTCGTATCGATATCACCGAAAACCGTTTAGTGGGCATGAAGTCTCGTGGTTGCTACGAAACCCCAGGCGGCACTGTGATGTTTGCCGCGCTGCGCGCGATTGAAGAGTTAGTGCTTGATAAAACCAGCCGTACTTGGCGCGAGCAAGTGGGTGCCCAAATGGCACACTTAGTGTACGACGGTCGTTGGTTTACACCTCTGTGTAAGTCGCTGTTGGCGGCATCTGAGTCTTTAGCCGAGTCTGTCAACGGTGAAGTTGTGGTGAAACTCTACAAAGGTCACGCGATTGCCGTTAAGAAACGTTCGCCAAACAGCTTGTACTCTGAAGCGTTTGCGACCTTCGGTGAAGATCAAGTGTACGACCAAAAACATGCTGAAGGCTTTATCCGTCTGTACTCGTTAGCGAGCCGTATCCGCGCGCTCAACGCTAAGTAATAGGCAGACTCAAAGGGCGCCTAGCGCCCTTTTTTATATCTTAAGTTTTAATAGCTTTAACGTATTCAAAGCAGTGACCGAGGGGATTGAGCATGGCTTTATGGGGTGGAAGATTTCAGGGCGAAACCAGCGCGCTATTTAAATTATTCAACGATTCACTGCCGGTGGATTATCGTTTGTTTGAGCAGGATGTAGTTGGCTCTATCGCTTGGGCCGATGCAATTGCTAGCGTTGGCATTATCACTGCCACTGAATGCAGTGACTTGAAGAAAGCGTTGAACGAGCTGCTGGTGGAAGTGAAGGGCGATCCTGCGATTATTCTCGCCTCGGGCGCGGAAGATATTCACAGTTTCGTGGAATCTGCGTTGATCGCCAAAGTCGGCGATCTGGGAAAAAAACTCCATACGGGCCGTAGCCGTAACGACCAAGTCGCTACCGACTTAAAACTCTGGTGCCAATCCGAAGGTGCGGCATTAGTGGCTCGCCTACAAACCTTACGCAGCGAACTTATCGCGCTCGCGGAGCGTGAATTCGACGCTGTAATGCCAGGTTACACTCACTTGCAACGCGCTCAACCTGTGACCTTCGGCCATTGGTGTTTAGCCTATGTGGAAATGATTGAGCGTGATCTTAGCCGCTTAACCGATGCCTTAAAGCGCGCCAATACCTGTCCGCTCGGTTCGGGTGCATTGGCGGGCACAGCCTATCAAATGGATAGATATGCGCTTGCAGCAGCACTGAACTTTGCTTCGCCAACCTTAAACAGTTTGGATAGCGTGTCGGATCGCGACCATGTGGTTGAGCTGTGCGGAGCAGCCTCTATCAGCATGATGCACTTAAGCCGCATGGCCGAAGATTTGATTTTCTTTAACTCGGGTGAAGCGGGCTTTATCTCATTAAGTGATGAAGTGACCTCGGGGTCATCGTTAATGCCACAAAAGAAAAACCCCGATGCGCTGGAGCTTATTCGCGGTAAAACGGGCCGTGTGTACGGCAGTTTAGTGGGTATTCTCACCACGATGAAGGCATTGCCACTGGCCTACAACAAAGACATGCAGGAAGACAAAGAAGGCCTGTTCGACGTGGTCGACAGCTGGGCTATTTGCTTGGATATGGCGGCATTAGTCTTATCTGGCTTAGTCGTTAACCGCCCGAATGCGCTGTTAGCCGCGCAGCAAGGTTATGCCAACGCGACCGAATTGGCGGATTATCTGGTGTCTAAGGGCATGCCGTTCCGTGAAGCGCACCATGTAGTCGGTGTGGCAGTAGTTGCGGCGATCGCTAAGAAGATCCCGTTAGAAGGTTTTACGCTCGCCGAGTTTAAAACCTTTGCCGATATCATCGAAGATGATGTGTATCCCAACCTTACCATCGAAGCCTGTTTGGCAAAACGTGATGTCCTCGGCGGCACAGCGTTGACTCAAGTTAAGCAAGCGATTGCGGCTAAAAAAGCGGGTTAATGGCAAAGTAGGTTAATCTTAGGTGAGCAATAAAAAACGCGACTCAAGGTCGCGTTTTTTTATTGCTATTTACGGCTATTGGAACAGGTCATCCGCTGGCGCATCGATGAAGAGATTATTTTCATCTTGGCTTTCACTGATATATTCCTTCGGTTCAGTGCCCGAGATAAAGTATTCAAAATCACTGGTGTAATCAGTTTTACGAGTGAGCTTGCCTGTTGCAAGGTCGATCCGCACCGAGACGATTCCTTCTGGTGGAATCGCCGTGGTTTCTGGGACGCCTTTAAGCACGTTATTCATAAATTCGTTCCAGCCAGGCCCTGCGGTCTTAGCACCGGCTTCGGTCCCAGTGATTTGATCTTTTTCACCATTAGCGTTCCAAGCGGTTCTACCTAACTGGCGACCATGATCGTCAAATCCGACCCAGAAGGTGCTAGTTAACGTTGGGCCAAAACCACTGAACCATGTATCGCGAGATTCGTTGGTTGTACCTGTTTTACCAGCAATATCATGACGTTTGATTAATTGAGCCGCCCGCCATGCCGTACCTTGCCAGCCCGTGCCTTTGCTCCAATCACCCCCACCCCATATCACACTCTTCAGCGCTTCGGTGATCAGGAATGCCGTTTGTTCAGAGATAATTTGCGGTGCATAACGACCTGTTTGCTCAAAGCAATGGGCAACAGCTGCATCAGTTTGAGCCGTTGGTTCACCAAAGCTCATTGGATCGCTGTTAGGCTGCACTTGGCTATTGTTAGGCTTACAGGCTAAGGTCGGATTGGCTTTTTCAATCACATTGCCGAAGGAGTCTTCTACCCGCTCAATATAGAAAGGTTCAACCAAGAAGCCACCATTTGCAAACACGTTGAAAGCCGCTGCGACTTGTAAGGGCGTTACCGAAGGTGAACCGAGGGCTAAGGACTCGTTTCGTGGTAAGTCGTTAGGGTCAAAACCGAACTTAGTTAACTCGGCAATAGCTGCATCTAAACCAATATGGCGCATGGCACGAACAGACATGACGTTGATCGATTGCGCTAAGCCCACACGTAAACGCGTTGGGCCACCATAGATATCGGGTGAGTTTTTCGGCCGCCACGCAGTACCTTGGCTAATATCGGGTTTATTAATTGGCGCGTTGTTAATCAGAGTCGCGAGTGTAAAGCCTTTTTCTAATGCCGCAGCATAGATGAAAGGTTTAATATTCGAACCTAATTGGCGTTTAGCCTGAGTTACCCGGTTGTATTGGCTTTGGCTAAAGCTGTAACCACCCACTAAAGTACGGATAGCGCCATTTTCCGGATCGAGTGACACTGTGGCACTCGCTACTTCGGGGACTTGCGATAATTGTAAGTACTGGCCATTGTCGCGGATCCAAATACGTTCGCCTACTGTCAGCATGTCTGAAGCCGATTTAGGTACCGCACCTTGGCGTTTATCGTTAATAAATTTACGCGCCCATTTCAAGCCATCCCATTTGATGACTTTGGTTTCACCTTTAGCGGTTAATACACTGGCTTGCTGTCCATCAATGCTTAATACCGCGGCAGGTTGTAACTCTTGGACGGGTGTGACTTTAGCCAGTTCAGCTTTGATTTGTGCATTATCAGGCTTAGCGCCTGTCCACAAAACAGCAGCAGGACCGCGGTAGCCATGACGTTCATCATAGGCATAAACATTATTGCGTAATGCTTGCTGCGCTAACAGCTGGAGATCGGATGAAATCGTGGTGTAGACGTTATAGCCATTGGTATAGGCTTCTTCTTCACCATATTTTTGCACCATGTAATCCCGGGCCATTTCAGAAATATAAGGGGCATAGAGATCGATTTCGGCACCATGATATTTGGCTACGAGTGGCTCCTGGAGTGCGGTTTGGTACTCCGTTTTGCTGATATACCCCACTTCATTCATCCGCATCAACACCACGTTGCGACGAGCGAGAGCGCGGGAAGGTGAAGTAATGGGGTTAAGCGTTGAGGGGGCCTTTGGCAAGCCAGCAATCATACTCATTTCAGACAGAGTCAGATCTTGGACGTTTTTGCCAAAATACACTTGAGCGGCTGCGCCAACGCCATAGGCTCTTTGGCCTAAATAGATACGGTTAACGTACAGCTCTAAAATCTCATCTTTCGTTAACAACTGCTCAATATGGTAGGAAATAAAAATTTCCTTCACCTTACGAATAATGGTTTTGTCGCGGGTTAGGAAGAAGTTACGTGCCACCTGCATGGTGATAGTACTTGCTCCTTGCTTTTTTTCGCCGGTTGTTAACATGACGATTGCTGCGCGGATTACCCCGACAGGATCGATACCACCATGCTCATAAAAGCGCGCATCTTCGGTGGCAAGGAAGGCTTGTAACAGCGGTTTGGGGACTTCTTCCAGTTTTAAGGGAATACGTCGTTTTTCACCAAACTGAGATATGAGTTTGCCATCACTACTGTAAATGCGCAAAGGTGTTTGTAATTGCACATTTTTTAGTGTCGAAACATCCGGCAGATCCGGCAAAACATAAAAGTATGCTGCAACAATGGCGCCTACGCCCAAAAGGGCTAGACTGAATAGAGCTATAACAATACGTTTTAACCACTTCACCTAAATTGATCCTAATGTTCAGTTAAGTGCGACAGTATATAAGGCGCGAACGTTTGGGTGAAGCAAAAACGTGACGGCCCTAAAATAGCGTTTGTAAAATCTTGAAACATTCTATACAAATACGTATAACGGGTTGATTTTGTGCTAATCTCTCATACTGAAATATAAATAATAAAGTGACAACGGATTATGCTTTCAAATTTATGGAAGCGTCAGGCTCCGCAAATGGTCGGAATTGATATTGGTTCCCATGAAGTAAAGGCCATTTTGCTGAGTAAGACTGCTGATGGATACAAAATATTAAGTCACGTAGCGGTTCCCGTAAAAAAGGGTGCTATTAACGATCATGATATTCGTGATACCGATGCCGTTGTTGAATGCCTCAAACAGGTAAAGCGTGCTTTGCCTAAATCGGTTAAATATGCTGCGGTTGCGGTTTCTGGTTCTGCTGTAATGACTAAGGTCATCTACATGGATGCCTCGCTTAGCGAAGAGGAAATGGAAGCGCAAATTGAGATTGAGGCTGATAACTTAATCCCCTATTCCCTTGATGAAGTCAGCATTGATTTTGAAACCTTAAACGTCAACAGTACCGATCCTTCTAAGGTCGATGTATTACTCAGTGCTTGCCGTACTGACAATATCGATGCCAGAGTTGATGCGCTTGATGAAGTCGAGCTAGAGACTAAAGTCGTTGACGTTGAAGGCTATGCCTTAGGTCGAGCGGTTGAGTTAGTCCTAGGCCAATTACCTGAAGGGGCTCGCCAGAAAGCGGTTGCCATGGTCGATATCGGCGCGAATATGACTACTTTCTGCGTTGTCGAGTCTGGCGAAACTACATTTATCCGTGAACAAGCCTTTGGTGGTGAGTTATTTACTCAGTCGATTCTCTCTTTTTATGGCATGTCTTATGAGCAGGCAGAAAAAGCAAAAATCGAGGGTGATTTACCGCGTAATTATATGTTTGAAGTGTTATCTCCCTTCCAAACGCAATTACTGCAGCAAATTAAGCGAACGCTGCAAATTTATTGTACTTCAAGCGGCAAAGATAAAGTCGACTATCTCGTCTTATGTGGTGGCACATCTAAACTAGAAGGCATGGCTAACTTATTGACCAATGAGTTAGGTGTTCACACCATAATTGCCGACCCTTTCCAAGGATGCCTGCACGCGGATGAATCCGTTAAAAATATACTGCAACCTAGCATTAGCAAATATATGGTTGCTTGTGGCTTAGCCCTGAGGAGCTACGGTCAATGGCGAACATAAACCTGCTTCCTTGGCGTGAAGAAGCGAGAGAAAAGCAGAAACGCGATTATATCGGCATATTGGCTGCGGTATTTTTGGGCTCAGCAATCTTAGTCTATGCAGCGCTGGCTTTACTCGAGATGATGACTGATGAGCAGCGAGCAAGAAATGCTTATTTACAGTCAGAAATTCAGCAGCTCGAAGCTCAAATTGCCGAGATTAAAAAGATCACTGAACGTAAAAAAGATATTGAGCGTCGAACAGAAATTATTTTAAATCTTCAGCAATCCCGTAATTTGCCGACACACGTATTAGACGAGCTAGTGCGTATTGTTCCGCCAGGAATTTATCTATCGAGTCTTGAGAAAAAAGGCAGTTTGTTGCTCATTGAAGGTCGCAGTGAGTCGAATAATAACGTAGCAAATATGATGCGTAAGGTAAAAGCGTCTGAGTGGTTAACCGATCCCAATATGCAATCGATCGTTACCCAAGATGATGAGTTAAGACAATTGCAGAGCTTTAGTTTAAGGGTGAGCATCAAAGGAGCCATTGCTGAAGAGCCCGCAAAAGCGGCAAAAGGAGCGAGTAAATGAAGCTCGATCTCAGTCAGTTTAATGATATTGATTTTGAAAATATCGGAAGTTGGCCAAAACAAGTAAAAGTATTTTTCGCTATTTTGCTGGCTCTTTGCGTATTTGCAGCGGGATATTTTGTGGTGTTGTCTGATGCAATCGATGTGATTAATAATGAACAAAACAAAGAGTTACAGCTAAGAGACGATTTTCAAAACAAATATCAACTGGCCGCTAATTTAAAGCTCTATCGTGAACAACTTGCCGTAATGGAAGGGCAATTTGCCGAATTGCTGAAAATGTTACCTTCAGAAAACGAGATGCCCGGTTTGCTTGATGACTTAACCTTTGCAGCAACGGATGCTGGTTTACGGATTAAAAGTTTAAATTGGGAAGCTGAAATTCAGCGAGATTTTTATATCGAATTTCCAATTAAGATGTCAGTCACTGGTGATTATCACCAGATTGGCAATATGGTGAGTGGTGTTGCTAAGTTACCTCGTATTGTTAGTTTGCATGATTTTACGATCAAACGTGATGATAGCGGTACTTTAACCATGGACATTCTTGCTAAAACCTATCGCTTTAAAGAAGGGGCAGAGTTACCCCCCGAAAAGCCTGCTAACAAGGGGAAGAAATAATGAAACTCTTACCTCTGTTAGGGATAAGTCTTTTTTTAATCGGGTGTGTTGGCGATCGTAGTGATTTAGAGCTATTTGTTACTACAACTAAAGCACAGCATGTGGCGCATATTCCACCCTTAAAAGAACCGCCAAAGTTTGAGCATTTTGCCTACCAGGCTGAGTTAATGCGTAGTCCCTTTGTTCCGCCTTCTCGCGAATTAACCGAAGAAGTCGTTGATACCAGTAAAAACTGCTTACAACCGGATTTAAAACGTCGTAAAGGCCGTTTAGAAACTTATGCTTTAGACAACCTAAAAATGCGCGGTACGTTAAGTGAAGCTAATGTAACTTGGGCGCTGATTGAAACGAATGATGGCAGTGTATATCGGATGGGCGTGGGTGAGTATCTAGGGTTGTTTAACGGACGTATAGCGAAAGTGACTCCACAGAATGTGGAAGTTGTAGAATTAATTCCAGATGGTACGGGTTGTTGGTCAGAGCGTACAAACAACATCGAACTTTCTGGAAAATAACAAGCGAAGGATGAGGGAACAATGAAATCTTCTGCCGCGATAAAAATCCCGTTATCGTTTTTATCTTCAGGCTTAGTTAAGTCTGTTATTGGGATCGCATTACTATTTGGATTTTTGCCATCGAGCTTTGCGGCAAATCGGCTAATGGATGTGAAATACCATGCTTTAGTCGATCATCAGTTAGAGGTTGAGTTAATATTTGAGGATGCGATTTCGGCTCCACAAATTGATTCAAATGCATCGCCTGCTGAGCTGGTATTGACCTTTGATGATAGTATTTCTGGTCTTTCTAAAGATCGCTTACCGATTAATCAGGTCGGTGTTAAAGATCTAGTGACCTCGCAGCAAGATGCGCGTTTAACAGTGACTTTAGGTTTATCCAAAGTCAAACCTTATCAAGGTAGCGTAGTTGGTAATTCTTATCGCTTAACCATTAATGATGAGGTTGTGAATTCTCTGGCAACAGCAAATAGCCCATTTGTAAATAGTATTAAAAATATTGATTTTCGACGTAATGAAAATGGCGGTGGCGATTTATTAGTCTACCTAAATAGCCGCTCTGTTGCGGCCAACGTTGAGCAAATTGGTGCCAAACTTGAGGTTCAGCTTTACAACACTGACATCAACAATGACTTGTTGTATGTGATGGATGTACAGGATTTTTCTACGCCAGTTAAAAACTTTGAAACCTTTAAAGATGACTTAACGACTCGCATCATAGTTGATGTATCGGGTAATTATGAGTTCAATTATAAGCAGGAAGATAACCTCTTTAGGTTGTCGATTAATAAGGTTGAACGTACTGTAGCGACTAAAGATATTAAGAAATATAACGGTAAGACCCTTTCATTAAACTTCCAGAATATTTCTGTTCGTACCGTATTACAGATTATTGCTGACTATAACAACTTTAACTTAGTGACCAGTGATACTGTTGAGGGAGATATTACTCTTAGGCTTGACGATGTACCTTGGGACCAAGCACTGGATTTGATTTTGCAAACCAAAGGACTCGATAAACGCATCGAAGGTAATATTTTGATGGTGGCGCCGAGTGAAGAACTTGCGATTCGCGAAAGTCAAAATCTCAAAAGTAAACAGGAAGTTAAAGAGCTTGCGCCGCTTTATTCTGAGTATCTGCAGATTAACTATGCCAAAGCGACCGACATTGCTGAGCTATTAAAAGGCACTGACTCAAGTTTATTGTCTCCTCGCGGTTCTGTGGCCGTTGATGAGCGTACCAATACGGTACTCGTCAAAGATACCGCTGAAATCATCGAAAACATTCATCGTTTGGTTGAGGTGCTTGATATTCCGATCCGCCAAGTGTTGATTGAATCGCGTATGGTTACCGTAAAGGATGACGTGTCTGAAGATTTGGGTATCCGCTGGGGAGTGACTGATCAGCAGGGTGATAAAGGGACCTCTGGTTCTCTAGAAGGGGCCGGCGATATTGCCAATGGTACGATACCAAGTTTAGATAATCGTTTGAATGTGAACTTGCCTGCGGCCGTCACTAACCCAACTAGCATCGCCTTCCATGTGGCTAAGCTCGCCGACGGTACTATCTTGGATCTAGAGCTCAGTGCACTAGAGCAAGAAAACAAAGGTGAAATTATTGCTAGTCCTCGTATCACGACCTCTAACCAAAAATCGGCGTATATTGAGCAGGGTGTTGAAATTCCCTACGTACAATCCACGTCAAGCGGTGCGACCTCGGTGACCTTTAAAAAGGCGGTGTTGTCACTAAGGGTGACACCACAAATTACACCGGACAATCGTGTGATTCTGGATCTTGAGATTACGCAGGACTCACAGGGCAAAACGGTGGATACGCCGACAGGTCCAGCAGTAGCGATTGATACACAGCGTATTGGTACTCAAGTACTTGTCGACAATGGCGAAACCATTGTATTAGGTGGTATCTACCAGCAGAATTTGATTAGCCGGGTTAGCAAGGTACCTATTTTGGGAGACATTCCTTTGGTCGGTTTCTTATTCCGTAACAGTACCGACAAGAATGAGCGCCAAGAGCTATTGATTTTTGTAACACCTAAAATTGTGAATGAGAAACTCTAACTCTATGTAGTCGTTCGGATAAAGCCAGCACCACTTGCTGGCTTTATTATTTATAAAATACAATTCTTACCATAAATAGCGAGCATCACTTGCCAGACTAGACATTAAACTGAGATAATCCTCGGTCAAGTCTCATAAGAGCAAGGTAACATACAGTAGGTCGGCTTGATCATGAGTCGATATAGGCATACTTTTCATTAAGATTCAGACGTACAAGAAATGGCTGAAAAACGTAATATTTTTCTGGTAGGCCCAATGGGCGCAGGTAAAAGCACAATTGGTCGCCATCTGGCGCAAATGCTGCATTTAGAATTCCACGATTCAGATCAAGAGATTGAGCAACGCACTGGCGCTGATATTGCTTGGGTGTTTGATGTAGAAGGCGAAGAAGGTTTCCGCCGTCGTGAGGCTCAGGTTATTGCTGATCTGTCTGAAAAACAGGGTATTGTCCTTGCCACTGGTGGTGGTTCAGTTCAGAGCAAAGATATCCGTAATCATTTATCTGCTCGCGGTATTGTGGTTTATCTCGAAACCACTATCGACAAACAGGTTGCGCGAACTCAAAGAGACAAGCGTCGCCCATTACTGCAAGTAGATGATCCGCGAGAAGTATTAGAGAGCCTCGCAGAAATCCGTAACCCTCTGTACGAAGAAATTGCTGATGTGATCGTTAAAACTGATGATCAAAGTGCAAAGGTTGTTGCGAATCAAATCGTTGAGAAATTAGGTTTCTAGGCAGAATGACACAACAAATTCAGGTTAATTTAGGTGAACGTAGTTACCCCATTTACATTGGCCAGAGTTTGATGAGTGATAGCGAGACTTTGTCTCGCTATCTGCTGAAAAAACGTATCCTTATCGTCACCAATGAAACCGTCGCGCCCTTGTATCTAAACCAGGTTCAAGACACGATGGCTTCGTTTGGTGAGGTATCTAGTGTCATCCTTCCCGATGGCGAACAATTTAAAGATTTAACGCATTTAGATGTTATTTTTTCGGCTTTACTGCAACGTAATTATGGCCGAGATTCTGTGTTGGTGGCCCTCGGTGGAGGGGTGATTGGTGATATGACGGGGTTTGCCGCGGCATGTTATCAACGTGGTATCGATTTTATTCAAATCCCTACAACGCTTTTATCCCAAGTGGATTCTTCGGTTGGCGGCAAAACGGCGGTCAATCATCCTTTGGGTAAAAATATGATAGGGGCTTTTTATCAGCCACAAATTGTCATTATTGATACTGACTGTTTAAAGACCTTGCCGGCGCGTGAGTTTGCTGCGGGGATGGCGGAAGTTATTAAATATGGCATTATGTGGGATGCTGAGTTTTTTCAATGGCTTGAGGATAATGTTCAAGCACTAAAAAGCTTAGACACTCAAGCCTTAGTCTATGTGATTTCCCGCTGCTGCGAAATTAAAGCTGATGTGGTCAGCCAAGATGAAACAGAGCAGGGCGTGCGCGCGCTTTTGAACCTTGGACATACCTTTGGTCATGCTATTGAGGCTGAGATGGGCTATGGTAACTGGTTGCACGGTGAGGCCGTTGCTGCTGGCACAGTCCTTGCTGCTCAAACCGCTAAGTCTTTAGGATTGGTTGATGAGTCAATTGTCCGTCGTATTGTGCAATTGTTTCAAGCCTTCGATCTTCCTGTAAAAGCGCCGGAATCAATGGATTTCGACAGTTTTATTCAACATATGCGTCGCGATAAGAAAGTGTTAGGCGGTCAGATCCGGCTGGTACTTCCAACGGCCATTGGTCGAGCGGAAGTATTTAGTCAAGTCTCTGAATCTACCCTAGAACAGGTTATCTGCTGCGCATAAACCTTGTGTGGTGGATGAGTGACATTTCAGGGGCAAGTCTTGCTTCCCTCACAGGAAGCCCTCATACAAAGATTGCATCATGTTGCCAGTTATAGCGACCAATTGCTGGTGCTTGTTGGCGGCCAAGGTTCGGGCAAGACAACGCTGCTCACTGCATTAGCTACCGATTTTGATGATTCAAATGCGGCGCTGGTTATTTGTCCCATGCATGCCGATAACGCTGAGATTCGTCGCAAGATTTTAGTGCAGTTGATGTCATCCCCCATTTTTGATGATGAAATTCCCCTAGCCGAAACCATTCTGCGTGTAGCTCAAAATCAAAGTAAACCGTTACATATCATCATCGATGATGCTCATTTGCTCTCAAAAGAGCTATGGGCAGAATGCATCATACTCAATCAAATTCAGTGTGCGGGACAGCGGATAGCTGTGACCTTAACGGTTCCTCCAGCATTTTTAGCCGATTTATTGCCACAATTACCCGATTCTCTCCGGCGGCAGATCCTGCCTATTAGTATTGAACCGCTAAGTTTGCCTGAGCGGGAAGCACTGTATCAAACCTTGCTGCGATACAGTGACCAAAATCCATTTACTCCAAGAGACATTGTTCGCGCACAACTTGAAAAACAAACGGGTACTCCTCAGGAAGTCGTTACCTTGCTGGAACTGGCGCTACATGGCCAGAGTGAGAAGAAGTCAGCCTGGGTACAATATAAGCTAGCGTTGATTGGACTTTGCAGCTTGTTGATTACCTTTTTGATTTGGTTTGGATTAGCTCAACCCTTTTCCGATGAGCCCGTGCTCGACGTGGTCACTTATCCCGCATTGGATTCCGACGAGTTTTTAGCCCATGGTCAACGGATATTAACGCCCTATTTTAAACAACGTGAGGAGTCGTTAGCTCAGTCTTTATTATCGCAAGCGGCGCTGCAAGCCGATCCTTTGGCGGGATTTCATGGTGAAACTCCAGCCGAGAATGAGTCCGCCATAACACAACCGATTGATGAAGCCACAAGTAAGGCCGAAAACAATGTTGTGACTGCTAGTAACAATACATCACATGAAGATATCGCTAAGAACGATAACGTTCATCCAGCGAAGAACATCACGGCTGCATCAATAACTAATGTAAAAACTCGGCCAACGTCCGGTTATACCATCCAAATAGCTACAGTCTCCCAGCGTGACACAGTCGAGTCGCTGTTGAAAAAACTGCATTCTGTGCCGGATATTCGAGTCGCTAAATACAAACAATTTTGGGTGGTGCTGGTGGGGCAGTTTAGCGACAGTCAATCGGCGCAACAGGCTGCCGCAGAATTGGTCAAACAATATCGTTTGAGTCAACCCATGATAAAAAAATGGGCTGAGCTAGGTGGTTATCAATTACAAGATGCGCTTCCAAGCGGTGAAATTTCAGAATAAACAGAGTACAATCATGGCCTTTATTTTTGTCGGCATTCATCAAGTTAAATGATCAAAAAACATAGAGCCTTCCTGAAATGGGCTGGCGGAAAATTTAAATTGGTGGATGAGCTCTCGAACTATTTACCCACGGGTGAACGTTTAGTTGAGCCGTTTGTTGGCGCAGGTTCGGTATTTTTAAATACTGACTATCCCAGCTATTTACTCTGCGATATCAATCAAGACCTGATAAATCTCTACAACATAGTCAAAGAAAGGCCCTTGGAGTACATTGCGGCTGCTAAGAAGCTATTTGTCGATGAGATGAATCAGAAGGAAGCCTACTATCGCGTGCGTACAGACTTTAATAAATCTCGCGATCCTTTCCTGCGTTCGGTTTATTTCCTGTACCTCAATCGTCATGGTTTTAATGGCTTGTGCCGTTATAACCGCAAAGGCGGCTTTAATGTACCCTTTGGCTCCTACAAGAAGCCTTATTTCCCCGAAAAGGAAATCTTGGCCTTTTCAAAGAAAGCGCAACGCGCCGAATTTAAGTGCATTGGCTATGAAAAAGCCTTTGAACAAATCCGAATTGGTGATGTGATTTATTGTGATCCACCCTATGCGCCATTATCCTCTACGGCGAGTTTTACTACCTATGTCGGTGCAGGCTTTAGCTTAGATGATCAGGCGTTGCTCGCGCGTTATTCGCGGCATATGGCTCTTGAACAGCGCATTCCTGTTGTGATTAGCAACCATGATATTCCGCTGACGCGAGAACTGTATCGCGGCGCGCATCTCGCTAAGATCCAAGTGCAACGCAACATTAGCCAAAATGGTAGTGGCCGCAATAAAGTTGACGAGTTGATTGCTTTATACGATGAGACTTACGATCCGCAAGATGACTAATTACTGATGACGGAAGGTTTCAGTTATTTGCTTATCTAGCTAACGACTTGGCTAACCAGCAAAATAAGGCTGGCAACTAAGGCTATTGCTAACACGATTCCCATCAAAATGTACGGTAATGGTGAATTGGTCTGAAAGTCTTTTTGGCGATTTTTATCTGACTGCACCCCAAAGAAGGCGGCTATCGTACTGTGAAAGACTTGCCAGATCCGGCTTAGCATCAATAGGACTGTTGTGAATTGGCAGGTTTCATGTCATCGATAGGTTTATCTTGATGGCCATGGAGCAGTTCAAGCAAGTCGACAAAATGGAACTGGCTAGAGCGATTTTTGCCAGTAAGCCAAGTCTTCCAACTCAAGGTTTGTGCTTGTTCGGCACAACGGTTATTCGGATGGCTGCTAGGTAAGCTATTGTTGTAACGAGTATCACTACTGCAAGCGCAGGCGGAGGTATCGTTTCCTGCGGTCAGTTTTTCGACACCAAAGGCTAAGGAGGCGACTACCACTGCGGTAAATGCCAACATCATCGACGACTTAAATGTCACCGAGCCTAAAATGTGTGAAAACTGTGTTAACCGCCCTTTCATGATACTTCCCTTGAAATCATCAAATGATCCACGCTAGCTGCCCGAGTATAACAAACTCGCTTAGTTTATGAACAATAATTTATCAATCTTCACTAAAATCTTTCTAACGCTTCAGCTTCTCCTTGGACTTACCGTAGGTTGTGAGTACTGGAATTGAGCTTCTATCTGGCCTCAATCGCGATAAATGTGGCATTTGCTATAGAGGCATGGTCTAGCTAAGGGTAAAATAAGGCACTTTTTGTTCAATAGCAGCGAGTGTCCTATGCGCCCATTTTTAATTGCTCCATCGATTTTATCCGCCGATTTCGCCCGTTTAGGGGATGACGTTAAAGCCGTGTTAGATGCAGGGGCTGACGTAGTGCATTTTGATGTGATGGATAACCACTATGTGCCGAACTTAACCATTGGTCCTATGGTGTGTAAAGCGTTACGCGACTATGGCATTACGGCCGAGATCGACGTGCATTTAATGGTTAAGCCTGTTGATCGTATCGTGCCTGATTTTGCTAAGGCTGGCGCTTCTATTATTACTTTCCATCCCGAAGCCTCTGAGCATATCGATCGTACTTTGCAACTGATTAAAGAATCGGGTTGTAAGGCAGGTTTAGTGTTTAACCCTGCAACACCGCTGCATTATCTTGACCATGTGATGGATAAGTTAGATGTGATCCTGCTGATGTCGGTCAACCCAGGCTTTGGTGGCCAATCCTTTATTCCTTCGACCTTAGATAAATTACGCCAAGTGCGTGAGCGTATCGATGCGAGCGGTTTTGATATTCGCTTAGAGGTCGATGGTGGCGTAAAAGTGGATAACATTGCCGAAATTGCTGCCGCAGGTGCCGATATGTTTGTCGCTGGGTCGGCTATTTTTAGTCAACCAGACTATAAAGCCGTTGTCGATGAAATGCGTGCCGAGTTAGCGAAAGTCGAGGCCAAATGATGCGAGAACAGATTAAAGCGATTGCCTTTGATCTCGACGGCACACTGATTGACAGTGTGCCTGATCTGGCGGTCGCGACACAGGCGGCACTCGCCGAATTAGGTTTGGCAACGTGTACCGAGGCACAGGTGAGAACTTGGGTGGGTAATGGGGCTGAGATGCTTATGCGCCGTGCCATGAGCCACGCTTTAGGCGCAGACGTTGAGCAAACGGCATTAGATGCTGCTATGCCCATCTTTATGCATCACTATCAAGAAAATCTTGAGAAGCACAGCGCACTTTATGCCGATGTGCACCAAGTGCTACAAACTCTGTTTGACGCTGGATTTAAGCTGGCAGTGGTGACAAACAAACCCTACCGCTTTACTTTGCCGCTGCTTGAGGCCTTTAAGATTAATGATTTCTTTAGCTTAGTGCTTGGCGGCGATTCGCTGGCGAAGATGAAGCCGGATCCATTACCGCTAGAGCATTTATTAGCGCAATGGCAACTCGATAAAAGTGAGTTGTTGATGGTGGGCGATTCTAAAAATGACATTTTAGCGGCTAAAGCTGCAGGTGTTGCATCAATCGGCTTGACCTATGGCTACAACTACGGTGAAGATATTGGGCTCACTGGCCCTGACGCGGTGTGCGAGCAGTTTGCCGAGATCCTTAGCTGGCTAAATGTCGGCCAGGCAGTTTAATCGAATCTTTTTATCTTTATTTGGAGCAATGACGTAATGACCAAACCCATAGTACTCAGCGGTGCACAGCCGTCCGGCGAATTAACCATAGGTAACTACATGGGTGCATTGCGTCAATGGGTTGCCATGCAAGATAGCCACGACTGCCTTTATTGCGTGGTGGATTTGCATGCTATTACCGTGCGCCAAGATCCTCAAGCATTGCGTGAAGCCTGCTTAGATACGCTTGCATTGTATTTAGCCTGCGGCGTCGATCCAAAGAAGAGCACGGTATTTATCCAATCTCAAGTGCCGCAGCACACTCAGCTGGGTTGGGCGTTAAATTGCTACACCCAAATGGGTGAATTAAGCCGTATGACGCAGTTTAAGGATAAGTCACAAAAGCACGCCAACAATATTAACGTCGGTCTGTTTGGTTATCCTGTACTGATGGCGGCGGATATTCTGCTGTATCAAGCGAATGAAATTCCAGTTGGTCAAGATCAGAAGCAACATCTTGAGTTAACACGTGATATCGCCACTCGCTTTAACAACGCTTACGGCGAGACATTTACCATTCCTGAGCCTTTTATTCCTGAGCATGGCGCTAAGGTGATGTCGCTACAGGACCCTCTGAAGAAGATGTCAAAGTCAGACGATAACCGTAACAACGTGATTGGCCTGCTTGAAGATCCAAAAGCGGTCATGAAAAAGCTGAAAAAAGCCATGACCGACAGTGACGAGCCGCCAGTCGTGCGTTTCGATATGGAAAACAAGCCAGGCGTATCTAACCTGCTGAGTTTAATGTCGGGTATTACGGGCCAAAGCATTGCCAGCCTCGAAGCCGAGTTTGAAGGCAAGATGTATGGTCATTTAAAAGGCGCTGCGGGTGAAGCGGTAGTAGGGATGTTAGAGCCACTGCAAGAGCGTTATCGTGCGCTGCGTGCCGACCGTGCTTACCTTGATCAAGTGATGAGAGCGGGCGCTGAAAATGCCCAAGCTCGTGCTGAAGTGACGCTTAAAAAGGTGTACGAGAAGATTGGTTTGTTAGTGTAATTTGCCCTAAAAAGCGCATTACACAACACGTTATTAAGCCGACCTATTCTTAGGTCGGCTTTTTTATGTCTGTTATTCACTGGGCTGTTTGATACAGAGCTAAGCGTTTAGGCCTGCGATTTTAACCAAGATGCAAAAGCTGCAATGGCGGGTTCATTTAGGCGTCGCTGTTTGCATAAAAAACAAAATTCAAAACCCGTATGAACATCGGGTAGATTTACCGCTACCAGTCGTCCAGTACTGATATCACCGGCCACCATAAAATCAGGGGCGAGGGCGATACCTTGTCCGGCAATCGCCGCCTCAATTGCCATCACTATGTGGCTAAAAATATGCTGTTGTTCGTTATTCAGGGGGATTTTATGCGCCGATGACCACTTATGCCAATCGAGTCCAAGTGGGCCTTCATCCACAATCAGTAATGCTTGTTGCTGAAAATTGCCCAAGTTAATCTCGCGCCATTTAGGATAAAGGCTAGGGCTACATACGGGGATCAGGCGTTCCTTGTGCAGTAATTGTTGCCAATAACCCCGTTGATTGAGTTTGCCTGCGATAAAGATATCGGCCGTGCTGGTGCTGAGATCGGGGTCTTGAGTGATCATCTCGAGGCGAATTTTAACGCTGGGATATTGGCGCCGAAAATCCGCTAACCTTGGGATCAACCATTTCACCGCAAATGAGCTGTATACCGCCAAACAGAGTTGTTGATTTGGGGTGTCGCGGATTTTGAGATTAAGATCGCTTAACTCATTAAAAATTCTTTCTAACTCAATAAATAAGCTCTGGCCTTTGGGCGTGAGCTGTAGTTTACGTCCCTGACGATCAAAAAGTTGTTCACCAAAGTACTCCTCCAATACACGCACTTGGTGTGAAACCGCGCTTTGGGTAATGCAAAGCTCGGCGGCAGCCTTGGAAAAATGCTGTTGCCTCGCGGCGGTTTCAAACACTTGCAGCGCACGTAAGGGAGGAAGCTTTCTCATGATTTTCAACGTTTAAACGATTTAGTATGAATTTAATTCATCTAGCATGAGAAAGCATCATTTCAGCTTAAGTTTTGCGAGGATTATCATGCGAGCATTGAGATTTACGGATAGCTAAAATGCAGCGCCCTGTTGTTATCGGTTTGATTTTATTGATAGTGGGTAATCTATTTAGTGCTTTTTACGATGTATCGATCAAATGGTTGCCAGAAGATGCTAATGCAGCCACTTTTCTACTCGTGAGACAAATCACTTCAGTACTCATGTTAACCCCGATTTGGTTGTACTCGCAGCGACCGCAGACGGAATATATTTCGGTTCACCTTTGGCGTGCCAACATAGGCTCGGTTGGCGCGCTTTTTTTAATTATTGGTTTGATGGCATTGCCTTTAGCCACAGTCAGTTCCCTGTTTTACTCGGCCCCCCTGATGATTATTTTGATGGGATACTGGTTTTTAAAGGAGCGGATCACAACTGGGCAAGTAATATGCACAGCGTTAGGTTTTGTCGGGATCTTAATTATCCTCAGGCCGAGCGAGATGAACTGGTTTGGATTAGCGGTGTTATTTTCAGCATTTACTTTTGCTATCAATCAGTTGATGCTTAAAAAAGTGCCCAATACTGAGCACCCGGTATTAACCTTAATGCTCTATAACTTGCTGGGGATTCCTGCGACTTTAGTCATTGCGGCCTTTCAGGGGGTGGAGGGACTGAGCTGGGAATTGCTCGCGGTTGCACTACTTAGTAATGCCTTTTTACTGATTTATCATTGGTTCTGTGTACTGGCTTACCGTAAAGCGCAGGCGAGTGATATTGCGATTGCCGAATATACTGGTTTGTTATTTATCGTTTTCTTAGGCTGGCTGTTGTTTGATGAATGGCTGGATAGCTTAAGTTGGCTGGGTGCCGCTTTGATTGTGCTGCCTTCGCTGTTTTTACCTTGGATAGGAGCGTTGGTGGAGAAGTCACCCAAGATGATGGATAACATACAGGTGAAGTCTTTAGGAATTGATACCGCGGTAAAAGGCGAGCCTAAACTTTAAGTGTTTAGGCTCAATCGGTTATTCGATATATTCGAAAACCTTAACGACTTTGCGTACACCAGCAGTATGACGGGCAATGTCAACAGCAAGCTCTGCCTGTGAGCGGTGGATCAGCCCTAGCAGGAAGACTTCACCGTTTTCAGTGATCACTTTAATTCGGGTCACATCCAATTCTTTCTCGTTGAGCATACGTCCCTTCACTTTGGTTGTTACCCAAGTGTCGTTACTGCGAGTCGTGAAAGACGTTGGATTACCGATGCGGATCTGGTTGTGGATTTTACCGCCCAGCTTAAGGTCTTGTACGACCTTAACCGCTTTATCCCTCAACATCGAGTTGGGGGCTTGGCCTATCATCAGCACATTACCGTTTACCGATACACCCGTGATATTGGTTTGTTTCTTAAGATCTTCATGCTCAAGTAGCGCACTGGTGATCTTAAAATCAGTATTAGTATCATCGAGCTGCGTTTTTACCGAACGCTCATCGTTGGCCATCATGGCGCCGCTGACTGCGCCCACCATAACGGCACCGGCGCAACCTTGCAGTAGCATGCAAACCATTAACAGTGGGGCAGCATATCTCATTGCTGTTCGTCCTGTGGGAAGAGTGTGCGGTCGATATTGTCACACAGGCAATGGATCACCAGTAAGTGCACTTCTTGAATACGTGCCGTCACGTTCGAAGGAACGCGAATTTCGACGTCACCCACGCTGAGTAATCCCGCCATCGCGCCGCCGTCTTTACCGGTTAAGGCTACGATAGTCATATCGCGACTCAGTGCCGCTTCCATCGCTTTAATCACGTTACCAGAGTTACCGCTGGTGGAAATGGCTAACAGGATGTCGCCAGGCTGGCCTAAGGCTAAGATTTGCTTTGAGAAAATCTCATCGTAGCTGTAATCGTTAGCAATTGCCGTGATAGTCGATGTGTCCGTCGACAGGGCAATGGCTGGCAGTGGTGGACGTTCAATCTCATAGCGGTTTAATAGCTCGGCCGAGAAGTGCTGAGCATCACCGGCACTACCACCGTTACCGCAGGCAAGAATTTTATTGCCACCCAAAAGACATTGCACCATCATCTCCGCCGCTTTGGCGATGGATTCTGGCAGTGCTTCGGCTGCATCGATTTTAGTCTGGATAGATTCAGTAAAGCTGTCTTTAATGCGTTCTAACATGGATACATCCTTTCAGGATAAAGTGTGGCTATGATGCCATATTTCCACGGTGGAGTTGAGGCATAAGCGTTAAAAATTATTCGATTAGCTGAGTCGAGAGCCTCGTTTAAAAGGCATCGACCAGCCATTGGATCTGCGTATCTTCGATGGCGACAACGTCGAATCGGCAGGGTACATCCAATTTATGGCTCTGTAAATAATGACTGGCCGCCATGCGGATCCTGCCGATTTGTGCTTTGCTAAGTGCTTGTATTGCTCCACCAAATTGATTTGCTGAGCGGTATTTTACTTCAACAAATACCCAGTAGTTTTTGTGGCGCATGATTAAGTCTATTTCACCAAAGGGATAGCGGACATTGCGCTCAACAAAGATTAAACCTTGCTGTTCAAGGTAACCTTGGGCGAGCGACTCTGCCTGCTGTCCGAGTGTCATAGTTGGCGGAAACTGCCTCTTTGATAGCGTCCCCAGCTTAATTGGCGGTTAATTACGCCATCGGGATTGACCGATAACACGCCGCTACGACCATTGAACTGGTAACCGGTAAATGAGCGCATTTGTGCGAGTTTGCTGATTAAATCCATCGCATCATAACCCATCACAAATAAGCGTTTTTGGCCGTTGTTCCAGCCGGGCCATAAGGTATTAACCATCAGGTTTTCTTCGCCATTTTGCATCAACCAAGGTGCGTCACTCAGAGTGAGGTTATTTAAATCCTGCGCAGTTTGGCTCGATTCATTATCGATACGGCTACGGCTCGAGGTGTACAACGGCACGGGCTGAGTAAAGACGCTAAAGGTGACATCGATAAAGGCCTTGAGCAGGGTTAACTCCTGCGGCGTCGAGATCATATAAATCGCATCTATATCTTGGCGCGAGCGAAAATCGGCTTGTACTGAATTGCCCAGTAGTTCCTTGATGCGCGCAATACGGGCTTGGCTATCGCGAACGCCGAGCGCATCTTGCACCGTGGTTTTCATCTTATCGCCACTGTCGTAGTAATAGACTTCGATGGGCGTATCGCTTTTCTTTTTCCAGGCTTGAATAAAGCTCTCGGCCATACGTTTGCCGATAGCATCGTTGCTGGCGAGTAGCAGCGGCATAGTTACGCCATCTTGATACATGCGTATTGCAGCATCGGCTGCTTCTTGTGCTGGCGATAATGCAAAGTAAAACTTATTAGCATCAGCGACAAACTTGTCTGTTTGATTTAAAAACAGTTGCGGGATCGGCGCGCTTGCCGCAACAGGCGCTGCTGGCGTGCCGGTTGTAGGGGTGTTGGTCGACGAAGTGGTACCAGTGTTTAACGCCAATAATTGATCGATTTCATTTGGCAGTAGCGGGCCAATAATAAACTCAGCGCCTGCATTTACCGCTTGCTGATAAGCGGAAACGGCATCGTTAGCAGTATCGTAAAAATTCACCGAGACTTGCTCATTCGGTTTGGCTAAATAACTGGCCAAAATGCCTTGGCGAATCGCATTGGCGGCACTGGCGCGCTGGCCTGTGAGCGGCAAGAGTACAGCGATATTTTTTGGAGTATAAGGTTTGGCGTTTAACGCTTGATCTAAATCCGCGGGCAACTTCGCCGCCGCAGGATGATAAGGGTTTTGTTTTTGCCAGTCGCCTAAATAACGGACCAGTTGGTTGGGATCGACCGCATAATGCTTAGCGATATACGCCAGTTGTAACCAACCTGCAAAAACAGGGCTTTTGGCATCTTTGGTGAATGCGAGCAAGGTTTGCTCGTGCATCGGTTGCAACACTTGCCAGATCTGATTATTGACTTCATTCGCCTCGGCGGGAGGTAAATAGGTGGTCAATAAACTTAATTCGCGCACCTGTTCGATAGGCTGTTTATTCTGTTGGAATAAATGCGCTCTTAATTGATGATACGCTGCCATTTGCCAGCCGGGTAATACCCAAGTGCTTGGGTAAGTTAGCGTTTTCAGAGCATCAAGCGGCGTCGATGTATGCTCTAGCACCCGCGCAGTCAGGTATTTATGTTCAGCCACTAGCGTCGGGAACTGAGTCAGGCTTGGCAGCATCGACTTGAGCAGCTTTTGCGCCGCCGCATAGTCGTTCGCATTGATATGCGCATGCGCCGCCAGCAGCAGGTAAGTATCACGTTGCTGGGGATCTTTGCTATTAGCAGCCTGTGCTAAATACACATTTGGCGCCAATGGAGCAGAGGCTAAAGAGGTGGCCACGGTGGGCGCAGTATTCGTTGAGGTGGGCGCTTGACTGCCGCAACCCGCCAACACTGCGGATAAAATGGCCACGGAAACGAACTTAGTTGTATTCAGGCTTTTTAACACTGGGCTTCACTCTGGTAAGATGCTGCCTCTAGTTTAACCTTCTCTTGCGCTTGACGAAAGTCTTGGCACTGTCATTACAGAGGTATATATGGACCAAAGCGTCGCACTCTACATCGTTCCCACTCCTATTGGTAATTTGGGGGACATGAGCCCACGTGCTATTGACGTGCTCAGCCAGGTTGCATTAATTGCCTGTGAAGACACCCGCCATAGCGGCAAGTTATTGAGTCATTTTGGCATTTCAACTAAAACCATCGCACTGCACGACCATAATGAGCGTGCTCGCGCCCAGTGGATTGTGGATCAGCTAGCCGCAGGGCAGTCGATTGCGCTAATTTCTGATGCGGGCACGCCGCTGATTTCCGACCCCGGCTATCACTTGGTCTCCCATGTGCGCCAATCTGGGTTTAAGGTGATCCCCCTGCCTGGCCCCTGTGCGGCGATTACGGCGTTAAGTGCCTCAGGTTTGCCGTCGGATCGTTTTTCCTTTGAAGGCTTTTTACCTTCGAAAGAAAAAGCTCGCGCCGATAAGTTGCTTGAACTTAAGGAAGATCCGCGCACGCTGATTTTTTATGAATCTCCCCACCGTATCGAACATAGCCTAACGACTATGGTTGAAGTGTTAGGCGGTGAGCGGCAGGTGGTGATGGCGCGTGAAGTGACTAAAACCTTCGAGACCTTTCTCAGCGGCCCAGTGGCTGAGGTATTGGCTACCGTCAGCAGCGATCTTCACCAGCAAAAAGGCGAGATAGTGCTGATGGTGCACGGTCACCGTGCGGCCGAGGATGATGAAGCTATCCCAACCGTTGCCATCAACACACTCAAGTTACTCTGTGAAGAATTGCCGCTTAAAAAGGCCGCCGCCATTGCCGCGCAAATTCACGGTCTTAAAAAGAATGCCCTGTATAAGTTCGGTTTAGAGTCTGATTTATAAGCAGATCTAACAGATAGACACACACTGGCAGGATTAACAGTGGTACGCGCAGATTGCTTAGGCTATAATCCGCGCCGAGTTGGCCAGACAGTCGCCGCGTTCGCAAGAACGGGGAGGAAAGTCCGGGCTTCAAAGAGCGGGGTGCCAGGTAACGCCTGGGCGGTGTGAACCGACGACAAGTGCAACAGAGAGGAGACCGCCATCATAGCCTCGGCTAAGGTGGTAAGGGTGAAAGGGTGCGGTAAGAGCGCACCGTGCGGCTAGCAATAGTCCGTAGCAAGGTAAACTCCACCCGAAGCAAGACCAAATAGGGTTCCGTATGGCGTGGCTCGCGTTGGAACCGGGTAGGTCGCTTGAGCCTGTGAGCGATTGCAGGCCTAGATGAATGACTGTCCACGACAGGACCCGGCTTATCGGCCAACTCAACCTCTTTATAATAAAAGGCCTCGCAGCGATGCGAGGCCTTTTATTTTTCAGGCAATACGATTAATTGATGCATAAAGAAGATTGATAGTTAAGCTTCTGGATAAATGCTAAGAAATTGTTTTTATGTTACTTTCTGTCATAAGAGCCGCTCGTCATTTGAGTAAACTACACATCATTCCTCGTTTCGCGAGCACGAGCTTGCCAGAACGAACAAAATTTAGTCTCGAAACGTCAACACGCCCTAGCAAGGCGGAAATTTTAACTCTGTTGAAATCATCCTTTTTGCCCCAATATAGTCTCTAGTGCTGCAATCTGGTGGCGTTTATCACAGGAGTTTATGTCATGCTTTATGATTTAACGGCTGTTCAATTTAGCAAGATGCTGAAAAACTTGAGTCTTATTCTGGAAAAGGGTGAGATTTTTGCCAACTTGAAGAAGGTGGATATGGCGGTATTATTGAATTCCCGCTTAGCACCCGATCAATTTAATCTGATCCGTCAGATCCAGATTGCCTGTGATACCGCCAAGATTGGGGTCGCGCGTCTAACGGGGAATTTAGATACCGTACCTAAGCATGATGATACTGAAACGACTCTGCCAGAGTTGCAAGCGCGTATTGCTTCTGTTATCGAGTACTTAGCCCAATTTACCGAGGCAGATTTTGCCGATGCGGCGACAATTCACGTTTCTCAACCGCGTTGGGAAGGTAAGTATTTAACAGGATATGAGTTTGCGATTGAACATGCTATCCCAAACTTATATTTCCATGTGACGACGGCCTATGCGATTCTGCGCCATAACGGTGTGGATGTGGGTAAGAAAGATTATCTCGGCCCTATGCCTTATAAGTCGTAATTCCCATCGCACAGCGAGCATTTGCTTTGCTGTGCGTTTAATGCGGCTGAGGTAATGTCACGCTAACTTTTAACCCGCCAAGTGTTGAATGCGTAAAGCTAAGTTCTCCCTGATAACTCTCGACAATATCTTTGCAAATCGACAGGCCTAAACCGTGGCCTTGAACGCTCTCATCGAGCCGAATCCCTCGCTCAGTAATCACCGTTAAATCGCTATCCGATACACCTTCGCCATCGTCGCTGACCTCAATAAGATACGCTCGATTGCTGGTATTTGTCTGTTCAATACAAAGCTGTATCTGTCGACGCGCATGCTTGCAGGCGTTATCGAGCAGATTGCCAAGCAGTTCCAGTAAGTCGTCCCGGTCAAAGGGAATCACCAGTGCTTTATCAAACCGATAATCAATTTTGCGCTCTGGATAAATGCGCTGCATCACTTGGATGAGTGGCGGCAGATCGTCATTGAGCACGGTGAAACGCCCCGGAGTGGAGAGCCCGACGATTTTAGTGCGCTTAAGCTCTCGCTCAATAATATGGTGCAGATCTGCGAGCACCTTACTGCCTTCGCGTCTTTGCTCTGGCGCTAGGCTATCGAGGTAGGATTGTAGCCCTTGCAGAGGGCGTTTCATTTCGTGGGCAAGATTACCCAAGGCATTGCGTGAGCGTTGTACCCTTTGCCCCAGTTGATTCATGAGGCGTTCGATTTCCTCAATCAAAGGGCTAATTTCTGTTGGCGTGTGCTGGGTATCGATTTCTTGTCCCTGGAGCCGCAGTTGCCTGATGGCATCTGGCATTTGCTCTAGCGGTTTAAAGCCCCGCTTGAGCAACAGATGTTGGGCAAATAGCAGGATCATAATGGTCAGCAGTACCACTACCGTCGCAAAGCCTAGAAAGCGTAATTGGGTTTGCTCGAGCGAGCTAATGTCTTCGGTCACCCACAGGGTGATGGTTTGCCCATTCTTGACTATGGTTTGGCTGAACATCAGCCAGTGTTCTTGGCCAACGTATTGAGTGGCTTGTTGTTGTTCCCCAACGTTAAGATTGGGGAGTGAAACGGCATGATCAAACAGCGAGCGCGAGCGTAATAGCTGCTCACCGATGTTAATCGCAAAGTAATGACCTGAGTTGACCCTGTGATACACATTGGGGAGCCTGTCTGTACTCAGCGACCAAGTGCCATCGGCTTGCGGTTCGAGGGCGGAGATCAGGCTATCGGCATCGTGTTGCAGGCGCGAGGCGACAAAGTCTTGGGTCAAGATTTGAATGCCTTGAAATAGCAAATACAACAATAGCGCCATGGCGCAGGTGAGGGTGATAAGCAGGTTTCTAGTGAGATAGGCTTTGAGTGAATACACGCTTATGCATCCTTGAGTCGATAACCTTGGCCGCGCCGCGTCTCGATATAATCTTTGCCGAGGCGTTGGCGAAGTCGGTTGACGTACACTTCAATTACATTGCTGTCTTTGATTTGTTCCTCTTCGTAAATGCGCTCACTCAACTCAGATTTGGACACAATCTTAGTCGGGTTGGCCATTAAATAATGCAACAGGCGATACTCAATCTTAGTCAGCTCGATAACGTCTCCTTCGGCATTGGTCACTGCTTGTTTATCCACATCGAGGGAGACGCCAGCATGTTGCAGCAGGTTGTCGGCGCGGCCAAAGTGTCGGCGGATCAGCGCTTCTAATCTGGCGAGCAGCTCTTCAACATGGAAAGGTTTACCGAGATAATCATCTGCGCCGGCCTTAAGGCCATCGACGCGTTCGTGCCAAGCATCGCGAGCCGTAAGAATTAACACTGGCATCAACAGACCCTTTTGACGCCATTGGCTCAGTACGCTTAAGCCCGGCTTACCCGGCAAGCCTAAATCGAGGATCACCGCTTCGAAGGCTTCTTCCTCACCGAGAAAGGCGCCATCGATGCCGTTATTGGCATGTTCAACGGTGTAGCCCGCCTTGTTAAGGGCGGGAATGAGGCGAGCTACTAAGTCGGCATCATCTTCAATCAAGAGTAAGCGCATTAGTCGACCTTTTCCTTAAGCCATTCACCCGTTTTGGCATCAATCTTAATCTCATAGACAATGCCATCGTCGCGCAGGATTTCGAGTTCATAGATGATGCGGCCGTGTTTTTGCTCGACTTCAAGGTCGAGCAAACGTCCCTTTAACCGTGATTCATAGCGTTGCATGATGGTGTCGAAGGGTAATACTTTACCCTCCTTCACCCATTCGACCACTTTGTTAGAGAGGTCGTCATCATGGGCTAGACAGCTTGGGCTGTTAATCATCCCAGCGGCCAAAGCCAGGAATATTAACGGTATCTTCATCGAATATGCCCTTCTCTGCGAGGTTGTGGCAATTGCTACATTGGCTGAATGAGCCGACTTTGGGGTTATCTTGCACCATGCGCCTTGGGATCTCATCGTGCTTACGGATAAAAAATGCCTGCTCGGTAATTTTTTGTGGCCCCATATCAGCAATTAAAGGTTTGCTATTTTTCATCACCTTACCATTTTGCGCGGCATGTTGAACGAGATATTGCTCAATTCTAGCCGTTGCTTCAGGCGTCAGGCTGGCATCATCACCAAAGTGATTGCTTAGGTTGTTGGTAATTGCCTGCCACTTGTCTGCGGGCAGTAAATTTGCGGGGTACGCCATATGGCAGCTGCCACATTCTGCCGAGTATTCTGCATTTTGTGGGATGGCTTGATTCAGCGCGCGACCATCGTCGGCATAACCCGTGCTGGTAAAGGTTAAGCTGAGCCCTACGACGCCTATCGCCAGGGCGAGGGCAGTCAGTGTGGAGCCAGCAATCCAGCTTAGGGGATGGGCTTGTTTAGTCATGGTATTTCCTTACGTTTTGCTTACTAAAATGGATGTGGATAACGCCTTTATTGCAAACTTAGCCACAGCAGTACGTCGCCTTTTTCTTGAGGCGTGCACTCGCGTTTAAAGGTCCAGTTACAGTTGCGGTTAAACCATTTCTCAATCTTGGCCGCATCGGTTAAACGGTTGCTGGTGAGCGACGGCGCCATGGCCTCAATGGGTTTTCGGGTATTTTGATGCATACCTGGGTCTGTCACTTTGGCGGTGTGACAGCTGGCACAGCTGCGATCCTCACTCTGCTGTAGCCACAGCACTTGTCCTGCATCGGCGCTAAAGGGGCCTGCACCTTGTGCTTGATATTGTTGCAGTTGTAAGCCAATTCGCTCGGCACTGAGTGGCAAGCTGGCGACCTTGGTATTGGCGGCACTGGCATTAACACTGCTGAGTAGTAGCGCAGTGATTGCTAGTCCGATGCTGTGTTTATTCACGTAGTTCATTTCTGACTCCTTTGAACGGTCGAGTTACGGCGGTTATTGATGTTCATCTTGTTGGATCAGCGGGCGCTGCTTTTTACCTGTCAGCATGGCTCTGACGAGGTTTTCCTTATGCAGCAGGCTGCTGACAATCACGCCGCCGATATGGGTAGCTATTAGAAACAGGCTGAAGTTGGCGAAAAACTCATGTACTTCCTTCAGTGTGCCCTCGGGCCAAGTAGCGAAAAAGCTTGTGGCCAGTGGACCTTGCCCATCGGTGGCATAAAGTGCCATGCCGGAGAAGCCCGTGAACCCTATGCTGAGGATTAGGGCGACTATCATCAGTGCGCCTGCGGGATTGTGGCCGATGTAATCCTTAGCCTTGCCCGTGAAGAGTTCCTTCAGGTAAGTCCAAGCGATGTTCGGACGGGTGACAAAGTTGATAAAACGCGCATGGTGAGTGCCAATCACGCCCCACAACAGGCGAAATACCAGCAGGGTTAAGATGCTGTAGCCGGCGTAACTGTGGATGTTCATCCATTCGTCTTCGCCTTCGGTGAGGTAGGCTAAGGTAAAAAAGCCCACCAATGACCAGTGAAAGATACGGATCAAGGGATCCCAGACGTTGATGTTTTGCTGCATATTTGAGGACATGATCTGTTGCTCCTAAGGTGGTGTGCTTGCAGGCTACTAAAGCCAAACTTAAACGACGCTTAAATTTTGCGGAGTGAACTTGCCCGCTGTTCTGTTGAGTGAACTGGGCAAATAAGTGAGAAATCCATCGAACTAAGCTTGTTAAGGTATTGGTATTAAGCTAGATTTTGCCGCTTCATCTTCGAGAGGTAAGGGAGCAACCTGTTTATGCCAGTCCATCTTTTTAGCCGTCAGCCCGATCGAAAATCTTTTTTAATTTATGCGGTGCTGTTATTTATCATCGAAGTGTTGATCGCCCGTTTTGTGCCTTCGGGATTTATTCGCGGTTTTGTCGGTGACGTGTTAGTCGTGATCCTATTGTTTTGCATGGCGCGCACGCTAGTGCCCGTGGTGAATGCAAAAGGGGAATCAATCAATCGCTTTTGGCACACGCCATGGTTGGCATTGGCTGTGTTGCTGTTTGCCTTCGCTATCGAATTTGGTCAGTATTGGGGCTTAGTGGACAAGCTGGGGCTGGGCGGTAACCGCTTGGCGCGAATTGTGATTGGTAGCCATTTCGACCCACTCGATTTGCTGGCTTACTTTGTGGGATACCTGATATTGCTGGGAATTTATTGGAAGCGACATTAGCCATTTTACGGCAAAGGAAGGATACAGCATGCAGCCGATAACAGCCTTCACACTGCGAGTGTCCGATACCGAGGCGATCACTCAGCCTTTGTATTTCAATCAGCAAGCTACTGGGGTCAATATTGCGGGAAGGCAGCTTGAGGCCCAGTACCGCTGCACTTTACCCAATGGCACCCAAGGCTATCTACTGCTGACCTCCTACGATTGCCCCTTTGAAGAATCGACCGAGTGCAGCCTACTCGATGCGTCCTTTAAATTAGTGGCGAGTCGCTCCCTCTCGCAGAGCTATCATTCGTTTTTACTCTATGCCCATTGGCCAGTTGCGGATAATGGCCTGCGGCTGCATTACTACGATCAGTTAGTTTGGGATTTGCATATTCTGCCGAGCAGTTTAGGTCGGTTCGGCGGTCCGCGTCTCGAATTTAATCCAGTAGCCACCCCGGAGTGCGATCCTCGCACCGCAAGCTCGATGGCAGAACTGTCGCAGCGGTTAGCGAATATCGAGACTGACCGTTAACGCGATACTAAAAAAGGCGTCAGCAACTCGGTTAACCAAGCCATAAATACCTGAAGGCGTTTAGAAAGATGGCGTCTATGGGGATAGAGCAAGCTCACTGGCATTGAGGGTGCAGGGTAATCTGGCAAGATCTCTATCAGTTCGCCAGTTTGGAGATATTTTGCCACCCCAATATTCGGCGCTTGAATAATCCCTAAACCCGCCAGACAGGCCGCGCTGTAGGCATCGGCATTATTGACTGTGATTAGCTTGGGTAAGGCTAGGGCGCATAGTTCGTGATTATCTGGGCTTAGATACTCAAATCCTGAATCGCTACCGCCTAACTGGCCAACGTAATGGATGAGCTTATGCCCTTGGCTAAGCTCTTCTATATTCGATGGTTTGCCGTATTTTGCGATATAGCTTGGGCTTGCGCAGTTAAGCATCTTAAAGTGGCCAATCTTTTTAGCGATAACACCTTCTTGCTGCACGCTGCCTACGCGGATCACGCAGTCAAAACCTTCGGCGACGATATCGACCTTGCGGTCGGTACTGCTTAGCTCCAACTCAATTTGGGGATATTGCTCAATAAAGTCAGGAAGATGAGGAAGCACTAAGTTACGTGCAATCCCCGTGGACATATCGACTCTTAAGCGACCCGAAACTTGCGTCGCCTGCAACTGGAAAAGGCTTTCTAGTTCTTGATAGTCGGTGAGCAAGTTTTTACAGCGCTCATAACAACTTATGCCATCTTGAGTGAGGCGCACAGTACGAGTGGTACGTTGTAGTAAACGTGCACCTAACGCGGTTTCGAACTGAGCTACCACATTCGACACATGGGTTTTCGACAGACCTAGGCTGATACTGGCTTGAGTAAAACTCTCTAATTCAGCCACCCGCATAAAAATTTGCATGGCTTGCAGTCTATCTTGCATCGCAATTGTTCTCTAATAGCTAACAGTCTTGCCATTTATAGTGTGTTTATCCCTCTTTGTGCAAGTAATAAGCTGTGTGCGGCGGCATTAACATAGATGAATGAAGAGGATACACAATGAACACAACTCCCATCGCGCTGATCACTGGTGCAAGCCGTGGCTTAGGTAAAAATGCGGCCCTGACCATAGCCGCACAAGGTGTTGATATTATTCTAACTTACCAAAGTAATGCCGCTGCGGCCGCCGAGGTGGTAGCGGAAATTGAATGGCACGGACGCAAGGCTGTCGCGTTACCGTTAGATGTGGGTAATAGCCAGTCCTTTAGTGATTTTTCTCAACGCGTTAAAACCGCACTCGAACAGACTTGGCAGCGGGATAGTTTTAACTATCTAGTTAATAATGCTGGGATTGGTATCCATGTGCCCATGGCTGAAACCAGTGTGGAGCAGTTCGATACTTTGATGAATATTCATGTCAAAGGGCCTTTCTTTTTAACTCAGGCACTGCTGCCTCTGCTTGCTGATAACGGCAGTATTATCAATGTCTCTACAGGGGTAACGCGCTTTGCTATCCCAGGGTTTGGCGCCTACGCCACCATGAAAGGCGCGGTCGAAACCATGACCAAATACTGGGCGAAGGAGCTTGGTCCACGGGGCATTCGCGTTAATGTGCTGGCTCCCGGTGCAATCGAAACGGACTTTGGCGGTGGTGCGGTGCGGGATAACCCTCAGATGAATGAGTTTTTAGCGCAGCAAACGGCGTTGGGGCGTGTGGGATTACCCGAGGATATTGGCGGTGCAATCAGTGTCTTGTTGTCACCCGCCGCGGCGTGGATAAACGCACAACGTATCGAGGCATCGGGTGGTATGTTTTTATAGTTCTACCCGATAAAAACAAAGAAAGGGCTAATCGCCCTTTCTTGTTATTAAGGCAAGGTTTCAGCTCGGTTAGAAGAAACCGAGCGGATTGATATCGTAGCTGACTAACAGGTTTTTGGTGTTTTGATAGTGATTGAGCATCATCTTGTGGGTTTCACGGCCGATGCCAGACTTTTTATAACCGCCAAAGGCCGCGTGGGCAGGATAGGCGTGGTAGCAGTTAATCCAAACGCGACCCGCTTGAATGCCTCTGCCCATACGTTGGGCACGGTTCATATCCCGAGTCCACACGCCTGCGCCTAGGCCATATTCGGTATCGTTGGCAATTGCTAAGGCTTCGGCTTCATCCTTGAAGGTGGTGACCGAAATAACCGGACCGAAGATTTCCTCTTGGAAAATCCGCATCTTATTATGGCCTTTCATGATCGTTGGGCTGATGTAATAGCCTTTGCTTTGATCGCCTTCGAGCTGGCAGAGCGAGCCGCCTAAGAGCACCTGCGCGCCTTCATCTTTACCAATGGCAAGGTAACTTAAGATCTTATCGAATTGTTCCTGTGAGGCCTGCGCGCCCACTTGGGTGGCGGTATCCAGCGGGTTGCCCTGCTTGATGGTTTGCGCACGGGCGAGCACTTTTTCGATAAAGCGATCGTAAATCGACTCTTGGATCAGCACCCTTGATGGGCAAGTGCAGACTTCACCTTGGTTGAAGAAGGCCAGCAACATGCCTTCGACGGCCTTATCTAAATACTCGTCTTCGTGGTCCATCACATCGGCGAAATACAGGTTAGGCGATTTACCGCCGAGTTCTACTGTCGATGGGATCAGTGATTCGGCGGCACATTTTAATATGTGGTAACCCACTTCGGTGGAACCAGTAAAGGCAAGTTTAGCGATACGTTTGCTGGTGGCGAGGGCTTGGCCCGCTTCGGCGCCAAAACCGTTGACGACGTTGAGGATGCCGGGTGGCAGCAGATCTTCAATCAGTTCGAGTAGCACAAGGATAGAGACCGGCGTTTGCTCGGCGGGTTTGAGTACCACACAGTTACCTGCGGCGAGCGCGGGGGCGATTTTCCATGCTGCCATCAACAGCGGGAAGTTCCACGGAATGATTTGCCCGACGACACCTAAAGGTTCAGGGAAGTGATAGCTGACGGTGTTGCCATCAATATCGGCGGCGCTGCCTTCCTGTGCTCGAATGCAGCCAGCGAAGTAACGGAAATGGTCTACAAACAGAGGCAAGTCGGCGTTGAGAGTTTCACGCACCGCTTTGCCGTTTTCCCAGGTTTCGGCAACGGCTAAGTATTCGAGATTTTGCTCAACGCGATCGGCGATACGCAGCAGTAAATTCGCACGCTCGGTGACCGAGGTTTTTCCCCAAGCATCCTTAGCGGCGTGGGCCGCATCGAGCGCCAGTTCGATATCGCGATAGTCGGAGCGGGGAATTTTACAGAAGTTTTGACCATTGACGGGGGAGCGATTATCGAAGTATTCGCCGTTAACTGGGGCGACCCATTTGCCACCGATAAAGTTGGCGTATTTTTCTTTAAAGTTAACGATGGCACCAGGAGTTCCGGGTTGAGCATAAATCATAGTGTTATTCCTTCTGTGGCTGCCGAAAACGCTAAATGTGTAGCGTCTCAGCATGGGTCTTGTTGAAATAGGTTTGAGCACTGTTGTTATTTTTTTCCTTTGCCAATCGGATTGACTCACAAAGTTGTTGATTAAGTTGGTGTTCTCTTACGCAACACCTGAGCGCTGCGTATAAACGGGTATCGCAAGGACAGTGCCAAACTGGCAGGAGTTGTACACTTGTTGAGCTAACAGTATGATGAAAAGCTAATTTTGCAGATCCAAAACAATAGGGCATTCAAGGATGGAAAGTTGCCCTGTGGTCATTTTGTCATCCAACGACACACCATGGGTGTGCCGAAATGGAACAGCGCTCGGGGAGCATGGCTATGACAGTAAAACCGCATTTTCCAACCACACAGGCATGGTTAGCCGATTCATGGCAGCGCAGCTTAGGTGCTGGCTTATCAGAGTTTCGTGCTGGTGAGGATCTCAGACTCACGCGCGCGGAGCTTAAACATAAACATGAGCAATATCAGCAGCTCATCGAATTAGTACAATCCCATGCCTTACCGCTGTTTAATCAACTGATGGCACATTCCAATAGTCGATTATTGCTCTCCGATGCTGACGGTTATGTGCTGAAACATTGGGGCGTGAGTCGTTATTCCAGTAAGTTAGCTGATGTGGCGCTCGATATTGGGGTCAACTGGCTCGAAAAGTATAAAGGCACCAATGCAATAGGCACCGCGCTCACGGCCAAACAGGCGGTGTCAGTGGTCGGTGAGCAGCATTTTATCCGCCAAAATCGTTTTATGAGTTGTACTGCTTGCCCGATTTTTTCACCCCAAGGCGAGATGCTCGGAGTGCTCGATATCACCAGTGAGCAACAGCGGCATTCACAGCAGACTTTAATGTTAGTGTCGAGTCTGGCGCAGCAGGTTGAGACTGCGTTGTTGTGTCATCTGCCCGATAGTCACTATCGGATTGATTTAGCAGCCGAGCCGAGTTTATTAAGTTCTGGCTGGCAAGGCATAGTGATTGCCGACAGTGATGGACGAATTGTGGGTTGTAATCCCATGGCAAAACAATTGCTGACTCAAGCCAAGCTGGGCGATAGCCTAGAGCTGCATTTGGGAGATAGCTGGGCGCGAGCGGGGGGCTTCAATCGGGATTTGGCCCTGCACTTACAGACTCAGGCGTTGGGTGTTACGCAGACCAAAAGTGCGAAGACGATTCAAGATAAGCCGCAGAGTCAATTGGGGGTAAGATTTCGCGATCCCTTGCTTGAGCGGGCTTGGCAGCAAGCTAATAAGGTCATCACTAAACAAATCCCTTTGCTGGTGCTCGGTGAAACTGGGGTGGGGAAAGAGCAGTTTGTCAAAAAGCTCCATGCCCAGAGCTCGCGCCGCGCGCAGCCGTTAGTGGCGGTGAATTGCGCCGCCTTGCCCGCAGAGCTGGTTGAGTCTGAGTTATTTGGCTATCAGGCAGGGGCTTTTACTGGTGCTAATCGAACTGGTTTTATCGGTAAGATCCGCCAAGCCCACGGTGGTTTTTTGTTCCTCGATGAAATTGGCGAGATGCCGCTGGCGGCGCAAAGCCGGTTACTCCGGGTGCTGCAGGAGCGTGAGGTCGTCCCTGTTGGCAGTAATCAAAGTGTTAAGGTCGATATTCAGATCATCGCCGCGACCCATATGGACTTAGAGTCGCTGGTGTCGCAGGGGCTGTTCCGTCAGGACTTGTTTTATCGCCTGAATGGATTGCAGGTGCGCTTGCCTGCGCTGCGTGAGCGGCAGGATATTGAGCGCATTATCCATAAATTGCACCGCCGTCACCGCAGCGGCCCACAAACCTTGTGTACTGAATTATTGGCGCAGCTAATGCGTTACGATTGGCCCGGCAATCTACGGGAGCTGGATAACCTAATGCAGGTGGCGTGTTTGATGGCCGAAGGTGAGGTTGTACTCGAGATCAATCATCTCCCCGATTACCTTGCTCAAAAGCTAATGGATCTGGCGTTTGAGCCGCACACATTAACTGAGGTTGTCGACGCGGAAACCACGGCGCATCCGCACGAACTGTCCGAGCCTAGCTCCGCCACCATCGACTCGCTCCATGGAACCATAAATCTGAACGTGTTGCAGGCTTACCGCGCCTGTGAGGGTAATGTGAGCCAATGTGCTAAGCGTTTGGGGATTAGTCGTAATGCCTTGTATCGCAAATTAAAACAGCTAGGGATTAAGAATTAACGGTAGTTGACTGTTGATGATATAAGCCCCGCTAACTGTGTTAGCGGGGCTTATGTTTTTAGGTCGGTAAACTGATATTGACTTCAAGGCCGTGGGGCTGGCGATTCTCGGCTCTGATTTTACCTTTATGGGCGCTAATGGCCGCTTCGGTAATGGCGAGCCCCAGCCCCCAGCCACCGCTTTCCCGCTGCCTTGCCGAATCGGGGCGATAGAAGGGTTTGAAAATCGCTTCAAGCTCAGCAGGATCAATCCCCGGGCCATCGTCTTTAATGCTGATCAGTACTTGGCCGTTGGTTTGGCTCGCGCGCAGGTGAATATCGCTCTGGGCATAACGAATCGCGTTGCGCAGCAGGTTTTCTATCGCTCGGGACAGGGATTTCGGATAATGGCTGAGTTCGATGGCTTCATCGATATCGATAGTGATCTTTTTACCCTGTTGATCGGCTTCAAATTCGGCATCGTCCAATACTTGGCTTAGCGACTCGGCTAAGCCAAGGCGTACCTTAGTCTCATTGGTGCTAAGTTTGACCCGCGATAGCTCCAGCAGCTCGGCAATCAGTTGTTCTAATTGCTCGGCCTCGTAGGCAATGCGGTCGGTTTCTGTAGTTTGTTGGCCTTTCTTACGGGCCAGTGCCAGTGACAATTGCAGGCGGGTCAGTGGGGTGCGCAGTTCGTGGGAAATATCACCCATTAATCGCTGTTGATTTTTGACCATGGCCTCAATCGAATCCGCCATGCTATTAAAGGCGGTGGCGAGCTGGCCGATTTCATCGTTCCGTTGAGTGGTCGCCTTATCGACGCGATTGCTGAGATCACCTTCGGCGAGGGCATCGGCACTTTTCTTGAGTGAACTGAGTGGCTTACCCAAATGCCAAGCGAGTAGGGCGCAGAGTAATCCCGACATCAGTATGGCCAAACTGAGGGTGAGTAGTTTGTTTTCGATGAAGAAGAAGAACCAGGGCCGAGGATGAATATCTGGCAGTCGACCATAGAGAAAATAGGTTTCTCCCTCCAGAGTAAATTGGTGTGGGCCAAATACTAATTCATCTTTAAATTGGTGGCTAATTGGCTGTTTTTCTTCATCGGCCATCAGCATAAAACTGCGTACACCACGGCTGATTCTATTGGTGTTAATCACTTGGCCTTGGCTATTGGTGAGATACAGCCGCAGCGGTTTGCCTTCCATATCTCGATGCCTCTCCCAGCGGCGCAGAAAATCGGACTTAAGCAGAGTTGGATTTTCTTGAATGCGCTGCGCTACGGTCGCCAGTACTTTTTGCAGGTGGGGCGGTATTGGGGCGCGGTCGTGATTTTGTTGCAACAAAGGCAACAGCCCGACTAAGGCAATAATCAACGAACTACAGAGCCAAAATCCGAGCAGTAATTTGATAAATAAGCGATTAGGCACAGTTGTTCCCGCCGTTATGGTAACCAGATATAACCTTTGCCACGAATAGTTTTCACCCTGGGTCTGCCATCGCTGCGCTCGGGAAGTTTTTTACGTAGATTCGAGAGGTGCATGTCTAGGCTGCGATCGAATGGCATCAATTTTTTACCCAGCACAATTTCATTGAGCTCTTCTTTATTCATCAACTCGCCAGCATGGAGCGCTAAGGTGTGCAGTAGGGTAAATTCTGTGCCCGTGAGGATGATCAGTTGCTCATTGCAATAGGCCTCTTGGCGAGTGGGATCTAAACGCAAATCACCAAACTCTTGCGCGGGTGTTGCATGAATTTCTTGGGCAGTTAAGTGTGAGCGGCGAATGATGGCGCGAATACGGGCGATAAGCTCCCTGTCGTTAAAGGGTTTCGGCAAATAGTCATCGGCACCGATTTCAAGCCCCACCACGCGGTCAATCTCATCACCTCTAGCCGTGAGCATCAGCACCGGTGTTTGCTTGTGTTGCCGCAGGGCGCGAAGCACTTCAAAGCCATTTAATTTAGGCAACATGACATCGAGTAAGATCAAATCGTAATCTGCAGCCAAGGCAAGTTCTAAGCCTTGCTTACCATCGTAGGCTAACGTGAGTTTAAACCCTTCGAGTTCGAGTAATTGTCCAAGGAGTTCTGACAAACCGAGATCATCATCGATTAATAATATCCGACTCATAGTGTTCCTTAATCTGGGTGAACGGGTGCTGCAGACCGGCATGGGCTCAGTAAATCGCAGGCACTTTTAGTACTTTGCCTGAGTATACCCCTTTTGATGTCAATTGCTGTGTAGCAATGTAAGCCAAAGTAAAGAATAGAGAATCTGTTTTACCTAAGCGAGTTCCAGAGTCGAGTTTCTGCTCCTTAAGGTGATTCGGGTATGGTTATTGGCGCAACTTTACACTGATTTACTCAGGTCACGCCCTCACTTACATATGAGGCTTTAGACTGTTATCGTCGAAAGTGATTCGGCTTTTAAAAGGGTCGTCACTATTTCTTATCTTTACAACATGAAGTTGAATTATTGAGGTTAATATGATGAAAACATTATCTCCTTTAAAAGCAGGTCTATTTGCCATCTTAGCAAGCTCCGCAGTATTGGCGACAGCAGTGAGTGCTGAGCCTAGCCAAGGCTGTGATCATTCTCGTGGTGAGTTTCATAAACGTGGCGATCGCATGGAGCATGATGGCATGCATAGAATGTTCGAAGGATTAGACTTAACTGATGCACAAAAAGCGGACATTAAAAAACTGTTTGCTGAGCAACGTGCAGCACGTAGTGATGATAGACCTTCGAAGGAAGAGCGTTTAGCGCACCGAACTGAAATGCATGGGTTGATCACCTCGGCCACCTTCGATGAGGCGCAAGCTAAGGCACTGCTGAGTGCTCAGCAGGAAAAACGTCTAACGCAAGCGATTGAAAGGATGAAGATGCAGAATCAAATTTACAATCTGCTGACGCCCGAGCAACAAGCTAAGTTTAAAGCGCGATTTGAAGCACAAGCTGCTAAAGAACCTCGCAGTTAAGCTTGTAAGCTGATATACAATAGAGTCATAGCTTCCCGATATAGACCCCTATGACTGAAACTTCCCAATACGATTTTTGGGTCAAATTAGCTAGTCGCGCTTCCGTGGCTACTGCTTTGACCCTTATCACAATCAAACTGTTAGCTTGGTTGTATTCCGGTTCTGCCAGTATGTTGGCATCCTTGACGGATTCATTCGCCGATGCACTCGCCTCGATTATCAATTTTATTGCCATTCGCTATGCTCTCGTTCCCGCAGATCATGACCACAGATATGGCCACGGTAAAGCTGAGCCATTAGCCTCGCTAGCGCAATCGGCTTTTATTATGGGTTCGGCATTTCTGTTGCTATTTTATGGCGGCGAACGTTTGCTAAATCCTTCACCCGTTGAAAATGCCACCTTAGGCGTAGTGGTTTCTGTAGTCGCAATTGTGCTGACACTCGCCTTAGTTTTGCTGCAAAAACGGGCGCTAGCGGCAACGAATAGCACTGTGGTGGAAGCCGATTCGTTGCACTATAAGTCAGATTTATTTCTCAATGCCGCAGTGCTTTTAGCACTCATATTGTCTCAATATGGCTGGTGGTGGGCGGATGGTCTATTTGCAGTACTGATTGCCTGTTACATAGGCCGGCAGGCTTTTGATTTAGGTTACCGCTCGATTCAAGCATTGTTAGATCGTGAGTTAGATGAAGAAACCCGTCAGCGGATAAAACAAATTGCTAAGGAAGATCCAAGAGTATTAGGGCTTCATGATTTACGGACGCGCCAAGCAGGTAAAACCATTTTTATTCAATTCCATTTGGAGTTAGACGGCCATTTAAGCCTAAACGAGGCCCACAGTATTGCTGATACCACAGGGCTTAGGGTAAAGGCCGCCTTTGAAGATGCCGAGGTGATTATTCACCAAGATCCCGTACAAGTGGAGCCAATGACTCAATAACCGCGGTAAAACACTAAAGCGATTATTGACATACCAAAGGAGTGGTTATGCCATGGATGCAGCGGCAGTCTCACCTGTTTGATGCTAATACGCGGCTCATCTGCCGTTATCATCGATTGTCGACTCGCTTTGAGTTGATTGCCGAGCATGTCCCCAGCGCGAGCGGGGGACTTGACTCAAACCTCTCTGATCATAATCTAGTGAATCTTCCTATGGGCGTTTGGAGCGAGCTTATCCTGCGTCAATCCTTATATTATTGGCCGAGAATTATTCCGTTCAATATTGCGCAGCGGGAGTATCGACTACATGTTTGGCCATTATTAATGTGGCGCAGCCGGGTAATTTGTGCACAATCGGGAAAAGTCATGATTAGTGAATGCCTCGATGAGCGAAAACCTCGTTCCCTTATTCTCTAGTGTTATTTCGCGATTATGAATGTATTGCGAGTCGTTAGTTAATGCTTAAGTCTCTTCTCATACATGCTCGTTTTATTTAAAGCTGAATGCTTTCTGTATAAAGTGTATTTAGCCTTTACAAACTATTACTCTTATTTTGTGTTTGTTATATTATTCGCGGCGTTTACTACTTAGGTTAACTCATTAGGGAAATGTAATGAAAAAACTATCTTTAGTTGCGGGTTCTTTACTAGCAGTATTAGTGACAGGCCAAGCTGTAGCGGCAGCTGACACCACAGGTTTTTATGTGGGTGGTGCACTAAATCGCGTGACTGTTGATGTGCTTGATGATGGAGAAACAGGGACAGGTTTCGGTGTATACGGTGGTTACAACTTTAACGAATGGTTTGGTTTAGAGGCGAATTTATTTGCAACTGGCGATTTAGGCGATAAGGATGTCGATATTTCTGCGGGTGCACTTACTTTTACACCTAAGTTTACTATGCAAATCAATGATATGTTCTCAGCTTATGCAAAGGTCGGTGTTGCATCTATGGCTATGAATATTGACGGTTTTGGTTTTGATGAAGATTTCACAGGCTATGGCTGGACCTACGGTGTTGGTATTAACGCTGCTGTGACAGAGCATTTAAATGTTCGCTTGAGTTACGATGTTACTAGCGGTGATTTAGACGCTGACCACAATTATTTAAATGTGAAAGATATCGATACCGATATTAAACAACTGGCGATTGGTGTGCATTACCAGTTCTAATTATTTATATTTAATCTAAATAATAAAAAAGGGATATCACTATCCCTTTATTGCTTTTAAATGGATGGTTAATCCATAGACAATTCTTTCAGTTTTCGCGTTAAAGTATTTCTTCCCCAGCCTAAACGTTTTGCCGCTTCTTGTTTATGCCCTTGTGTATGTCGCAATGCGGTTTCGAGTAATATTCGCTCAAAGGCAGGCTGTACTTCGGTTAATAAATCGCTATTTCCCTCAGACAGTTTTTGGTCGATCCACTCGGTGAGTGCCGATTGCCAATCTTGGCTACCTTTCGCCATTGGATTAATACTGGTAGGTTCCTTAAGTAACTCGGGCGGCAAGTCTTGGGGCAGGATTTCTTGTCCTGAGGCCATGACGGTGAGCCAGCGACAAGTGTTCTCTAGTTGCCTAACGTTGCCCGGCCATGGCAATTGCGATAGCTTAGCGGCGGTCTCCTTGGTGAGGATTTTTGCTTCGACACCAATCTCCTTGGCGGCGGAGGCTAAAAAGTGGCTAGCAAGCTGAGGAATATCCTCACGGCGTTGTGACAGCGGTGGCAAATGGATACGAATCACATTGAGGCGGTGGAATAAGTCTTCCCTAAATCCGCCTTTTAGGACTAATTGTTCTAGGTCTTGGTGGGTGGCAGCAATGATGCGCACATCCACTTGTACAGCACTGTGGCCGCCGACTCGATAAAACTGTCCATCGGCGAGAACCCGTAGCAAACGGGTTTGCACGTCTAGCGGCATATCGCCGATTTCATCTAAAAACAGGGTGCCGCCGTTAGCTTGCTCAAAGCGCCCTTGACGCACGTTAGCCGCACCAGTAAAGGCGCCTTTTTCGTGGCCAAACAGTTCTGATTCGATTAAATCCTTGGGAATCGCCGCCATATTCAAGGCGATAAAAGGTTTATCCTTGCGCGGACTGTGCTTATGCAGTGCGCCTGCAACTAGCTCTTTACCTGTGCCTGATTGGCCATTGATCAGCACGCTGATTGAAGAGCGCGACAACCTACCAATGGCACGAAACACTTCCTGCATCGCAGGGGCTTCACCGATAATTTCGGGGGTTTTGACTTGAGTTTCCTGCGCAACTGGCGTTGGACTTTGCTCTGTTGCATGGGTCAGCGCGCGCTCAACGAGTGAAATCGCCTCATCAATATCAAAGGGTTTAGGTAAATACTCGAACGCCCCAGCCTGATAGGCACTCACTGCACTGTCTAAGTCCGAATGCGCCGTCATGATGATAACGGGAATATGCGGATAGTGGATTTGCAGTCTTTCAAGCAGGGATAAGCCATCGGTGCCCGGCATACGAATATCCGAGACGATGACCCGTGGTTGGGAGATTTCTAATGCTTGCCAGAGTGATTCTGCTGCAGCAAAGCTGGCGGTGCTAAGTTTAGCGCCTTGGAGCGCTTTTTCGAGCACCCAACGTATTGAGCTGTCATCGTCGAGGATCCACACTTGTTCACTGATTCGCATTTTGCTTCCTCATACGGTATGTGTTGGTTTTGCTTGATTATTTGGCACTTAAAATCGGTAGCGAGATAATAAATTCTGTATGTCCTGGGCTGGAGACGCAATCAATCCTGCCCGAGTGTAATCTGGCAATGTTGTGGGCAATCGATAGACCCAGCCCCGAGCCCTGTTCGCGACTGGTGACCATGGGATAAAACAACGTGTCCATCAGCTCTGGTGGTATACCTGGGCCATTGTCGATAATAGACAGGGTCAGTACGAGCTTGTGGCGCTGCGAGCCAATGGTGACCTGATGTTGCGTGCGGGTGCGGATCAGGATTTCACCGCCGGTATACTCGAGGGCTTGCACCGCATTCTGCAATATATTCAACACCGCTTGCTGCATTTGATCTGGGTCCATCTCGATATCGGGGATCGAGGGATCATAATCCCGCTTCAACTGGATATTGGCTGGCAGTGCGATTTCCACCAGTTTATATACTTTTTGCACCACTTGATGAATGTTATGCAGGCTATGTTGAGTGGGGCGCTGCGGGCCAAGTAGCCTATCGACTAAGCTACGCAGCCGATCAGCTTGTTCGATGATGAGATTGGTAAATTCCTTTTGCGCGGGATCGTCGAGTTCCCGCGAGAGCAATTGCGCTGCACCACGCAAGCCGCCTAAGGGGTTTTTAATCTCATGGGCTAAGTTACGCACTAAGAATTGTGCCGCCTGCTGCTGTGCATCTTGGCTAAGTTGCTGGTGGATACGTCGTTGTTGATCGACTTGCCTAAGTTCAAGCAGGCTCAGCTGTGCTTCATCCTCGAGCGGGATCAGTGTCAGATCGACGGTGTGATGCTGGGCATCTAAGGTGACTAACGTCGCGGTGTTAACGGTGAGACTTTGCCCAGCTTTTACCGCATCGCTAAGGAGCTGAGCCTCGACACCGAGCGCTTGATAATGCTCGGGTAATGCTTGTTCGACCAGCCTGTGGCTACCGACACCTAACAGTTGCTCTGCAGCGGCGTTGGCATAACAAGGCTTAAGATCCTTATCGATGACCAGTACCGCGGTCACTAAATGATTGAGCAGAGTCTCTTTATCCATCTACCGTTCCTGAAAATAGGGTTGCACCCTTATGTTGCACCGATTTGGTGCATGCTGCAACTCGGCTTCATCAAACGGTTTAATCTGTTAGTGACAACCTAACTATTTATTATTAAACCATTTAATTGGATCTTGGCTGCTTTTTAGGTGCTGGAGTCATCGCCGCTTGATGAAGAAATATCTTTCTTGGAGAGCTAGATGCAAAGACTTTGCCGTTTTGAGTCATCGCATCGACAACAATGGTATGTTCACCTCTGTCGATGTTGCTTAACTGAAATGTGCCGCCGATTTGGGGTTGGCCGATGGTTTTGCCATCGAGTTTAAGGGCCATGAGATATTGGCTCTTGATTTCAGGGGTTACTGTGGCTGTGACTTGGAAATCGCCATTATTATCCCTGACGGTTTCCTCTTCTTCAGGGGAAGTTATGACGACTTGGTATTTGGTTTGTTCAATGGCTTGCGAGTCATTTGTATCAGGGTTTACGGGGGGAAGAGTAATTTGGTTTAGCGTTTTTTCTTTTAATTCAACAATCTCAGCATTTGGATGTGGCTCATCGGAATAATGAACTTTACCGTCCTTATCGACCCACTTATATACTGTTGCCTGCGCGAATAAGCTAAGCAGCACTAAGCTGATGAGAGTAAATAAACGCATGCAAAAATCCTTTTATCAGTAAGATAAGATTATCCAAGAGTAGTCGTTTTTTCATCAAAAATCATGGTGTTTGTGCATCAGTAATGAGGATTTATCGGCGATAAACGGGTTTACAAGATGACAAGGTGTGACTGATTGATGTCGCTAACGCCATTACAAATATTTCTTTAAAACTTGATGCCCCTAAGTGTGAGTACCCTTTGCCCCGTTTGAGGGAATATCAACGCACCATTATGGTGCGTTGATGGCCTTAAGCCTCACGGTCGCATGGGATTGCAGAGGTGTGAGATTGAACTATAAGGCGAGGGTTAAAATATCGCGGCTCATGGCGGGATCGATATTGCCATGTTCACCTAAAGCAACCATGCCATGTTTCTCGAGTTGAGCAACAACCGCATCGACAGCTTCTTTACCTAAATCATAGCCAGATAAGTGCGTTGCAATGCCCATGGCTTCGAAAAATGCTTGGGTTTTCGCAATCGCGGCCTCGATTCGTTCGTCTTCGGAGCCTGTGGTGATATGCCATACTCTGTCTGCAAATTGCAGTAATTTTTCACGTTTAGCCGTTTTAGTGCAGCGTAATAGTGCTGGCAAGACAATAGCTAAGGTACGGGCATGGTCAATATCATAGAGTGCGGTGAGCTCATGGCCAATCATGTGAGTTGCCCAATCATGCGGAACGCCTGTGGCAATCGTGCCATTGAGTGCCATAGTCGCGACCCACATCAAGTTAGCGCGGATATCGTAATCTTCAGGCTTTGTGAGTGCTTGTGGGCCTAATTCAATCAAAATTTGCAGTAAACCTTCGGCAAATCTGTCCTGTACCGCGGCATTGACTGGGTAAGTGAGATATTGCTCGGTGATATGCACAAACGCATCGACAACACCGTTCGCCACTTGTCTTTCCGGTAGGGTAAAGGTTTTGGTGGGATCGAGGATGGAGAATTGTGGATACACTAAATCGTTACGGAATGGCAGCTTTGCTTTCAAAGATTTACGGGTCACCACACTGGCGTTGTTCATCTCTGAACCTGTGGCCGGTAGGGTTAATACCGAGCCAAATGGCATGGCTTTGGTCACCTTGGTGCCCCAGCTCGTGAGAATATCCCAAGGCTCGCCTTCAAATACCGCAGCCGCGGCAACAAACTTAGTGCCATCGATGACCGAACCGCCACCAACGGCGAGTAAGAAGTCGATATGTAATTCACGTACTTGCGCGACCGCTTGCATCAGAGTTTCGTAGGTTGGATTGGGTTCGATCCCCTCAAATTCGACCACAAAACGATTTCCAAGCGCTTGTTTTACTTCAGCTAAGGTACCTGTACGTTTAGCGCTGCTGCCGCCAAATAGCACCATAACTCTGGCATTGCTAGGCACTAAGGTGTCGATTTCAGCTATGGTATTTTTACCAAAATGAATGCGAGTTGGATTGTAGTAGGTGAAATTAAACATACTGCTATTTGTCCTATGGTTGGAAAATAAATTTAGTAGACCAGTCGTCTATATTTGTTTGGCTACTAAATGATAAATCAAGCCGACGAGGCGATATTTCATTGTTCATTAACGGGTTGCTGATTAATTTGTGTGCCAGTGTTGCTGGCATTAACCCATGGTTTTAGTCTTTAAAATAGATTCGGTCATTGCAAGGGCGCGCTCTAAAGCTGCGCGGCTGTGGCCGAGTTTATTCATCAAACTGGCGCCGAGCCACATGTGATACAACAACTCTGCTGTTGCCTGAGCATTCTGTTCACAGATGGATTTATCGGCAATCCCCACTTGAATGCACTGGGTTAAGCGCTCAATGATGCCAGCCGACCCCTTTAAAAGCACAAGGCGCATAGCCTCAGAGAGATCGGCCACCTCAGCACTTAACTTAACGACTAGGCATTTTTGATCGACACAACCGTCCTGCTGCACGTGCAACCATCTTTGCCAGTATTGCATTTGGCGATCAAAGCCAGAGAGCTGTGGGTTGGCAAATAAGCTATCAAGCTCTGTTTGGTATTGCTCAAAATAACTGGTTAACAGTGCCTCACCGAATTGCTCTTTGGATTCAAAGTAATGGTAAAACGAGCCTTTTGGTACTTGGGCGGTCTTGAGTAATTGGGCTAACCCTAGACACGAAAAGCCTTGCTTAACGATCAGCGAGTAACCGACGTCGAGAATATGCTGACGGGTTGATTGGGTTTCTGTTTTCATGGCGCATGAGTCTATAGCAAATTAGACCAGTCGTCTAGTGGTTGGTTTTTATACAGACGTATTATGTAAACAGCGGAATGCTCAGTTGACTAAGCATTCCATCGACTTGAACGCTATAGATAGCTGCAGCAATATTCTGCGATATCGCTATTGCGAATTTTAAAGCTGACATTGGCCGCAAGCTCAAACTGGCTGCCTTCGCTAAATATTTGCCAAGTTGAGCTATTTGGCAGTAATACCTCAAAACTGCCGCTGGTGACTTGCATGATTTCACCCTGCGAGGTGGAAAACTCGTATTCTCCAGGAAGCACTACGCCTAGGGTTTGTTTACTACCGTCACTGAAAAATACACTGCGGCTAGCGACTTTACCCTCAAAATAGATATTGGCTTTTTTGGCTACTGCTACTTGCTCAATTCGTTCCATCCCGTGCTCCAATTACTTTATGTTTTATGAATATGTATGCAATTCAAAGTTATTTTAATTCTGTCGTCAATATGATTTTTTTCTCTTTAGCTGCTTAATAAATAAGATGTTGTGCACGCAGGATTTGTTTTTGGTGTAAGTGCATAAAATTTCTAAGTTATTACTCGTTGGTGCTGGCATACCCAATAAAATAATCTGGCTTAGCACCCATAGTGCAGGTGATGGCTGGATGAAGTACTTTATATTAGGTTCAAGACTTCTGATAGAGCTACATTATGCTTCGCCTTGCCTAAAGCACTTTGAACTCGCGCTGAATGAACAGATGTTTTATGCCATTGGTATTAGGGCGTGTTCACGTTTCGAGATTAGATTTTGTTCGTTCTGGCAAGCACGTGCTCGCGAAACGAGGAATGATGTGTCGTTATTCTACTGAAACGTCAACACGCCCTAGTAGAGGAATACAGTGCAGTGATAAGCCTAGTCGCTTCCTGAAGAGAGAGTTTATTGGCTTAGTAAATCAACTTGGTTATCGGTAAGCAATATCAAAAGCAGATCCTTGCCATTGGAGGCCGCGAATGTCACAGAGCTGTCTGTTATGCATCCGCCAGAAGTGATTCTCTGGCGGATTTTTTCTTAAATGTTTTCGGTTATCGTTTACGCCAGATCGTCATTTCTGAGAGGGAATGTTGGAACTTGCGTTTAGTTTCACGGATTACAAAGGGGATTTCCTTAACCGCGACTAGCTCAAATTGGCCGATCAAGGTTTCGGTCAACCCATCTAAAGTGGTGAAGTTTTCCCCTTTTACTTTAATACCTCCGAGCCATTTCTCTTTTGGTGTGTAATCCTCAAGCCAAGTATAAGGTGATGCAATCACTAGGTAGCCACCTTGGTTAATACGTTGGCCAATACTGGTGAGGAAATGTTTGGGATCGTTCAACCTGTCGATAAGGTTTGAGGCATAAACTAAGTCGTAACTTGTGTAGATGGGCTTAAGATTACAGGCATCACCTTGCATGAAGTTGACTTTTTTGGCTTCTTCTTGGTAGCCCAGTTTAGCAAGGCTGACACTCTTAAACTCTTGTAAATCGCCCTCGGTGCGGATGGTATAGCGTTTTTCGCCTTGTTCAGTCAGCGTGTAGGCTTGTTGAATAAAACGGGCCGAAAAATCGATACCATCAACATGGTCGAACACTTTAGCTAACTCAAAGCTGGCTCGGCCCACCGAACAGCCGATGTCTAATACCTTCGCGGTATGCTCAAGTTGGATTTCGTTTAACGCCTGTTGAACGCCATTAACGCAGAAATTCGGGACGCCAAAATATTGAGCGCCATAATGGAATTCTAAATATTGAGAAATCAGTTCATCGGTTTCGTACACATTAACCTCGGCCATTTGCTCTGGGTTTTGCAGGGACTCCACATAACGAAATCCGGCATGTTGGTAGAAGTGACGGCGAAACGCGTAGCGAGAGGCTGCAATGGCTTCATTGCCCGTCGAGATCCAAGAGCCCCCTTTAATCAGGTTATGTTTACCATCGAAAGTTGGCGTTGAAAAATCATCGTAGAGTGGATGCACTGCAAAGCCATTAAAACCATCGATAGCAGTTTCGGTCCATTGCCAGACATTACCGACAATGTCGTAAAATTCATTATGTTTAAAGCGATTTACCGGACAAGAGGAAGCGTAGTAGGCCAGCGAGATATTCCCTGGTACTTCTTGCCAGTCGGGGGCATCGGTTGGAATATTTTCTCGTAAAATATACCATTCCGCCTCAGTCAGAAGGCGGATGTTGCTTTGAGTCTGGCGCGCTTTCCAATAACAAAACGCTTTAGCTTCGAGTTGATTGACTTCAACTGGCCAATTAAGGGGAAGTGGAATTTCGCTGGTAAGATTTCGTTGCCACCATTGGCCCTCATAACGGCGCCAAAAACGTGGCATCTGGGCTTGAGTGTAAGCCAGCCATGCACGACCTTCTTCATTCCAAAACTCGGGCGATTGATAGCCTCCGGCTTCAACAAAGCTTAAATATTCTTGATTACTCACTAAATACTTTGAGGCTTTAAAGTCTGCCACTTTAAAACTCTTATTGCCGTATTCGTTGTCCCAGCCGTAGGTTTCATCTTGCTCTTTTTTACCTAAAGTGATTTTTTTGCCCGCCACAGCAATCAGCTGGTTAGCGTCTATCGTTCCATAGTCTTGGCACTCAGGCCAGTGAACACTTGGGGATACTTCCTCTAAAGGCAACTGACGGATAATGACTGATGAGGTTTCTAAATGGATACGTTCATGCTCAATCCCCATCAAAATGACCCAAGCAGGGCTGTCCTGAGTGATAGGCAAGGTGATTGGCATAGTATCAATTAATTGGTTAACAACGCGATTTACCTTGTCTCGATAGTCTTTTACCTCGGTGACCGTTGGCCATTGGTAGTGGGTTTCATTGAGATCGTCCCAAGACATCTCGTCAACACCAATGGCAAACATCGACTCAAAATGATCGTTGACTCTCTCCTCAAGATATTTGCCCAGTTTGAGCTTATTGATGTAGAAGGTCGCGGTGTGGCCAAAGTAAAAAATCAGCGGATGGCGTAAAGGCTCGGCTTTTAAATAATAGGCATGGTCGTGTTTTATCAACTCGAAGAGCGACTCATAGCGCGCCCAAGTTTGGTTGAAGTAGTGCTTAAGCGCTTGACGTTTTAGCGTTTCATTATCACCCGTAAGTTTGAGTGTTTGCAAAACAGGCATGTTCGATTTCTCCATAGGGCAAGCGGGTGCCATTGTTGTTGCCATGGGTTGTCAGGCTCAATACGTCACGGTTGGTTATCGGATCACTTTACCAACAAAATGTGGCAGTTATTTATCTGAGTTTTCAAGCTAACAGAAACCAAGCCTGAGATGAAACTAGGATTGTATTTTTGTACTCAAGATTGATAGAGACAAAAGACGATAAAACGATCGATTGTAAATAAAATGTTTCTTAGCAGGTTCGATTCAGTTTTAATGAGCATAGTAGGGTTGAGTTGTGAATAGGTCTTATATGCAGCAGTTATTTGTTCAATTATTAGAAGAGCGTTATTTCAATCGTTTGCCTGAGGCGTTAGTACTTAAGTTGGCAACTGAGTCGGCTGATTTTGTGCGTTTTTGGTTAGTTCACTGCATGCGTAGCATGGTTTCTGAAAGAGAGCTGGCCATCGCTTTGTTTTTCAGTGCTGAGTGGGTGTTAGAGGAACTGGCGAGTTTAAAATCGTTCTGGGGTTCCTATGTTTTGATGGAAGATCCTCTGCAAGCGCAAGAGGTTAAAGCGCAATTTTGTTATTTCGTACCTTGGCTAAAAACGATTACGCCCCGCCACGCTGATGCGATCAATGTGTTTGCTGCGCTATTGGCTTTTGAGCGCAGGCCGACTTCAGCCGGGAAGCAACTGCAATCGGGAACGCTGTCCCAATCCCAACTACCTGTGAATTTACTAGACGATATCAAGAGGTGTTCATTGCCTCATTTACGGCCTATTACTGTGTATGGACATCAGGGAAAGGGGAGTGTCGAAAGTGGTATCCGCAACAACATGCATTACCCCACACCGATTCCTAATGACAATCTTGCAATGGCTTGTGTTGAAAGAGTCATTGCCAAGTTTGCAGGGGTTAAGTTGGCGTTTGCGGAACCCATAGTTGTACTTCGGTACGAACCTGGCCAGTTTTATCACTGGCATTATGACGCAATACATACATATACCGCTGAAATTGAAGCTGAATTGGAGCGTTTTGGCCAAAGGTCAAAAACGGCTATTTTGTATCTTAATGATGACTTTGAAGGAGGAGAAACAGAGTTCAAGGCACCTTACATACAAGTTAAGCCTGAGACCGCCGCGATTTTGGTTTTTGACAATACGGATCAAACTGGCAAACCCATTCCTTCCTCATTGCACCGCGGCTGTGAGGTGATATCAGGGCAAAAATGGGTTTGTACCCAGTGGTTTAGAGATAAGCCGTTTTGGTTAAGAGCGGGCTTGTTCGGCTAGCTTTATCTGTATTTGATAAAGGAATTGCCGTTTACAGGACTGCCCAAGGATAAAATTATTTTATCCTTGGGCAGTATTTTATCGGCCAAGGTTAAGGCAGAATGTTCACGTCCGTAAAATTATTATGCAGGATATAACGGGATGGCAATGAACGCATTATGGATACCCGCTTGGTATGAGCTTGATCCGTCGATCGTTGTGGGCGTGACTGAAGAGTTTATATTTCATAAACCCGCTACCAATGAGGCTTTGAGATTTTACAGCGGAGCGAAAAAAACGGAAGCAGTTAAGGCGACTGGGGCAATTGCAAGCATTCACCACAAGGTCTTGGGGGATATTGAAAGTGTGGATGCACAGGGGCTTGATTATACAATTGTTTTAAAAGATGGCCGTCGTTTATTGGTGAATGCTGAGGAAGATCCTGGCCTACTTTACGAATGGGTTGATGACAGTTGGCAACCGTCGGAGATGGTCATTCAGGATTGGCAACTTGAGGTCAAGTTTGCATCACTTTCGCCATTTAAGGCGGTTGACTAATTCTCGTGTTATTTTTCAGAGCAGTCAGGCTCACTTTGTTGAATCGACTGCTCTTCAAACAAGATTTGTAGTAATCGATATTCGTATTGGATTTTAGCTACATAATCATCATGAAAGTCCAGCAGATTAAATTCCTCTACGCATTGTCGATAACGGCGTAATTGTTCTTCGCCATCCATATCCTGATGTAGCCAGCCCATTAACATACGAATTCTTTTCGTCTTTATCCTTGGCACCAAGTTTAACCTTTTTCTAATTTAAGGCTCGCTTGAATCTTGGTGACATTTTTATGTTTTCATGAGTAAAGCTTACGTTTTTCAAGATTATTCATATTATTTATCATGTTCTTAATCGAACATCGTCTTTAACTGTTTAGCCTGAATGTGTGGTGTTGCTGAATTTGATTATGGTCAAGGTCTTACAACAAAAGCCCGTTTAAGCTGACATTTGATGAATAATAGGTATTAGATACTCAGATTGTGCCACCTCGCATTTTGGTCTAGATTGGGGCTCTTTTAGCCCCAAACGTGTCCCGGTTGGGCGTGGTATTCTCTTTCAATGGAGCCTTGTCATGGCAAATATTTTGCTGGTGGCCAACCTTAACTGTGACCGTGTGTTAATCCTTGATAAACCTTTAAAAACCGGTGGTCGCTTTCATTATCAAGATGGCGGTCAACGCCTAGGCGGCGGTGGGGCGAATACGGGGCTTGGACTTGTTTGGGCAGGTCATAGAGTTGCATTAGTCAGCCAAGTGGGTAGGGATGAAATGGGGGATTGGGCTATCGCCGAGGCTAGTACCCAAGGGCTTGATTGTCGTTTAGTGCAGCGCCGCGCAGGGAATACCTGTGAGATGCTGCTGGTGATGACTCCTGACGGTGAGCGCACCATTATCCGCCCGCAGCGGCCAGTTTTTGAGTTATCGGTTCCACCAAAATGGCAGCATTGGGATGCGTTGTATTTTAATACATCAGCGGAAGGGACAGTAAGTTGGGCTAAAACTGCACTGGATCATTGCCTTGTGATCGCCCAACTTGCCAAGGATGATAGACCACGCCCTTGCCATGTACTACTTGCTTCTATGAGTGATATGCATGGACGATGTGATGTCGCCTCTTGGGATTACGGTGTAAGCATTGGTGGTGAATCATTACGTTATTTTGTGGTGACTGATGGTGTCCGTGGCGCGAAGGTTTATACCCAAGATGATGTGCAGCATGTGCCTGCGGTGCCTGCTGAGGTTGTCGACACCACGGGTGCAGGGGATGCCTATGCTGCTGGGCTTATTCATGGACTCTGTGCTGGCAAATCTATCACTCAAGCAATGTCTGAAGGTGCTGTTTGGGCGGCTTTTGCAGTCGCAACAGACAGTTCTATTCCTGGTGAAGCTTTAAAACAGTATTTAGAAGCATAATGCTGGAAATGGGCTGCAAGTGTTAAACAATTTGGACGTCATTTTTCTGTCATCTTGGATTGATAAAGTGTGCACAGTGACGGAGAGCTCTTGTCCTTTAACGTTTGCTTGCGCTTTTCTCCCATTTTGTTGGTTCGCTTGTTTGCCTCGTTTCCCCAACGGGGCATTTTTTTACCTCGAATAATGTTATTTCGTCGAAGAACATTCATATAGCGGAAATATTGTGCGGTCATTGAGGGATTGCGTTAACATTTAGGTAACTCACCACGCTACTACAAAATAATAAGCCTACTGCTGTTGGAGTTGGAAATGGGCAATCACGTTTGGAATGATAAAAAGAAGTTTATTTGGCTACTTTCTGTGTTGTTGCTAGTTGCCTTTTTAGTGACCAGTGGTATTAGCTATAAAGTGGCCCATGACTCTTTGAGTCAGCAAATTGAAAGTAATACTTTACCTTTAACAAGCGATAATATTTATTCAGAAATTCAACAAGATCTACTACGTCCGATCTTTATTTCCTCCCTTATGGCACAGGATACCTTTGTGCGTGATTGGACATTAAACCATGAGCAAGAGCCTGAAAAGCTGATCCGTTATCTGAAAGAAATCCAGGATAAGTACGATACTGTCACCAGCTTTTTTGTTTCAGAACAGAGTCGCAACTACTACCACTCATCGGGGGTGTTAAAGAAAATCCAAGATATTGAGCCTAATGATGCTTGGTATTTTCGTGTCCGTTCGTTACCAGAATCAGAACATTATGAAATTAATATCGATGCTGATACCGCTGATCGCACTAAAACAACCGTATTTGTTAACTATAAAGTTTTTGATTTTGAAGGTAAGTTTATGGGGGTTACTGGCGTTGGCCTTGCAGTTGAAAAGGTCAAGGCGCTGATTGAACTCTATCAAAAGCGTTATAACCGTCGGGTTTTTTTCACCGATAGACAGGGTAATGTCACTCTCCATGGTGATGAATATGATGGCGCTAATTCACTGCAAGCCAGCACTGGCTTGGAGCAACTATCAACGCGCATTTTAACTAGCCCAAGCGCCGCATTTAGCTATCAGCGCAACGGTAAAACGGTCTACTTAAACAGTCGATTAGTGCCTGAGTTCAAGTGGTATTTAATTGTTGAGCAAGAAGATGCTCCGCAAGAACAAGAACTGCTTAATACCTTTTGGGGGAACTTAGCCCTAAGTTTGGTCGTGACCATAGGTATTTTGTTTATTTCAAACATGACCTTAGGGCGCTATCAGCGCAAACTTGAGGTTATGGCATCAACTGACAAACTCACTGGTGCAGCTAATCGACAAGTCTTTGAAGAGTATTTCCATCAGGCATTAGACAAAGCTAATTTGTCGCAAACTCCTATTTCAGTTCTCCTTGTCGATATCGACCACTTTAAAAAAGTGAATGATAGCTATGGTCATAGTATTGGTGATTTAGTGCTCAAAACGGTCACTAACCTGCTACGTAGCCAGCTAAAACAGCAAGATATACTTTGCCGTTGGGGTGGGGAAGAGTTTTTGGTGTTATTGCCAGAGATGGATTTAAGCCATGCGGCAGAGTTGGCGGAACGTTTCCGTGATTCGATTTCTCAGCGCGAGTTGAAGGTCAATGGAGTACATATTGCTATCACAGTCAGTATTGGTGTTGCAGAATATCAAAAGCTTGAACCGGCAGAGGATTTAATAAAACGAGCCGATTTAGCTTTATATCAAGCGAAAGAAGCTGGCCGTAATCAAGTAGTGTTAAATCAGTGATACCCAGATTTTAGAGCACGCTCTATTTGTTTAGAGTATGTAATACTTAGCGTTTTTATTTGGCCCCGTGTGGCGACAATGATGGGAGTAACCAATGTCGACCTTATTGGTAAACAGATTATCGGGTTTGTATTTAGGGGCGAGCCTGCAAGAAATTCGCGGCATTTCAACTGGCATTGACGGTAAAAAATCGGCGCAGCAGTTAGTGGTAAATGTCGACCATGTGGAAGGCGATGCACAGGCTGATCCTAAACATCATGGCGGACTTGACCGAGTATTGCATCATTTTCCCCGTGAGCATTATGGTCAATACCGTCGTTGGGATTTAATCACCCAACTCGAAGATGCACCGAGCATGGGTGAAAATATCAGCACGGTTGGCTTAAATGAAACCGAGGTCAATATTGGGGATGTGCTGCAAATCGGTGCCGTCACAGTGCAAGTGACTCAGCCGCGCTCACCTTGCTTTAAATTGAACCTGCAATTTGGCCATAGAGACTTTGCCCTTGCCATGCAGCAGAGTCAGTTATGCGGTTGGTTTTACAGAGTATTAACCCCAGGTGTGATTCAGTTAAGCGACAAGATAGAATTAGTCGAGCGTAAAACTGATATCAGCGTTGCCGAGGCGATGGCGCTGTATTTTTCTCCTCAATATAACGCTAAAGCCTATGATAGACTCGCCTCCTGTGAAGGGCTGGCACAAAGCTGGGTGAATAGCCTGCAGCGCCGCTTAGCAACGCAGCAGGTCGAAGATTGGCAAATGCGTTTGTATGGGCCAAAGAGCTAATAACTTTTATATTTCAAACAATAATACAGGGAAAGTGTCATGATAGAGTCAGTGACGAAGAGCGAGAAAGATTTTGGTTTACTGGTGTATGCCTCTAGTTTAATCGGGTATTTAGTACCATTAGGCTCCATCCTTGGTCCGCTCATTTTGTGGCTCATGAAGCGTGAAGAGTCGGCTTTTGTCGACCAATGTGGGCGCAGCTGTCTGAACTTTAAGCTAAGCCTACTAATCTACGTGATCATCAGTGGGATATTAGCGTTTGTAGGCATTGGATTTATCTTGCTTATCATCCTCGGCATTTTGGACTTAGTCTGTACTATCCTAGGCATAGTTAAGGCCAGTGAAGGGCAGGTTTATCGCTATCCACTGACGATCAAGTTTCTCTCCGATAACTAATCGACGTTTACGGTCAGTAATAAAAACGCCTTAGGGAGATCCTCTAAGGCGTTTTTGTTTCTATATCAATATCTTTGTGTTTGACAATTACACTTTAAACTTAGCTACCAAGGTATCCAAGCGGTGGGCGAGTTGATTTAACGCTAAACTGGCCTGTGCCGCAGCTTGGGCTGTGCTCGCGGTGCGTTGGGTAATGTCGTTAATTTCGGTCACGTTACGGTTAATATCTTCGACCACTGTTGATTGCTCTTCTGTTGCCGCCGCGACTTGAATGTTCATATCACTGATAAGACCAATACGATCGCTAATGCCAACCAAAGACTGGCTAGCCTCATCAACCGCTGTGACACCTTCGTGTGAGCGAGCGCGGCTCTGTGCCATGGCATTAACTGCGCGGCTTGCTTCAGATTGCAACTTGTCGATCATACCTTGGACTTCGTTAGTAGAGGCTGCGGTACGTGATGCCAGATTACGGACTTCATCTGCTACTACGGCAAAGCCACGTCCCGCTTCACCTGCGCGTGCAGCTTCAATCGCGGCGTTGAGGGCTAATAGATTGGTTTGCTCCGAAATAGCACGGATCACATCGAGGATGCCACCGATAGATTTGGTATGAGTCGCGAGGGATTCAATCACTTCACCTACTTGTTCCACATCATGGGAGAGCTGATTGATAGTGTCACGGGCACGCGTTACCACCACTTGGCCGCTATTGGATTCTGTATCGGCATCTTTCGCGGCGACAGCGGCTTGGGCTGCATTACTGGCGATTTCATTTACGGTTGCCCCCATCTCATTGATGGCCGTTACCACCATCATAGTGCGGTCTTTTTGTTCATGACTATCTTCAAGGGTTTGCTGCGCTTGATTAGATACATCTTTCGCCGAGAGGCCGAGTTGTTCACTGGTCTGTGCTACCTCAATCACGGAATCTTGGATTTTGCTGATAAAGCTATTAAACCCTTGGGCAAGTTGGGCAATTTCATCTTCACCATTTACAGGTAAGCGTTGGCGTAAATCACCCTCACCTTCACCGATATCATGGAACATTGCTGCGACTTGGGCGATAGGACGGCTCACTGAACCTGCTACCACAATGGCGAGCATGATAAAGCCCGCGGCAATGATTACGGTCCAAATTAGGATCTGGTAGGCGGCATCTGTCAGCAGGGCGAAGACTTCGGCTTCAGGTACTTGGGCAACCAAATACCAATCCATCGACGGAATATAACTGCTGGCAACAAAGGTGTTTTCACCTTGGATATCAGTATTAATAAGATTGAAATCACTACGATTGAGTAATGAGCTCATGTTGGCGCCCGAGTACAAACTCTTGAGGCTGCTCTTGCCAATTTGGCTGGCGTCTGGATGTAGTTTTACCTCGCCTTTGGCATCGACTAAGTAGACAAACCCGGTTTTTTCAATCTTAAAAGAGTCGAGGAGTCGCACCATATCATCGAGGGATTTGGCGAGACCAACAAGTCCGCGACCGTTAGGTTGTTGATAGTTTATAAAGAGTTTTACCTCACCATTGGCTTCGGTAAATACGTTTAACATCCGCTCTTGGCCGCTATCACGATAACCAAAAAACCACCCATCTTGGGCGGGCGTGAGTACGCGTAAAAAACCGTCCTGAGTATAATAGGCGGCGGTTTGTCTATCGGCGTAGGAGGCTTGGGCCAAATGATATTGGCGGGTGATGTCCTTTAATTGGGCAACGACGTGGGGCTCTTGCTCCGTTGGGCGGCCATTTTCAAGCCATTGCAGTAACATACGGCTGCTGGCGAGTTGTTCAGCTGCATTCATTAAGCTCGAAATATCCAGCTCAATCTTGTTGCGGATTTGCATCATTAGGCTAGGCATTTCCGACCCGAGCATACGTTGCTGAACCACATTTTTAGCACTGCGTTGGCTGAGCACGCCCACCAGAATGGTTGATAGCAGCACTGCAAATGCCACTGTCAGCAGAATTTTCTGCTTAATAGTAAGGTTATTAAATATCATAAATATCAATATGCCTGTGTTATACGTTTAGAAATATCGGTCGACGTTTTCTACCAATGACTTAGTATCGGACAGAAATGTTAAAAGTTAACCTTAGTTTTGGTCTAATGCCGAATAAAACAGCGTACAAGACATTTATTTGGCCTAACCTGTTGCTCTTGCGGTAGATCTTGTTATGTAGAGTATAGATGGAAATGAGTTGCTGATTTGAAGCATGTGATTTTTATGGTGCAATTGTGGCCAAAATGTAGGGGTAAGGCAAGTAAAAAGAAGGCGCTCAATGAGCGCCTTCTTCGGTAGAGATTACATATTCGGGTAGTTTGGACCGCCGCCGCCCTCGGGCGTCACCCAAGTAATATTTTGGCTAGGATCTTTAATGTCACAGGTTTTGCAATGGATGCAGTTTTGCGCATTGATAACAAACTTCGGTTGACCCGCTTCCTCAACAATTTCGTACACGCCAGCAGGGCAGTAACGCTGGGCGGGCTCGTTAAATTGCGTCAGGTTTATCCCGAGCGGAATGCTGTTGTCTTTTAAGCGTAGATGGCAAGGCTGGTCTTCCTCATGATAGGTGCTCGACAGGTAGACTGAAGAGAGCTTATCGAAGCTGAGTTTGCCATCGGGTTTGGGGTAATCAATCTTGTTGTAGGCGCTTACTGGGGCCATTTGTGCATAGTCTGGGTGTTCATCACGCAGGGTGATCGGGAACTTACCACCGAACCAGTTTTGATCTATGTAGTTAAATGCACCGCCAAGGAAAGTGCCAAACTTATGCATTGCCGGGCCAAAGTTGCGCGACTTATATAGCTCTTCGTGTAACCAGCTTTCTTCCAGATGGGTTTGGAAACAATCCAGATCTTTACCGCCTTCGACCTCGGCCATCATTGCCTTAGCTAAGGTTTCAGCCGCAACAATGCCGCTCTTCATGGCGGTATGCGTGCCTTTGATCTTGGCAAAGTTTAAAGTGCCCGCATCGCAACCAATCAGCAAACCGCCGGGGAAACTCATCTTCGGCAGTGAGTTCAGGCCGCCCTTAGTGATTGCGCGAGCACCATAGCTCAAACGTTCACCGCCAGTTAAGTATTTGGCGATGACTGGGTGAGTCTTATAACGTTGGAACTCATCGAATGGGCTTAAATGGGGATTTTTGTAGTTGAGGTCGATAATCAGACCCACGGCAATTTGGTTGTCTTCCATATGGTAGAGGAAGCCACCACCCGAGGCGCCATCGGTTAATGGCCAACCACCTGTGTGCACCACTTTACCTTGTTCGTGTTGCTCGGCGGGCACTTTCCAGATTTCTTTAAAGCCTAGGCCGTAATGTTGTGGTGTTTTACCATTATCTAAGTGGTATTTCGCGATCAGCTGTTTGCCTAAGTGACCACGGCAGCCTTCTGAGAACACGGTATATTTGGCGTGAAGCTCCATGCCGGGCATAAAGCTGTCTTTGGGTTGGCCATCGGCGCCGACGCCCATATCGCCAATCAGGATACCCTTCACGCTGTTATCTTCATTGAAGAGTAATTCGCTGGCGGCAAAGCCGGGGAAAATTTCTACGCCGAGTTCTTCAGCACGGGTCGCGAGCCAACGGCAGAGATTACCTACGCTGACAATATAGTTGCCTTCGTTGTGCATGGTTTTCGGCACAAATGCATTGGGCATGAGTTTGCTGTCGGTAGCGGAGTTGAGTAGATAGATTTCATCGTGGGTCACGGCTGTGGTGACGGGGGCACCTTTATCACGCCAGTCGCTGAATAGCTCGTCTAATACCCTTGGTTCGAATACGGCGCCTGATAGAATATGCGCGCCCACTTCGGAGCCTTTTTCTACCACGCAAACGGTAATTTCTTTACCTGAATCCTTTGATATCTGCATTAATCGACACGCAGTCGCCAAGCCAGCTGGGCCAGCGCCGACGATAACAACATCGAATTCCATTGATTCGCGTTCCATCAGTTCACCTTTTCCTTCGCTTATCCCCAATTTATATCGGGTGTTGTAGTTTGTTTGTAAACGGGCGTTTTATTACTAATGTCCACCTTACCTCAAAATCACCGCATGGCACAGGGGCTAAGCAGGCTGTTTAGCCTAAAGAATGACAAATCTTTGGGTGAGCACTGTCACAGATTGTTCACGCTCAGTTGAAGCGGATCAAGAAATACCTGTTTAGGGGTATAGCTAGCCAATACTTTCGGCTTATAATCACGGCTGACGGTTCTCCGAGCTTGCCTACCTAAGTCAACAGATATGGTGGTGTAGCCGTGGCAATAAGGCCACTGGGGTGAGTAAAGAAATGCACTCGCCTCCCACACTTGGAAAGGTGATCATGTCTCAATTACAAGACAATTTTGGTCGTAAATTTCATTACTTACGGATGTCTGTCACTGACGTTTGTAACTTCAAATGCAGCTATTGCCTCCCCGATGGTTATCATCCGAATGGCAAGCAACAGTTTTTATCTCTCAGTGAGATAGAAAACCTAGTATCCGCATTTAGCCTCGTTGGCACTCAAAAAATCCGTATTACTGGCGGCGAACCCACGCTGCGTAAAGATTTTACCGATATTATTCGAGTCGTTGCCGATAATCCGCGTATTCATACCGTAGCCACTACCACTAATGGATATAGGCTCGAGAAGCATGCCCAAGAGTGGTTCGATGCTGGTCTGCGCCGCATCAATGTGTCGGTAGACAGCTTAGATCCTAAGATGTTTTACCAGATCACCGGCGAGAATAAGTTCGACGAGGTGATGCGTGGTATCGATGCTGCATTATCAGCAGGCTTTGAGCGCGTAAAAGTCAATGCGGTATTACTCAAAGGCATGAACGATAAAGATTTACCGCGCTTTTTGAATTGGATTAAGCATACGCCCATCGATCTGCGTTTTATTGAGTTAATGGAAACCGGCCTTGGCCGCGAGTATTTCCAAGCCCACCACTTAGCGGGTGCCGATATTAAAGCTCAGTTGCTTGCCAACGGCTGGCAATTGGATACGCCCCGTGCCGATGATGGCCCTGCGCAAAACTTCAGCCACAGTGACTTTAAGGGCCGTATCGGCTTGATCATGCCCTACGCCACTAACTTCTGCGCGAGCTGTAATCGCTTGCGGGTCTCGGCCAAAGGTAAGTTGCACTTGTGCCTGTTTACCGAGTCCGGTATTGATTTGCGTGATCTACTACAACACCCGAGTCAGCAAGCGGAATTAATCGAGCGGTTACACGGTCAACTGGCACAGAAGAAAGAAACCCATTATCTGCATCAGGGCATTACTGGCGTAACTCAGCATTTGGCCTCGATTGGCGGTTAATCTAACTTAGGTTTTAGTCTGCTTATCGCGTTATCTTTCATTTAGTTAGGTTTCGCTATTGCGCTCAATTTCCCACATGCTTGAATTTAGCAGTAGTTTAAAGGATCGCTTCAATGAGCAATGTATTTACCCATATTAATGCCGACGGCAATGCCCACATGGTCGATGTGACCGAGAAAGCCGTGACCGAGCGTGAGGCCCGTGCCGAAGCCTTTATCGAGATGGCGAGCACGACCCTCGAGATGATCATGAGCGGCAGCCACCATAAGGGCGATGTGTTTGCCACCGCGCGTATCGCGGGGATCCAGGCGGCGAAAAAGACTTCAGATTTAATTCCGTTATGCCATCCATTAATGCTAACCAAGGTCGAAGTCGAACTTGAGGCTCAGCCTGAGCACAATCGTGTGCGCATTACCAGCCTGTGTAAATTGTCCGGCAAAACCGGTGTCGAAATGGAGGCGCTCACGGCGGCCTCTGTTGCAGCGCTGACGATTTACGACATGTGCAAAGCCGTGCAGAAAGACATGGTGATTTCACAGGTGCGCCTGCTCGAAAAACGCGGCGGCAAGTCGGGACACTTTAAAGCTGAATAACGTAAAGCGAGATAAGAATATGATTAACGTGTTGTTTTTTGCCCAAGTTCGTGAGCTTTTAGGTACGGCACAACTGAGTGTTGAAGCGAGCGAGCAGACACAAACTGCGGAAGGATTACGGGCAACTTTAGCGGCTAAAGATGATAAATGGGCCAAAGTGTTAGCCTCGGACAAATTACTGGTGGCGGTAAATCAAACCATCAGTCAGTGGGATACCCAAGTGAGTGATGGTGATGAAGTCGCCTTCTTCCCACCTGTGACCGGAGGTTGATATGCGTTTACTGCCAAATGTACGGGTGCAAACTGTTGATTTTAATGTGGCCGATGAATACCACCAATTAGCCCAAGATAATAGTGATGGCGCGGTTGTGACTTTTGTTGGTAAAGTGCGCGACTTTAACGATGGTTCAGTGGTGACTGACCTGACTTTAGAGCACTATCCCGGTATGACGGAGCGTGTTCTTGAGCAAATCGTTGCCGAGGCGCGTGAGCGTTGGCCGCTCAATAACGTTACGGTTATCCACCGTGTCGGCACTATGGCGCTGGGTGAGCAAATTGTGTTTATTGGTGTCACCAGCGCTCATCGCAAAGCGGCCTTTGCGGCCTGCGAATTCTTAATCGACTTTTTGAAGACCAAAGCCCCTTTCTGGAAATTAGAAGCAGGGGACAAGGGCAAGAATTGGGTCGAGGCCAAGGATGCCGACGAGCAAGCGGCGCAAGTGTGGCAACACAAAGACTAACGTAAGACTGAGCTAGCAGCAGGCGAGACTGAGAGGTGAGTTTATGCACGGTGTGACAGGGTTAGGCAAAATCTGGAGTCTAGTATTTTCTCTAGCATTGTCGTTCAGTGTTGCCTTGATGCCTGCCGTTAGCCGCGCCGAGACTGTGCCTGCGATTGCGGCCGCCGCCAATATCAAGTTTGCCCTCGATGATATTGTTAAAAACTTTAGCGCCGAAACTGGGCTCAAGGTGCGAGTCTCCTACGGCTCATCGGGTAATTTTGTCGCGCAAATTCAACATGGTGCGCCATTTGAAATGTTGCTCAGCGCCGATGAGCGTTATATCCATGAGCTGCAAAAAGCGGGCTTTACCCGCGATGAAGGCGTGCAATACGCAGTGGGTCGCCTAGCCTTAGTCGCCCCAAACAAGTCCCCTTTAACCTTGGATACTGAACTTAACGGCGTAAAAGCCCTACTCGCCGCGGGTAAGTTGGAGCGCTTTGCGATTGCTAATCCTGAGCATGCGCCCTATGGCGAACGCGCCCGTGAACTGTTGCAAAAATTAGGCTTGTGGGATGGTCTACAAACCAAGCTAATCTTGGGCGAAAATGCCTCCCAAGCGGCGCAATTTGCCGTGAGTGGCTCCACTCAAGGCGGTATTATTCCGTTATCGCTTGCCTTAGCGCCCCAGTTTAAAGCATTAGGCCAAGCAATTGCTTTACCCGAAGATCTTCACGGCCCACTTTATCAGCGTATGGTGCTAACGCCTAAAGCGGGAGCAACCGCAGAGCGTTTTTATCAATATCTTCAATCTGATGCCGCCAGAGCCGTATTCCTGCAATACGGATTTGGTCTACCCGCTCGGTAAGGCCAGACATGGATTGGCAGGCGCTTTGGTTATCGGTCAAACTCAGTAGCATCACAGTCTTGGTGTTGATCCCGCTGGCGATTCTGGCGGGGCGAGCCTTAGCCTATCGTCAGTTTGTGGGTAAGTCCTGGGTTGAAGCTTTAATCATGGTGCCCTTAGTCTTGCCGCCGACTGTGATTGGTTATTACTTGCTGGTGGGGCTTGGCAGCCAAAGCTGGTTAGGGCAGTGGTTAGAGCATCTGACTGGGCAGCAGTTAGTGTTTCATTTCTCGGGGTTAGTGCTGGCATCCGTGCTGGTGAATATTCCGTTTGCGTTGCAACCGATACAACGTGCCTTTGAGGCGGTTCCACACGACGTGCGCGATGCTGCAGCCTGTTGCGGCATGAGCAAACTTAAAATTCTGCTGAAAATTGAATTGCCTATGGTCTGGCCTGGGGTGTTGACCGCCTTAGTGCTGTGTTTCTCCCATGTACTCGGTGAGTTTGGGGTCGTGTTGATGATGGGCGGGAATATTGCCGGCGAGACCAAAACTATCTCGATCTCCATTTATGACAGCGTGCAGGCCTTCGATTTTGGCGCAGCAGGTACTATGTCTCTGGTATTGCTGTTATTTGCGATTACCGCATTGGCTCTAACTACCAGTTTGTCACGGCGTTTAGGAGGTCAGGGTGGCGCAAATCATCGCTGATCTGCATTGCCAGATCCAAAACTATAGGCACATTAAACTGAGCGCCGAATTTAGCTGTAAGGCGGGTGAAGTGTTAGCGGTCGTAGGGCCTTCTGGCGGCGGTAAGACGACGTTACTGCGGATGATCGCAGGGCTTAATCATCCCGAGACGGGCAGTATTGTGTTTGGTGAAACGCCATGGTTTGACCATCAAAGTCGCACCGCGCTAACGCCGCAGCAGCGCCATATTGGCTATATGCCACAGCATTTTGGCTTATTTCCCAATCTTACCGCGCTCGAGAACGTGGTTGCAGGGCTTGACCATATTCCCAAGTCGGAGCGAGTTGCTAGGGCGAAGGATTGGTTAGAACGGGTTAATTTACATGGTTTGCCCGATAGACTGCCTATGCACCTCTCCGGTGGTCAACGCCAGCGGGTTGCGCTTGCTCGCGCCCTTGCCCGTGAACCTTCAGTGCTACTGCTCGATGAGCCATTTTCAGCGGTGGACAGAGAAACTCGTGAGCGTTTGTATCTCGAACTTGCTCGACTCAAAGAGCAACTGCTTTGCCCAGTGATTATGGTGACCCACGATTTAAACGAAGCACTGCTGCTGGCCGATTCGATGATCTTGATTAGCCAAGGCCAGATGTTACAGCAGGGTGCGCCGTTTGAGGTGTTATCGCGGCCACGTAACGAGGCTGTTGCGCGGCAGATGGGCTTAAGGAATATTTTCGATGGCGAAGTGATGTTCCAAGACCGCACTAAAGACATCACCTGGCTCAAATTTGGTGAGCAGCTGATTGCCAGCGATTTTGGCAAAGACCGCAGTGTTGGCAGTAAAGTTCGCTGGGTCATCCCCAATCAGGGTATTCGATTTAACGCCATTTCAAATGGACGTTTATGCCGTAGTTTTAATAAGTTAGATGTGACAATCGACTCTTTACTTGTGATGGGCGAGTCAGTGCGGGTAGTCTGTTATGCTACCGGGACTAAACTACAGCTTAATACGGAAGTGTCATTTCATCTCGCACAGAAGCTTGGCCTAACCAAGGGGATGCAAACCACGGTTGCGCTCAAATCTGAGCAAATTCATATTTTAGAATAAGTTAATGACGTTTTTTACCGAGTAATCCCATCCAAAATGTTCCTTCCAACAGCATACCTAAGATGATAAACGTCACAGCGCTTGTGGCGCTGCCATAGGCGTAGGCGCTTAATGCTCCAAGCAGTAGCAAACTTAAGCTAATCCAGCGTGTAATTGGTTTCATATGCACTCCGATTTAAATAGCCGTTTAGTTGACTCTAGAACAATGGGATTGCATTGCCAATCGTACTTTTTGACGACACAGATGCGCTAAAATACCAGCTGAAATTCAATTAGTGTGATTTTAAATGGCTAAATGATGGCGTTTTACGGTAAATGTCATGCTTCAAAATCCCCAGATGATCAAAGCTTAATCTTGTTTCCATCGGTGTTTCAGTCGCTATTAGGTAAACTGAATGCATTCGTCAGTGTTTGCTGAGTTTGAATCAAGTGGATTGAGCAATTCACATGAGTGATGAACTAGGCGCCATCATGGGCAAACAGGGATAAAAGCGATGGGATTTTGGTACGCCATCGACATCTAACTGATTGTCTCATAAGATACAAACTTAGCCGATTTTTATGGAGGAACCATGAGACTATGGTTGCTAGGATTCATGTTGGTATCTGGGATTGCTACCGCAGCCCAGAGCATGTATTCGATGCTTTCGAGCGGTGAGTATCAGCCGCCGTTAAGCGTGATGCAGCAAATTGAGAAGGAGTTTCCTGGCGTGATTGCCGAGTTTGAAATGGAAATGCAGGAAGGCGAATTGGTCTACCAGTTTGAGTTGATTAATCCGCTGGCGAATGCAATTACCCGCTTCGAATATCGGGCGCGAGATGGTAAGTTATTGAAACAAAAAGCGGGTAAAGTCACAGCCGATGATGTCGGCGAGGTGGAAGCCGCACGCCTTATCAACACTAAGCATCAAACCTTCTCCGGCATTATTGCAATGGCGACTCAGGATCATAAGGCCTTTCTGACCGATGCTAAATTAGACCATGACTTAGGTATCAGTTACTTAGAGTTAAAGTTGCTGGACGATACAGGCAAGTATAAATTGGCATTCGATATTGAAAATTTACGACAGTTACCTTTACTTAAGTGGGATTAGCACGCCGAGTATTACCGCTAAGTGAAGACAGGGGAGCGCAGCATACAGATGAAAATACTTTTAGTTGAAGATGATGCGACAACGATCGACTACATCGTTAAAGGATTTCTTGAGCAGGGACATAATATTGAGACCGCCAGCGATGGTCATCAAGGTCTACTGCAAGCCACGAGTGGTCAGTACGACCTCTTGATTCTCGACCGCATGTTGCCCCAACTCGATGGGTTGAAACTGCTGGCCGCCCTTAGAGCAACTGGCAACCAAACTCCAGTGCTTATCCTGTCGGCGCTGGCCCATGTGGATGAAAGGGTAAAAGGTCTGCGTGCGGGTGGCGATGATTATATGACTAAGCCCTTTGCCTTTTCGGAGCTGCTTGTACGTGCCGAAAAGTTGATGCAACGGGGCCAATCCGTACCTATTACCACAGATCTGGTGGTTGGTGGCTTAAAAATGGAGCTGCTAACACGTAACGTGACCTTAGATGGCCACGATTTGATGCTGCAACCCAAAGAATTCCAACTGCTTAAGTATCTGATGGAACACGCTAATCAGGTTATTAGTCGGACGCTATTATTTGAAGCCGTGTGGGATTATCACTTTGATCCCCGTACTAATGTGATCGACGTGCATATCGCCAAGTTACGTCGCAAGTTTGAAGAGTTAGGCCACGGTGAATTGATTGAAACCGTAAGGGGAGCGGGTTATCGCTTACGCCAAAGGCATTAAGCCTTACCAAAGCAGCGCCTGGCGCATCACTATTATCTTCTCGACCTTAGTGACTGTGATCATAGGCGCTTTGCTGTTTGCCCTTTATCGGCAACTCATTATCGAACAGCAGTACCAAGTGACTCAGTATCTTGAGTCCGAAACCCAACGCTATCAGCAGCTTGCTCTTACTGTCGACCGTCGCAGTTTTGCGGCGCAAATTCGTGCCGCCGATCCGCAGACGGCGCTTATCGCCTGGCGCAATAGCTATGATATGGTTGGCGCCTTAAGCTTTATGCCTGAAGGCATGCCCATGCTGCCGCAAACGCGGGATTTCCCGATTTTGACTGGCGGCCCTGATAAGTTGCATATCCTTACCGGCGGTCTAGTGATGACTCGCTATGGCCCCGTGCTCATCGCCACCCGTACCGACAACTTAGCTACACTCATTGATAAATTTATCAGTGCGGCGGCCACGGCCGTGATGTTGACCATAGTGTTAACCTTAGCGCTGGGCTATCTGTTTTCTAAAGCAATTTTACGCCGTTTAGTGCAGTACAACCGTTTAAGTGAGCAAATTGAGCGTGGGCATTATGATACGCGTCTGCCGCTCAGTTGGCGTCAGGACGAGTTTGATATGTTGGCGCTGCAATTTAACAACGTGCTGGATATTCTTGAGAATAACCTGATGGCGGTGCGTGGCGTGACTGACAATATCGCCCACGATTTGCGCACGCCTTTATCCCATATTCGCATTGGTCTTGAGGAATTAGCGGCCAAATCTCCCGATGAAATCAGTGAAGGCTGTGCGATTTTGACCGAAGAGCTTGACCACTGCCTTGCGACCTTCGATGCCATGCTCTCGCTGACACGCATTGAGGAAGGGCAGCAAACCTTAGATTTGCAGGAGCTGAGTTTGGCGCAGCTATGTACTGATTTGCTGGAAATGGCTGATGCAGTTGCGGAGTCGAATGAGCAAACCTTGAGCCTGTCGCTGCTATCTGACCATAAAATTTATGGTGACAAGTATCTGTTGTTCCAAGCCTTGTATAACTTGGTCGACAATGCGATGAAATATTCAGGCCAAGGCGCACGTATCGATATTATTCAATCCGGTGCCCAAATTAAGATTTGCGATAACGGTCCTGGGATCCCCGATGACAGCAAGGAAAGGGTGTTTGAGCGTCTAGTGCGGCTCGACCCCAGCCGCCATTTGCAGGGTACAGGTTTAGGATTATCTATGGTCAAAGCGATTCTGTCGCGGCACAATGCGCAAATTACTCTTTCGGATAATCATCCCGGCCTTGTGGTTACTATCCAGTTTTAGGCCAATATCCGCGTGACAGTGTTAGGAACCCCATGTACCGAATCATAGCCAATGAGGCTGATTTTCTTGTTATTTCTAAATCGCCGAATGTGCATTTTCACAGCCAAGATGGCACTGCGGGTGTCGTTGCGCAGTTGGAGCAGGATTTAGGGATAAAACTCTTTGCCGTGCATCGGCTCGATACCCCTACCTCAGGGCTGTTACTGTTAGCCAAACATTCGGCGGCAGCTCGGCAGTTGACTGAGCTTTTTCGCGCCCATCGAGTGCAGAAATACTATCTTGCCCTCGCCAAAGGTAAGCCTAAAAAGAAGCAAGGCTGGGTGATTGGCGATATGGCCAAATCCCGCCGCAGTATGTTTAAGTTACTACGTACCAAAGAAAATCCAGCGATTACCCAATTCTTTTCCGTCAGTGTTGGCGATGGGCTAAGGCTGTATTTGCTCAAACCCCATTCGGGGAAAACCCATCAGTTACGGGTCGCGCTTGCTAGCCTTGGGGTACCGATTTTAGGCGATGCCCTCTATGGCTCCGATGTCGCCGACCGCTGTTATCTGCACGCCTATTGCCTGCATTTTCGTTATCAACATGGAGATGGCAGTTGGCAGGATTATGCGTATCTTGATATGCCTGAGCAGGGTGAGCTCTTTTTAACTGAGACTGTCAGTGAGGCGCTGACATTTTGGCAAGCACCAGAGACTTTAGATTGGCCTGAACGATAGGTGTTTATTGGGAGGGGAATGCTTGGCAGATCCGGTCGCGCCCCTCAGATTTTGCTTGATACATGGCATGATCGGCTTCAATCAATAGTTTGTCTGGCTGACATCCTTGGTAAATCGTGGCGTAACCCACGCTTGCGCAAAGTTGGACTTTTTTATCCTGCCAGTGAATTGGGTTTTCCCTCAGTATCCGATGTAATTTATCCGCAACGGCTCTTGCGGATGGTGCGCTTGTGGCTGGCAGTAAAACCAAAAACTCTTCCCCACCATGACGACACAGGACATCGTGTTCCCGTAATACCGAGTTAAATAATCTTGCCGCCGTCAGCAGGGCGAGGTCACCAACATCATGACCATAGTGATCATTTATGTGTTTGAAATGGTCGAGATCGAGCAAGATCACGCTATAAGGCTCTGCATTTTTCTGCCAGCGTTGGTGGGTTGTGGTGAGTCTTTTTTGCATTGCGCGTCGATTCCACAGCCCTGTGAGCTGGTCTTTTTCAGCCAACATTCTGATTTTACTCACCAGACGAGTCATCGCATTACCTATCATCAGGATATTGATAAGTAAGGCTAAGAACACATAAAACCACAGCACAGGAATGGCTTCAATCGTGTGCATGGCAATAAATATTGGCGTTTCACTCGGCGATAACAGGGCGATGAAAAACCGAATCATGAAGATGATAGCCATCGCGATTAAGGGGGTGATCATGGCAATCGCTATCTTATTGCCAGTCTCTCTGCGGATAGCGTAATAGTTATCTCGACTGAGCATCACAAAAGATAGTGCTGCATTGGCTGAAAAAATCATGGCGAGTATCGGCTGAGATTGGACATTTGGGGGAACCATCAACATGAGTGCTGCGGTGATTGCGAGCATAGTGAGATCGAGTTTAGTGCTGTGCTGTAAGCGGAACAGATATTGTGTGCCCCAACGCAGCATGATAAATCCGAGTAAGATAACAATATCTGCGCAAAACCAGTAGAGGTAACTATTTGATTCGGTTCTTAGAGTGTTGAGAATGATGCCGATAAACACACAGATATTCGCAAGGGAAAAACGTATGCTGGCTAATTTGGCAATGTTCAATGGTTTGGCGATTAATCCCCATGCAATAGCGGCTGTACCTGTCAGTAGACAAATAAATTTAATCAGTAAAAGCGCTTGGGGATCAAATTCCATGGCGGCGTTCAATTTTCCTTTAACTATAGATGGCTTTTGGCATTTTTGTTGAAATGGGCTGAATGTTAAGTGAAGACCTGTGCCACAACGCCCAAGCCACAGGTTGATAATGCAATGGTTGCAAACCGGTGGGCTAACGACGAAGTTAAAAACTGCTTACTCGTCATTTATTACGGTTTAAGGATGGCCTGCTGTCGATATAAACAAATGACTATGAGTCATTATTGCGATTCTATTGCCTCCCGTTGTGGTATTTTTAAACGCGGGCGTAGGCAAAGATCTGTTAATTATCATAGTGCTGTGTTTATTTTTCGGGTTTCTGCCTTACCGTTGTCACTAAGGCATAGCGTGTTTCAATGAGCCAATAAAAAGCGCAACCTAAGTTGCGCTGATTATCAATTCAACCCGAGGCATTTATTAAAACGCTACGGTATAACCTATAGTGGCAGTACGACCCATACCTTTGAAATAACGATCATTTGTACCCATGGTTTGTGAGTAGTAGTTGAAATAGTCCTTATTAAACAGGTTTTGTACACCAATGCTTAAGGTACCCGTGTAGAGCGGCATTGAAAATGACGCGTCGACAGTGGTGTAACCATCAAACTCGGCATATTTAGCACCTTTGGCATTTTCAAAATCACGGTCCATAAAGTAATTTGCTTGAACACGTGTCGACATTTCATTATCGAAGTTGTGGGTCCAGAATAAGTTGATACGATTCGGGGAAATATTGGCGCCATCGAGATCGGTATCGACCTTATTATCGCCGTTTACATCGTATTCGCCCCGTTGCAGTGCGATGTTCATGCCCAAATCATCATTGCTTGTCAGATAAGCGGTGACATTCGCTTCGATACCATCAATGACGCTTTTTTCACGTTTTACATCATAGAAACCGTCGCTGTTTAAGGCTAAACGGGCACCAAAATCGGTAGCAGAACGGTAGTAAGCAATCTTAGCACTTAAGAAACTACCTTGATAATCGGCACCCAATTCAACGTTATCCGTCACGATTGGAGTTAAGGCTAAAGAGTCACTAATGCTTGGATTGGCGCCGGGGAAACTGTTTCCGTCACGCAGAATACGGCCAATGTCCGGCATGCCAAAACCTTGGTTGTAGCTAGTGTAGACGCGGATATCCGGCGTGATTTTATAGGATAAACCGACATTGAATAAGGTTTCATCAAAGGTGGCTTCGCCCCCCGCGATTTGCTTATTGCCAGCGCCATAGAGGGTTTTGTAGTCATCAACATTGAGGGTAGCGTGTTCGTAACGCACACCGGTTGATACGGTTAAATCTTTAATTAAATCATAGTCTAACTGTAGATACGGTGCGAAGTTATCATAGGTGCTTTCAGGTACCCAAGAGAACCCAGTTTTCACTAAGTCCTGTTCAGTCGTATCGCGGAACAAGTCGATACCATAGGCCGCATCGATGCCAGTATCTGCAATGTTTTTCGCGATTAACGAAGTTTTTAGGCCCCATTTAACCGAAGAGTTGCGTGATTGCTCGTAGTATAAGTGCTCGCCTTTGCTATTTACGCCACATTGAACCACTTGATCGCTGCCTTCAAAGGAAGGATCGTAGAAGCTATCGAAGCAACCACCGCCGTACACCGCTTTAAAGTCTTGATTAAACAACTGCATGTTGAGCTGTTGGCCTGCAATGTTTTCGTGGCTATAGGTCAAACTGGTGGTGGTGACTTGGTTATTAGCCGCTTCCCAGGGCTGTTTTTGTTCCACGGCACCGGTTGGAATACCATTGGGTTTATTACCTGCTACGGCCATCCAGTCGCCATTGTTATCCATGTTGTAATGGTTAACCATCAGCTCTAGGCGTGACTCGGTAAAGTTGTGGCCTAATTTGATGAAGAAGTCCTTACTCTGGCTATCCATGGACTCGCCTTGCGTGGTATCCACCCCAATCACATCGTGATTGGCATCGTAGTAAACCCCGTTATTGCGATAGCTGACCGAGCCTAGCATATCGATCAATTCTGACTCGCCTGAAAACGCATAGCTGGCACCAAAACTGACACCGTTAGACTTGAGTGAGTCAGGGACTGTGACATCAAAGCTAGCGACGTGCTGGTTATCACCCGTGGGCTTTTTGGTGATGTAGTTGATAATACCGCCCTGTGCGCCTAGGCCGTGCATCGCATTGGCGCCGTGAATAATTTCAATGCGTTCAATCATTGCAGGATCGATAGTTTGTCCTGAACGACCACCGCTGCGCAGCGGGTTCGATTGCGGCACGCCATCGATCATAATTAATGGTGCACGACCACGCAGGGTTTCACCCGTATTACTCATCTTTTGGCGGCTAGGTGAAAAGCTTGGTGCTAAGTTGCCGATAATGGTCGACAGATCTTTGGTGGTGCGGAACTGTTCTTCGAGTTGCACGCGGTCGATAATGGTCACTGTATTAGGAATCGAGCTTGGGGATTTGTCCATACGGCTCGCGGTCACGGTAATTCTTTCTATTTCTTTGTTTTTATTTATTTCCGTGTCGGATTTTTCTTGTGCAATAGCGGATTGGGTGAGTGCTGCAAAGACAGCGAGAGCAACAAACGAGGTTTTGAACGTCATATAACTTCCTGCTAAGGGCGTGTGAATTTGCTACACCGAATTCCTTGGCATCAGACTCTTCCGTTAAACAACATTGCAAATGATAGTGATTTTTATTAACTGCGAATAATAAGGAAGTCATTCAAGGTTGTCTAGTCGATCTGTAAATCAAACGAGCTAAAATGTGGCGTTTTTTTGCAACTTGTGACTCGGATAGCAATTATAGGTGTATTAAGATTGAGGGTTTATCTTCATCCTACTGATTTGTTGCTGTGGCTAAGGATGACTATAATAGCGGCTTTAATTGTGCCTAAATACAACCCTTATGAACCGCAAAAAGAAAATTAATCAAACACTTAAGCAGAAGGCGAAAAAAGCTAATGCCAAGCTTCACACCAGTAATAAACCTAAATATATCGCTAAGGCCGAACGAGTTGCACAGGCTCTCGCGGCAGAAAATGAGCTAGAAGTGCCTGTCGAGTTAGCCGTTAATCTCTAACAGCTAAATCCTCAATAAAGCTTACTTAGCCTCTAAATACTCAATGGGATTGAGATAAAAAGCCTTTTTATATCCTTGGGTTGAAGTGTCTATTCGCCAAGGTCTTGGGAACAGGCTTAAAATGGAATAGTGCAAATGGGGTGGTTTACCTTGAGCATTGCCAGTCGTGCCGACTGTGCCTAGTGTTTCTCCACGTGTCGCGAATAAGCCTGTCGATGCTTCAATGCTGCCTAGGTGCGCAAAATAATGAATTTGCCATTTAGGGCCGAGTCCAACAACGACTTTTCCGCCTTTAAAAAAGTCACCTTTGTACAGCAGTAGCATGGGCGTTGGTGCGATAACCGGGGTACTCGTGACCGCAAAAATATCGATACCCTTGTGTGTGCCCGAACTTCCCCAAGGCTCATACCAAAAGGTTTGGCTATTCCAATCCTTATTCGTGGCACCTTTTACGGGGATGATAGGTTGTTCAGGTACCAAGCATCCGGCAAGGAAAAAGAGTGCGAGAGTGAATGCGGTATATTTCAGTTTCATTATTATCTCTTACATAAATCTTTTAGTGAAACTCACTGAATTCTCGCCAGTTTGTCGGATATTGCAGGCGCTCGGTTTCACCAAGTGATAACCAATAGGGTCGCCAAAACGCATCGCACCAAAACTCAAGGTTCCCTTGCAAACTCCCTAGTGTATCAGGATCAACATCGGGAAAACTTTCCCAAGGAGCAGGCGGCGCGGCCTTAAAGGTAATAAGCTGTTGCAATAGATTGATATCATTGGTGATGAGCAGTACGCAGAACCCCGCAAAATCTGCATATTGCTGTAAAAATACTGTTGTCTGTAGGTGGGTGTGATGCAGTACGCCATTAAATGGCGCGTCAGAATCTACATGTTCGAATCCCGCCTGGCAAAGTAAAGTGTCGAGTCGTTGTTTATCTTGTTCATTCAACAAGCAATGGAGTTGATAGGCGGATAATTCAGTCTCAGTTGTTGGAGTGACGAGGGGGTAGTCTTGGTGGCTAGGCAAAGTGAGACTCGCAGTTGCCTCGCCACCAAAGAGTGCTTGAAGATCCGTTGCCTGCGAGCGAGTTGTCGCTTTTATGGCAAATAGCTGTTTTACCCAGTTAAAAATCCCCATAGCTTATTCCTTAATGGCCATCGCAGGGTCGATAAAGCCGCCTGTTTCTGTTATCACCTTAGGGCTTATTGCCTCCCAGCGTAACCATCCTTTGGCGCGTGGTGCGTTTATATACCAGAGTCCAGCCCGTTGTTCTAAAACGAAATATTCCCTTGATGGGGCAAATGGGCCGGGGTTTTGTTGGGCGATTTCGATACTGTTGTCCGTGACGGCCGCGATAATGGCGACATGGCCATAGGGATTAAACATCCATGGGGCAAAGACCAGTAAATCATCAGCCACAGGTTTGCTTTGGCTGCCATTGGTAAATTGGCGCAGCGCACGTTTTTCATTCCAACTGCCATCAGTGAGCAGATTATCGAAGAAGTCCCTGGCATGCCCAAAACTGTCAGGCATTTTGTGTTGATATCGTTGGTAAAAGTAGCGCTTAACAAATTCAACGCATTGATATTTTATGCCGAGGTTATAGCCGTCGAGGGAGATGTTGCGTCCCTCATTCGTATTGACGCCACCGTTATAGTAAATCTCGATTCCATTGAGGGAGTCGATAATATCACCCACTTGGTGATCAGTGTTGAAGTGATAGCGTGTAAGCAACTGATAGCCGAGAAAACTGACGCTAAGCCCTAGGCCCACAATCAGCATCCATAAGCGAAAACCTTTAATCATCTTTAGTACGACATTCTCAAAAGATAAATTGATTCAGCATGATATAAGGCGGGATTGTATGCTGCTGTTGCTAAAGACGTCTAGCTGATAAGGGAGTGTGGCGGGAGCTTAATACTTTCGTACTGAGCGCTTGCACATCTTTAATTCGTCAGGCCGATAGCGTTAATGTGCTATCGGCCTGATGATATGTGCTTATTAACGCAAACTAACTTTACAGTAGCGCAGTTGCCAACAGATAGCCCACGGTTGATGCGGTACTAACACCAATCAGTCCTGGGATAATAAAGCTGTGGTTAATGATGAACTTACCAATTTTAGTGGTACCTGAGCGATCGAAACCGATACAGGCCAAATCGCTTGGATAAGTGGGCAGCACAAAGTAGCCATAACTGGCGGGTAAAAAAGCAATTAATAGCTTAGGATCGACACCTAAAGCTAATCCCATCGGTGCAATCGCCGTGAGCGCGGCCGCTTGGCTATTGACCAGTTTGGAGATTAAAAACAGCACTAGGGCATAGGTCCAAGGCTGGTTTTGCACCACGTGGGAGAGGTTTTCCTTCAGTACATCCATATGGCTGATAAAGTAAGTATCGCTCATCCACGCCACGCCAAATACCGAGAATATCGCCACCATACCCGCTTTAAAAACTGGACCATTGGCAATTTCAGCTGGCTTGACTTTGCAGCTCATCAAAATAAAAGCGCCTGCAATCAACATCATCATTTGGATCACTAGGTTCATCGACAGTGGTGCGAGCTTGCCTTTCTCTTCAAACACTGGACGCAGCTCGCTAAAGGAGCCAAGTAACACCACTGCGGCGATAGCGGCAAAGAAGATCCCTGTTGCCCAATACGCTTCTTTGGGGAAGGTTTGATTCAGCAGCGTTTCGCCCTTGTCGTAGATAAAGGCTCTTTGCACAGGATCTTGAATTCGCTCTTGAAACTCTTCGTCTTTATCTAAATCTTTGCCGCGACGTAGGCTCCACAGTGCCGCCACTAACACACCGCAAAGAGAGGCGGGCACCGACACCATTAAAATGTCTAGCATGCTGTAGGCATGGCCGACACCGTGCTGCGCCGCCAAAATCGATACCATAGAAACGACTGCGACTGATACAGGGGAGGCGCAAATCGCCATTTGTGAGGCGACGGAGGCGACCGCCATTGGGCGTTCTGGGCGAATGTTTTTCTTCAGAGCAATGTCAGAGATAATCGGGAACATGGTGTAAACCACATGGCCTGTACCGCACAAAAAGGTGAGCGTCCATGTAGTTAACGGTGCCAGAATGGTGATGTACTGTGGATGGCGGCGCAGTAAACGTTCGGCAAACTGCATCATCACATCTAAGCCGCCTGCGGTTTGCAATACTGCGGCACAACCAATAACCGCAAGAATGGTTAACATCACTTGCACTGGTGGCTGTCCGGGGGCGAGACCAAAGACAAACGTCAGTAAAAATAAACCTATACCACTTATCAACCCGAGCCCCATACCACCATAGCGGGTGCCCAGTAGCAAGCAGCCGAGTACGACAATAAATTCCATTAAAATCATTTTGATTTACCCCTGCGGAACCTGCCGCGCTATTTGTATTAGGACTAGCTGTATTTGGCGTTATTTTGCGAGGCGATTGACTTTGATAACTTGCGCTGGCGCAAGGTGTAAATAAAAAGTGGCATTAGATTTTTCATAAATTTGAGCTAGCGCTAGAAACGTGTCGCCAGAAGTTGCATCCTTGTTAACTCGGAAGCGCTAATGACGCCTGTAGCCAAGTGAAACATGCCCTAGTACTTGCTCCGGTAAAAATAACCATAACAATCGCCAAGGATGTCCAAGTGAAACCTGCCACCTATAATACCGAAGCCTTCGATGAGTGGATCCGCAGCCGCTTTGTAGAACTCAACTCGCAGCTCGAACAGCTTTATGACCAGCAGACCGACCGTGCCAATGTGCAGGGGATTGGCACTGAGCTTAAGCACACTTTGGAAAGCGAAGGGCGAGAGCTGATTAAAGCTTTGCTCGATGAGGGTAATACCGACGAAGGCTTTGATAGTGCTTTTGATTTACTGGGCAATGTTGGCCTGTATATGGCCGCCTGCCGTCGCCATGAAATTACCGAACCCACGCGGGAAACTACCTCGCCACTTCTTGAAGCTTCAGCATTGGCGATGCATATCGGCGCCTCAATTGGAGTCACGCCGCGCTTTGCTACCGCCCATTTAACCACCCATAACCGCGCCCATAATGGTATCTACAAACGTTTTACCGATCTGCCCGATGAAAAACTGTTTGTGGATTACAACACTAAAGGCATTTTGGCCTATAAACGTGCCGCTGATGCGCTATTAAAAATCCAGCCTTTGGGGATTTCTCATCCAATTAGTCACGATTTACTGCGCGTCGCTAAGCAGGCATTGCAGGATGTGATTGATTCGAATACGCAGTTATTCAATCGTTTAGATACGGACCGTTTCTTCTACTGTGTCCGCCCATATTACAAACCCTATCGGGTTGGTTCTGTGGTGTATCGTGGCGCCAATGCGGGCGACTTTGCCGGGATTAACGTTATCGATTTAACCCTAGGTTTATGTTTTGCCAACGAAGCATCTTATTCGCAAATGCTGGTGGATAAGTTTTTATACATGATGCCGGAGGATCAGCAAATCTTGCGGGAATGCATGCGCCGCCCTAATTTGATGGATGACTTTTTGCAGGCCAAGGGCTGTGTGCATCAGGACTGGTATCAAGAAAATCTCAAGCTGTTTATCGAAGTCTGTGAATTACATGGGCAAACTGCGATTCAACATCACAATGAATTAGTGACTAAGTATATTGCTGAGCCTTCGGTCAGCATGGGACAACAACATTTAGCCAAAGTGACCGCCAGCGGCCCACCATTGCATGTACTGCTTGCCTCCCTTGAGCGTTTAAGGGATAGACGCGCGGCCGTATTACGTGACGATATTCGCACCCGTTATTATGATTTGAAAAAACTCAAAGACAGTTTGAGGTAAGGCCATGCTGCTAAATGTAAAACAGGACTTTTGCCTCGCAGGCCCTGGATATCTGCTTAACCATTCCGTGGGACGACCACTTAAATCGACTGAACAGGCGTTTAAGCAGGCGTTTTTTGCACCTTGGCAGGAGTCTGGCCGCGAGCCTTGGGGTCAATGGTTAGGTGTCATCGATAACTTTACCGCGGCGCTGGCAAGCCTTTTTAATGGTCAGCCGCAGGAATTTTGCCCGCAGGTGAATCTATCGAGCGCATTGACCAAGTTGGTGATGTCACTGGATAGATTAAATCGCGATGGCGCCGTGGTGCTGATGAGCGAGATTGATTTTCCCAGCATGGGATTCGCCCTTAAAAAGGCATTGCCCGCAAGTTGTGAACTGCGCTTTATTCCCAAGGGCTTAGATGTTACCGACCCCAATGTGTGGGACGCACATATCAGCGACGATGTCGATTTAGTCTTTGTTAGTCACGCCTATTCAAACACGGGACAACAGGCCCCCCTCGCGCAGATTATTCCCCTTGCCCGTGAGCGGGGCTGTTTGAGCCTTGTGGATGTGGCGCAATCGGCTGGGATTTTGCCGCTGGATTTAGCCAAGTTACAACCGGATTTTATGATTGGCTCGAGTGTGAAATGGTTATGCTCCGGCCCCGGCGCTGCGTATCTGTGGGTTAATCCTGCCATCTTGCCCGAATGTCAGCCACAGGATGTGGGTTGGTTTAGCCATGAAAATCCCTTCGAGTTTGATATTCATGATTTTCGCTATCATCCAACAGCGTTGCGGTTTTGGGGCGGCACGCCTTCTATCGTCCCCTACGCTATTGCCGCCCATAGTATTCAATATTTTGCCAATATTGGCTCACAGGCGATGCGTGAGCATAACTTGCAACTGATGGCTCCAGTGGTACAGGCATTGGACAATGAGCTCGTCTCGCCGAGGGCAATCGATAAGCGTAGCGGTACGCTGATTTTGCAATTTGGCGAGCGGCAAGCGCCGATCATGGCGGCATTGGCTGAGGCGAATATCAGTGTCGATGCCCGCAGTTTAGGGATACGCGTATCGCCACATATTTATAACGATGAGGCCGATATCCTAAGGTTACTGGAGGTAATAAAAGCCCATCGTTAACGGATTGAATTTGGCTTACTCAGCCGACATGGCGTAATAGCCTTGAACAGGGAGCATGGCTCTGGGGCACCAAGGCGCCCCCTAATGCCGATGTCGTTAACCCATGCCCTGAGGCTGAGGTCATTTATGGGGGTGAATATGCTTAAATGCTGTAGCTGTAGTGGCAGAACATAGAACGCGGGGTTCGGAGCTTGGGATTACTGGGCGTGATAGCCAAATCGACTGGCAGCATCACGGTATCGACGATCAGCGAGCTACCCATATCGACCAGTGTCAGAGGGATAGTAAACAGTAGCAGTGGCGGGGCGGATAACGCAGAAACTATCGCACACTCCTCGCCATTATCAACAGCCGTTTGAACACTGGAGAAAGAATGCCCCCAAGTTGAATTTTCTCCCATCCTCGATGTTATTGTTGCACATCCCGTGAGAGAACAGCACACGACCAAGCAAGTCAACCAACGCATAACCACTCCATTGTTTATATGTGAAAAACCGCATTGTTTCGGTATGAGCGACTCGCTTGATTAACTTTGGGCGTTAGTCTTATGGAACCCGAACTGGTTTTGTTCGACACCGATATATTCAGTTTTAGCAAGTCGGCATTCTAACCACATGAATATATGTGTCAATTATTCAGCAGCAGTAATGAGACAACAGTAAAGAGACTCCCAACTTTAGTGTCGCTGTAGTTAACGCCTCTGCCTATAAGTTAGTTTTATATCGCGTTTAGCTCAGTCTTAAACGACATCTGTCCCTATTGTTGTTATTGCAGTGGTGTCTGCTGGTATGCTTTCTTTTGATGATAAATAAGTGGTTGGCTATGTCGCCATTTAGAGAAAAGTGTTGGTCATTGCACTAGCATGAAAGTAGCGTATACCTTCAAGAAACAAAAAGCCCCATCAGCAAAACTGTTGGGGCTTTGATACTTTATGCATGCATTTATACAGTGAGTAATTGCATGCATCTAGCCATTACAGGCTGTAGTACATTTCAAACTCTAATGGGTGAGTTGTACGGCTTACACGCTCAGCTTCTGCAGATTTCAGTGCAATGTAAGACTGGATGAAATCTTCGCTAAATACACCGCCGCGAGTTAAGAACTCGTGGTCAGCTTGCAGGTTTTCAAGGGCGTTTTCTAATGAAGTCGCTACTTGTGGGATTTCAGCCGCTTCTTCTGCTGGTAGATCGTACAAGTCTTTATCCATCGCTTCGCCTGGATGGATCTTGTTTTGGATACCGTCGATACCCGCCATCAGCAGTGCTGCGAAACCTAAGTATGGGTTTGCATGTGGATCTGGGAAGCGAGTTTCGATACGACGACCTTTAGGGCTTGGTACCACTGGAATACGGATTGAAGCGCTGCGGTTACGTGCTGAGTAAGCTAACATCACTGGCGCTTCGAAGTGTGGTACTAAACGCTTGTAAGAGTTAGTGCTTGGGTTAGTGAAAGCGTTCAGTGCGCGAGCGTGCTTGATGATACCACCGATGTAGTACAGTGCAGTTTCACTTAAACCAGCGTATTTGTCGCCTGCGAACAGGTTTACGCCATCTTTCGCCAGAGATTGGTGAACGTGCATACCGCTACCGTTGTCGCCAACGATTGGCTTAGGCATGAAAGTCGCAGTCTTACCGTAGGCGTGAGCCATGTTGTGTACTACGTACTTCAGAATTTGGATTTCGTCCGCTTTCTTAGTCAGAGTGTTGAAGCGAGTTGCGATTTCGTTTTGACCCGCAGTCGCCACTTCGTGGTGGTGAGCTTCAACTACTTGACCCATTTCTTCGAGCACTAAACACATAGCGCTACGTAAGTCTTGTGATGAGTCAACAGGCGCAACTGGGAAGTAACCGCCTTTCACGAATGGACGGTGACCAGTGTTGCCACCTTCGTAGCTAGTGCCAGAGTTCCATGCCGCTTCTTTAGCGTCGATTTTCACGAAACAACCAGACATGTCAGTACCGAAACGAACATCGTCGAACAGGAAGAATTCTGGTTCTGGTCCAACTAATACAGTGTCAGCGATACCGGTAGAGCGTAAGTATTCTTCCGCTTTTTTCGCGATAGAACGTGGGTCGCGGTCATAACCAGTCATAGTGCCTGGCTCGAGAATGTCACAGCGGATCAGTGCAGTGGTTTCTTCGGTGAATGGGTCCAGTACAAACGTCGTTGGGTCTGGCATCAGTACCATGTCTGATTCGTTAATGCCTTTCCAGCCAGCGATTGACGAGCCGTCAAACATTTTACCGTCTTCGAAGAAGTCAGCGTCTACCTGATGAGCTGGAATAGATACGTGCTGCTCTTTACCTTTGGTGTCGGTAAAACGTAAATCAACAAACTTAACTTCTAATTCTTCAAGTTGCTTTAAAACTGATTCAACTGACATTCTCAAGTCTCCGGTAGGGTAAAGGGATGTCCCTTCTATAATCTTTTAACTCAAGTTGTGCTTGAGCAAAACTTACTAGCTATAAAGCGATATCTATGCCAACAATTTAAATTATTGATAATTAATGAATATGTGTTTTATTTCACTATCTTTAACTCTGTGTTGCACTTTATTGGTGCGCTTTGATGTGGCATTTTGGTGCATTAATCCATTTTGGTGCGCGCCATTCGCCCCCATTTTAGTGCAGTGACGATGAGCATCGGCTTGCTTGGTTAATTCATACCCATATTCAAGCTGAGCAGCATACTCGCTGTTAGCCTGTTACTATCCATTAGGCTCAGCAAAGCAGAATGAATTTAGCATATAAATAAGTCTAGATAACCGCGTAAGGTCACTGTTTTCAGTGCTCGCCATAATGTCACAAAACAGTGAGATGCTAAGCTGTTTTTCTGATAATGATTTTGGCTTGTTTTCATTGCTTATCATTAAAAATCAATTGATTAGTCTTGTTGTTCTTAGGTGGGAATAGAGTTTATTGAAACTGCGTCTAAAGCCATTTATTGAGGCTATCGAGAAAATACTTAGGTAGCGGTTTGGCATACTGATGTGTTTGGACGAAAAAACGGGTCTGCCGAATTGGGGTTATTCGCTATACTTATGGCGGCCTTAAGCGCATAGTCTGCTACGCCATTCCCCTGAAGAATAGTTATTTCAGCTGGTTAGTCGTACTGACGTCGAAATAATATGGCAAATTGCCTGCGCTGAAACGGTGCATTTGGGTTATTTGTCTTATCGCCATAACTGATTCGTTAGCATAGGCCCTAAAAAATAGTTTTATAAGTGTTCAAAAATAATCCTGTGCGATATGGCCGCTCTGGAGTAGAATGTCACGCTTTTTTATGGCGACTCAACGTAGATTGCTGTAACGAATATTGTAATATCCCTAATTTTGTTTGATGGTAAGAGGTTTATCCGTGCTAGAGAATTTACGTAACATCGCCATTATTGCACACGTTGACCATGGCAAAACGACCCTGGTGGACAAGTTGCTGTCGCAATCAGGAACCCTTGCAACCCGGGGAGAAGCTACTGAGCGGGTGATGGACTCCAACGATCTTGAAAAGGAGCGTGGAATCACGATTCTGGCAAAGAATACTGCCATCAAGTGGAACGATTATCGTATCAACATCGTTGATACCCCTGGCCACGCCGACTTCGGTGGTGAGGTTGAGCGTGTTCTGTCTATGGTTGACTCAGTATTGTTGCTGGTTGATGCCGTTGATGGTCCAATGCCACAAACTCGCTTCGTAACCAAAAAAGCGTTTGCCCAAGGCTTAAAGCCAATCGTTGTTATCAACAAGATTGACCGTCCAGGTGCTCGCCCTGATTGGGTTATCGACCAAGTATTCGACCTGTTCGATAACTTAGGTGCAACTGACGAACAATTAGATTTTCCAATCGTTTATGCTTCTGCATTAAACGGTTTTGCAACCTTAGATCCAGATGTTGTCAGCGAAGATATGACGCCACTGTTCCAGACTATCGTTGAAAAAGTGTCATCACCTGATGCTGATGCGGATGGTCCATTCCAGATGCAAATTTCTCAGCTCGATTACAACTCTTACGTGGGTGTTATCGGTGTGGGTCGCATTAACCGTGGTAGCATCAAGACTAACCAACAGGTGAGCGTGATCGGTGCCGACGGTAAAGTACGCAACGGTAAAATGGGCCAAGTATTAGGTTACATGGGCTTAGAGCGTACCGAAGTTGATGTAGCAAATGCGGGCGATATCGTGGCGATCACCGGTTTGGGTGAGCTTAAAATTTCGGACACAGTGTGCGCCGCTGGCAATGTAGAGGCGATGCCGCCTTTATCTGTTGACGAGCCAACGCTGACCATGACTTTCCAAGTTAACACTTCACCTTTTGCGGGTAAAGAAGGTAAGTACGTGACTTCACGTAACATTCTTGAGCGTCTGCAACAGGAATTAGTGCACAACGTGGCACTGCGTGTTGAAGAAACCGATAGCCCAGACCGTTTCGCGGTATCTGGCCGTGGTGAATTACACTTATCTATCCTGATCGAAAACATGCGTCGTGAAGGTTACGAATTAGCGGTTTCTCGCCCAGAAGTTATCTTAAAAACCATCGATGGCGAACTGTGTGAACCATACGAAACCCTGACCGTTGACGTTGAAGAAGAGCATCAAGGTACAGTCATCGAGAAGCTGGGTATCCGTAAGGCTGAGATGAAAGATATGCAGCTTGACGGTAAAGGCCGCGTGCGCGTTGACTTTATCATCCCAAGCCGTGGCTTAATTGGTTTCCAAACTGAGTTCTTAACTGCAACTTCTGGTACTGGTCTGATTTACCACTCATTCGATCACTACGGTCCGCACAAAGGTGGCGATATCGGTCAACGTGCTAACGGCGTATTGATCTCTAACGCTACGGGTAAGGCGCTGACATTCGCACTGTTCGGTCTGCAGGACCGCGGTCGTCTGTTTATTGGCCACGCAGCCGAAGTTTACGAAGGTCAAGTTGTGGGTATTCACTCACGTTCTAACGACCTGACAGTTAACTGTTTGAAAGGTAAGCAGCTGACTAACATGCGTGCTTCTGGTACTGACGAAGCTCAAGTACTGACTACGCCAATCACCTTAACTCTTGAGCAAGCGCTTGAGTTTATTGATGATGACGAATTAGTTGAAGTAACACCTAAGAGCATCCGTGTTCGTAAGAAACACTTAACTGAAAACGACCGTAAGCGCGCTAGCCGCGGTTAATGGTGGTTGTGGTGGGCACGTAAAGTGACTGCCATACAGTGAATAAAGCCCTGCTAAGGCAACTTAGCGGGGCTTTTTAATGGCTATATTTCAGGTTCATGTACTGAGCGTATGCAGTTACGACCTGCGGACTTCGCCAAGTAAAGGGCGGTATCTGCTTGGTGGACTAATTCTAAGGCATTATGTTTATCTGAGGGGAGTAAACACGCAACACCCACGCTGACCGTGACAATTCCTATGTCTGTTTTAATATGGGGTATAGCAAGCGATTGAATAAGTTGATGTACGTGCTTGGCGGTGTCGAGTGCGCTTTGGTGATCCGTATTGGGGAGTAAAATAACAAATTCTTCGCCGCCATAGCGTGCAACTAATTCACCTGCCCGACGACCTGATTGAGATAAGCTGTTCGCCAGCATCTTGAGACAGTCATCTCCTGCGAGATGGCCATAAAAATCATTAAATAATTTAAAGTGGTCAATATCGAGCATGATAAGCGAGAGTGGCGTGTTGTTGCGTTGCCCACGACTCCATTCCTTTTGCAGCATTTGATCAAACAATCTACGGTTGCCAATATTGGTTAACCCATCGGTATTGCTGAGTTTTTCGAGTCTGTTGTTCGCTTCGGCAAGTTCATAGGTTCGCGCTTGTATAATGGACTCTAGCTCTCGATTGCGCTCTTCTAAACTCGTCATCGGGTAAATTTCGCCTTGTTTTGCTAAACCATAGGGAATGGATATTCCACTATGGACGATTTTCCAATCGTTGCTTTCTTGGCGAAAAATCAGCACTAACCTTGCGGTTTCTTGGCTGAGTATCGAGTCTGGAATAGGGAGGTGTATATGGAAAAACGCTGTAATAACAATAATATCTTCGGCAAGATCCTGTAGTGAAAGATCTAACACTTCAATATGGATCCGTTCGGGGACTTGGGCGAAGTCCTGACGGGTTATTTTTACCCATTCATCTTTACTGGTGACAAGAATATCGCTGCTACCTGCATAACCACTAAAAGTATCGCTAAAGCGGGCTGTGAGTTTGTCATCCCGTGCAGCGTACATCTCAATATATTCATCAAAAAGTGACTGCATAAGTTGCAAGCGTCTCTGTCGCATAGATTCACCTCAAGTAAGAATATAAGCGTTTTATTTTTCTTATTTGAGATGAGTATTAGTGATAAAACCATCTTCCGTTCTGATTAAAATCAAGATAGTGATGTAAAAACCACCAATAGTGTGATCTGTGCCCGCTTTTTGAGCTAGGGTTTGCTGTTCTTGTTACAGTTACCTAGCTTTAGTGGCAGAAGTTTGAAATGTTGTCATTTTGCTTGTTTAGTATACAGACCGAATGGTGCATTAATCGTCATTTTGGAACAGTGCAGAAGGGATTAATGCAAACGATAAACGTTTTAGAAGACGTCCAAACCAGATAAGCCTAATGACGCCTTATAGGGTCATTCCCTTCGTTAGCCATAAGTAAAGGAATATTCCATGGACAAGACTCAACACTCTCAAGGTAAATGCCCCGTGATGCATGGGGCAAATTCAGCCGTTGCCAGCAACAATATGGATTGGTGGCCTAAGGCACTTAATCTCGATATTTTGCATCAGCATGATAAGAAGACGGATCCCATGGATCCCAACTTTAATTACCGTGAAGCCTTTAAGACCCTTGATCTCGCTGCCGTGAAGCAGGACTTGCATTCCCTTATGACCGATAGCCAAGATTGGTGGCCAGCCGATTGGGGGCATTATGGTGGCTTGATGATCCGCATGGCATGGCACTCTGCGGGAACCTATCGCATTGCCGATGGCCGTGGCGGTGCGGGGACGGGTAATCAACGCTTTGCCCCACTCAATAGCTGGCCCGATAACGCCAACCTTGATAAAGCCCGCCGTTTACTCTGGCCGATTAAGAAAAAATACGGCAACAAACTCTCATGGGCAGATTTGATGATCCTCGCGGGTAATGTGGCCTACGAGTCTATGGGCTTAAAAACCTATGGATTTGCCGGCGGTCGAGAGGATATTTGGCATCCTGAAAAAGACATTTATTGGGGCTCTGAAAAACAATGGCTTGCGCCAAGTGATAATCCTAACAGCCGTTATTCGGGCGCGCGTGACCTTGAAAATCCCTTAGCTGCCGTAATGATGGGGCTGATTTATGTGAATCCTGAAGGGGTTGATGGTAAACCCGATCCACTGCGCACCGCTCAAGATGTGCGTGTCACTTTTGCACGAATGGCGATGAATGATGAAGAAACCGTGGCCTTAACCGCCGGTGGTCATACGGTGGGCAAATGCCATGGCAATGGTAAGGCACAGGATCTTGGCCCTGAACCCGAGGGCGAAGAACTTGAGGCCCAAGGTTTGGGCTGGCTCAACAAAAAAGGCCCAGGCACTGGCGCGAATACCGTTACCAGTGGTCTCGAAGGCGCTTGGACGACTCATCCCACTCAATGGGATAACGGTTATTTTCACCTACTGTTAAATTACGATTGGGAATTGAAAAAAAGCCCCGCGGGCGCCTCTCAGTGGGAACCTATTAATATTAAAGAGGAAGATAAAGTCGTCTCAGTGGGCGACCCGAATCGCAAGTTTAACCCCATCATGACCGATGCGGATATGGCGATGAAAATGGACCCCGAGTATCGCAAGATCTCCGAGAAGTTTTATCAAGATCCCGCCTATTTCTCCGAGGTATTTGCCCGTGCTTGGTTTAAGTTAACTCACCGCGATCTGGGGCCTAAGAGCCGTTATTTAGGGCCAGAAGTGCCGAGTGAAGAGCTGATTTGGCAAGACCCCATCCCAACCGTTGATTATCGTTTGGATGCCAGTGAGATTGTCGACCTGAAGGCGAAATTATTAGCCTCGGGACTCAGTGTTTCCGAATTGGTCGCAACCGCGTGGGACAGCGCGCGCACCTTCCGAGGCTCGGATTTCCGCGGTGGCGCCAATGGCGCACGGATCCGTTTAGCACCACAAAAAGATTGGCAGGCCAACGAACCCGAGCGTTTGCAAAAAGTATTGCAGGTGTTGAGCGCGTTGCAGGCAAGCTTAAGCAAAAAGGTCAGTATTGCCGACTTGATTGTCCTCGGTGGCGCTGCGGCGATTGAAAAGGCCGCCCACGCTGCGGGAGTCAATATCACAGTACCTTTCATGCCTGGCCGTGGTGATGCCACGCAGGAAATGACCGATGTGGAATCCTTTGCCGTACTTGAGCCTTTGCACGATGCGTATCGTAACTGGCAGAAAAAGGATTATATAGTTCAGCCCGAGGAGATGATGCTCGATCGCACTCAACTTATGGGGTTAACCGCCCATGAGATGACAGTGTTGGTTGGGGGAATGCGGGTGTTGGGCACTAACTATGGCGGTACACGCCACGGCGTGTTTACCGACAAAGTGGGTGTGTTAACTAATGATTTCTTTGTGAATCTTACCGACATGGCCTACAACTGGAAGCCTGCGGGTACTAATTTGTATGAGATAGTCGAGCGTAAAACTGGCGCAGTGAAGTGGACCGCTACCCGTGTCGATCTGGTGTTTGGCTCTAACTCGATTTTGCGCTCCTATGCTGAGGTTTATGCGCAGGATGATGCCAAAGAGAAGTTTGTGCATGACTTTGTGGCCGCTTGGACTAAGGTAATGAATGCCGACAGGTTCGATTTGGCTTAGTCACTGGCACTCAAGCTTATCGTGACCATAAAAGGTGCAGCTTAGACTGCACCTTTTTTATGTCTCTTATTAACAAATCAGAGAGTTAATGACCCACTCGGTCAATCACTTGGATAAGTTCCATGCGGATAGCGTCCGGTGTTTGGCTATGCCAGAACCCGGCTAAATAAGCGCCGAGTGGCAGGAGGAAGAGCGCCAATAATAACAAGACTAACAATCCTTTATGGCTAACTCTGTGACCCGATTTAAGGCCAAAACCGAGTGCCGCCGATTTAGGGCAGGCCGCCACACAGCGCATACAGGCTTGGCATTCGTCGCTGCGAACCGTGGTTTTGGTATGCACTATGATGTTGGCTGGGCAGGCGCGGGTGCATTTGTCGCACTTCATACCCTTGGTTTCGATCAGGCAATGCTGAGTATCGCGGCGGATTTTGAGTGGGCTGGCAAAACTTAACAGTCCGAGCATGGCACCATAGGGACACAAGTAGCGGCAAAAACCTTGGCGACGCCATGCGGCGAGGACGAGGATAAGAGCAAAGCAGGCTAAGGTAATAAGCCCTGGTGTGACAAAAAACAGTGCCATCTTAAGGTCGGCAATCTTGTGGTAGTTACCCTGCAGATAATAGGGAATCGACTCGCTTGGCATACCGATCACTACATAAAACAGTCCCAGCAGTAATAAGTATTTCAGCATCCGTAGTGGCCAGTCTAGCCATGCTGGGGGCGCAAGTTCTGCTTTGATAAAGCGTTTGCGTAAGGCGTAGAGGTATTCGCCGGCGAGTCCTAAGGGGCAGGCCCAGCCACAAAAGGCGCGTTTACAGAGTAGGCCTGTGAGTAGCACAGCGGCGAGCATCACTGCGGCGGCGGGATGGGTTTGGTCCCACAGGTTGAGCGTCAATATGGCTTTTAATTCAATCCCGCCGGCGATGGGCAAAAAGGCATCGACAACATCAGGGCGCATTAACCAAGGCGTGACCCCTTGTTTGAGTTGGATAGCATTAATGCAGTATTGGATGGCGACTAAAAACAACGAGAGTGCGAGCAGGTGTTGGCAACCTTCACGCAGGGCGTTGATTTTTATCTCGGCCTTATACTCCACCGGAGCAAACTTATGGGCAATAAGTGCAAGGGGCAAGGCAATGATTAGGGCGAGCGCCAAGGGCCAGTAGAGGCTAATCGCCACTGCGCCAACACTCAGGAGTAAGGTGGTCACTGCTCCCCATTTTTTACCGCTCCAATAGCTTAGGGAGGCGATATACATTAGGGCCAACATTAGGGTAAGGGATTCAATAAAGGTCATGTTAATACTGCAAATAGAATACACGTATTCAATCTGAGCAATCTTTTGTAGATAAGTTTATGAGCCTAAAGTGAATTTGTGCGTTAGATCCAATATTGATTGAATCATCACACTAAAGCGCGCCATCGCTCACAAAGCTAAAAATCTTAGCCTTGCACAAACGAAACTGGGAATGCAGGGAGGATAAAATCAACAGCAAACCGCCATCGCAGCTTGCCGAAGTGTTTAGAGGGTTAGAGCATCAGTGCTAAGCTGTTAATTCAGATTGGTTTGACGGAATTAACAGCCAGTTTGAGCAAGCTAAATGGCCTTACCCTTTTGAGTTCTCAAGGGCCTCGATAAATCGAGTAGACTCATTGATAGATTTATTCATTTCTTTGATTAAGCCTGAGATATCCGTTTGTAAGTTGGCAAATTCCCCTTTAATCGCGCCTATCGCTTGGGCATTTAAGTTATGCTTTAAATACAGCATATTGTCTTTCATGGCGGTGAGAATGGGCGGCATTTTAGATTCGGCGCGGCGCATGGTTTTAATCAGCTGCTCGTAGGAACGGCGGGTTTCCTTGAGCTTAGTTTCGCTGTTGCGGCGTAGGCTCGCTTTGCTGATCTCGCCGATTTCGGCTTGCCACTCATCGAATAGCGCCTCGGCAACATCTTCGACCTTGTTGATGCGATTACTTACATCATCGGCGGCACTTTGGGCTGACTCGTATTCATCTTTAGCCTTGTTATAGGCCTTTTCGAGGTTGCCACCATTGTGGTTGAGTAGGGCTTGCATCTCCTCGAGTGCTGAGCTGAACTCTTTTTGCGCATCCTCTTGGGATTCTTTCGCGGCTTTCACTCTGTCGACCATAATGTCGCGCTTGTGGTAGCCCACTTTTTCCATGGCACCGTAATAGGCACTCTGGCAGCCCGTCAGCAATAGCGTTGCCGCTATCAGACTAGAGGTGATCAATCTTTTCATTGGGTATTCCGTCACTGAGTCAGATGAAGTTAGTCGGCTTTAAAACGCGCCGCATCGATAATGCTCCAGAGGTGAAAGATAGCACCAATTACCGCGGGCACAATTAACCACCAAAGGGCGTAGCCGACTACAGTGACCACGAAGAATAGCAATGCTGCCAAAATTCGCCCTTGTAGCAGTTGGCCTAGGCCGGGGAAAAACAGACTAGCGATTGCGGCGATAACATTGCCAGTGGATCCTTGTTGTGACATCAATTCACTCCTTAGACTTGTAAATTAAGTGTTTATTGTACGAAGATAACGAGTCTATACCAACAGAATCAAGAGAAACCCGTGACTAAGAAGATAGATCTGGCACAAATTCGAGTCTTACTCCTTGGGATTTGGCACTTCCTGCTGCATTTACGCCAGCGCCTAGTAGAAGATCAAATCAATATTCGTGCGGGCCACTTGGCCTATGTCACCCTATTATCGCTCGTTCCTATGGTGGCGGTGACTATGTCTATGCTGTCGGCGTTTCCTGTGTTTAAGGGGATCCGCGGCCAAATTGAAGCCTTCGTTTACGAGAATTTTCTGCCCGCAGCGGGCGATACGGTACAAGTCTATATCAATGAATTTGTGGGTAATGCCTCTAAAGGCACAGCGGTGGGGATTGCGGCCTTAGTGGTGGTGGCGATTATGCTGATCTCCGCCATTGATAAGTCACTGAATAATATTTGGCGCACTAAGGAAAAACGTTCTGTGGTCGTGGCCTTTTCCATGTATTGGATGGTGATTACCTTAGGCCCTGTGCTGGTGGGGGCGAGCCTAGTCGCGACCTCCTATGTGGTGTCGTTAAAGCTGTTTGAGGGCGACACCTTATCTGGCGTAATGCCGCTGTTTATCGAACGTTTGCCGCTGTTATTTTCGGTGGCTGCGTTTTTACTGCTCTATATGGTGGTGCCGAATCAAAAGGTGAAGTTTTGGCACGCACTACTCGGTGCAGTGGTGGCGGCCTTGCTATTCGAGTTGGGGAAAAAAGGTTTTGCCTTGTATGTGACGAAATTTCCAAGTTATGAAGCCATTTATGGTGCGCTGGCGACCATTCCTATTCTATTTGTTTGGGTATATTTATCTTGGATGATCGTGCTGCTGGGCGCCGAAATTACCGCCGCCATGCCCGAGTATTTGGACTATGAGTCCAGTAGCGATATCAACGAAATTAACCTCGATGATCAGCCTTTAGCGGCGCAGGATACACCCGCCGCGCAGCCAGAAACCACATCCGCCCAATCAAACCAAGTGCTTGAGACGACAGGTGAACTTGCGGCAAACGCGCCTTCATCGACTACACTGGATAAGCCGTAGCTAAGTTATCATTCACCAAGACATTCAGCGAGCCTTATCCCACCTATGATCACTGATGCCCATCCGCTTGCTGCTTTTATCCGCCGTGATTGGCTGATGATGGGCAATGGGCAGCAGTTGCATCTCGCTCAATATGGTAATCCGCAGGGTATCCCGCTGCTTTATCTGCATGGTGGTCCTGGCGCAGGCGCTAGTGTGAGTGAGCTCAGTTTATTTAACCCCGAGCACTATTGGATTTTACTGTTAGATCAACGAGGTGCGGGGCAATCGCTGCCTGCTGGCGAGTTGGAACACAATCATTTAAATGGACTCATCAGCGATATTGAGGCGATTCGCATTCACTTAGGCATAGCGCGTTGGTGCTTAGCGGGTGGCTCATTTGGCGCCACCTTAGCCTTAATTTACAGTGGGTTATTTCCGCAGCGGGTAATAGCTCAAGTATTATGGGCGCTGTTTATTCCATCAAAAGAAGGGATTGAATGGCTCTATGCGCCCTCGGGCGCAGCGCAGTTATATCCACAGGCATACCGTGAATTTGCCGCGCCTTCTATTGGATTGGCGGATTTATTTACGCATTATCAGCTAGGATTTAACGCCCAAGATGAAGCAACTCGCCACGAATTTGCCCGCCGTTGGATCCAATGGGAATTAACCCTAGCGGGCGTACCAACTGGCCTACCTAAGCGGCTTGCGCCGCCGCTATTCGCCTTAGCTCAAATCGAGCTGCACTATGCGCAAAATGATTACTTCAATATGTTCAGTGTATTACAACGGGTGACATCTCAAGTCTCTGCGCGTACCCTGCTATTACAAGGCACGCAGGATGCCGTCTGTCCGGCACGCTTATTAGCCGCATTTGGGGCAAAAATTGATAACCCCAGGATACAAATCCACACTATTGTTGATGGCGGGCATTTGTTGAATAGTGAAATACTCTCACTTGCCGTCACACTCGAAATTCAAGCCATGTGGTCTTGGATAAAGCGACAGGAGTTTGCATGAAATTAGCTATGATTATTGCCGCCATTTTAGGATTAACGGCCTGCGCGGCCACCTCATCCTCAACCCCAGAACCTCAATCGTCATCTTTAGCTGTCGAGTCGACTGAGGCTCGCGCCCCTGTGGCGCCTAAAGTGGTGCAATTGGCTGGAATGACCAATGAGGTTGCTGCTGATGCTTTGTATCAGGCTTTCATCAATGCCAACTATTTAGCCACTAAAGTCGGGGCGGATAAGGTTGCGGTGCAATTTGGCAATAATGATTTTATGCTCGAACCCAGTATAAATGCTGCGGGGATTGACCGTATTCTGATGAACCGTTTTTATGCGGTGCATCCACAGTTGCAGGCCAGCCCCGAACTGCCTGCGGTGATTGGTGAGCTGAATGCCAAGCTCAATTTTGCTAAATTCGTGCTGCGTGAGCAGGGCGCAGTGGTCCAAATCCAAGGCACTGTGACCTTTGCCGATAAGGTCGAAATCGAGGAGCTTCGCCGTTTTATGCTGTGGACCGATGGCGGCTTGGCAGAAATCGCTAAGTCCTTGCCGGAGGGAATTGAGCAGTATCTGCGCCCAATTCCTTTGATGCCCGTTGTAAAGTCTTAATTTAAAGGAAAAGTTGTGATCGCTTTAATTCAAAGAGTCAGCCGCGCCAGTGTGGTTGTAGATAATCAAACCATAGGTGCAATCGATAAAGGCTTGTTAGTTTTACTTGGGGTTGAGCGGGAAGATAATCGCGAGAAGATGGAAAAGCTAGCTACTAAAGTAATGAGTTATCGAGTGTTTTCTGACGAAAATGGCAAAATGAATCTCAATTTGACTCAAGCGGGAGGCTCGCTTTTAGTGGTATCACAATTTACCTTGGCCGCCGATACGGAGCGTGGGCTAAGGCCGAGCTTTTCGGGTGCGGGCACACCAGAACAAGCGCTTGGCCTGTATGAAGAGTTTGTCGCCTTTTGCCGCGCCAAGGGCGTGACCACCGAAACAGGGCAATTTGCTGCTGATATGAAGGTTGAACTCGTCAACGATGGCCCAGTGACCTTCCATTTACAGGTTTAATCTCAATACGCTTGCACTAGTAAAGGAAAATGCCCATGGACGAATTATTAAACCAATTGCGCCAGACCTGGCACCGCACTATACCTGTGAGTGAGTTTATGCAGATCGCGCCGCTGTCATTTTCTGATGGTGAATTGAGCGTGAGTGCGCCACTCGCGCCGAATATCAATCTGCATCACACCATGTTTGCGGGCAGCATTTATACCCTTATGACGCTCACTGGTTGGGGCATGGTATGGCTGCAACAGCAACTCCTCAATGTGGATGGCGACATAGTGTTAGCCGATGCCCATATCCGTTACTTGGCGCCCATTCGCAATCAACCTATTGCACGCGTGGTATGGCAGGATGCCAGTTTAGCGGGCTTATCTATGGGGCGAAAAGCCAAAGTTCGACTTGTGGTTAAGCTTTACTGTGAAGATCTGCTCTGCGCTGAGTTTTCAGGCCTGTATATTAGCCTTCCAGGCATTAAGAAATAGTTGCGACTGTTTGATTTTTGTAAATTTTCATCGTTGATGTTGCCTTTAACTTGCAATAGAATCTTTGGCTTAATGCAACTTAAGTTGCATACGCCATGGTCCGTACGGTTATCACGTTTATGCTGTATGGCGCTATTTGCATTGATATTAAGGATAACCGATGCGATTTCTCTCCTGTGTGCTTATTGCTCTATTTTGTTTTCATCTCAGTGGTTGCGCCAATACCAAGTTAAATGCCAATAAATTACCAAAGGGTGTGGTGCTAAATAAAGCTATTACGCTCCCTGTGGATGTGAGTGTTGCTTATTATTTGCCCCATTCGCAGTTAAATAACCGTTTTTATTTAGAGAAATGGAATATTTGGGTCGATCTAGGAAAATCACTCAGTGATGGCGTGAAGGATGGTTTTGGTGCTTATTTTTCAAATGCTAAGTTATTAGACCGCACGCAAGCGAGTCAGTATGGACTGCTGATCGATATCGATCCTGAGTGGAAATTTGAGTCGGGTAAAGCAGAAATGATCATGAGCTATCGGGTATTTAATGGCTCCGATAAGCCCATTCGCGAAGGGCAAAAATCCTTTAAGGCAGATATTGGTTATTTAGGGGATGGTTTAGGTCTTTATAACGCCGCATTGCGTGCGACTCAATTAGTGATTGTCGATGTGCTAAACACGTTGACGCCGTCGGCTAGCTCCTATCCTGCACAGTATGCAATGAAGGATGTCTCGGCGAATTTGCTGGCAAATATGCAAAAGCCAGTCAGTACAGGAACAGGTTTTTATATTAATCCTCAGGGGCAAATTGTCACTGCGGCCCATGTACTCAAAAATTGCATGGTGACACAGGTGAATGTTGGCGGTAAATCCTTTGATGCGGCCGTAGAGGCTAGCTCGACCTTATTGGATTTAGCGGTCGTGAGTACGGGTACGCCAGTGGAGCAATACTTACCATTGCGTAAAGGTACAGAGATTTTCCTGGGCGAGGCGATTACCAATGTTGGCTATCCCTTGCAGGGATTATTGGCGGCCTCCCCCAATTTAACGCGCGGAAATATCAGCTCACGCGAGGCATTAAAGGGGGCGGTGGGGCAATTCCAGTTTTCGGCACCGATCCAGCCCGGCTCAAGTGGTGGCCCAGTTGTCTCTGACGGTGGGGAGCTATTAGGTATTACCGTCAGTACCTTAAATGTGACGAGTCTACGTGAATCGGGTGCATTGCCGCAGAATGTTAACTTTGCCCTTGATGCAAAATATGCTGCCCGCTTTTTAGATAAGCACCGCATTAGTTATCAGTCGGTTGAACCCAATATGAAGGGCGATATTCGAACGGCAAATGCGGCTGCACTTGGTGCTGTTGTTCAACTGAATTGCTATCAATAAGGATGTTTCCAATGCCATTTATGCTTCGTATTTTGATGCTGGGTTTGTTGCTCACTAGCCCGTTTGTTAAAGCGCAAACCACGGCACTTCCACCAGTATTTTTTATTAGTACCATTGATTCAACTGACTTTTATAACAAACTCAAGGGCACGCCATTATTTGAAAAAATGGATAAAGAGAATATCGGTAATCCATTGAAACTGATTGTGACCTATAAAATGGAACCTACAGCAGGGGGAGAAGCCGCGGGGCTAACCTCGGCGATTTTAGCCGGTGGCTCCCTAGGGTTGCTACCTATGGTGACTAATAATGATCTGGTGCTGACCTATGAGTTTAGGGTCCACAATGAGGTGGTTGCCAGCGTCAGCTACCGTGAGAATTTCACCAAGGCTCACAACATGTACTCCAATGAGGGAATGTATAGTCTAGATAAAGAGAGTTTGGCATGGGCGATGACCACGACTGATAAGTTTATGGTTGATATTCAAAACTCGCCTGAGCTTTCCCAGCTAATCAGTGAATACAACTATTATTTTGCTCAATAGTTCGAGTGATGCATCTCCATAAATGAAGGGCTAGCTTTGCTAGCCCTTCATTTAACCATTCTATTTTTTAGAAAGTAATCTCAAATTTTATCCGCTTTTTTTCTTTTTTATGGGCTAATAAACTAAGCCCATAGAGTCGAGAGCAAGCTGAAAGACTCTCAAGAATTTCAATTTTCGGAGCAGATTATGTCTAAAGTCCTAGTGTTAAAATCCAGTATTCTTGGCGGTTATTCACAATCTGCCTTGTTAGTTGACCACCTGATCGGTAAATGGGAAGACCAAGGCGCGACCATCACAGTTCGCGATTTAGCGGGTAAAGATGTGTTGCCAATGGTTGATGGCGAAATCGCCTCTGGCCTACGTGGCGGCGCTGAGTTAACTGCGCGTCAGCAAGAGATGCTCGACCTGTCGAACGCCTTAGTTGAAGAGTTAAAAGCGAACGACACTATCGTGATCACCGCGCCGATGTACAACTTCAACATTCCAACCCAACTGAAAAACTGGATTGATTTTGTGGCCCGTGCCGGTGTGACTTTCACTTATACCGAAAACGGTCCTAAAGGCTTAGTAGAAGGCAAACGCGCCGTGTTGATCACCACCCGTGGTGGCGCCCATAAAGATGGCCCAACCGATCACATTGTGCCTTTCTTAAAAACCTTCCTCGGCTTTATCGGTATCACCGACGTGGAAGTGGTATATGCTGAAGCGCTGAATATGGGCCCAGAAGCCAACCAAAAAGGTATCAGCGAAGCTAAAGCCAGTATCGATAAGTTAGCGGTTTAATCGTAAAGATAATAAAAAATGCCAGCGTAAATGCTGGCATTTTTGTTTACACAGAACGCGATTATTCGCACAGTTTGCAGCCAAGGTATATGGTGTTGGTTTCGATATAGCGAACCTTAGTGCTTGCTTGGCCACGGTTGCGGCTCACGCTGTAGCGGGTTTCGCGAACCACTTTGGACTGCGGCGGTTGTTCGCCGCTAGTTGGGCGCGGGCACTTTGTTGTCATCTGCACCTCCTCACGTATGGTTGCTTTGCTTAGGTTTTAGCTTGGCTGGCAGCAGACTAAATCTTTTAGCGAACCACCGTTGATCACACATTCAAAACCATTGGCCCTTAAAATATCGCAGCCCTTTTGGGCACGGATACCTGCGCCGCAGTAAAGCACAAACGGATGCTGTTTATTGTCAACCTGATGCAACCATTGGTCGAGTGTTGGCAGCGGCACGTTGATGGCCTGAGGCAAATGACCTGAGGCAAACTCCTCTGGTGAGCGCACATCGATAACGCGCGCACCTTGATCAATCAATTGCCAACATTTTTCACCGTTGCTGCTACCAGATAATTTAGCCAGTAAAGATTGAAACATAGCTTTGCCTCTATGATTAGAAAATTTTCAATAAGTTTATTCTAATGAATTGGTGAGCGCAAGCGGCAATCTGTTGGGTGCTTGGCTTGTCGGCGTTACTCGGTGGCAGGCGTTTCCCTGTGGTAATGGATAAGATCATGAAACACCACGGGTTGATCGCTTAAGTTGCGGTAACCGTGGGGTTTATCGGCGGCAAAGCGCACGGCTTCGCCCTGCTGTAATGGCTGCCACTGGCCATCGACTAACACTTCCATGGTGCCGCTCAGTACAATCACATGCTCGGTCACGCCCGCCTCATGGGGCTCGGAAAGGCGCTCATAGTGCGGTAATAGGGTGAGTTCAAACATCTCAAAACCAAAGCGTGGCTCAAAGGGAAATAGCGACGCCACTAACATACCATCGGTTGCAGGCTTTTGGCGTAATGCATCGGCGTTACGAAAGACCGCGCCTTGGCTCTCGGGTGTCGGTTCCAGAAAAGTTGAGAGTGAGGTATTAAAACCGCTAGCGATTTTCCACAGGGTGGCAATGGTGGGGCTAGATTCGCCGCGCTCAATCTGGCCTATCATGGCCTTGCTTACGCCTGTCTCGAGTGCCGCTTTATCTAAACTCCAACCCTTTTGGCTGCGCAGTTGTTTTAGGGTCGCGGCAAGATAGCTGTTGATGGTCTGCATTGTGGTCTGATGCTTAAAAAATTATTTGTACGTTATAACGCACAGGTGCTATCTTGTCCATCTTGTGCGTTATAGCGCACGGGCAATGGTGCGATGCTCGAGGCAAAGGTAGGAGTAGGGATGATGTGGCGCGAGGCTTTGGGACTATCAAAAATATCGGCGGGCTTTATTGCCGTGCTGGTGGGCTACAGTAGTTCTGCGGTGATTATCCTGCAGGCGGCGGATGCCGTGGGTGCGACATCGGCACAAATGAGTTCATGGCTGTGGGCTTTGGGGGTCGGCATGGGGCTCACCAGTATTGGCCTGTCTCTCTATTATAAAAATCCGGTGCTTACGGCATGGTCGACCCCCGGGGCGGCGCTAATGGTCACCAGCCTGGCGGGATTGAGTATCCACGAAGCCGTTGGTGCCTTCCTGATTAGCTCTTTGTTGATCGCCCTCTGCGGCTTGGCGGGCTGGATGGATAAGCTTATTCGTATCATGCCGCAGTCAGTCGCTTCGGCCATGTTAGCTGGGATTTTACTGCAGTTTGGTTTAGGACTGTTTCAAGCAATGCAGACTCAGCTGAGCTTAATCCTATTGATGTTATTAGTGTTTGTTGTGCTTAAGCCATGGGTGCCGCGCTACATTATGTTGCTCACCCTCGTTGCGGGAATAGGGATGAGTTATCAATTGGATCTACTGCAACTCGATAAGCTTGAACTGCAATTCGCGGCTCCCGTATGGATAGCGCCTGCGTTTTCGGTCACCAGCGTAGTGGGCGTGGCGCTGCCCTTATTTGTGGTGACTATGGCCTCACAAAATATGCCAGGGGTGGCAGCGCTGCACGGCCATGGTTATCGCCCGCCTATCTCGCCATTAATTACCGTGACGGGTCTGATGGGCGTATTGTTTGCCCCCTTTGGCGGTTTTGCCTTTAACTTATCCGCCATTACAGCGGCCATTTGCATGGGAAAAGAGGCTGACCTTAATCCTGCCACCCGTTACTGGGCGGCGGTATGGGGCGGTGTGTTTTACTTTATCACTGGCTTACTCGGCGCCACTGTAGTTGGGCTCTTCGCCGCGTTTCCGAAGGAGTTAGTGCTCGCGATTGCAGGATTAGCCCTGCTTGGCACCATAGGTAACAGTCTAACCGCAGCGCTCGCGGATAACGACGAGCGAGAAGTGGCGGTGATTACGTTTCTCGTCACCGCATCAGGGTTTAGTTTATTGGGGATTGGCAGTGCCTTCTGGGGATTATTACTCGGATTTTTAATGCATTATTGGCACAAGCATCGCGCCTTAACCACAACTAAACAGGCAAAAGCTTAGCTGTGGCTAGGTCTAGATTGAGGTTTGCTACCTTAGTGGATTGATGTGTGCAGAGGCCTAGAGCTTTTTGGTCATAAACAGGCTATTGGGGTCGAGCGTGTAATCGGCAAAGGGGCCACACAGCTCGAAGCCAAACTTAGCGTAGAGAGAACGTGCAGGCTGAAAAAAGGCCATCGAGCCGGTTTCTAAACTGAGGCGCTGCACGCCTGCGGCTTTGGCGTCATTGATCAAGTGCTGCAGAATCTGGGATGCCACGCCTTGTTGTTTGTAAGTCGCTGCGGTGCGCATCGATTTGATCTCCGCATGCTCGGAATCTAACCATTTTAGTGCACCGCAGCCCGTCAGATTTCGGCCATCCCACAGTGTCCAAAAGCGAATATTGGGTTGGCGCAGGCCATCCAAGTCTAATGCGTGCACACTTTCCGGCGGCGAGGTTGCTCGCATATCTTCAAGGTGCTCAGTTAAAAGTGCTGCAATTTCAGGCCCTTTTAGATCATCTAGTATTATTTTCATCGTTGCTCTCAAGATTAAAATTCCCTGTGTTGTCACTTATCCATCATAGCGTTAACGTGCTTGGTTGTTTTTAGGGTTAAAACGCAGCGGTGACTAAGCAAAGGGTAGGCCAAGAGTTTTTGCTAAAAGGGATGATGCTTCATCCCTTGGTTTGTATCGAGAGGCGAGCAAGAAAGCTTGTGCTTACTTTTGTTTGAAGGCAAGGCAAAAACATATTATGTTATTGTCTTATATTAAGCGTTTTAATTTTTACTAAAACTACAGGGATTGTTATGTTAAGGAAGATCGTTTTCTTTTTATTTGTTCTACTCGTTTTAATTTTTATTACATTGTATTTTTTTGAAAATAATAATGAAGCTAGTGTTAACGATACATCCTTTATGAAAGATAGCCATATCGTTTTGGTCGATGATTCTAACTCTGCTAATGTTAATTTTGATGTATCAACAAATATAAAAGAGCCACGAGCAAGTGATAGTTCCTTGCACTCTTTGACTGAGCATAAAATGGAGCTTAATGGAGGTTATGATACAGGGATAGTTAGTGATGACAATGTTGTTGATAGTACTAAGCTAAATTCAGTTTTGGCTTCAGCTAACTTTTACGAAATTATAGATGTTTTCTCGACGATGCCAGACAAGTCGTTTGAAACAATAGTTTTTGAGAACAGTATTAGTGAGTTTTTAAATAAGTCAAAATATAGTTCTATTCTAAATGAGTACCGTGTGTCATGTGATAATAAAATTTGTTTTGGATATTTTATATTTTCAGAGCAAGATGACTTTACTCATTTCTACAATGAGTTTAGCGTTAGTAATAATAGTCCAATGAATAAGTCTGGTTATGTAAACTATTTAATGGTTACAAACAATGCTAAAGGGGGAAATGAGTATAGGATATCATTTAATTCAGACCCTTTAGTTAAATCAATCACTGCACCGAAATAGTTGCACCATTGGCAAAATAGGACGGGCAGAATTGGATGGTGATTGGCGAGGCGACCGCCCCTGTATCCTCGGGAACTGAAAAAGTTATGCCTGTCCGATCTTATTCCTTGGTTCCTAACGCCTGCGTAATAGGCGCGAGCTTGCGAGCGTCCTAATTGACGCGCTTGTTAGCTGCTTAAACGACCTGAACATTTTGATATTGAGCCCTGGACGCATAAGCAATTGTATTTGGTGGCGTTGATGAAGTTGCCACCCATGTGAGCATATGGGTGAAAAGTGTAAATAAATTTTTATCGCTTTGATCTACAAAAGCCCAGTTGTTGTTTTGGTTGGCAGTGCTTATTTGTAAGGCAGGAAAAGACTTTAACCTCCATAGCACTCCTTTACCAAGGACTACGACCATATCTACAAGCTTGTCAGGTGAAACGTTATTTTGCTGAACGTAGTTCACTAGCCAATTCGCAACAGTACTCATATTCGCAGGCCCATCAAATGCCACTGCGTAGGATATTACTTCCTGAGGAGTTGATCCGACAGACATTCCAGAGAATGGCTGTCTAGTGAGCGACTTGTGGACGTTTGTGGCCCTGCAAGTGTTATCTAATTCAGCCTGCGTTAAAACAGACTTGCTCTCTATAACAGCCATTGCGCCCTCTACAAGATATGCAGAATCTGTTGAGGAGTAAGAAATTTTTGGCATATCACGTCGATACACTACAACATCTGCTTGAGGTCGATAGCTACCTCGAGGAGGGTTAGGTTGGGAATTAACATCAATAATTTCACCTTGCCCTATTTCCAAAGTGGAGGGTAAGTGACTGGAAAGAAAGTCTCTAATGAACCACTCTCTAGGTCCACCTCTTAGATTAGGGTGGCCAGCATTAGTCGCCGTTCTGCTTTGCGCTAATAGAACTTCCTCTATTGCATTTATATGAGAAATTAGCATATTACTCCTTGCAGCTAACAGTGTATTACCCGCACTTCTAATGAAACCCAAACCATAATGGACTCGAAGTTTGAGAAATAAGAGTAAATAATTCAAATGTGCCAGTAACTTAGCATCCATTACGGTGAGTTTCCAATCTTTTTTCATGCAGAAAAAGCGAGACTTTATATACCAAGAAGTATTTTGGCGCGGTATGTAAATCAGAAAACATGAAAAGACTAATATTTTTAGTTGCTTAATGTTTTTTTGAAATTAAAAAACGATACTCCTTTGGCTCGTTTTCCCCGAGGGTTGTCACTTTTCTATTATACCTGTACTTATACAGTCATAAGCGGGACGTAAATTGCATTTTTAAACAACTGAGAAAATCTAAAGCGGTAAAAATGATAAGAAATTCTAATGTAATTTAATCGGCCACCCACAGTTAATTCTTTTGGTACGCAGATATAACTACTTAAATTTCATGGTGTTATTTTGGTTTAGGCCGTATAAGCCAGCAGGTTACGCTGATGCTCGAAAGGCAAACCATGGTGATTGGCGAGACGACCGTCCGCCCCATGGACGGGGCGGTCGAGCATCCAAGGATGGACTGGCTGCGTGTCGTCGAGCCTATACCATGGTTGGCCTCACTCCGTGGCGTGTCGTCGAGTCACTACCATGGTTGGCCTCACTCCGTGGCGTGTCGTCGAGTCACTACCGTGGTTGGCCTCTCTCCGTGGAGTGTCGTTGAGTCAGTATCATGGTTGGTCTCACTCCCACGGAAAATACATCAGTTCTATAAAAAGAGTGAGCTATTTCAGATGATGTTGGGGTAGCTGTGGTTGACCTAACAGGGCAACGATGAGGATGAAGTCGTCTTCTTTGGTGAAGTAGGCGGTGTGTTTACCGATAGGAAAGTAGAAACCGTTGGGGTAAATATCGTTGCAGCTTCTGCCTAATCCGGGGTTATCGGCTAACATTTGCAAGCCGGATATTAGGCTTTCTTTGTATTTGTGCCACTGCGACTCAGAAAAGTGTTGAAGGGTGTAGTCTTTAATCTTTAGTAAGTGAGTCTGAGCTAACTTACTCAGTTTATAGCGTTTATTATTCATGTGAGCTGCTACAGGGCGCTAAGAAAATCTTCGCCATCAACCACATTGCCCTTTGCTAAATCTTCTTTGGCTGCGTTGAAACAGTGCTTCAGATAGTCGGCTTTCATCGCCTCAAGCTGTTCGTAATCGTGGATAGACATAACCACAACTGCATCTTTACTGTTTTTGCTGATCTTGATGGGTTCACGTTGAGCGTTTAGTAGCAACTCACCAAAATTTCGTTTGGCGTCATTGGCGGTTAAGGTTTGCATGAGTTAAGCCCCGTTTTGGAAAGACAGTGGCAGTATAGTTTATTGAGCGAAATGGTCAAAATGATTAAATCGTGCGATTTGTGCTAATGATGGGTTATCTTGATTCGCTTGATGGTGACTTGCCTACAAATGAGATCAACAAGCCGAGATGATTCTCGGCTTGTTGTTAACGCTTTTGCTCATCTAAAGTGGATTAGTAGTACTTCTTCAGATAGCTCTCGGCGTAGCTTTTCAGCTTTTTGTTTGGGTTGTTGTTGGCAATATTTTCAATCACTTCACGGTATTGGGGATTACCGGATGCGGCGAGGGCCTTGGCCATATTGGCGTAGGTGTCGATGGCTAACTTGTCGTTACTCATCAAACGTGGATTTTTCAGCTCAACGCTCAGGCATTCTAGCAAAAAGTCATCGTAGTTTTGATCGTCCATCATGCGTTTGGCTGCGAGGCGCATTAGCTCTAAATCATTGCTTTTAAAGGCGTTGGCATAGGCATTATTTTTAGTACTTTGCTCGGCCACATATTGGCTTTTATCGCCTAAAATAGCATTCCATTTTTTATACTGGTCAAGATTTTCAAGGGCTTGGGTGGCGTATTTTTTCAGCTTCTTATGGTAGTCGCCATTGATAATATTGTTGATGGTGCCGCTGTATTTATCGTTCCCTGAGTAAGCTAACCCTTTGACTAACCAAGCGCTGTAGTCGATAGCATTTTTCTCGGTGGCTTGTGGCAGCGATGCGATAAGTTTGGCCTCTAACACATCGTAAATGGCGGGATCGGATAATCCGGCAAGCGTCAGGGCTTCGATAGCTTGTTTTTGCTTAAATTGATTGTCGCCTTTAAAAATTTCTTGATAGGTTTCAACCGTATAATCCTGCGCCCACACCGGCGAGGCCAGTAAACTGATACCGAGTAAAATGCTTGCAACTAATGGTTTCATTGATATGTCCTTATGTCGTTTTCCAGCGTTTAAAAATCAGTGAGGTGTTGATACCACCAAAGGCGAAGTTATTGCTCATCACATAGTCGGTGTCGAGTGCACGTGGTTCGCCACGAATGTAATCGAGCGTGGCGCATTCTGGGTCGATATTGTCGAGATTGAGTGTCGGGGCAAACCAACCCGCATTCATCATCTCAATGCTGACCCAAGCCTCTAGCGCACCGCAGGCGCCTAAGGTATGGCCGGTGTAGCTTTTAAGGGATGAAATCGGCATATCCGCACCGAATACCGCGTGGGTCGCATGGCTTTCGGCAATATCACCGCGGTCGGTGGCGGTGCCGTGGGCATTGACATAACCAATGGCGTCGGGCGTGAGCGCCGCATCCTTAAGGGCTAAACGAATGGCGATTTCCATGGTATCGCTATTGGGCTGAGTCACATGCTGACCATCGGAGTTAGTGCCAAAGCCGACGATCTCGGCGTAAATTTTCGCGCCGCGCGCCACGGCGTGTTCTAACTCTTCAAGCACCAGCGTACAAGCGCCTTCGCCAATTACTAAACCATCGCGCTGGGCATCAAAAGGGCGTGGCGATAATTCTGGCGTGGTGTTTTTCGTGCTGGTCGCAAACAGCGTATCAAAGACTACGGCCTCGGTGGGGCAGAGTTCTTCGCCGCCACCCGCGAGCATTAAGGTTTGCTGGCCATATTTAATCGCTTCATAGGCGTAACCTATGCCTTGGCTACCTGAGGTGCAGGCGCTGCTGGTGGTATGAATGCGCCCTTTAAGGCCAAAGAAAACCCCCACGTTTACCGCTGTGGTGTGGGCCATCATGCGGATATAACTGGTGGCGGTAACGCCTGACATATCGCCAGTTTTCAGCATATCGCCAAAGGCGGTAATGGGATCGGTACTGCCCGTGGAAGATCCATAGGCAATACCCATCTCTCCCGAAGTGACGATAGGGTCGTCCAAGAGTCCTGCATCGATAAGTGCAAGTTCGCTGGCGCGAGTCGCCATAATCGAGACGCGTCCCATGGAGCGGATTTTTTTGCGCGAATAATGGCTTGGCACTTCAAAGTCGGTCACGGGGGCGGCAAGGCGAGTGTTTAGCCCGTCATATCTGTCCCAATCCGCCATCGTCACGACACAGTTTTTTTGTGCCTTAAGGCGGTTTGCGATACTCGGCCAGTCGTGACCTAAGGCGGTAATACCACCAATGCCGGTGACAACAACTCGTCTACCCAAGCGGGTCGGGTTTGTCGGCTCAGTCATTTAGATCATGCCTCCATTCACCGAAATCACTTGGCGCGTGATATAGGCAGCATCGTCCGACATTAAAAAGGTTGCTAAGGCGGCGATTTCATTGGGTTTGCCCATGCGGCGCATTGGCACTAACTGCTCGACCATATCCTTAGGAATATCCGCCACCATATCGGTTTCGATTAAACCTGGGGCGATACAGTTGACGGTGATCTTACGTTTGGCCAGCTCTAAGGATAGCGCCTTAGTCGCACCAATCAATCCGGCTTTAGAGGCGCTGTAATTAACCTGACCACGGTTACCCGCGATACCTGAAACGGAAGCCAAGGTGATAATTCGTCCGCCCTTGCGCGCTTGCACCATAGGCATAACGCAGGGATGAATCACATTATAAAAACCATCAAGGTTAGTGTGGATTACGCTATCCCATTCGGCTTCACTCATCGCCGGAAAAGCATTGTCACGGTTGATGCCCGCATTAAGCACCACGCCATAATAAGCGCCATTTGCCTCGATATCGGCCTCAAGGGCGGCTTTGACGGCAACGCGGTCGGCAACATCAAACTTTAGTAGGCTGACGTTAACCCCAAGGGCGCGAAGCTCTGCGGCGCTGGTATCGGCTGCGGCCTGATTGCTGTGATAATGCAGCGCGATATCATAACCTGCCGCAGCCAGTTTAAGGGCGATGGCTTTGCCAATACCGCGGCTCGAACCTGTGACTAATACTCTGTTATTCATCTTTATTTCTCCACCCGTGATGCTCGATGAGTTGTTTGTGCATCAAAGGGCTAAATCCTTTTGTGATAAGACTTGTTGCTGCCAAGCATGACTCTTGGCATTAAGCCTGCTGGCTTGAGGCGATATACGCTTGGGTGTCCTGGGGTTGGAACACATTCACATTGGCCTCGGCCACTAACAGTGGTGTTTGCTGCGCTCCCGCTTCGGGCAATAGATAAATCTGGCAATCAAATACCGCCAGTCCCGACTCTTCCTGATAGAGGCGTTTAACCTGAGTGCGGTAGCAGCGATTGAGTTCGTATTGCGCCGTGTGTAAGGCTAATTTACGCGATCCCAATAAAAATCCCACGCGGATTTTATCGTGACGCAGTTTAGCCTCAACGCCCGCTAAAGCGGCAATGCTCTGTGCCATATATTCGATACCCACATAATTGGGGACGGCTTGACGATGCTCGTCAAAATAAGCGCTCTGCGGAGTGATCAGCACTTCAGTTTCGAGCACATCCGGCTGATGGCTAATAATCTTATCAATCAAGATCATTGGCGCACGATGCGGAATAAAATCGGCAATATTCTGCTCGGTTAAGTGTTGCAGCCAAATCGGCTCGGCGGCTGAAATTGCGGTATCGATAGAACTGGACATCAATCTTAAGCCCCTTTACGGCAAAAAATCAGGCTGGCATTGCTGCCGCCAAAGGCGAAGGAGTTGCTCATCACATAGTTAAGCTTGCCATGCTCGGCAAATTGCATGGGCGCGACTAGCGCAATGCTTGGGTCCTGTGGATCTTGCTGCCCATCAAACCTATGGGGCGGCAGGGCAAAGCTGTGATTATGCTGTGATAGCAAAAGGTAACAAAATGCGGCTTCAATCGCGCCCGCAGCGCCTAAGGTATGGCCGACCAGCGGTTTGGTTGAGCTTGCAGGGGGCGGCGTGTCGCCAAATACCGAGAGTACGGCGCGGCTTTCCATTGCATCATTTTTAGGCGTTGCTGTGCCATGTAAGTTTATATAATCAATATCTTGCGCAGATATTTGTGCATCATCAAGCGCGGCCTGCATGGCGGCAATCGCCCCTGCGCCTTCAGGATGCGGCGCCGACATATGGTGCGCATCGCTCGACTCGCCAATACCAGCGAGTAATACGCAGGCTTCATTTGCTGTGTTGTCTGTCGCTAAGGTCAGGGTAAATAGCGCGGCGCCTTCACCGATATTGATGCCATCGCGATTGGTGCTGAAGGGATTGCAATGCCCCTTGGAAACCGACTCTAAGGCGTGAAAACCGTTAACTGTGAGTTGGCACAGGCTGTCGATACCGCCGACAATCACCATATCGCACAGCTTGGCCTCAAGTAGGCGTTTGGCGCTGGCAAACACTTTGGCGCTAGAGGAGCAGGCGGTCGAAATGGTGTAGCAGGGACCTTGGAGCGCAAATAACTGGCGCAAAAAATCGCTGGTGCTGCCAAGTTCCTGCTGGAAGTAATGGTAATCGGCGGGGAAGTGGCTGTGCTGATTGCGATAGGCCAAGGCAGCTTCGCCCTTCGAAATCCCCGAGGTACTGGTACCTAAGACCACGCCGATGCGGTCGGCGCCATATGTCTGTTTCGCCTGTTCGACCGTGTCGGTAATTTGCTGCGCGGCAGCAAGGAGTAACTGATTATTGCGACAATCGAATTGCGCCAGTGCGGCAGGTATTGTCGGTAATGGCTCAGTGACGGGCGCAACCAGTGTCGACTCCCCAAATAATAGGGTGTCATTGGTTTGCATGGCACTGGTATCGCCTGCAATTAAGCGGGCTAACACCTGCTCGGGCGTTTGCCCTAACGGGGTACACAATCCAATCTGTGTAATGGCGACTCTGTTATTCATTGTTGCTTGCTATACCTATTACCGAATCTGGGTGGTAAATATCAGTGGCTAATATGATTAGTTTTAAGTTTTATCTTTGATTGGCAGCCTATAACTTAACGCTTAAATGGGTTGTATCTCTAACTCAAACTTTGCCTGCGGCATGGTTAAATTAATATGTGCCTGCCAAAGGGAATCGTCGGTTTGGTGCTGATAACGAATTTGTATCACTTGGGTTTGGTTATCGTTGTAACTGATAAGCGTGTCTTGGCTATAAAACTGGCGGCAGGGGATGGCGTCACATAGCCCTGTCACTAAACTTCCACCTTCTAAATGACTACGAATACTCTGTTCTGGCCAATAGATAAGTTGCATCATCGCCATCAGATATTCGGCTTTAAACTCATTCCCGAGTAGCTGACTCTGCTCACTGCTGAGTGTATTCCCATCGTAAACCAAGGTAAACAACGCTTGCCCTAGCGGAGCGAGCCCAACCAGCGTCATGCGTTCCCCTTCAAGTTCAAGCTGGGTGAGCAGCTCATGGGTGTTATCGCCCACTTTTATGCTCACCTTCTGACTAAAAGATTGGGAGGATACCTTTGCTTTGCTGTCGCCTTGCTGACTCTGGTTCGAAGAGTCTGTGCCAGCTGGGTTTGCGGCTGGCGGATTGCTGCTTGGTTTAGCGGGCGGTTTATCCGTTGCGGGGCCAAAATGCTGTGGCAGTGGCGCTAAGCAATAACGCATATCTTTTGTGAATCCGACGCAGGTTTGCCGATAGAGCAGCTCACTGCAGCCCATCAAGCCGAGGCTTGAGAGCATTAGGCTTACTGTCACTATCGCTTTTGTGCGACCTTTGGCGTTAGGGCGACCTTTGGCGTTAAGGCTTAAGCGCATCGAATTACACCTCGGCTAATTCGCTAATGGCTGGTTCGGCGGTGATGAGTTCAGCATCCTGCCGACATAGCTCGACCACCATGTTTAGACGTCGCTCGGATTCTTTAACAAAGGGATTTTGCGCATCCCAAGCATAGCCCGCCAAAATCGAGCAAATCATCTGCTTGATTTTAGGATTCGGATTTTCATAAAAAATCACATCTTGGAAGCGGCCATCGTACCAAGCCTGCACATAGGTGCGGAAGGTGTTCACCCCTTGCATTAACGGCGCTGAGTACTCGGTAGGCCAATCCACTGTGTCACCATTAAGTTGTTTGGTCACGCATTTTGCTGCCATGGATGCCGACTGCATCGCGATAGTTACGCCCGATGAAAACACCGGATCGAGGAACTCGCCGGCATTGCCCAGCAACGCAAACTTATCGGTGGCGAGGCGTGACACGTTGGCGGAATAGCCCTTGAGCGTCGCACAAGGTTGGGCGACTTTGGCATTGGCAAGCAGTGCGTTAAGGCCGGGCTCTTCGTTGACTATGGTCATTAACTGCTGCTCTAAATCACCTTCGAGGCGCGCGAGTAATTGCGGCTCTGCCACGACGCCGAGCGAGCAGCGGCCATTGCTGAAGGGAATTAACCAGTACCAAATATCCTGATGCTGCGGATGCACGCTAATTAAAATCTTATTCCGGTCGAAGTTGGGATCGCTGATGTTATCTTCCACATGGGTGAAGATGGCGCTGCGGGTCGGCAGTGAGGACGGTGTTTCGAGGTCGAGCAGTCGTGGTAATACGCGGCCAAAACCGCTGGCATCGAGCACATATTTGGCCTCGACTTGATAAAGTTCGCCCTGCTCGTTACGCACAGTTAAACGTGGTGCGGCAGTTAACTCTATCGCCTCAACGGTTTCACCGTAACGGATCTCCACCCCAAAGCTTGCCGCAGTATCGGCGAGTAATTTATCGAAGTTTCCCCGTTGTACTTGAAAGGTTGTTCCCGGCCCTGGGGTAAATTTGTCGGTAAAGTCGAAGGTGGTATATACCCCATTACGGCGGAAGGCCGCGCCATTTTTATATTGGAATCCCGCGGCATTCAGCGCCTCTAACATGCCCGCTTCTTCAATAAATTGCATACAGCAGGGCAGCAAACTCTCACCAATCGAAAAGCGCGGAAAGTGTTGTTTTTCGAGCACGATGACACGTTTGCCTTGCTTATGTAGCAGGCTAGCGGCAATCGAGCCTGAAGGGCCCGCGCCAATAATGGCGACATCGACGCAAAGGGAGTGAGACGGTGTGGCGCTAGCCGCAGTAGATGTGGACATTTAAATAACATTCCTTGTAGGTATCGAGACCTTGTTGGTGGTTAAAACCTGACGAGTGGTCAAAATCAATGGCGAAAGTACAAAGGTAAAGCCTATGCCGAGGGATAGGGTTAATCCAAAGTAATGAATAGCTTGGGTTTGGCTAAAGGCGAGTAAGCCAAAGGCCAATAGCGTCGAGCAGGCGGACATAAACACCGCCATCATCACCGCCCTGCCATGTTGCGCTGCGGCGGCAAAAAACAAGCTGTAATCTATCCCAATCCCGAAGACTAAAATCAGCGCCAGCGCATGGAATAAGCTTAAGGGGGAGCCGACTAAGCCTAAAATGGCTAAGGTAAGTACCGCGGCGAGTGCTGGCACGGCGACAACCATAGTGGCCTTTTTGAGTCCAAAACTTAGGCTAAATAGCAAGAGTGCGATAACCAGTGCTAGCCCCAATAATTTAAGGGTGAGCAGGCGATAATGCCCCATCACGGTGGAGATATCCGCGACTTTATCGATAAGTTGTACCTGTGGATCTTTGGCAAAGCGCGCTTTGAGAGCCGCAATATCTTCAATACCACCGAGCAACACTATGGCGCCATGGCTGTCGCTTCCTCGCTGTGTATTATCTGGATTGGCCGTTGGCTCCGTTGAGTGTTCAAGCGGCGCTAATCCCATTGGTGCAAGCCAAAGTGGCGCTAGCTGTTTACCAAAGCCCAGTTCGAAAAAATCCGTCGGGGTGATATAGCTATCCTTGGCGCCAATATAGGCGGCAGAAAGGTTTGGCGCTAGGCTCTCATCAAGGCCAATGTTGCTTAGTACTGTGGTTAATTGCGACTGGTAAATCTCGCCCTGTAATTGATACGCTGCATCTTGCTTTTGCTTGCTCGGTAGGTAACGGCTGAGGCTGACATAATTGCCCAGCTCTTGCTGTTTTATGGCGGTATCGAGTTGTGGGCCTAGGGCTTCGAGCCGTTGCAATAAGGCTTCTTCACTCGATGCGCGCACCAATAAAAACTGGTTATCGGTACCGCCACTGAGGAGTTTTCTGAGCTTATCTTCAGGCTCTGTCACGCTCGCAGGGCTTTGTTGTAAATGGCGAATATCATCATCCACCTTAAGTTGGCTGATACCCAGCAGACAAACACCTACGAACACTAAGGTGAATAGACTCAATCCCCATGGCGACACCAGCTTGTTTGAGAATCCGGTGAGTTTTGTAAGATAGGCCTGTGCAAGATTTAGCGGACGCTCTCCCGAAGGCAACTTGCTGCCCGCTAAGAGTGGGTAAGCCAGCACTAACGTCAGGTAGGCACCGAGTAAACCAGAGGCGCAGAAAATCGCCACCTGCTGCATGCCGGGAAACGGCGCGAGGCCAATGCCGACATAGGCCAAGGCGCTGGTGATAAAGGCGAGCGACACTGTGGGGAAGATATAGGCCACGGTCGCCTGCGCGCTACGCTCATTATCGCTTAACCGCTCGCAGTAAAAGTGGAAACTGTAGTCGATGGCTATCCCAATCAGGCTGGTGCCAAAGACGAGAGTAAGTAAATGCAGTTCCCCGAACACGCTTAGGGTAAATGTCACCGCCAGCAGTAGGCCGCTGGATATTGTCACTATCGCCAGCAGCAGCGGCATGACGGAGCGAAACGCCAGCCAAACCAATAACACTACGCCGAGCAAAGAGGCGAGACCGAGGACAGAGATTTCACTCTTAGCGGTATTAGTTGCTTCTATAGCATGAAATAGCGCGCCCGCCTGTAACACTTGTATGCCGGCATATTGCTCAGTCACTGTGGTAAGTGCTTGTGTTAACGCTGCTTGCTGAATGAGTTGGGCATTGGGATTAAAGGCGCTGTCTTTGCCCTTTGCCATCACAATAGCGGCCACGCCTTCACTGCTATTAACACCTTGTTTGGGGTGAGCAAGTAAAATCCCTTGCTTGGCGCTCAGTTTCGAGCTGGGCGCGAGGGCGAGCAAATTGGCGGGAAATAACAGCAAAGGATCTTGAGTGAGCAGTTGGCTATTGGCGTAACTAAAGGCGTTGTAGAGCTGTTGTGTGGCCGAGGCAACTAAGCTATCGAGGCCATTATGGCTTAACGCATCGGCTTGCTCTGGGGTTAATAGTTTAAATCGATGGGGAAAATAATATTGGCCTAGGGCTTCACCCATTTGCATGTCGGCACTGCGAATATCGGTAAAGGCGGTATTTTGAGTCTTAAGCTGCTTAATCAAGAGTGTTGCCGCCGCAATTGCTTGCGTTTCATCCTTGGCAATCAGGGCAAGATACACTTGATCGGCAAGTGTTGACTCTACTTGCTCGAGGGCGCGCGCTGTGAGCGCATCCTGCTGCAGATGGGGTAACATGGCGAGAATATCGCTTTGAACCTTAGCTCCATTTTGCCACAGTTGCAGCGTCCATAGGCTCGCCGCCAGCATCAGACACAGCCAAATCGCAAGGCGTAATTTGCTTGATGTGTGCATCAGTCTGTGACCTATGCGCGTGGCAATCTTGGGCGCCATGATTTTGCCTTACTCCCTTGAACCCGCGTCTTTAGGACTCGTCTGGCTGATGGCATATTGGGCTAACTCAGCCTCGCTCAGTTTACCTTGGCGCAGCTCGCGAAAATCGATACGGGTGATATCCTGCGGACTCACGCTGGGTGCGGCGCTGAGCAGCACTAAGGCATGAAGAGTATCGCTGCCTTCGAGCACCATGTTAGCGATGGCTTTTTTCATTAGTGGATCTTTAGGGGTTAATCCTAGCTGCCAGTTTTCCTTAGCTAATTCGTTCGTTAACGTTTTTTGAGCTAAGAAATGCAGCTCAAAATGATTGCTTAAACCCGAAATATCACCGCCCAGCATGGCACTCACCAGACTTGGTAATAAATCCCCCATGGCTGCGGCACTTGCCGAAGCATCGGCGCTGCTGACTTGCACTCGTCCTTGGCTATCTCGCTGAATAAGTTGCTTATCTTTTAAAATCAGCAAGGACTCAAAGGGCGTAAGCTGCTGCCAAATCAGCCCTTGGTCTTTGTCGAACACAAACTGACCTTGGCTAATGAGGGGCTTTTTTAACACTTTAAGTTGGCGGGATTGCACAAAGTGGCCGCGTACTGTCTCGCCAAGGTTAAGCTTTTGGCTGAGGGCGAGTAATGCGGCGTTATCGGCTCCTTGGTTAAACAGGGGCTGATATTGGCTCGCTTCTGTAAGGTTAGGATTAGCAAGGTCTTGCGCCTGCACAGAGCCAAGCAGCATGCAGCTTAACAGTGCGCCTTGGCAGACGCATTGCACCCACTTAGCTCGCGACCAGGTTTTGAGGAGGACATTCATTCGTTATCAACCTTTGCCAGCAGCGGTGCGATTTTGCTGCGAAACACCTCTGGCGTCACAAAGCACATTTCTTGGCTCGTCATATCCACCGCCGCCTGAATGGTATAACCCTTAGTAATACGCTCGCCCGTTGCGGTATCACGGATTTGATAATTGATTTTTAGACGATTTTCCCACTCGACCAACTCGGCGCGCACGGTAATGTATTGCTCGAAGGTGCTGGGCTTAACGTATTTGATCTGCACATCAATAATCGGCCAAGCGTAGTTCGAGGCCTGCATTTGGCGATAGTTGTAGCCTAACTCGTCGAGCAATTTGCAGCGGGCAATCTCGAAATAACGCAGGTAATTACCATGCCAAGTGATCCCCATCGAATCCACATCGTGGAAGGGGACCTGCATGTCCATTTCTATGCAGAGCAAGGCTTTCATCGGCACACTTCCCATTCGCCCGCTTGGATTTTCGCAACGGTTTGGCGCAGCACGGCTTCGAGCGGCCTGTCTTCGACTAATGGCTCAAAGTCAGCGCGCACTTGGGCGAGCGTGGTCGCAAGCGATGGCGTCAGTGAAGCTTCGTCTAACTCGTTTTGTTTAACACGCAGACCAATGCCTTGGGTCATGGCGAGCAGGGCTGCGGCGGCGACTTGTTCTGTCAGCTGTAATACACGCATACAGTCACGGGCGGCGATAGTGCCCATGCTGACTTTATCTTGGTTATGGCATTCGGTTGAGCGTGAGAAAACGCTCGCGGGCATAGTGTGTTTCAGTGCTTCCGCCGTCCAAGCTGAAACGCCGATTTGCACCGCCTTAAAGCCATGGTTGATGGCGCGACGTGCACCAGTCGAACCCGAAAGGTTAGCGGGTAAACCGTTGTTAAATTTAGGGTCCATCACTAATGCCATTTGGCGATCAATCAGATCAGCGATATTGGCCACAGTATTTTTTAAGGAGTCCATCGCAAAGGCGATATGCCCGCCGTAAAAATGGCCGCCATGGAGAATATGCTCGCCTTCAGCATCGACAATCGGGTTGTCGTTGGCGCTGTTAACTTCGGTCTCGATAAATTGGCGCATAAAGGGCAGCGCGTCTTGCAACACGCCAATAATGTGCGGCGCGCAGCGGATGGAATATCTGTCCTGCAATCTGTCGGAATTGCGCGGGTGAACATGGTGGTTCAAATCTTCCCGTATCCAAGTGGCGATTTGGTTTTGCCCTGGATGGGGTTTGGCAGCAAACAAAATATCGTCGAAATGGTTCGAGTTGCCTTTGAGGGTTAACGACGCCATGGCGGTAATGCGGCTGGCTAAACGCGCTAAATATTGTGCGCGATCAAAGGCTAAACAGGCTAATGCTGTCATCACTGCCGTGCCATTCATCAGGGCTAAGCCTTCTTTGGGGCGCAGCACATGGGGCGTGATATTCAGCTCTCGGTAAACCTCTTGGGTGGCTCGGCGCTCGCCGTTATAAATCACTTCTCGCTCGCCAACTAGCACGGCGGCGAGATAAGACAGTGGCGTTAAATCGCCACTGGCACCGACTGAACCTTCCTCTGGGATCACTGGCACGATATTGAGATTAAGCAAAGTTTCGATGCGATTTAATAGCTCATATGTCACGCCGGATTTGCCAATGGCGAGGGAGTTTAAACGGCAAGCCATCACGGCGCGCGCCTGCATTACGCTTAAGACTTCGCCAAGGCCACAACCATGAAAACGGGATAAGTGCAGCGGCAGTTCGTGCACTAAGTCAAGACTCACATTTACTGTGCAAGAGTCGCCATAGCCGGTGGTGACGCCATAGACCACGCCTTCTTCGTGCAGCAAACTATCGATAAAGCGGGCGCCTTTTTGGATATATTCTTGATAATCGGCATCATCACAGAGTTTGACCTTGGCGCCCTTAGCCACGGCGACCACCTGCTCTAATGTGAGTAACTGAAGGCCAAATTCGATTGGCGACTCAACGGTTGTCGTGTGAGTAACTGCGTGGATCATAAATGCTCTGTCCTGTCTGTAGTGCGCTCCTGCTCCGGGAGTGCTGCTGTCGTTTTGTGGGCGGATGTCGCGCGGTTAACCTGGTTATCATCCCGCCAAAAATCAAAGAAGTTAAACCATTGCAAGGGCTCACGCCTTGCGTAGTGTTCGAGGCGTTCGCTGTAGCGAGAAACGGCCTGTTGGAGTCGTTCCATTCTGCCCGCTCGTGGGCCTTTAAGTGTCTCGGCGAAGCGCTCTAAATGCACTCGATAACGCCCTTGCTCACGCAGGCAGAACATCAGATAAACCGGGCAATCTAAGAGTCCGGCCAGAATAAATGGCCCCTGCGGGAAGGCAGCATCTTGACCCATAAATGGCGTGTACACGACTCGCCCTTGGGCGTGGGATGAGGTTCTATCCCCTGCAATCACCACTAACTCGCCGTCTTCAATTTTTTGTTGTAATAGCATGGAGGTGGCGGGATTTAGCTCGGTCACTTGGATCAAATTCAGCGTGCTATCAGGATTTAACTGCTTGAGTACATTATTAAAGTTTTCGGCATGGCTGGTTAACACCATGACATTGACTTTGACCTTGCGCTGGTGGATTGAAATCGCGCGGCACAGCTCGAGATTGCCTAAGTGGGACACCAGCAGCACGGCACCTTGGCCGCTTTCTAGCTGATCGGCCAGCACTTGGCGGTCAGGAAAATCCACTTGGTTTAATTGAATGCGATCGCACCAAGCATCGATTCTATCGAGCGCCGCATTACCAAAGGCGATAAAGTGGCTTAAGCTGTCGCGCCAGCCAACGGGCTGATTTAACTGAGGATGCCGTGGCTCGAGGCGCTGCACGCGGCGCAGAAAATCCAATGAGGCTTGGCGGCTGACTTTTCCGGTCAGGAAGAAATAGCAAATCACGGGATACATAATGGCGCGGCATAGCCAATGGCCACCAAAACGGTAGCTTTCGACTAACAGTTTGATGCCCCAATAACTGCCGCGCTCCTTCATGGCTGACCAATGGGTCGCAGTATGAGCAGATGACGTCGATTTCGCCGCTTGTTTACGGTGCAGCAACTGCGGCAGACGCTTTAACATGCCGAAAAATAACCGCGTGTGCAGCTTAGAGATACGCACATTGTCGGCCACACCTTGAAAGTGGCTGACGCCATTTTCGGGATAAATGACCTTGGTGGGGTGAAACAGAATTTCTACCCCTTGCCAGTAGAGTTTGACTAGGATTTCGATATCAAAATCCATCCGCTCTGTCAGTGCTTGCTGGCTGAAGAGACGCTCGGTGGCAGCTAGGGGATACACCCTAAATCCGCACATAGAATCTTGAATATCAAAGCTTAAGGTTTCGACCCATACCCAAAAGTGGGTCAGATAACGGCCGTAGAGTCGCCCCTTAGGGACGGACTCATCGTACTCGGGTTTACCCGAGATCAGTGCATCTGGCTTGGCCTGCGCTTTGGCGAGCATGGCGGGGATGTCACTCAAATTATGCTGGCCGTCGGCATCCACCTGTAGCGCATGGGTAAAGCCATCGCGATAGGCGCGGCGAAGCCCTGTCATCACCGCCGCACCCTTTCCACGGTTGTAGGGGTGTTGCAGCAAGGTCACCCAGTCGTGTTGCTCCGCTAAGGATTGCAGCAGATAGCGGGTCTCATCATGACTGCCATCGTCAATCAAATAGCAGGGCAGATTGAGGACAGCGAGCTCGGCCAAGGTCTGGGCGATCGCGGCACTGTGATTGTAATTGGGGATCACCAGTGCCAGCTTGATTGGGGCTGGGCACATCAAATCACTCGGTGGGGCTAACATTATGTCGTTCATACCGTCGCTCACTGAGCCGCTCCATCACCTTGCTTGCTGGCAAAGCTGATACGGCCTGAGGCATAGCGGTGGTCGCCATCGCTGTAGGCAAAGGTGAGTTTTTCCTTGGCGGCATTGTGACTGATAACTAAGGTCACTTCCTGCCCAGGCAGAATAAGTTGTTGAAACTTTAGTACTTCTAAATTAGCGACCGCAGCGTTGTAACCAAAATGCTCACAACCTAAGCGCACGGCCCAATCGAGTTGGGTCACGCCGGGGAGTACTGCTTGCTCAGGGAAATGGCCGTTAAAATACTCAAGATCGGCGGCGACCAGCAGGCGTAATTCAATGCTATCAGGGCCGATCTGCGACGTGAGTATCGGCGGTAAACTCGACTTAATCATGGTCAAATAACTCAACTAGCTGGGCGGCGACACGCTTACCCTGAGTGTTTAACGGTAAGGTGTCGGGATAACGCCAGCGGCGCGGTAAGGTTACTCGCTCAAACTGGGTCAGTAGATGCGCTTTTAAGGCATTGTTGATACTGAGTTTTCCCTGCTCTTGATGCACGCTGCGGCCCAATGGCGATAGCGTAATAACGGCTCCTAACTGGGATTTAAACTGGGGCAATACCACCAATGCCGCCTGCTCGACATAGGCATGACTACAGAGCAAGGTCTCCATTTGCGCCAGCGACAGGCGTTTTTCTTCAATCTTAACGATGCGATCGAGCCTGCCCTTGAGCCTGAATTGGCCATTGGTCGTCGGCTCAATTTTATCTTCGCAGCGTAACCATTGATCGTCGGCCAAATAGGGTGACTTAAGCAGCAGGGCGCCATCGTCAGCATCTTGGTCTATGGTAATTTGTTCAAACACTTGCCATGGTTCGTCGGCCTCATGTTGACGGCGATAGGCAATACCGCCGGTTTCGGTGCTACCAAAAATCTCTATGGGTAAATGGCCGTAACATTGGGCGACACCCTGGGCGGCGGTGAAACTTAAGGGGCCGCCAGAGCTAAAGACCAAGCTGGGTGAACGTAATTGGCGTTCATGCTCCAGTGCCTTCGGTAAACGGGATAATTGTGCTGGGCTACTGATGAGGCACAGGTTTGGTAACAAGGCGGTGTAGTAGCTTAAGGTCTCTGGGTATTCAATCTGCTCACTTAAAAAGGGTCTACTGGCGGCTAAGGGCCAGAGGATTTTAAACAGCAAGCCGTAGATATGCTGATGGGAAACGGTCGATACCACACTGCAATGGGGCAAATGTTCGGCGAAGGTGTGCTCGAGCACTGTTACTTCGGCATCGAGCTGCCTTAAGCTCTTGCGAATGGCCTTAGGCTCGCCACTGCTGCCCGAAGTAAACAGCACCAGTTCACCAAAGGTGTCGCTCTTGGGCCAAGATTTTGTGGGCAGACTCAGCTCTTTATTCAATAGGATAAAGGCGTGACTCTCGCACAATGGCTTGTCGGACAATATGCCTTCAAATTGGTGTGTTAATTCGCTCAAGGTGCCGGTTTGGGTGTTGGGCGGCAAAATAATTTCTTTACCCGCCAAGAGTGCGGCACATAGGCCAACGGCAAACAGATCGCTGGTATCACTCGCCAGTAGCCATTTTCGCTCAGGCGCTTGGCGCAGCTGCTCATAAAAATGGGTCACCTGATTGGTAAACAAGGTACCTGTGACTATGTCATGGTGGTTAAAGCTGATCAGTTGTTGGGCGAATGGCCCCTGGATTAACCAGTTTTTGAGTAGCTGTGTCATGTTTTCTTCAACCAAAAGCTGCGATATAACCATTCCCCACCGAGGAGCAGTCCCATGAGTAAGTATGCAATCAAACCGTTGTACAAGGTCCAAGTTGCTAAGCTGGTAAATGCGGCGGTATAGGCCGCCATTGAGCCATTAAGGATAAATAAGCCGCACCAAAGTAGGGTGACTTTTTTAAGGTAGCCTATGGCTTCATCCGGCAAGTCGGGTTCTTTTAACCGCGCGAGCCGCTCTATCATGCTTGGGCCTTGGTATAGCGAGTAGCTAAACAGGGCTAACATGGTGAGATTAATCACCACCGGGTAATACAACAGCCAGTCACTACGTTTTGCCGCAAAACTGCCAGCAGTGAGCGCGATCCCCACAAGCAAAGGCAAGGCTAATGTCTTAACTCTTTGCTTTTGCAGCATTAAACGCACTACTAACAACAGGCAAAGCACTAGGGCGATTGTGCCTGTGGGTAGATAGTTTAGCCCCAAATACACGGCAACTGGGTAGGCGATCAGCGCGAGTGCGGTGAGCACCTGTAGCAGGACGCGCATTAGTCTTTTACTAGGCCTTCAATGGCGTTGACCACATCATTGACGGTACGAACTGATTTAAATTCATCGGGTTGAATTTTTTTGCCTGTCAGTTGTTGCAGCTTAATCACCAGATCGACGGCATCAATACTGTCCAGATCTAACTCTTCGTAAAGATTGGCGTCAGGGGTAATCGCATCGGCATCGATTTCAAACTCATCCACTAAAATCGTGGTCAGCATAGCGAGGATTTGTTCACGGTTTTGCATCTTCCTCTCCTATGGGCGCTGTGATTCGATAAATTTAGCAAGGCTGGCCACACTGTAAAAATGTGCTTTAGTGCTATCCGAGTTGGCTTCGATTTTGACATCAAACTTTTTCTTGATGGCTAACCCTAACTCGAGGGCGTCGATAGAATCGAGTCCGAGTCCGTCACCAAATAGGGGGGCATCGGTTTCAATATCATCAATACTGACATCTTCTAGGTCGAGGCAGTCGATAATTAACTGTTTAATTTCGTTGTGTAAAGTCATAATTATTTTCGAGTTGTTGTTGATAATATTGTTCAAGGTCCCGAGTTAATTGTCGGGCCATTTTCGCATGCTCACCCAAAGGGGCTTGATAGGCTTGGTGAGGAATTGGATTGCCGATTTCGACGGCCATTCCCATGGTTTGCCTTGGGATCTCATACCAAGGCTGTTCCTTTGTCAAACCTCGTACATTGGTGCGCAAAACCACAGGTAAAATATCGGCTTGGGTACGAATGGCAATATTGGCGGCGCCCCGGGCAAACTCATTGATTATTGAGCCAAATACTGTGCGCGTACCTTCAGGGAAGATAATTAAATTAGTGCCTCTGGCGAGCACTTCGCTGCAATCTTCGAGCATCAACTCTGCGCCGCGATTCGGGATATAACCTGCGCAGGAAACCACACCACGTAAAAACGGATTACGCCAAAGGCCTTGTTTAACGATACAACCCGCATTGGGCATGAGACTGATCAACACCACCACATCGACGAGACTCGGGTGATTGGCTATGACGATCACCCCTTTGGCGCTATGTAACTGCTCGGCATTGTGGGTGCTAACGTTGATCACCCCAGCCCACGTCAACATAGCGACAAAGCCTTTAAACATAGTGTGCACGGCTTTTTGCACGCGGATAATCCTCGCCTCAGGTGTGCCGGGCCAAAAACGCAGTAACGGCAATATAGTGAGCGAACTTAACAGTCCACCTAAACCAAAGGCAATATAGCAACTGACGCCACCGAGCCAACGGGGAATATAGTTGATTCCCGTGCGGCGTTTTTCGGGCAGCGTATAAGCGACATTGAACTGTGCACCCTGTGGAGCGGGATTAGCCATGTTCTACGCTCCAGTGCCAATGGGATAAACAGCCAGCAATGTTTTGTGAGGTCGCTAGAGCATGGATCAACATGCCGTAGGACAGCGCAGGAGTAACTTGTTGCTGTGCTTGAGTCAGTTGGCTTAGCGTGAGCTTTACGGACGAGCGATGACAAGCGGGCGCGAGGGTAAAACCTAAGGCTAAGGGGAGTTCATACTCTTGGGTAAACTCATCGTATACCGGCGGCACAGGATCATCGCCAAAGATCAGTAATAACGGCTCTGCTGATTGATGTAGCTGGGCGAAAGCTTCCACCATGGCTTGGGAAAGGGTTTCAGTGCCTGCGGCAATTGAGGTCGAAGGAGCGGTGTTATTGTGTAAAATGCCAAAAATACCACTGCCAGTGTTATGCACGGATTGACTAAAACCCAAGGGAGAAAGCGGTTGCTTAGCGATAATATCTTCGAGTAAGCCAATAGTGCGATGCAGTTCGCCGTGGCGGGAAGCAAATATCGAACGGCAGTTTGGTGGCGTATCACATTGAAAACTGACATCCAGCATCATTTTTGTTAAACGGCTAAAGCGTCTACGCTGCATGGCTGGCACTTGGGGAAGTGCCGGAGATATGCTGTCAGTGGGTGAAGCCTCTTTGGTCGTTTCAGCCGAGTGCTTGCACCAAGTTTGCCAGTCATCATGCTGCTGATAGTTTGGAGCCCACGCCCCCCAAGAGAGGATGCTGAATCTGAGTTGCACTACTTTGCCTCGACACTATTTAAAGCTGTCTTAGTTATCCCTAACTAAGCGAAAACATTAATGAATTGACTGGCTTATCGCTGTTTGCTCGTTGGATGAACGAACACAATTCCCCCATTTATTGAACGGCACATTCTACACTAAGTCCTTAGTTTTAATGAAGTCATTTGCATATGCAAGGTTAATAAAATGCAATGAAATTTCGCTTTGTCACTGTTGGCTAACATAGTTTTCAGAACGGGATAAAGACAGGGAGTGTAGACTAAGTGGCTTAACCTCAGTTGAACAGGCTCTGATATCAATAGTAAACAGACGCTCGAGGCGCCTGTTTATTATTAATAATGCCACTATTGATTGAATATCAATCTATTGTGCGAGTTGGCTTTCCATTTTACGCAGTGCAGTTTTCACTTTACGAGTGTTCTCTGGTCCCATACGAACAAGCAGTTTTTGGGCACTGGGTAAGGCTTCCAAATTGGGATCAACGAAGCGATAGTTGACGCTAATTGAACTCAGCTCAATGGGCTCTTCAATAATTGGCGCTGCGAGCATTACCTTAATTGCTTGTAGCATTCTGTCATTGAATTTGGCATTGCTATAACCCAGTTCAGCGAAGGCTTCATCAAATAGCGGAGTGAGTTGCTTGTAGGTGTGCATTAAGCTTTGCTCATCCATATTGGCAATGACGGTCGCGTAGGCATCGTATCTGTGGTAACTCTCTGGATTTAAATACACTTTGTTAGTGATTTCCGCCACGGTAAAGAGTTTTTCAGGGCCCTTAATTGGGCTGACTTTGCGGGTCAATTCGCCCTGCGCCAAGTTATCCACGAAGACTACAAACTGACGGATCAAATCTTGTGTGACTAAGGATGAACCTACGACATTATTACTGATAAGTGCCAGTGCTTTTTGATGCACAAAAGCATCACTCTCAGGCAAGTTTGGCACCGTTTCTACGGGCGCTTGAGGCTCAACGGTGGTGGTTGAGTCAGTTTCCGTCGTGGTCGTTTGTGGTGTTACGTTTTCCACTGGAGTGGTTTCAGGCTCCGGGTTTGTTTCCAGAGTAAGTGGTTCTGACGATGGTGGCTCTGGTAGTACTATCGGTGCATTAGGAATGAGTTTGGGTGAGTCATCTTTACTATAGTAGTAATAACCTGCCGCAGAGAGCAGGATGACGAGCACAATCGCAATCAATGCAAAGCGATTACTGCTAGACGAGGTCTCTTGAGGTGTAATTCTATCATCTTGATTAACTTGCATTTTACATCCTTCGCTTCAGTGTCAAGGTAATGTGGTGAATATCATGCAGCTAACATTAAAGTGCAAGTGCCGCCTTTTAGGTTGCAAGTTCATTTTGCAAGTTTACACGCGCTTGTCCATAGCGGTTAGCTGAACAGGTTGAATTTATTTTACCTTGAAGGGGTTAGCTTAAGGTTTACGCTTGAACATATTGTTGCCTATGCCCAAGCCAACGATGAATAATGGCATCAACCGCATCGGGTGCTTGCGACATCACATGATTCGCAAGCTTTTGGATATGCGGTATAAGCGCTTGATCTCTAACTAAATCAGCTATCTTTAGTTCGGCTAGGCCAGTCTGTTTAGTGCCTAACACTTCACCGGGACCACGTATCTCTAAGTCTTTCTGTGCGATAACAAAACCATCATTACTCTGCCGCAGGACATTCAACCGCTGACTTGCGGTTTGACTCAGTGGCGCCTTGTAGAGTAACACACAATGACTGGCTACGGCACCGCGCCCTACTCGTCCTCGCAGTTGATGCAACTGTGCAAGTCCCAATCGTTCGGGGTTTTCGATTATCATCAGGCTAGAGTTAGGGACATCGACGCCGACCTCAATTACCGTTGTTGCCACCAATAAGTTGATGGTTCCCGCTTTAAAGTCCGCCATAATTTGTTGCTTTTCAGCACCTTTCATCCTGCCGTGGACTAAACCTATGGTCAGCTCCGGCAGCGATAGTCGTAATTCTTCGGCAGTATCTTCGGCGGCTTGGCACTCGAGGACTTCGGATTCTTCAATCAAGGTACAGACCCAATAGGCTTGGCGCTTGTCCGTGATCACGCTGTTGCGGACGCGCTCGAGTACTTCATTACGGCGCGAATCGGGTATGGCGACTGTGGTGACGGGTGTGCGCCCTGGGGGTAACTCATCGATAATCGAGGTGTCGAGATCGGCGTAGGCCGTCATGGCTAACGTCCGTGGGATCGGGGTTGCCGTCATAATCAACTGATGGGGATGAAACCCTTGATTGATACCTTTTTCCCTGAGTCCCATCCGCTGGTGGACACCAAATCGGTGCTGCTCGTCGATGATAATTAAGGCGAGCCTATGGAAGATAACCTGTTGCTGAAAAATGGCGTGGGTGCCGATCACCATTTGTGCCGCGCCAGATTCAATATCCGCTAAAGATTGCGCCCGAGCTTTACCTTTAAGCTTACCCGCAAGCCAACCGACTTTTAATCCAAGAGGTTCAAACCACGCGGCAAAGTTAGCTGCATGCTGCTCGGCGAGTAATTCGGTGGGCGCCATCATGGCGACTTGATAGCCGTTTTCAATCGCTTGAAGGGCGGCGAGGGCGGCGACTAAGGTTTTGCCTGAGCCGACATCCCCTTGCACTAAGCGCATCATGGGGTGCGGTTGTGCTAAATCTTTACCTATCTCGGCAACGACACGTTGCTGCGCGCCTGTGGGTTTAAAGGGCAGTGAGGCGAGAAAAGGCTTTAGTAATTGCCCCGTGGCATGCATGGTTACGGCGGCGTCGAGATTGCTGCGTTGTCTAAGGCGCAGCATGCTCAGGTTGTGGGCGAGTAATTCTTCCTGCACCAGTCGCTGCTGCGCGGGGTGTTGACCAAGCTCTAAATCAAATTGTGAAATCCCCGCATGGGGGCGATGCAGGGTTTGCAGCGCCTGTTTTAGGCTCATGTTGTTTGGCTGCAAATGGGCGGGTAATAACTCGGTCAAGCCGCCATCTTCTAATAATTCAAGTGCCTGTTCGGTGAGCTTAATCCAACTCGCCTGTTTTAAGCCCTCGGTGGTGGGATAAATCGGCGTAAGTGTATCGCTTAGGTGAATATCCTCACCCGGATAGACGATTTTATATTCGGGGTGCACGATTTCCGCTTGATGACTTCCGCGACGAATTTCGCCATAGGCACGGATCATTAATCCATTTTGCATCGCATTGCGCTGCGCCATTGAAAAGTTAAAAAAGCGTAGGCTCATGCTGCCAGTATCGTCACGCACATTGCAGACGAGCATGCGTTTACGGCCTTGAAGGATTTGAGTCGACTGGATTTCGGCCTCAATGGTGCCGTAATTTCCGGGCATGAGTGCGGCGATGGGATAGATTTGAGTGCGGTCTTCGTAGCGCAGGGGCAAGTGAAACAGCAGATCTTGTACTGTTGTGATGCCGAGTTTGGCGAGTTTTTCCGCGACTCTTTTGGCGACGCCCTTGAGTTCGGTGATCGGAACAAGATCCAATTGCTGCAAGTCGTTAGCACTCAATCACTGTTAATTTATACATATACTAACAGAGAATAAACGTAAGGCAATCTTGGGGGATAGACTGTGGTTAAGTGCGCTATGTAAAGAGGCTGAATGAGCAATATTGGAATTAAAAATAGCCTCTTATCTTATACGTCGAGTTATCTTATTAATATTAAATGAATATTCTATAATTTCGAGCCTAAAACAGGAGCAAAAATTAATATTCTTTATTATAAAGTACACTTTTTGTTATTTTGTGGTTTAATCGAAGTGTTGGTTGCCATTGAGTTGTTTTGGTAATTATGCGGTAACAAGGTTGTGAATCGATAATAATAAAGTGACCTCTGTGATGGATCACATGCGGGGAAACACGGTCGAGGAGTACTCGCCTTTGCATCTATTATGTTTACGTTGTTTATGGATAGGCATACTGTGTTTTGCTTTGCCTGCGTGGGCTAAATTGGATGTGGTTTTTTTTAATCCAGGCGCGGTTACGGATAGCTTTTGGGGTGATGTCGATAAATTAATGCAGGTGGCTTCATCAAAGCTTGATATTAATTTGCAAATCATACATTCAGATCGCAATCACTTTAAAATGATTGCTCAATTAGAAACGTTATTAAAATCTCACCCATCACTTCCTACTCATATTATTTTAGTGAATGAGAAGCAGTCTGCGATAAAAATGTTGCAGATCCTTTATCAATATCCAATATATGTTCAATTGATTTTAAATGATATTTCTGTCGCCGAGCGAGAACACTTATTGGCAGATCCACATTGGCAAACTTATTTATTACCAGCGATTATCCCAGATAACTATGCTATTGGTGCTGATACCGCTAAAAATTTGCTAAGTCGTTTAGAAAATAAAAAGGCTAAGGTTTTATTAATCTCGGGCGATAAATCTACGCCCGCATCAGTGTTAAGAACTCAAGGCGCTAATGATTATTTCTTTATGCAACCCAATGTTATTGTTACTCAAACGGTATATGGTCAATGGCGTGAAGATATTGCTTATGATCAAACATTAACCTTGCTCAGCCGTTATCCGGATTTAACCTTAATCTGGACGGCGAACGATAAAATGGCTATCGGAGTGGTAAAAGCACTCCGCGAAAAGGGCCTTGAACCTGGACGTGATGTACTGGTCAGTTCGATTAATACTTCCCCTGAGATTTTGTCGCTCTGCCAAGAACGTAAAGTGAGTGCTCTGGGAGGTGGGCATTTTTTAGCGGGTGCTTTAGGGTTAATTCAGCTCAAACAATACCAAGAGACCCAACGTTATTCCTCCTATGAGGAGATAGAACTCTTTAGGGTACTTAATCCCGATTCAGCTTTTTATCAGAAGTTAGTTGCAAGGGATTGGGCTGGGATTTTTAAGACACAAATAGTGGATAAGTTATCAAAACAGTAATTAATAGGTATTCATGAAGCATCGTAATCATTCCATCAGTCATAGAATGACGCTCACTATTATTGGGGTGAGCTCATTTTTTGCTGTCCTGACCATGCTGGTGCAGTTAGTCTGGAATTATCAAGAAAGCATTGATAATACAACTGCCGATATTCGTGAATATTCCGAATCGATCTTACCCACTATTGCTAAGTCACTTTGGGATGTGGACCATGGTCTGTTATCTGATTTGCTTTCAGGCTTGGGCATGATGCCGATGGTGTCGAGTGTCAATTTAGAGAGTATCGATGGCGTAGCCATGCAGTTGGGCAAGGCGATTCACGCTAAGGATTACCGACAAACCCTGTTTCGTTACCCGATTATGTATCAGGAACAACAGATTGGTATGCTGACTGTCGGGCTGGATACGGACAAACTCTATTACGAATTATGGCAACAATTGATCATTATTGTCTTAGGCAATGGCCTTAAAACCTTACTGATGATTTATCTTATCCTTACGCTGGTGCGTTTATTGGTGACCAATCGTTTATCGGAATTGGAGCGGTTTGCTAACCAGATAAATCTGAATGCATTACCTAAGTTAACCGTACCCGATAGTGTGGTGAGAAATCCTGATGAAATTGGTCATGTTGCTCAATCGCTTCAGGCTATGTATCAAAGAATTCGCAACGATCTCGCGGTTAATAAACGCCAAAAGCGTGCATTGCAGCAACAGCAAAGTCAGTTAGCACGTTTAGTTGATGAGCGGACTCAAGCGCTCAATTGGCAGTCCCAAGCTAGCCAACTGTTAGCTGAAATATCATTGCAATTTTTAACAGTGGAGACCCTTAATTTAGACAACAACCTCACTGAGGTTTGCCGTAAAATCGGGCTATTATTTGATGTCGAAAGGGTAAGCCTAATAGAGTTTAGCCAACGACAGGTAAATTACCGTTGCGTTTGGTCTAGTGAATCTAATGTATCTGAAATTATTAGTATTTCTGCGGATGTTGTTACTTTGCTGGCACAAAAATTTGAGCAGGAATCGACATTAGTTATCGAGAATGTCGACTCATTGAAGCAAACATCGCCTGAAGAATACGGGTTACTTCGAGGTATTGGTATTTGCTCTATTGCCGCATTTGCCATGAAAAATGCCGATGAAATTGTCGGGCTATTATCGCTCTCAATGGTTTCTCGACCACTAAATTGGACTAAACAAAAAAAAGTGATGTTGACTCAGTTTTCCGCAGCGCTGAACGAGTTATTGCTGCGTGAAGAAAAAGAGCGACAGATGCTTAACTTACAGCAAGCACTGGTAACGGTGAATACGCAACTCAGAGTTATGGCTGAAACCGATGAGTTAACTGGGCTGAGCAATCGACGCCCCTTTACACAAACACTCGACACATTACTCCATGGCAACACAGCAGTCGGTGTGTTGATGTTGGATATTGATTATTTTAAGAGTTACAACGACAACTACGGGCATATTGAAGGCGATGCTGTACTTAGGCGAGTGGCTCAGGATTTAAAAGGCTGTGAAATTTTACCACCCAATGCGCTGCTGGCGCGCATTGGTGGCGAAGAGTTTGCAGTTGTTTTAGCGAAAATAACACCAATCCAATTGGAGGCCATTGCTACCCAACTGTGCAATCAAGTCGCTGCATTGAATATTCCGCACTTGGGTGCACCTACCGGTAAGATTACTCTTAGTATTGGTGGAGTGTATTTACCGCCGGATGCATTAAATGAACTCACCATTTCGAATGTATTACGCCGTGCCGATATCTGCCTTTATCGCGCTAAAGAGCGTGGTCGCAATACAGTGGTGATGGAGTCGCCTCAAACAGCGCTAGCTCATTCTTGAGCTTGTATTAGTCAAGCCTTGGTTCCGTCTGTGACCACAGATTTATTTCTATTTGGGGCCTGTTATAATTGCCGCCCTTTATTGTTTATCTGAAGGTTTTGGTGTGTCAAAACGGAGCAAAAATACGGTAAATTCGGTATCGATTTTTAATATTGATGATTTATCAACTTGGCAAAAATATCGCAAAGGCCTGTGTGATACCTGCCATGCAACCTGTTGTACTTTGCCCGTTGAAGTGACCGTAAGTGACTTAGTGCGCATGGGTTTGGTGGATGACTTTGAAGCTGAAGGCGATCTTAAGGCGATTGCCAAGCGCCTGCAAAAAGCGCGTATTATTGACAACTATAACCATAAAACGGCGATTTTTACCCTTGCCCGTATGGCGAATGATGATTGCCTATATCTAGATGGTAAAACTCGCCGCTGTACTATTTATCACCAACGCCCTGAAACCTGTCGTAACCACCCACAAATTGGCCCTAAAGCGAATTACTGCCCTTATCGTCCCCGTGAGTAAGTTTTTGAATATGAAATTGATAGAGGGTTTCGAGTTGATGATTCTCCTGCATCGTTTTTACCTGCCGATTAAACTCATGAGCAATCAGCTCCTTATGGGCTGAATGTTTAGAAATCAGCATGTAAAACGCTTCTTGCTGAGCATTAGGAGAGATCTTTGATGCTAGTGCTTGAGGGAGTTGTGTAGCATGCGCCAAAGCTAGCGTGCCCGCCAGTATTTCTTTGCGGGCGAGAAAGAACTTACATCTTTGTTTTAGTAGCATTTCCGGTAAATGTCCTAGGGAATGTATTTCGCTAAGCGGAGTCTCTTTACGCCAGCCAAAATTATCGTAGTTGAATCCTTTAATGCCGCAAACCTTGCCAAAGTGAGCTAATTGATTGATATCATCGATATGAAACAGCGGGTCCAATTCAGCTTTTAAATAAAAATAACTTGGAGTGAGGTAATAATAAGCGATAGATGGGATATAATCAGTCGCTCTTTGTCGGTTGAGCGATGCGCTCATCGCAGCATCTATGCTGCCATTTTGGACGTCTTTTAAACAGCGGAGCCAAGGCAAAGCCAGTACTTCATAATCAATTCCAATGGGCTTAAAGGTGCGCTCTAGCAGGTCAATGTCGTAGCCGCTAAGCGTGGAAGTCTTAATACCATCTTGTCGAACAAAGTAATTAAATGGTGGATATTCAGTCTCTTCGACACAAAAGCGTAACCTAAATGGGGAAAGCTCATCGGCGCCATAGGTAACAGGCGAGAGCAGAATCACGCATAGTAAAGCGATTAGCGGATATAATGAACGCATCATACTCTTTAAGCTCAATGGCGATTATTAAAGTGTAGCAAAGGGTTATTTGCTGTACTGGCTCTTTATCGCGACATTCCAACCCTGTATCTGGGTAATATTTAACTGGCACGCGAAAATCACTGCGCGGGTTGGTGCAAGTAAGTCAAGTGTGAAATAAAAGGTGTTACATGAGTCTCTTAGATAACGTGATGATTATATTGTGTTTAATTGGTGCAAGTTGTTTCTTTTCCATGTCGGAAATTGCTTTGGCCGCATCACGGAAAATCCGTTTACGTCAGTTAGCCGATGAGGGCGATGCCAGAGCTGAAAAAGTGCTGCATTTACAGTCGTATCCCGGCAGCTTTTTTACTGTGGTTCAAATAGGCTTGAATGCTGTTGCCATCATGGGTGGTATTGTGGGTGAATCAGCATTTCGCCCCTATTTTTATCAATTCCTTTCACCTTGGTTGGCCGATCCTTGGCTGAGTCAGGTGAGCTTTGTGATGTCATTTGTGCTTGTTACCAGTGCTTTTATTTTGGTCGCGGATTTAATGCCTAAGCGTATTGCGATGGCGATGCCAGAGCAGGTTGCTTTGGCCGTTGTTGGCCCGATGAGTTTTTGTATTACCGTGTTAAGACCATTAGTTTGGTTTTTTAATGGTATGGCCAGCGCGATTTTTAAGCTGCTACAAATTCCAACGGCTCGAAATGATGAAATCACCTCCGATGATATTTATGCGGTAATGAACGCTGGTGCTGAAGCGGGGGTGCTCGACAAGGGCGAGCAACAAATGATGGAAAATGTGTTTGAAATGCAGACCGTTTCAGTCACTTCTGCCATGACAGCTCGGGAGAGCTTAGTGTATTTCTTGCTGCAAGATAGCGAGGAGGATATCAAGCGTAAAATTGCTGAAGATCCCCATACTAAGTTTTTGGTCTGCGATGGCCAATTGGATATGGTCAAAGGTTTTGTTGACGCAAAGGAGCTGTTGATCCGTGTGATTAACGGCGAAAAAATTACCTTAAAAGACACCAGCCTTGTTCATACTTCGTTGATTATTCCTGACACTTTAAGTCTTTCTGAGGCGATGGAATACTTCAAAAATAGCCGCGCCGATTTCGCCGTGGTGATGAATGAATACGCCCTTGTGGTTGGGATTGTGACCACCAACGATTTACAACGTGCGGTGATGGGCGCTTGGTCGCTACACGAAAGCGAAGAGCAAATTATTGCCCGCGATGGTAATTCTTGGTTAGTGGATGGGGTGACGCCGATTACCGACGTCATGCGCGCCTTCGGTATTGAAGAGTTTCCCCACAGTCAAAACTACGAAACCATTGCCGGCTTTATGATGTACATGCTGCGTAAGATCCCCAAGCGTACCGACTTTGTTAACTATGCTGGTTATAAGTTTGAAGTGGTTGATATCGACGCCTACAAGGTCGACCAGCTGTTGGTGACGCGTATTGAAGCCAACGATAAATTACAGTCGCCAGATACCTAATCTTATCAACACCATAAAAAACGGGACTCAGTCCCGTTTTTTATATCGCCACTAAATTTAGATCGCTTCTAAAAAGGCATTCACTATCGGATCGTCCAAGCGTTTGACCTTGCAGCAGCAGCCCAGCTCAAAGGGGGCAATTTTGACAGGCGAAGGTAACAACTGAATACGATCCCGTACTGGACTGTTATTGATCACCACCTCAGGGCTAATGCTCACGCCACAGCCAAGTGCCACCATAGATGCTATGGCTTCCTGTCCCGACACTTGGGCATAAATATTCGGACTAATCCCCATCTGTTTGAACCAATTATCGGCTCGGCGCCGCCCTGGTCCATGGTCAGGAATGATAAAAGGCACTCGTGACCAGTCTATCTGAGCTTGGTTAATCTGTTGCTGCACCGCACAGCGCATAGTGGGAGCGATTAATGAAAGCGGCACATCATCAATCTTGGCAAAATGCAGTGTGGCAGGAAAAGGATCCGGCAGCGCGGCAATGGCAATATCGGCACGATTTTGTTGTACCTCGGCCAGTGCATTAGCCGCATCTCCCGTGGTAAGCGCAATTTCGACAAAGGGATGCTCTTGGCGAAAACGCTCCAATAATTGCGGCAAATGGCTGTAGGCGGCGGTGACTGAGCAATAGAGATTTAAGGTGCCGCGCAGTACATCCTGTTTAAGATCAATACTATGCCGCAGGTCGCGCCAATGGTGCAGCGTCTGCTCGGCGAACAATTTAAACTCACGTCCCGCATGGGTTAAGGTCACGCTGCGGTTATCCCGCTCAAACAGCTTTGCGTTCACTTCATCTTCGAGCCGCTGCAATGCGCGGCTTAAGGTCGAGGGACTGACATGCATCTGCTCCGCCGTCTTGGCAAAGTGCAAACTGTCACATAAGTGTAGGTACAATTTGAGGGTGCGTATGTCCATAACCTCGTCCTATTGGCCGCTTATCTGCGGTATTGAAACTGAAAATGACATTGCAAAAAACGCAATATGAGGTTTCGAATATATCATTTTAAGCAACGATAGCCATAGGTTATAGTGATTTCAATCACAACCAATCGTTAACAATAGGTTGATATTGGTTGAGTCCCCAATTCCCGACTGAAAGGTGGTATCTCAGATGGCTAACTATTTTAACTCTCTGAATTTGCGTCAACAATTAGCACAACTTGGCCAGTGCCGTTTTATGGACCGCTCTGAGTTTAGTGATGGCTGCAATTACATCAAAGATTGGAATATTGTGATTTTAGGCTGTGGTGCTCAGGGCCTTAACCAAGGTCTGAATATGCGTGACTCTGGGCTGAATATCGCTTACGCCCTGCGCCCTGAAGCCATTGCCCAAAAACGTGCCTCATGGCAAAAAGCCACAGACAACGGCTTTAAAGTTGGCACCTTTGAAGAGCTAATCCCGACCGCCGATTTAGTGCTGAACCTAACACCTGATAAGCAGCATTCCAATGTAGTGAGCGCAGTGATGCCGCTGATGAAGCAAGGCGCGACTCTGTCTTACTCCCATGGTTTCAATATCGTTGAAGAAGGCATGCAGATCCGCCCCGATATTACAGTGATCATGGTTGCGCCTAAGTGCCCAGGCACCGAAGTGCGTGAAGAATACAAACGCGGTTTTGGTGTGCCGACCTTGATTGCAGTGCACCCCGAAAACGACCCAAATGGGGATGGTTTAGACATCGCGAAAGCCTATGCGAGCGCCACAGGCGGCGACCGTGCTGGCGTGTTGCAATCCTCTTTTATCGCTGAAGTAAAATCGGATCTGATGGGTGAGCAAACGATCCTCTGCGGTATGTTGCAGACGGGTGCCATCCTCGGTTATGAAAAAATGGTGGCCGATGGTGTTGAGCCTGGCTATGCAGCTAAGTTAATCCAACAAGGTTGGGAAACCGTGACCGAGGCGCTTAAGCACGGCGGTATCACCAACATGATGGACAGACTGTCTAACCCTGCCAAGATTAAAGCGTTTGAAATTGCAGAAGATTTAAAAGAAATCCTGCAACCATTATTTGAAAAGCACATGGATGACATCATCAGCGGTGAGTTCTCTCGCACTATGATGCAAGACTGGGCTAACGATGATGCGAACCTGCTGCGTTGGCGCGCCGAAACAGCCGAAACGGGCTTCGAAAATTCGCCTGTTTCGAGCGAACATATCGACGAGCAAACTTATTTCGATAAGGGTATTTTCTTGGTTGCGATGATCAAAGCGGGTGTGGAACTGGCGTTCGACACTATGGTGTCTGCGGGGATTGTTGAAGAGTCGGCTTACTATGAGTCACTGCATGAAACACCGCTGATCGCTAACACCATTGCCCGCAAACGTCTGTATGAGATGAACGTGGTGATCTCGGATACCGCAGAATACGGTTGTTATCTGTTCAACCATGCCGCCGTGCCACTGCTGCGTGACTATGTGAATGCCATGTCACCAGAGTATTTAGGTGCGGGTCTGAAGGACAGTTCTAATAGTGTTGATAATCTGCAATTAATCGCGATTAACGATGCGATTCGCCACACAGCTGTGGAATATATCGGTGCCGAGCTTCGCGGCTATATGACTGATATGAAAAGTATTGTTGGAGCTTAATGGATAAAAGCCTAGCCTCTAAGGATGTGAGGCTTGGCGTGACAAATTGATTCCTGCTTCGTTGGTTGTCGAGCGGGCAAAACTGACATGGGTTAGTCGGCGTTTTTCGCCACTAACGCGATTTTGTTAACGTTTTACTTTGTTGTTTTGCATTGTCTCGGCAGGGAAGCTGAATTTTTTTGACATTAGAAAATTTTTTATTGTGTTTGGCTGTCGCTTTATGGTAAAGCTAATAGCTCGCGGCGGGGTAAGCCTCCTGCCGTAAGCCGTCTCAGTCAGGGACGCAAGAATTAACGCGATACTCATATAGAATACCGATTAGGAATCCATATTGATGTTTAACCAAGCTGCCAAGCTCATTCTCGTGATTATTACCGTCGTGATTATTAAATCACAGCGGGGGCGGCGCATGGCAAACTGGTAGACCTAAAAGGTTAAAAGTTTCGAAAGAACCCCCCGCTCCGAAAGGACCGGGGGGTTCTTCGTTTTCAGGCCCCAGGTTTTGGGACTTACATTTCGAACCAGCACAGATTACGAGTCGATTTTCGACAATTCAGAATTAAGGTAGCGAGAGAAAATATGGAACCAGGGCAGATGATAAGAGGCGCAGACGCGGTTATAAAAGTGTTGGCAGCACATGGTGTTACCACAGTATTTGGTTACCCAGGTGGTGCCATTATGCCAATCTACGATGCCCTCTATGGAAGCCCTGTCGAACATCTCTTAAGCCGCCACGAACAAGGCGCAGCCTTTGCCGCCGTAGGTTACGCCAGAGCCAGTGGTAAAACCGGCGTGTGCTTTGCCACCTCTGGCCCTGGCGCCACTAACTTAATTACTTCGCTTGCCGATGCGCTATTGGATTCAGTGCCTGTTGTCGCTATCACAGGTCAGGTTTCAACCGCTGTGATTGGCACAGATGCGTTTCAAGAGATTGATGTGTTGGGGATGTCCTTAAGCTGTACCAAGCACAGTTTTATGGTGACGGATGTCAACGATCTTATCCCAACCTTGTACCAAGCTTTTGAAATCGCCGCATCGGGTCGACCCGGCCCAGTGCTAGTGGATATCCCTAAGGATATCCAAATCGCTCACCTTGAATACCGCACACCGTTACTGGCCGTGACCAATGAACCCCAAGCTGAGATGAGCGATATCGATGCTGCCCGTGCGCTGTTGGCGCAAGCAAAGCAACCTATGCTGTACGTGGGCGGCGGTGTGGGGATGGCGGGGGCGGTCGATCAGTTGCGGGATTTTATCAAAGCCACGGGTATGCCATCGGTCGCGACGTTAAAAGGTTTGGGCAGCATCGCCCATGGTACGCCCGGTTATTTAGGCATGTTAGGTATGCACGGCGGTAAGGCGGCCAACCTCGCGGTGCAGGATTGCGATTTATTAGTGGTTGCTGGCGCGCGCTTCGATGACAGGGTTACCGGTCGTTTAGCGACCTTTGCCAACAAGGCCAAAGTCATCCATTTAGATATAGACGCCGCCGAGCTGGGCAAACTGCGCCAGCCCGATGTGGCCATCGCCGGTGATTTACGCCAGATTTTCCCTGCTTTAGCTATGGCACTGAATATCACGCCTTGGCAAGCAGAGGTTGAACATCTTGCCCGTAAACATCAATGGGATTATCAACATCCCGGTAGCTTAATCTATGCCCCCGCTATGCTGCGCCGTCTTGCTAATAAACTGCCCGAAGACAGCGTAGTGTGCTGCGATGTGGGCCAACATCAAATGTGGGTCGCCCAGCATATGTGGTTCCGTCGCCCTGAAGATCATTTATCCAGCGCGGGCTTAGGCACTATGGGCTTTGGTTTACCTGCCGCTATCGGTGCTCAAGTGGCCCGCCCTGATGCAACTGTGGTCACAGTGTCTGGCGATGGCTCTTTTATGATGAACGTACAGGAGCTGACCACCATCAAGCGCCGCAAATTACCGGTGAAGATCCTGCTGATTGATAACCAAAAGCTGGGGATGGTGAAGCAGTGGCAGCAGCTGTTTTTTGAAGAGCGCTACAGCGAAACCGATTTGTCTGACAACCCTGATTTTGTGCTACTCGCCTCGGCCTTCGACATTCCCGGCCGCACAATTTTCTCTTCCGACGAAGTGGAAGAGGCCTTAACCGAAATGTTAGCAGCTAAGGGACCTTATTTGTTACACGTAGCAATCGACGATGCTTTTAACGTTTGGCCACTGGTGCCCCCCGGCGCATCAAACAGCGATATGATGGACGAAATGGAGAAACAAACATGATCCACTCCCTAGAATTAACGGTTCAACAACGCCCAGAAGTGATAGAACGTGTACTACGGGTGACTCGTCACCGTGGTTTTACGGTCACCCAAATGCAAATGCGGATGAACGACGATGCGAGTCTGTCGCTAGATATGGAAGTGGACAGCGAGCGAGCCATCGAGCTGCTCAGCAATCAATTGAATAAATTGATTGATGTCACTCAATGCAAGGTCTTGTTACCGCTAAACTTGCAACAACAAAAAGTACACGCATAAGCATCCAGTGGCTGCGGCGCATCGGCTCCGTAGCAACGCCCCAAGGGCACGATTTTCGATTTGAGATAAAGGATAGAGTTAATGCCAAAGTTACGATCTGCTACCAGTACTGAAGGCCGCAATATGGCGGGTGCCCGTGCGCTATGGCGCGCCACCGGGGTGAAAGACAATGATTTTGGTAAGCCGATTATTGCGATTGCCAACTCCTTTACTCAGTTTGTCCCCGGCCATGTGCACTTAAAAGATATGGGCTCTCTGGTGGCCAGTGCCATCGAGGAAGCGGGCGGTATTGCCAAGGAATTCAATACCATCGCCGTCGATGATGGTATCGCCATGGGCCACGGTGGCATGCTCTACAGTCTGCCTTCGCGGGAGCTTATCGCCGATAGCGTCGAGTATATGGTCAATGCCCACTGCGCCGATGCGCTGGTTTGTATCTCTAACTGCGACAAAATCACCCCCGGCATGTTGATGGCGGCGCTGCGCCTCAATATCCCTGTGGTATTTGTGTCGGGCGGGCCGATGGAAGCGGGTAAAACTAAGCTGTCGGACAAGCTTATTAAGCTCGACTTAGTCGATGCCATGGTGGCCGCGGCCGACTCAAGTGTGAGCGATGAAGATAGTGCCAAGATCGAGCGCAGTGCTTGCCCTACATGTGGTTCTTGCTCGGGCATGTTTACCGCTAACTCGATGAATTGTTTGACTGAAGCGTTAGGTCTGTCGCTGCCGGGCAATGGCTCCATGCTCGCAACCCATAGCGACCGACGCGAACTGTTTTTAGAAGCGGGCCGCCGTGTGATGGCGCTAACCAAACGTTACTACGAACAAGATGATGCCTCGGCACTGCCGCGCAATATCGCCAGCTTTAAAGCCTTTGAAAACGCCATGGCGCTGGATATCGCCATGGGCGGCTCCTCTAATACTGTGTTGCACTTATTGGCTGCGGCGCAGGAGGCGGATGTGGCATTCACTATGGACGATATCGACCGTATGTCGCGCCAAGTGCCGCACCTTTGTAAAGTGGCGCCGTCGACCGCTAAATACCATATGGAAGATGTGCACCGCGCCGGTGGCGTGATGGGGATCTTAGGCGAGCTAGACCGCGCCGGACTGCTGCATACCGATGTGCCACACGTTGCTGCCGATGCGGGCGGCAATCTCAAGTCGGTGCTCGCCAAGTACGATGTCATGCAAACCCAAGATGACGACGTAAAACAATTCTTTATGGCGGGACCTGCTGGCATTCCCACCACTAAAGCGTTTAGCCAAGACTGCCGCTGGCCATCACTAGACGATGACAGGCGTGAAGGTTGTATCCGTAGCCGCGAGTTTGCCTTTAGCCAAGAAGGTGGGCTGGCCGTATTGTCGGGCAATTTAGCTGAAAACGGCTGTATTGTTAAAACGGCGGGTGTGGATGAATCGAATCTGACCTTTGTTGGCTCAGCTCGGGTGTACGAAAGCCAAGATGATGCAGTCGCTGGCATTTTAGGTGGCGAAGTGGTGGCGGGTGATGTGGTGGTGATTCGTTACGAAGGGCCAAAAGGCGGCCCAGGCATGCAAGAAATGTTGTACCCCACCAGTTACTTAAAATCCCGCGGCTTAGGCAAGGCTTGCGCGCTAATTACCGACGGACGTTTCTCTGGTGGGACATCCGGCTTATCCATCGGCCATGTGTCGCCTGAGGCGGCGGCGGGCGGCACGATTGCCTTGATTGAAAACGGCGATCGCATCGAAATCGATATTCCTAAGCGCAGTATCAAGCTTGCGGTAAGTGATGCCGAGTTAGCGGCGCGCCGTGAAACCATGCTCGCCCGTGGGCCAATGGCGTGGAAACCGCTTTCACGTCAGCGTTATGTGTCGATGGCGCTCAAAGCCTACGCCATGCTTGCCACCAGTGCCGATAAGGGCGCGGTGCGCGATCGCAGTAAGTTGGAGGACTGATATGTTATCTCTCGCATCGTCGCAAACGGAGCAGGCTGAGGTGCAGGCCTCTCAGTCGAAGCCGGCCACTTCTGCCTTAGAAAAGAGTCAGCTTGCGCAAAGCTACCTGCAAAAAATCCTGCTGTCGTCGGTTTATGACGTTGCGAAAGTGACACCACTCTCGAGCCTGAATAAACTCTCGGCGCGTTTAGGCTGCCAAGTGTTTTTAAAGCGTGAGGATATGCAGCCAGTGCATTCCTTCAAGCTGCGCGGCGCCTATAACCGCATCGCCCAGTTAACCCAAGCCGAATGTCAACGCGGCGTGGTGTGCGCCTCGGCGGGCAACCATGCTCAAGGTGTGGCCATGTCGGCGGCCAGTCGTGGTGTGGATGCGGTGATTGTGATGCCCGAAACTACGCCGGATATTAAAGTCGATGCGGTGCGCCGCTTGGGCGGCAATGTGGTGTTGTACGGCCAAGCTTTCGATCAAGCCAATGGTTTTGCAATGGAGATGGCCGAGCAGGAAGGTCGAGTGTATATCGCCCCCTTCGATGACGAAGCCGTTATCGCAGGCCAAGGCACAATCGCCCAAGAAATGTTGCAACAGCAGCGCGACCTCGAAGTGGTATTTGTGCCCGTGGGCGGTGGTGGCTTAATTGCCGGGATTGCTGCTTATTACAAGGCGGTGATGCCACAGGTCAAAATCGTTGGGGTTGAACCTGAAGATGCGGCCTGCTTAAAAGCGGCGATGGAGGCGGGCGAGCCTGTCACGCTGGCGCAAGTTGGCTTGTTTGCCGATGGTGTTGCGGTTAAACGTATCGGCACTGAGCCATTCCGCTTAGCCAAGCTGTTTGTGGATGAAGTAGTGACGGTCACGTCCGATGAAATCTGCGCCGCCGTTAAAGATATTTTTGAGGATACCCGCGCCATTGCCGAACCTGCGGGCGCTTTATCCCTTGCTGGGCTTAAAAAATATGTCAGTACCAATGCCGCAGGCGAGAGTGGTAAGGGTGAAAAAGTCGCGGCGATTTTAAGTGGCGCGAATGTGAACTTCCACAGCCTGCGGTATGTGTCGGAGCGTTGCGAGTTAGGTGAGCAAAAAGAAGCTGTGCTGGCGGTTAAAGTGCCCGAGCGTCCCGGCAGCTTCCTGCGTTTTTGTGAGTTGCTCGAAAAGCGGGTGATGACCGAATTTAACTACCGCTTTAGCAGTCGCGATATGGCAGTGGTGTTTGCGGGTATTCGCCTGACCAAAGGCCATGGCGAATTAGAGCAGATCATCAATACCTTAGAAGATAACGGCTTTGAGGTGCAGGACTTATCCGGTGATGAAACCGCGAAATTGCATGTGCGTTATATGGTCGGTGGTCATCCACCAGAGCCGTTAGAGGAGCGCCTATTTAGCTTCGAGTTTCCTGAGCATCCGGGGGCGCTGCTGAAGTTTTTAACTACCTTGCAGAGCAAGTGGAATATCAGTTTATTCCATTACCGTAATCACGGCGCGGCCTTTGGCCGAGTGCTGGCAGGTTTTGAAGTCCCCGAGGGCGATGCCTTGCCGTTTCAGCAGTTTTTAACTGAGCTGGGATTTGTCTATCAAGAAGAGACCCAAAGCCCTGCTTATCAACTGTTTTTGAATGCCGGAAAAGGAAAAAAGAACCTGCCTTTGTAATCACTTAGCTTTAGGTTACAACTTAGGCTAAAGGAGGGGCGCACAGGCGCCCCTTTTTGTGGTAGTTTGGTTTAACAAATCAAGAGTGAATGCTCTAGTAATCAGACCTCGACCCTACGCATTAAGGAGACATGATGTTACCTGCACCGCATTTTTCTGCCTTTAATCCGCCTCGCCGCATTTTGATGGGGCCAGGTCCATCGGATGTTTATCCTGAAGTATTGGCCGCGCAGGCAAGACCGACCGTTGGTCACCTAGACCCATTGTTTGTTGGCATGATGGATGAGCTTAAGAGCCTGATCCAATATGCGTTTCAAACCAAAAATGAAATGACGATGGCTGTGTCGGCACCCGGCAGTGCAGGCATGGAAACCTGCTTTGTTAACTTAGTCGAACCAGGCGAAAAGGTGATTGTGTGCCGCAATGGCGTGTTTGGTGAGCGTATGCGCCAAAACGTCGAGCGCGTCGGTGCGATTGCCGTGGTTGTGGATAACGAATGGGGCACGCCGGTCGATCCTGCTGCCGTTGAAGCGGCGCTTAAGGCCAACCCCGATGCTAAATTCCTTGCCTTTGTGCACGCCGAAACCTCAACAGGCGCATTGAGTGATGCTAAAACCCTGTGCGCGCTGGCAAAACAATACGGCTGTTTATCCATTGTCGATGCGGTGACTTCCCTTGGTGGCGTGGAGTTAAGGGTTGATGAATGGGGAATCGATGCCATTTATTCTGGCAGCCAGAAATGTCTCTCCTGCGTGCCGGGGTTATCGCCCGTGTCTTTCTCGCCTGCTGCGGTAGAAAAGCTTAAAAACCGTAAAACGCCGGTGCAGAGCTGGTTCCTCGATCAAAGTCTGGTGATGGCCTATTGGACCAGCGCTGGTGGCAAGCGCAGTTATCACCATACCGCGCCCGTTAATGCGCTTTATGCCTTGCACGAGTCGCTGCGTTTATTGGCCGAAGAAGGTTTAGAACAGGCTTGGCAACGCCACAAAGATATGCATTTAGTGCTGCGCGCTGGGCTTGAAAAACTCGGCCTGAAATTTGTGGTCGCCGAAGCGTCACGCTTGCCGCAGCTTAATGCCATTTATATCCCTGAAGGCGTTGACGATGCCGCCGTGCGCGCGCGTCTACTTAAGGATTACAACCTTGAAATCGGTGCCGGTCTTGGTGCTCTAGCGGGTAAAGCTTGGCGTATCGGTTTAATGGGCTTTGGTGCCCGTCGTGAGAATGTCGCGCTCTGTTTGCGCGCCCTAGAAGAGGTGCTGAACTAATATGTCAGTTTCGCGTATAAGGATGTTACGCAGAGTGAGTTTGCGCTCAGTGAGTTCACGTTTATTGATTGGCGGTTTGATTCTGATCTTAAGTGGTTGTGCCTCCAGCAATATGAGCAATACCAGTTGTGATTTTGTGCGAGGTACAGCTGGCAATCAGAGTCAACGTGAGGCTAGCGGTGATGATAGCAATGCCCGGCAGATGGATGTGGGCATTGGGATTTTAACCGCTATCTTCGGCAGTATTAGCCGAGCTCTTTCTTCCGATGATAAATCGGATGAGAAGTGTGTTTAATCGGTGAGTTTTAGTCGTATTTGGTTGTGTGTAAATCCCCGTAATACGGGGATTTTTTATAGAGACAGTGCCGTTCTTTAGTGCTGGGTATATTGATTAAGCACTATCATTTCAGTGACACGCCGTGAATATGTCCCTATAGGCTCGACGGCGGCATCCATGCCGCCAACGGTCACTTCCATGACAGTGCTTAATCTAGTTAAGCCCTTGGTATGTCTGATAGTCTGTTATTTACAAATAGGGCATTTCAAGAGTTTAACAATGGGTATCTCGCTTAAATTGCCCATCATGCTGGTTTACATAGAGTAGTTTCATATATACCCATTAACTCCCCGAGAACTTTTGCTAATATTTTCAAGTAATTAAGATTATCTTTTATACTATCTTGTGATGGCCAATCAATACTACCTGATGGATGTGCAATCTTGTTTCTTAAATCCATTAAATCATTCAGTTTTCTTTTAGATTTCGATTCTACAGCACTTACATCATTATCTTTGAAATGTGTTTTTATAGATGCCTGCTGAGCAATCAGCTTCCATATTTCATTAGCACCAACTCTGCCAAATAAATCTGAGAGTACATCTGCCCTCATATTTGAATCGGTAATAGAAAGACATTGATAATTCACGGTATCAATATTGGCATTTGGTTGTAAATTTTGAGCTAATGTAGACACAAATGTACGCACCCCGCCTTCAGCATGCCCGTATTTTCTTGGTTCAGATATGACTCTTGCTGTAAATAAAGGAAGATTTTCCTGCATTTTTGAAGGAAGCCTTTGATAGACTTTTGCAGCGGCAACTAACCTTTGACAAAGATCTTCAAACATAGTCCGTACCATTGATTCAAAACGACCGCACGTATAAAGGATAAGCGTACCTCGCGCAATTGGCAGATTAGTATGACTTTCCTTTATTTTTGTAAGCAGCTCGATAGCTGATGTTAAAAAATGGCTGGAGTCATCCTCGAGAAGAGATGTATCATGACCTATAAACTCTCCAAGCATTTCAAGTAACTCAACTTGAATGAGTATTTTATTTAAATCATCTTCGAACTCTTTAACAATAGGGTCCATCAATATCCCCTTATAATCTTCTTAGCAAGTTCAACTCGATTCTTGATGGATTCTAGTGTATTTCCTCTACCAACCAATATTTCATACTCGTTAGGAGTTTCTAATGAAGAACTCAATCGCAATCTAATTTCAGCTGAATTAGAACTAAGATCTTGAGCTTCTAATTCTGATGTTGCTACCATCAAAGCATCATATAGAGGTCTACTAGGTTGACCTCCTTTAGAAAGCCTATGGAAATCATCCCCCAACGCAGATCTTAACCTTACAAGAGTTAACTTGAAGTCATTTTTTAATTGTTCGATTTCAACGTCACTAGCTTTATTATATCTTGCTAATGTCTTGTTCAATATTTCACGTAATGCCCCTCGAGATATATCATTTACAGCATCTTTTATTGCAAAGTATCGGAGCACTAACTCACAATCCATCATAGATCTATAGAGAGCATTCTTTAATAATATTTGAGATGGATTTTCATCTTCATTATCTGATTTTCTAGGTATATCCCAAATAGCAGTAAAGTCATCACATCTTGAAAGTTCATGTATAGCCTGATTAAAAGGCCCAGGATAAAGCGCATTACGTAACTCTTGAGGATTTAACTTTACACCGCCAGTATTTAATCGACGAAATAGAATCATACGTATATCAAAATCAACATCGGTTCTGGCCGTTTCTGCTAATAATACAACCGCACTTATAGTTCTCCGAAGCAGCCCCCGCTGTATAAGGCTAGGTAAATCATTAAACCTTTTCCCTCGTAATTCAGGCCAAAATTCCAAACCAGTTAAGGCAAACCTATTAGCCAAAAAGTCTGAAATGGCCTCCATACGCTGTCTACCATCCATTATCTCATATTGGTTGTAATCATTTTCAAAAAGAAACAATGGTGGTATCGGTACATTCATAAGAAATGATTCAATCAGAAGCGACTTCTTCTTGCGATCCCATCTCGCCCGACGCTGATACTCTGGAGCCATATTTATATATGTTTTATCAGCAATAGATGCATTCAGAGTGTGAAGAGTAAAGTCCAGTGTAGACCTCACAATTCTAATCTGCATATCAGCATATTTTTGAGAAAGCTCATCATCTGTTAGTTTTTGTGGAGGCACCACATCATCTTCTAACTCAAACCAATCTTCAATTTCAGCATCATCTAAAAAACTATTAACTTCACTATTAATCATTATTAATTCTCATCAAAGAGTAAAATGTTACTTATGCTATTAGAATAAATCAGGCCACCTATTTAAAAACAAGAACATAGTATACTTTTTATATGGGGAAAAGATAAATAAAAGATGGGGCATGCATAACTCTAAAAGATAGAACATGCATTTTTTTCACTATGGCGACTGTGTTAATGACTCTTCCAAAGCTATATCTGCTTAGATGGTACTTAGATCTTGGCTTCGGATTTCGGAGTTCTGGCTATCAGGATACACGGAAGTTAATGGGATTAAGCACTGGCATGTAAGTGACCGTTCGTGACAGGGATGTCACGGTCGAGCACACAGGGATGTGCTTGCTGCGTGTCACTGGAATGACAGTGCTTAATCATTTCTCACATTACATAGTCAGAACTGACGTGTCTTTTGTAGCATTCTTAGTCGAGTCATGTTGAACAATTAGGGACGAAGCCCCACGACTTTGATTTTGATTTAGAAGAACAAACGAAGTTTGTAAGCCTAGACCCCTCTTTTGATAGTTGACATATAATGTCATCCCGCTATGATGCCTGCACCTCTGGTTATACATACAAAGATCTTATAAATGAAAAAGTTATTTATTATGCTGGCGATGATTTTTGCGGTTAGCTTGGCTGCTACTCCCGTCGCAGAAGCAAAAAAATTCGGCAGTAATAAGTCTATTGGCAAAAGTCATCAAACAGCGCCGGCTCAGCCTGCGGCAACTAATACTCCCACAACCCCGCCTACCGCTGCGCCAGCACCTGCTGCGGGCAAGAAAGGTATGATGGGCGGCATGTTAGGCGGTTTATTAGCGGGTGGCTTATTGGCTGCGCTATTTATGGGCGAAGGTTTTGAAAATATTCAATTTATGGATATTTTGATTATCGCGCTGTTGGCATTCGTGCTGTTTAAAATTGTCCGTACTCTGATGGCTTCAAAAGCCAGTGCCCAGCCAAGACCTGCCTACGCAGGTGCGGGTCAACCTAATCCGAATCTGCAACGCCAGCAAGCGGAACAAACCGGTTTTGCTAGCAGTGCAAACAATGGCAGCAATGGTTTTGCTCAAGCGGCGAGCACAGTGCCTTTCCATTTGCCTGTGGGGTTTGATTTACCTAGCTTTTTAGAAGGCGCGCGTAGTCATTACAAAACCCTGCAAGTAGCATGGAACGAAAACGACTTAAGCAAAATTCAAGAGTATGTTTCGATTGAGCTTTTTAATGAACTCAGCAACCAACGCCGTGAGCTCGTTGGTGAACAGCATACAGAAGTGATGTTTTTAGATGCTGAACTGGTCCGCGCGACACACAATGCTAATCTGGCGGAAGTGAGTGTTAAGTTTAGCGGCCGCTACCGTGATACGGTTGAAGGTGTCGAAGAAGACATTAAGGAAATCTGGCATTTAGAGCGTAACCTTACACAAGCCAACGCGCCTTGGTTAATCGTGGGTATCGAGCAGTAATCTGTCCGCCTTCAAAAGCAGCCTTTATCTCTTAAGGCTGCTTACATTCCCTTTCGCGTCAATCCAGCCTTCCCTCAGTAGTTCAACGTTATTGATTGAAAAATCGCTTATCATTACTTTGACTATTTTACTAATATGGCTATACAGTCGTTGCGAGACGAGCTGCAATTAAGTTACTCACTACTAGGGCCATTATTTGTAGATTATATTTTATAGTGCTGATTTTTCGTTATGTTGAGGTGCTAATATATGGAGAAATAAGGTGGAGGCCAAAATCAGTTAAACCGTGTACTATTCCTAATTGAATTACAAATACTACTAATGTAAAAGTTAAACCTTTACCAAAGGATAGTTGAAAGATTTTGCTGTAAACTACTGATATTGCAATGTATGTCACAATTAGCCCAAGCAATCCTTTGATAGCAATAACTATTGTGAATGCTAGTATTGTTCCAATCGTAACGGCTAAACCACAATGTATAATACTTTTGTTTTCTGCTTCAAATAACTCAGCTCCAATTTTTACTGGAACAATCGTTATTAATATCAAGATGAGCCACGCTAGCATAATAAAATCCATTTTATATGAAAGTCTATTGCAAAATTAATCTGCAACGTTTAAAGGAAATCAATTTCAATTGCTCCCATTGGGGGCTGATTATACTTATACAAAAATAAAGTGCTATACCTTAGGTGTTTTTTAAGTTGGTTGGCATTATATATTTAAACAGAATAAAAGGTTGGGCTTAGTTTTTTGATGAGGAGCTAACAATCCCCGAACTCAGCATGGATTGTTAGCGTTTGGAAAGAGGTTACACAAATTGCCTGATCGCGATCGCGATGATTAGTACTGGGCAAATATACTTCACGTACCTTGGCCAAATACGCCAGAAAAGCCCGGTGGCATCGACACCCTCTTGTCCACTTATCGCCTTGAGTAACTGGCTTTGGCGCCAAATCCAACCTAAGTAAATCGCAATACCGAGGGCGACCAGCGGTTGGGCCATTTGCGTGGTTAGCATGATAGTGAAACTAAATAGCGTCTCAAAAAATACCGCCAGTAATAAGGATAATGAGGTCAACAATAGACCGATGATCAAGGTGGCACGTTGGCGGCTGAATCCGCATTTTTGCATCACATAACTCGTCGGCACCTCGGCGATGGAAATGGCTGATGTCAGGCCGGCGATGATCAGCAGCATAAAGAACACCACGCTAATAATGAGGTTGGCCGTGTCGCCTAGGGTTGAGAATAAGGCGGGTAAAACAGTAAACACCAATGCATCCGAATCGATTAACTTGCCTTCAGCGCTAAAAATCTGCACGCCATTATGCTGGGCTACATACATGGCTGGGATGATTAAAAAGGCGGCGAGAAAGGCGATGCCGCTATCGGTAAAGGCAACCCAGATGGTTAATTTGGCAATATTCTCTTTTTGGCTCAAATAGCTGCCATAAACCATCATGGCACCAGTGCCTATGGTGAGTGAGAAAAAGGTCTGTCCGAGTGCGTTGATCAAGGTATCTGGCGCGATAGCCTTGGCAACGTTAGGCGTTAATAGTGCGGTAATACCTTCACTCGCGCCATTGAGGGTGAAGATATAGGCCACTCCCGCGATCAGCATGATCAACAATAGCGGCATTAAGCGTTTAGACCATTTTTCGATACCTTCTTGTACGCCCTGCAGCAATACCAAAAATACCAGCGCGCTAAAAATTAGCGTGAATACCAGATTGCGCGACAGCGAGAAATCCATTAGCCAAGCAGCGGTATCGTGCGAGCCCATAGCCGTGGCAATTGGGGCGATAGCGTAGCTCACAAACCAGCCAGAAAGAATGCTGTAGAAGGTGTAGATCAACCCTGCTGTTACGATAGAAATCAACCCTATTGTCTTGCCTAAATTACGGGTGAGCGAGTTGCAACCGAGTTTACCCATGGCATCGGCGGGGTTGGTTTGTCCGTGGCGACCAATCATCAGTTCGGCCATCAGCATGGGAATGCCTAGGATAAAAATCAGTACTAGGTACACCAGCAAAAAGGCCCCGCCGCCATGGGTTGCCGCTTGGGTGGGGAATCCCCAAATGTTGCCGACACCAACGGCACTGCCAGCTGCCGCCATAATAAAACCTAAGCGTGAGCTGAAATGGTTAGTCGAATTTGTATTGGCCGATTGCATTGTGCCTCCCGTAAAAAGAAGGCGTATCTTAGGCGGATAAATAAGAAGTTCAACGCAATTTTAGTGCGTTAAATTGATGTTAATCGGCAATTGTTGTTCGTATTTTGCTTTAATTTTGGTGTTAAATTTTGATTTGTGGTGAGGTTCGCGATTATGTTGCACGTGGCGGTGGCTGACTGCCTCGCTTTAGCGATTAATTGCGATGGTAAAAACCTAATAAATTGTGATCTTATCGCTAAAAATACCTTTCGCAGGGTGAGTAGTTTGGAGGAGCTACGCTGTAACCATAGCTGCATTGGTCTCACGCTATCGCAGAAGCCGCCACTTTTACTGCACTTAGGGTTCAATGGTGATATGGCTTAAGGGGATGGCCGTGTGCTCCTTGACCTTTTTCAACACGAAGCTGGAATGCACACCTGCGATATGCACATTGGTGGTGAGTTTATCTAACAGAAAAGTACGAAAGTGCGCCATATCTTGGACTAACACTTTGAGTTGATAGTCGGCTTCAGAACCCGTGATCAGCGCGCACTCTTGGACTTCTTCGTAGCCCAGTATATTGGCTTCAAATTGGTTGAGGATTGCAGGCGTGTGTTTTTCCATCCTTACATGGATATACGCAGTCAAATGTAGGTTGAATTTATCCGCTGACAGACGCGTGACATAATCGGCAATATAACCCGCTTCTTCTAGGGCTTTAACGCGGCGTGAGCAAGGGGACGGCGACAGGCCGACTTTCGTTGCCAGTTCAAGATTCGATAACCTGCCGTGGGTTTGCAGTAAACGCAAAATGGTTAAATCGAGTTGGTCGAGTTTATATGGGTGAGTTTCAGTCATGGAAAATTTAGGGGTAGCGGACTCTACCCCTAGTTTGCCAGTGTTAGCGCTGTTTGCCAAAAATCTTGTGTAATACCAATCACATTAAATATCTAATCAGTTCAGAGCCTCACAGGCATTTCAATCCAAGGCGCATTGACGCAGAAATGGTCATTCCCTTTTAAGTCAATGCAACACCGGAGTGGGATGCCTGTGAGGCTCCCGAAGGGCGGGGTTGAACGTGCTTTATACTGCGTTTAAGGCTTTCGACAGAGCACCACTATGCCTTCAAGCCTTCGCCTTGTCTAAAGCGCGTTTAACTCCCGCTGAATGAACAGATATTTAATACGATTGGTATAAAGGTCTGATGGCGAATTGTCGGTCTAGGCGTTATTGCGAAGAGGTTTTCGCAAACCTTTGCGTGAATAGACGCATTTTACTGACCAAAAATATGCTTAAGCTGCTGATGATAGCGGCCAGTAGGGTGGAAAAGAGCACATCCTGCGGCCAGTGCATGCCGAGTAGCATACGGCTTAGGCCCATCAATAATCCCCAAACCAATAACGCACTGGTGAATAGAGGTAAACCCGCTAAAAGCAGATAGTAGCTGGCGGTTAGCACTAAGGTTACGGCAAAAATGGTGTGTCCAGACGGGAAGGAATAGCCGATTTCATCTTCCCAATGTTGGTGGATTTTTGGGGACAGTTTTACCGCTGAGGTTCTCGTTTGCAGCTCGGTCAGCGCCTCAGCAATGGCCTGTGAGCGTTCTGGTTTTGCGAGTTGATAGAAGGTTTGCGGAGTTAACTGTGCATCATCTGGGAGTGCTTGCTCAGATAGGTATACTAGGTTGGGCCTTGGCTCTTTAAAAAAGCTTTTAAGAGCATGGCTAGTGCTTAGGCTTAATACTTGGCTTAGGCTGATGGCTAAAAATAAGTTAATAAATAATGCTTTAGGCATATAACAATAGGCAAGCGCCAACACGACTAAAACGGTCGCAACCCCATAGGGCGCTGTGCCGGTTGTGGTTAGCCAGTACAAGGCTCTGGCTAAGGGCGATTGTAGATCGAGCAGCGGAAATAATTGATTTTGCGTAAGTAACAGTAGGCTTGGAATCGCTGCTAGCAGTAACCATACAAGCGCCAAACGACGTAGAAGATAGGCTGGATGGGTCAAAATATTCGCCTCCGAGTAAACGCAATAGGCTACATGTCACATGTGGTCTTGCCAATAAAAAAATCCCGACAGCAAAAAGTGCGCTGTCGGGGGTCTTCAAGGGTGGAGCGGTAGGTGCTATTGCACTGTGTCCTTGGGTTGATGACGGGTTACGAACATCAAAATCAGTAAAACCACTAATAACAAGCCAGTACCCATCAGTAGGGCGTAATCTTCTAATTGCAGTATTGAGTACAACACCGCATACAAGCTCACCAGCATAGTGCCGACAATTGCACCACGCTTAAGGCTAGCGGTAGCACTGCCCACATAGGCTGATACCGACAGCACAGGAATACAGGCGGCAATCAGATACGCCTGTAGGAAAGCAAGGTGCTCCGAGAGTGACAGTAACAGCAGGTAGAACAGGGCCATCGCGCTGCCAACCAGCATATATTGCACTGTGCTTAGGCTGGTCTTTTGTCCCAGTTCAAAAATAAATAACATGATAAAAGTCAGTACGATAAACAGCAGGCCGTATTTAACTGAGCGCTCAATCTTGCCGTAATGGGTCACTGGCTCAAATAACATGGCATTGGCCACGACTTCGGTAAGCGTCGACTGATTACTCTTAATAAACTCCTGCGGGTAGTTGCGAGTTAAGTGACTGATATTCCAGTTGGCGGTAAATCCGTTGGCAGTGATTTCGCGCTCTGCTGGGAGTAAGCCTTTAAAACTTGGGTGCGGCCAGTCGGCATGGATATTCAACAAGGTTTGCTCGCCTAATGGCAGGGCACTAATCGACTGAGAGCCGCGAAGTGTCATGGCAAAGTTCACGCTAAAATCACTTGCTTCGCCGACTTGGATCCCTTGGTTAAAACCTTTCTCCAGACCGCCAGTCGTCAAGCCAGTGCCCGACATCAGCGAGCCAGAGAGTAAGACTGAATCGCCTGTCACCTCAATCTTTTCTACTTTATCAATTGCTTGGTTTGATGACACACCAAAGACTAAACGGGCATTTTTGTTATCAAAGGCGATAAGGTTAGGAATGTCATAACGATTTAAGCGAAAGTCAGCCTGCCCCGTAAGCGCCGCGTTATACACCAGCGATTGATAAATGCCACGGGTACGGAAATCATGTTTTAGGTCTAAATCGAGAGTGAGCTTTTTCGGCAGAATCACCAGCTCATCTTGATAGGTGCGCTTCACTTCGTGGCGGGTTTTGCCGTCGTTACTGACTTCTTCCTGCATCACAAAATAGCTGTAAGGGATTACCAACGCTGGGCCCGAGAGGGTTTGCTGCTCGCCCCATGAGCGGCCGATTTCATCGACCACACTGTTGTAAAGCATTTCGCGATCGGACGTCATATCCATAATGATCCCGAGCGGTAGCAAGGCCACAATCGACAGTATGCCAATGGTGATGGCTTTTAATAAGGTGGTGTTTTTTAATGCCGTTCCCTTTGCAGTGGTTGCTGCCCACGGCTCTTGTGTTGACATATCGGTTCCTTGATCACGATTGAGTTTTTTAAGGAGTGCGCGCGCCACTAAATAGATAGCGCCGCCAAACAGCGCCAAACTCAGTAACGTGAGCACCCAGAAAATAATGTTAAACATGGATTTCATTCCCTATGAAATACGCGCGAGTCGCCATTGCATACTATTGGGCTAACTCGATATTACGGCGGGTATTAAAGCAGATTTGCCCACGGAAGTTGCGGGCAAGTTGCTGATCAATAGTGGCAAAATTATGGCAATCGCCTTTAAGTGCGCTAAAACCTATTTTGAACTGGTGCGTTGTTTGCCAAATTTCGGGTGTTTAGCCTCAAAGTCATCTTCCTTGCGGATATGTTTGAGTAGCGTCTCAAGACATTCTTTAAAGACATCGATTTCTTCGGAGTAGACGGCGGCATGGTGTGAAAACCATTGGTGTTTTTCACGCTCACGATTATTGCAGTCCGGCCAAATACGTAGCTCATACTCATCGCCAATCACGACAATCGCATAGTCGATTGCGCCATTGCTAAAGGTGATGCATTGGGGCAGATACACGGGCGCTTCACCTTTGAATAGCTCGTACCAAATGGCTTCACTGCGCCAAGAGACTATGGGTAAAGGCGCTTTGATAGAGCAGCCAATCGATTGATGTTGGTTAAACAGGACTGCCTTAATATCATCGATGCTGAAAGGTTGCAACTCGCCATTCTTTTCACCGAGTGAGTACAGCATATTCATTAAAAATGGCAGTTTAGTACCATTGCCAGTTTTACGGCCGCAGAGTTTGGCTTCGCGGTAATAGATATTCATTCATCAATCCTTAATGAGGGGCTAACCTTTGTAAGAGGGAGTTGTTTGACTCGAGGTAAGCGATAGCCCTAAGCGAGGAAATGCCATATGTTAACTCAAGTTGTACGCGAGCTGACAAATTCACGCTAAGTTTACGAAATATCCGACAAAAGTAAGAGGATTATCCTTTTGATCATCTGTCAGTCATGGCATCAATCTTAGGGCGCAATTGTTTTTGAGCATTTTGGGAGAATTTATGTCGAGTCCTTTTTCACCCCGTGAGTGGTTGCAATTGAATATGCAACAGCAGGGCTTATTACAACCGCAGACTTCGGTCTGTGAGCTGATTAGCCGTCTCGGGTATGTGCAAATCGATTCGATTAATGTGGTCGAGCGGGCGCACCACCATGTGTTGCATAGCCGGATACCACAGTATCAACCGCAGATGTTAGATACTGCGCTGGCACAGGGCGATATTTTTGAATATTGGTCCCATGCGGCGGCATATTTACCCATTGCCGACTACTGTTTTAGTTTGCAACGTAAACAACAGCTGCAAAATGGCGGCAAACATTGGTTTGAGCCAGACGATAACGCGATGCAGGAAGTGCGCGCCCGCATTCGCGCCGAAGGGCCACTTAAAGCCAGTGACTTTGAGCATACTGAAGGCAAAAACGGTGCCTGGTGGGACTGGAAACCCGCTAAAAAGGCGCTGGAACAACTGTTTATGCGCGGCGAGTTAATGGTGGTGCGCAGGGATAAATTTCAAAAATGCTATGATTTGACTGAGCGCGTGCTCCCAAGTCATATCGATACCCAAGCGCCGAGTGAGATCGAGTTTGCTCGGTACTTAATTAAGCGTTATCTCGATGCCCATGCCTTTGGCTCGGCAGCGCAAATCGCTTATCTGCGCAAAGGCATAAAAGCTAATGTGAATGAGCAATTAGCCGCTATGCAGTCTCAAGGTGAGTTGGCAAGCTTTAAGGCTGAAGGGCAATGGTATTTTTATCGCCCCGAGTTGCAGTTAACCGCTGCAATGCCCAACCGAGTCTGGTTACTCAATCCCTTCGATAATCTATTAATTCAGCGGCAGCGATTAAAGCAATGGTTTGATTTTGATTATCAAATTGAAGTCTATGTGCCCGCCGAAAAACGCCAATATGGCTATTACTCCCTCGCGATTTTGTGGCGTGACTGCTTTGTTGGTCGAGTGGATGTGAAAGCCGAGCGGCAAAGCGGTTTACTGTTATTACAACAGCTGACCTTAGAAGAGGGATTTAGCGGCATGGATGATGACTTCTGTGCGGCATTTGAGGCGGCAGTTACTGAGTATGCGCGTTTTAATGGTTGCAGCCGCTGGAAACTGGTGAAGGCTAACCATAAGGAATTTAAACAACTATACGCACGGCAGCAGAAGATCTAATCGGGATCTTTGTCGTTATCTGGGCGCTGGTCTTTAGATGGTACATCCATCCAGCGAAAACACAGGTACAGCAAGGCCAAAAAGAGTAGCGGCAGGGTGGCATAGCCTAAGGATAATGAACTGTTCTCCGCCCGCGCGAGCCAGTAGCAGGGAATGTACACTAAGGGATAGGCAAGGGTTCCCCACAGAAAACTCTTATTCATCAGCCGGTAAAACCAGTGCACGTTAATCGTGGTTCGGCTGGCAAGTCCCATCAGGCTGGCGAGGACAACAAAGGGATAACTGAGCAGTGGCAGGCCGCCAAGGAGCAATAATCCCCAAAGCAGATAGTCCTGATTAAAAGTGGTGCTTGCGATATCCATGGCTTTCTTCCCTGACGATTCGAACGCTGGCGCTAGGTCTAAGCGCCGACGGCTATTCTTACTCGTTAAGCCCTTGCTGCATCTTAAGCCAAAAGCCTTGTTGGCAGAGATTGCTAAAGGACTTTTGCTGCGGCGAAATCGCGATATTGGCGGTGACGACTCGATAACTCAACCAATAATCCTCACAAATCGCGTTTGGCTCATCAGCTTGTTTATCTTGCTCGCTTAACAGACTGACCACAACCCCGTTATCGAAGTGATATAAGGTCAAAGATTCACACATTTCAGCATTATCGTCTCGATAACTTTGCTGCTCTTGGGTGTGGCTCACCACTGAAACTGGGCTAGGATAGCCTTGAATAGCAAGGATGTAGCTGGCGAGTTGTTGCATTATTTCCTTAAGTGACTCAATGTTTGAAGTGTTAAAAACAAAAAAGCACAGCTGCGCCATCGCTAACTGTGCTCTTTCAAACACGCATTATAAGTTAGTCTGCGGCGTTTAGCTTTTTCTCAAGCTCATTCACTTGTGCTTGCAGGGCTTCTAATTTCTCGCGGGTTTTCAGTAATACATGCTGTTGTACTTCAAACTCCTCACGGGACACCATATCCAACTTGAGCAATTGATTTTGCAGCACTTGCTTGCTGCGCTCTTCAAATTCGCCGGCAAATTGCTTAAGACCGCTGGGCAGGCTATCGCTCAGTTGCTTCGCCATTTCTTCGATTTTCTTTGGATTGATCATCTTCTTGTCCGCCTCTTTACTGAATGGGGGGATTGTAACCTAGTACGTTGGCTTTCAAAAGAAAACCGCCTTGCAAAACCTACGTCTTAAGGGACGTAGGTTTTACTTGGATGCGGTTAGCTGTTGTGGGCTAGCCCGTCAGTATCTTCGTCAAACACTGGCAAAGGCTCATGTTTTTCAGCAAGATAGGTATAAATCACCGGTAATACAAACAGGGTGAAAATCGTCCCAATCGATAAACCTGCGACAATCACAATACCGATATTAAAGCGTGCTACCGCACCTGCGCCGGAAGCAAATAATAGCGGCAATAGACCCGCAATCATCGCTGCTGTGGTCATTAAAATCGGGCGTAAGCGGATGGTTGCCGCCAGTTTAATCGCCTCAAGTTTAGATAGCCCACGGTGGAGTTGTTCCTCTTTGGCCACTTCGCACATCAAGATCCCGTGTTTAGTGATAAGACCCACTAAGGTAATTAATCCTACCTGGGTGTAGATATTAATTTTGGCTAAGCCAAACACATGGGTCCACCCGAGTACAATCAAGGCGCCGCTAATCGCCAACGGTACAGATACCAAGATGACTAAGGGATCTTTAAGGCTTTCAAATTGGCTGGCGAGTACTAAGAAAATAATCGCAATTGCCAGCAAGAAAGTGGCATAAAGTGCTGAACCTTCAGTGACAAACTGGCGCGCTTCACCGAGGAAGTCGTAGCTATAACCCTTAGGTAACTCGTTATCGCCAATATTTTGCAAAAAGCTGATGGCATCACCAATGGCTACGCCTGGCGCGGCTACACCACCCACAGTCAAGGCATTCATTTGGTTAAAGTGCGGCAGTGAGCGAGGCTCGGCCACCATTTCAATATCAACCAAGCTGGATAGCGGAATGGATTTACCATCGGCGGCTTTGACATAGTAATTAGCCAGCGATTCTGGGTTCGCACGCAGTTTACGCTCTACCTGTGGGATCACTTCGTAGGAGCGACCATCCAAGTTAATGCGATTCACATAGCCATCACTCATCATGGTGGCGAGTGTGATCCCGATATCTTGCATGGTCACGCCGTAGGTCCCGGCTAAGTCACGCTTGATATGCAGTTTCATGGTGCCTGAATCGAATTTCAGGTTGATTTCTGAGTACACAAACAAGGGACTCTTTTGCACCTTTTCCAGTACGCCTGTACCGATTTGAAAGAGGCTAGCGAAGGAGTTTGATGTGGTAATCACAAACTGAATCGGTAAACCACTCGACGCCCCAGGCAGCTCAGGCATTTGGAACGTTGTAATCGCCATTCCAGGAATGTGCTTCACTTCTTTAGCAAAAAACTCCTGCATTTGTTTTTGGCTCTTATCCCGCTCACTCCAAGGCACTAATGGCGCGATCCCGAAGGCTTGGCTGGAACTTGGTACGCCGACAAAGGCGAGTGACGCGGCTGATTCAGGCTGTGCCTTAATCATATCAGTGACTAAGCCCATATTGGCTTGGATGTAGTCCAAGTTGGCAGTCGAAGGTGCCGTGCCCATCATCATTACCACGCCTTTATCTTCGTTGGGCGCCAGTTCTGATGGGATAAACTTAAACAGTACTGGCAGTGAAGCGAACACGATAATCGCAAAGGCGACGATGACAGGGCGATGTAACATCACCGCATCTAGCATGTTGCTGTAACGGCGAGTCAGCCCCGTGAGGAAGTTTTCGACTCCCATTTCGAACCGATTAGGTGCGGTATGGGGTTTGAGTATTTTGGCACACATCATGGGTGACAGTGTCAGTGCCACTATGCCCGAGATAAACACAGAACCTGCGAGTGTAAGGGCAAACTCCTTAAATAATGAGCCGGTGATCCCGCCCATTAAGGCAATCGGCGCATAAACCGCGGCGAGGGTAATGGTCATGGAGATCACTGGCACCGCGATTTCGCGGGTACCGATAATCGCGGCTCTAAAGGGCGATTCACCCAGCTTGATATGTCTGTCGACGTTTTCGACCACCACAATCGCATCGTCAACCACCAAACCAATGGCGAGCACCATGGCCAGTAGGGTCATGAGATTGAGCGTAAAACCAAACATCTGCATGATGATGGCAACCCCAATCAGCGAGAGCGGAATGGTCACAATCGGGATCACCACGGCGCGAAGCGAACCTAAGAAGAGAGTGATTACCACGATAACAATAATCGCGGCTTCACCAATGGTTTTAACCACTTCTTTAATCGATTCATCAATTGCGAGTGAGGAGTCGTACAGAATGCTCGATTCAATGGATGGCGGTAAGTTACGCTCAATTTCAGGTAACAGGGCGCGGGTATCAGCCGCAACGGTAAGCGGGTTAGCCGTTGGCGTGACATCAAGGCCGATGACCACGGCTTCTTTGCCATTGGCTAAGGCGCGGTAGATATCATGGCTCTTTTCGAGGCTAACATCGGCAATATCACCGAGACGGACGACTAAACCGTCTTTACTGCCGATCACTAAGCGTTTTAACTCTTCGATGGTGGCAACTTGAGTGTCTGCGGTACCGTTAAAAAGGGTGTACACACTGTTGGTTTGACCCACCGCTGACTGATAGTTGTTCGCCTGCAATACTTGCATTACATCGCTGGAGGAGAGGTTAAACGCCCCCATTCTGGCCGGATCGAGCCAAATACGCATGGCGTATTTAATACCGCCGTATAAATTCACCTTAGCAACGCCGTCAATGGTAAAGAGCTGAGGTTTGACGACGCGCTCAAGGTAATCCGTTAGCTGGCTTGAGTTAATCTGGTCACTAAAAAATGAAACATACAGCACAGAGGTTTGCGAGCCAGTGGACATTTCAACACTGGGATCTTCAGCCTCTTTGGGCAGTTGCGATCTTACTGAGTTCACCTTGGCGAGAATATCGGCCAAGGCGCCATTCGGATCGGTATTGAGCTTCATATACACCGAAATTTTCGAGGTACCGAGGAAGCTCTCTGAGGTCATAAAGTCAACGTTATCGGCCTGCGCTAACGCTTGCTCTAACGGTTGAGTAATAAAACCTTGGATTAGATTTGCATCCGCGCCGTAATAACTGGTCGATACCGTGACTACGGTATTCGTCATCTTCGGATATTCACGCACTTGCATGCTATTGAGGGCATTAAAGCCTAACAGCAGCAAGAGAAAGCTGATTGAGGCGGCGAGTACGGGTCGCCTAATAAAGATATCTGTAAAGCGCATTATCTTGCTCCTATTACAGCTTTGGCATAGTGTCGGAGTGGGTCAGGGCTTGGTCTTCAACCACTGTCACTTTACTGTTGTTACTGAGGCGAATTTGCCCTGAGGTGACAATGCGATCTCCCGCTTTTAACGCTCCACTCACCAGCGCGTTATTGCCGTTACGCTCTAATACCGTCAGGTTGATTTGCTCGACTCTAGCCAGCTTTTTACCGTTTTCTTCGACCTCTTTGATGAGGTAAATAGAGTTACCATAAAGGGTAAAGTTGATGGCGGTTTGTGGCAGTACAAACTGATCGTTCAGTTCTGGCAATAGGATGGATACTCGGGCAAACATCCCGCTACGCAGTTTGGCGTTATCGTTAGGAATGCGTGCTTGCACTTGGATCAAACCGCTTTGGTAAAACACGGCGGGTTCAATCGCGGCAATTTCACCTTCGAAGGGTTGCTCAGGATAAGAGTCCACAAACACATGGATTTTTTGACCTACGGCAATACGAGGTAATTGGGTTTGCGGAATAGTGAAGCGGATTTTCATTGTGCTGATATCTTCGAGACGCACAATATCGGTACCAGGCTGAAGATATTCACCTAAGTTAATGTTACGAATACCCACTAAACCACTGAAAGGCGCACTGATTTCACGGCGCTCGATAGTGGCTTTTAAACTTTCAATATCCGCCTGTAAGGCCAGGTATTTAGATTCACTATTGTCTAAATCCTGTTTAGAGACTGACTTTTGCGCATAGAGTTTTGAAAGGCGTTTGAAGTCGGCCTCAGCGGCGGGCAGTTGTACCATTTTGCTTTTAAGGTTGGCTCTTTCCACTTTGGCATCGAGTTCGGCCAGTAGTTGGCCTTTTTCCACTCGGCTACCGTTTTCAAAATTAATGCTGGTGACGCGTCCTGCTAATTCGTTGGAGATGGTCACCCCTTGATGCGGCTCAACAAAGCCAATCGCATCAATTGTGGGTTGCCACTTTTGCATATCTAATGTCATGGCTGTTACAGGAAACTCAGCCTCTGGCATATTGGCGATCGCCTCGGCGATTTTATTTTTTACCATCAGGTTAAAGCCGATCACTGAGCCAAAGGCAAGTACAGCGATCGCTAGCATACTTAGAGTCCATTTTTTCATGGTGCTAAAGATTCCTAGAGTTAAAATTGAAGATTGATTGAAATGGCCTTTAGGCATAATTCACATGCCCGCCGGATTTCATTTTCTGTACATTCCAAATGGCCTCGCCGTAGGCGTTTGCCTATAGCGATAGCCGGCTCAAAGGCGATAGAAAACAACAAGGTATTATCAAGCTTTTGAATCATTCCTTGGTTTTTTGCCTGCTCAAATAATTGGTGTAGCGGTTGAAATATTTCTCTTTCAAATGCTTGGTGCTCAGGTGCATCTACCCCTGGGAGGTGGGAATACTGAGCAAAACTCAAATTTGCATGGGATTGTTCACGACCCAGTTCAACAATCTTGAACCATAGGCGGCGAAATTTTTCGTCAAAGCTGCCTTCATTAATGTTTTCAAGCAACTTGCTGGCAATTTGTTGTAATACGTCTTTACGCAGTTCAATGATCAAATCTTCTTTATCTTTGAAGTAGCGGTAGATCGTACCTGCGGCAACGCCTGCATCTACTGCTAGTTTTTGCATTGAAAGATTATGTAATCCCTCTGTCGCAATAATTTTTTCGGCGGAGCGGAGTATTAAGTCGCGTTTATTATCCATTCTGCTTTCCGATATCGACATCTGTGAATGAACGTTCATTCATGCGAAATTCTACTGCGCATTATCAACCTTAGCAACAAATTAGCTCAAAAAATGGCAAAAGTGTGATTTAAGAAAGTTATTTTGTAATAAGCTTGCCTGCACACTGATTGCAGCATATTTGACTGGTTTTTAGGATGTCATATTCAAATGCTTATTCATTTGAAGAGACGAGTCATTTCTATTGTTTGCTCAATTGATATCTGGGGATTTGTTGGCCTTAAAACCTTCGCTTCTGCTATGATCCGATCCCCCTTCTGAAGACTTGTTTGGATATTGCGCGACGATGAAACTCAATCCTGCCCAAAATGATGCCGTTCATTATGTTTCTGGGCCTTGCTTAGTATTAGCGGGCGCGGGCAGTGGCAAAACGCGGGTGATTATCAACAAGATTGCCTATCTAGTGCAAAAGTGTGGCTACAATGCCCGCAATATCGCCGCAGTGACGTTTACCAACAAAGCGGCGCGCGAGATGAAGGAGCGGGTCGCACAGTCTATGGGACGTAAAGAGGCCAGAGGTTTATGGATTTCGACCTTCCATACCTTAGGGCTTGAGATTGTAAAGCGTGAGCATAAAGTGCTGGGATTAAAGCCCGGTTTCTCGTTATTCGATGACCAAGATACGCTTGCGCTGCTTAAAGAGCTGACCCAAAAAGAATTACAGGAAGATAAAGATTTACTCAAAGCCTTGGCAAGCAGCATCTCCAATTGGAAGGGCGGGCTGATTATTCCCGACCAAGCGCGCAAGCTGGCAAAGGATGAACAGCAGCAGTTGTTTGCCCTGTTGTATCAGCGTTATGCCCAGCATATGAAAGCCTACAACGCTTTGGATTTTGATGACTTAATTCTGCTGCCGACCTTATTGCTAAGGCATCACGAGGAAGTGCGTACACGCTGGCAAACCAAGATCCAATACCTGCTGGTGGACGAATATCAGGATACCAACACCTCCCAATATGAAATGGTCAAGCTATTGGTGGGCGAGCGCGCGCGCTTTACCGTGGTGGGGGACGATGACCAGTCCATCTATTCGTGGCGTGGTGCTAAGCCGCAGAACTTAGTGCTGTTGGGCAAAGACTTCCCAAAGCTTAAGTTGATTAAACTTGAGCAAAATTATCGTTCTAGCCAACGCATTTTGCGGGCGGCTAACATCCTTATCGCCAACAATCCCCATGTGTATGATAAGTCACTATTTAGTGAATTAGCCTACGGCGAGCCGATGCGGGTGCTGTTTGCTGCCAATGAGGAACAAGAAGCCGAGCGCGTGGTCGCCGAAATCATTCGCCACAAATTTGTCGGCCGTACCCAATTTGGTGATTACGCAATTCTGTATCGCGGTAACCACCAGTCTCGCCTACTTGAGCGGGCGTTGATGACGAACCGTATCCCTTACAAGCTAAGCGGCGGCACTTCGTTTTTCGCCCGTGCCGAGATTAAAGACATCATGGGCTACCTTAAACTGGTGGTAAATCCTGACGATGATAACGCCTTTTTGCGGGTGGTTAACTTACCTAAACGGGGTATTGGTCCATCCACCTTGGAGCGTTTGGGTAACTTTGCCAACGAGAAACATATCTCCATGTTCGAGGCGATTTTTGATCCTGAGCTGAATCATCATCTGCCGCCTAATGCCATGTCAGCCTTGTATCAATTTGGCCGCTTTATTGTCGATACGGGCGAGCACGCCGAGCGGGGCGAACCGGTTGAAGCCGTAAAGCAATTAATTCGTAAGATTAATTACGAAGACTATTTATACGAGACCAGTACCAGTGCTAAGGCCGCCGAAATGCGGATGAAAAACATCTCCGAACTGTATCGCTGGGTGACGGAAATGCTCTCTGGGGATGAATTAGATGAACCTATGACCTTGCCCGAAGTGGTTAACCGCCTAACGCTTAGAGATATGATGGAGCGTAACAGCGAAGATGAAGGCGGCGATCAGGTGCAATTAATGACGCTGCATGCCTCTAAAGGGCTGGAATTCCCCTTCGTGTTTATGGTGGGGGTTGAGGAGCGCATTCTGCCGCATCAAACCAGCATAGATGAAGATAATGTTGATGAAGAACGTCGTCTTGCCTATGTGGGGATAACGCGGGCACAACGTGAGCTATGGTTCACCCTCTGCCGTGAGCGTCGCCAGTTTGGTGAAACTATGCGCTGCGAGCCGAGCCGCTTTCTGCATGAGTTACCGCAGGATGACCTTATTTGGGAAAACCGTAAGCCACAGCAAACAGAGCAAGAGCGAATGCAGACCGGGCGCAGCCATATCTCGAATTTAAGAGATATGTTTAAGAAGTCTTAATTAATCATGTAATTGCAGTTTTAGGCGCAAACCTGATGCAGGGTTTCCACTAAGGTAAAAGGGTGGGCTATGGCACTACCCTGGCCGAAGCGATAACCTAGTGCATTGAATATATTGATTTGCTCAGGGTGCTGAAGTCCGTCGACAAAGGTTTGTAAGTTTAAGGTTGAGGCCGCCTTCTGATAGGCAGACATCAGCTTTATGTGTTGTTCATCTTGCAGTTGTTTCGTGATATTCGCATCAAGCTTTAAGCCTTTTACAGGGAGGAATAACAAACTGTTTAACGCACTGTGGCCGCTTCCGTAGTGGCTAATCCCTAAGTTAACCCCCTGCTTATTTAATAATTCAAAGCCGCTTATGTGGTTCTCTGTTTCTTGAACTAAGGCTTTTTCATTAAAAAATAACCATAGCTGCGGGAGAGGAAGCTGAGTTTGTTTGAGCGCATTTTTAAGACCACGAAGTACATGCTTGTGTTTAAGATGTTGACTGGAAAGCATAAGGTGTAAATCAAGGTTATCTCCATGGCTCACAACCAGCTGGTGATAATGCTTATTCAGTAAGTTAATTGCATACTTATCCAACTCAACCATGAGGTTAGCTTGCTCAGCTAATTGGCTTAAAACTTCGTGCGGAATACTTCCCCATACGGGATGCTCCCAAATTAATCGACACTCAAAAGCATGGGGTTGTAGAGTCTGTAAATCAACAATTGGGAGAAGATTGAGTTGTAACTCCTCTGCTTGCAGCGCCTGTTTAAAATCATTCTCGAAGGCAATATCCTGGATTTTTTGCTGTGACGCGCTATCGTCAAAAATGACATAACAACCTTTGCCATTCGCCTTGGCTTGGTACATTGCGGTGTCGGCATTACGCAGCATGGACTCACTAGTATCCAGCTTATTACCACTAATGGTTATGCCGATACTGGCACCTGAGTGAAACTCGATTGTCCCTAATTTGTAGGATTGTGAGACTTTTTGAATGACTCGTTCGGCCACATCACGGGCATCGTTGATGCCGTTGATGGTATCGAGCAGGATAACAAACTCATCGCCACCGAGTCTTGCCAAGGTATCGTTGCTACGGATGCAGCCGCGTAAGCGAGTGGCGGTTTCAATTAAGAATCTATCGCCCTCCAAATGTCCCATAGTATCGTTAATCTGCTTAAAGCGGTCGAGGTCGATAAACAGCAGGGCAAACTGTTCTAGGCTATGGCGGCGAACATGTTTGATAGCCTGATTGAGACGCTCCATAAACATCGCACGATTGGGCAATCCTGTGAGCGCATCGTGTTTGGCATCATGTACGAGTTTAGCTTCCATATTACGGCGCTGACGGATCTCTTTCTCTAGGTCCTTGTTGAGCTCAGCGAGTGCAGTTGTACGAGCTGCAACCTTTTCCTCTAGTTCTTCATAACTGCGGCGTAATGACTCTGCAGCGAGTTTTTTCTCGATAGCAGCACCGATATGTTGTGACACAAAGGTGAGTAACTCCAAGTCTTTCGTTTGGTAGTTTTGGGTCATGCTAAAGCTATAAATGGTTAGCGCACCTCGTACTACATCATGGATAAACAGTGGGATACCTATCCATTGATGCATTGTTTGAGTGTGATTAAGTGCGGGGGCCTTAGCGTAAATTTCTTTTGAGGCAATCAAACCATGAATATCATTCTGGTCTAGCAGTAGTGGACGTTTGTGTTTGAGCACATACTCCGTAAGCCCATCCTGTAATGGCCGAGTCCCAGGGTGTTGGTTACCTAATTGGGAAACGTAAAACGGGAAGGTTAAGTGGGTACCTTGTTCATTTAGCAGTGCGATGTAACAGTTATTGGCAGGAATAAGGTGCCGAATCACATTATGTAGCTGTGCATAAAATTCAGGATTATCTGAACTAGAGCTTGCTAGTTCTGCTATTTCAAATAAGGATTTTTGCAGCCGCTCGGCTCTGCGTCTTTCATACACTTCTTGCTTGAGCTTGTCATAGGCTTGGCTAAGCTCTTTAGTTCGTTGTTGTATTGCTTGCTCTAGCTGTTCTTGGTGCTTAAGTCTTTCCATCACGCCAGCAATATGGTGACAAATAAAGGTCATTAACTCGACCTCGATATCGCCATAACTGACATTAGTATCATAGGTTTGTACTACCAGTACGGCAGTGACTATGCCTTCATGCTTGATGGGCACTCCAAGCCAAAGGTGGCAAGGAGAACCTAAATTGACGATTTCCTCTGCTTCGACCAGCTCTTCAACCTTGGATTCATCGCATAGTAGGGTTTTTCCTGTGCGAAAAACGTAACCAGTTAATCCTTGTTGCAACAGCGTTGATAGGGATTGCTCGGGATAAAGCTGGGCAGGATGGGCATCTTTTTCATCGGCAAAGAAGGGAACCGAAATAGTGTTGGTATTGATATCGAGAGTAGCGATAAAAAAATTATCAGCAGAAATAAGCTTTTTTAGGTGGTGGTGAACCCCTAAATAGAATTCTTCGAGGGAAGGAACCTGAGTGGCAATATGGGATAATTCGAGTAACGCATTTTGAACGACTTCCGCCCGCTTGTACTTATGCGCCAAATATTTAAGGCGATTAAGTCTTTTTTTTAAGCGTTCAAGCTCAGGAGCTCGAGGTTGGGTAGTTTCATCTTCATCCCTAAACATGATACTCACTAATCAGTTCTGCGTTAATTGTTGCCAAACGTTATAATTAGCACGAAATACCGTAACATCCAAGTCATATTTTAACTGTGTTTTCGCTGAAAAAGCATGCTAATGTATCAAAACTTGAGCAGTCAGTAAAAAAAGTGCAAAACAGCTATAGACTCAAAGGCTATTTGTCCATACTATATGCGGCGCTAACCAAGGCGAGCGCCCATAGCTCAGCTGGATAGAGCGCACCCCTCCGGAGGGTGAGGCCGAAGGTTCGAATCCTTTTGGGCGCACCATCTCTCCGAATGAGTTGTGAGCTTGAGGTTAGCAGTAAAGTGAAATTCAGTGGTGATTGTAGCTCAGTTGGTAGAGTCCCGGATTGTGATTCCGGTTGTCGTGGGTTCGAGCCCCATCAGTCACCCCATTTCATTTAACATCTCGGTGATTAGCGCAGTCCGGTAGCGCATCTGGTTTGGGACCAGAGGGTCAGAGGTTCGAATCCTCTATCACCGACCACATTCTTCGCATAACTAGCGCGTTTGAATTTTCAAGCAAATAGTTAACAGTTACGGTGATTAGCGCAGTCCGGTAGCGCATCTGGTTTGGGACCAGAGGGTCAGAGGTTCGAATCCTCTATCACCGACCAATTACACTGAAGCCTCAGTATTTCGAAAGAAGTACTGAGGCTTTTTTGTATTTGTCTCTTGGTACTGTTTTGCAATTCGTATCTTGCTGGCTTGTTGTGATTGCATGACATGGTGCTGCGAGGATTCAAGGCCGTTAGCAACATCTCAAATAATTAAGGCTCCCGAAGGAGCCTTAATGCAATGGTATTCGATTTAGTCGATATTTTCTGGCGGGACAATGAAGCCCTGATAGGCATCCGTTTTTAGCTCATTGAAGCGCTCTAGCTGAGCCTTTTCTTGAATTCCTGTCACTATCACCTGAATATCTAATCCTCTAGCTACATTGATAATCGCACGGCAGAGCTCGCTATTATGTGATGCTTCGTCATAGTAAGAGAAAGATTGGTCAAGTTTAACGTAACTCGGTCTTAGCTCTTGGAGGTAAGACATGGAGCCAAATTGTCTACCAAAATGGTCAATACCAAATTTAGCACCATTGTCCCTAATAATATTGCAAAGGCGAGTACAGGATTCTAAGTCGCTATAAACCCCCGCTTCAGGGATCTCAAAGCAAATCCGTTCAACCTGTTGAGCCGTGCGCAGGAAGTGATTAAGCCAGTCGTGGAACTGTGTATCACTAATACTTTGATGCGTTAAGTTTATCGCTAAAGGCTCGTAATGACGCTCAAGCAGTTTTTGCTCGTAGACAGTCTCAATGAGGCATTTATCGAGTAATGAGCCGAGTGACAGCAGCTCTATGTAAGGCATAAACTGGCCAGCATGAGCGAGCTTATCACCCAGCTCGAGTTGGCAATAGAGCTCTCTTTGGCTCACGCCATCGCCATTACAAAATTGGATAGGTTGCCAACGGAACTTGAACTTTTTGTTGCTAATGGCGTGGCTAAGGTTGTCACGCCATTGTTCTCGGGTGAAAAGTTGTTGTTCAGTTGTCTCGAACCAATGGAAGGTTTTATTCTCTTTGAGCGCTTTTTGCAGAGCGTTGTCTGCTTGGGCAAGAATATCGGAGACCTTCATTTGGCCAATCCGTTCAGCCACCCCAATCGCAAAATTCTCATTGGGCTTACAACCTGCTTTTGATATTTCTTGATTGATTGTGCGGATCAGCGTTTGCAAATATTTGCTAATTTGATCATGTTCTACATCGGTTACAAGGAAGGCAAACTCAAATGCGGCAATTCGTGCAATCACAGAAGGTGTGATCTCATTTAATTGCTGAACTAGTTTTTCGGCCAATAGGCGAATGGTTTCATCGCGAACCTGATAGCCATATTTACTGTGAACTTCTTCGAGCCAGTCTAGCTTAGCTAAAAATAGGGCACCGCTACTCGGTTCGCTTAGCCAGCCATTGAGACGGCTCACCACATATTGGCGGTTAGGCAGTCCAGAGGCGGGGTCTGTGAGATTCTTTTTACGTAAAGTACCAACTTCTTCATCGAGCGATTGGAAGAGTTGTTTAAGTTGAGCTGACATACTGTTGAATGCGGTAACGAGATCTTTGAGTTCTGTGGTCTTAGGCAATGGCATATCGGGGCCAAACTGGCGCGCAGCAATCTTTTTAGCATGATCAGATAAAGCGTGGAGTGGTTTTAGGATCCAAGTTAATCCTAATCTTGCAGTAAAAATTGCGACTAAAAACAGCAATGAAAAGGCGATAATGGTATTTGACATAATTCGCCATAATTCATGGTAACCAAAACCTGGGTGCGCAGTGATTTCTAGTTGAGCTAGCTGTAACCATCCTGAGGTAATCGTGCTTTCTTTTTTGATGGTTTTAAATAGGTTCAAATTGATAAACCATTGAGGTACATCATCAATTTTAATCGGGTTAGCCCATTCTTGTTGTTTACCGTCAACCATCCACGTCAGTTTAATATTTTTATAATAGCCGCCTTCAAAAATAACGTTGACTAAGGTTTCTGCGGCTGCAGTATCACCCGCCTCAAGCGCGGGAGTTAGCATTAATCCAAGCGAGGTACTGGCATTGTTTAGATCCGATTCCATTTGCTTGGTCAAAAAGCTTTGAGTCTCAGTAAATTGCACATAGCCAAGACTTGCTACTACTAACAAGAATAGGCTAAAAAGCAGCGAATAAATCTGTCTAAACAGTGTCATCTTGGGTGCTACTCCAGTTTTAATTTGGGCTGTCTTAAGCGATCAACCCCTAACCTATGGTTTAGGTCATTCCATTTTTCGAGTCGTGTTGACGAGCCAGCTAAAACGCCTCGTCCCTGTTCTTTGTTAAGCCATAACTGTTTACCATTAAAGCTGTATACGGGTATAAGATCTTTACGCTGAGTTGCGGGTTTGATGACATGATCAAGATTATCAAGCACTAAAGGGATGGAGGAAGGGGTATCATAGTAAGCTAATACCATATGATACTGATTAACACTGGTTGCTTTAACCATGGTGATCCGCATTTTATCCTCGGGCACACCTAATTGAAGCAGTGTAAAATACTTGGCGATTGAAAAATCCTCACAATCTCCACCATTGACTCCAATAAACTCCATTGGAGTGGCCCAATAGTTTGATTCTCCCCATAATTTTATATCATCAACGAAACGAAATAAGTTAAAAAAGTTATTAACTTTCAATAGCTTTTCTTTTTCGTCAACCGTGTTTGCCTCTGCTAATACTTTAAACCAAGCTCTTGCTCGCATTCCTGCTCGCTCACCATAGCGTTTTTCTAGTGTTGAGGTGATTTTTGCTTCATCGAGTGTTTGGGTAGGTGCCGCATACAGGCAACTAATCCCCAAAGCAGACGCAATTAGGCTTGAGCGGCAGGCGCGAAAAAATGCATTTATATCCTTTGGCCTGCCGTTCATAACCTACTCTGTTAGCCCTTATTTGGTGTCATCGACGGAATAAATCGTCCACTTCATATCTGTAGCGGTGTCATCACCCGTCACTTCAGCGACGACTCGGCGATTACGAATTTCTGCTTCAGGTGTCTGTTCTAAAACGACTGGACGACTTGAGCCATATCCTATGGCGGTGAGTCGGCTTCTGTCGATACCAAAACGTTCGGCAAGAACGGCGGTAACGGCATCAGCACGTTCCTGTGATAATACCGAGTTTCTTTCATCTGTACCCGTACGACTTGTGTGTCCTTCAATGGTCACCTTCGTTGTGGGGTATTGACGTAAGAATATTGCGATCTCTTCAATTTGCGGGTAATACTCAGGTGCAATGTATGCTGAGTTATTGGGAAATAATACATTGATTTCCTTACGCTCATTGATTGATTTGATCTGACCACAACCGTAGTTATCTGTGCCCGCTCCTTTGGCTGTATCATTACAGCGCTCACGGGCTTCGATAACGCCATCACCATCCTTATCGGAAAGATCGTATGCTTGAGTTGTTGTCATATCATCAATATTGACAGTATCACGCATGGAACAACCTGCTAAAAGCGCCACGCTAAGGAAAAGGATTGTGGTTTTCATTGGTTAGCTCCTCCTTCGTAGTTACGTTCGCCACGCCATGCTTCTGGACGAGTCACTTTCAGTGAGTCGAGTAAGCGGCCTGTCGCATTTAGTACACGGTATTTCGCAATGATTTCATCATATTCAGCTTGTAAGTAGTCCTTGCGAGCTTCGAATAACTCATTCTCAGTATCCAGTAAGTCGAGCAAGCTGCGTTGGCCGAGATTGAATTGTTGCGCATAGGCGGACTGAGTGTCTTTGGCTGCGATGACATGGTCGCGAATGTATTGCTTTTGAGGCGCTAACATTTCGTAGGCGTTCCATGCAAGGTTTACCCCTTCAACGACTTCCCTTTGTGCACGTTGACGGATTTCTTTCGCTTCACCCAGTTTGTAAGCAGATTCCTTTTCGCGAGCAAGATCTTTACCGCCAGCGAAGAGGTTATATCTTACTCGCACCATAGCGACGATGTCGTTGCTATAACCACCTACATTTTGGCTCGCTAATGCACTTACGCCATCTTCGCCACCCACATCATTGTTCCAGCTACCGTTTAGCTCTAACGAAACTTGCGGGTAATAGTTGGCTTGGGCGGATGAACGCTCATTTTCAGCAGCACGAATATCGTTTGCTGCAGATTTAAGGATAGGATGATTTTTCTCTGCGTCAGCTAAGCTACTGTTTAAATCCTTTGGTAACATATCGGCATCTGGAACGGGTTGAATTAAGTCAACTGGGTCGGCAGACACAACTCGGATAAATTGCGCTTTAGCATCGAGCAAATTATTTCGAGCAGAAATCACATTCGCATTTGCCCTTGCAAGACGGCCTGATATTTGTGATAGATCGGCTGTTGAGCCTAGACCTGAATCAGTACGTTGCTTGATTTGATCATAAATTTCTTTATGGCTGTTAAGATTTTTTTCAGCCAGCTTCAACACTTCATCAGTACGAAGGTAGTTGAGATAGACTTTGCTGACATCCAATGCCATATCTTCAGCAGCAGCAAGTAAGGCCCACTGGTCTGCACTGGCTTCAAAGCTATAACGGTCAACTTCACTGCTGGTATAAAAACCATCAAAAAGCATTTGTTTTAGGCTAATACCAAACTCACCGCGGTTGAGTTCCGCGACGCCATTGCTATCAACATCGCCGACGTTTTTGCGTCGACGGGTTGATACGCTATCCGTCTGCTCGTAGCCATAGCCACCAGTGAGATCGACTGTTGGCATATAACCAGCAATTGCCTGATTTACTTGCTCTTCTCTTGCTTTGAATCGGTTAAACGCCACTCGTAGATCAGGGTTGGTATCGAGCGTGTGCGCAACCGCTTGCTCAAGCGTTTGGCTTTGAGCCGATAGTGGAAGCAAGATAGCTGACAGCAGAACCGCTATTTTTGAACATTGAAATTGTCGTCTTACTAAAGTCTTCATTGCAAACCTCCCGGTTTATAACAGGCTTAACGCTCTCTGAGCGCTGTGTCCTTAGCCCTTAAAATTGGATTTAAAATGTACTCAAGAATGGATCTTTGTCCGGTGATAACGTCAACGCTAGTTAACATCCCCGGTATAATTGGCATCTCTGTGCCATCGTCTTTTATCAAACTCGATTCTTCGGTTCTTACCTTTATAAGGTAGAAGCTATTTCCTTCTTCGTCCTGTGATGTATCGGCACTAATATGCTCTACTGTACCTTTAAGACCACCGTAACGGGTAAAGTCATAGGCAGTCACCTTAACTACTGCAGGTAAGCCTGTATGTAAAAACGCAATATCCTTAGGTAAGATCTTGGTTTCTATCAGTAACTGGTCTTCAGATGGCACGATTTCAACTATATCAACTCCGGGTTGAACCACGCCTCCTAAGGTGTTGATATGCACAGTCTTAATGGTGCCGTTTACTGGGGAAGTTATAATCGCTTTGCTAACCTTATCTTGGGCTCCCACCTGTGCTTCGTTCATTCTGGATAAACGGGTTTGTGTTTCGTTAAGTTGTGCACGAAGATCTGCAGCGTAAACAAATACCGCTTCACGGCGCTTTAATATTGCTTCATCTAATGCTGCTTTCAGTTTCGGTCTAAGCAGTCTCAATGAGTTTAATTCCCCTTGGGCATCGTTCACTGCGCGTTCGAGTTTAAGTAATTCAACTTCGGGCACAATCCCTTTTTTAGCCAGAGGCCTCGTAAGCTCTAACTCCCTAGAAATCAACTGCATACTGGTTGTTAAGGTCGTTGTTTTTGAGGCAAGGTCATCGATTTCTTGTTGCCTTTGTTGTATCTGACGAACCAGAATTTCTAATTGGTTGCTCAGATTATCTAAGCGACCGTTATATTCTTCCTGTTGTCTTTTCACTAGGGCGGGTTCTGCCTCATGAATACTATCGGGAAATACTAAAGCTTTTTTGGTAATTTTAACTTGTTCACGCCAGTCAGAAGTCATATCAGAGATAAGAATGCTATCTAACTCTGCGCGCATACGGATGGCATTGGTTTTTAAGCCAAAGACCTCTTGCTCTTGCTGGGCAAAATCGGAGCGAAAGCGGGTATCATCAATCCTAACAAGGGGTTGCCCTTTAGTGACAATGTCTCCCTCTCTCACAAAGAGTTCTTGCATGATACCGCCGTCAAGACTTTGAATGACTTGAACTTGAGAAGAAGGGATAACTTTCCCAGAACCCGTTGTCACCTTATCCAGTTTGGCAAAACCTGCCCAAAGTAGAAAACACACAACCATGGCAGCTAATGCCCATATGATTAGCCTATGTCCACTTGGGGCATCGGTCATCATGGCACCGTAAACATCATCAACCATGTCTAAATCATTTGCCGTTAGATTTTTACTCATTGTCTGGAGCCTCCATTTACAAGGCCAAAATTGAGTTTTTCTAACACTTCAGCTTTAGGACCATCGGCAACAACATGTCCCCTTTCAAGCACAATAATACGGTCAACTAATTGTAATAAATGCATTTTATGAGTGATTAATAGCAAGGTTCGATCCTTGCTGACATTTTGCATTGAGCGAATAAACTGTTGTTCTGCTCTCGCATCTAAACTGGCTGTAGGCTCATCCATTAGCAATACTGGCGGATCGTTAAGAGTCGCCCGAGCTAGGGCAACGGTTTGTCTTTGTCCACGACTAAGAGACATGCCACCTTCGCCGACTTGTTGATCTAGGCCTTCAGCCTCCAAATGGGTGAACTGACTGACACCTGAAAGCTGTACTGCACGGATAAGTTGATGCTCTGTCACTTGGCGAGTACCAAAGAGAATGTTATCTCTTATGGTACCGTGGAAGAGGGTGACGTCCTGCGGTAAGTAACCAAAGTTACGGCGCAGATCGCTAGGATGAATTTGTGCCGAATCGACCCCATCGTAACGTAGGCTACCGGTTGTGGGTTGGAACAGTCCAACGAGAAGTTTGGCTAAGGTACTTTTACCTGAACCATTACGACCGATAATTGCAATCCTTTCACCTGGGTTGATGGTTAATGAGAGCGGGTGAAGCACTGGCTTTTCTGAGCCGGGATAACTAAATCCAACATGGTCAGCATTAATTTTTCCGATTAAACGCTGCTTACTCACCAAGTGGCCTTTATTTTCAAACTCATCTTCCTGCACCATGAGCTCATTGAGTTGACGCAGTGCACTGGCTGTGTGGTTGGCGCGCGTCATCAGTCCTGCAAGTTGTGCCATTGGCGCTATTGCTCTGCTCGATAACATCACCGCAGCGATGATCCCCCCCATAGATATAGCGTTATCAGACACACGATAAACGCCTAAAATCACCACACAGACAACGGAAAATTGCACAATAAAGTTAGCGAAATTTGAGACTGAGTTAGACAGTTTTTTGGATCTTAATTGCCAGTTAGCGCTATGGCCGATCATTTGTTGCCAACTTTTTTGGACAATACCTTCTGCGCCGTTGGCTTTTATGGACTCTAACGCCGAAAGACTTTCTATCAAATGCCCATGTTTTAAGCTGGAAAACTTATTACCTTCCTCAATCGCCGCTTTTAATTTAGGTTGGGTATAAAGTGTAAAGCCGATAATGATCAAGCCTCCCACGACAGGGATCACGGCTAAATCACCTGCAACAATATAAATCACGATAAGGAAAAAGAGTGCGAAAGGAAGATCGACAAGTGTTGTTATCGTTGCTGAAGTTAAAATTTCCCGAATATTATCAAATTCTCCCAGTTGTTTTGCCATACCACCAATGCTTGGGGAACGTTTTTCCAATGGAATACCAATTGCTTTGGCAAATAGCTTCGACGAGACAATGATATCAACTTTTTTCCCAGCCACATCAATTAGGTAGCTTCTAAGTTGCCGCATAACAAGGTCAAATAAATAGGCAATTGATGCGCCAATCGCTAATACCCAAAGGGAGTCAAAAGCTAAATTAGGTACGACTTTGTCGTACACATTCATAATAAACAGGGGAGAAACTAAGGCAAATATGTTGACCAACACCGAGGCGATTAACGCATCTCGATAAATGGGCGCGGAGTCTTTTAAGGTTTGGACTAACCAGTGGGTTTTATTATCGTGCAAATAGACATCAAACCCCATGTCGCCACGATATTCTTGTTTGACTAAGAACAAATAGCCGACATACAAAGTTTCAAGTGACTCAATGGTGAGTTTTTCTTCACCGCCCGTTTCTGGCAGTTGGATGATTGCTCTATCTGATTCGAGGTCTAATTCCCGCAGAATACAGGCTTTCTTGTCTTTTAATAATAAAATACAGGGTAGCAGTATCGGCGAGATCTCATTTAAACCCTTACGAGATAATTTTGCTGCTAACCCTGCACGAGATGCTGCTTGAGGAAGCAGGTCGGGTGTTAATACCGCTCCAGACAAAGGCAAGCCTGCCGCAAGTGATTCACTTGAGCATGGATTACCAAAATGTTCAGTCAGAAGCACTAAACAATCTAGCAGTGGGTCAACAATTACCCGCTGTGATGCGGATATCGTCCACTGCTCAACTTTTTCAGACGCTGTAACAGGCACCTAATTATCTATCCTTTGATTTTTTATTTACTTATCAGAAGTATCGGTCATGATGGCCTATATTTCTATAGGCCATCCGAACTGATTTTTTATTAAGGAATGATATTGTTGTGTGGATCGGTCAGTGGTGTCACTCCTTGAGGTGCATCAGGTGTTACTGGTGGCGCTGTATCAATAATGAGTGGGCCATTACCATTGCTTCCGAGCAATCCATTAATAATACCCGCATTATCCGTTGCACCAAATTGGCTATAGAGGTTAACCCCATCAAGCACAATATGTTGATCGAACGTGCCATCCTTGTTTGCATCGATATCGATCACGGTTGAACCATTGTTTAAGCTAAAGCTTAGATAGCTTTCTAACGTGCCAGCCGTTTCTCCTTGGAGTAAATCACTCAGATCGAGCTTATCTTCACTCACATTGAAGTCCATGATGTGGTCTGTGCCTTTGTCAGCATCCGCATAGCGCCATACGAAGGTGTCTGCGCCACTATCGCCACGTAGTACATCATCACCAAGGCCACCAATTAAGGTATCGTTGCCTTCACCGCCGCGAAGCGCATCGTTATGGCTGCCGCCGTCAATATAATCATTTCCTATATGACCATAGAGAATGTCAGAGCCGGATTGACCATAAATTCGGTCATCACCGCTGCCACCGTTCACAACATCAGCTCTTTGAGATGCAACATCATTGGCTAATAACAAGCCATCGTTATCAACGATGCTATTTGTACCGCTTAATGTGCCTGTCATTATATGGTGAGTTGATAGAGCATTCACTGATAACTCGAGTTGATCATCAGTTCCATAACCAATTGCACCAGTTTTGCCAGCGTATATAACGTCATCGCCCCTACCTGTTTCGATATGATCATTACCGTCACCGCCACTAACCACTTGAGCACTACTAGTGGTATAGCTCTTGTTGTTAGCGCCAGATGCAACGACTTCTTTACTTGAGCTATTCGTAATTATGCCGCTTTGACCTCCACCAAATGAGACGTTGAGTACTTTTTGTCCTGCAGAGTTTGCTCTTTCTCCATGCTCGACAATGATTGTGTCATTTAAGTTAGAGCCTTGAGTTGAAATCAAGTTAGCGTCAGCAATATTGATACCATTGGCATTGACCGGATTAACATCAATCTTCAAGGTGGCACTTGCTTTATCACCGTCGCCATCTTGGGTGGTGTAGGTGAAGGTTTCGATTGCTCCCGTAGCAGGAATGGTGTTCGCACTCGCCGTTAATTGGTATTGGTAAGTACCATCAGCATTAAGGACTAGATTACCGTAGGTTCCTATTATCGTTGTGCCAACTTGACCAGAAACGCCAGTATTTGTGTGGTCTCCTGTGGCGACGCCAATTACTGTCAGCACGCCATCGGCACCAGCCACATCATTGGTGAGCACATTTCCATCAGTGTGAGGCAGAGTATAGCCATTTCCAGCCACCATACGTACGACTAACTCATAGCTAGTAGCAGCACCCTCATTGGTGTAGATAGAGGTAACAATGTTGCCATTAGTGTCTTTAAATCCAACAACCTGCATTGTATACATCTGACCTTCGTAGTTAAAGGTGACACTGGTTTGCCCAACAGTAACTATATCGCGTGATGAAACAGGATCATTGCTATTTGGTGTTTCATTATGACTAAAGTTAAGCGTCAATGTGACTGGAGTGACTACGCCGTAAGCATCAGTTACGTTAAATGTCACTTTCATTGTCGCTGCAGTGATTGAAGTACCAGAGTCAATAGAATAGTTATAGTGCGTAAATTTACCCAGCACTATGTCTTGGTTTAAAGATAAGGAGCCATTTAGTGCAGCGTCATTATCAGCAAAACCATAACCTGACTGACTACCATTGGTAGAACCCCAGCGGAGTTGATCGTTACCGTTATCGTTATCAGGACCATCGTATGTGTTGACATAGGTTCCGCCAGCAACACCAGTCCAGTTGGCAACAATGCCTGAGAAGTTGAAGGAATCAACCACCACATCAAGCTGAGCCGTGTCGTTCTGGGCAAGGTTAACATCATCTGCGACAGTCACAGTAACATTCGATACGGCGGTCTGGCCTGTGCCTGTTACGCCGATCACCTTAATACCTGAAATGGTTAGATTATCGACATTGACCGAGTGAGGCAAACTAGTCAGCAGTTCCGCTTTCACAGTCACATTTCCTTGTTCGCCGGCGTTAATACGATCCCAGTCCAAGGTCAGGCGGAAAGCTTCGCGGCCCATAGTGGTACCGATCAGTTGACCTAGTTCATTCAGCGTCCAAGATATATTGGCATTCATGCCACTGACTTGGATACTGCTGACATCGCCAAACTGGAACACACCAATGGCATCACTTCCCGCTTTAAAGGTCAGAGCTTGCGAGTCTGAGTCAAGGCCGTTTGTCAGCAGATCTGCTTCCTGCAGTCTAGCGGTTGAATTTACGGTCAAAGCCAATGGCGCCAGTGGAATTCCGCCAGGAGCAGCAAGGTTCACATCAAAGTTGCCGTTTGCTGTATCACCATCGCTATCCTTCACAGTCACATCAAAGTTCAGGTTAGTACCCTGTGTGGAGGTGACAATTTCTTGAGCGGAAGTGCCATTGAACTGGAAGCGGAAGTCATTACCAGTGCCAGTGGTGGTCAGTTCAATATGGCTGATTGCGCCGAGATTGGATATTTCGTCACCGGAGGCGATGTTTCCTTCGCCGAGCAGCTGACCGTTTTTGTCATAAGCTTTAAAGTGGACAAGTGCAGTCCCAGAGAAGTTAATTGTTGCTGAGGCAACATCCTTGGCATAGTCAATAACAAAAACTTCTCCAGAATCGACAAAGGCGTTATTAGCACCGAAGCCTCCGGTATTGCCATTCACAGTGCCTGCGGAACCATTGGCATTGCGTGACGTAAGCGTGAAGGCCAAATCGTATGCCAACTGAGACAGATTGCTGTCGATGTCAAATTGACCGGTTGCTGCGTTATAACCAACATAAACAGCAGAGCTGTTTCCGCCTTCACCACCATTAAGCCCTGCTATAACCACCTCTGACAGGCTATCAATAGACTTGTAAACCTGCATTGTATAACTGTCGCTATTTGGCTGCGCCGTCAGGGTAAATACCAGCTGTTGATTGATGTTGGATGCATCAAATGCACTAGGTGTACCGCTACTATCCGTGTAGGCATACAGAATTGAAGGATTCAATGGATCTACAAAGTAAAACAGCGTCTTACCACCAGAGGTGATGCCTGAATCTGCAAAGGTTACTGAAGTGCCATTCCAGCCAGTCACGTTGGCCGACAGATCTGCGCTGTAAAGTTGATCTGCTCCAGTTGTATCAAGCAAACCTGTTCCGACATAGGTGCCAATGGCATTAGTGCCATTGAGATCGCCCTCATTCAATACGATAACATCGTCAACGATATTAATATCTAGGCTGTTGTTTGCGGAGTTGCCATCGATATCTTTTACAGTGACAGAAATACTGTCGATGTAGCCTGTACCTGTTGCACCAGTCACAGAGTCATTATCGACCTTGGTATTGAGGGTGTAGCTGTAGCTTACCGTACCGCCGCTTGCTCCGCCGCTGAAGCCAGTGAGAGTCAGAGTGCCATAGGCCGTGGTGATGGTTACGGGTGATGAGGCACTTAATGCCTGCAACTGAGGCAGAGTCAGTGTTGTACCTGCAATCATTAGGGTTGCAAAACCATCAAGGGTGCTGAAGTTGAAGCTACCACTTTGAGTCAGCGCCGCATTATTCGGTTGAGTACCTGTTGCCAAATTCGCTTCGCTTACTGTTTTATCTGTTCCGTTCAAACCAAGTAAGGTCACAGGGTCATCCACCGGGGTCACGGTGATGCTGAGGGTGGAGCTGTCGGTGCTAGAGCCGTCGGTCAACACATAGGTGATGACGGGCACGGTGCCATTGTAGTTGGCCACAGGGGTAAAGCTGTAGCTGCCGTTGGCATTTAAGGTAAAGCTGCCGACGCCACTGATGACGTACGCTTGGCCGAGCACAAACGGTCCGGTTTGACCAGCGATGCTGAAGCTTTGCACGCTTAGCGGGCCATCGACACTGCTGCCATCAATCACGTTACCGGTTTTCTCACCACTGTCTTCGGCAATCGACACCACTTCATTGTTGTCGGTGAAGTCATCGTTCACTGGGGTGACGGTGATGCTGAGGGTGGAGCTGTCGGTGCTAGAGCCGTCGGTCAACACATAGGTGATGACGGGCACGGTGCCATTGTAGTTGGCCACAGGGGTAAAGCTGTAGCTGCCGTTGGCATTTAAGGTAAAGCTGCCGACGCCACTGATGACGTACGCTTGGCCGAGCACAAACGGTCCGGTTTGACCAGCGATGCTGAAGCTTTGCACGCTTAGCGGGCCATCGACACTGCTGCCATCAATCACGTTACCGGTTTTCTCACCACTGTCTTCGGCAATCGACACCACTTCATTGTTGTCGGTGAAGTCATCGTTTACTGGGGTGACGGTGATGCTGAGGGTGGAGCTGTCGGTGCTAGAGCCGTCGGTCAACACATAGGTGATGACGGGCACGGTGCCATTGTAGTTGGCCACAGGGGTAAAGCTGTAGCTGCCGTTGGCATTTAAGGTAAAGCTGCCGACGCCACTGATGACGTACGCTTGGCCGAGCACAAACGGTCCGGTTTGACCAGCGATGCTGAAGCTTTGCACGCTTAGCGGGCCATCGACACTGCTGCCATCAATCACGTTACCGGTTTTCTCACCACTGTCTTCGGCAATCGACACCACTTCATTGTTGTCGGTGAAGTCATCGTTCACTGGGGTGACGGTGATGCTGAGGGTGGAGCTGTCGGTGCTAGAGCCGTCGGTCAACACATAGGTGATGACGGGCACGGTGCCATTGTAGTTGGCCACAGGGGTAAAGCTGTAGCTGCCGTTGGCATTTAAGGTAAAGCTGCCGACGCCACTGATGACGTACGCTTGGCCGAGCACAAACGGTCCGGTTTGACCAGCGATGCTGAAGCTTTGCACGCTTAGCGGGCCATCGACACTGCTGCCATCAATCACGTTACCGGTTTTCTCACCACTGTCTTCGGCAATCGACACCACTTCATTGTTGTCGGTGAAGTCATCGTTCACTGGGGTGACGGTGATGCTGAGGGTGGAGCTGTCGGTGCTAGAGCCGTCGGTCAACACATAGGTGATGACGGGCACGGTGCCATTGTAGTTGGCCACAGGGGTAAAGCTGTAGCTGCCGTTGGCATTTAAGGTAAAGCTGCCGACGCCACTGATGACGTACGCTTGGCCGAGCACAAACGGTCCGGTTTGACCAGCGATGCTGAAGCTTTGCACGCTTAGCGGGCCATCGACACTGCTGCCATCAATCACGTTACCGGTTTTCTCACCACTGTCTTCGGCAATCGACACCACTTCATTGTTGTCGGTGAAGTCATCGTTTACTGGGGTGACGGTGATGCTGAGGGTGGAGCTGTCGGTGCTAGAGCCGTCGGTCAACACATAGGTGATGACGGGCACGGTGCCATTGTAGTTGGCCACAGGGGTAAAGCTGTAGCTGCCGTTGGCATTTAAGGTAAAGCTGCCGACGCCACTGATGACGTACGCTTGGCCGAGCACAAACGGTCCGGTTTGACCAGCGATGCTGAAGCTTTGCACGCTTAGCGGGCCATCGACACTGCTGCCATCAATCACGTTACCGGTTTTCTCACCACTGTCTTCGGCAATCGACACCACTTCATTGTTGTCGGTGAAGTCATCGTTCACTGGGGTGACGGTGATGCTGAGGGTGGAGCTGTCGGTGCTAGAGCCGTCGGTCAACACATAGGTGATGACGGGCACGGTGCCATTGTAGTTGGCCACAGGGGTAAAGCTGTAGCTGCCGTTGGCATTTAAGGTAAAGCTGCCGACGCCACTGATGACGTACGCTTGGCCGAGCACAAACGGTCCGGTTTGACCAGCGATGCTGAAGCTTTGCACGCTTAGCGGGCCATCGACACTGCTGCCATCAATCACGTTACCGGTTTTCTCACCACTGTCTTCGGCAATCGACACCACTTCATTGTTGTCGGTGAAGTCATCGTTCACTGGGGTGACGGTGATGCTGAGGGTGGAGCTGTCGGTGCTAGAGCCGTCGGTCAACACATAGGTGATGACGGGCACGGTGCCATTGTAGTTGGCCACAGGGGTAAAGCTGTAGCTGCCGTTGGCATTTAAGGTAAAGCTGCCGACGCCACTGATGACGTACGCTTGGCCGAGCACAAACGGTCCGGTTTGACCAGCGATGCTGAAGCTTTGCACGCTTAGCGGGCCATCGACACTGCTGCCATCAATCACGTTACCGGTTTTCTCACCACTGTCTTCGGCAATCGACACCACTTCATTGTTGTCGGTGAAGTCATCGTTTACTGGGGTGACGGTGATGCTGAGGGTGGAGCTGTCGGTGCTAGAGCCGTCGGTCAACACATAGGTGATGACGGGCACGGTGCCATTGTAGTTGGCCACAGGGGTAAAGCTGTAGCTGCCGTTGGCATTTAAGGTAAAGCTGCCGACGCCACTGATGACGTACGCTTGGCCGAGCACAAACGGTCCGGTTTGACCAGCGATGCTGAAGCTTTGCACGCTTAGCGGGCCATCGACACTGCTGCCATCAATCACGTTACCGGTTTTCTCACCACTGTCTTCGGCAATCGACACCACTTCATTGTTGTCGGTGAAGTCATCGTTCACTGGGGTGACGGTGATGCTGAGGGTGGAGCTGTCGGTGCTAGAGCCGTCGGTCAACACATAGGTGATGACGGGCACGGTGCCATTGTAGTTGGCCACAGGGGTAAAGCTGTAGCTGCCGTTGGCATTTAAGGTAAAGCTGCCGACGCCACTGATGACGTACGCTTGGCCGAGCACAAACGGTCCGGTTTGACCAGCGATGCTGAAGCTTTGCACGCTTAGCGGGCCATCGACACTGCTGCCATCAATCACGTTACCGGTTTTCTCACCACTGTCTTCGGCAATCGACACCACTTCATTGTTGTCGGTGAAGTCATCGTTCACTGGGGTGACGGTGATGCTGAGGGTGGAGCTGTCGGTGCTAGAGCCGTCGGTCAACACATAGGTGATGACGGGCACGGTGCCATTGTAGTTGGCCACAGGGGTAAAGCTGTAGCTGCCGTTGGCATTTAAGGTAAAGCTGCCGACGCCACTGATGACGTACGCTTGGCCGAGCACAAACGGTCCGGTTTGACCAGCGATGCTGAAGCTTTGCACGCTTAGCGGGCCATCGACACTGCTGCCATCAATCACGTTACCGGTTTTCTCACCACTGTCTTCGGCAATCGACACCACTTCATTGTTGTCGGTGAAGTCATCGTTCACTGGGGTGACGGTGATGCTGAGGGTGGAGCTGTCGGTGCTAGAGCCGTCGGTCAACACATAGGTGATGACGGGCACGGTGCCATTGTAGTTGGCCACAGGGGTAAAGCTGTAGCTGCCGTTGGCATTTAAGGTAAAGCTGCCGACGCCACTGATGACGTACGCTTGGCCGAGCACAAACGGTCCGGTTTGACCAGCGATGCTGAAGCTTTGCACGCTTAGCGGGCCATCGACACTGCTGCCATCAATCACGTTACCGGTTTTCTCACCACTGTCTTCGGCAATCGACACCACTTCATTGTTGTCGGTGAAGTCATCGTTCACTGGGGTGACGGTGATGCTGAGGGTGGAGCTGTCGGTGCTAGAGCCGTCGGTCAACACATAGGTGATGACGGGCACGGTGCCATTGTAGTTGGCCACAGGGGTAAAGCTGTAGCTGCCGTTGGCATTTAAGGTAAAGCTGCCGACGCCACTGATGACGTACGCTTGGCCGAGCACAAACGGTCCGGTTTGACCAGCGATGCTGAAGCTTTGCACGCTTAGCGGGCCATCGACACTGCTGCCATCAATCACGTTACCGGTTTTCTCACCACTGTCTTCGGCAATCGACACCACTTCATTGTTGTCGGTGAAGTCATCGTTCACTGGGGTGACGGTGATGCTGAGGGTGGAGCTGTCGGTGCTAGAGCCGTCGGTCAACACATAGGTGATGACGGGCACGGTGCCATTGTAGTTGGCCACAGGGGTAAAGCTGTAGCTGCCGTTGGCATTTAAGGTAAAGCTGCCGACGCCACTGATGACGTACGCTTGGCCGAGCACAAACGGTCCGGTTTGACCAGCGATGCTGAAGCTTTGCACGCTTAGCGGGCCATCGACACTGCTGCCATCAATCACGTTACCGGTTTTCTCACCACTGTCTTCGGCAATCGACACCACTTCATTGTTGTCGGTGAAGTCATCGTTTACTGGGGTGACGGTGATGCTGAGGGTGGAGCTGTCGGTGCTAGAGCCGTCGGTCAACACATAGGTGATGACGGGCACGGTGCCATTGTAGTTGGCCACAGGGGTAAAGCTGTAGCTGCCGTTGGCATTTAAGGTAAAGCTGCCGACGCCACTGATGACGTACGCTTGGCCGAGCACAAACGGTCCGGTTTGACCAGCGATGCTGAAGCTTTGCACGCTTAGCGGGCCATCGACACTGCTGCCATCAATCACGTTACCGGTTTTCTCACCACTGTCTTCGGCAATCGACACCACTTCATTGTTGTCGGTGAAGTCATCGTTCACTGGGGTGACGGTGATGCTGAGGGTGGAGCTGTCGGTGCTAGAGCCGTCGGTCAACACATAGGTGATGACGGGCACGGTGCCATTGTAGTTGGCCACAGGGGTAAAGCTGTAGCTGCCGTTGGCATTTAAGGTAAAGCTGCCGACGCCACTGATGACGTACGCTTGGCCGAGCACAAACGGTCCGGTTTGACCAGCGATGCTGAAGCTTTGCACGCTTAGCGGGCCATCGACACTGCTGCCATCAATCACGTTACCGGTTTTCTCACCACTGTCTTCGGCAATCGACACCACTTCATTGTTGTCGGTGAAGTCATCGTTCACTGGGGTGACGGTGATGCTGAGGGTGGAGCTGTCGGTGCTAGAGCCGTCGGTCAACACATAGGTGATGACGGGCACGGTGCCATTGTAGTTGGCCACAGGGGTAAAGCTGTAGCTGCCGTTGGCATTTAAGGTAAAGCTGCCGACGCCACTGATGACGTACGCTTGGCCGAGCACAAACGGTCCGGTTTGACCAGCGATGCTGAAGCTTTGCACGCTTAGCGGGCCATCGACACTGCTGCCATCAATCACGTTACCGGTTTTCTCACCACTGTCTTCGGCAATCGACACCACTTCATTGTTGTCGGTGAAGTCATCGTTTACTGGGGTGACGGTGATGCTGAGGGTGGAGCTGTCGGTGCTAGAGCCGTCGGTCAACACATAGGTGATGACGGGCACGGTGCCATTGTAGTTGGCCACAGGGGTAAAGCTGTAGCTGCCGTTGGCATTTAAGGTAAAGCTGCCGACGCCACTGATGACGTACGCTTGGCCGAGCACAAACGGTCCGGTTTGACCAGCGATGCTGAAGCTTTGCACGCTTAGCGGGCCATCGACACTGCTGCCATCAATCACGTTACCGGTTTTCTCACCACTGTCTTCGGCAATCGACACCACTTCATTGTTGTCGGTGAAGTCATCGTTCACTGGGGTGACGGTGATGCTGAGGGTGGAGCTGTCGGTGCTAGAGCCGTCGGTCAACACATAGGTGATGACGGGCACGGTGCCATTGTAGTTGGCCACAGGGGTAAAGCTGTAGCTGCCGTTGGCATTTAAGGTAAAGCTGCCGACGCCACTGATGACGTACGCTTGGCCGAGCACAAACGGTCCGGTTTGACCAGCGATGCTGAAGCTTTGCACGCTTAGCGGGCCATCGACACTGCTGCCATCAATCACGTTACCGGTTTTCTCACCACTGTCTTCGGCAATCGACACCACTTCATTGTTGTCGGTGAAGTCATCGTTCACTGGGGTGACGGTGATGCTGAGGGTGGAGCTGTCGGTGCTAGAGCCGTCGGTCAACACATAGGTGATGACGGGCACGGTGCCATTGTAGTTGGCCACAGGGGTAAAGCTGTAGCTGCCGTTGGCATTTAAGGTAAAGCTGCCGACGCCACTGATGACGTACGCTTGGCCGAGCACAAACGGTCCGGTTTGACCAGCGATGCTGAAGCTTTGCACGCTTAGCGGGCCATCGACACTGCTGCCATCAATCACGTTACCGGTTTTCTCACCACTGTCTTCGGCAATCGACACCACTTCATTGTTGTCGGTGAAGTCATCGTTTACTGGGGTGACGGTGATGCTGAGGGTGGAGCTGTCGGTGCTAGAGCCGTCGGTCAACACATAGGTGATGACGGGCACGGTGCCATTGTAGTTGGCCACAGGGGTAAAGCTGTAGCTGCCGTTGGCATTTAAGGTAAAGCTGCCGACGCCACTGATGACGTACGCTTGGCCGAGCACAAACGGTCCGGTTTGACCAGCGATGCTGAAGCTTTGCACGCTTAGCGGGCCATCGACACTGCTGCCATCAATCACGTTACCGGTTTTCTCACCACTGTCTTCGGCAATCGACACCACTTCATTGTTGTCGGTGAAGTCATCGTTCACTGGGGTGACGGTGATGCTGAGGGTGGAGCTGTCGGTGCTAGAGCCGTCGGTCAACACATAGGTGATGACGGGCACGGTGCCATTGTAGTTGGCCACAGGGGTAAAGCTGTAGCTGCCGTTGGCATTTAAGGTAAAGCTGCCGACGCCACTGATGACGTACGCTTGGCCGAGCACAAACGGTCCGGTTTGACCAGCGATGCTGAAGCTTTGCACGCTTAGCGGGCCATCGACACTGCTGCCATCAATCACGTTACCGGTTTTCTCACCACTGTCTTCGGCAATCGACACCACTTCATTGTTGTCGGTGAAGTCATCGTTCACTGGGGTGACGGTGATGCTGAGGGTGGAGCTGTCGGTGCTAGAGCCGTCGGTCAACACATAGGTGATGACGGGCACGGTGCCATTGTAGTTGGCCACAGGGGTAAAGCTGTAGCTGCCGTTGGCATTTAAGGTAAAGCTGCCGACGCCACTGATGACGTACGCTTGGCCGAGCACAAACGGTCCGGTTTGACCAGCGATGCTGAAGCTTTGCACGCTTAGCGGGCCATCGACACTGCTGCCATCAATCACGTTACCGGTTTTCTCACCACTGTCTTCGGCAATCGACACCACTTCATTGTTGTCGGTGAAGTCATCGTTTACTGGGGTGACGGTGATGCTGAGGGTGGAGCTGTCGGTGCTAGAGCCGTCGGTCAACACATAGGTGATGACGGGCACGGTGCCATTGTAGTTGGCCACAGGGGTAAAGCTGTAGCTGCCGTTGGCATTTAAGGTAAAGCTGCCGACGCCACTGATGACGTACGCTTGGCCGAGCACAAACGGTCCGGTTTGACCAGCGATGCTGAAGCTTTGCACGCTTAGCGGGCCATCGACACTGCTGCCATCAATCACGTTACCGGTTTTCTCACCACTGTCTTCGGCAATCGACACCACTTCATTGTTGTCGGTGAAGTCATCGTTCACTGGGGTGACGGTGATGCTGAGGGTGGAGCTGTCGGTGCTAGAGCCGTCGGTCAACACATAGGTGATGACGGGCACGGTGCCATTGTAGTTGGCCACAGGGGTAAAGCTGTAGCTGCCGTTGGCATTTAAGGTAAAGCTGCCGACGCCACTGATGACGTACGCTTGGCCGAGCACAAACGGTCCGGTTTGACCAGCGATGCTGAAGCTTTGCACGCTTAGCGGGCCATCGACACTGCTGCCATCAATCACGTTACCGGTTTTCTCACCACTGTCTTCGGCAATCGACACCACTTCATTGTTGTCGGTGAAGTCATCGTTCACTGGGGTGACGGTGATGCTGAGGGTGGAGCTGTCGGTGCTAGAGCCGTCGGTCAACACATAGGTGATGACGGGCACGGTGCCATTGTAGTTGGCCACAGGGGTAAAGCTGTAGCTGCCGTTGGCATTTAAGGTAAAGCTGCCGACGCCACTGATGACGTACGCTTGGCCGAGCACAAACGGTCCGGTTTGACCAGCGATGCTGAAGCTTTGCACGCTTAGCGGGCCATCGACACTGCTGCCATCAATCACGTTACCGGTTTTCTCACCACTGTCTTCGGCAATCGACACCACTTCATTGTTGTCGGTGAAGTCATCGTTCACTGGGGTGACGGTGATGCTGAGGGTGGAGCTGTCGGTGCTAGAGCCGTCGGTCAACACATAGGTGATGACGGGCACGGTGCCATTGTAGTTGGCCACAGGGGTAAAGCTGTAGCTGCCGTTGGCATTTAAGGTAAAGCTGCCGACGCCACTGATGACGTACGCTTGGCCGAGCACAAACGGTCCGGTTTGACCAGCGATGCTGAAGCTTTGCACGCTTAGCGGGCCATCGACACTGCTGCCATCAATCACGTTACCGGTTTTCTCACCACTGTCTTCGGCAATCGACACCACTTCATTGTTGTCGGTGAAGTCATCGTTTACTGGGGTGACGGTGATGCTGAGGGTGGAGCTGTCGGTGCTAGAGCCGTCGGTCAACACATAGGTGATGACGGGCACGGTGCCATTGTAGTTGGCCACAGGGGTAAAGCTGTAGCTGCCGTTGGCATTTAAGGTAAAGCTGCCGACGCCACTGATGACGTACGCTTGGCCGAGCACAAACGGTCCGGTTTGACCAGCGATGCTGAAGCTTTGCACGCTTAGCGGGCCATCGACACTGCTGCCATCAATCACGTTACCGGTTTTCTCACCACTGTCTTCGGCAATCGACACCACTTCATTGTTGTCGGTGAAGTCATCGTTCACTGGGGTGACGGTGATGCTGAGGGTGGAGCTGTCGGTGCTAGAGCCGTCGGTCAACACATAGGTGATGACGGGCACGGTGCCATTGTAGTTGGCCACAGGGGTAAAGCTGTAGCTGCCGTTGGCATTTAAGGTAAAGCTGCCGACGCCACTGATGACGTACGCTTGGCCGAGCACAAACGGTCCGGTTTGACCAGCGATGCTGAAGCTTTGCACGCTTAGCGGGCCATCGACACTGCTGCCATCAATCACGTTACCGGTTTTCTCACCACTGTCTTCGGCAATCGACACCACTTCATTGTTGTCGGTGAAGTCATCGTTTACTGGGGTGACGGTGATGCTGAGGGTGGAGCTGTCGGTGCTAGAGCCGTCGGTCAACACATAGGTGATGACGGGCACGGTGCCATTGTAGTTGGCCACAGGGGTAAAGCTGTAGCTGCCGTTGGCATTTAAGGTAAAGCTGCCGACGCCACTGATGACGTACGCTTGGCCGAGCACAAACGGTCCGGTTTGACCAGCGATGCTGAAGCTTTGCACGCTTAGCGGGCCATCGACACTGCTGCCATCAATCACGTTACCGGTTTTCTCACCACTGTCTTCGGCAATCGACACCACTTCATTGTTGTCGGTGAAGTCATCGTTCACTGGGGTGACGGTGATGCTGAGGGTGGAGCTGTCGGTGCTAGAGCCGTCGGTCAACACATAGGTGATGACGGGCACGGTGCCATTGTAGTTGGCCACAGGGGTAAAGCTGTAGCTGCCGTTGGCATTTAAGGTAAAGCTGCCGACGCCACTGATGACGTACGCTTGGCCGAGCACAAACGGTCCGGTTTGACCAGCGATGCTGAAGCTTTGCACGCTTAGCGGGCCATCGACACTGCTGCCATCAATCACGTTACCGGTTTTCTCACCACTGTCTTCGGCAATCGACACCACTTCATTGTTGTCGGTGAAGTCATCGTTTACTGGGGTGACGGTGATGCTGAGGGTGGAGCTGTCGGTGCTAGAGCCGTCGGTCAACACATAGGTGATGACGGGCACGGTGCCATTGTAGTTGGCCACAGGGGTAAAGCTGTAGCTGCCGTTGGCATTTAAGGTAAAGCTGCCGACGCCACTGATGACGTACGCTTGGCCGAGCACAAACGGTCCGGTTTGACCAGCGATGCTGAAGCTTTGCACGCTTAGCGGGCCATCGACACTGCTGCCATCAATCACGTTACCGGTTTTCTCACCACTGTCTTCGGCAATCGACACCACTTCATTGTTGTCGGTGAAGTCATCGTTCACTGGGGTGACGGTGATGCTGAGGGTGGAGCTGTCGGTGCTAGAGCCGTCGGTCAACACATAGGTGATGACGGGCACGGTGCCATTGTAGTTGGCCACAGGGGTAAAGCTGTAGCTGCCGTTGGCATTTAAGGTAAAGCTGCCGACGCCACTGATGACGTACGCTTGGCCGAGCACAAACGGTCCGGTTTGACCAGCGATGCTGAAGCTTTGCACGCTTAGCGGGCCATCGACACTGCTGCCATCAATCACGTTACCGGTTTTCTCACCACTGTCTTCGGCAATCGACACCACTTCATTGTTGTCGGTGAAGTCATCGTTCACTGGGGTGACGGTGATGCTGAGGGTGGAGCTGTCGGTGCTAGAGCCGTCGGTCAACACATAGGTGATGACGGGCACGGTGCCATTGTAGTTGGCCACAGGGGTAAAGCTGTAGCTGCCGTTGGCATTTAAGGTAAAGCTGCCGACGCCACTGATGACGTACGCTTGGCCGAGCACAAACGGTCCGGTTTGACCAGCGATGCTGAAGCTTTGCACGCTTAGCGGGCCATCGACACTGCTGCCATCAATCACGTTACCGGTTTTCTCACCACTGTCTTCGGCAATCGACACCACTTCATTGTTGTCGGTGAAGTCATCGTTCACTGGGGTGACATTAATGGTTAAGGTCGCCGTTGAGCCAGTGTTGGTGGTGTAGGTGATGACCGGTACTTGGCCATTCCAGTTGGCGTTGGGCGTGAAGGTGTAAGAGCCGTCGGCGTTGATGATAAAACTGCCGCCTTCTAAGGCAACAGTGGTGCCCGCAGTCACGGTATTGCCGTTTATGGTGAAGCTGACAACAGACAAGGTGCTGTCGATATCACTGTCATTGCTAAGGACGTTGCCAGATGCCACAGCGTCTTCAGCAACGGTATTGGTATCGTTAACCAAGACTGATGGATCATCCACAGGGGTGATATTAATGGTTAAGGTGGCCGTTGCACCAGTGTTGGTGGTGTAAGTAATCACCGGTACTTGGCCATTCCAGTTGGCGTTGGGCGTGAAGGTGTAAGAGCCGTCGGCATTGATGATTAAACTGCCGCCTTCCAAGGCAACAGTAGTGCCCGCAGTTACGGTATTGCCGTTTACTGTGAAGCTGACAACAGACAAGGTACTGTCAATATCACTGTCATTGCTAAGGACGTTACCGGTGGCAGCGGAGTCTTCATCTACGGTAATGCTGTCGTTAGCGAGCAAGGATGGGGAGTCTGTGGCAATTGACTGTTCGGGAGTGTCGGGTGCAAATGCGGCTAGTGTTTGTCCAGAAGTGCTATAACCTGATGTGGCGAGAGCTTCTGAACCATCACGAGCAAGGCTAACATAGCCAGAGTTACCATCACTGGCTGGTGCATTCCCTGCTGCGGTTTCAGGTAAATTTTTAGTTGGGTCTTCACCTGAAGCAATAAGATCTTGTAATGCTTGAATTTCATCAGGTGTGGCTTCACCTGTCACTGGGGCAACAACCGCAGCAGATGCTGGATTGACTTCTATTTCATTTATTTCATTAGACAGCTTGGTGCCATCATCGAAAGTGATTTCATAAGTCGCGTTTTCGCCGATATGGAGAACTGCACCCTTTGGGAGTTGTTCGCCATCCTTAGCGGGTTGATTTGAACCATTAACCTCGACTTCGATTTGCCCTTTAACAAGTTTCAGCAAACCTTTCTTTGTTGTAATGATCGATCCCATAATTAGCTCCCAACAGCCAAAGTGTGTTAATCCGAAGATGCACAAATTCAACAAATACGCTGAATTGTGATACAAGTGGCTAAATTTTAGCTTGGTCGCGTGTGTAAGTCAATTTTTTGACGCGTCGGAATGGCTTGCTATAGCTGGATTTTAAGGGGTGGAGTGCGAAAAAATGGCACTTAAAAGTGACAGAACTAGATGTAGTATCTTAAAACGCAAAAGAAACTGCATTTAGTGTCTCTTAACTATCAAAATAAACATACTAATAACAAATTATTCTTAAGATCGGGTTTAATATTTTATAAATGATGTGCGGCAAGTATGTTCAAGGTTGAATGAGGAGGGACCGCAATCCGCTTAATGGATTGCGGTTGATAGAAGTTATAGGTTTACTGCCTGACGATAGCTTTGGTTAGCATGACCTTGTTCGCCAAGTTGCTCTTGAATACGTGCTAACGCCAGCCAAGAGTCTTTACTCGGAGCAAGACGGCAAACATTCTGCCAGCGGATTTTGGCTTCTTTCATATCCCGGGTTTGTTGGTAGAGTAGCGCTAAACACCTTTGGTAATCAGCATTGTTCTCATGGGTGATTTCATGCTTGAGCAATTGCTTGCGGATCTCTTCGTCATGGGCGGTGACGATCTGTGGGATCACTTCTAACAGTGCTGACTCTGGCGAGCTACGTAGCTTTTTCGAGAGTAATTTAAGCGCTTGGTCTTTACGATTGAAGCGGCACAAGCCCATGGCATAAATCGCTAAAAACTCAGACTGGTTACGTTCATCGCGTGAAAGCCATTGCCAGCATTGTTCTAGGGCTTCTTCCCCTTTTAGACTCGCCGCTTTTAATAGGGCGCAATGGGTTTCAACATTCAGCGTATTTAACTTTGCATCCTCTAAGATCTGGCGTTTCTTCAGTATTGGGAGCAATAGCTTAAGCGCTTCCCAATCTTCCTGGGCGCGATATAACTCGAGGGCGAGTTTCAGCACAGGGGCTTTACTCTTGCTAGTTGGGGCTAACTTATCGAGCTCGGCTCTGGCTAAGGCTAATTCACCTTGTTTGAGTAAATAACGGGTACGAGTGGTTGCTACCGCATTGGCCGTCATAGGCTGGGCTTCAGCGCGGGCAAGATATTGATCTCGCTCGGCAGTTTTATTTTGATGTTGAGCAGCACGTGCAGCGGCTAACAAATTTAATGCTGGCAGTTCACCGTTGTCGGCCCCTTTAATCATGGCGCGTTCTGCCGCAGGCCAATCTTCTTCGGCAATCGCGAGTGCGCCCATCAAAGTGTGTTTCTTGGCAGACCGGCGACGCCAATGCTGCGGGATAAAACGGCTACGAAGCAGCAGATTAATCACAGTGATCACTAACCACTCCAGCACTTGGAATAGCGCATAAAACACGATTAACATGACGATGCCAAAAACTAAACTGGTCTCAAGCTGGTAATCACCCGCGGCAATATACACATAGCCAGTATTGCCAACAATCCAGGGGCTGATACACAGGCCTAAAAGTATAATACCAAGAAATATTAATACCTTAATCATAGCTGCGGTTCCTCTGCAGAGGTGAGTTCACCATAGCTGGTTAACTGTAATAACAGCGGTTTAGCGGCAAAGGATTTCAGCGTAATAGGGTCAAGATCGAGTGTTGCCAACTTGTCGATTTCGGCAATGGCCTCGCTAGTTTGATGCGCTTGAACATCAAAATAGGTTTGGATCCACTGGCGCGCCATCATCAGTGATTGATGATAAGCGGCTCTATCATAGCGATAGAGTGCCAGTTGTGATTGCAGCAGTTTATGGCGGATATTCTCAACCAAATACCATTGTTGCTCTGGAGCAAGTAGGGCTGGCGCATCGGCGGTGCGATGACGAATAGTAATAAAATCTTGAGTCAACGCCTTCCAGGTTTTACTCAGATTACTTTGCCAATCGTTAAGATCGCCGGAAATGGTCGTATCTTCAGCCGTGCTTGCTTCAGCGTCGGCACGATTTAGCGGCAATTTGTCAAGTTGGTCGATTAAGGCATCGAGTGCTAATACACCACCTTCAATATCCAAACTCTTAATATTGGTGGTCGCCGCAATATCCTTTGCCAATGCCTTACGGATTGGCAGTAATGCGGGGTTGTTCATCGCGGCAATAGTTTCATCCGCGGATTTTAATAAATCGGTTGCCGTACGTGGATCTTTTTCGAGCCAAAGCTTACGTCCAGCCATGTTTACTAGATATTCGGCTTCTGAGGCCATCCAGTGGGTTGGGCTGCGCTGGGCCAGTTTCTCTAGTCTGTCCTGTAACTGGTTTTGATCTGTGGCAAGCTTAGATAACTCTTGGAAGGTTTTTGCATCTGCGAGTTGTTGTTGCTCAAGTTGTGCAAGACGCTGATTTGGGACGAGTAAAGCCTGCTGCAACTGATCTTGCAGGGCTAGATTTTTCGTCTCTTGCAGTTGAAGCTGTTGCTGCATTTGTTGATACAGCAAATAGCCACCACCTATGGTGCAAACGGTCAAGCCTAAGGCCAGTAGTACACCAAAACGAATAGCCCATGAGCTACGATTCACTTGCACCACTTGGCGAGCAGCTTGGGTCGATTTGGGTTTGCTGGCTTGCGACTTAGTGTCGGCAGGTTTGACTTCTTGTTCTTCAGGCTTGCTCGCCTGTGACTCAGAAGCTTGGTTGTGTGGTGCAGCGTCATCGGTATTGACCGATGTGGCGAGAACTGGGATAGCCTGTGACTCTGGGCTTTGGGCGTCGTGCTTGTTGTTATCCATTTAACAGTCCTTAAAATCATGCTACTGCCGAAATTCGAGTAAAATCGGGCTAAATAGCACTTAGAGTTTAAGGGCGTTTAGCACGGCTTTGCTGTTGGCGGCATTGGCATTGGTGACTTGGGTTATACCAAAGGCATGAGCTTGAGCTTCTACTCGGTTACTGGGGACTATGATATGACATGAGCGCAGCCATGCAAATAACTCTTTTGGCACTAGATTAATCAGATTATCCAGTACTTCACCACTCGTCACGACAATAGTATCTATCCCTAAGTCTCGCCAGTGTTGGCTAACCGCTGCGCCATCGAGTGGTGGGCAAGCGCGTTGATAGACTTCCCAATAGCGCAGCCTCGCGCCTCTGGCACTTAGTTGCTCAGCGAGGGCTTCACGACCACCGACACCACGAATGATAGTGATATGTTTGCCTTGGATATGTTGCAGTGCAGGCAATGTCAGCAAGCCTTCTGTTTGCTGACAATCATCCGGTGCTTCGAGAGCTTCAATTCCCTTCTCTTGCAGCGCTTCCCACGTAGCATGACCCACGGCGAAATAAGGTACGCTTGGCCAGTCTTTAACTTGGGCAGTATCGACTTTAAACGCAGCATTAGCAAAGCTGACGGCATTGGCGCTGATACAGATAACCATATCGACATTAGCGAGTGGATGCGAAGAGTCTGGCGGCAGAGGAGGCGTGGCCTCAACGCAGAGCAGTGGCGTCACGCAGTGTTCGATGCCTCTTTCATTCAAGGCATCGACCATCGACTGATTGCGCCCCTCGGGGCGCGTCAGTAAGACTTTCATCGTCTTAGGCTTTGGCGTAAACAGCGTCGAGGATGCTTTTGGCGCCTTTGCTCAGTAGTTCTTCAGCAAGGGCAACACCGAGTTGCGTCGCTTCGGTCTTTGGACCTGTGATCACGCCTTCGATGATTTCGCTACCATCTGGGTTACCAACGAGGCCACGTAAAGTCATCTCATCACCATCGATTTCGGCAAAGGCGCCAATAGGAACTTGGCAACCACCTTCGAGGCGAGTATTCATGGCGCGTTCGGCGATGACTCGGTAGCGCGTTTCTAAGTGCTCTAAAGGTGCCAATAATGCTTTAACGCGCTCATCGTTAGTGCGGCATTCAATACCGACAGCACCTTGACCGTTTGCGGGTAAGGATTCTTCGGCAGAAATAAAGCTGGCAATACGCTCAGATAATTTCAGGCGAATTAGACCCGCCGCAGCCAGGATAATCGCATCGTATTCGCCGTTATCGAGTTTCGCGAGGCGAGTACCGACGTTGCCACGCAGATCTTTGATAATCAGGTCTGGGCGTGAGGCGCGCAGTTGGCACTGACGGCGTAGGCTTGAGGTGCCTACCGTGGCACCGAGTGGCAGCTCACTGATTGACTTATAAAGGTTAGACACAAAGGCATCGCGTGGATCTTCGCGTTCACAAATCACTTCCAGCCCTAAGCCCTCGGGGAAATCTACTGGCACGTCTTTCATGGAGTGTACGGCGATATCGGCTTGGTCTTCGAGCATGGCGACTTCGAGTTCTTTCACAAACAAGCCTTTACCACCAACTTTCGCTAATGGCGTGTCTAAGATAACATCGCCCTTAGTGCTCATTGGCAATAGCTCCACCACAATTCCTGGGTGAACGCGTTCTAATTCTGCTTTAACAAATTCAGCTTGCCACATGGCCAGCGGACTCTTGCGGGTAGCGATACGTATGCGGTTTTCAGACATGCCTAGTTTCCATCCGAGATCTTAGTTGCGCCAATGCTAACATTGGCTATTCGCGAATGTAAGGAAGCCGTATCGATTCTTTGAAGTCGGCGGTGTTCTAAATCGTATAAAAGTGTGATGGATATCTCATTTAGTTGCTCAGCTTTGCAAAAGTGTTAACATGAGCACACTTCTCAATTGTGCTTAAGTGTCGTGTTCTAGGATGGATCAGCAAGGCCAGTTTCCTGATATTGCAGAAAGACTTAATCAGGTTCGTATTGCACGGGCCTTAGCCTTGTTGTCTCCGTTGCAAAAGCATTTGTTCCGTTTGATCCCCTTTTTACTTCAACAGAATAGCGTTCAGTATCCGGGATACGTTGATCCTAATACGCCTTGCGGTATTTATGGTTACAAGGCGGGCTTAATAGAAGCCCAGGCTTGTGATGTGTTTAAGCTGCCTTTTATACCTAATGACATGGATTGTTATGCCTTCGAAGGGATATATGCCATGGGCAGTACAGCTAGCTTTGGTCAGAATGCAAAAAGTGATGTGGATGTGTGGCTAGTCCATCATGAGGATTTGTGTGATGACGACTTAGCCTTGGTTAAATTAAAAACGGAACGACTAACCGCTTGGTTTGCAGAGTATCAGTTTGAGGTGAATTTTTACTTGGTTCATCCACTGCAATTTTGTGGTGATATCTCACAGCGTACCGGTTGCCAGTCTTCTATGGCTCATGAGCACAGTGGCAGTACGCAGCATTGGCTGTTGCTTGAGGAGTTTTATCGCAGCCAAATTCGCTTGGCGGGTAAAACTATTGCATGGTGGCCTGATGCTAAGCTCAATCCTGAATTGCTATATCTTGGTAATGTGCACGAGTTACCGGCAAGCGAGTATTTTGGTGCCTCGCTTTGGCAGCTTTATAAAGGCTTAAATAAGCCGCATAAAGCGTTGATTAAAGTACTTTTGCTTGAGGCTTATGCCAGTGAGTATCCCCATTCTCAGTTACTGTGTGACCGGCTTTGGCAAAAGACCTTAGCAGGGGATTTTTCTACTGCTAACGATGCTTATTACGCAATTTATGAGGCGATTGAAGCCTATTTATTAAAGCAGAATGATAGTCGTCGGCTGGAAATTGTGCGCCGCTGTTTTTATCTAAAATGTGGCGTGTTCTTAAGTGTGTCTGACCAAGGTAAAGATTGGCGCTATGCCAAAATGCAAAAGTTGGTGCAAGAGTGGCAGTGGCCCAACAGTTTAATTACTACCTTAGATGATTGTGAGCATTGGCATAGTGGCCAGCTCAATTGGTTTAATGAGCAACTTAATGAATTGCTGCTGGCGAGTTATCAAACCTTGCTGCGTTTCGCCTCCACCCATGAGTTAAACGAAGGACTCAGGATTGAAGAGTTGGGGATGCTCACTCGCAAACTACATACTTACTTTAGCCAAGATGAAGACCAAATCGCCAAGCTGAATTTGCTCTGGAGCCACTCGGTCGCTGAATCTGAAGTAACCATGGTGTCCAGTAACAAGGAAAATCAATATTACCTCTACCGCCAGGGGCCAAAGCCGCAGAATCTGTTAGGTGAATCTGCTATTTGCAAAGGGAAAAGCCCGTCAGCGCTGATGATTTGGGCTTGCTTAAATGGGGTTTCGACGCCAGAAACCAAATGGTATGAGTTTGGCCAGAGTAAGATTAAATCCCGAAGGTTGACCGACGCTTCAAAACGATTACTTAATTTTATCGATCATGATTGGCGGGTCTCAAAGCTTGACCTATGTCAGCCTTGGCATTTTAGAAAACTCATTTTTATCTTAAACCTCGACTGTGATCCTACGATCCATTGGCAAGGGCAAGAGATGATGGTCGATGTCATGAATGCCAACGTGTTTTCATTGGGTCGTAAGCAGGAAAATATGCTCGGCGCCCTCGATGCTATTTGCCTTAATAGTTGGGGGGAGTGGCAGTGTCATCGTTTTGAGGGCGAAACCGCAGTATTGCAGGCACTCGCGTTTGTCACACCAGGGCTAAGGCGAGCGACTCATCCCGTGGATATGGATGTGATTAGCTGTTCGCAAAAGCTCAGGCCACAACTTAAGTTAGCGGTGAAAAACTTGCTTAAACAAACGGTGCGACTCTGTCAACAGGTGCAACAATCGAGCACCTTAGTGCAGCCGCTGCAGATTAGTCATACCCGTTACGGGATCTTTTTTAATCCTTTGGGGATGGCCTATCAGGACTTGAGTGATGCCAAATCTTTTTATCAGCAACTTGCTCGTAGTCATTTAGTACAATTGCCTCGGCCAGAGTTGGGGGATGACCCTTTTTCGAGCATGCCGAAAATCATTCAAAACTTTGCCGCCAAGGGAGCGATCCAGTACTTTCTGCGGCAACGCACCGATAGCTTAGATGTGTTTATTCTCGATGAGGAAAATCAGCTGAGTCATTATGTGCAGTCTGGTTCAGATATGAGTGAATTGGTCAACAAAGTGAGCCATCATTATGTGTTTGATGAATTTTATGCATCAAAAGCACGGTTTAATATTCCGCAGTTTTTCCATTTAGTACGGGTGGCGGGTGAGCTAACCGTGATGCCCTTTGGGGTAGATATCAATAACGCCAATGTGGAGTTTTAAGCGGGAGCGACCTCCCGCTTAGGAATGACGCCGCGGCTTAGGAGAGGCTGAGTTCGATACCGCTTTGGCGTAGAATCGAGTCCTGCACAAAGGGCATAAACTCGCCGCCATTACGACCATCAAGCCATTTCCCCTCTACATAGCCAAAGTGATAGCCACCGAAACGCGTTGCTACCCAAATTTCATGCAAAGGTTCCTGTTTGTTGATGACGATTTTCGAACCATCGACAAATTCTAGCTGTAACACGTTACCACTGGCATCAATATCCACATCGGCATCTTGTTCATCAATTGCGGTTTCGATAGCGGTCTCTATCGCTTGGAACATGTCATCGGCGAGCTGGTGAAATTCTGTATCTGTCATGGCCATGCATTTCTGTCCTTTGCTTTCGTCAAGATGGGTGCGATTATAAGACGATTAGACACTAGATGCACAGATGTTGAGAAAAATGAGACTGTTTTTATTGTTATTGATTGGTAGCCTATTCATTACGGCCTGTGGTCAAAAAGGCCCCCTGTATAAATCCTCTCCAGTAGAGGCGACTCAGTCTAAAAAAAATAAGCCAGCTAAGCGTGATGCTACGCCTGTACAAGCCGCGGAGCCTCAAGCTGAAACTGAAAAAACACAATAATAATCAGCATAATTACTACAAAGCGCAGTAAGGAATCGGACATTGGATCACTTTCTCTACCAAGATAATACCCTGTACGCAGAAGGCTGTCGGGTCAATGATTTAGCCCAGCAGTATGGCACGCCACTGTATATCTATTCCCGTGCGACGCTCGAGCGTCACTGGCATGCCTTTAATAATGCAGTTGCCGACCATCCACATATAGTGTGTTACGCGGTGAAAGCCAACTCGAACTTAGCCGTACTGAACGTATTGGCTCGTTTAGGTAGTGGTTTTGATATTGTCTCGGGCGGCGAGTTAGCGCGGGTGATTGAAGCCGGTGGTGACCCTGCCAAAGTGGTGTTTTCGGGCGTGGGTAAAACCGTTGCCGAAATGGAGCAGGCATTAAATCTTGGTATCTACTGCTTTAACGTTGAATCGAGCGCTGAGCTTGAACAACTTAACGATGTTGCCGGCCGCTTAGGTAAAGTTGCTCCAGTGTCACTGCGGGTGAATCCCGATGTCGATGCCGGTACGCATCCTTATATTTCGACGGGTCTTAAAGAAAATAAATTCGGTATCGCCATGGATGAGGCCGAAGTTGTATTTGCTCGCGCCCATGCGCTGCCGCATTTGCAGGTAAAAGGGGTTGATTGCCATATCGGCTCACAGCTCACTGAAATTCAGCCGTTTCTCGATGCAATGGACAGAATGCTATCGCTCATTGACCGCCTAGCCGAGCAAGGGATAGTGATTGAGCACTTTGATGTCGGTGGCGGTTTAGGGGTGACCTATGATGATGAAACGCCACCGCATCCTGATGTGTACGCCGCTGCACTGCTCAAGCGTTTAGGTCATCGCAAGCTCAAACTGATTTTCGAACCGGGCCGTGCGATTGCTGCCAATGCGGGGATTTTCGTGACTCAGGTGCTGTATCTTAAAGAAAACAGCGATAAGCGTTTTGCGATTGTTGATGGCGCGATGAACGACTTAATTCGGCCCGCACTCTATAGTGCATGGCAAAATATCATTCCGGTGAATCCACGGGATGAAGATACGCAAGTATTTGATATTGTAGGGCCAGTGTGCGAAACCGGTGACTTTTTAGGTAAGGACAGACAACTCGCGATTGCGGCGGGGGATTTACTGGTTGTGCGCTCCAGTGGTGCTTACGGTTTTGCCATGGCGTCGAACTATAATACTCGTCCGCGTGCGGCCGAGGTCATGGTGGATGGCGATAAGGCTTATCTGGTGCGAGAGCGAGAAAAATTAGCGCAGCTCTGGCAAGGTGAGCAGCTCCTGCCGTAAACTAGAAAATTATATTGATTCAGGCGCTTGGCTAGTTATCGCGGCGCCTAGGCTTAAAGGATAAGTATCTTGATCCAATTCACTAAGATGCACGGACTTGGCAACGATTTTATGGTGGTCGATGGTGTCACGCAGAACGTGTTCTTTTCGCCTGAGCAGATCCGCCGTTTAGCTGACCGTAACTTTGGCATCGGTTTCGACCAACTCTTGCTGGTTGAGCCACCCTATGATCCCGACCTCGACTTTCACTATCGCATCTTTAATGCCGACGGTGGTGAGGTCGAAAACTGCGGCAATGGTGCCCGTTGCTTTGCGCGCTTTGTCCGTAATAAAGGGCTGACGAATAAGAATAAAATTCGTGTAAGTACCTCTGCGGGTAAGATGACTCTGCGCCTTGAGCGCGATGGTACTGTCACTGTGAATATGGGCGTGCCCGTGCTCGAACCTAGCCAAATCCCCTTTAAAGCCAAAAAGGCCGAAAAAACCTATCTACTGCAAACACCGCAACAAACCTTTTTGTGTGGCGCGGCCTCCATGGGCAATCCCCATTGCGTGCTCGATGTGGAAGATGTTGCCAGCGCTAATGTTGCCGAAATCGGGGCGCTACTCACCAAGCATGAGCGATTCCCGCGCGGGGTAAACGTTGGTTTTATGCAGGTGGTGAACTCGGGTCATATCAAGCTTAGAGTTTACGAACGTGGTGCGGCTGAGACTTTAGCCTGCGGCACAGGTGCTTGTGCTGCCGTGGTAGTCGGACAAATTCAAGGTAAACTCGATCAACAAGTACAAGTGGATTTACTGGGCGGCAGCTTAACCATCAATTGGGAAGGTGAAGGCAAACCGCTGTGGATGACGGGCCCAGCGCAGCACGTTTATGATGGACAAATTCAGTTATGACCGAGCCTTTGATGCCGCAGACCAATCTTCCCTTTGATGAGTTGATTATTCGCGAATATTTACTCGATAATCCTGACTTTTTTAATCGGTATCCCGAGCTGTTATTGGCGATGCGTTTGCCCCATTTGGAGCGCGGTGCGATTTCCTTAGTCGAACGACGTCAAGAGTTGTTGCGCCTGCGGGTTGGGCAACTCGAAGAAGAAATCACCAGTTTACTGGCCATGGCTGCACGTAATGAAAAGATATTCCGATTTAATACTGAACTGTCTTTTAAGCTACTCAATTGCGTTAACTTAGAATCCCTTAAAGAAGTGCTGGCTGATAATTTAAAGGCGCAGTTTAATTTTACCCATGTGCGTCTTATCAGTGTGTTAGAGGCCGATATTGAGATGAAGGCGATTTGGGCGCAGCGTTTACGCAAGAATTACTATTTTGGACGTCTGACACAACAAGAGGCGAAACGCTTATTTGGCAGTGAGGTCGGCTCGGTGGCATTAGTTAAACTAGCTGATGATATTCCTGTCATTTTTGCAGTTGCCAGCCACGATGCCACCCATTTTCATCCCGATATGGACAATATGCTGCTCGAGCAACTTCGGCGATTGCTGGCACATATGCTCGCCAAACTCTAAGCCCTGATGAGGAGTCCAATATGAACTCGCCAGCTAATGATATGCCCGCGCGTTGTCACTCCTATTTACAGCAATTTGAAACCTATATGCAGTCTGAACGTCAGTTATCGGCGCATACGGTTCGCAATTATATGTACGAGTTGCAGCGGGGAAGCGAGTTACTGCCCGAAGGTGTTGACCTGCTTAATGTTGGGCGTGAGCATTGGCAACAAGTGCTTGCTAAGTTGCACCGTAAGGGACTGAGTCCGCGCTCGCTGTCATTATGGTTATCGGCAGTAAAACAGTGGGGAGAGTTTTTACTGCGCGCAGGCGTGATAGAACTCAATCCTGCCAAGGGGCTGAGTGCGCCCAAGCAAGCTAAGCCTTTACCGAAAAATATCGATGTCGATTCCCTCACACATTTACTTGAGATTGAAGGCAATGATCCGCTAACACTGCGTGATAAAGCCATTATGGAGCTATGCTATTCCAGCGGGTTACGTTTAGCAGAACTCGCAGCGCTCGATTTATCCAGTGTGCAATATGATCAGCGTGAAGTGCGGGTATTAGGTAAGGGCAACAAGGAGCGTATCGTCCCCGTTGGTCGTTATGCTATTGATGCCTTAGGCGCTTGGCTTGAGTGCCGCAGGCAAATCCCCTGTGAAGATAACGCATTATTTGTCACCGAAAAGGGCAAGCGTTTATCCCATCGCAGCATTCAGGCGCGCATGAGCAAATGGGGGCAGGAACAGGCGCTTTCTATGCGGGTGCATCCTCATAAGCTGCGCCATTCTTTCGCCACACATATGCTGGAATCCAGTGCCGATTTACGGGCGGTGCAGGAATTATTAGGCCACGAAAACCTGTCTACCACGCAAATTTATACCAGTTTAGATTTCCAACACTTAGCTAAGGTGTATGATAACGCCCATCCTAGAGCGAAAAAACAACAGGATAAATAATGCGTTGTTATCTTAGACCCCAGAATATTCGTGCGATTAGCTTCGATCTCGACGATACCCTATACGATAACGAACCCCACATTCTCAATGCCGAAGCTGAGTTAATGCAGTTTTTGCATCAGGCTTATCCGCTGACTCAAGCTTGGCAACCGCAGCAATGGCGACTGCTCAAGTTACAACTACTACAGCAAAATCCGGCCCTCGCCCATGACACCTCGGCGGCGCGAATTGCGACTCTGCATAAAGGCCTTTTACTGCTCGGTTATAGTGAGCCTGAGGCAAAACGTGGCGCGCAGGAAGGTTTAGCTTGTTTTTATTTTCATCGAAGCCATTTTCAGGTTTCAGACGACGTCTTGGCGCTGCTCACGCGTTTATCGGTCCATTTTAGGCTGATTGGCATCACTAATGGTAATGTGGACGCACAGCGTATCGGCTTAAGTAATGTGTTTGAATTTGTGCTGCATCCTGGTAGTGGTGTAAGGATGAAGCCTGCTAAAGATATGTTTTCACAGGCCTGTGAAAGGTTAGATATCGGCTTAGATCAACTGCTGCACGTTGGCGATAGTATGAATGCCGATGTTCGCGGTGCGCGTTTAGCGGGATGTCAGTCTGTCTGGTTAAATCCCAGTTTTGGCCGTGTGGCATCGTTACCGATTGCTGCACTCTTACCCCATATGGAGATTGCCACTCTCGATTCATTACAGGAAATGTTATTGCCTTAAAAGAATAGCAGCCTATTTAAAGTGATAGGGATCAAGGATTGGCATATCGTTTTGCCGTAGAGTATTAGCATTTGTTTAACTCAGTTGTTACGCCCTCACTAACAAGGAACTGCTATGGTGCGTTTAAGTCTGTTGCTCCTCTTGAGTCTATCGTTTATAGCCCCTGCGTCGGCGCACGAAATCCACTCCGGTGGTGGTTTTATGGCGGGCTTTAATCATCCCGTTTTAGGTTTTGACCATCTCCTTGCCATGTTAAGTGTGGGCATGCTCAGTACGCAGCTCGGTGGTCGCGCGATTTGGACTGTGCCCTTAGCCTTTGTGTGTTTTATGTTGGTTGGTGGAATACTGGGGCTTTATGCCATTCCGGTGCCCTTTGTTGAAATTGGCATTGCTTTGTCAGTACTGTTGCTTGGGTTAGCGATTGCCTTTGACCGCCAATTACCGCTGTTGTTTGCTATGGCATTTGTCGGCGTGTTTGCGATTTTCCACGGTCATGCCCACGGCATGGAAATGCCTGAACTTGCCAGCCCAGTTCTTTACGCCTTTGGTTTCTTATTTGGTACTGCGGTTATCCATTTAGGTGGCGTTATGCTAGGGCTAGGCATGCAGCGCGTCACTGGGCAACGCAGCTTAATGCGCGTATCTGGCGTGGCAATTGCCGCCATGGGTGGCTATTTACTCGCTGGTTTTTAGAAAAAGCACTACCGCGCCTTTATCAGCTTATTGCAGTGATGGGCGCGGCGTAGCATTTGTGTAACCTGTCTCCGGCTGGCATGCATGTCGGCATCTCCAACCCGAAAATAAGTCCCCGTATAAGCATCGGTGCCTATAAATACTGGCTTTAGGTGCTCTGGCGCGAGTGGCACGCGAATCCTTATCAGCTTTTTATTCATAATTTCAATCAGCTGCACATCAGATATCGCTAAAATATTACAGCTTATCCGGCTAGGGTCATCGAGGATCTCCCAAAATTCCTGTAATACGGGTAGCGGATTAGGGATGCCTTCAATGGTGAAATGGCCACGATCTTCGCGTACCCCAAGAATAATCTCTCCGCCTAAGGTGTTGGCGAAGGAGCTATAGGTTGCCCAAATATCTTCAGGTAATTGACCTTGACCATCACGGCCTCTTGCGAGTTTAAATTCTACTTGGGCTGATTCGTGTAGAGAAGCAATATCATCGAGTGCGAATGTTGGGTATGTCATGGCGGCTTATCCTTGCAAGGCACACCACTTTTTGTAACACGCCAAAATCACAAAGGCCAGCAGTTGTGCTGACCTTGGTGGTTAATCAATCTTGTTTATTAGGCGAGTTGCAGCGCCTTAGGGAAGAGAATGTTGTTTTCTAAATGAATGTGCCTATGCAGGTCCGCCTCAAATTCTGCGAGCGTTGCATAACAAACCCGCCAAGTAGTACAGGCATATTCGGGAGGCGTAAAGTCGTTGGTTAACTTATGTAGCTTTTGTAAAATCAATCCAGCTTCTTCGTGCTCGTGTTGCATTGCATTGATCGGGTTACCTATATGACCAAAGCAACCCTGCACTTGCTCGCCTTGACTCATCGCCCGAATCGCAGGAAAGAGGATATTTTCTTCCTTTATCAAATGCGGCATTAAATCTTCTATCAACGCACGAACCCAACCTGCAAATGGAACAATTTCGGCATAATGCTCGCCATGAGCGCGTACCATCTTTTCTGAGTATTCCAGCAATAACGGTGCTTTAGCGCGGACATATTGGTGGTGAGTACGCTCAATATAATCAATTAGTTGCTCAAGTGGTAGTTGATTAAGTTCATCTTCTTTAGCACCTAAATGTGTCATGTACTCTAATGCGGCGACGACTTTATTTGGGTCGACTTGCGCTCGCTCACAGGCACTGATCAGTGCTCGACCACCGCCACAGCAGAAATCGATACCAAATTGGCTAAACACATGGGCGCGGCGAAAATCCTCCGCGACCAACTCGCCTACTTTACGCTCAAGCCATGGGGATAAAGGGGCTGATGGTTGTTCAACGTGAGACGCTGACGAAAAGCTAGTTGATGACATTGCAACACTCCAAAGCACAAATAATTTACATGTATATTATTTGCAGCTTTATTGTGATGCAATAAATCCTGACTAATTTAGTCAGGATTTGCTGCGGCTGTCACATTAAATTGTCTGAATTATTCCCAAAGGAGTAGGGTGTAGAGGCTGATAAAGATGAGTCGATGTTTTATCTAATTAGTATGTTTTTGGAACTGTGTGGCGTATTGAATTTACCATTCTTTGCGTATCATCTAAGGCTCATCCAATATTAAGTATCTGATGATAAATGAAACTACAAAGGTGCTTTCAACGCCCTAAGAGTAGGGCATTAAAAGCAAATTGCTGAAGAAATGAGGAGGTTATTCCACGTTTTGGATCTGCTCGCGCATTTGTTCGATGAGCACTTTGAGCTCGACGGCGGCGGCGGTGATTTCGGTGCTGATGGATTTAGAGGCGAGGGTGTTCGATTCGCGGTTAAATTCTTGCATCATAAAATCTAAACGGCGACCTTCGCTGCCGCCTTTTTTGAGGATGCGGCGGGCTTCGTTAACATGGGCTTCGAGCCTGTCCATCTCTTCGGCCACATCTTGTTTTTGTGCTAATAAGATCATCTCCTGCTCGATGCGGGCGGGATCGAGTTCACCTTTGATTTCGGCGAGACGATTGGTGAGTTTATCGCGCTGATATTCCATCACTTTAGGCATATGCTCGCGCACAACGGCGATTTGCTCGCTGACGCCATCCAAGCGGCTTAAGAGCATGTCTTTGATGGCTGCGCCTTCACGGCCACGGGCTTCAATGAATTGGTCGATAGCTAAGTCGAAGGCGGTCATTAAATCGGCACCAACCGCGTCCATATCCTGCTCAGCACTAGAAAGTACTCCTGGCCAGCGCAAAATATCGGTGAGGTTGACTTCGCCTTGTCCGGCTTCTTGTTTGAGCCAACTAGCGGCGTCGAGTAGCTGTTTGGCTAACCCTTGGTTTAATTTAAGTTCGTTATTGCTGTTATCGGCTAATTCGTAGCGTAAATTGACCTCGACTTTACCGCGGCTTAAGCGTTTACGCAGACGGTCGCGCAAAACGGGCTCGAAGCTGCGGAATTGTTCTGGCAGACGTAGGTAAGTTTCGAGATAACGCTGGTTGACTGAGCGAATTTCCCAAGAGGCAGTGCCCCATTGTGCTTTGTGCTCAATGCGAGCGTAGGCTGTCATGCTTTGGATCATGGGTTGTCCTAGTGGTTTAATCGTCATAATGAGAGGCGATTATAGAGTCAATGGCTTTAGGATTAAAGGCATACCACTACTCGCGAGGAGGATTAGGTGTTTGTGTGACGAGTTTGCTAGAGAATCACCCTAAGCATGGCATCTATAGGCACAAAACCCTATAATATGCAGCCAAAATCGGTCAATGACTCAGAATACAGGAATTTCGCATGCGTCCAAGTAACAGAACGCCAGCACAAACACGCCCCATTACTATCACTCGCCAATTTACGGCCCATGCCGAAGGTTCTGTGTTAGTCGAATTTGGCGAAACTAAAGTGCTTTGTACCGCCAGTTTTACTGAGGGTGTACCGCGTTTCCTTAAAGGTCAGGGCCAAGGCTGGGTAACGGCGGAATACGGCATGTTGCCACGCTCAACCCATAGTCGTATGGACCGTGAAGCCGCTCGCGGCAAGCAATCTGGCCGCACGCAAGAAATTCAACGTCTTATCGGCCGTGCGTTGCGTGCCTGTGTGGATATGAAAGCGCTGGGTGAAAACACCATTGTCATCGATTGTGATGTGATCCAAGCTGATGGTGGTACCCGTACTGCGTCAATCACTGGTGCTTGTGTCGCCTTAGTGGATGCGCTTAACTGGGCCCGTGGTAAAGGCATTATTAAATCTAACCCGCTTAAGTTCTTAATCGCTGCGGTCAGCGTGGGTATCTACAACGGTGAAGCGATAAGCGACCTAGAGTATGTTGAAGACAGCGCTGCCGAAACCGATATGAACGTGGTAATGACAGAAACCGGTAAGATTATCGAAATTCAAGGTACTGCCGAAGGTGAGCCGTTTACTCACGAAGAGTTGATTGAGCTACTTGGTTTAGCGAAGAACAGTATTCGCGAAATCGTCGATGTGCAGAAAGCCGCATTAAATTAATTGTTATTGATAAAAAGCCCCGTTATGGGGCTTTTTATTAAATCAATATTGCTATAACCCAATAAAAATAGAACGTTAAAGTCGTAAGGAGAGATTGTGAAAGCCTATCAACGTGAGTTTATTGAATTTGCCCTAGAGCGTCAGGTGTTGCGATTCGGCGAGTTTACCCTTAAATCGGGCCGTATCAGTCCTTATTTCTTTAATGCGGGTTTATTCAATACTGGCCGTGATTTAGCCCGTTTAGGGCGTTTTTATGCGGCGGCGTTAGTGGATTCTGGCATAGAGTACGATCTGTTGTTTGGCCCAGCTTACAAAGGTATTCCGATTGCGACCACGACAGCGGTGGCTTTGTGCGAACATCACGATATCGATATTCCCTACTGCTTTAACCGTAAAGAGAAAAAAGATCACGGTGAGGGCGGTAGCTTAGTCGGTAGCGAGCTTAAAGGTCGGGTAATGCTGGTGGACGATGTAATCACTGCGGGGACGGCGATCCGTGAGTCGATGGAAATCATCGAAGCTCATCAAGCGCAGCTGGCAGGCGTATTAATCGCGCTGGATAGACAAGAAAAGGGCAAGGGCGAATTGTCAGCCATCCAAGAGGTCGAGCGTGATTTTGGCTGTGGTATTGTGGCGATTATCAAGCTTGCGGATCTGATCCGCTATTTATCTGAAAAACCAGGTATGGAAGCGCAACTAGCAGCGGTAAGCCAGTACCGTGAGCAGTATGGCATCGAGACCTAATAAGGCTTAAGCGTGTTATAAACCGCTAAAACAGAAACGCTGCGATCCTGTCGCAGCGTTTTTTATGCCTCGCACAAAGTAAGGTCTTACTTCGACTGGTGTAAAAACTCGGCGCGGGTCGCGGGGTTGGATTTAAAAATACCACCTAAAGCCGTAGTGGTGGTGGAGCTAGTGGAGTCCATCACGCCGCGGGATTTTACGCAGTAATGCACCGCATCCATTTTAACCGCAACATCTTTAGTTTCGAGCAAGGTCTGCAGCGCGACTAACACTTGCTGAGTCAAACGCTCTTGTACCTGAGGACGTTGGGCAAAGAAACGTACAATGCGGTTAATCTTTGATAAACCAATAATTTTTTTACGTGGAAGATACGCAATGGTTGCCGTGCCATCAATAGTGACAAGATGATGTTCACAGGTACTGGTCAGGCTAATATCCTGTACGCGCACCATTTCATCAAAGCCCATTTTGTTATCAATTACAGTGATCTTTGGGAAGTTCGCATAATCTAGACCGGAGAAGATTTCGTCGACATACATTTTGGCGATGCGGCGTGGGGTATCGGCAAGACTGTCATCAGAAAGATCCAGTGACATAAGCGTCAGAATTTCCTTCATATGGTGTTCAATCTTGTCCTTACGCTCTTCAGGAGTAAACACACTGGGGAGCATGGGGGTTTCAAGTCCGCGCTCTTGCAGGGCGGCCTGTACTTTTACTGCTGCTTCACTTAATGACATTTTTATCCTCCACTACTTCAGTAGCGGCTATCACTGAAAACCTAGTACTGGTCGCTGAATATCAGCAATCAGGCGCGCTAGGGTATAAATCGATTCGTTGTCACTTGGACAAGAACAAGGTGGGGCAGAATAGCGCGAATTGCGGATAATTCATACCAAAAAACGCTCACGCTGAAGATGAAAAAGCCGATAGTCCTTATCGATTATCGGCTCCTTGGGGCGCTAAAACATCATTATCTTGATGAAGATAGAAGGGCGTGTTGACGTTTCAGGGTTATTTTTGCAGCAATGTGGTTGGCTTTATGCAAGGCAACGTCCGTGCAGTGTAGTTATTCTACATAAACGGACGATAACGCGGCAGAAAAGCCTGCCAAATGCTGCCCGAAGGGTTCGTCTGGCAAGCCCTTGCTCTTACTTTCGGTCATAAGAGCCGCTCGTCATTTGAGTAGAATAACTACACATCATTCCTCGTTTCGCGAGCACGAGCTTGCCAGAACGAACAAAATTTAATCTCGAAACGTCAACACGCCCTAGTTATTTTAGTGAGTACTAAAGTTTCAGGTTAGTTTTTAAGAAGCTCAGCATCTGATCGTAATACTTGGCTCTATGAGTATCGTTATAAAAACCATGGCCTTCGTTATCCATCACCAGTTTTTGGTAGGGATAATTATGGGCTTTGAGGGCTTTTTCGAGTGATTCTAACTGTTCAATTGGCGCGCGCTCATCTTCACCACCGTGAACGAGTAAGAGGTTCGCTTTTAATTTGTCGACGTTGTGTGCGGGCGACATGGCTTTAAGGGTGGCTTTATCTTGGCCTAGTACGTTTCTAAGGTAACTGGTACCTGAACTTGTGCGAGCGACATCGCCTTCATTAAACATCAACTCCAGATCATACACACCGGCAACCCCTACCGCGCATTTAAACATATCGGGCGCTAATACGGCGCTTTGCAGTGCGCTATAGCCGCCAAAGCTACCGCCAGCAATACATACCCGTTCCTTATCGGCAAAGCCTTGGTCAATCACATACTGAGTTGCATCGATGATGTCGTGCTGAATATCAGAGCCCCATTTTTGATAGCCAGCTTGCTCGAAACGCTCGCCATAACCACCTGAACCGCGGAAGTTAACCTGCAACACCGCCATACCATTTTGGGCGAGTAATTGATTTTGTGGATCAAATCCCCACCAATCACGAACGCCATGGGGACCGCCATGGGGATTAACGACCAAGGGTAGATTTTTGGCTTCTTTGCCATAAGGTAGCGTTAAGTAGCCGCTTATTTTTTGGCCGTCACGGTTAGTGAAGCTAATAGGTTTGACCTCCGCCATTTGCTCTGGGTCGAGCCATTTACGGGCGGCGGCGAGATACTCTAGCTTGAGCTTTTTCGTATCAAACACATAATAATCACCGGGATTACGGTCATTAAATGCAATGACCACCAGTTGTTCACCATTACGGGTTTCACTGACAATCCGTACTTGATGCCCAGGTAGGGCAGCAATTAAATCCTTGAGTAGTTTGGCGTGGCTGTCGTTGTTATCGACAAAGGCATAGCTTGGATAGCCATTTTCAAACTCAACGGCATAAAGCTGCTTATTGGTGCCGTTGATCCAGAAGTTATTGGGATCAACGACCTCATCTTGAATGATCTCGGTCTTCTCGCCTGTTTCGAGGTTGATGCGATAGACGCCTAAGGTTTCAGTGCCTACTCGACCCGCTGCATAGATGGTATTTTTGTTATCAGCGAAGGAGATAGGCGTAAAATCACTTAAGCCTAGGTTGAGTTTATCGGTATTTACCCAGTCGCCATCTTTACGATAAAACACTTTAGTGATGTTTTTGCCATCTTCCCCAGTGACAAAGCGCACTTCTCCTTCATGGTCGGTCATAAAACGAGCTAAACCAATAGGAGAGCCTGTGATGCGTTTACGCACCCCGCTAAATAGGTCAACCCGATACACATCCTGTTTTAATTCAATATTGAGGTTGCTCTCGTTATTCCATGGAATGGCGTTAACCAGCATATAGCGTTCATCATCCGGTAGAGGATCCAGAATGAATGCTGTGGCATTTATGGCGGTGTTTTTCTTGATATTTGAACCTGTTTGCTGTTCGCCGCTATTGAAACCAAATAGATAGGCAGGGCGTGAACCATCGGCATTGACCGCCATTAATTCGCCGTAGTATTGAGGGGCATCAACCCACCCTTTTAAGTACTCTTTAGCCAGCACGAGTCGTTCACTGTTGGCCCATTCATAGGTTCCCACTTGTGCATTCCCTGGGAAGCGGATCGCGTTAAGTAGTTTTTTAGTTTGCGCATCTAATACCAAGAGTACATTTTTACCCTCAACACTGGTAATTGCACTTAAGTATTTGCCGGTAGGTGATATTTTCACATCAGCGTACTCATCACCGCGACTGAATAATTGTGATTGTGATAATGCATTCTTGGCCGATGTTTCAGCCGCGAATGTGTTGATTGGCATGATGGGCAAGCAAATTACGGCCAACGCGGCAAAAGGCAAAGTCTTCATCTGACATCCTTGTAAAATTATTGTGATTTTTGTTTTAAAAAGATGTGTTTTAGACTAAAGCAAAAGCAATACTGATACAAGATGTATGGATAAAAGAAAGGACGGAGGGGTCCGTCCTTTATGTTGATAAATCATTAGCTTTGCAACAGCTGATGCTGAATAAAGCGCCACTGTTCATCGAAGTGCTGAGTCGGTTTGAGTTTAAACTCGCTGCGGACAAATTGAGCAATTCGCCCCTCTGCGAAGGCTAACAGCAAATTAGCTAAAATAGCCTCATCTAAATTAAAGCCTTTGCCTTCTCGCAGGGTCTTTTCCCGCAAAATTTGCTTAAGTTGAGTTTCTATTTTTGCAAATAGCGTACTAATGCGGCTACGCAGACGCTCATTTTCACCTAAAAGCGCATCACCATTGAGGACGCGCGAGATCCCTGGATTACGCTCGGCAAAAATCAGCAGTAGTTGCAGCACCAGTTGACAGCGTTTCATGGTGTCTTTTTCATCATCCATGATGATGTTGATACGAGAGAGTAATGACTCTTCAATAAACTCAATTAACCCTTCGAACATCCGTGCCTTACTCGGGAAGTGGCGATAGAGTGCCGCTTCCGATACGCCGACTTCTGAGGCGAGTTTAGCGGTGGTAATACGTTGTCCTGGGCTGGTTTCTAGCATTTGTGCTAGGCATTGCAGTATGTGTTCACGACGATTAATTTTTGGGCTTACAGCCATTGCAGTATCCTTCGCTCAATAACGATTCAGGTTATTTAGTGCCAGAATGGCCAAATCCACCTTCACCACGGTCTGAGCTATCGAACTCATCAACGAGTTTGAATTGTGCTTGTACCACAGGGACAAACACCAGTTGTGCGAGACGATCACCGATTTCTAAGGTAAATGGGGTATCGCTGCGGTTCCAACAAGAGACCATTAAGGGCCCCTGATAATCCGAATCGATGAGGCCAACGAGATTTCCAAGGACGATACCGTGCTTATGCCCAAGGCCTGAACGCGGTAAAATCACTGCTGCAAGGCCTGGATCTGCTACGTGGATGGCGATACCCGTTGGGATTAACTGAGTTTCTCCTGGGGCTATCGTCATTGTGGTATCTATCATGGCGCGAAGATCCATGCCTGCGCTGCCTGGTGTGGCATAGGCAGGCAGCGGGAATTCAGAGCCAATACGGGAATCGAGGATCTTTAATTCAATCGGTGTTTTCATTTGTGTTGTTTTTCTTTCACTATCAACGAAAGTAATTGGCGAGCCAACGTGAGTTTATCGGTAGCAGGCAAATCTTGACTACCCTGTGGCCAGAATACGCGCAGGGCATTGGCATCGGCGTTAAAGCCTAGACCAGCAACGGATACATCGTTTGCCGCGATCATATTCAAATTTTTACGTTTGAGTTTATCGCGGGCGTAGGTCTCTACATCATGGGTTTCTGCGGCAAATCCCACCATAAAAGGACGGTTTGCCAAGCTTGCGACCGTCGCTAAGATATCAGGATTCCTCACCAGCGCAAGTTGCATTTCTTCCGCTGACTTTTTGATTTTACTGGTGGCAATATCGCTGACTCGGTAGTCAGCAACCGCCGCACAGCCGATAAAAATATCTTTATTATCAACATTCTCCATCACAGCATCGAGCATATTCTGTGCCGATTCGACATTGATGCGCCTCACCCCTTCAGGCGTGGCTAAATTTACGGGTCCTGCGACCAAGGTCACATCGGCGCCCATATCGGCCGCGGCCTTCGCTAAGGCAAAGCCCATCTTGCCAGAGCTGTGATTAGAGATATAGCGTACAGGGTCGATGGCTTCGCGGGTTGGGCCTGCGGTGATCAGTACCGATTGGCCTGCTAGCGGTTGTGATTCCTGTTCAGCATAGACATCTTTTGTTGCAAAAAAGCGACTCGCAAGTTCGGCAATTTCGAGCGGTTCGAGCATGCGGCCTGGGCCCACTTCACCGCAGGCTTGACTGCCACTTGCCGGTCCCCAAAGGGTGTAACCACGGCTTTGTAAACTGGCTAAATTGGCTTGAGTGGCGAGATTACGATACATCTGCTGATTCATCGCAGGGCAGAGCGCAATTGGCGCTTCAGTGGCAAGACAAGTGGTGGTGATAAGCTCATCCGCCATGCCTGCATTGATACGGGCCAGTAAATTCGCCGTTGCAGGGGCGATAATGACTAAATCGGCCCAGCGCGCCAGTTCAATATGCCCCATCGCCGCTTCGGCAGCGGGATCGAGTAAGCTCGATGATACAGGATGTCCTGATAAGGCTTGCAGTGTGAGTGGGGTAATAAATTCCATCGCACTTTGGCTCATGACCACACGTACATCAAAGCCGCGTTCTTTTAAGCGGCGCACTAAATCCGCACTTTTGTAGGCCGCAATGCCGCCACCAATACCCAGCAGGACGTTTTTCGTTATCAGGCTCACAGACATCATCCGAGATTGAAATAATGTCGCCAACCATACCACAAAGCGATGAATTGGCGTGACTGTCCCAGTTCAAAAAATCTCGTCCATACTTGCTAAAGTAAAAATATGCGACGACAGGAGGTCACATGGCGATTAAGGATTGGCCAGAGGGCGAAGGGCCGCGGGATAAGTTATTGCTAAAAGGCGCTAGTCATCTCTCGGATGCCGAATTACTGGCGGTGTTGTTGCGTAATGGCCTGTCTGGGCTGAATGCCGTAGACCTTGCCCGCTCACTTATTCAAGAATTTGGTGGTTTAAGAAGCTTACTTTGTGCACCAAAGCATCAGGTGTGTCGACTTCCTGGCGTGGGACCTGTAAAATACGCCCAGCTTCAAGCCGCGGCTGAATTAGCGAGGCGTGTGGCACAAGAAAACCTGCAGAGAGGTCAGGTTTTGACAAATCCCGATTTAACTCGGGATTATTTAATGAGACAATTAGCTGACCGCTCCTATGAAGTGTTCGCAATTTTGCTGCTGGATAGCCAGCATAGAGTGATTCAGTTCGTCGAATTATTCCGCGGAACAATAGATTCAGCCTCAGTGTACCCACGTGAAGTGGTGAGCTTAGTGCTGGAGAAAAAGGCTGCTGCCGTCATAGTGTGTCACAATCATCCGTCTGGTATTGCCGAGCCCAGTCAGGCTGACAGACGAATAACTGAGCGATTAAAAAATGCGTTGGCAACCATAGATGTATCCCTGTTGGATCATATGGTTGTTGGTGATCGAGAGATAGTTTCCTTCGCGGAACGAGGCTGGATTAATTAATCTAACACTTGATCTTCACTCTGTGATCGTGTATAAAATGCGCCCTCTTTGTGCCTCGGGCGACGGCCATACGAGGCACATTAATGCTCGAGCGTTAAAATTGTTTTTGGAGAAGATTGACATGTCAAGAGTATGCCAAGTTACTGGCAAGAAGCCGATGGTTGGTAACAACCGTTCGCACGCAAAAAACGCGACCCGTCGTCGTTTTTTACCTAACCTACAAAACCACCGTTTTTGGTTAGAAGAAGAAAAACGTTTCGTACAGTTACGTGTATCTACTAAAGGTATCCGTCTGATCGATAAGAAAGGTATTGAAGTTGTTGTTGCTGAACTTCGTGCCCGTGGCGAGAAGGTGTAATAGATCATGGCTAAAGCTAAAGGTAATCGTGAGAAGATCAAATTAGTTTCTACAGCTAAAACTGGTCACTTCTACACAACTGAAAAAAACAAGCGTAACATGCCAGAAAAAATGGAAATCAAAAAATTTGATCCAGTTATTCGTCAGCACGTTATCTACAAAGAAGCAAAAATCAAGTAATCCTTGTTTAGTGTTTCGAGAAAAGCCCCTTATCTAAGGGGCTTTTTTTTTGGCTTTTCGTCATCAAGATGAGATAAATCTGTCCCATATTTGGCGAGTGCGACTAAATCATATTTGGTTAAAAAAATGTAATCATTTATCAAAAGTGCAATTTTTTGAAAATATAAGCACTTTATTGTATTAAAACTGCATTTTAATGAGAATAAATTCTTTATTGGTGAATTAAAATGCAATACTATACGCGGGTTTTCGTTATTCACTCCTGGTAAGCCATTTTGGGGTTACCAGCTTAAATATGAGGTGTAAACAACGCGTGCGTACCACTGAACTGGTTGATGGATTTCGTCATTCTGCCCCTTACGTTAATGCCCATAGAGGGAAAACCTTTGTGGTGATGTTGGGTGGCGAGGCTTTAGCACAAAATCAATTTCGCGGCATTTTGAATGACGTGGCGTTGTTACACAGTTTGGGTATTAAAGTGGTGTTGGTGTATGGCGCGAGGCCGCAAATCGATGCAGCGTTAGCCGCCAATGGGATTGAACCCGCCTACCACGAAGGTGTACGTATCACGGATGAAGACTCACTCAAAGTCATTAAGCAAGTCGCGGGTGCATTACAGTTTGATATTACCGCGCGTTTATCGATGAGTTTAAGCAATACGCCGATGCAAGGTGCGCAAATTAACTTAGTCAGCGGTAACTTTGTGATTGCTCAGCCACTGGGCGTCGATAATGGTGTGGATTTTTGTCTAAGCGGCAAAGTGCGCCGTATCGATACTCAAGGGCTTAAGCGTCAGCTCGATAACCACTGTATCGTGTTGATGGGGCCGATTGCTGCATCCGTCACTGGCGAAAGCTTTAACCTCACGGCCGAAGAGATTGCCACTCAGGTTGCTATCAAGCTTAAGGCCGACAAGATGATTGGCTTTAGTTCGCAAAATGGCATCCTCGATCGCAATGGCGATGTGATTGCCGAATTAATGCCAAATGATGCGCAAAATATTCTGACTAAGCTTGCTGAGCAAGGTTCTGCCTGTGTGGGCACGATGGCTTTCCTCAAGGCGAGTATTGATGCGTGCCGTAATGGGGTACCCCGTTGTCATTTGGTTAGCTATCTTGATGATGGTGCCTTGCTGCAGGAGTTGTTCTCCCGCGAAGGCATAGGCACGCAAATCGTGACAGAAAGCGCTGAGCGCCTGCGCCGCGCATCGATTAGCGATATTGGCGGCATATTGAATTTAATCCGTCCTCTGGAAGAGCAAGGCATTTTAGTGCGCCGAAGCCGTGAGCAGCTTGAGATTGAGATCGAGCAGTTTATGTTGATTGAGCGAGACGGCTTAGTGATTGGCTGCGCGGCTCTGTATCCGTTCGAGGAGGATAACGCCGGTGAGTTTGCCTGTTTAGTGGTGCATCCAGATTATCGCGATGCGGATAGGGGCAGTCTGCTGCTGAAAAACATCATAGGTCAGGCGCGTCATCGGGGTTATTCCCGTTTGTTTGCCTTGACTACCCGCAGCATTCACTGGTTCTTAGAACATGGCTTTGTGATTGAAGATGTGGATGCATTGCCGCAGAAGAAAAAGCAGCTGTATAACTATCAGCGCCGCTCTAAAATTCTCGCCCTTGATCTGTAAGCTTTTTACGCTTGATAAGATGCCAGCCTAGCGCTGGCATTTTTGTTGACATAATATGTCTTTGTTGGCAGATTAAGCTTTTCTTCCTTAAGGACTGCCCACCATGGTGACTCAGTTTTTCTCCCTCGCGCCTCTGACTCAAACTTCAATTTTAAGCTTTATTATCTTGCTGTTAGGTTTAGCTGGCTTACTGTGGATGTTGTGGGTTAAACCTATGCCGAAAGTGGCTAAATCGGCGAGCTTAGGCATCTTGTTAGTGATGATTGGTGGATTTTCTTGGGTGTTTTATCAATCCCATAATGCTGAAATCGCGCTAACCGACACCGAGCTAAAACTCGATATTCCCTTCTATAAAGTGCAATTAGCGCGTTCCGAACTGCTGGTCGAGCAGGCGCGTCTTATCGACTTGAAGCAGGAGGCGGATTTAGCGCCCAGCTTTAAAACCAATGGTATCGGTATGCCAGGGTATCAACTTGGCTGGTTTAATTTGAAGGGGAAGGGCAAGGCATTTGTGGCAGTGACGGATAAATCCGAGCTAGTGTTAGTGCCAACGACGCGAGGCTACAATCTGCTCTTATCTGTACCCGAGGGCGAGAAATTTTTAGCCCAACTACAAAAGTAGCAGGTCCAGTACACTTACCACTACTTTTGTAACCATTGGATACGGCGCGATATTATCGCGCCGTTTTGCGTTTATAGGCCATATCGAAGGTGAACACTAGCAGGGCGCTCCAGATAAAACCAAAGGTAATGCTCTTCTCTGCATCGAAGGATTCATTGAATAAGGTTACCGCGAGGATAAACATAATACTCGGGCCGATATATTGGAAAAAGCCGAGCATAGACAATGGAATGCGTACTGCTGCACCAGCAAAACACAATAGTGGAATCGTGGTAACAATCCCGGCTGCCATCAACAATAAATTAAGGTGCCAATCGTTGGTGAGCATATTCGCCGTGGCGCTATCTAAGGTCGCAACCAGATAAACCAATGCGACCGGTAGCAGAATGGCGGTTTCGACTAGCAGACCCGATTTAGCATCCACGTTGACCTTTTTACGTAGCAGAGCATATACCCCGAAGGTGCCCGCTAAGGCGAGGGAGACAATGGGGATTGAGCCAAATGAAATCAACTGAATTAGCACTCCAGTACTGGCTAGCGCAACGGCAAACCATTGCAGCTTACGTAATCTTTCTCCCAAAAACAGCATGCCCAGCAATACATTAAGCAGTGGGTTAATAAAGTAGCCTAAGCTAGCATCGAGCATATGATCATTATTAACGGCCCAGATAAAAAGCAGCCAGTTCCCAGCAATTAACAGGGAGGTGATTGTCAGTACAAGCAGTTGTTTTGGTTGTTTAAATAGTTGGCGCAGTTTGCCAAAACCGCCAATAAACATCATGATGATCACCATAAATACAAATGACCAGATCACCCGATGCAATAAAATTTCGGTCGCAGAAACATGATGAAGCAGTTTGAAATATAAAGGCGCAAACCCCCACATACAGTAAGCACTGACGGCGAGTAGGATCCCTTTGCGGTATTCAGTATCAGGCATGAGAAATCTTCGAAAAACAACAGGACGGCGATTGTAGGAGTGTACGCCGCTCGACTCAAGGTGTGTGCAGCCTCCTTTTTCGTTACAGGATGTCTCTAATGGCGAACGCTAGCGATTAAAAAGGGGAAAATATCTGATTAATCTAGATATTTCCCTTTAGTTTATTGCTGTCGAATGCGGTAAATAATTTCTTAAAAAACCATGTGTGATAACAGATTCGCCTGATAACAGATTAGCCAACCATATAAGTACCTGTGCCGAAGGCAATATGGGTTCCTTGTTCATTGTGTAACTCCATTCGGCAAACCGAGACGCGATTACCCGCTCGGATCACACTGCCTGTGCCAGTAAACACTTGCCCGCGCCCAGGCCTGAGGTAATCCACCCGCATATCGATAGTGCCCAAGGTTTGCAGCCGTTGTTGTAATTCTTCAATTGTCCAATCATCACGGCTGGCAACGAGACCTGCAAAGGCCGTGAGCCCGCCTACGACATCGAGTACCGTTGCGGTTACGCCGCCGTGGAGAATTTGCTGGTGAATATTGCCTATGAGTTCTGGCTTCATATTAATCGCCACTTCAACACCATTGATGTCGTAACGCTTAATGTCCAGACCCAATAAATTATGAAAAGGCACATGTTGGTCAAACACTTCGGCAACACGTTTGAGTACTTCGGCTTGAATGGGGTTGCTCATGTTATTCGTCCTTGTTAATTATTCGGCTTCTTATAATAAGAGTCGGGACAGGTTGAATGGGCATTCGACTTAGAGCAATTAATCTACCGCTAAGCCTATGTCTAATGCAACTTAAGCCGCTGTGCAGGCAAATCGTCTTAGGTGTTGTGATGAGCTGTGGATGTAGGCTAAACCTATTATCTGATTGTTGGCGTGGGCCAGTTTGGGCAAGATGGCGCAAGACAGGAGCGATTCTGTCCTTTAGAATAAGCGCCCTTACTTTTTAGCTAGAAGATCCATGGAAACTCAGTTACTCGACATACATGATGATCCGCTGTCTCAACGCCTGGCGCAGGTGTTTGGTTACCGTGACTTTAGGGACGGTCAGCGCGAGGTTATCGAACGTGTATGCAGTGGTGAGGACTGCCTGGTGATCATGCCCACCGGCGGCGGTAAGAGTCTGTGTTACCAGTTGCCAGCACTGCTGATGCCTGGCATCACTATCGTGGTATCACCGCTGATTTCATTGATGAAAGATCAGGTCGACAGCCTGTTGCAGACGGGGGTCAATGCAGCCTATTTAAACTCATCGCAGCCGCGGGAGCAGAGTGTCGAGGTGCTTAGGCAGTTGCATCGAGGCGAGCTAAAACTGCTGTATGTGTCCCCTGAGCGGTTGCTGACGGCTGATTTTATCGAGCGCATGCGCTCCTTGCCGCTGTCGATGTTTGCTATTGACGAGGCGCACTGCATCAGTCAATGGGGGCATGATTTTCGACCTGAATATGCCGCCCTTGGGCAGTTAAAGCAGCTCTTTCCCCATGTGCCAATGATGGCGCTCACCGCCACCGCGGATCAGGCGACGCGACAAAATATTTGCGAGCGCCTAGGGATTAATCCCTTTAAATTACTATCGAGTTTCGATCGGCCCAATATTCGCTATACGGTTGCCGAAAAGCTCAATGCCGCGAATCAATTACGACAGTTTTTACTGCAACAAAATGGCAGTAGCGGCATAGTCTACTGTAGCAGTCGACGCCGCGTGGATGAGGTGGCAGAAAGGCTCACCCTGCAAGGGTTTCATGCTAAGGCTTACCATGCGGGCATGACGGCAGAAGAGCGCGGCGAAGTGCAGGATAGCTTCCTTAAAGATCAAATAGATATTGTCGTTGCGACCGTCGCCTTTGGTATGGGGATTAACAAATCCAACGTGCGCTTTGTGGTGCATTACGATATCCCGAAGAGTATCGAAGCCTATTATCAAGAAACTGGCCGAGCGGGCCGTGATGGACTCGAGGCCGAAGCCTTTATGTTGTTCGATCCTGCCGATATTGGGCGAGTGCGCCATCTTATCGAGCAATCGGAGCCAGGGCCGCAGCAGCAGGTAGATTTCCATAAACTCAATACCATGGCCGCCTTTGCCGAGGCGCAAACCTGTCGGCGCCAAGTGCTGTTGCATTACTTCGATGAAAGCGCATTAGAACCCTGTGGTAACTGTGATATTTGTCTTGACCCGCCTAAGCGTTATAACGGCACCGAAGATGCGCAGAAGGTGCTTTCTTGTATTTATCGACTCGGACAACGCTTTGGTATTAATCACTTAATCGAAGTCTTGCGAGGTTCTAAGGGCGCAGCGATTGTTGATCGTGGCCACGATAAGCTCAGCACTTGGGGAATTGGTAAAGATAAGAGCCATGAATATTGGCTGAGCGTTATTCGCCAACTTATCCATTTGGGCTTAGCGAGTCAAGATATTACTCGTGCCTCATCCATCACCTTAAATCCCTCTGCAAGGCCAATATTGAAGGGAGAGGTGGCGTTGATGTTGGCTGAGCCGCGTATCCAACTCACCAGCATAAAGCGTAAAACGACACAGTCGAGAGTGCCGCTTAACTATGATCGCAAGTTATTTGCCCGCCTTAAAACACTGCGCCGCACCATTGCCGAAGAGCAGGATGTACCGCCTTATCTGGTGTTTAACGATGCTACTTTAGCGGAAATGGCGGCTATGATGCCGACAAGCCCTGGGGAAATGCTGGCCGTTAATGGCGTGGGGGAGCGTAAACTCAGTCGATTTGGCGGTGAGTTCCTTGATGAAATCGCGGCTTATTTAGCGGGGGAGTAGTCGTTTTGTGTATCGGTCACCTTGAGTTTGCTGAGTTGATTGATGTTGGCACGTTTCACTAAAGAATCCAACGTATCAAACTGTTGCATCACTGCAATCCCGATATTGACCTTGCTTGATCCTTGTGATGTTTGAATTGTGGGCGTTAATTGGTTGACGACTCGTTGTGCGCCGCGGGCGGAGGTGTAAGGTAGCACTATCACAATTTCATCCATCGAATACCGTAATAGTATGTCTTGCTCACGGAGTTTATCTTGTAATTTATCGATCAAGGTTGGCAGATCGACTTGGCGAATTTGGCTAGCATTAAAAAGTAATAATGTCAGTGGATAAGCGCCCTGTTTGGCACTATGCAGGGTGAGCTCAAGCTGCTGAATAGGTGCAAGGCGCTTGGATTTGGTGTCAGGTGATGGGGCGTGTTTATTTTGCTTATCAATAAAGTACCAAATGGCGCCACCTAAGAGTGTCATGCTCACTAAAAACAAGGTGCTAAAGGCCCAATCTACATTCAGCTCATCCAGTAAGGTGGGATTGCTCTGTGGATCATCTGCGCTGAGTTGCTGTAATCCCTGCTGATTTAATCTGGCTTTAAACTGCAAAATTCGCATGTTGTTTATTGATTCGTTAGCCAGTTCTGCGGCATCGAAGCGCTTTTGTAAAAATTCGTAGGCGAGTTTGTAGTTATCTTGAGTGTGGTAATAATCACTCAATATACCATAAAACCATTTAAGATCAGTGTATTGCTTAAGCGTTTCGCCTTGTTCAATGGCAGAGTGCATGAGTGTTAGCGCTGCTTCATCCCTATGTTGTGCAAATCGTACTTGAGCGAGTAAACGAGTCGAACGCATCATGGCAACCTGTTGCTTTTGCTGCTTAAAAGTGTTCATTGCAATGGAGATATACTCTTCGGCTGTATCAATTTTGCCTTTATCAAGGGAAATTGAAGCCAGAATGGCATAGCTGTAGGCGAGTTCAAGTGGGGAGCCTATTTCTGGTAGTAAAGTTTTGGCTTGTTTTTCTAGTTGATCACTGTATTCACGCTCACCATTATCTAGTGCAATCCGCGCGGCATTTCGCAGTAATATATGCCGGACTTTTCCTTGGGCATCAGCGCTTTTTAGGGCAAGCTTGGCGTAATACATGGCTTGGGGTAAATCTTCGGTGGCATAGAGTAAATTCCCCATCGCAGCATAGACATATCCCTCTGGCGGCCAGACCCAATTTTGCGTTTGAGTATGGATATCGGGATAGATATCAATAGCGATGCGTAAATCTTCAATCGCGGAGGAAAAATTATCCGTATTGGTATCCAGTTGCCCCCTCAAGCGGAGTGCATCGATAAGGGCTTGGGGCTGCTGGTAGCGTCTAGCAAGAGTGATTGCGGAGTCCAGTATGGGTAATGCATCTTTAATATTGTCGTAATTTAGATAGGCATCGGCCTGACAATTCAAAAAATAGGGGCGTGCTTGATCTAACTTAAGCTGTTTAGCATGGGCTTCACCCATTTGCGCAAGATTAATCGCCGCTTCATTTTCACCGAGTTGTAACAGGTTTTGACACTTCAATATACTGAGGCGGAGCCTATCGATATCGTTTTTATTATCAGTGGATTGAGTGGATTGCAGTTTTTCTAATGCGGTAATTTGTGCCAAAGCCTTGGTTGGATACTGATAAACTTCCCATGTCAATTTATCTAACTGCTCATTAGCGCAAGCCCATAATGGCACAAGCCACAATAATAGGCTCAGCGCTAAGACGCGAAAATCCATTTTTTGCTCCATACCGTGCATTTATTCTAGTATCCGTAACTTCGGGCGAGGATTATAACGTGTCTCAGGCTATTTTTGCATAAAAAATGATTTTTTTGTTAAAAGTTTGAGGTGCAGCATTTAATTTATTTATCTTGTATTGCAAGGGATTAACAATACAACCTTGAGACAAACATATCTGTTTCTGCCATTTTGCAGCAGATATATTAAGGAACATGAAAAAAATTGGGGTTGACACATTTAGCCAAGCGAGTTAAATATTAACCAAAGCAATATTCAATCAACAGAATAAATATTTAATTTAAATGAATAGAATTAGCAGCAAACTCGACCTCCTCCTTCTCTCTCTCGCGCCACAAACGCGGAGGTCTTAGTGTTGCTCGCTCGATAGATAGGCAAAACACTCAAAAACCCCGCACCGATGTTGCGGGGTTTTTTGTATCTGAATACAGCAAAAGTTAAATAATGAACGGTGACGTTCCATGGAGAAACCCGATGTCTAACAGAGTCATTATATTTGATACCACGTTACGTGATGGCGAGCAGGCGTTAGCGGCAAGCTTGTCGGTCAAAGAAAAGTTACAGATCGCCATGGCGTTGGAACGTCTCGGTGTCGATGTGATGGAAGTCGGTTTTCCCGTATCTTCCCCCGGTGATTTTGAGTCGGTGCAAACCATTGCTCGCACCATTAAAAATAGCCGAGTGTGCGCATTATCCCGCGCCTTGGAAAAAGATATTGATGCCGCCGCTCAAGCATTATCGGTGGCTGATCAGTTCCGCATTCATACGTTTATCTCCACCTCGACCATCCATGTTGAGAGCAAATTAAAACGTTCATTCGAGCAAGTGTTGGAAATGGCGGTCGGTGCAGTGAAATATGCCCGTCGTTTTACCGATGATGTTGAATTTTCATGCGAAGATGCGGGACGTACGCCGATTGATAATTTGTGCCGTATGGTGGAAGCGGCGATTCATGCGGGGGCGCGCACTATCAATATCCCAGATACCGTGGGCTACACAGTGCCAAGCGAGTTTGGTGGCATTATTCAAACCCTGTTTAATCGCGTACCGAATATCGACCAAGCCATTATTTCGGTTCACTGCCACGATGACTTAGGTCTGTCGGTCGCCAATTCGATTACTGCTGTGCAGCATGGCGCGCGCCAAATCGAATGTACCATGAATGGTATTGGTGAGCGTGCGGGTAACTGCTCTTTAGAAGAGATCGCCATGATCTTAGCAACCCGTAAGAACCTGCTAGGGTTTGAAACGGGGATCAATGCGAAGGAAATTCACCGCACCTCAAATTTAGTCAGCCAGTTGTGCAATATGCCAATCCAGTCGAATAAGGCGATTGTTGGCGCTAATGCCTTTACCCATTCGTCGGGGATTCACCAAGATGGCATGTTAAAAGCGCAAAACACTTATGAAATTATGACGCCAGAGAGCATCGGCCTGAATCGTAACAATCTGAATATGACCTCGCGCTCCGGCCGTCATGTGATTAAGCATCGCATGGAGGAAATGGGCTACAGCGAGCAGGATTACAACTTGGATGCCCTGTACGAACAGTTTTTAAAATTGGCGGATAAAAAGGGCCAAGTCTTCGATTATGACTTAGAAGCCTTAGCCTTCATGGAGACACAAGCCGCAGAAGATAACTTTTATCAATTACAGCAGTTAGTGGTGCAATCTGACTCAACCGAAGGCGTGGCCACGGCGACGGTGCGTATTGATGTCGGCGGTGAGATTAAAACTGAGGCCGCTACAGGTAATGGCCCTGTTGATGCTGCCTATAATGCTATCGCCCGCGCGACTGACCGCCGTATCGATATCATCAGCTACAAATTGGGGGCTAAGGGCGTAGGACAAAATGCGCTCGGCCAAGTTGATATTACCGCGGTTTACCATGAGCAAAATTTCCACGGTGTCGGGTTAGCGACCGACGTGGTTGAGGCATCAGCCCGTGCATTAGTGCACGTGATGAACCTGACATGCCGCGCCGATAAGGTTGCAGATTACAAACAGAATATGCATAAAAACAAAGAGCTGGGCGGCGTATAGCCAAGGCAATATCGAGCATAAAGTTTTCACATTGAAGGAGTGAGCGGGCGTATGAGTTATCAAATTGCAGTATTAGCCGGGGATGGCATTGGGCCTGAAGTGATGGCCGAGGCGCGTAAGGTGTTAAAGGCGGTTGAGGCACGTTTTGGTCTTAATATTGAATACACTGAATATGATGTTGGCGGTATCGCCATCGACAATCATGGTTGTCCATTGCCAGAGGCAACACTGAAAGGCTGTGAAGCGGCCGATGCCATTCTATTTGGCTCTGTCGGTGGCCCCAAATGGGAAAAACTGCCGCCCAATGATCAGCCCGAGCGCGGTGCATTGTTACCGCTACGGGGTCACTTCGAACTGTTTTGTAACCTACGCCCCGCTAAATTGCATGATGGTTTAGAGCATATGTCACCGCTGCGCAGCGATATTTCTGCAAGAGGTTTCGATGTTCTCTGCGTGCGTGAGTTAACGGGTGGGATCTACTTCGGCAAGCCTAAGGGGCGCCAAGGTGAAGGTGAGAGCGAAGAAGCCTTCGATACCATGCGTTATAGTCGCCGCGAGATTGCCCGTATTGCGCGCATTGCCTTTGAAGCCGCCCGCGGACGCCGTAAAAAAGTCACTTCGGTCGATAAGGCAAACGTCTTAGCTTGTTCGGTATTGTGGCGCCAAGTGGTAGAAGAAGTGGCGGTGGATTTCCCCGATGTTGAACTTGAACACATCTATATCGACAACGCGACCATGCAGTTGCTGCGCCGCCCCGATGAGTTTGACGTGATGCTGTGCTCTAACTTATTTGGTGACATTCTATCGGACGAAATCGCCATGTTGACTGGTTCCATGGGCTTGTTGTCTTCAGCGAGTATGAATAGCACTGGCTTTGGTTTATTTGAGCCTGCTGGTGGTAGTGCGCCGGATATCGCAGGTAAAGGTATTGCTAACCCGATCGCACAAATTTTGTCGGCTGCATTGATGCTGCGCCACAGCTTAAAGCAAGAAGAAGCAGCAAGCGCGATTGAACGTGCAGTAAGTAAGGCGCTCAATTCTGGCTACTTAACCGGTGAGCTATTAAGTAGCGACCAACGCCATAAGGCTAAATCGACGGTCGAAATGGGCAACTTTATCGCCGATGCAGTTAAGGCAGGTGTGTAATGACTAATCCTTCAATATCAAGCGCTCCGAAAACCCTGTATCAAAAGGTGTGGGATGCTCACGTTGTAGCAACTCCCGAGGGTGAAGCACCGATCATTTATGTCGACAGACACTTGGTTCACGAAGTGACATCGCCTCAAGCCTTTAGTGGCTTAAAAGTAGCTGGGCGTAAATTACGTGCCCCAGAGAAAACCTTTGCCACCATGGATCACAACACTTCGACACGCAGTGCCAGTCTCGATGCCTTAAGCCCGATGGCTCGTACTCAGGTCGAGACCTTGGCGCAAAACTGTAAAGACTTCGGCGTGCGCTTATATGATATTCACCATCCGAATCAAGGGATTGTGCATGTTATGGGGCCTGAGCTTGGGATTACCTTACCCGGCACTGTGATCGTCTGTGGTGATTCTCACACCGCGACCCACGGCGCCTTTGGCGCCTTGGCCTTCGGTATTGGCACTTCCGAGGTGGAGCATGTATTGGCAACCCAAACTCTGCGCCAATTAAAAGCCAAAACCATGAAAATCGAAGTCCGTGGTCAGGTTACCGATGGCGTAACGGCTAAAGATATCGTACTGGCGATTATCGGTAAGATAGGTATGGATGGCGGTACTGGCTATGTGGTTGAGTTTTCTGGTGAGGCCATTGAAGCATTGTCGATGGAAGGGCGCATGACAGTCTGCAATATGGCGATTGAAATGGGCGCTAAGGCTGGCATGGTTGCGCCGGATCAAATCACTTTCGATTACCTAGAAGGTCGTGAATTTGCACCGAAGGGCGAAGATTGGGTGCAGGCGGTAGCTGAGTGGAAAACACTGAAAACCGATGTTGGCGCTGAGTTTGATGCCACCGTGGTGTTGGATGCTGCCGATATCGCGCCGCAGCTCACGTGGGGCACTAACCCAGGACAAGTCGTTGCTATCGATGCGCTTGTGCCAAATCCTGCCGATGAGGTGAATCCAACGATTCGCGCTAGCATGGAAAAAGCACTGGACTATATCGGCTTAACTGCTGGTACGCCAATGACAGCTGTGGCGATCAATAAGGTCTTTATCGGATCTTGCACTAACTCGCGGATTGAAGATTTACGCAGCGCGGCGAAGCATGCCAAAGGGCGCAAAGTGGCTGCGGGCGTTACGGCAATCGTAGTACCTGGTTCTGGCCAAGTGAAGGCACAGGCCGAGGCCGAAGGCTTAGATAAAATCTTTATCGAGGCTGGATTCGAATGGCGTTTACCGGGCTGCTCTATGTGTTTGGCGATGAACGATGACAGATTAGAGGCGGGCGATCGCTGCGCCTCGACCAGTAACCGTAACTTCGAAGGGCGCCAAGGTCGTGGTAGTCGCACCCATTTGGTGAGTCCGGCGATGGCGGCAGCGGCGGCAATCGCAGGGCATTTTGTCGATATCCGTAAACCTTACTAACCGTCATCCCAACAGGAGAAGTTAATGCAACCTTTTACTTGCCATACCGGGCTTGCGGTGATGATCGACAGCGCCAATATCGATACCGATCAAATTATCCCGAAGCAATTTTTATCTAAGGTGACGCGCGATGGATTCGGCGTGCACCTATTTCACGATTGGCGTTATCTCGATGATGCGGGAGATGTGCCTAATCCTGATTTCACTCTAAACAAACCTCGCTATAGCGGCGCCTCGATTCTGCTGGCGCAGGAAAACTTTGGCTGTGGTTCTAGCCGTGAACACGCCCCGTGGGCATTGGCGGATTTTGGCCTGCGCGCCATTATCGCCCCGAGCTTTGCCGATATTTTTTATGGAAACTCCATCAATAACGGTTTACTGCCGGTGAAGCTTAGCGCGAATGAAGTGCGTCAGTTAATGGATGAGGTGGCGAGCGAAGAAGGCGCACAAATCACCGTCGACTTAACCACTTGTAAGGTGACATCGCCTTCGGGGGCTGAGTTTAGCTTTACACTGGCTGAGTCGGCGCGACATAAATTGCTGAATGGATTAGATGCCATTGGATTGACCTTATCCCACGGGACGCAGATTAGCGAATACGAATCACAAATCCCAAGTTGGCGACGCTGAGCTATTCGGCGAACACTTGTACCTTAATAGATGTTAATCTTAAACGCCTAGTTCGAAAACTAGGCGTTTTTATTATTTCTGCTTAAGCGCCTAAATATAAATTATTGTATTTATTAGTTTAAAGTGAAGGGTGACTTTCCTGTATGGTAAGGAAAATGATCGATAGTGATTTGTGCTGAATTTTTATGAGCAAAATGGCTTACAAGTGTTTAGGAGTTTTATGTTATTTAATTTGTTGTTTTTAAATTAATTTAACTCTTGTGGTGCTTGCCTTGAAAATGCTTTCAGCAAATCTATCTTTGGAAATGCACTGATTATTCTTGTTTTAAAAGTGATTTATCTCACTAAAAATATTGATTAGATTGTTTTGGCTAGTTTTTTTATCTGTTTTATTCTCGCTTGTTGCAAACATCTTCTGCATCAGTAAACTGCCGACCATTCAATATGGAGTGTTTGCTCTATTTTGTGTGAGCGCCATTGTGATCCCGTGAATGGCACAAGATAACAATAATATTTTTCGAGAATAATGATGCAAAAACGTCTTCTGACTTTGGCTGTGACTGCGGCCCTATTAAGTACAACGACTCAAGTCCATGCCGCAGGTTTTCAACTTGCCGAATACTCAGCAACTGGCCTAGGCCGTGCCTTCGCCGGTGAAGCTGCGATGGCGGATAATGCTTCGGCACAAGCGCGCAACCCTGCGATGCTGACCTATTTAGAAGGTCGCCAGTTATCTGCTGGTGGTATCTATGTGATGCCAAATGTGGATGTAAAAGGTGATGTGAGCCTAAGCTCGCCTCTGCTTGGTCCTAATCCAATCGTGATGAACGGTGATGCTATCGATGTCGCCGATGACGCTTTGGTACCTAACTTCTATTATTCCAATCAGTTAAATGACCAATGGACTTGGGGTCTAGCGGTAAACTCTAACTATGGTCTCGCCACTGAATTGCCAGCGACCCATGCTGCGGCCATTTTTGGTAACAAGACATCAGTAACGACCGTTGAGTTTAATCCAAACATTGCGTACCGCATCAATGATGCCGTCAGTGTTGGTGGTGGTGTGCGTATCGTTTATGGCGAAGGTGAAATCGGTGCTTCGTTACCGGGCTGGGTGGATAAAATTAAACCTGGTTTACCTCCACAAGTGGCTGGTATGCTGCCTCCTGGTGGCACTGAACTCAAAAGCATGAAGGGTGATGACATTGGCTACGGTTGGCAACTCGGTGCTAGCTGGCAAATTAACCCTGCTCATCGTTTAGGTTTGGCTTACCACAGTGGTGTGCAGCTTGACTTAGATGGTCATGCTTCTGGTGTGATTTATGATGGTGGTCAAAATCTGTCAATCGAAGGTTATTTACCCCTTGAGTTACCTGCGTTTGCCGAACTGTCGTCCTATCACCAATTAACGGATAACTGGGCGATGCACGCCAGTGTTAACTGGACCGATTGGAGTGTATTCGATCAGTTAGTGGCGTACTTCCCTGGTGAAGTTAAGCCAAAGGGCGGCTTAGAATCTGACTTAGTGAAAGAAGAACACTTTGAAGATAACTGGCGCTTTGCTTTAGGTACGACTTACCAAGTGAACAATGAATGGTTAGTGCGTGCCGGTCTGGCCTTAGATAAAACCGCCGCAAATGATGAGTGGCGCACGACAACTATCCCTGACTCAGACCGTCTGTGGTTCTCTGTTGGTGCGGGCTATCAGGCGACTAAAAACCTGAATGTTGATTTTGCACTGACCTATATCCGTGCCACGGGTGATGCGCCAATTAACGAGCAGCAAAATCTGTTAAACCTAGCGACTGTTAACTTTAACGGTGAAGCGAGCGGTAATGTTTGGTTAGCTGGTATCCAAATGAGCTACAAGATGTAATATCAAGTTTGATTAGAAAAGCCCTGAATTTTCAGGGCTTTTTGTCTGACGCTGATCTGTTATTCCGGTTCCTTAGGCTCGTGGGTGCGGTGAATGCCTAAACTGCCGAGTACATATTTTTCATAAATAGGTTCGCTAGTGCCATTGCGGACTTTGTAGAGAAAGTATTTCTCAAAGGCAATTTTGGCCACATGTACCCATTTACCCATAGATGTCCAGTTAGCATTGCGGGGAGGATTTTGGGGGAGAGCCACAAAGGCGGCACCCTTATCTCCCATGTCGGCCAAACAAATAGCATTAAGTGTTGGATGGGTCTTGGGAGGCTCGCCTTTTAAACTGGAAAGGATATTATCCACAATGGCAGTGGTCATAGATTCAATCATAAAACCCGTTTTAGGTACGCCAATGGGTACGGGAGTTTTCTCCAATGGTGGGAGTGCTACGCACACGCCGGCGGCATAGATTTCTGGATAACGTGGTGAGCGCTGGAACGTGTCGGTGAGTACAAAGCCCTTCTCGTTACACAGTTCTGGTACTGCTGCTATCGCAGGACTGCCTTTAAAAGGGGGTAAAAACATCGCAAGGGAGAAGGGTAATGTATGTTGAAATTCGACTTCTCCTTTTCTATCTAATTCATCAACATAAGCCATACCTGATTCAAAGTGGGTCGTTTTAGCATTGCAAATCCATTTGATGCTACGTTCTCTAAATTCGTGTTCCATAAGTGACTTAGAGTCTCCCACGCCGCCGAGGCCCATATGACCCACATAGGGCTCGCTGGTGACAAAAGTGATAGGTACATGCTGACGAATTTTGTGTTTACGCAATAAGCTCTCTAGGGATAACACATACTCATAGGCTGGCCCAAAGCAACTTGCACCTTGTAATGCGCCGACAACCACTGGGCCGGGTTTAGCGAGCAGTTGTTGGAAGCATTCGTAGGCTTTTTCGGCGTGATCAATGGTACAAATAGATTGAGTAAAACCATCTGGACCGGCGCCTGGTACGTTTTCAAAGGCGAGTTTGGGGCCTGTGCAGATGACTAAATAGTCGTAATTATCTGTTGTACCATCCCCTAAGGTGAGTTGCCTATTAATGGGATCTATATGAGTCACCCCTTCACCGGAATAACTAATCTTACGTTTTGCTAAGTAGGTTCCAATTGGAAGACTGATGTCTTCGCGCTTACGTTCACCGAGTGCTACCCAAGGATTTGAGGGAACAAATTGGAAGTCAGTCCCTTCACTGATCACGCCTATTTCACAATCGGAAGGCAGTCGCTGTTTGAGTTCAAATGCTGCCGATACGCCACCTAGTCCCGCCCCAATTACAATGACTCTTTTCATTATCTACTCCTCCGAATGGATATTGTTAACAAAGAACCTGCCTTGGTCTTTGTATAATCTAAATTTTATCAATTAGATTTTTCTAATTATATAAAGCGTAGAAGGTATTTGTTTATTTGCAAAGCGAGTTGGGCGCATTGATGCTTTAGGGGCATTTTGGCTGCAATTAAGCGGGCGTATGCACTTGTGCTGCCCTTATTCTAGATAAACGGATAATAGCGCTGCCCTAGCAAACAGTATGTCATCGGACACGCTACACACCTGAGTATCTTCTTAATGATTTATTTGATTTTATTCACTGTTTCGGTCGATGCTGGTCAAAGACAGCCATTAAGAATATATTCACCCCAAGGGAATTTTGTGGCGATAATGTTGACCATAAAATCTCAATGGCGTTGATTAGGCTTGAAGAAAGGAAAGAGTGTGCAGAAAAAATACGTAGTGGCGTTAGATCAAGGCACAACCAGCTCAAGGGCGATTGTATTTGACCACGATGCCAATATTGTCAGTGTCTCACAGCGGGAGTTTACTCAACTTTATCCTAATCCCGGCTGGGTTGAACATGACCCAATGGAAATCTGGGCGAGCCAAAGTTCTGTGTTGATTGAATCTCTCGCCAGAGCAGGCATTCACAGTGATGAAGTGGCGGCGATTGGCATTACTAATCAGCGGGAAACCACCATTATTTGGGAAAAGGCTACAGGCAAACCGGTTTACAATGCCATTGTGTGGCAGTGTCGCCGCAGTTCAGAGATCTGTGAACAACTCAAGGCCCAAGGTTTAGAAGATTATGTGCGGGAGAATACGGGTCTCCTGCTCGATCCTTATTTTTCAGGTACTAAGATCAAATGGATTTTAGATAATGTGCCGGATGCGCGTGCGAAAGCCAAACGAGGTGAACTGTTATTCGGCACTGTGGATACTTGGTTGCTGTGGAAACTCACCGAAGGCAAAGTGCATGTGACCGATCCCACCAATGCAGCCCGTACGTTGCTGTTTAATATCCACAGCCTGAGTTGGGATAGCAAGCTGCTGGAGGCGCTCGATATTCCTGCCGCCATGTTGCCTGAAGTGAAACCTTCTTGTAGTGTCTATGGTACAACCCGTATTGCCGGTGAGGGCAGCGAAATTCCACTCGCGGGGATCGCGGGAGACCAACAGGCAGCGCTCTTTGGCCAGCTTTGTGTCGAGCCGGGAATGGCTAAAAATACTTATGGCACTGGCTGCTTTTTATTAATGAACACAGGCAATAAAGCCGTGCGCTCATCCCATGGGTTATTAACCACAGTGGCGGTAGGCGCTCAAGGTGAAGTGAACTACGCCCTCGAAGGCTCAGTGTTTATGGGCGGCGCGACAATTCAATGGTTAAGGGATGAGCTGGGGCTTATTCGCGATGCCAGCGATACCGAATATTTTGCCTCTAAAGTCGCGGATACTAATGGCGTGTATTTAGTGCCTGCTTTTGTTGGGCTCGGTGCTCCCTATTGGGATCCTAATGCCCGTGGCGCACTGTTTGGGTTAACGCGCGGCGCTAACCGTAATCATATTATCCGTGCCGCGTTGGAATCGATTGCTTATCAAAGTAAAGACTTGTTAGATGCCATGATCAAAGACAGTGGCGTCAGCCTTAAGCGTTTGAAAGTGGATGGTGGCGCAGTGGCGAATGACTTTTTAATGCAATTTCAAGCGGATATTACCGATGTTGAAGTGTTACGGCCGAGTGTTTGTGAAACGACCGCTTTGGGCGCGGCATTCTTAGCAGGGCTTGCCGTTGGATTTTGGAACTCGGTAACTGAGCTTGAACATAAAGCCTGTATCGATAAACACTTCAAACCGAATATTGATGCGAGTCAAAGGGAGCGGTTATATGTGGGTTGGCAAGATGCGGTGGCCAGAAGCCGTTCTTAGTTTCTTTTAGGCTTGAAACACATAAGGCGCACCCTGAGGTTGCGCCTTATTCATTTAACAGTCAGCACGTTAAACTTCGATGTCGATGATATGCTTGCAGGGCGATTGTGCTGTTTCAGCTAAATCGTCAGTGACTTCGAGCACCACTCCCTCTTTTAAGTCTTGTTGTTTGTCCGATGCGCGGCGTTTTTTATTGCGACTAGCATTATCCTGTTTGCGCCTTTCCCTGACTTTCGCATCTAAGGTGGGCGGTAATTGCGACTGTGGTGTTTCATGGCTATCGGGCGCATTGGCGGTGGCACTGCTCACCTGATCAACGATCCGCTTTGGGGTTAATACGGGTTTTACTGGCTGAGCCAGCATAGCGTAAAGACTGTCCAATCCACTCATAGCGCCTCCTTGGTTTATGACCACTTAACCCTTTATCGGCAGGGGCTGCTCAATATTTAGACTATACGCCGATTGAAGCCTATGCGCGACACTCTACTGGCACTCTGACTTTGGCCAATATCTGTGTTGCGCCTTAGTGACGAGTGCAAGTTTGCTAGGGCTGGCCTTGTGTTGGCAGCTTAGGCGAATGCCCTGTTCAAGCTCTGCTATGGTGAGTTTATCCAGATCATAATCATTGGGACTGGGCGCCTGCTCGACAAACCTTAGTTTACACAGGCCGCAGCGTCCGCCACCGCCACATTGGGTTCTTAGCCTTTCACTCCCTCGATTAATGCTTTCTAAATAAGTGCCATTGAGCTCGGTAAATTCGGCAAGAGGCTGATTGTCCTGAGTATAAAGCGCCAGTTTTCCTGTTGCGGCCTTGCGTCTAAAGAAAGGGAGTGATAACTGACTTTGATGGAATTTATGCCCAAGAATGTAGATGCCCGTAAGAGCTAAAAATAACGCGCCGATACTGACGAGTTGTACCAATACGTGGTTAAAACCAATGCCATTATCGGGAGCATAATCCATAAAATGCAGCATAAACAGCAGATCTTTAAGATCCGATTGGCGATTTTGGTGGGCCAGAACCGCACCCGAAACTGTATCGATATAAATCCGGGTGCCAACTTCGTCCGCGGCTGTCAGCATAGCAACTGGGCCACTGGCGTCGAATGGCGTTTCGTGGGTGAGGATTTGCGGTGCGCTGAGTTCACTAGGGCCTGAGTAACTTTCCTTAGCGATAGCCTGTATTTCTGCATCGCTCAAAGATAATGGCTCAAGGGAATCAGCCCAAAACCAGCGGTTTTGCTGAGTTGTTGTAAGGGCATACACTGCGCGGATAAGTACTGAAGTCAACTTAAGCTCGATAATGCCTTCTGCTTGGTATTGTTGCAGTAGTTTTGCTGTAGGAGCGAGAGGCGAATTGAAGCTCTGAGCTTTAGCGGCGATACGATATTGATTAGCATCCAGAAACTGCTCGTCAATTAGGTTAAAGGCCAGTCCTGTTACGATCCAAATCAACAGTTGTAGGCCAACAATAAGTGATAGCCATTTGTGTAGAGTTTGCATCACTAAACTGATATGGCGTTTACTCTCAGCATTCCGTTTGTTTGAGAAGCTCATTTTGGCTCCTCTTGGGAGTTAGTATTGCGAAAACTGATATAGCTCAACGCGATACCAAAGAGTGCGGTCAATAGGGCGAGTGTACTCATTACCGTGAGTAACGGGTTCTGCACATTCTCCCGAGTCTTGTAGTCCATAATGTGCAGCATCCACATTATATCGAACAGCCGCCAGTAATTATGTCGAGCGCTGACCAATTGTCCTGTGACCGCGGAGATATAGAGTGTCGAGTTCATTGCATCGTCCAACTCCAACTGCCATACAGGTAATGCGCGGAGGGAGATTTCATTCGGTGCTGTTTGCTGGTGGAGTGTTGAATGGATGATCTTAGCCTTGCCCGTATATAGTTGCTGAGCGGTGTCGAGTGCTTGTTGTTGATTTAAGAGGGGTAATAATTCTCCCGTCACAGTGCTAAAACGCTGTAATTTCCCCGCTATTTTGGCGCTATAAAAGAGTGTGCTTTGGTGAGCATATAAATTGATTTCTGTTGCATCTGGGTGAGTTTTGATGAAATCCGTCAAGCTATAAGCGGGAGCTTCTACATGGAAAATTGCGGCATTGTTCTTGTTTGCCAAAGGTTTGCCACGGATAAACTCGATATCCATCCATACCATATAAGCACCTGTTGCAACCCATATCAACAATTGAAAGGCGGCGAGGAGTGCAAACCATTTGTGGTAGGTGCGGATCTGAGTTGCGGTCATAGGCGATTTATTTTGAGTGAATCCCATGGGAGTTTTGATCTTCCTCGCAATCGTGAAATAAAAATACTCACCTAATTGCAGAATAAATCTACAACCAAAAATAAAATTTCAGCTATTTATGCTGAAATTTTACACTTTACGGGATCACAAAAAGGTTAATTTTAGGTTTGTTTTGTTACGCGTTGTGAGTCTAGCGTGATTTACCTATGAGGAAAATCCCACATTTACCGAAATTTTGTGGCAGAAATTTCATTGCAACTGCCTGAAAGCAAAAGGCTGCTGTTTTTTTGTCCGCTTTTTATTTCTATGGTTTCCATCGTTTAGCTGATTTTAAGCTGCTCATTTTGTCAAAACATTGTCGCTAAGTTATGGGGTCAACATGCTGCTAACCCGCTTGCCGACTGGCTTTATAAAAGGATCCCATCCCTTGACAATGCTTGTCGACTATCCCTAAACTTAGCATTTGTGGGAAATAGTGGATATTTGTGGATCAAAAAGCAAAGGATAGGATGAATTAGCGTGTTTCGTGGAGCCAGTGCTATCAACTTAGATACAAAGGGACGGATCGCTATTCCAGTGCGATACCGCGAACCTTTGCAACTAGAGCACCAGAGCCGCATCGTCATCACAGTCGATATTCAATCTGCGTGTTTGCTCCTTTATCCCCTCCACGAATGGGAGTTGATTGAAGCTAAGTTGCTCAAGCTTTCGGATACAGATAAAACCCAACGATCCCTTAAGCGCATGTTGCTGGGCTATGCCCATGAGGTGGAGCTCGATAGCAACGGACGCATATTACTGCCACCACCGCTAAGGCAGTATGCCAATTTAGATAAGCGCATCATGCTGGTGGGACAGTTAAACAAATTTGAGCTGTGGGATGAGCAAGCTTGGCTGCAGCAAATTGATGAGTGTCAGGAAACGATTCGAAGCGAGGAGCTTGCTAACAACGAGCGTCTGGCGGATTTTTCACTCTAACGAGTCGCATAATTAAATAAGAAGAAATTAATGAGTCAAGAATTTGCCCATTTATCCGTTTTGCTCGAAGAAACGGTTGGCGGTTTAAACATTAAAGACGATGGCATCTATATTGATGGCACGTTTGGCCGCGGTGGTCATTCAAGACAAGTATTGCAAAGACTGGGTGAAAACGGACGCCTGATTGCGATCGACCGCGATCCTCAGGCTATTGAAGCTGCTAAACAATTTGCCGATGATCCCCGTTTTCAAATCGTACACGGTGGCTTTGGTCAGTTAGCCGATTACGTCGAAGAGCTTGGTCTGGTTGGCAAGATTGATGGTGTGTTACTCGACTTAGGCGTGTCCTCACCGCAGCTCGATGATGCCGAACGTGGCTTTAGTTTCCTGCGCGATGGTCCGCTCGATATGCGCATGGATAACAGCCAAGGCGAAACCGCTGCCCAGTGGTTAGCCCGTGCTGAAATTGAAGATATGGCATGGGTATTCAAAACCTATGGCGAAGAGAAAAATGCTCGTCATATTGCCCGTTGCATTGCTGCCGACCGCGATAAAACCCCGTTTTTACGTACCAAAGATTTAGCCGATTTAATTGCGCGGATCACCAAAAACAAAGAGCGTAATAAACATCCTGCCACCCGCGTGTTTCAGGCAATACGTATCTATATCAATAGTGAGTTAGATCAAATTGATCAAGCACTTGAAGGTGCATTAACCGTGCTTGCTCCGCAGGGCCGTTTATCGATTATCAGCTTTCACTCCTTAGAAGACCGCATAGTGAAGCGATTTATCCGCCGCCACAGTCAAGGTGAGAGTGTGCCTCATGGTTTACCCATCACTGAAGATCAGATTAATAAGTCGCGTAAACTACGCGCCATTGGCAAGGCGATTATGCCATCCGATGAGGAAATTGAACGCAATGCAAGAGCCCGTAGTTCGGTATTACGCATTGCCGAGCGACTAGATTACTAGAGGGCAAGTAAATGAGTAAGCCCTCATTGAGTCTACCACAGGTTGTATTACACGACCTTTGGCAACACAAATGGATTTTGTTACTTGCCCTGCTCGTGCTCAGTAATGCAGTGGCTGTGGTGTATACCAGCCATGTGAGTCGTAAACTCACTACTGAATGGGATCTGCTATTGCAGGAGCGTGACAGGTTAGATATCGAGTGGCGCAATTTATTATTGGAAGAGCAATCCCAAACGGAGCATAGCCGAATTACGCGGATTGCATCGAAGGATCTCAACATGAGTCGCCCATTACCCAGCGAAGAAGTTGTGGTAAAGGTGCCGTGAACATAGGGAAGATATGATTAGGCAAGCAAAAACCAAACAGGCAAGCAAAAAGCAAAAGCCACAACTGATCCATTGGCGGTTATACGTCGTGGTTGGTTTTGTATTTGCGATGTTTTCAAGCCTGGTGGGTCGTGCTGCTTATATCCAAATTATTGAGCCTGATAAGCTTCGCCATGAGAGCGATATGCGTACGTTACGTACTACCAGTCGTGAGGTACAGCGTGGCTTAATTACTGATCGCAATGGGGATATGCTGGCGGTGAGTGTGCCAGTGCGTGCAGTGTGGGCAGATCCAAAGCAAGTTAACGATAGCAATGGCTTTACAGATATGCGTCGTTGGCAAGCACTGGCTGACGTATTACACGAACCCGTTGAAGACGTACTCGATAAAGTCCGTAGCAATCCAACTAAACGTTTTACCTACCTTAAGCGTCAAGTGACTCCCGCGGTGGCTGATTACATAACTCAGCTTAAATTGCCTGGGGTATTTTTAAAGTCTGAGTCTCGCCGTTACTATCCCGGTGGTGAGATAACTGCCCAACTTATTGGTATCACTAATATCGATGATGTTGGTATTGAAGGCGTTGAAAATGCCTATAACAGTTGGCTTACTGGTACGCCATCCAAACAGAAAGTACGTAAGTCACGTGATGGTCATGTGGTTGAGCGCCTCGATATCGTCCAAGAAGGCGAAAGCCCAAATGATCTTGTCCTGAGTATCGACCATAGGATCCAGCAGCTTGCCTATCGCGAGTTAAAGCGCACCACAGAGATGAACCAAGCGACGTCCGGGTCGATTGTGGTACTCGATATCCACACGGGTGAAGTGTTAGCGATGGCGAATACGCCCTCCTTCAACCCTAATTCCCGTGATAATTTTCAAACCTTCAGAATGCGTAACCGCGCGATGACGGACACCTTCGAGCCCGGCTCGACCATTAAACCCTTTGTGGTTGCGGCGGCGTTAGAAGCGGGCACCGTTAAATCCACCGATGTGATCCCAACCTCTCCAGGTTGGATGCGTTTAGGTGGACGCCAAGTGCGTGATGCATCTAACTACGGTGATATGACGCTAGCGCGTATTTTGGCCAAATCCAGTAACGTGGGCATTAGTAAATTAGCCCTGTCGATTCCTGTACAGCAGTTACTCGGCACTTATCAATCCATGGGATTAGGTAGTTTTTCAGGGATTAACTTAACGGGAGAAAGCGCAGGCCTTATCCAAGATCGCCACCGTTGGTCTGACTTTGAGCGTGCCACTTTATCCTTTGGTTACGGCTTAACCGCGACGACGCTGCAATTAGCGCGGATGTACGCGACTTTAGGCAATGGCGGCACTTTATATCCAGTATCGATTTTAAAACTTAAAAAGCCGCCCGAAGGTGAACGGGTGATTTCAGAAGAAGTGGCTAGAGACGTGCTGCAAATGATGGTGGGTGTCACCGAAAAAGGTGGTACAGGTACACTTGCGCATATCGATGGTTATCCCGTCGCAGGTAAGTCGGGCACCAGCCGTAAGGCGGTAGCCGGTGGTTATGGTGATGATTATGTTGCGTTATTTGCAGGCGTTGCGCCGGTGAATAATCCCAAACTCGCTATCGTCGTTGTGGTCAATGAACCTAAGGGCGATCTCTATTATGGTGGTTCAGTGGCAGGGCCTGCTTTCGCTAAGGTGATGTCAGGCGCACTGCAAATGTTAAATGTTGAACCCATTTCCGATAAAGAACAGGTGCAATTGGCGGGTCTCGCCGGGAGAACTGAATAATGTTATTAAGGGATCTACTCGCTCCTTGGTTCCCCTACGCGGGCGAACAAACCTTCCAAGATTTGACTCTAGATAGCCGCGCAATACGTCGCGGCGATGTGTTTTTAGCGCTGCCTGGACACAAGGTCGATGGTCGTCAGTTTATCGATAAGGCCTTAGCCCAAGGTGCGGCTGCAGTGTTAGTGCATACGGATAATCACCAAGAGCAGGGCAAAGTTATTGCGGCTGAGCAAGGCGTACAGATTTATTTCTATGAGTTAGCTAAGCACGTTTCAGCGGTGGCTGCGGTGCGTTATCCCGTTGTTCAAGGTCAATCTATGGCCATTGTGGGTATTACAGGGACTAATGGCAAAACTTCGACAAGCCAATTGTGCGCGCAATTAGTGACCCTGCTTGAGGGTAAAGCGGCGGTGATGGGCACGCTCGGCAATGGCCTGTGGGGCGAGTTAGTCGATAGCGGCAATACGACCGCCGATGCCATTACCTTAATGCGCCAACTTAATGAATTTGCAGATAAAGGTGTAAATACCTGTGCGATGGAAGTCTCGAGCCATGGTTTAGTCCAAGGGCGAGTCGATGCCGTACCCTTCGATGTGGCGGTATTTACTAACTTAACCCGTGATCACTTGGACTACCACGGCGATATGGAAAACTATGCCGCGGCCAAGCAAATGCTGTTTCGCTTCGACTCCCTGCGCCATGGTTTACTGAATTTAGACGATCCCGTGGGCGTCGCTTGGTTATCCGAGCTGGCAAACGTTCCTGCGAAGATGTGGGGTTTTAGCATTGAAGCGCATACCGATGCTGCGTTTTACACTAAGAATGCCCAATTTAACGACCAAGGCGTGCAGGCGACCTTAGTCTGGCCCGAGGGCGAAATCGATATTCGTTCGCCGTTATTAGGCGCTTTTAACCTCTCGAATTTACTCGCTGCACTATCAGCCCTGTATTTACAGGGAATGGATATGCGTGCATTAGCTGCCAAGGTACCTTACTTAGTGCCCGTGTCTGGCCGTATGGAACGTTTTACCACCGCGGACAACATCACCTTAGTCGTCGATTATGCCCACACCCCCGATGCGATTGAACAGGCACTTAATGCCCTGCGTCGTCACTGTGCAGGGGAGCTTTGGTGCGTGTTTGGCTGCGGTGGCGACCGTGACAAGGGTAAGCGGCCTTTAATGGGGCGTGCGGCGGAGCAATTTGCCGATCGCATTATGGTGACTAGCGATAATGCCCGCAGCGAAGATCCTAACCAAATTATTACCGATATTATCCAAGGGCTGACTCACCCAGAGCGAGCGCTGACCGAGGTTGACCGTGTGGCTGCGATTAAACAAGTCGTCGCACAGGCTAAATCTGGGGATGTGATTTTGCTTGCGGGCAAAGGCCATGAAACTTACCAAGAGGCGGCAGGTGTGCGTCATGACTATGATGAACGCGCCCTGGCACGTCAGTTATCGGAGCAACGCTAATGATCCCAATTTCCCTCGGGGCACTGAGCCAATACTTAGGTGCGCATCGAGTCGGTGACGATGTCACCATCCAAGCATTAAGCAGCGATAGCCGTAAAATCGGCCCCGCGACCCTTTTCGTCGCCTTAAAGGGTGAGCGGTTTGATGGCCATGATTTTGCGGCCACGGCAATTGAAAATGGCGCCATTGCATTACTGGTTGAACGTGAATTGGCCTTTGATATTCCGCAGCTAATTGTTGCTGATTGCCAAAAGGCCATGGGCGCGATTGGCGCCTATGTCCGCGACCAAGTGAATCCTATTTGTGTGGCATTAACTGGCTCTAACGGCAAAACCAGCGTGAAAGAGATGATTGCCACTATTTTGTCGGCTAAGCATCAAGTACTTTACACCGCGGGTAATTTTAATAATGAAATCGGCGTACCTTTAACCCTACTGCGCTTAACCCCCGAAGATAAGTATGGGGTATTTGAGTTAGGGGCTAACCATAAAGGCGAGATTGATTACACCTCTGCATTGGTCCGTCCGCATGTGGCGTTAGTCAATAACGTCGGCAGTGCCCATTTAGAAGGCTTTGGCTCGCAGGCCGGTGTGGCGCAGGCAAAATCGGAAATTTATAACCATCTGCAACAAGGCGGTACTGCGATTATTAATGCCGACGACGCCTTTGCTGATGTGATGCGTGTTAAAGCCAAGCATTATAAGCAATTGAGCTTCTCCCAGCAGGAAGGCGCGGCGAAACGCCAAATCGATGTGATTGCGACAGGTCATAAAGCCAATAGCGATGGTTGTTACCGCTTTATTCTTAATTATGCGGGTGAGTCCTGCGAAGTGACCTTACCTTTAGCGGGACGTCATCAAGTCAGCAATGCCTTAGCTGCTGCAAGTGTTTGTATCGCATTAGGATTAACTCTAAAAGAGATCGCCGAAGGCTTAAGCAAACTGATCCCCGTTAAGGGACGTATGCAGCCGACTCAATTAGGCCGAGTCCGTTTAATCGATGATAGCTATAACGCTAACCCTGTATCCGTGGGGGCGGCTATCGCTTGGTTAAAGGAAATTTCTGAAAATCGTTGTTTGGTACTGGGAGATTTGGGCGAATTAGGCGACAATGCGCCCCTTTTACACGCTGAACTGGGACAACTGGCAAAGCAACAGGGGATTGATGCCCTGTTCTGTACTGGCACCTTGACTCAGCATACTAGCCAAGCTTTCGGGGCGGAGCACCATGATAGCGTGGCGACGTTAGTTGAAAAACTCATAAAACACATTAACCAGTTGCCGGGACAGGTGACGGTTTTAGTTAAAGGTTCACGAAGTGCCGCAATGGAGCGGGTCGTGGATGGCCTAACAGTAGCCTTCGGGCGTGGGGAGTTAGTGTAGATGCTGGTGTATCTGGCCGAGTATTTGACCCGTTTTCATACTGGGTTTAACGTATTTTCCTATGTGACGTTTCGAGCCATTTTGGGCTTGTTAACCGCATTAGTATTTAGTTTATGGTGGGGTCCTAAACTTATTGAGCGTTTGCAGTTAATGCAGATTGGTCAAGTGGTGCGTAATGATGGGCCTGAGTCGCATTTCAGTAAGCGCGGAACGCCCACTATGGGTGGTTTACTGATCCTTGCGGCCATCTTTATCAGTGTGCTGTTGTGGGGCGATCTTGGTAGCCGTTATGTGTGGGTGATGCTGTTTGTATTGGGCAGCTTCGGCATGATCGGTTTTATTGATGATTACCGCAAAGTGGTACGTAAAGATACTAAGGGATTAATTGCGCGCTGGAAGTATATTCTGCAATCTTTAGCAGCGTTAATTATTGCCTTTTTTCTCTACACTACAGCCGCTAATCCTGGCGAAACGCAATTAGTGGTGCCCTTCTTTAAAGATGTGATGCCGCAACTGGGCGCTGTCTTTATCGTCTTGGCCTACTTTACTATCGTGGGTTCAAGCAACGCGGTGAACTTAACCGACGGTCTCGATGGTTTGGCGATTATGCCAACTGTGATGGTGGCCGCAGCATTCGCGCTGATAGCTTATCTGTCTGGCCATGCTCAGTTTGCTAATTACCTGCACATTCCGCATTTACCTGGTTCGGGTGAGCTAGTGATCGTCTGTACTGCAATTGTGGGCGCAGGTTTAGGCTTTTTATGGTTTAACACTTATCCAGCACAGGTCTTTATGGGCGATGTGGGTTCTCTTTCTTTAGGGGCTGCATTAGGTGCGATTGCGGTATTAGTTCGCCAAGAAATCCTGTTAGTGATCATGGGCGGGGTGTTTGTCATGGAAACCGTGTCAGTGATATTGCAGGTCGGTTCTTACAAATTACGCGGTCAACGGATATTCCGCATGGCGCCTATCCATCACCACTACGAGTTAAAAGGTTGGCCTGAACCACGCGTGATTGTCCGCTTTTGGATTATCTCTATTTTCTTAGTGTTGCTCGGCTTAGCCACGTTGAAGTTAAGGTAATCATTCATGCAAAGTCATTATTCACACATAGTATTAGGTTTGGGTGCCACAGGGCTCTCGGTAGTGCGCTATTTGTGTGGAAAAGGCATTACGCCGTTGGTGATGGATAGCCGTCGCCAGCCTCCCGGTGCCGAAACACTGGCAAGTTCATTCCCTGAGGTGCAATTAATTGCTGGCGGATTTGATTGCCGTTATCTAGTGCAGGCGACGCAAATCATTATCAGTCCTGGGATTGCGATTGATACTCCCGAAGTGCGCGCGGCACTGGATATGGGGATTGAAGTCATTGGTGATATTGAGTTATTTGCCCGTGAAATTGCTGACCGTAAACCATGCGTGATTGGGATTACGGGCTCAAATGGCAAAACGACAGTCACCACCTTAGTGGGCGAAATGCTGCGAGAAGCAGGCATTGCTGTTGCTGTGGGAGGCAATATTGGTACTCCGGCGCTGGATTTGCTGCAAGAGAATGCGGATATTTTTGTGCTTGAGTTATCGAGTTTCCAGCTGGAAACCACTCATAGCTTGAATTGCGTGGCCTCAACCTGTTTAAACGTGACGGAAGATCATATGGACAGGTACAGCGATATGGATGCCTATCGGAAGGCCAAACTACGTTTGTACCATCAAAGTCGTTCCATCATTTTTAACCGTGATGATGTGCTGACTATCCCAACTGAACCCATGAACCAAAACAGCTTTGGTTTAGCGCCGCCTGAAGGCGACGAGTGGGGCATTTGCGACAGCAAAATTTATCACGGCCACAGTGAAATCATGCCAATCACCGAAGTGTCGCTGATTGGTAGCCATAACCATGCCAACTTACTTGCTGCGATGGCGCTGGTTTATGCCGTGGGTGTGGATAAGCAAGTGATGGCCAAAGTCGCTCGCACCTTTACTGGCCTTTCTCACCGTTGCGAAGTGGTAGGGGTCAAAGGTGGTGTGACCTATGTGAATGACTCTAAAGCAACCAATGTCGGCGCGACTGTTGCGGCCCTTGATGGTTTAAGCGATCACCTCGGCGACATTATTTTGATTGCTGGCGGCGATGGTAAAGGTGCGGATTTCAGTCCACTGGCCGAGCCGTTAACAAAAGTGACTCACCTCATTACCTTAGGTAGAGATGGCAATAAGATTGCCGCGCTGAAAGAAGGCGCTATTAAGGTTGATTCAATGGCTGCCGCTGTTGCTAAGGCCGCTCAATTAGCGACTTCGGGTGATATTGTGTTGTTGTCGCCCGCCTGTGCAAGTCTGGATATGTACAGCAACTTTATGGCCCGTGGTGATGATTTTAGAAGCCAAGTGGAGCGACTCGATGGCGAGTGATGCAAGACAGCTGAGCCTGTTTGGGCGAGTGCTGAATGCACTGCCTAACTGGCAACGAGATACCGAAGTCCCGGGCGCGCAATTGTACGATCGGGCTTTGCTCACTGCTGTTTTGTCTTTGATTGGCTTTGGTTTTGTAATGGTGATGTCGGCCTCTATGCCCGAGGCACAAACACTGACGGGTAACCCATTCCATTTTATGACTCGCCATGTGGGTTATCTGTTGGGATGTTTAGTGATTGCCGCATTTGTGCTGAGGGTTGAAATGCAAACTTGGCAGCGGATGAGCCCTATCATGCTGCTGGTTGTATTTTTGATGTTACTGGCAGTACTGGTTGTGGGAACTACCGTAAACGGCGCGACCCGTTGGTTATCAATCGGCCCCATCCGTATTCAAGTGGCCGAGGTCGCTAAGTTTGCGTTTTCTGTGTACATGGCGGGCTATCTGGTGCGCCGTCATCAGGAAGTGCGTGAAAATGCTAAGGGCTTCTATAAGCCGATTGCGGTATTTGCGATTTACGCGATTTTGATTTTGATGCAGCCCGACTTAGGCACTGTGGTGGTGTTGTTCGTCGGCACTGTTGGACTGTTGTTTCTCGCGGGTGCTCGGTTGCTGGACTTTTTCGCGCTGATCTTTGCTGGCATTTTAGCTTTCGTCGCGCTGGTACTGCTCGAGCCTTATCGTATGCGCCGGGTGACATCGTTTTTAGACCCTTGGCAAGATCCGTTTGGTAGTGGCTACCAGTTAACCCAATCGCTGATGGCCTACGGCCGGGGTGATTGGTTCGGCCAGGGCCTTGGCAACAGTATTCAAAAGTTGGAGTACCTCCCCGAGGCGCATACCGACTTTATCTTTGCCGTGATTGGTGAAGAGTTAGGGTTTATCGGCATTATCGCGGTGCTATCCGTGTTGCTGTTTGTGGCATTAAGGGCCATTCGCCTCGGCAATTTATGCCTGGTGATGGATAAAGCCTTCGAAGGTTATCTGGCCTATGCCATTGGGATTTGGATCTGTTTTCAGACCGTCGTTAATGTGGGCGCAAGCATTGGTATGTTACCTACTAAAGGGTTAACACTGCCCTTTGTGAGTTATGGCGGTAGTAGTTTATGGGTCATGACGGCGGCGGCAATGACATTGCTACGCATCGATTATGAGCGGCGCATGAGTTTAGTTCAGGCCGTGCAAGGGAGATTGAAGTAATGACCGACGCGGGTAAACGTATTTTAGTCATGGCAGGCGGCACGGGTGGACATGTGTTCCCGGCGCTCGCGGTGGCAAAATATTTAGCGCAGCAAGGTTGGCAAGTGCGTTGGTTAGGCACCGCCGACCGCATGGAGGCGCGTTTAGTGCCTCAGTATGGCTTCGACATCGATTTTATCGACATTAAGGGCGTGCGTGGCAATGGCTTAGTGCGTAAATTGGCGGCGCCTTTTAAAGTGGTGCGCTCGATTCTGCAAGCCAAGGCAGTGATTGCCGAATTTAAACCCGATGTGGTGCTAGGGATGGGCGGTTTTGCCAGTGGCCCTGGTGGTGTGGCCGCGAAATTAGCGGGCGTGCCTTTAGTGTTGCATGAGCAAAATGCCATTCCGGGAATGACCAATAAATTACTCTCGCGGATTGCTAGCCAAGTATTATGCGCCTTTAAAAATACCTTCACTCAGGTTAAAGCAAAGGTGGTGGGTAACCCCATCCGTCGTGAGTTAATTGCTTTAGGTGCCGAGCCTAAGCAAGCAGCGGATGATGCCTTAAAAGTCTTGGTGGTAGGTGGCAGTTTAGGCGCCAAAGTCTTTAACGACTTAATGCCTGAAGTCGTGGCTGCGCTCAGTAAACAGCAGTCGATTACGGTTTGGCATCAAGTGGGTAAGGATAATCTGGCAGGAGTTAAGTCGGCTTATCAACAGCAAGGACAAGAGGGCGGCGTTAACGTTGCCGAATTTATTGATGACATGGAAGCCGCCTATCGCTGGGCAGATGTGGTATTGTGCCGCGCTGGCGCGCTGACGGTATCCGAGTTAGCGGCGGTGGGACTTCCGAGTATTCTGGTGCCTTATCCCCATGCAGTGGATGATCACCAAACCCGTAACGCTCAAGTATTGGTTGAGGCTGGCGCCGCTTTCCTATTGCCACAGGCCATCTTGGACGTGAATAAACTGGTGAGTAAATTACAGTTACTCGCCAATGACAGAGCAGAATTAGCACAAATGGGCCAAAGAGCGAGAGATGTTGCCGTACTGGATGCAACCGAACAGGTGGCCCAAGTGTGTATCGCTCTCGCCGAGAAAGGATAGGTATGACTAAGACAGAAAGATACTTACAGCTAAGAAGTATGATCCCAGAAATGCGCCGGATTAAGCGTATTCATTTCGTCGGCATTGGCGGCGCGGGCATGGGCGGGATCGCTGAAGTATTAGTAAACGAAGGTTATGTCGTTAGTGGTTCTGATATCGCACAAAACGCCGTGACTGACAGACTCTGCCTGCTGGGCGCGAAAATCCATATCGGCCATGGTGCCGATAACGTGCAGCAAGCCGATGTGGTGGTGGTCTCGACCGCGATTAATCCTGAGAATCCAGAGATTATTGCGGCGAAGGAATTGCGTATTCCTATCGTGCGCCGCGCTGAGATGTTGGCTGAGTTGATGCGTTATCGCCATGGTGTAGCGATTGCGGGAACTCACGGTAAAACCACGACCACCAGTTTGATTGCCAGTTTGTATGGTCAAGCGGGGCGCGATCCAACTTTTGTTATCGGTGGTTTACTTAACAGCGCTGGCACCAATGCCCGCTTAGGTACTAGCCGTTACCTGATCGCCGAAGCAGACGAAAGTGATGCGAGCTTCCTGCATCTGCAACCTATGGTCAGCGTAGTGACGAATATCGAAGCCGATCATATGGATACCTACGGTGGTGATTTTGAAAAGCTCAAATCGACCTTCGTGGATTTTTTACATAACCTGCCTTTCTATGGCGTGGCTGTCGTTTGTATCGATGATCCAGTCGTACGTGAGATTATGCCGCGTATAGGTCGTCATATGATCACCTATGGCTTCAGTGATGATGCCGACGTGCAGGCGCTGAATTTCCATCAGCAGGGTCACCAATGTCGCTTTACCGTCAGACGTAAAGGCAAAGAAGATTTAGATCTGCTGCTTAATCTGCCGGGTCAGCACAATGTATTAAATGCACTGGCAGCGATTGCCGTGGCGACAGAAGATGAAATTGATGATAGCGCCATCATTCAAGCCTTGGCTGAATTCCAGGGTATTGGTCGTCGTTTCCAACACTTAGGCAAGTTCGCGACGCCAAAGGGCGAAGTGATGTTAGTGGATGATTATGGTCACCACCCCAGCGAAGTGGCGGCGACCATTAAAGCGGCGCGTGCAGGCTGGCCTGACAAACGTTTAGTGATGGCTTATCAGCCACACAGATACACTCGTACTCGCGATCTGTACGAAGACTTTATTGAAGTGTTATCTCAGGTAGATTGCTTGCTATTGCTCGATGTGTATAGTGCCGGTGAAGCACCGATCCCCGGTGCCGACGGTCGGGCTCTATGCCGTTCGATTCGTTTGCGTGGGCAGTTAGACCCCATCTTTATTGCTAGCCCAGATCAGTTAGCCGAAGTGCTACCCGATGTGTTGCAGGAAGGGGATTTATTGTTGACCCAAGGTGCAGGTAATATAGGTGCCTTGTCGCGTCAGTTAGCCGCCACTGAATTAGGCTTTAGCACGGCTGTGACAACCGAGGTAAAACCTTGATGAATTGCGTGACAACTTGGATTTAAAGGAAATGTTGATCCGAGGTTTTAGCGCTATATAATGGCCGGTTTTCTGTGGTTTTTAGTAGTGTCGTTGAAGGGTGGAAACAAACGTGTCTTGGAGTGATAAGAGGCGACACTGGCGGGCGAGGATGTCACGGGTTAATTGGTACTTGTGGAGTGGGATTGGTTTTTTATGGTTAGTCATTGGTAGTTTTGTTTTTGGCGGCTACCTGCTACATAAGTTTTTAAATGATGCCAGCACTTTGCCCATTGAAGCGGTCGCCATTAAAGGTGAGCGGACTTACACCACAGATAGGGATATACAAATTGCACTACAGGATTTAATGCAGCGGAGTTTTTTTAGTGCTGACATCACCTTAGTGCAACAGGCATTAGAAGCTTTACCTTGGGTGTATCGTGCGTCAGTGAGACGTGAATGGCCTGCGAAACTCAGGGTGTATTTACAGGAGCAACAACCGGTCGCCCATTGGAATGGTACCGCTTGGCTCAATGTGCATGGTGAAGTGTTTGAAGCGCCATCGCACCCTGAGTTAGAGCATCTGCCTTATTTATCTGGGCCAGATGATATGGGGACCGAAGTGTTAACCGCCTACGCGCAGGTTAACTCGCTACTGAAGATTAATGGCTTTACCTTAGCCAATTTGAGTTTAACACCACGTCATGCGTGGCACGCGACACTAGGTAACGGTATTGTTTTAGACCTAGGTCGAGAAGATAAAATGGCAAGGATACAAAGGTTTATCACTGTTTACCCATTATTGGCGAAACAAGATAAACCGATTGCCAGAGTGGATTTGCGCTACGACACAGGGTTGGCCGTAGGCTGGGGCGATGCACAAACAAGAGAGCCGATAATTAATGACCAAAAACCAAGATAGAAATCTGATCGTCGGATTGGACATAGGAACCTCTAAAGTCGCAGTGATCATAGGCGAAGTTCTGCCCGATGGCGAAATCAGCATAGTCGGCCTTGGTAACCACCCTTCAAGGGGCATGGATAAAGGTGGCGTTAACGATTTAGACTCCATCGTGCGCAGTGTGCAACGCGCGCTCGATCAAGCGGAATTAATGGCAGACTGCCAAGTATCATCGGTTTACCTGAGCATTTCCGGTAAACATATCGCCTGCCAAAACGAAAATGGCATGGTGTCGATTAACGATGAAGAAGTGACACAGGAAGACGTCGACAACGTGATTCACACCGCGCGCTCGGTGAAGATCCCGACAGAACGTCGTATTCTACATGTGTTACCGCAGGAATACGCGATTGACGTACAAGACGGCATTCGCAGCCCTATCGGCATGTCAGGCATGCGGATGGAAGCCAAGGTACACATAGTGACCTGCGCCAATGATATGGCGAAGAACATCACTAAGAGTGTTGAGCGTTGTGGTTTGAAGGTCGATGACTTAGTGTTCTCCGGCATTGCGTCGGCGGATGCGGTATTAACCTTCGATGAAAAAGACTTAGGTGTGTGTATCGTCGATATCGGGGGTGGCACGACGGACATCGCTGTGTATACCAATGGTGCGCTACGTCATTGCGCGGTTGTGCCCGTTGCGGGTAACCAAGTGACCAACGATATCGCGAAGATTTTCCGCACGCCGTCGTCACATGCCGAACAAATTAAAGTGCAGTTCGCCTGTGCACGCAGCTCCATGGTGAGCCGCGAAGACAGTATCGAAGTGCCTTCGGTGGGTGGTCGCCCATCGCGTAGCATGTCGCGCCATACTTTGGCCGAAGTGGTTGAGCCGAGATATCAAGAGCTATTTGAGTTAGTGCTCAAGGAGCTGAAAGACAGTGGTTTAGAAGACCAAATCGCCGCAGGTATCGTGCTAACAGGTGGTACGGCGTCGATTCAAGGCGTGGTGGACATTGCGGAGGCAACCTTTGGTATGCCTGTTCGCGTCGCCTCACCATTGCCAGTTAAAGGGTTATACGAATACGTGGATCAGTCTATTTACTCCACTGGGGTTGGATTGCTTCACTACGGTGCAAGACGGGTGCTTGAGCGTCAATTCGAGCGTCCTGAGCGTCAAGGGGTTACCAGTGCTTGGAATCGGGTCCAAAGCTGGTTTAAGGGTGAATTTTAATAACGCAGGCAACACGGAGATCAGACAATGTTTGAGATCATGGACACTCACTCAGACGACGCGGTGATTAAAGTCATCGGCGTTGGCGGCGGCGGCGGTAACGCTGTCGAACATATGGTCAAACACAACATTGAAGGTGTTGAGTTTGTCGTTACCAATACAGACGCACAGGCGCTACGTAAATCTGGCGCTGGCTCAACGATTCAATTAGGTCGCGATGTCACTAAAGGTCTTGGCGCTGGCGCCAACCCCGAAGTGGGTCGTGCCGCAGCGGAAGAAGACCGCGAAAACATTCGTGCAGCGATCAAAGGCTCAGACATGATCTTTATCGCCGCCGGTATGGGCGGTGGTACTGGTACAGGTGCTGCGCCAGTTGTTGCTCAAATCGCTCGTGAAGAAGGCATCTTAACGGTTGCGGTCGTGACTAAGCCTTTCCCTTTCGAAGGCAAAAAGCGCATGGCTTATGCCGAGCAAGGTATCGCTGAGCTTGCTAAGCACGTGGATTCGCTAATCACTATCCCTAACGAAAAATTATTAAAAGTATTGGGTCGTGGTACGTCATTACTCGATGCGTTTGCCGCAGCGAATAACGTGTTACTCGGCGCAGTACAAGGTATTGCTGAGCTGATTACTCGCCCAGGTCTGATTAACGTCGACTTTGCGGACGTGAAAACCGTTATGTCTGAAATGGGTAATGCCATGATGGGCACTGGTGTTGCACGTGGTGAAGACCGTGCAGAAGAAGCGGCTGAAGCTGCTGTAGCCAGCCCATTATTAGAAGACATCGACTTAGCCGGTGCCCGTGGTGTGTTAGTTAACATTACCGCAGGTATGGACATGAGCATCGAAGAATTTGAAACTGTTGGTAACCATGTTAAAGCTTATGCTTCTGACAATGCTACCGTGGTTGTGGGTGCGGTTATCGACCCAGAAATGAGCGACGAACTGCGCGTAACCGTAGTTGCAACGGGTATTGGTGCTGAAAAGCGTCCTGATATCCAATTAGTTTCTAAGCCAGCACCACGTCCAGAACCAGTGGTTGTGGAACCAAAAGTTGAAGCTTATGTCGAAGAAGCAACTCATGTGAGCTATGCGGCGCCAAAGGGTAACGTATTACCTGCATCGCCAGCACCTGCTCCTGCGCCAGCGCCTTCAACAAAGCATGAATTGGATTACTTAGATATCCCAGCGTTTTTGCGTAAGCAAGCTGATTAAAACAGGTATTTGAGTCCAGCGTATCGGGTGATGTATTGCTCTATCGGCAATACCACCCAATGACGACATTTGTATGACATAGCTAACTTATGTTACTATGTCGAACCTATGTGGTCGTTTTGCTGCCGCTGTGTGCGCAAATATTAGGCTTAATTATTGAAATCTAAACGGGTAACTGAATGATATTTCAAAGAACTGTTCAAAAAATGGTGAAAGCTACCGGAGTCGGTTTGCACTCTGGGAATAAAGTCACCTTGAGCATTATGCCCGCACCAGTCAATACAGGGATCGTACTTGTGCGTACCGATATTAGTCCTGCCGTTGCTATTCCTGCAAAGGCGGAACAAGTTCGCGAAACCACGATGTGCACGGCACTTGTCAATGACGAAGGTATTCGTATTTCGACTATTGAGCATTTATTTGCAGCCTTAGCGGGTTTAGGCATTGATAACGCCGTAATCGAAGTGGACGCCCCTGAAATCCCAATTATGGATGGCAGTGCGAGCCCATTTGTCTTCTTACTTCAGTCTGCGGGTATTAAAGAGCAGTCTGCACCTAAGAAGTACTTAAAGATTAAACGCCCTGTGCGTGTTGAAGACGGTGATAAGTGGGCCGAGCTCAAGCCTTTCAAAGGTTTTAGAGTCAACTTTAAAATTGACTTTGCTCACCCCGAAATTGCTCGCAGCCAACAGCATGTGGTGATGGACTTCTCTACTTCAGCTTTTGTTAAAGACATTAGCCGCGCTCGTACTTTTGGTTTTATGCGTGATATTGAGTATCTGCGTGCGAATAACCTAGCATTAGGTGGCAGCATGGAAAACGCAGTTGTACTTGATGAATATCGCGTCCTCAACCCCGACGGCCTGCGTTATGAGGATGAGTTCGTTAAGCACAAAATTTTAGATGCGTTTGGTGATCTCTATGTGGCAGGACACGCCATTCTTGGTGAGTTTACTGCCTATAAAACGGGTCATGCTCTGAATAACCAGTTAGTACGTGCCTTATTGGCGCAGCAAGATGCGTGGGAGTTAGTGAGCTTTGAGAAAGAAGCCGATGTCCCCGTTAGCTTTGCTGTACCTGGTGGCGCGGTCTTCGCTTAATTGCGTCTGATGTTTACTTATTACGGCTGGCCAATGTGGCCAGCCGTTTTAGTTTTTCGCCTAGTGTCCCGCTCACATTTTCTGCAAGTGCGGCAATATGTTCTGCAGCGGCTGGACTCAATGCCTTATGCGCTTGTTTCGGCTTTGCGTCATACAATGCTAATCTCGGGTTGACTTTAACTTCAATTGCGGTAAGGATTGGGAGCGTTTCTGCTTGAAGCTGCGCGAGTAGTTTCGGCTTTTGGAAATTAATTCGTGCGGCCCATGCTGCCGAAGTGGTTTCAACCACAAGAACACCCTGGCGGAAATTAGCGACTTTCAGCTGCTCCGCAACAGGACCTGCAACAATCTGCTTCACGTGCTGATCCAGATATAAAAGTAGTTCCGCTTTCTCAGCTATGTCGGGTAATGTGCCTGATTGGTGTAGTAATTGGCTGAGATCCTGAGGGGGCTTTTTCATATGATAATAAGATGGCTGAATTAGGCTATGAGTGTAACAGTATTTATTCAAGGTCGGAATGGCGTTACGCGCTGGCAACCCAGTAAACGCTGGTTGATCCTTCCCATGCTATTGTTAGCTACTGGTGCCGGTATTTATCAACACAACTCTGCTAAGTTTGAAAATCAGCAAGCCAGTGTTGATAACGATCGAATCCAACGCGAACAACAAAAGAAGCAAGTCTTAGAGCTTAAAAGTGCCACAGAGTCACAGCTAGCCATGCTGGCGACCCATGTCGCGCGCATGCAAGCTAAAATCACCCGTCTCGAGGCCTTAGGTCAACAAGTCGCAAAACAAAACAAATTGGATGAAGACTTTGATTTCTCATCTGAAGTTGGGGTTGGTGGTTTAAGCGAATTAGGCTCAAATATCGAAATTAGTCAGCTTATCGAAGATATGGATAAACTGGCGTCACGAATTGACAACAATAATGTTCAACTATCACTACTTGAAACAGTGTCATCTAACCACCATATAGATGCTGAACGTTATGTATCAGGGCTCCCACTCGATAAAGGTTGGTTATCGTCGCCCTACGGATTACGTAATGACCCTTTTAACGGTCGTCGAACCATGCACAAAGGGATCGATTTTACCGGTCGGGAAGGGGCTAAAGTTGTCGCGACTGCAGCAGGCGTGGTGACTTGGGCTGGGAATATGTTTGGTTATGGCGAATTGGTCGAAATCGACCATGGTAACGGTTTACGTACACGCTATGGCCATAATAAAGCTTTGTCAGTAGCTGTAGGTGATGTGGTCGCTAAAGGCGAAACCATCGCCAGTATGGGAAGCACTGGGCGCTCAACAGGGGCTCATGTGCATTATGAAGTGTTGCGTGGCGGACAGCAGATAGATCCACAAAAGTTTGTCTACCGCAAAGCAAGTTAATTGAAACATTGGCTTCTAGTTTCCATCATGGACTTGGCCTACAGAAAATAAGTGATTCAGATGTTTGGTAAATTACTGACAAAAGTATTTGGTAGTCGCAACGACCGTACCCTTAAAGGGTTACAAAAAGTAGTTAATAAGATTAATGCGCTTGAAGCCGATTATGAAAAATTAACCGATGAGCAGCTTAAAGCGAAAACCGCAGAGTTTCGTGAGCGTTTAGCTGCGGGCGCTTCATTAGATAGCATTATGGCGGAAGCGTTTGCCACCGTGCGTGAAGCATCTAAGCGTGTGTTCGAAATGCGTCACTTCGACGTGCAGTTACTCGGTGGTATGGTACTTGATAGTAACCGTATCGCTGAAATGCGTACGGGTGAAGGTAAAACTTTAACCGCAACACTGCCTGCTTACTTAAATGCCTTAACGGGCAAAGGCGTTCACGTTATTACCGTCAACGATTACTTAGCACGCCGTGATGCTGAGAATAACCGTCCACTGTTCGAATTCTTAGGTTTAACTGTTGGGATTAACGTTGCTGGCCTTAGCCAACAGGCGAAGAAAGATGCCTATAACGCCGATATTACCTACGGTACCAACAATGAATTTGGTTTCGATTATCTGCGCGACAACATGGCGTTTTCACCACAAGAGCGTGTTCAACGTCCATTACACTATGCACTTATCGACGAAGTCGACTCAATCCTTATCGACGAAGCCCGCACGCCATTGATTATCTCGGGTGCAGCGGAGGACAGCTCTGAGCTTTACATCAAGATCAACACGCTTATCCCCAATCTTATCCGTCAAGATAAAGAAGACTCTGAAGAGTATGTGGGCGAAGGCGACTACACCATTGATGAAAAAGCCAAACAAGTGCACTTTACTGAACGCGGTCAAGAGAAGGTTGAAAACCTGCTGATTGAACGTGGCATGTTAGCCGAAGGCGACTCACTTTACTCAGCAGCCAATATTTCGCTACTGCACCATGTGAACGCTGCACTACGTGCTCATACCTTATTTGAGCGTGATGTGGACTATATAGTTCAAGATGGCGAAGTGATCATCGTTGATGAACACACTGGTCGTACTATGCCAGGTCGTCGTTGGTCAGAAGGTTTACATCAAGCTGTTGAAGCCAAAGAAGGTGTTCGTATTCAAAACGAAAACCAAACTCTTGCATCGATTACCTTCCAAAACTACTTCCGTTTATATGAGAAGTTAGCGGGTATGACAGGTACTGCTGATACCGAGGCGTTTGAGTTTCAACACATCTATGGTTTAGATACCGTTGTGGTGCCAACCAACCGTCCAATGGTCCGTAAGGATATGGCGGATTTAGTTTACTTAACCGCTAATGAAAAGTATCAAGCGATTATTAAAGACATCAAAGACTGCCGCGAGCGTGGCCAACCTGTATTGGTCGGTACCGTTTCTATCGAACAGTCAGAACTGTTAGCGCGCTTAATGGTGAAGGAAAAGATCCCGCACCAAGTGCTTAACGCCAAGTTCCATGAAAAAGAAGCCGAGATTGTTGCCCAAGCTGGCCGTACTGGCGCCGTAACCATTGCCACTAACATGGCGGGTCGTGGTACCGACATCGTGCTTGGTGGCAACTGGAATATGGAAATCGAGGCGCTGGAAAATCCTACCCCAGAGCAAAAAGCCAAGATCAAAGCTGATTGGCAAGTGCGTCATGACGAAGTCGTTGCTGCGGGTGGTTTACACATTCTCGGTACCGAGCGCCACGAATCACGTCGTATCGACAACCAGCTACGTGGTCGTGCGGGCCGTCAAGGTGATGCTGGCTCTTCACGTTTCTACCTGTCGATGGAAGATAGTTTAATGCGTATCTTCGCTTCTGATCGCGTCTCCGGCATGATGAAGAAGCTGGGCATGGAAGAAGGCGAAGCGATCGAACATCCATGGGTGTCTCGTGCAATCGAAAATGCTCAACGTAAAGTAGAAGCACGTAACTTCGATATTCGTAAGCAATTACTTGAATTCGATGACGTGGCAAACGATCAGCGCCAAGTGGTTTACGCCCAGCGTAATGAGTTGATGGATGCGGAAAGTATTGAAGACACGATTAAAAACATCCAAGACGATGTAATTGGTGCGGTAATCGATCAGTACATTCCACCACAATCAGTAGAAGAGTTATGGGATGTTCCTGGGTTAGAGCAGCGCCTAAGCCAAGAGTTTATGCTTAAACTGCCAATCCAAGAATGGCTCGATAAAGAAGACGACTTACACGAAGAAAGCCTGCGTGAGCGTATTATCACTTCTTGGTCAGATGCTTATAAAGCCAAAGAAGAAATGGTCGGTGCCTCAGTACTGCGCCAATTCGAAAAAGCAGTGATGCTACAAACCCTCGATGGCTTGTGGAAAGAGCATTTAGCCGCAATGGATCATTTACGCCAAGGCATCCACTTACGTGGTTACGCGCAGAAGAATCCAAAGCAAGAGTATAAGCGTGAGTCATTCGAACTGTTCCAACAATTGCTGAATACGCTGAAACATGACGTGATTAGCGTGTTGTCTAAAGTTCAAGTGCAAGCTCAATCTGATGTTGAAGAAATGGAAGCTCGTCGTCGTGAAGAAGATGCCAAAATCCAACGCGACTATCAGCACGCAGCAGCCGAAGCCTTAGTTGGTGGGGATGATGGTAGCGACGAGATGATGGCGCACACACCAATGATCCGCGATGGCGATAAAGTTGGCCGTAACGATCCTTGTCCTTGTGGCTCTGGCCGTAAATATAAGCAGTGTCACGGTAAGCTAAGCTAATTCAACACGTGCACCTAATTCTAAAAGGCGACTGTAATAGTCGCCTTTTTCATACCTACTCAAAGCCAGATACAAATCATTGAATCTGTCTGCATCTATATAAAGCTTATTTGAATCTCCAGCCTTCCAGTTATGGCAAGTCATGCTTTGTTCACAAATAAAGCAGTAAAATTGCCTTTTGTGGATAACGTTGGGGGTAACTAGTGGGTACTTTGTGACTAACTGAAACTATTGAAAAAAGATCGAAAAAATACAAAAAAGCGCTTGCACAAAAAGTTCCGCTGCCTATAATGCGCATCCACTGACACGGCAGACAGCGATAAGCAGTTGCAAGTGCCAGTTCATCAAGTGATTCAGTCCTTGATGAGCGAAAAGAAAGTTTAAAAAACTACTTGACGCAAAAACGGGAATGCGTAAAATACGCAGCCCTGACCCGCTGAAATCACTTGTGATAAAGCTGATGGTCAACGCTCTTTAACAATTTATCAAGCAAATCTGTGTGGACACTCACAGGTGTTGAGTTAATCGAAATTACTCTGCCGTTTGGCGAGTAATCAAAATTTAAATCAATGAATGAGTGTTCATAGCAATATGTACAACGACTTATTAAGTTAAGTCGATTCAGAATTCATTGAGCCGTTTAACGCGAGTTAAACAAAAAAACTTTAATTGAAGAGTTTGATCATGGCTCAGATTGAACGCTGGCGGCAGGCCTAACACATGCAAGTCGAGCGGCAGCACAAGTAAGTTTACTTATGAGGTGGCGAGCGGCGGACGGGTGAGTAATGCCTAGGGATCTGCCCAGTCGAGGGGGATAACAGTTGGAAACGACTGCTAATACCGCATACGCCCTACGGGGGAAAGGAGGGGACCTTCGGGCCTTCCGCGATTGGATGAACCTAGGTGGGATTAGCTAGTTGGTGAGGTAATGGCTCACCAAGGCGACGATCCCTAGCTGTTCTGAGAGGATGATCAGCCACACTGGGACTGAGACACGGCCCAGACTCCTACGGGAGGCAGCAGTGGGGAATATTGCACAATGGGGGAAACCCTGATGCAGCCATGCCGCGTGTGTGAAGAAGGCCTTCGGGTTGTAAAGCACTTTCAGTAGGGAGGAAAGGGTGAGTCTTAATACGGCTCATCTGTGACGTTACCTACAGAAGAAGGACCGGCTAACTCCGTGCCAGCAGCCGCGGTAATACGGAGGGTCCGAGCGTTAATCGGAATTACTGGGCGTAAAGCGTGCGCAGGCGGTTTGTTAAGCGAGATGTGAAAGCCCTGGGCTCAACCTAGGAATAGCATTTCGAACTGGCGAACTAGAGTCTTGTAGAGGGGGGTAGAATTCCAGGTGTAGCGGTGAAATGCGTAGAGATCTGGAGGAATACCGGTGGCGAAGGCGGCCCCCTGGACAAAGACTGACGCTCATGCACGAAAGCGTGGGGAGCAAACAGGATTAGATACCCTGGTAGTCCACGCCGTAAACGATGTCTACTCGGAGTTTGGTGTCTTGAACACTGGGCTCTCAAGCTAACGCATTAAGTAGACCGCCTGGGGAGTACGGCCGCAAGGTTAAAACTCAAATGAATTGACGGGGGCCCGCACAAGCGGTGGAGCATGTGGTTTAATTCGATGCAACGCGAAGAACCTTACCTACTCTTGACATCCACAGAAGACTGCAGAGATGCGGTTGTGCCTTCGGGAACTGTGAGACAGGTGCTGCATGGCTGTCGTCAGCTCGTGTTGTGAAATGTTGGGTTAAGTCCCGCAACGAGCGCAACCCCTATCCTTATTTGCCAGCACGTAATGGTGGGAACTCTAGGGAGACTGCCGGTGATAAACCGGAGGAAGGTGGGGACGACGTCAAGTCATCATGGCCCTTACGAGTAGGGCTACACACGTGCTACAATGGCGAGTACAGAGGGTTGCAAAGCCGCGAGGTGGAGCTAATCTCACAAAGCTCGTCGTAGTCCGGATTGGAGTCTGCAACTCGACTCCATGAAGTCGGAATCGCTAGTAATCGTGGATCAGAATGCCACGGTGAATACGTTCCCGGGCCTTGTACACACCGCCCGTCACACCATGGGAGTGGGCTGCAAAAGAAGTGGGTAGCTTAACCTTCGGGGGGGCGCTCACCACTTTGTGGTTCATGACTGGGGTGAAGTCGTAACAAGGTAGCCCTAGGGGAACCTGGGGCTGGATCACCTCCTTACCTATACGACTAACTCGATGTTTGTTGAGTGTTCACACAGATTTGCTTGATAGAAGATAGAGTAAAAGATGGGTCTGTAGCTCAGCTGGTTAGAGCGCACCCCTGATAAGGGTGAGGTCGGTGGTTCAAGTCCACTCTGACCCACCAAATCTTCGTTCTCCTTTGTTAAATTAACACTCGTTTAGTGAACTAAACGTCGCGTTAATTTGCCGCGGATAACGTGATTTGGCAAACCAATCCTTTAAGAGGTTTGGAACATCTTATTTACTCGCACTGCATGTAAATGGGGCTATAGCTCAGCTGGGAGAGCGCCTGCCTTGCACGCAGGAGGTCTGCGGTTCGATCCCGCATAGCTCCACCATTTACTGCATTATGGTTAGAGATGCCAAAGATAAACTTAAACATTATCTTTGGCTTTTTTAAGCCCGCTCTTTAACAATTTGGAAAGCTGATAGTAATTAATACAATGATGTCTGTCGTTGTGTTAATACGAAAAAAATTGAGTTCTTAAAACACTTGTTAAGTGTCTTGAATATTCAAGTCTAAGGCGAGTCCATCTTCTTGGTCGAAGATGAGACAAGTAAAACCAGCTGGTCGCAACAATTCAAGTGGCTCACGCAAGTGAAACCTATTTGGGTTGTATGGTTAAGCGACTAAGCGTATACGGTGGATGCCTTGGCAGTCAGAGGCGATGAAGGACGTAGTAACTTGCGAAAAGCGTTGGCGAGCTAGTAACAAGCATTTGAGCTAACGATGTCCGAATGGGGGAACCCGGCCGCATAAGCGGTCATCATGTGGTGAATACATAGCTACATGAGGCAAACGAGGGGAACTGAAACATCTAAGTACCCTTAGGAAAAGAAATCAACCGAGATTCCCCTAGTAGCGGCGAGCGAACGGGGATTAGCCCTTAAGTCAGAGGGGTGTTAGTGGAATGGTCTGGAAAGTCCAGCGGCACAGGGTGATAGCCCCGTACACGAAAACTAACCTTTGATGAAAACGAGTAAGGCGGGACACGTGATATCCTGTTTGAATATGGGGGGACCATCCTCCAAGGCTAAATACTCCTGACTGACCGATAGTGAACCAGTACCGTGAGGGAAAGGCGAAAAGAACCCCTGTGAGGGGAGTGAAATAGAACCTGAAACCGTATACGTACAAGCAGTGGGAGCGGTACTTGAGACCGTGACTGCGTACCTTTTGTATAATGGGTCAGCGACTTACGTTTTGTAGCGAGGTTAAGCGAATAGCGGAGCCGTAGGGAAACCGAGTGTTAACTGCGCGTTTAGTTGCAAGGCGTAGACCCGAAACCCGGTGATCTAGCCATGGGCAGGTTGAAGGTTGAGTAACATCAACTGGAGGACCGAACCGACTAATGTTGAAAAATTAGCGGATGACTTGTGGCTGGGGGTGAAAGGCCAATCAAACCGGGAGATATCTGGTTCTCCTCGAAAGCTATTTAGGTAGCGCCTCGAGCGAATACCATTGGGGGTAGAGCACTGTTAAGGCTAGGGGGTCATCCCGACTTACCAACCCTTTGCAAACTCCGAATACCAATGAGTACTACTCGGGAGACAGACGGCGGGTGCTAACGTCCGTCGTCAAAAGGGAAACAACCCAGACCGTCAGCTAAGGTCCCAAAGTGTATGTTAAGTGGGAAACGATGTGGGAAGGCTTAGACAGCTAGGATGTTGGCTTAGAAGCAGCCATCATTTAAAGAAAGCGTAATAGCTCACTAGTCGAGTCGGCCTGCGCGGAAGATGTAACGGGGCTAAACATACCACCGAAGCTACGGGTGCAATTCATTAGAGTTGCGCGGTAGAGGAGCGTTCTGTAAGCCGTTGAAGGTGAAGGGGTAACCCACACTGGAGGTATCAGAAGTGCGAATGCTGACATGAGTAACGATAAAGGGGGTGAAAAACCCCCTCGCCGAAAGACCAAGGGTTCCTGTCCAACGTTAATCGGGGCAGGGTGAGTCGACCCCTAAGGTGAGGCCGAAAGGCGTAATCGATGGGAAACAGATTAATATTTCTGTACTTCCGCTAACTGCGATGGAGAGACGGAGAAGGCTAGGCTAGCGCGGCGTTGGTAGTCCGCGTTTAAGGTGGTAGGTGGGTGACTTAGGCAAATCCGGGTCACTATACACTGAGAGCTGATGACGAGTCCCCAAGGGGATGAAGTAGTTGATGCCATGCTTCCAGGAAAATCTTCTAAGCTTCAGGTTAGCGGGAATCGTACCCCAAACCGACACAGGTGGTCGGGTAGAGAATACCAAGGCGCTTGAGAGAACTCGGCTGAAGGAACTAGGCAAAATGGTACCGTAACTTCGGGAGAAGGTACGCTCTTGTTGGTGATGAGACTTGCTCTCTAAGCTGACGGGAGTCGCAGATACCAGGTGGCTGCAACTGTTTATCAAAAACACAGCACTGTGCAAACTCGCAAGAGGAAGTATACGGTGTGACGCCTGCCCGGTGCCGGAAGGTTAATTGATTGGGTTATCGCAAGAGAAGCTCATGATCGAAGCCCCGGTAAACGGCGGCCGTAACTATAACGGTCCTAAGGTAGCGAAATTCCTTGTCGGGTAAGTTCCGACCTGCACGAATGGCGTAATGATGGCCACGCTGTCTCCAGCCGAGACTCAGTGAAGTTGAAATTGCGGTGAAGATGCCGTATACCCGCGGCTAGACGGAAAGACCCCGTGAACCTTTACTATAGCTTGGCACTGAACATTGACCCTACATGTGTAGGATAGGTGGGAGACTATGAAGTTGGAACGCTAGTTCTGATGGAGTCGTCCTTGAAATACCACCCTTGTAGTGTTGATGTTCTAACTTGGCCCCATTATCTGGGGTAAGGACAGTGCCTGGTGGGTAGTTTGACTGGGGCGGTCTCCTCCCAAAGAGTAACGGAGGAGCACGAAGGTTGGCTAAGTACGGTCGGACATCGTACGGTTAGTGCAATGGCATAAGCCAGCTTAACTGCGAGACAGACACGTCGAGCAGGTACGAAAGTAGGTCATAGTGATCCGGTGGTTCTGAATGGAAGGGCCATCGCTCAACGGATAAAAGGTACTCCGGGGATAACAGGCTGATACCGCCCAAGAGTTCATATCGACGGCGGTGTTTGGCACCTCGATGTCGGCTCATCACATCCTGGGGCTGAAGTCGGTCCCAAGGGTATGGCTGTTCGCCATTTAAAGTGGTACGCGAGCTGGGTTCAGAACGTCGTGAGACAGTTCGGTCCCTATCTGCCGTGGGCGTTGGATGATTGAGGGGAGTTGCTCCTAGTACGAGAGGACCGGAGTGAACGAACCGCTGGTGTTCGGGTTGTCATGCCAATGGCATTGCCCGGTAGCTATGTTCGGAATCGATAACCGCTGAAAGCATCTAAGCGGGAAGCGAGCCCCAAGATGAGTCATCCCTTGGACTTTAAGTCCACTAAAGAGCCGTTCGAGACTAGGACGTTGATAGGTCAGGTGTGTAAGCGTTGTGAGGCGTTGAGCTAACTGATACTAATGACTCGAGAGGCTTAACCATACAACCCAGATGGGTTTTGCTAAGTAGCACTTAGACGAATACAAACACTTAAGAAGTGGTCATAAAATGCTCCTGCATTTATGACATCAAGTACCTCCATGTACTTGTGAACTCAAACAGCTTTCCAAATTCATTTACTGCCCACATAAGATGGGGAGTAGATACCAAATTTGCTTGGTGACAATAGCATTGTGGTCCCACCTGATCCCATCCCGAACTCAGAAGTGAAACGCAATCGCGCCGATGGTAGTGTGGGGTCTCCCCATGTGAGAGTAGGTCATCGCCAAGCGCCTAATTTCATCTATTGATGATAAAAAATTGCTGATATGGCTCAGTCGGTAGAGCGCATCCTTGGTAAGGATGAGGTCCCCAGTTCGATTCTGGGTATCAGCACCATTATAGTCTAGTGTCATGTCCTAGAGAAAAATTTGCTTGGTGACAATAGCATTGTGGTCCCACCTGATCCCATCCCGAACTCAGAAGTGAAACGCAATCGCGCCGATGGTAGTGTGGGGTCTCCCCATGTGAGAGTAGGTCATCGCCAAGCGCCTAATTAAGCAATGAAGCCAGCTGAATAAGCTGGCTTTTTTGCATTTGGTGTTTTCAGTTTCTGCTTTTTTCACTTTTACATTCTCCCTTATACCATTCCGCATTAAAGCTCAGCCATCTTCGCCTATTCCCGAGAGTACATCTTTATCACGCGTTTTGTACAACTGATAAAGCTGTTCCATGCCTGGCTGCAGGCATCCACTATGTCCTCATATCCTTTAAAACAGCGATTGGCGAGATAATGTTAGCGCAGCCAACTCCATACCTGTTTGATGGGGTTTAGTTCTGGGGAATATGGCGGCAGTTTGAGGATCGACAGGTTAGGGATATCAGCAGCAATGTCATTGGTATGCCAACCCGCACCGTCCATTACCACGACTGCATGGCGGCCAGGTTTGGTGCGTTTTGCAATTAGCTCCAGGTGCTGGTGCATGATGTCCTTATTGGCGAATGGCGTGATGATGGCTTCAGTTTCTCCTGCTGCGGGACAGACTGCGCCGAACAGGTGCACATATTCAAACTGCTGCTGTTTTAGCGCTCTTGGTCTACTGCCTTTAGGGGCCCAAAGGCATGTCGTTGTATTTTGCAGGCCGAATCTGGCTTCGTCCTGAAACCAAATATCAATCGAGACTAAAAAAATCAGCCTCACAATTAACTTTGAATACGCACAGCTGTGAGTTCTTTTAACTTAAAGTTGAGTAATTAATTATTTAATCTAGTCATTAAACCTTCTCAGTGTGGATAACTCTGGGTATAACAAGTGTGTAGGCTGTGCCTAGCTTGGGTGTAACAATCTATTTGAAAATTAATCATAAAAACCTGAAAAAAGCGCTTGCACAAAAAGTTTCGCTGCCTATAATGCGCATCCACTGACACGGCACACAGCGAAAGCGAGCGCGGTTACAGTGCGAATCGAATGCAAAATGTGCAGTTGATTCGAAAGCCTCAAGAAGTTTGCAAAAACGCCTTGACGCGACAAGGGAAATGCGTAGAATACGTAGCCCTGACCCAGTGAGCGGTAACGCAAGCGATGAGGTCAAATGCTCTTTAACAATCTAAACAAGAAATCTGTGTGGACACTCACAGGTGTTGAGTTAATCGAAATTACTCTGCCGTTTGGCGAGTAATCAAAGAATTAAATCAATGAATGAGTGTTCATAGCAATATGTACAACGACTTATTAAGTTAAGTCGATTCAGAATTCATTGAGCCGAATCTTCGGATTCAAAAAACTTTTAATTGAAGAGTTTGATCATGGCTCAGATTGAACGCTGGCGGCAGGCCTAACACATGCAAGTCGAGCGGCAGCACAAGGGAGTTTACTCCTGAGGTGGCGAGCGGCGGACGGGTGAGTAATGCCTAGGGATCTGCCCAGTCGAGGGGGATAACAGTTGGAAACGACTGCTAATACCGCATACGCCCTACGGGGGAAAGAGGGGGACCTTCGGGCCTCTCGCGATTGGATGAACCTAGGTGGGATTAGCTAGTTGGTGAGGTAATGGCTCACCAAGGCGACGATCCCTAGCTGTTCTGAGAGGATGATCAGCCACACTGGGACTGAGACACGGCCCAGACTCCTACGGGAGGCAGCAGTGGGGAATATTGCACAATGGGGGAAACCCTGATGCAGCCATGCCGCGTGTGTGAAGAAGGCCTTCGGGTTGTAAAGCACTTTCAGTAGGGAGGAAAGGGTGAGTCTTAATACGGCTCATCTGTGACGTTACCTACAGAAGAAGGACCGGCTAACTCCGTGCCAGCAGCCGCGGTAATACGGAGGGTCCGAGCGTTAATCGGAATTACTGGGCGTAAAGCGTGCGCAGGCGGTTTGTTAAGCGAGATGTGAAAGCCCTGGGCTCAACCTAGGAATAGCATTTCGAACTGGCGAACTAGAGTCTTGTAGAGGGGGGTAGAATTCCAGGTGTAGCGGTGAAATGCGTAGAGATCTGGAGGAATACCGGTGGCGAAGGCGGCCCCCTGGACAAAGACTGACGCTCATGCACGAAAGCGTGGGGAGCAAACAGGATTAGATACCCTGGTAGTCCACGCCGTAAACGATGTCTACTCGGAGTTTGGTGTCTTGAACACTGGGCTCTCAAGCTAACGCATTAAGTAGACCGCCTGGGGAGTACGGCCGCAAGGTTAAAACTCAAATGAATTGACGGGGGCCCGCACAAGCGGTGGAGCATGTGGTTTAATTCGATGCAACGCGAAGAACCTTACCTACTCTTGACATCCACGGAAGAGACCAGAGATGGACTTGTGCCTTCGGGAACCGTGAGACAGGTGCTGCATGGCTGTCGTCAGCTCGTGTTGTGAAATGTTGGGTTAAGTCCCGCAACGAGCGCAACCCCTATCCTTATTTGCCAGCACGTAATGGTGGGAACTCTAGGGAGACTGCCGGTGATAAACCGGAGGAAGGTGGGGACGACGTCAAGTCATCATGGCCCTTACGAGTAGGGCTACACACGTGCTACAATGGCGAGTACAGAGGGTTGCAAAGCCGCGAGGTGGAGCTAATCTCACAAAGCTCGTCGTAGTCCGGATTGGAGTCTGCAACTCGACTCCATGAAGTCGGAATCGCTAGTAATCGTGGATCAGAATGCCACGGTGAATACGTTCCCGGGCCTTGTACACACCGCCCGTCACACCATGGGAGTGGGCTGCAAAAGAAGTGGGTAGCTTAACCTTCGGGGGGGCGCTCACCACTTTGTGGTTCATGACTGGGGTGAAGTCGTAACAAGGTAGCCCTAGGGGAACCTGGGGCTGGATCACCTCCTTACCTATACGACTAACTCGATGTTTGTTGAGTGTTCACACAGATGGCTTGTTGAACTTCCTGTAAGGGAAGGGAGAGCGACATGCACCGCGAGCCGGTATGCATTGTTCTTTAACAATTTGGAAAGCTGATAGTAATTAATACAATGATGTCTGTCGTTGTGTTAATACGAAAAAAATTGAGTTCTTAAAACACTTGTTAAGTGTCTTGAATATTCAAGTCTAAGGCGAGTCCATCTTCTTGGTCGAAGATGAGACAAGTAAAACCAGCTGGTCGCAACAGCGCAAGTGGCTCACGTAAGTGAAACCTATTTGGGTTGTATGGTTAAGCGACTAAGCGTATACGGTGGATGCCTTGGCAGTCAGAGGCGATGAAGGACGTAGTAACTTGCGAAAAGCGTTGGCGAGCTAGTAACAAGCATTTGAGCTAACGATGTCCGAATGGGGGAACCCGGCCGCATAAGCGGTCATCATGTGGTGAATACATAGCTACATGAGGCAAACGAGGGGAACTGAAACATCTAAGTACCCTTAGGAAAAGAAATCAACCGAGATTCCCCTAGTAGCGGCGAGCGAACGGGGATTAGCCCTTAAGTCAGAGGGGTGTTAGTGGAATGGTCTGGAAAGTCCAGCGGCACAGGGTGATAGCCCCGTACACGAAAACTAACCTTTGATGAAAACGAGTAAGGCGGGACACGTGATATCCTGTTTGAATATGGGGGGACCATCCTCCAAGGCTAAATACTCCTGACTGACCGATAGTGAACCAGTACCGTGAGGGAAAGGCGAAAAGAACCCCTGTGAGGGGAGTGAAATAGAACCTGAAACCGTATACGTACAAGCAGTGGGAGCGGTACTTGAGACCGTGACTGCGTACCTTTTGTATAATGGGTCAGCGACTTACGTTTTGTAGCGAGGTTAAGCGAATAGCGGAGCCGTAGGGAAACCGAGTGTTAACTGCGCGTTTAGTTGCAAGGCGTAGACCCGAAACCCGGTGATCTAGCCATGGGCAGGTTGAAGGTTGAGTAACATCAACTGGAGGACCGAACCGACTAATGTTGAAAAATTAGCGGATGACTTGTGGCTGGGGGTGAAAGGCCAATCAAACCGGGAGATATCTGGTTCTCCTCGAAAGCTATTTAGGTAGCGCCTCGAGCGAATACCATTGGGGGTAGAGCACTGTTAAGGCTAGGGGGTCATCCCGACTTACCAACCCTTTGCAAACTCCGAATACCAATGAGTACTACTCGGGAGACAGACGGCGGGTGCTAACGTCCGTCGTCAAAAGGGAAACAACCCAGACCGTCAGCTAAGGTCCCAAAGTGTATGTTAAGTGGGAAACGATGTGGGAAGGCTTAGACAGCTAGGATGTTGGCTTAGAAGCAGCCATCATTTAAAGAAAGCGTAATAGCTCACTAGTCGAGTCGGCCTGCGCGGAAGATGTAACGGGGCTAAACATACCACCGAAGCTACGGGTGCAATTCATTAGAGTTGCGCGGTAGAGGAGCGTTCTGTAAGCCGTTGAAGGTGAAGGGGTAACCCACACTGGAGGTATCAGAAGTGCGAATGCTGACATGAGTAACGATAAAGGGGGTGAAAAACCCCCTCGCCGAAAGACCAAGGGTTCCTGTCCAACGTTAATCGGGGCAGGGTGAGTCGACCCCTAAGGTGAGGCCGAAAGGCGTAATCGATGGGAAACAGATTAATATTTCTGTACTTCCGCTAACTGCGATGGAGAGACGGAGAAGGCTAGGCTAGCGCGGCGTTGGTAGTCCGCGTTTAAGGTGGTAGGTGGGTGACTTAGGCAAATCCGGGTCACTATACACTGAGAGCTGATGACGAGTCCCCAAGGGGATGAAGTAGTTGATGCCATGCTTCCAGGAAAATCTTCTAAGCTTCAGGTTAGCGGGAATCGTACCCCAAACCGACACAGGTGGTCGGGTAGAGAATACCAAGGCGCTTGAGAGAACTCGGCTGAAGGAACTAGGCAAAATGGTACCGTAACTTCGGGAGAAGGTACGCTCTTGTTGGTGATGAGACTTGCTCTCTAAGCTGACGGGAGTCGCAGATACCAGGTGGCTGCAACTGTTTATCAAAAACACAGCACTGTGCAAACTCGCAAGAGGAAGTATACGGTGTGACGCCTGCCCGGTGCCGGAAGGTTAATTGATTGGGTTATCGCAAGAGAAGCTCATGATCGAAGCCCCGGTAAACGGCGGCCGTAACTATAACGGTCCTAAGGTAGCGAAATTCCTTGTCGGGTAAGTTCCGACCTGCACGAATGGCGTAATGATGGCCACGCTGTCTCCAGCCGAGACTCAGTGAAGTTGAAATTGCGGTGAAGATGCCGTATACCCGCGGCTAGACGGAAAGACCCCGTGAACCTTTACTATAGCTTGGCACTGAACATTGACCCTACATGTGTAGGATAGGTGGGAGACTTTGAAGTTGGAACGCTAGTTCTGATGGAGTCGTCCTTGAAATACCACCCTTGTAGTGTTGATGTTCTAACTTGGCCCCATTATCTGGGGTAAGGACAGTGCCTGGTGGGTAGTTTGACTGGGGCGGTCTCCTCCCAAAGAGTAACGGAGGAGCACGAAGGTTGGCTAAGTACGGTCGGACATCGTACGGTTAGTGCAATGGCATAAGCCAGCTTAACTGCGAGACAGACACGTCGAGCAGGTACGAAAGTAGGTCATAGTGATCCGGTGGTTCTGAATGGAAGGGCCATCGCTCAACGGATAAAAGGTACTCCGGGGATAACAGGCTGATACCGCCCAAGAGTTCATATCGACGGCGGTGTTTGGCACCTCGATGTCGGCTCATCACATCCTGGGGCTGAAGTCGGTCCCAAGGGTATGGCTGTTCGCCATTTAAAGTGGTACGCGAGCTGGGTTCAGAACGTCGTGAGACAGTTCGGTCCCTATCTGCCGTGGGCGTTGGATGATTGAGGGGAGTTGCTCCTAGTACGAGAGGACCGGAGTGAACGAACCGCTGGTGTTCGGGTTGTCATGCCAATGGCATTGCCCGGTAGCTATGTTCGGAATCGATAACCGCTGAAAGCATCTAAGCGGGAAGCGAGCCCCAAGATGAGTCATCCCTTGGACTTTAAGTCCACTAAAGAGCCGTTCGAGACTAGGACGTTGATAGGTCAGGTGTGTAAGCGTTGTGAGGCGTTGAGCTAACTGATACTAATGACTCGAGAGGCTTAACCATACAACCCAGATGGGTTTTGCTAAGTAGCACTTAGACGAATACAAACACTTAAGAAGTGGTCATAAAATGCTCCTGCATTTATGACATCAAGTACCTCCATGTACTTGTGAACTCAAACAGCTTTCCAAATTCATTTACTGCCCACATAAGATGGGGAGTAGATACCAAATTTGCTTGGTGACAATAGCATTGTGGTCCCACCTGATCCCATCCCGAACTCAGAAGTGAAACGCAATCGCGCCGATGGTAGTGTGGGGTCTCCCCATGTGAGAGTAGGTCATCGCCAAGCGCCTAATTAAACAATGAAGCCAGCTGAATAGCTGGCTTTTTTGTTTTAGGCATTTGTAATTTCATTCTCTCTATTACTACTTCCTATTCATACTTCCTTTTATTCGCTTCTGCGATGACGATAGTTATTACCTACATATCGATTTGACCGACAGAGCAATAGTTTCAAAGGCTTTCTTCGAGCTAATAAAAAGGGCAGCGTTTGGCTGCCCTTTATGCTTGGCATTGGTTTTTAAACCCGATTATTTAGCTTCTTTTAGCCACTGTGCTGCACGTTTGGCGAAGTAGGTAAGAATGCCATCGGCACCGGCACGTTTGAAGCATAGTAGCGATTCCATGACGATAGCCTTTTCAGCTAACCAGCCATTTTGGATCGCGGCCATGTGCATGGCATATTCACCACTCACTTGGTAAGCAAAAGTAGGAACAGCTAACTCAGTTTTAACACGATGAACGATGTCGAGATATGGCATACCTGGTTTTACCATCACCATATCAGCACCTTCTTGGATATCGAGCGCCACTTCGTGTAGTGCTTCATCACTGTTAGCTGGATCCATTTGATAGCTATGCTTATTGCCACCTTTTAGGTTGCCTGCTGAGCCAACTGCATCACGGAATGGGCCATAGTAGCTCGAAGAGTATTTGGCTGAATAGGCCATGATCTGGGTATTAACATGGCCAGCTGCTTCCAGTGCTTGACGGATCGCGCCGATGCGGCCATCCATCATATCCGATGGCGCAACAATATCAGCGCCCGCTTCGGCATGGGACAAGGCTTGTTTAACTAAAATTTCTGTAGTGATGTCATTCAGGATATAGCCTGTTTCATCAATAATGCCGTCTTGACCATGGGTCGTGAAAGGATCTAGAGCCACGTCTGTCATAATGCCAAGTTGTGGGAAGGCCTTTTTGAGTTCACGTACAGCACGTTGCACTAGTGCGTCAGCATTGTAAGCTTCTTCTGCCATAAGAGACTTTTTCTCTGCTGGCGTGACAGGAAAGAGGGCAATTAAGGGGATGCCTAATTCAACAAGTTCTTCTGCTTCTTTGAGCAGTAAGTCGATCGAATAACGCTCCACACCTGGCATTGAAGCGACTTTTTCGCTGCGATTACTGCCTTCGAGCACAAACATAGGATAGATTAGGTCATTCACTGTTAGGTGATTCTCTGCCATCAGGCGACGGCTAAAATCATGTTTGCGCATGCGGCGCATTCTGCGCTGTGGGAAGGCACTGGTAATGATATTCACATTAGACTCCTAATTAGGTTCTGTTTGCGCTGGCGCATACAATTTCACTTGATTGCGTCCGCTATTTTTTGCTTGATAGAGGGCTTTATCTGCCTGCTCTAATAATTCGGTACTGTGTTGTTCATTCAAGATTACGTCGGCACTCACGCCGATACTGACGGTGAGTGGTATGGGTTTTCCTTCCCATTCAAGGCCGATACTAGCCACTGCATCTCTTATATTTTCAGCGACTTGAAGCGCACCATCCGCGTTGGTATTGGGGAGAATAATAGCAAACTCTTCTCCACCAAAACGTGATACTAGATCCGTTGGTCGTTTTAAATGCTGCTGCAATGTCTTCGTGATAAGTTTTAGGGCCTGATCACCTGCTAAATGGCCAAATTGATCATTGATAGATTTAAATCGATCTATATCGATCATTAATAGTGCTATTGGCGTTTCTTGACGACGACTTATACGGCTTTCTGCTAATAGGCGTTTATCGAAGGCACTGCGGTTTTTAGCCCCCGTTAAGCTGTCTATAGTGCTTTGTTCTGTGAGCTTTTGATTAACTTCATGCAATTCGCGCAGGGTAATTTCAAGTTCCAAAGTGCGCTCTTGCACCATTTGTTCCAGTCTTTCGTTAGTTTCTGCTTCTACTTTTAATGCATCTTCACGTGCGCTACGAATTTTTTGTGCTTGTTTTAGTGCTTCTTGTTGAATGCGTTGTTTGGCTTTACGTTCGTCGTTATAGCGGATAGCAAGCACGAGTGACATAAAGATGATTTCAAAGGTTAACCCCAGCATTACAGGTGTCTGAGGTTTGATATTCAGCTCGATAACGCCTAAATACAGTAAGCTACTCAGGCACGCACCCGTCAGCATACTCACCCAGCCAACAGTATAAAGTTTGGCTAATTTTTGCCCTCTAGCGGCTTGAATAATTGCGAGTATCATCATAATGATACTGAGCACGACAACCGAGATAATCTCAATGTAAAGTACAGTGCCATAACGCAAAAAGGGGACTAATAAACAGATTAAAAGGATATAAACGGCACTATAACGGCACATCAATAGCATGCGGCGATTATAGTATTTTAATTGTAAAATTTTTTCGGTAAACATTAAGGCGAAAGCCATAACTAAAGGGAGTAGCACAGGAACCATCAGTTGCTGCAATGTTGGCCAATTAGGCCAGAGGAAGCGGAATGCGAAACCATTAATCGTAGCAACTAAGAGAGTCATGCTAAGGACGTAGCCGGAGTAATAGCTGTAACTGAATGAACCAGAAGCTAACGCGATAAATAGACTGAAGATACCTATGGCGGCGAGTACCCCAAGCTGAAATCCATGTTCGACAGCTGTTGATTCCGCTATTTGCGCCAAATCGTTGGCCGACCACAAATTTAAAGGAACGGCCGCATTGCCTTCCGTTTCAATATGTATATAAAAGGTATGTTGTTCATTGGTGTTAATTTTAAAAGGGTATAGAAAAATATTACTCAGCAGTGGACGCTGTTTATAGGGAAGTGTATCTCCCATATACGTTGTGTTGACGAGTTGGTTATCTACAAGATGGTAAATAGTTACTTTATCTAATAAGGGATTATCTAAGGCAAGAATGCGTGAAAGGCTTTCGTTGTTACTACTAAGATTAACTGACAGCCAAAAATTATGCAGGCTAAGACGTTGAATATCTTTACTGGTAAACTTATGCCATTGTGCCTTGGGAAGTGCTTCAATGTCCGCTAACTGACTTTCAGAATGGGGATGAGTCACCATTAGCCAAGGTGTTAGACTGAGCGGCGTCGGAGTGTGTTCATTGATGTTGATTATGCTTGCGAAGCTACCAGATGATATGAGCATGCTGATAAGCAAAACCAATAAGCAACTTAATTTAGCCATTCTGTTGACTCAAATTAAAAAACGCTAGGCTATTTTGATAGCATTGTTTTGCAAATTCAGCCGGATCTTCTCCGCGTAGATTGGCAATATACCGAGCAATATAAGGCAAATATTCGGGTTTATTTTTACTGGATTTAGGCTTAGGACGCATGCTACGCGGCAGCAGATAAGGACTATCTGTTTCGATCAATAAGCGATCTTTTGGAATAAATGGCACTAGCGCTGCTAATTCTTGGCCGCGTCTTTCATCACAAACCCAACCTGTAATTCCTAGGTGTAAATCGAGATCGATATAAGCTTCCATTTGTGCTTGGCTGCCAGTAAAGCAGTGCAATAAAGCGCCGCGAAGATGTGGGCGGTACTCACTAACGATGCTTAAAAAATCACTATGGGCATCTCGCTCATGCATCAGAACGGGTTTTTGAAGGTCAATCGCCTGTTCTAATTGGGCGATAAATGCTTGGCGCTGGGCCGGACGGGGGGAAAAGTCCCTATTATAGTCTAGCCCGCACTCGCCTACAGCAACAACCTGTGGTGCTTCACATAAATTTGCGTGAATTTGTTTGGAATCAGTTTGCCATTCGCTAGCATGGTGGGGATGCACGCCTGCGGTGCAATAAAGCTGGTTAGGGTAGTTTTGGCATAATTGAATGGCTGCCGCGCTTTCACTTAAATCACTGCCAATAACAATTAACGGCGAAACCCCTTGGTCCGCCGCCGCTTGTATGATTTGCGCTATGTCTGGTTCGAGTGCGCTGCCAAGCAAGTTGACAGCGATATCTATATAAGATGACATTATTTTAGGCGTTTTACCCTCACCTTAGCATTACGACTTTCTGTGCCCATTAAGAAAGAGCTAAGCGCTGCTTTTTCGATAAATACTTTTTCACCGACTTTGAGATTGAATTTACGGTTTTCGGTTTGTTTCCAAACTTGGCCATTGGTAAAGGTAATTTTTAAAGCACCGTAGGCATCTTCTGCTATTGACTCCACATCGAGATAAATTTTGTCAGTCGTATTCTCTTGGACACGTTTAACTTCCATACCGAAATTATCTTCGACATTGGTCGCGGCGGCAGCAACAGGAGCTGCAGTCGCCACAGCTGCAGGGGCCGCTGCGGGAGTGACAACGGGGGCGACAGCTATCGGTGCCGTGGTGTTATTGGTCACTGTGGTGACTTGAATGCTTGCTGCGAGGTTGTCATAGCATACCAAGCGCTCGAGCTTGTCTGTTATCCCTGCACATTGAGTTAATTGCTGCTCAATACCGGCATTAGCCTGTGCAGATACCAGTAACACTGCACCAGTCAGTAGAGTTAAACGCATCCCAGTTTCCTTATTATTATTTTCCTCTAATGCCGATTGAGGCATTAGTCATTCGTTGGTTGTTCTTCGTCGGTCTCGTCATCAGGTTTACTGTAAAAACGAGCTGCAAATAATCCGCCTTCGAACAATAACAGCATTGGCACGGCAAGCATAGTTTGGGAAATAACATCAGGTGGTGTGAGCAGCATACCCACCACGAATGCGCCGACAATAATATAGGGGCGTTTTTGCTTGAGATCTTCAGGTGTTGTCACACCGGCCCAGCAGAGTAAAACAACGGCAATCGGGATCTCAAAGGATAAGCCGAATGCAAAAAATAATTTCAGTACAAAATCAAGATAGCTGCTGATATCGGTTGCAACTTGTACTCCCTCTGGAGCCGTGTTGGCAAAAAAGCCAAATACAACTGGGAATACAACGTAATAAGCGAAGGCTATACCTAAATAAAATAGCACTGTGCTGCTAAAAAGTAGCGGCATAACTAAGCGTTTTTCATGCTTATACAAACCCGGTGCTACGAAGGACCAAATTTGAAAGAGCACATAGGGTACGGCCACAAAAAATGACAGAACTAATGTCAGTTTAAAAGGGGCGAAGAAAGGTGCGGCCACATCGGTCGCAATCATACTGCCACCTAAGGGCAAAGACTGCATTAAAGGGATTGCCATGTAATGGTAAATATCATTTGCCCAATACACACTACAAATAAATACAATCAATACACTGGCAATGGATTTAAGCAGCTTGGACCTAAGTTCAAGCAAATGGCTGATAAGTGGCTGCTGTTGCGACATGAATTATCCGTTAGCTTTCGGGTTAGAACGGGTATCCTCGCCCTGAATGGACTCACTATGTGGGGCGGAGGAAGCCGAAGTTGGACTCGCCTCGGTAGAAACCGTTTGGCTTGCAGGATTGTGGATCTGGTTTTCCTGTGCACTGGGAATATCTTGCACTTGGTAAGGACGATTCACTGACTGCGCGGCTTGCTTCAATTGATCGATTGACTCTTGCAGCTCGGGAGAGAGGTTAGATAAACCTTTGCTCTCCGCTTTTTTGAGGTCGGCGTGCAACTGCTCGATCTTTAGCTCTTGCTCAAGTTCTTCTTTGACTGAGTTGGCCATGCGTTTCATCGCGCGGATCCAACTGGTTACTGAACGTACTGCAACCGGTAGACGTTCGGGGCCAAGAACGACCAGCCCCAGAACACCGATCAGCAGCAGCTCCATAAAGCCGATACCGTCAAACATAAAGAGTTACGCCTGTTCTTTGTGAGACTCAGGTTTCTTTTCAGTCGCCTGTTGAGTTGGTTGTGCGGTTTGTGCAGTTTGCACTGGTTTTGCCGCTTCAGTGTCTTCTAGCGCCTTTTTATCTTCTTCTGAAGACATGGCGTTTTTGAAGCCCTTAACAGCACCACCTAAGTCACCACCCAAAGAGCGTAATTTCTTAGTTCCAAACAATAAGACAACGATTAACGCGATGATAAGAAGTTGCCAAATACTAATGCCACCCATGAAGGTATCCTCTTAATTGATATCGGTTCTATTATGAACCTCTGATTAATTAGTGCTAGCTAAAATTTACGATTCTTTGGCCTAGATCGCCATCCGATAATCCACAGTACCGTACCTGAAATCAGGCACACGTAAGGGCTCAACAGTGTAGCGTCTTGGTTGAACAATAACGTGCCACAGATCAATAAAATTGCAGAAGTGATGAGTAAGTAATTACTCTTATGTGCTTGCTGCTGGTATTTCAGATACTTATCTAGCATTTGTTGCTGAGAACTCAGCAATTTCCTGCCTAATTTAAGGTTGTCATAAATTAGTTCAGGGAATTCCGGAAGTTTATCAGACCAATATGGCAGTTTTGTGGATACCTTTTTAAACATGGCTTTAGGTCCCACTTGCTCGGCCATCCACTGCTCTAAAAAGGGTTTAGCGGTCTGCCAGAGATCCAGCTGCGGATAGAGCTGACGGCCTAAACCTTCAATATACAGCAAAGTCTTTTCGAGCAGCACGAGCTGAGGCTGCACGACGATATCAAAATGCCGTGCGGTACGGAACAGCTCTAACAACACATGCCCAAAGGATATTTCATCTAAGGGCTTGTTAAACATGGGTTCACACACGACCTTGATGGCTTGTTCAAAAGCTTGCAGATCGGTTTTTTCCGACACCCAGCCCGACTCAATATACAGCTGTGCGATGCGGTGATAATCACGATTGAAAAACGCGAGGAAGTTTTCCGCGAGATAGCGCTTATCGACCTCGCTGAGCGTGCCCATAATGCCGCAATCAAGGCCGATGTAGTAAGGATTTTCGGGATGTTCGCGGGAGATAAAAATATTTCCCGGATGCATATCCGCGTGGAAAAAGTTATCGCGGAACACTTGGGTGAAAAATAGCTCTACGCCCCGTTCGGCTAGCAGTTTAAAGTTTGTGCCTTGTGCCTTAAGTGCAGCGATATCCGATACTGGAATACCGTAAATCCGTTCCATCACCATCAAACGTGGATAACAAAACTCTTCATATACATAAGGAATATAGAGCGCGTCTGAGTCGAGGAAGTTATTACGTAGCTTAATGGCATTGAGGGCCTCAAGCTTAAGGTTGAGCTCCCCTAAAATGGTGACGCGGTAATCTTCAATTACCTCGGCTGGGCGTAGTCGGTTACCTTCGCCAAGAAGATAATCGATGACCTTCGCCGTTTGCGACATCAGCAGGAGATCAGCCTGGATTTTAGTTTCTACGTTCGGGCGCAGCACTTTTAATACCACGGCCTTGCCATTGGATTTAAGCGTGGCGGTATGCACTTGGGAAATCGAGGCCGAGGCTAATGGCGTTTCATTAAAGTCATCAAAGAAGGTCTCGATTGGTGCTTTAAGCTCAGCTTCTATCGCGAGTCGGGCGAGTGCGCCATCGAAGGGAGGGACTTTATCCTGCAACATGGCAAGCTCTGTCGCCCATTCATCACTCAGTAAGTCACGGCGGGTGGAGAGCATTTGCCCTAGCTTGATATACACAGGGCCAAGCTCTTGCATTGCTAGCTTTAAGCGCTCGCCACCGGATTTACCTTTGTGTTTATTACGGATCCAAAACAGACTATTGCGGGCGAGTTTAAAGTACCAAGGGGTCATCTTTGGCGGTAAAACATCATCTAACCCATATTGCAATAGGGTCTTAATCACATGATAACCGCGGCGGATACTGGCAAGGGTCATGGCTTAATTGAGTCTCTTAATTGGGCAATCCGTTGTTCGAGCGCGCGAGTGTCGGTAACTAAGTCATTTATTTGATCGCACAAATGAATAAGCTCAATCCGATGGGGCGCAAGCCGATACTCTTCGATAGCGAGTTGCCCCAAATGGGAGCGGGTTTTACGCAATACTTCAAGTGCCAAACCTTTTGCCTGATGGCTTGTACTGATGAGCTTGTGAGTGGGGCCGTCACCCAAATAACGCGAAATGGGTTCGGCAAAATCAAACTCTATGCTACGTAGATATTGGCTAAAGCTTTGTAATAAGTTCAGATCGCCTTCGAGCTTGAGCTTATCTTGCTTGATAAGTTCAGTCAGGTTGGCACCTTCTGACACGCGATAAAGTGTCGTTGCATCAGCGTGCAGACTGACATCGACATCACCTTCATAGCGACTCAGTACTTGGATTTCTTTGGCAAAGACCAAGTAAATTGGCCAGTTGAGTTGCGTTAATTGAATACGAAATACTTTGCCATGTAGCTGGCGCTGGCGCGCATAGGCGTCGCCCGCTTGGGTCTGAAGTTGTTTCAGACCCATCTCAATAGCGGCGCAGGCAAGTAACACCACTTCTTGCGGCATCATTAGAATTTATAACCACGGTGCAGGGCGACAATGCCATCGGTCATATTGGTGTAATCGACCTGTTCAAAGCCCGCATCCACCATCATTTGCTTAAGAGTGTCTTGATCTGGATGCATCCGAATGGATTCGGCCAAGTACTCATAGCTGTCAGCGTCTTTAGTAATGAGTTCACCCATCTTTGGTAAGACTTTGAAGCTATATAAATCATACACTTTACGCATGATTTCATGCTGGGGCTTAGAAAACTCTAATACCAATAACTTACCACCTGGCTTAAGTACGCGGTTCATAGAACGAAGCGCTGCGTCTTTGTCTGTTACGTTACGCAGACCAAAGGCTATGGTGATGATATCGAAGTGATTATCGGGGAAGGGCAGTGCTTCGGCATTGGCTTGCACGTAGCTGACATTGTTAACAATGCCTTTGTCTCGTAGCTTAGTGCGGCCCACTTTTAGCATAGAATCGTTGATATCAGCTAAAACCACTTCGCCTTTATCGCCCACTAAGTGAGAGAATTTAGCGGTTAAATCGCCCGTACCACCGGCAAGGTCAAGCACCTTCATACCCGGACGAGCGCCAGATACTTCAATGGTGTAGCGTTTCCAAAAACGGTGAATACCGAAGGACATAACGTCATTCATGATATCGTACTTGGCGGCAACCGAATGGAACACGCCAGCAACGAGATCGGCCTTTTTATCCGCCTCTACGGTTTTATAACCAAAGTGGGTATTTTTAGATTCACCCTCAGACATCAATGTATTCCTATTGTTTTGCAAAGTATTAGTGGCGAGTGTAAGCCATCGCCTGCATTTGCTGAATCTTTGATCTATCACTCTGTGATCGAGCTAGTAAACTCTCCTCAAGGCGTTAGCTTAAAGAGTTTGGCTTTTGCCAGTGTTTAGTGTGCCGACCCGATAAAATGGACTGGCATTAGACCACAATATCAGGATTTGGTGAATAGCTTCGCGCCCGTAAGGACACAAGCAAACGAGGCTATCGGGCTAAAAATTGGCATCTTGCTTGTACATAGGCATAAATTAACTCGCTGATACTTTGACCCACGTCCCTAAAGCCCGCCTCTATGCCGGCCTCATGACAGCTTGGGGCGGCTTCGGCTAAATGTAAATAAGCACAGGGACATCGGCTGGCGATATAGCTAATGTAGTGGGCGGCATCGAGTAGGGGAATTCCCGCAGCTGTGGAGGCACTGCTCGGCATTTTGGCGATGGCATCGACATCCAACTCTAACGCTACTGGGAGCGAGGTTTGGTTAAGTTTGTTAGCAATATCCTGTAGCGCCTGCGTCAGGCTAATCTCTCGGCGAATCCAAATTTGTTGCAGACTATGCCAAGTGCCACCAAACTCGGTGAGTTGTTGTAAATTGGCCTCGCTGTTTTTGAGCTCGTGCAAACCGAGCACATGGTAATACCCCAGCGCACCGCGATTGGCGGCGTAACTAAAGCCATTACCGCTGTGACGCCCTTCGAGCAGGCGAAAATCACTGTGCGGATCTAAATTCACTGCGGCAACTTGGCGTTGATAATGGGCCGAGGTCGCCATTAACAGGCCATAGGCATTGTTGTGGCCGCCACCAATCACTATGGGTTCAAGCCCTGCCGCTTGTATGGCGCTGACTAGTTTAATCACTCGTTCATCGAGCCGCTCAACTGCTTGGCGTAGATGGGTTAGGCTCGCGCCTTCGCCATCCTGTGCCTGTAATTGCAGATCCGCCGTATGAACTTGCCCTAAAATCAGGCATTCGGCGCCCGAAAGAAAACGATTCGACTGTAAATTCAACCACTGGCGCATGCTGGTGGTAAAGGCGTCGGTGGCACCGCCTCTGCCTAGGTTAGCCCGTGGGCCGATATCTTCACCCACTCCGACAATGGCAAATTGAGCACCATGGGCTTTAGCGGTGGTGAGTATCGTTTCTAATGGATGTTCATGGTTAGCCAAGTGTACGCATTGGCCTATTTTGGTCTCACCGACTCGCGGGCTAACGAGATTGGCGATATCGGCTTGGGTAAATGGGATAAATTCAGACATAGATTAGTATTCTTATCGGGTAGGGACTGGGATATTGTGGCGTACCCAAGGACGAATATTCAATGGTACTTAATGGTATCAGCCAACAAAAAAGCCAGCTTAGCTGGCTTTCTTTCGATGTTATTTAGCATTACTCAATATCGAGTGGTTCTGGCGATAGAATGACGCCAGTGTTATCGGCATAGATATGATCGCCTGGGAGGAAGGTCACGCCGCCAAAGTTGACCGGGATATCGACTTCACCCACTGAATTGCCATCGGCGCCCACAGGAATTGAAGCAAGGGCTTGAATGCCGATGTCTAATTCTTCCAGCGCATCCACATCGCGTACTGAACCGTAAACGATAATGCCTTCCCAGTTGTTGTTGACTGCGATTTCTGCGATAGATGCATCGATCAGGGCGCGGCGTAATGAACCACCACCGTCAACCAGCAAGACTTTACCTTGGCCATCTTCTTGTAAGACCTCGGTGATTAGGCCGTTGTCTTCAAAGCACTTAATGGTGCTGATAGAACCGCCAAAAGAGCTACAACCACCGTAGTTACTGAACATGGGCTCGACTACATCTACGACATCTAAGTACATGTCACATAGTTCTGAGGTGTTGTATTCCATATTTACACTCCTATTGATCCGCGTTGCGTACAGTTTAGCGAGTTTACGCCAGTATAAAAGGGATTCCTGAAAAGAAAAGTGTTATCAATCACGGTATTGTTGCACTTGGACGTTAACACTTATGTTGTAAACTTTCGTCACTTAACAGGTGTTTATCCTCAAAACTTGATATCGGTCATTAAATAACGGTTTTTTATTACAACTCTGTTGCGCGTTTTGGTATTATATCCCAAGTTTAAATTAACTTACTTAACTTAATTTGCTTTAGGGGCAAGGACCCCCCGTTACGCTTATGGACGGTAGAGGGCCTTCGAGAGGTGCCTATGGAAGCTGTAAACACGATTGAAATTATTGGTTATTTTGCCTCAGTAATGGTGGCAATTTCACTTATGATGAAGAATATCATCTGGTTAAGATGGTTAAACTTTGTCGGTTGTACCTTGTTTGTTATCTATGGCGTATTTATTTCAGCTTGGCCTGTTGCGGGGATGAACGCCTTTGTTGCCTGTATCAATATTTACCATTTGACGAAAATTTACCGCGCTAAAGCGCTGGAACAAGCTGTCGCTTGAAGGTTTTCTGACAGTGCTGCCCGTTCATAGCAACTGGGCAGCACTGTATTCTCCCCGTACGTTTTCCCTCTTGCTCCAATTGATAGCTTCATTCCTCGCCATTTTCGCCACATATGTCATAAAACTTTAGGCCTGATGTCACTTTACCGTCATCGGTATTTCTTAGTCTCACCTTAACACTGAGCACTTAAGCCATCTCTGTTTAAGTTGTCGTAGGTTTAGCGTGGGGTTCTATCGTGAAATAGTCGTCTGACAGGGCGTTAACACATGCAGACGCTAACAGCTGTCGAGAGAATGCACTCATTAACATCGCCATGATACTCGCTGGCATGCCAGCAAGGAGCCTGTTTTATGTTGAGTTACATTGCAGACTTAGATAAGCGCATGTTTTACCGCATTGTGGATTTGAGCCAACGTCACGGTGTTTATGCTTGGGCGAAGCGGATATCGGCAACTGGTGATGGGCATGTGTATCTGTATCTCTCTGTTGGGTTGATGCTGACACACTCCCAAGGGCAGAACCTGTTCAATCTGCTGTTGGCGAGTTTTTTGATTGAATTGCCGTTGTACATATTACTCAAAAATAGCATTCGCCGTACTCGACCCTGTCATGCCTTGGTTGGGTTTGAAAGCGGCTTTGAACCCTCAGATCGTTTTAGCCTACCTTCGGGACACACGGCGGCCGCCTTTGTGATGGCCACAAGTGTGGCGCAGGTGTATCCCGTGGCTGCGCCTTTTGCTTACGTATGGGCGCTCTGTATTGGTGCCTCACGTATTGCGCTTGGGGTGCATTACCCCTCAGATATTGTCGCCGGTGTTCTGTTAGGTACGGGGGCTGTTTTGCTTGTGCATCCCGTGATTTAACACAATCAGGCACTCATTCGTTGGATACCTCCTTGATTCACCACTCTTTCATTCACAGTTAAAGGATAAGCAATGCGAATACTCTACGGAGTTCAAGGCACAGGGAATGGTCATTTAAGTCGTGCTCGAGTGATGGCAAAGGCCTTAGTTGAGCACAATATTCAAGTCGACTTTTTGTTTTCGGGGCGCAAGCCTGAAGATTTTTTCGATATGGAGTGTTTTGGGGATTACCGCGTCCAAGCAGGGATGACTTTTGCTACGCACTCAGGGCGAGTCAATATCACGCAAACGGTGAAGCAGAATTGTTCCTTATCGTTGCTTAAGGATATTCAAGCGCTGGATCTGAGTTGCTATGACCTCGTTCTAAATGATTTTGAACCCGTATCCGCATGGGCGGCGAGGCGCCAGGGAGTCCCCTCGATTGGGATAAGCCACCAAGCTGCATTGACTCATCCTGTGCCTAAATTGGGAAGTACTTGGTTGAATGAGTTACTACTCAACTACTTTGCACCGGTAGATGTGGCTTTAGGATGCCATTGGCATCATTTTGGTTTTCCGATCTTGCCTCCCTTTGTCGAAGTGGATGTCAGCCCTATTGAACATACCCATCAAATATTGGTGTATTTACCCTTCGAAGAGGCGGATGTGATTGCCGATTTTTTTAAGCCTTTTACGGATTATCAGTTTTTGGTGTATCACGCCAAGCAGCCTAAAGCACCACTTGCCGATCATATTCAATGGTATGGGTTTAATCGTGATGGATTTAAACAGCATTTAGCGAGCTGCGGTGGTGTCATCGGCAATGCGGGATTTGAGCTGGCGAGTGAGGCGCTAACCTTAGGTAAAAAGTTGTTGGTCAAGCCGCTGATTGGTCAATTCGAGCAGCTATCGAATGTGGCAGCGCTACAATTATTGGGCGCGGGTGACAGTATGATGAGCTTAGATATCAGCGCGGTTAAGCGTTGGCTTAAGGCCGCATCGCCAAATCCCATTGCCTATCCGCAAGTCGGTGATGCTTTAGTGAAATGGATAGGGAGTGGTCAGTGGCAGCACACCGCGCCATTGTGCGCCGATCTTTGGAGCCAAGTGAAATTGCCAGACACATGGCGCTAAGATTGATGTGAGCACTGTGATAAAAGGTTATTTCCGCTCTAGCTGGGAATCAGGGGTTAGCGTATAATTTGGCCAATTTGCTGTTATCCCCAGCAGCGTGTCTTTATTGGCCTAGTCTGGCCACAATTTAGTTGTCATAAATGAGCCTTAAGAAGTTTACTCAGTACAAGTTACTGTTTTTAATGTTGTTGTCCCTCGGTATTTTGCTTCCTTTTATTCCCGACCAAGCCTACCACATGCCCGGCCCTGATACTGCCAAGCAAAATCTGCATGTGATTGAATTTAACGATCAAGGCCTGCCCCACAATGATGGACAATGGCAAGCGCTTAAGGCGCGGATTTTACAACCCAATAATGGCACTGCGCCTGAGTTGCTGATTTTTGTCCATGGCTGGCACCACAGTGCCAATCCCAAGGATGAAAATTTTGTCGCTTTCGAACAGTTTTATCAGCAAATGGCTGCCTCTGATTCTCAACGAAACTTGCTCGGCTTATACATCGGCTGGCGGGGAGATAAGTACGATCCTTTCTGGCTCGATGGTTCGGATGATGCTACTAGTTGGATTGAACCATTGGATTTCCCGACTATTTTGCAGCGTAAAGCCGTAGCAAAACGCATAGGGCAAACGGGTTTATCGCAGTTACTGGATAGATTGGATGGATTGGTCGCTGAGCATCAGTTACTGCGTTATACCGTTATCGGTCATAGTCTTGGTGGCTTAGTCGTGTTGCACGCCAGCAAAGATAGAATTAAGGCGGCTATCGATACTGAGCAAGATAACCCGAATCTATTCTTACTGTTAAACCCAGCAGCGCCAGCGCAGGATTTTAAGCCGCTCGATACTTTGATGAGCTTAGATAGGCAAAAACCGAGTATGGTGGTGTTGCAATCTAAGGGCGATTTTGCGGTAAAAGAGGCGTTTAATTACATAAAAGATGGCGAACGGGCACTGGGTAACTCTTGGGCTATAACCCATGATATCGATAAATGTTCAGGCGGTAACTGTGCTACGCCGATGAAAATGCCTTCAGCATTAATGGCTCACGATCAGCTTCCCGGTTGTATGATGACGTTGCCGCATTCGGGCTGGAAAATTCGAGCCCGCTTACAGGCAAGGCGCAGTGTGCAGACCTGTCCCGATGCCAATATGCAGGCGGTTTGGGTGCTGGCTGTGTCCGATGAAATTGTCTCTGGGCATAATGGGATCTTAACGTCGGATCACGCTAAGGCGCTGTCCGAGGTGATGGGTATGATTGATTTATATCGAAATCAATTGCCTAAACATGCGGTTGAAAGCCCTGCGAATGAAGATTTAGCCACCCTTGCGCCAGAGCCTGAAGCCACAAATACCACCAGTGGCCAAACGAGTACTCCAGACGAGCCTGTGGTTATTGTTGAACCTGTTGCTGAAGCTGAAAAACCATCACAGCAACCAGAGCCTCCAGTACCGATAAAGACAGAATCAACCTTGGAATTGCCACCGCGGGAAGGTGTAAAGGAAGAATCGCCACAGGCTAATCCAGCGAATGAGCATCAACCGCTAGAGGAAACGCCACCTCGACCTAAAGTTGAGAATGAGTAACTTATTTCTACAATTGGGTTAGCACAATCTCGGCGGTAAAATGAGCATATGGAAGTGCGCACTTTATTGATTTTTCATTTGCCATTTACGCCAACTTAGCAGCAGTAACGAGATTAGCAACAGGCTAACGATCGCCCATGTAGGGTATTTATGTTGATGATAAAACGCGAGTATTGGTGCGATTTCATCGCGGATTAACACTGGCCCTAGACCAAAAAGAGTCACCCAAATGCTGGTGGCGAGTAGGTTGCCCATCACAAATTGTTTAAAAGGCATCTTGGCCAGCCCACAGCCTATAAACATAAATTGCTTAAGCCCTTCGACAAAACGGCTGAGCACTAAGGCCGCAATGCCATACTGGCCAATCACATCATGAATTTTGTCTTCTAGTTTGGGTTTTATCCAACCTTTCCGCAGCAATACCTCGCCAAAGCGTCGACCAATAAAATAACCCAATGTGTTGCCACACAGGGCTGCACCGCTGGCTACGATCAAAACTAATGACAGTGACATTTGCCCCGTAGCCGCCAGTAAACTGGCAACAATGAGTAAGGATTGTCCTGGGGCTGGAATGCCAAATCCCTCGACGGCAATAGCGATAAACAGCAGCAGATAACCGTATTGCTGCAACCAAGGGGTCATTTCGGTAATAAGGTGTTGTAAGACTTCTGGCATGATGAAAACAGGGAGCAGGAATGAATCATCCTATCTTACTCGGCACTGCCAAATTTAGGGTAGCTTTATGAGCAAAGTTTCATACTGATTTTATGGAATGGAGCATATCGAAGGCACAAAAAAGCCGAACTCAGTTCGGCTTTTTAGGCATTACGACTTAATGGTCGCTTAAGCGAAAGCGGCCTGCAGTTGTGGTACAACTTGCTTCTTACGGCTTAATACACCGTCTAACCACACTTTGCCATCAACTGGAGTTTTACCGTAGGCGCGGTTAATCAGATCTGCATCGTCAGAAACCACTAACAGTTCTGAGCCTTCTTTCATAATGTCGGTCAGCAGTAACAGTACGCTGTGGCGGTTACCTTCAACCTTCAGTGCTTTAATATCGGCTTCTAGTTCGGCTTTGATTGCATCAAATACTGACAGATCAATTACTTCTAATTGGCCGATACCCACTAAGTTACCGTTCATGTTGAAGTCTTTAAAGTCGCGCATCACGAGGTCGCGTGCTGGCGTGCCTTCAACTGCCGATTTTACTTTGAACATTTCCATGCCCAGTGCTTTAAAGTCTTCGATGCCTGCGATTTCGGCTAAGGCTTCAACGCAGCGAATGTCAGCTGTGGTGCAAGTCGGTGATTTGAAGATCACAGTGTCGCTTAGGATGGCGCACATCATAATGCCAGCGATATTTTTAGGAATGGCGACTTGGTAAAAGTCGTACATCATCTTAATGACCGTGTTGCTGCAACCTACTGGGCGGATCCAACACTCTAATGGCGTATCAGTGGTCAGATCGCCTAATTTGTGGTGATCCACAATCCCTACGATGGTCGCTTTGGCGATATCGTCCGGTGCTTGAGTCAGTTCAGAGTGGTCAACAATGTAGACCTGCTCGCCAGCATAGCTGGTTTTGTATTCTGGCGCTTCAAAGCCAAAACGCTCCAGAATAAAAGCGGTTTCGGGTGATAACTCACCTAAACGTGCGGCAACGGCTTCTTCACCGATTTGGTTTTTTAGATAAGCTAACGCGATAGCACCACAGATTGAATCAGAATCGGGGATTTTGTGACCGACAACGTACATAGGCATTTCAGGGACTCTCCTTTAAATTTGTGGCAATTTTAACAATATTTCGTCCGATTCGGAAATAGCCAAAGCGCATATCGCTGCGCCTTAAGCGGCTATTTCTGTCAAAACTTAGGCATTGTTGACTCAGATTTTAGATTTTCACTTTTATCACGACTTTACGCACCGCTGTCGGTGTATCACTCGTGCCGGGCATATGCATGTCGCCAGGGAAAAAGAGCGCAAACATGCCTGCCTTTAGTTGAATGTAGGAGGCGTTGGCTTTATTCGACTCGTAATCGAACTCGGCGTAATCGTGCTTTTCGAAATAAGGTTTTGAGGGTGTTTGGTCGGCCAATGGTAGATAGCCAAACTCTTCTTCGCCGCTGACCACATACTGCACATCGATGTATTTTTTATGTACTTCAAAGGGTTCCGTCGATTGTAGCTTGGTGTGGTAATCATTGACGATCACGAAAATATCCTCGCCATCAAGGGGATAATTGCCAACGGGCAGTTGGCTAAAGTCTGTGCTGGCAAGATGTGCTAATGCCGTGGCAATGCGTGGGCTGAGTGATTGATAAATATGGCGATTAGCTAAGGTATCGACAATCATGGGGTACTCGATATGGCGTAAGTAAATGAGTGAATTGTAAAGATTATAATCAGTTCACCGCCGTTAGAACATAAGCGATAGACATAAAAAAACAGGCCATAAATGGCCTGTTTTGATGGTTTGCGGCTTAGTAAGTGTACTTAGCCTCGAGGAAGTAGTAACCCCCATTAAATCCAAACGGCGTGTTGGTTAATGGATAGACGAAAATACCATTGAAGTTATTGTCATCTGGGCGTTTTTCAGGATACACATCAAACAAGTTTTGTACGCCAGCGGTGAAGCTTAAGGCATCGGTTGCGGCGTAGCGTACGGATAAATCCATCACCCATTGGTCGCTGTAATTCACATCACCCGTTGAGTAACCCACAGTGTAATCACCGAAATAGCTGAGGCGAATGTTAGTCTTAAAGTCACCTAATTCATGGGTCAGACCTAGGTTACCCGTATTGTGCGGCGTCGCAGAGGTCATGCGGGTTTGTTCGATATTATCGAAGAGTTTAGGGCCGAGTCCGTCCAAAATTTCAGGGAAATGAATATCTTGGATTTCAGTTTTGTTATAGGCGTACGCCAAGTTGGCGCGTAAATCGCCCCAAGAGCCGATATCAAAATCTTGGCTCACTACTAGATCAACGCCGCGAGTACGGGTATCGACGGCGTTAATAAAGAAACGTGCCGATTCCGCATTGGTATTGGCCAGCGCTGCGGCAACTGCGGGTGAGTCGTTTGGCGTCACTGAGCTTGAGAGGATAATCCTGTCATCGATTGAAATCTGATAGGCATCCAAGGTTAACGCTAAACCCGTATCATTGGTGTAGACCAAGCCTAAGCTGAAGGATTGCGACAGCTCTGGGTCGAGTTCGTTAATGCCTAGGGCCTTAGTGACTGGCGATAAGGTGTTGAAGGTGCCTGATTCGATAGGCACTAACTGGCCCGTAGTCGGATCAGGATTGAACAGGGTCGAGATATTGCTGAAGTACAGCTGTTGTACGCTCGGCGCTCTAAAGCCTGTGTTTACTGTGCCGCGCAGCGCTAAATGGTCAGTGAAGTCGTAACGGCCCGCGAGCTTCCAACTGGTGTTGCCGCCAAAGTCAGAATAGTTTTCGTAACGTAGCGCCGCTGCCCAATAAAACTCAGTGGTTAATTGGTTTTCAAGCTCAACATAAACACCAGTATTGTCGCGAGTTTCATCGACTTCTGACTCAGGTGTAAAGCCGGTAAAACCTTGGCTGCCCGCTGCACGGTTATCATAACCGCCATTGATGTAAGAACCCGGTTCGCCTGCGTCAATCTGATAACCGTTTTGGCGCCAAGAGACACCCGTTGCCACTAAGATCTCTGAGTCATTGGCAAAGTTATAGTAGCGCGAGATATCGATGTTCAGGTTTGCTTCGCTGGTGGACAGGGTGCCCGCATCGAATTCCGTCGGGCTATCTGGGCCGAGTGATGCGTTTAGGGTGTTTACAATGTTGTATTCGAACGAGTTTCCGCCATAGCCCGCTGAAGTATCAATATTCCACTCGCCGAGGTTGAACTCGTAGCCCAACACGAATGATGAGTCGATGATCTTAGGATTGATCTGCGGTAAAAAGCCGTCGGGATAAAGCTCGGTCAAGTTACGGGCATCGAGCGCACGGCGATAAAATGCACCGGATTTGGTTTCACGCTGGCTAATGCCACCAAAGGCATAGAGTTTGCTGTCGTTTGAGAAAGGCTGCGCCGCGTTGATAAATAAGCCTAAGTTATCGTATTCGGCGTCGCCCACTTGGTGACTCTTGCGGTTGAAAGTTGCTTCGCGCGGATCAGCCGAACCGTCTGGCAGCTTAGGATATTGTTGACGTGGATCTAAGCCAGCGCGATTGGTGCTGTCTTTATGGTGGGCTTCGACGCCAATATTCACAAAACCGTCGTTGTTAAAACTCATCCCGTGGTTTACGCCAACGCGCCATTGTTCACCGTCACCCTGATAGGTTTGGCCCGCTTGGGCCGAGACGCTACCGCCTTGGTCGTTGTCTTTTAAGACTACGTTGATAACACCGGCAATCGCATCTGAGCCGTATTGTGCCGAGGCGCCGTCACGCAGGATTTCAATGCGTTTAATGGATGTCATCGGGATTGCGTTCAAATCGACGTTAGATGAGCCCTTGCCGACAGTGCCGCTTAAATGCACCAGCGCCGAACCATGGCGGCGTTTACCGTTTACCAGTACTAGCGTGTGGTCTGGCGACAGGCCGCGTAAGCTGGCAGGACGCACCGCATCTGAGCCATCGGTCACCGATGAGAAGGGGAAACTGTAACTTGGCGCGGCAAATTGCAGCGCCTTAGCGGTTTCGGTCATACCTGTGGATTCGAGTTGCTCCGCGGTAATGATATCGACGGGGGCAACGCTGTCGGTTGCGGTGCGCAGAGCGATCCGCGAGCCGACGACTTCAATTTTCTCAACGTTGCTGGCCTGTTCTTCTGCGTGTACGACAGGAAAAACCAAAGTTGAAGATACTGCTAATGCGATAACGGCTGGACGCATAAAACCTCTCAATGTGGATTAACCTTAAGCTGGAACGAAAACATTGAACCAACGAAAGTAACAATTCGATAGGGCGAAGGTTATCACTGTAACAATTGTTACATCTAGACAGAAAAGAACTAACTCAGAGCTTACTGTTCTAGATAATCATTTAAAGCTAGTCGAATATGTCGCCACAGCTCATATGATTGGCTAAGTGAATAAAATCATCTAGATCCATTAGGTTTGCTGAAGGTTTATCGCGCTTGGCGGCTGTGTTTTAATGGCAGTAAACCTCAGGTTTGAGGCACTTTAAGGAGTTAAGTTTTGCCCGCATTACGCTTTCTTGCAGGTCCTACGGCCTTTAACATTATCAGGGAGCAAGGTCTGCATCCAGATGCTTTTACACAACTATTGGCGGCATCCGGTGGACCCAAATGGTTAGGGATTGCGGGGCTTGATAAGTATCTTTTTGCTGAATTTTTTAAAGATAGGCAAACGCCGCTATACACCTTAGGGGCATCCTCTGGCGCCTGGCGTTTAGCCTGTTTAGCACAGCAGGATCCACTACAAGCCTACGCACGTTTAGAGGATTACTACATTGGCCAACGGTATGAAACGATACCGACACCGCATGAGGTGAGCGAGCAGGTGAAGGGCATAGTCCAAGGAATTCTTGGCGAGACGGGTGGTCGCGAGATAGTCAATCATCCCTTTATTCACAGTCACTTAATTGCCTGCCGCGCTAAACACATCAATCGTCTTAGCCATAAATTGCCATTAGCGGCTGGGCTGGCGATGGCGGCTGCGACCAACCTCATTAGCCGCAAAACCTTGGGCTGGCATTTCGAGCGTGTGGTGTTTAGTCAGCAAGTGGCAGCATCACCTTTTAAGCAACTTGACGATTTACCCAGCCAGCAGGCGAGGCTCACCGAGGCCAATATGGATGCTGTGATGTTGGCAACGGGATCTATTCCATTAGTGCTTGCGTCAGTCTCACGGATTGATGGCGCGCCCGCGGGGCAATACTATGATGGCGGCATCACCGACTATCACTTCGATTTGCCCTTATCCCATACTATTATGGGATTGACCCTGTACCCGCATTTTTATCCCCATATGAGCCCTGGATGGTTCGATAAATCCTTGACCTGGCGCCGAGCGCGCACCAATTACCATAACGCCTTGGTGCTGGCGCCTTCGGCGGAGTTTGTGGCGTCACTGCCTTTTGGTAAGGTGCCCGACCGTGAAGACTTTAAACAACTGGATACTGCGCAGCGGATGCAGTATTGGCGCCGTTCTGTTGCCTTAAGCGAGCGGCTTGCTGACGAATTTGCCGAAGTGTATGCAAAGGGCAATGTCGCAGTACACTTAGCGCCGCTGTAGGGTGAGAGGGGTAAACTCGGCCTAAATGCTTTTTACCGTCAGCGACTTTAGGAAGGAAATTATTTCTCCTGCTACACTCTAAATTAATAAGGTGTGGCTGATTTTTGAGCACATTCTTGTATCAGTGGGCAGGAGGTTGCTATGCAAACACGAGAAATGGCGTTAATTATGCGCGATGCCTTGTTGCTGCCACAGGGAAGGATTGAGGTCCGCGTAGTCGAGCCGGGCCAATTGCGCATGGTCGCGGATGTGTTAAAAGGCAAATACGATTTAGCGTTTGCGGCGAGTAAGCCCAGCGGCAATCCGCCCTGTTATCCGACTGCGACACAGTGCGAGATTATCGATTTTAATCAGTTAGAAGATGATACCCTCAGCATCGTTTTAGAGGGGCGCCAAAGGGTTAGTATTCTCTCCGCGGCGCAAGCAAAAGATAAGCTGTGGATGTCCCGCACTTTGCCTTGCCCAAATTGGCAAGAAGAGCCGATAGAAGGGGAGTTCGAACTGATCAGTGCTGCCCTTGAACAATTCTATGAGGTAAACCCTGACTTACTGGAGTTGTATTCCCAAGTGCATTTAGAGGATGCGGCCTGGGTGAGCCAACGTTGGTTAGAAGTGCTGCCCATGTATAACCGCGATAAGCTGGTGTTGGTGAATCAGCCCGACTGCCATAAAACCATGGATTTTGTATTGCAACTTATCAAGTCCCATGTGGACTGAAAAACCACACCAAGGCTAAAATAGCGGCTCATTATCGCCGCTAGTTGTTTCTATGACTCAAACCGCCCGTGCCGCCCAACCTTCTTTTGTGGTTCTCCCCCTAGAAGTGGTTGATAAACCAACCGTATTTTCTTTTTTGATCGAGCATTATGCCCATATTGGCGAAGCAGTTTGGCGTCAGCGCATCCTCGATGGCAAAGTGCATTGGCAAGACGGCAGCTTAATTGGATTAGATACCGCCTATCGCCCGACGGCGAGGGCATATTACTACCGTGAAGTCCCAGTGGAAGCGAAAGTCCCCTTCGAGTCGCCGATTTTATTTCAAGATGACAACCTCATCTTGGCCTACAAACCGCATTTTTTACCCGTCACCCCCAGCGGCGATTACGTGAATGAGTGCCTAGTGCACAGATTACGCTTAAGCACTGGGATAGACACTATCGCTCCAGCCCATAGGTTAGACCGGGAAACCGCAGGCGTTATCCTGATGACGACTCGCCCAGAGACGCGGCATATTTATCACCAATTATTTATCGATGATGCGATCCGTAAAGATTATCAAGCGATTGCCAAACTCACTCCTGAACTTTTGGCACAATATGCCAGTGGCGAATTAACTTTGCCAAAGCATTGGACGGTCAAAAATCGCATGCAACGCAGCGAACCCAGTTTTACCATGAAAATAGTTGAAGGCATGACAAATACTCACTCGGAGATAAGCTTGGTTGCGATAAAAGGCGAGTTTGGTTTATTTCATTTAAGCCCTATTACCGGTAAAACTCACCAATTGCGGGTGCATATGCAAAGTCTTGGTATGCCATTATTAAATGATCGCTTTTATCCGACATTATTACCTAAAGGGCCGGATGATTTTACCAAGCCACTACAACTCTTGGCGCAGCGATTACGTTTTGTTGATCCTCTCTCGGACAATAAACATGATATTCAATGCGAACACTTGTATATAAATATCGATTGATGTTATTTATTTGTGTTGAAACTCGTTTATTCGTTTTTTAATACCCTGTCTTTAGTTGAAATATAAGTTTTATCTGTTTATATTTATTGTCCTTAATAAATAATTAAGGTCAATATTGCTGTGATTTAAGCTATTTTTGATACTTTGTGTTACATCTGTTTTTGATGTTCTCATTGCTCTAGCCTAATCTAGGATAAGATTAAGCGTGAGAAGAGTCTTCTGATGATAACTCAGTGTAAGAATTACTTTTATAAGTTATTACATGGATGTTTGCTTTTATGATGGGTGTTTTTATATCTGCGTAAGGTTTTTATATGACATCTACATATTCAGTAAGTATTGCAGACGATTGTTATTACGAAAATTTTATTTGGATTGGTCCTTGCCATAGACAATCTTGGTATCCTGATTTTGATGCATTTAATTCTGTTGAAGCTTTGTTAGAACTGGGGCATTCAGCAGAACTAATTGTATTATCGTTGCAGGCGGAAGAACAAGATAAGTGCCTCCGTGTTCTTAGAGAAAATGATGCTACTTTTTTGAGTCATATATTAGTCTGCCATGAAAGTGCCTTATCTCCTTATTTAGCAAATGGTTTATGGAATGCTGAATATAATGAACACTATCAAATATACAAACTGAAGAAGCAGCAGGTTAAGTTAGATTATCAAGATGATCCTCGTTATAAGCTGCTGGCTTATCTGTGGTGTCATCACAATGCCATATTAGAACCGCATTCCGTACCTGAAAAAAAATACCTCTATGATTATCCGTTATTACGCTGTTTTGGTATTCATCCTGAGGAAAGCTTTACTTGGTTGGGCGAATTACAAAAATCTCAGTTGATTGAAAAGGCTGAATTATCTAATCGATTACGTTTTTGCCCTGGGTGTCATTCTGGGCATCTTAATTACATCGATGTCTGTCCCCAATGTCATAGTATCGACACCGAGTTGCAAAGTAGTTTGCATTGTTTTAACTGTGGGCACGTTGGTGCTCAAGCATCATTTCGCAAGTTGAACACGCTAAGTTGCCCAAACTGTTTACAAAGCCTGCGTCATATTGGGGTGGATTACGATAGGCCGATAGAGAATCAGCATTGTAATAGCTGCCAAACCTTGTTTGTCGATGCTGTGGTGGAGGCAAAATGCTTGCATTGCCAGCTCAGCAGCAAGCTAGATGATTTGCATGTAAGGAATGTGTACAGCTTTAAACTGGCGATCCCCGGGCGTACCTTAGTTCGTCAAGGGCGTTCGCAATCTTGGTTCGCCTTTGAGCCAGGTGAGCAAATGACCAGTGCACAGTTTTTTTGGTTGGTTGATTGGCAAAATAAATTGGCGAAACGCCATCATCAAACCCATTCTATTTTGTCGATTCAAATGCTCAATGTAGATGAGTTTTTGCTGGCAGAGGGTGAGGCGAAGGGCTTTGCTCAGCTTGATGCCCTGCAAGAGCGTCTGCGAAGCGTTATTCGGGTGACTGATGCATGCAGTAATTATACCCGTGATGGTTTGCTGATGTTACTGCCCATGACGGATATGAGCCAGCTAAAGAGTATCTATAAGAAGTTGTTTGATCTTAAAGAATTGCAATCCGCATCTAAGATTGAACTCAGCGTAAAAGCCCTAACCTTGCCCGCGGACATTGGTGAAAATGTGGGTGAATGGTTAACAGATCAATTAGTTAAAGCTAAGCCAATATGAGTGAATTCAACACCATCAGCTACATGGTGCTCGATATCTGGCACCAATTGGCTGAACACTTAAGCTTTTTCGCTTGGCTGGTGCCACTCATACTGCTGTATGAGGCGCCGCTGATGCTATTGGTGCTCACTGGCATTATGCGGTTTTACTACACCAACTTCGTACAAGTGCCTCGGCAGTCACTTTATAAACCTAAAGTGTCCTGTGTGATCACTTGTTATGCCGAGGGAGAAGCTGTCAAATCGACAATCGATTCCTTTATTGAACAGGTTTATGACGGTGAGATAGAGATCATTGCAGTTGTTGATGGTGCCGTCCAAAACGCGCTGACTTATCAAGTTGCGATGGCGGCGGCCAAGGCTTGCCAAGCAACAAATCGCAAAGTGGTGGTGTTGCCCAAGTGGCAGCGCGGAGGCCGGGTGTCGACCTTAAATGCGGGGCTATCAATTGCCACGGGCGACATTGTGATCAATGCCGATGCGGATACCTCGTTCGACAATGACATGGTGGCGCAGATTGTGCCCTATTTTGAAGATCCTAATGTGCCCGCTGTGGGGGGCGCATTAAGGGTTCGCAATGTGAATGAGTCGATATTGACTCGCATGCAGTCGATTGAATATCTGATCTCAATGCAAGGTGGAAAAACCGGACTTGGGCAATGGAACCTGCTGAATAATATTTCTGGGGCTTTTGGCGCTTTTAGGCGGACCTTTTTAATTCAAATTGGCGGCTGGGATACCCATACTGCTGAAGATTTGGATTTAACCGTGAGGATTAAGCAATACTTTAAGCGTCATCCAGACTGGCGTATTCCTTTTGCGACCTTGGCCGTTGGCCATACAGATGCGCCGGCCGATCTCAAAACCTTAGTGTTACAGCGCCTGCGTTGGGATGGGGATTTATTATTTTTGTATTTTCGCAAACACTGGCCAGCCTTTACGCCTAAGCTGCTGGGCACCGGAACCTTTATCTTTACCTTGCTCTATGGTTTCTTGCAGAACGTGTTGATGCCATTTGTTATCGTATTTTATTCCATCGGAATAGTGCTGAGTTATCCGTGGCAGTTTATTACCTCAATTTCGCTAACGATTTATGGCTTCTATTTTGCCATCTTAGTGTTCTTCTACTTGATGGTTTTATTAGCGATTTCGGAGCGATTGTCCCAGGACTTACGTTTAGCCATTTGGTTACCTTTATATCCGTTTTATGCGCTGTTTATGCGTTTAGTGTGTCTATTTGCGCTATTGAATGAGGTTTTTCGCCGCTCCCATGAAGAAAGTTCAATGGCGCCGTGGTGGGTTTTGAAACGTGGGAGAAAGTTCTAATGAAAGTGAATTATCAACCGAGCGACAAAGCGCAACGACCAACTGATGACAAAGGCATAGGGGTAAAATATGCCGCAGCTAAAAGAGGGGGCTTTAAAGGGCGTTGGTACTTGTTATTAACCTTAGTTATTGCACCTGTAGTTGTGGTCGGCTGGATATTACTGCGCCCTCATTTGTTTATTTTGGCCAGTGGCATAGTGACTACCGAACCCTTAGAGGTGCGTGCCCCAAGTGCTGGCGATGTGGCCGCGATTATGGTGAAACGAGGTGATGTGATTACCAAGGGAGCCGATATTCTCACCTTAGTAGATACGCAGTTAGATGCTCAGATCCAAGAGTTAGAGAAGCAATTATCTCAGCTTGAGTTTGATCATCTCAGCATCAATGCCGAAATCCTCGCGCAATTACAACAGCGTATCGATGTCGCGGCTGAAGGTGTTACGCGGCAGAATGGTTTGCTTGATAGTTTTGAGCGTTACCAACGTCAAGGTGTTGTTCCCACGGCTGATATGGCGGCGGTGTTACAGGCGCATACTGCTGCAAAAATGGCGCTTGAACAGGCAAAAGTCGATTTGATGCAGGCACGTCAACAGCAGAAAACCGAGTTGCTTGCGGGGTCCATCGCTCAATCAAAATACAATATTGAGCTGCAGTTAGCTCGATTAAGAGCGCAAGAGTCGCAATTACATATCAAGGCGCTTAATTCGACTCGCGTGGTCGATGTGCTAGTACAAACGGGAGAGCATATAGTCGAAGATAAACCCCTCGTACTGCTCTCGGGGCGTAAGGAGGCGGTCATCTTTGCCTATCTTGAGCCTAAGTACTTGGAATACACTGCTATTGGTCAAAAGGCAACCATCAAGTTACCCAATGGCACTCGGTTACGCGCCGAGATCTCTGAACCCACCGAGCTGGTGGGGCGCTTACCTAAGCAATTGTCAGGTCCCTTCGATGGCGAAAAACCCGTATTGAAAATCACCTTGAAGCCGGAAACTGATTTGCCTACTGCTATTGAAGGAGTACCTGTTGAAGTGAGTTTCGATTATCTTTGGTAGCCATTCCAATTGGATAAATGTCGCTCTCAATAAAGCGAGGTGAGGGCGGTGTACAAATTTTAATACTGTTCTGTGCGTGCCAGCTTTGGTTTTAAACTAGTTGGCGGTAGCCTTATATGGTTATGATACTGTCCGACCAACGTTTCAGTGCTGCGTTTTATCGGCCCATTAGGATGGTAAGATGACCAAATCTGCAATCATTTCAATTTTGCTCTGTCTCGCAGTGCTTTTAGGCGCCATGTATGTTGGTAACTGGACGAAACATCCTTATGTTCATGAGTTGACGACAGAGATCCGTAAAGCGAGTGCGGTAATCGAACCCAAAAAGCCAAGTGCAGAAATCATGCAGGAGGATGAGAGTAAAGCCGGATCGTCATCCTCACCAAAGGTCATTTGGGATCAGATGTTAGATAATACCTCGCCGCCAAAGCGCCCCGAGTCACAGCTATTTAATCAAAGCTTGCCCAAGCAAGAAGATAGCATGATAACGCCAGCTAATTCGGCAGTGGTTGAAAAGCGTGTTGAACCGTTGCAATAAACTATTCTTGCCTCGGTGGTTCGAACCGAGTTTCGCTCATATCCCCATGTAATACGGCAATTTTTGTGGGCTCGCCATTATCCGCTAATACCAAAATGCCGATGCCGCTGCGGTTGACTAAACGCTTGCTCCGTTCTCCGTTTGGCCGTCTGCCCCGTAATGACATTCGCTTTCGCTTGGTAAATAGGTTCAATGGTGAGAAGTGGCCGTAAAGCCAACCATTGAGCTTGTCGAAAAGTGGCAGCAGTTTTTCGGGGAACTGGTTTTTAATCCCGCTACAGGTAATTTGGTAAATCTTTGGGCTGCTACGGCGAAAGCGAATGCTGATGTCATAGGCAAAGGAATAGTGCACATCCCCCGAGAGGATCACAAATTGCTCTGGGGTCTTGCGGTGCATAAAGATGCTTAGCAAAGCATTGGCTGCGCCCGGATGCGCCATCCAGTTTTCTGCATCGACCAGCAGCGAAGCGCCCATAAAAGTGGCCATGCGTTGCACTGCCTCAATCACTTTGACACCAAACATCGGCGCGGGCGAGACGATAATGACCTTAGATTGACCAAGTAGCGCCTGTTGTAAATCCATTAAGGCTTCCCAATCCATCAAGCCCGAGGGTTTGGCGAGATTCGATTCACTGCGCCAACGGCGGGTGCGAGTATCGAGTACAACCAGCTTGGGTGAGGTGTCTAAGCTGTAATGCCATTGCTCAAATGTCAGTAAGAGATCAATCAAGGTATCCTGAGTGTTAGGGTCGGGGCGATTGAAAAATGCATCTAACTTTGGGCGAACCTCGGCATTAAATTTATCCGGCGCATTACCTAATCCTTGGAATAAGGTATAGGCAATCAAGGCATTACCAATGATTCGTTTAGAAAATGCATGACCGTAGGCGGCTTGTTCCCACTTAGCGGTGAGATTCCAATCATCGGTAATATCATGGTCATCAAACATCATATACACGGGAATATGCGCCATAAGGCGCCTAACCTGAGTGAGTCCTGCTTTAAAGGCCAGTAAGTTTTGCCATTCTTTTTGCCAACGCAGCTTGTTGGCGGCAGAGAGACTGTCGACATCCTTGGGTAAATCAACCAACTCCCATAGTTCGGGCGACCAAGTGAGTAGGTATAGGGCGATCATTTCACTCAGGCTAACTAAATGGTTTTCTGCGATGGATGAGGTAAATATCGGATGGTTGACATACCAGCGCCAAAGCGCAGTTTTGGCGGGATATTCGGTACGTGGCAGCAGCGTTTTATGGCGTAAGTACAAGCTATCAGCTTGATAACGGATTGCCTCGCTTCCCGCAATAGTGGCGCCGTAAAAGGCTTCATGGTGCAGGCCGAGTTTTTCAATCACCTGACCAATGGCGCATAACATGGGGCCAGCCACATCATCCACATAAACTTGATCGCCACTGAGCATTAACAGGGCTGGGCGCTGCTGCGAATCCTTATCGATAAGCTGTGCTAGCGTGGTGTCGGCGGCGACTAAGGCATCCTCGCTATGGTGGTGGGGGTTGCGGCATGAGCCATGCCATACCTGTTTGAGTTCGGTGCAAAAGTAAACCTGGGGTGAGTCGGCACCGTTATAGTGTAATCCGTTGACACCACTGAAAATATCGCCAATCCCCTTAGCCGAAACGCGGTATGGAATAGCCGTTTCAGGCGTAAGTAATGCAGGTCGCGACACACTAATCAAATATTGAAAGGCGTGCTTGCCGAGTGGGATGCAATGCACTTCTTCCTCTGCTAACCCATAGCTTTGCTCCCCTAAGGCCAGCTGTAATTCAGTCAATGGCTCGCGGCTCACAAACCAGAGAGTAAAGTGCGAGGTATCGCAGTGGCGCAGCATCGGGCCTGCGAGGATAAGGGGAAGTGCTTGAGTCAAATTCAGCCTTTTATTGTTAATCAGGTCGAGTGGGATAAACCCAAATCAGCTTAAGTACGGGCAAATAAGAGTAAACAAGTGCGTTGAATATGAAAAGCTTTTAGAATTATCCGCCAAATGGGTGGCTAAGGATCGCGGGGCAATATGGCAAATATTATGGTGACGGGCGCAACCGGATTGCTCGGCAGGGCGGTCGTTAAACAGTTCACTGCCGCAGGGCATAAGGTGATTGCCACCGGCTTTAGCCGCGCCGAAGCTAATATCCATAAACTCGATTTAACCCAAGCTATTACAGTAGAAGCCTTTATTGCCCACGAACGGCCAGAGATTATCGTGCACTGTGCCGCTGAGCGTCGCCCCGATGTGTCCGAGCGCTCGCCTGAGCAGGCTTTGACGCTGAATTTGAGCGCCAGCCAAACCCTTGCTAAGGCCGCTAAACAGCATGGAGTTTGGCTGCTGTATATCTCAACCGACTATGTGTTTGATGGCACAACGCCGCCCTATGCCGAAGATGCTGCACCCAATCCAGTCAACTTTTATGGTGAGTCTAAATTACAGGGCGAAACCTGTGTGCTGAATACCGACAGCAGTTTTGCGGTATTACGTTTACCGATCCTCTACGGCGAAGTGACTCAACTGAGCGAATCTGCGGTATTAGTGTTAATCAATCAATTGTTAGATAGCAGGCCGCAGCGGGTCGATGCTTGGGCTATTCGCTCGCCGACCTCGACGGCGGATATTGCTGGCGCCATCGCTAAGCTGATCAAGCGGCAATTACATGCTGCCGATGTGTCAGGGATTTATCATTTTAGTGCGCCGCAAACCATGACTAAGTACCAAATGCTACTGGGCTTAGGTGAGTTATTGGCAATTGATACTGCGCATTTAACTCCAGAAATGACACCGATGGATAGCGCTAAAAGGCCGCAGAACTGCACCTTAAGTTGCGGGCGTTTAGCGGCGCTGGGCATTTATTCTGAGTTGGAATTTAGCGCAGGGCTTAATCAGGCGCTCGCTCAATCCAGTGCAGCACTTGCGGCTGCTGGCCTTAAGCTTAAGGAATAATGATGGTTAAAATTTTAGGAGCGAATCTGCAAGCGGCCGACCAAGTCGCGCTGCTGCGCACCTTAGGTTTATTGCTGCAAATTGGTTTGACGTTGTTTGCCGCCGATACCTTTGGCCTGAGTTTGCAAATGGAGCCGCTCATGCACGTGTTTGTGCTGGAGGTGCTCTATCTTTCGCTCACATTAGCATTACGTAAACCCTTATTTGCGAAAGAGCGCGGCCTGTTTATCGCCCTAAGTCTGGATACCTTGTTTTGGATCTCTTGGCTGTATTTTTCGGGCGGGGCGACCAATGCGTTTATTTCGTTATTATTGTTACCTATCGCCTTGGCCGCGGTCACATTGCCCATTTGGGCGCCTTGGAGCCTGACGGCGATCTCTACGCTTGCCTATAGCGTGATGATTTTTACCGTGCCAGAGTCGCACATGCAGCACCATGGCATGGATATGAGTTCCCACTATTTAGGCATGTGGTTTAACTTTGTGATTTCCGCCTTAGTGCTGACCACCAGTGTGGCACTGATCGCCAAACGGATGCGCCGTCAGGATGCGCAGCTTGCCTATATGCGCGAAGGACAACTGCGGCAGGAGCAGTTAGTGGCGCTCGGTACTGTGTCGGCGCAAATGGCCCATCAATTAGCGACGCCACTCTCAACATTGCATTTATTGCTCGATGAATTAAGGGAAGAAACCCCCGAACCCTCAATAACCTTAGTTGAAATGGAAACCGCACTGGGGCGTTGTGAGCACACCTTGGCGGAGCTGCGATTGGCAACCGAGTCGATTCGTGACCGTCGTCAGCGGCCTCAAAATCTCACTGAGCTGGTGGCTGGATTAAAACAGAAAACCCAGTTATTGATGCCGCAAACAGAACTCAATTGGTTGATAACCTGTGAGCCTAAGCTGCTAGAAGAAAAGCAGATCTTAACCGATATGAGCTTAACCCCCGCCATTATGGCCTTGATTGAAAACGCCGCCCGCGCCAGTGTCGAAACCATAGGTACTTCGCAGGTGGATATTAGCGTCGATTGTTCGCCAAGCGAGGGGCAGGCTTATTTGCAGATCCGTGATTATGGCGCGGGTATCGCCCCTTCATTATTGCCACAATTAGGCACCTTATTAATCGAGAGCCCTAAAGGCTTAGGCGTAGCCTTGTTACTGAGCCATGCTAGCTTGGAGCGTTTAGGCGCGGAGCTTATTCTGGCAAATCATCCCCAAGGCGGCACAGTGGCGCAAATTCGTTTTACACTCTTGGCGCCTAAAGTACCAACTGGAGAAACAGTATGAAACGGCTATTGATTATTGAAGATGATCAAGCGCTTGCAGGTATTTTAGCGCGGCGTTTGACCCGCCATGGGTTTGAATGTCGTTTAAGTCACGATGCCAGTAGTGCCCTGCTGGTGGCGCGGGAGTGTTGCCCAACCCATATCCTGCTGGATATGAAATTGGCCGAGGCCAACGGCCTGAGTTTAATTGTGCCGCTGCGTAATTTGTTACCCAAAGTGGTGATGGTGCTACTGACGGGCTACGCCAGCATTGCTACCGCGGTGGAGGCGATTCGTCTTGGTGCCGATAACTATCTGGCTAAACCCGTCGATACCCAAACCCTGCTAGCTGCCTTTGAGCTGGATGCTTACCCTAATACCTTGCAAGAAGATGATGTTGACGACTCACCGCTTAATCCTAAACGGCTGGAGTGGGAACATATTCAGCAGGTGCTCAATGCTAATCAGGGCAATGTGTCGGCTACCGCTCGGCAACTGGGTATGCACCGCCGTACCTTGCAGCGTAAGTTATTAAAGAAACCGGTGAGTGAAACGGGCCGCTAAAGTAAACGAGCATTCGCTCAAGGAAGGAGGCGTGGAATGCGTGAGTATGATGGTGTTGAGGTGCGTTATCGCAGGCCCGATGCCGATTTAGCTAAAAGCTTACAAGTGGTTGAAAATCTATTGGGCTTTGCCCCCGATCCGCAGCAGTTAGACTTTGATTTATCCTTTTGGGCGGGCGGTGCTGGGGTATACGATAAGTTGGCGATCTCCTGCAATGTCACGCCCGAGCAGCGGCAACAACTACAACAAAAACTGGATTTATATTCTCCTGAAGATGCCGTAGCACGGGATTATTGGCGTGAGGACTTTATCTGGTTAGTCGCCGACGATGAGGAATGCAGTGATATTTTGGCGGCTTCGGCGCAATTTATTAACGACAACAAAGCTGCCTTCCAAGAAACTTGCCTTGAATCCCATGCCATTTATTTCAGCTATATGAGCGATGTGAACGGCTGGACCGCCGTATGGGAGCAGGGCGGCCGCATCAATTATGCCTACTTTTGTCAGGGTTAAGAGGTGCCAAGGTTAAGAGGTGCCAGGATTAAGTGCTGTCAGTACTGAAAGCTGCCAAGGTTCATCTATATCAGTGCTAAACGCTTGTGTCGCTACCAAGGCAGTTCTACCCCATCGTAGGCCAAAAATTGTCCTGTTTGAGTTGGGGTGGCATTGGTAATAATGCCCACTAAACACTGGGCTACGTACTCTGGTGTAAACAATTTATCTTTGGGCACACTCTGCTGAAAAGGTTTGGATAGTGGTGTATCCGTGGTGCCGGGATGCAGTGACAGCACCACGCAGTGTTTGATGCTTCTTTGCCATTCAATCGATAGCGTTTTGAGGAACATATTCAGCGCAGCTTTCGAGGCACGATAACTGTACCAGCCACCCAAGCGGTTATCGCTAATGCTGCCGACTCTCGCCGAAATCACCGCAAATCTTGCCGACGCACTGCGTTTTAACGCTGGTTCAAAGTGCTTTGCCAGCATCATACTCGGCAGCGTATTTAGCTGGATATTGTGCAGGAAAAAGTCCCCATCGAGGGTCTGTAAGCTTTTTTCTGGCCCCTTATCCTCGGTGTGCAGCATGCCAATACAGTTAATCAGCCAATCTAACTGGGGGATATTTTGACTCAGTTGCTTAATTTCCTCCTCAAGGGTGATATCCAGCTGATGCCAGATAACGCCATCGTCTCGCCCTGTATCTGGCCGATGCTGTTTATAGGTCGCATGAATAGTGGCCTCGGGATAGGTTTCGCCAAGCTTATTGACCATCGCTTGACCTATACCACCGCTGCCGCCCAGTACTAGAATATGCATGGCTTTTCTCCTCAATACTCAATGTTATAGCCGTTCAAGTTGCGCTATATGCTGTTCCGCAGTGGCCAGAATTGCCTGTTTAACCGACTTCTCGGTATTATCCCAAGTGCGGTATAGCATGGCGATGCGTGGATTATGGGTGAGCTGCGCGCGGTGTTTATCCATAAAGCGCCAATATAGGCTGTTCAATGGGCAGGCTGATTCGCCGCTACGTTCTTTTATCTTGTAATGACAACTGCCGCAGTAATCACTCATTTTATTGATATAACTGCCGCTTGCGGCATAGGGTTTAGTGCCGACGATGCCGCCATCGGCGAATAGCGCCATACCGCGAGTGTTGGGCATTTCGACCCATTCAATCGCATCCACATATACGCCTAAGTACCATTTATCCACTTCATCGGGGGCGATTTCGGTCAATAAACAGAAGTTGCCAATCACCATTAAGCGTTGAATATGGTGGGCATAGGCAAAATCCAGTGACTGAGATAAGGCGTGGTGCAGGCAATTCATTCGAGTCTTGCCATGCCAAAAGTAGTCGGGCAGCTTGCGCGTGGCCTCGAGGGCATTAATGTTGGCGTACTTTGGCATATTCGCCCAATAGATACCGCGCACATATTCACGCCAACCGATGATTTGCCGAACAAAGCCTTCGACCTGAGCTATCTCTATAAAAGGATTGGCATGATAGTGCTCAATCACCGCATTGATCACTTCTAATGGGCTGATAAGTTTGGCGTTTAAGCTAAAGGACAGCCGGCTGTGGTACAGGCTCCACTGCGCCGGATGTTGCTGGGTCATCGCATCTTGAAACCGGCCAAAGGCGGGCAGACAGTACTCACAAAAATACTGAAGTAATTCGAGGCTTTGCACGCGGTTTATCGGCCAGAGTAAATGCGTATCCGCCTTGCCCATAGTGTTAATCCCATGGCGCGTAAGGCGCTCGAGAATGTCTTGCACATTGTGGCCAAACATCAAGGGTGTTGGGAGCGATTTGATATCTTGGGATTTAAGCTTTTGCCTGTTGTTGGCATCAAAGTTCCATTGTCCGCCTACGGGCCTGCCATCCGTCATCAAGATATTGAATCTTTTGCGCATTCGCCGATAAAAATGCTCCATCAGCCTGTGTTGCCCTTGGGGGAATTCCCTATCAATTTCGTCAAAGGGCAATAAAAAGTGCTCGGTATCGACGCAATTCACAACGGCATTGGCCAACTTCAACTGGCTTAATTGCGCGAGGAGTCGATATTCGTCAGGCCGTTGATATTCAAACTTAATCGCCCCTGTTTCGGCAACATAGTGTTGGAGTAAGGCATTAAGATCGACAAAGTCTTGGGTATCGTCGAGGGTGAGGTAACGCACTTGATGCCCCGCAGCGCCAAGCTCGCTGGCAAACTGCGCCATGGCGCCAAAGAAGGCGCAGATCTTTTGCATATGATGGGTCACATAGGTGTTTTCTTGATGCAATTCTGCAATTAAATACAGCACCTTAGGATCGACTTGCTGATACCAAGAATGCTGGGCGTTAAGCTGATCGCCCAAAATCAGTCTAACCGTATGGAAGTGCTGTAATTGCTGCTGTGATTGCTGCCGTAATTGCATTAGGTGGACTCTGGTGAATGACTGTCGCGGTTACACATTTCGCGATGGGATATTGCTGAACATTACGGATTGCAGCACTGTGAGGATCACAAGGTAGAGTATTTGTCGGGATTCCGACAATAAGGTTTATTTGTAAACTTCGTTTAATTGCGTTTAAAAGGCTTTTAAAAGCCAAATCAAAGTCGTGGGGCTTCATCCCACACCCGACCAAGGAGGACTGCTCGTCCTATCCTCCTTGGATTCTCCAAGACACCCCTAGCGAAGTTACATGCATTAGTTACTGGCTTCGTGCTTATTCGAAAATCGCTAACGCTTGCCCGTATTTAAAAGTTCTATCTTTTTAAAATATCACTATGGGTGTCTGAATAAATTCTAATTAGAAGATTAAATGTTCGATATCTGGTATTTGCCTCTGCTCAGTTGCTCGCAAGATTAGACTCTTTAGAAGGGCGGCGGATTCGATAATTGCATTGTGCACATCTCCTTTGATCTTTCCTCCGTGGACAGCTTTCGAGCGGGCTTTATAGAGGTTCTTTGTATACTGAAAGATCTGGTGTTGCTCTTCTGCACTATTACCTAAAAACTTTGCAATACCAAGACTCAACTTGAACGTTATTTCACTATCTATGCCAAAGAGCCCCTCAATGCCTGACCAAATCAAAGCTAGCTGGGCTCTAGGTAGGCTGTGCCATTTATAAGTAGAAAGTGCATGGATTGCATCGCGATAAGAGTCATTATCCATTAGAAAACGTGCGCTCGAAAAGTTAGTTTCGAGCCATTCGCACTGTTCCTCATTCAATGTTACTGCTGGCCAACTCTGTAGGCCGCGCAGATAGTGGTTGGTTACGTGAATGTTTGAAGACTCAGTAAGTTCCTCAATAGGCGAGTTTGACTGGATATTACATATCACCTCATTCCCTGTAAGAGCCCCTACTATCATGCCGTCCCATACACCGTTCCATGCACGAGTTGCGATTTCCTGTGTGTTCGCTCCAGTTATTTGCAGTTGTGAGGCAACCCTAGGCAAAAAGAGTATTAGGGCTGCGCGATCCTCGTCTCGCTCCACGTTATCTAAAAGTGAGGGAGATAGTTTAGGGCGCTCAGCTGGAAGCAATACCACGCCATCAGATAAGTTGATAGATGATGTTACTGCTACACCGTGAAGATATAGATAACAGCCTTCATGAGAACCAAAAACTTTCATTTACGTTCCAATATTAGGGGGCGTGTAGGTATAATTTTGCCCTGACTAGTTGACAAAATCACTCACAACCAACTGATTTAAATTGATTTAGACGATAGCAAATACCATTCCGATTATAAAGTATACATGCGCATGATTTGTGATCGTTTTGTCTATTGATTGGAAGATTGGATAAGACAATTCTTTTGAGATAATAGCCAACACAGAAGTTACAGAATACACCTCCCCTCGGAGTTGCCGCAGGGCGAATAGACAAATTGCGTGAGTCTCGCCATGGATGGCGAGCTAGCTTTCGCAGGTGCAGGGATGCATCCTTCGGAAGCGATAGCAAATTTGGCAATGAGCACAAGGGGCTTTCAACTCCGCTGGGGACGCCGGGGGATATCCAAAAGGGGAACAGGCGCTTTTCCCCTCTTGGTCGGGTGTGGGGTGAAGCCCCACGACTTTAAACTTAAAAAGATTATTGAAAAGTATCGCTTAATTATTTGCGTAAAGTACTCACAATAAACCCGCAATCATTCGATTGCGTTAACCAACCCAGTTTGTATTGCATAGCTTTCTAGCTTGATATCAAGATTATCCAAATCTTTATAAAACTCATCATCGAGTTGATTGAGTCGGGCTTCGGCGACTGGATTATCGGTTGCGGCAAGGCGTTGGTCTCTGTCGGTAGGGACGGGATGGTCGCCAAATACCGCCTGTTTAGCCTGTTGTAATAGGGCTAATGAGTGCAAAGCGCCAATTTGCTGAAGGCCGCGCTCGGCAACAGCATAATGCTCGCCCGATGAGTTATCGAAGTATTGGATAAAGCCGCCGTTGTAGACTTCGCCAGAGAGACAATTGACGGCGTAATAGTGCTGCGCTGCTTCGCTTAGCGTGTGAAAGCCCTGATTATCGTCGTGCACCCGCACCACAATATCTCGCAACAACGCTCTAAAAGGGCAGGTTTTATCTAATTCCCGCTCCTTTTGGTAATAGGCTTTTGCTTGCTCAATATTTTCACGATTGCCATTTTTGCAGGGCATACATAAGCCTGCGTTTCGCTCGGCGGTGCTTGGCATGATTAAGGTTTTGCAGGCTGTGCAGGGGACTTTTTCCGACATTATCTTTCCTTAGACTCGTCAGCGGGTAAGCACTCAAGGAGAGTCTTGAGCGCTCTCCTTGAACAATGGCGTTAACTGATTAGTTGTACTTAATATTCATCGCGATCAAGGGTTCGCGTGAGGCCTTCTCAGCTCGTAGGCGTGCTAGGTACTTTTCCCATAATTCCACTTGGTGAGTGGCGAGATCGTAAAGCACTTGCCAGGAAAACAGCCCGGTATCGTGGCCATCGTCGAAGACGATTTTTACCGCGTAGTTACCTACGGGTTCGATGCTGGTGATATTGACGTTTTTCTTATGGGTGACCAGCTTAGGGTTACCGTGACCATGCACTTCGGCGGAGGGAGAATAGACGCGTAACATCTCACAGGTGAGTTGATACTGCTCGCCGTTATCGAAGCTGATTTCTAAAATGCGCGATTTACGCTTGAGCTTAAGATCGGTGACATTGGGTGTGCTAGTGGTCATAGGTAGTGCCAAGAAAATGCTGAGAATGGACAAGCTGTAACATAACAATTTGTGGCTAAGGTTACAAAGTGTAAGCCTTAGCCACTGTCACAATTTCGAACTTGTCTCCGCCATATATGCATGGCAGATGTTGTGTGCTAATCGCTTAGAGGATAAAGCGGCTTAGGTCTTCGTCTTGAACCAGATTATCTAAGTGAGCACTCACATAATCGGCATCAATCACAAATGAGCTGCCAGACTTGTCAGACGCCTCATAGGAGATATCTTCCATCAGCTTTTCCATTACGGTATGCAGACGACGGGCACCAATGTTTTCGGTGCGCTCGTTCACCTGCCATGCCGCTTTGGCGATGCTCTCAATACCTGATTCGGTAAACTCAATGGTCACGCCTTCGGTCGCCATCAGCGCGATATATTGCTCGGTCAGTGAGGCATGTGGCTCAGTTAAAATGCGTTTAAAATCATCGGCTGATAGCGCATCTAGCTCAACGCGGATCGGTAAACGGCCTTGTAGCTCGGGGATTAAGTCCGATGGTTTTGACATCTGGAATGCGCCCGACGCAATAAACAGAATATGGTCGGTTTTCACCATGCCGTGTTTAGTGGTTACCGTGCAGCCTTCGACTAAAGGTAATAGGTCGCGCTGTACCCCTTCGCGGGACACGTCTGGGCCTGAGGTTTCGCCACGCTTACAGATTTTGTCGATTTCGTCGAGGAACACGATACCGTGCTGCTCAACCAATTCAATGGCTTGCTCTTTTAAATCTTCTTGATTTACCAGCTTGGCCGCTTCTTCTTCGATCAACAGCTTAAAGGCTTCTTTGATCTTCATTTTGCGACGTTTGGCCGGTGCTTGGCCCATGTTTTTAAACAGGCTTTGCAGTTGGTTAGTCATTTCTTCCATGCCGGGCGGTGACATGATTTCAATACCAATTTGTGGCTGGGCTACATCGATATCGATTTCTTTGTCATCTAATTGGCCTTCGCGCAGTTTCTTACGGAAGATTTGACGGGTATTGGAGCTGGTATCGCTTTCCGTGTTATCCCAGTCATTTTTCGGCTTGGGCAGCAGGGCATCGAGAATGCGCTCTTCAGCGTGTTCTTCGGCGCGTTGGCGGCATTTGCCCATTTGCTGCTCGCGGGTCAGCTTGATGGCGATGTCGGTTAAATCACGGATGATTTGCTCGACTTCTTTACCCACGTAACCCACTTCGGTGAACTTAGTGGCTTCAACCTTGATAAATGGCGCGTTGGCGAGCTTTGCCAAACGGCGGGCGATTTCAGTTTTACCAACGCCGGTTGGGCCAATCATCAGAATGTTTTTTGGGGTAACTTCTTGACGGAAATCGGCATCTAGCTGCATGCGGCGCCAGCGGTTACGCAGGGCGACGGCGACGGAACGTTTGGCCTTTTTCTGGCCGATAATGTGGGCATCCAGCTCGTGGACAATCTCACGGGGGGTCATTTCAGACATAATATTCCTCACGCCCTGTTAGTAATTAAGTTCTTCAATTGTCTTGAATTGATTGGTGAATACGCAGATATCGCCTGCAATAGTCAATGACTTTTCAGCAATTTCCAGCGCCGATAATTCGGTATTTTGTAGCAGGGCTAACGCCGCCGCTTGGGCATAGTTACCGCCCGAGCCAATGGCGACTAAATCATGCTCTGGCTGCACTACGTCACCATTACCTGTGATAATAAGTGAGGCTTCGGCATCGGCGACCACAAGCATGGCCTCGAGTTTGCGCAGCATACGGTCGGTACGCCAATCTTTGGCCAGTTCAACGGCCGAGCGTAATAGGTGACCTTGGTGCATTTCGAGTTTGGACTCAAAACGTTCAAATAGGGTAAAGGCGTCGGCGGTGCCGCCAGCAAAACCTGCCAACACTTTGTTGTGATATAAGCGACGCACTTTTTTGGCGTTACCTTTCATGACGGTATTGCCTAGGGAGACTTGGCCATCGCCGGCGATGACAACTTGGTTATTACGGCGTACTGATACGATAGTGGTCACTTTTGAATCCTCTTCTCTTGCCCGCAATGAAAATCCTGCGGTGGATGATGGAGTAAATATGGGGATGGATAGTCAGAATTCAAGTTATTGCAGAAAAAGCCAATGGGGTTTGCGTGTTCGCGCGCCTTTTGCAACCAAATAACGGCATACGGGGAAGTGGCGGCCTGCTTCAGTCTTGCCACGACTGAAGCGTCGGCTGATTCGCAAAGACTGCCGTTGGCGCTATTTCGGCAGTCTCGGTTTTACCATAGGCGATCACGAGGTTTTTAATAGACTGATGGCGGCGGGAATACTATCAATACCACATTCTTGTAATGTCTGATTGATGCCTTGGGCAAATTTCGCTTTATGTTGCCGCACAACGCTATAGATCTGAAAACAAAGCACTATATCGCTTTCTGTCAGTCCATTATTTTTAAATGCCATGGCAGATAAGTAACAGCGGATCATAAAGCAATCTATCACGAGCAGGCGAAATGCCATCCAAGGCTGCTGTGAATCACTCATGGGGAAATGCTCATGGTAAAGCGAATATAAAATATAACGGTCAAATAAATCCTGATAATTGCTCAACGCGGGCAAGGCTTTTTCTTCCCACGCTTTATTTAAATCGTCAATTTGATATTGATTACTCTCATTACACAACAAACCAATTGCGTCATTAAGCGAGGTAAAACGAGGCTTTAAGCTTCTTGAGTGAAGTTTGCATAATTGATCATGTATCGAAACAAAAGCATGGGTTTGAGGCTGTGGTGTGTAGGGTATTTTTTGATATTGCTCATCGATTTGATTGGTTTGGGCCAGCAAGATTAATTGTTCAAAACGCTGATCTATTTGTGCAATAGGAAGAGTATTTTGCCTCACTTGGTCACTGACTTTTACCAATAATCCTATGGCCATGAGTGCCTGTTGCCAATCCACACCCATATTAATTAATAAATCCAAACTGTAATCGTAGGTTTTTTCTAACCATGCAGGATTGGCCGCGGTTGGACGTTTGGCGCCACCACTCTTTGCCTCAAATTGAAATGCATTGGCGTCAAATAGCACCAGACGGGCAGCCTCAGGGCATGATAGAGATAAACTTTCGTATTTAGTGGTTGCGATAACATTGTCACTACGGGGGTAGGTTTTACAGGTGTGACTTAAGGCTGTTTCACCAGCAGCCGCATGGATGGAACATAACTTCTGCTCGTTTACAAACGGGCATATTCCATTGGCGTTAAGTTTGATTTTTGCCCACTGATTAGCATCGGTTTTGGTTTCAATAAATGCCTCTTTGGCAAGAGACGCGAGTTTTGGATGGTTAAGGGTATTTTTATAGCTCTTTTTGTCAAAAATGATGGTCCAGTCATGGCAGCAACTGTCTTCACATGCGGCACCTATACAACTGAATTGTGAAGCGTAGCCTGGTGTAACAATGAGATTATTCATTGGCGTTTATTCATCTGAGTGTTCCATAAACAAAAAGGTAACAAATCTATAGGATTAAGGCCAATCTTTGGTGAGTTTGACGACCACATGTAAAAGGAATCTTAGTGTCTGCCCGCAATGAATATGATGCGGAGGAAAACAAAGTCACTATAGGATGGATAGTCAGAATTCAAGTTATTGCATAAAAAGCCACAGGACTTTGTTGATTTTTGTCCTGTGGCGAAAGCGGATATGCTGGATGGATTAAGGTGCAGATAACGAGGAGCGGCCGACAACAGTTCGTCCATCGAGGGGGTAGTATTTTAGCTCCCAATTCTCGCTGCCAAGGCGGCGATCATCCGACACATAGTTAAAATAGCAATAAGTATTAGGGTCACTTATCGCGCCGCCGCTATACCAGTAGACGATGTCGATATTGGGTGCTTGTTGCGTTTCCCAATCCGTGTGTGTGGTAAGGACAAAGTCCTGATTATCGAGTAACGATTGCCACAGTTCTCCGCAGTAAGCGCCTTGTAATTGAGTGCCTTGGCTGCTGCTTTGAGCCGTGTCTTTTCCGAGTGGAAAGCCTGTGGTGGTCGAGTCGATAGTGCCATCACCATAGCAAGCGAGATTTTGGGTATATCCCGAGTGTCCGCCCGCAAGCCAACAACTGTGATACAGCTTGACGCCAGAGGTAAAAGCAGCAAAAGCAGCTTTTGCCCGAGTATCGTGGGCATCTTGACTTAGATTCATAAAGCGCGGGGCTGCGACTACGGCAAGAATGCCTAAAATGATGATAACCACCACCAGTTCGATTAGGGTGAATCCCTTAGATGTGTGTAAACGACTCATACTGCTCACCTGTTGCCAAGATAGTCGCATTCTAACTTCATTTTGAAAAATTATCATTAAGTTATTGATAGATATTAATTTAATTAACAATAGCGCTACATTGGTTGTTCGGGTTTTGGGCGGCGAGGCGGGGTTTGTAGGGATAAAAAAATCCCCGAGGACACTGGCCGTACTCGGGGAAAGGTTCAAAAGCAGTGGATCTTTAATGCCTACGGAGCATAAAGGAGAGAACCTAACTTGAGTGTGGCAGTGAATGGTGTTTGATACAAAGCCAAAGATGCAAACTGCGACAGCTTGTCGCAGTTTGGATGAAAACACCGCCATCAGCGCATTCTAAATGGTCTGAGTTATATGGAATTAGCGGTTTAATCGTGACAAGCGTGGCGAGAATATATTGCGATTGTTTAGCGTGCTGGTCACTGATTTATAAAACAGAATTTAGATTTCCTAAGTGTTGTACTAACTCTGCCATATTGTTCACTTCAAGCTTTTTCATAATCTTTGCGCGATGCACTTCGATGGTTCTTAAGGATAAATACATGGCTTCGGAGATCTGTTTGTTGGTCATGCCTTGAACCACATGGGCTAATACTTGTTGTTCGCGCTCAGTCAGTTGGGCAAATTTCTGCTGCAGACTCTGTTGCTCAAAGCTGGATTGGCTTTCTTTATGTGCTTTTTCAATCGCTTGTACAAGGGCTTTACCCGACACAGGTTTTTGAAAAAAGTCGCATGCGCCTTTACGAAAAGCGCTTAATGCCATGGGTAAATCACCGTGGCCAGTGAGAAAAATCACTCCTAATGGACTTTGGGTTTCAAGCAGCTTTTGCTGCACTTCTTGGCCAGTGATCTCCGGCATTCGGCTATCTAAGATCACGCATCCCGCTTGAGTTAACGGGCATTGGGCTAAAAAATCCCGTCCACTGCTAAAGGTTTGTACTTGGTAGCCAAATTGCCCGAGCATAAACCCTAAGGAGTCGAGAATCGCTTCATCATCATCGACTAAATACAGCGGCAGCATAGTGGACATGGTTTTCCTTTTGGTGGTGGGACTCTTTATCAGCTTAAGCCTGCCTTATCGTAGGCTCAATTTTAAGCCTAGGTCTTGGGAGGTTTATCACTAAATTAGTTAAATCACTTTAGGGGGAATGCCAGAGTTTGGTGTTATTCACAGCATCATTTTGGCCTTGCGTATAAAGTACTCCGAATACAAAAGCATACAAGACAAGGCGATAGCAATGAGAACTTGGTGTAGGGCAATACTCGTGAGCTGCATATTGAGCGTAATGATGCTTAATTTGTCCTATGCCGATGAAGACATTCCCGTTCATGAATTTAAAGTGGGAGTGCTGGCGAATCATGGGGTGTTGCAGGCAAAACAGCGCTGGCAGCCTATGATGGATTACCTTAGCGAAAACGTCCCTAATAGCCGTTTTGAAGTGGTGCCCGTCGACTTTAATGGTATGCGTAGCCAGTTACTGAGCAATGAATTGCAGTTTATTGTGACTAACCCCGGCCAGTATCTGCACTTGAGTAATAATTTCCCCCTCTCTTGGCTCGCGACCATGAAAAGCCGTAAACATCAGGGCAGCACTTTCACCATAGGCGCGACCATTATTGTGCGTGCCGATAGCCCTATACGTAGCTTGCAGGATTTACGCGGTAAGAATGTGGTTGCTAGCGATCCGCAGGCACTTGGCGGCTATCAGGCTGCGATGGGATTACTGCATAAAATGGGTTATTTACCGGAGCAATTCTTTGGCCAAGTGCGATTTTTAGGATTTCCCCTCGCGCCGCTGATCTATCAAGTGCGCGATGGGAGTGCCGATGCCGCCATTGCGCCTTTTTGTACCCTAGAGGAAATGATTGAAACAGGGCTTATCAATAAGACGGACTATCGTGTCATTCATCCAACCCATCCTCCTGGATATGACTGCGAGGTGAGCACCCAACTCTATCCTAATTGGTCATTTGCGGCGGCGGATACGGTTTCGCCACGGATCACCATGCAAATCACCCGCGCCTTGTTTGACCTGCCCCCAGACCATGTGGCGGCGATTACCGCCGATACTTTAGGTTGGACTGCGCCGGTAAGCCAGCTAAAGGTGATTGAATTATTTAAAGAATTACAGCTGCAAGGTGCATCACCTCCCTTATATCAAACCGTGTATAAATGGATGGAGAAAAATAAAGAGTGGGGTGGGGTATTACTGCTGATCTTTATTGTATCGACCATTTATCACCTGTGGCTCGAATATAAATTCCGCCAAAAGAGCGAGTTTTTAGTCAGTACTGAGCGGCAATTAAAAGACAAGGCATTGCAGTTAGAACGCTTACAAAGTGCGGCGATTCTCGGGGAGATTGGTGCTGGGTTGGCCCATGAGCTAAATCAACCGATTGCGGCGATAACCCAATACAGTGAGGGCGCCATGATACAGCTAGAAAGGCTGGGACAGGACAACCCAGAGCTTTATGATATTTTGGGTAAAATCAACGCACAATCGATACGGGCTGGGGCGGTTGTGCACCGTATTCGTGGCTTGCTTAAACGCCGTCAGTCGAAGGCCGAACCGCTGGATGTGACGTTAGTCGTCAAAGAGGCACTGGCCTTATTACGCCGAGAATTAGACCGAGCGGGGGTACAAGTTGACGTACAGGTGCAAGGTCGTCCCTATGAATTGATGGGCGATAGTGTTGGCTTAAGTCAAATGTGGGTCAATTTGGTGAAAAATAGCCTCGATGCGCTGGAAGCATGTGAGGATAACCGTGCACGTAAGTTAAGGATTGAGATCCACTATCAACCCACTGAAATCAAAGTCTTGGTGATTGATAATGGCCAAGGTTTACAGGGACAAGCTAATGAGTTGATGGCCTCTTTTGCCTCGACCAAAGATGCAGGGCTCGGATTAGGTTTAGCGATCTGTAAGGATGTCGTTAGCCGTCACCACGGCAGTATTGAGATTGAAAACTGCAAGCAATCGACACAAACGCCATTGCCTTGGCAGCAAGGCTGTGTGGTGACGGTGATATTACCTCGGGGCTAGAATGAATCGCCGCAGAGTTTTTAAGTATCTATCTTCAGTTGCGGGTGCAAGCTGCTTTTTATCAGGCCCAATTATCGTTTAAGGCGCGGGATATTCTTGGCTAAATTGCAGCAGCTTTTGGGCTAAAAATTCAATAGTGCGGCGAATTTTATGGCTAGGATAGTCGGTTTGTAGATAAACCAATTGTAGTGGCACCGCAGGCGCGAGTTTATCGGCTAGGATAAGCTGTAGTCTGCCTTCGGTGACATCCTGCGCCACATCGAGCCAACTTTTATAGGCGATACCTCGCCCCGCCAGTGCCCAATCGCGCACAACGGCGCCATCATTGCAAAAGCGTTTTCCTCTCACTTCAATCTCTACGGTTTCACCATTATGGCTGAATTTCCATTTCTGCCATGGCTCGCCGCCACGATTTAAGATCAACACTTGGTGTTGGCTCAGCTCGTTCAGTGTTTGCGGTTCACCATATTGCGCAAGATAAGCGGGGGAGGCGACGAGCACCCTTGGCGTCATCGACAGTTGGCGCCGTTTTAGATTGGAATCTTCCAGTTGGCCATAACGCAGGGCTAAATGGATATTTTGATCGATGAGATCCGTCATATGGTCGCCAAAGTACAGCTGAATCGACAGCTCAGGCGCGCTATCCATCAGCTCATCTAGCCAATTGCGGATCTGGCTGCGGCCAATGTCCGAGGGCAGAGCGATGCGCACTTCGCCCTTAAGCTCGCCCCTATGCTCGGCCAAATTAGCGGAAGCGGTTTCGAGTAACGCAAGGGCAGGTTTAGCAGCATCGAGAAATATTCGCCCTTCTTCCGTTAGTTGCAACCGCCGAGTTGAACGCGCAAATAGTTGGCATCCTAACTTTTTTTCAAGCCGTTGCAGTGCCGCGCTCGCTGCTGCGGGCGTCATGCCGACTTCTTTACTGGCGGCGGACAGGCTTTCAAGCGCAGCGATACGCAGGGCGAGTTGCAGATCATTTATATGGTACATATCAAAATATTTTTGAAAATGATTTAAATAATAGGCTAATTATCAATATAGATTAACTAATGCACAATTGCACCCAGATATTCAATCATCATTTATGGTTCGGGAGTGCATATGAGTTTATTTACAGCCTATGAGTCAGCGGCACTGACACTGCAAAATCGTATTGTTATGGCGCCGATGACAAGGGCGCGTACCACGCAACCGGGTAATATCCCTAATGATTTAATGGCGCAATATTACGCCCAGCGTGCGTCAGCAGGGCTTATCATCACCGAAGCGACCCAAATTTCTGACGACAGCCAAGGCTATTCTTTTACCCCTGGAGTTTATACCGAGGCGCAAATTGATGGCTGGAAAAAGGTTACTGCGGCGGTGCATCAAGCGGGTGGAAAAATCTTTAATCAAATCTGGCATGTAGGCCGAGTGTCCCATCCGATTTTTCAGCAGGGTGCAGCGCCGATTGCACCTTCAGCGATTGCTCCTGTTGGTACTAAGGTATGGATCGTTGATGAGGAGCATCCCGAGGGACAAATGGTAGATTGCCCCGAGCCGAGGGAAATGACGCAAGCGGATATCGACCGCGTGGTGGCCGACTTTGCCAACGCAGGGGCAAATGCCGTTGCCGCGGGTTTTGATGGCATCGAAATCCATGGCGGCAATGGTTATCTCATTGACCAATTCCTGCGGACTAATTCTAACCATAGAGCCGACGCCTACGGCGGTACGCCGGAGAAGCGTATTCGGTTTTTATTGGAAGTCGTTAAAGCGGTAAGTGCCCAGATTGGTGCCGATAAAGTGGGCGTTCGCCTTGCACCCTATGTGACCTTTAAGGATATGGCCTGCCCAGAGATTGTCGATACTATCCTGTTGGCCGCCAAACACTTATCGGCGTTGGGCGTAGCGTATTTGCACTTGTCTGAAGCCGATTGGGACGATGCGCCACAGGTGCCTGAGTCCTTCAGAATTGAGCTACGCAAAGTGTTTAAAGGCAGCATTATTGTGGCGGGGCGTTACGATGTCGAGCGTGCCAATGAGGTTATCGAAAAAGGTTATGCCGACTTAGTGGCCTTTGGTCGTGCCTTTATTGCTAACCCCGATCTGCCCTATCGATTAGCCAATCAATTGCCCTTATCGCCCTTCGATAAGGGGCCATTATTTGGCGGCAGTGCGGCGGGCTATACCGATTATCCTAGCTATCAAGCGGCACTGCGCGCCGTCATCCGCTCTAGTGATGATGAGGTGGCATAATGCAAAACCGTATTTATTGCCCTGTTTCTCCTTGGATAAAAGTCAGTTTGTGGAGCTCAGGATTACTCAGCTTAGCCATTATAGGCTTTGCGCTTGTGAGTCTAAGCATGACGGCGTTTGCCGCTCAAGGTGGTTCAACCCAAGCCAGTGTTGATGTCAAAACTGCCCTTACCCCTAAGGTGACTGCAATGGAGCTGATCAGTGATGGTTCACCACAGGCTGAATCGATTGCCCACGCCGCTTTGCTATACGCTAGTTTTTGGGATACCGGTGATCCGACATTTGCCCGCTGGGCATTAGCGACCAGTTTTATTGATCGCACCTTGCCCGAAGGTCGTGCACAGGGGATTAGCGGACCGCTCGACGCCTCTAAAACCTTTAGGGCGGCGGTGCCAGATCTCTCGGTAACCGTTGAGCACTTGCTGGTGGTCGGTGACCGTGCGGTTGTGCGCCTCCGTTTTAATGGCCACTTTACGGGGACCTTTGGTGAACAGCGTGGTCAAGGGCAAAAAATTGATTTTCGCGCCGTAGATATGTACCGCGTGCGTGAGGGTTTTATTACTGATAACTGGCACCTAGAGGATTATCAAACGCTATTTAACCAGCTTGCCTCTAACGCAGTGACCACAGGAGCGAAGTCATGAATCAACGTCGACAATTTTTAAAGACCAGTTTACAGGCGGGCGGCGCTTTGATTGCAGGGGTAGGGCTGAGTCAGTCAGCCTTTTCAATGGGAGTTCCGAGCTTAGTGGCGGTCGATGATCAAACTCAAACTTCGGTAGGAGGCAATATGAATAAGCGTTTTTGGCCTAATGGCGAGCAACTAGTGATCTCTATATCCATGCAGTTTGAGGCTGGCGCGCAGGATAAAAACGCTGAAGGGCCGTTTCCACCAATGGAGAAAGGCTACCCAGATACAATTACTCCCAGTTGGTACGACTACGGGATGAATGAAGGGATACCGCGTTTGCTGCGTATATGGCGTAAGCACAATATTCACGTGACATCCCATATGGTGGGCCGCGCCGCCGAATTACATCCACAACTTGCCAAACAAGTGGCGGATGAAGGCCATGAGATTTCAGGCCATGGGCAGACGTGGACGCCGCAATACAGTATGTCGCCAGCGCAGGAGCGTGATTCTTATATCCAGAGTATCAATACCTTAGAAAAGATCACTGGTCAGCGTCCTGTCGGGTTTAATGCGTTTTGGATGCGCCACAGCACCCAAACCTTAAATATCCTGCAGGACTTAGGTTTTATCTATCACATTGATGATTTATCAAGGGATGAACCTTCAATTATCCCTGTGCAGGGTAAACCGTTTGCCGTGGTGCCTTATACATTGCGCAACAATGATATAGGTCGCTTTGGTGGTAACACTGCGATGACGGCTGCCGCCTTCTTACAGGAGCTTAAAGATGAATTCGATATGCTCTATCAGGAAGGAGCATCGCAGCGGCGGATGATGTCGATTAGTGTGCATGACCGTATCGGGGGCACGCCAGGTCTTGCCAATGCCTTAGACAAGTTTATTCAATACGCGAAAGAACACTCAAAAGTGGGTTTTATGCGTAAGGATGCGATTGCTAAATGGGCGCTGGCGCAAAAGGATACGCCAACCAATCCTGTAAGAACATTTTAAGAGATAAAAACACAGCACAGGGATGTGCTGTGTTTTTTACTTTCTTGGGCATATTGGCGCTTAACGCATCGCGAGCATGGCCCAAGTGCGGCGACCTTGCTCAAGAAGAATCCCCACGGCAAGCCCTGCCGCGGCGTTAATGGCTAGGCAGGTCACAGCGGTAGATAAGATCACAAAGATACAGAAGGGCTTACCATCAATAAGGCGTTTTGACCACGCCAGTTGCAAACCGCCGATGGACAGCAAACTGCCGAGAATCGCTACAGGAATAAGCCCGAGCAACCATGCCATTTGGCTATTCCAAAACAGGGCGATAACCACACAAGTACCGCCGAAGATTAATGGTGCGAGATGGGTGCGTGCGCCAAAGTGATACTGCACCGCAAGGCCTCCTGCACCATGGCACATGGCCGCTGCACCAAAAGGCGCGAGTAACAAATTGGCCAGCCCAGAGCTAATGGCCAAGTTTTTAGGCGTGAGTTTAGCGGCGTCTTCGGGGAATTTTTCCTGCGCCATGGCTGAAGTTGCTATTACCGCATTGGTTAAGGTGAGGGCGAGTTGTGGCAGTACCAGTAAAATCGCCGCCGAGCTCCACTCATTAAGACTCGGCCAAGCCAAATGCAGTGAGGCGCTCAAAGCGGGAATCGTCAGGCTACTAGTTATTTCGGTTTGGCTGTTGGCTTGCCACAACATACCCGCTGCGATAACGAGTGGCATGGCAAGGTAACGCAATGGCAAGAATTTACTCACAAACAGTAAGGCAAACGCGCCGAGTCCGAGCAACCAAAAGTCACTCATCATCTTAGTGCCCATCCACATCAATTGCAGACCAATCGCTAATTGAATCCCCACACTCACTGCTTGGGATAATTGCTTGGCAAGCCAAGTAATGGCGCCGCTAAACGCCAAGATTAACAGAATGATACCCATCAGCATGGCACTGGCTTGGAGCATCCCTGGCGTTAAGCCTTGGGCGATCACAAGGGCAGCGATGACCTTCATGGGCTGAACTGGGATCGGACGGCGATAAAATAAGGCGCTTAAGATGGCGAATAGGCCAAAGCCTAAAAATATCCCTTGGGGCGAAAATTGGTTTAGGGCAATTAAGCCCAAGACTAAAGGTAAAAATGTGCCTAAGTCAGCAAAGGCGCCGCTGGTTTCACCGAGTAAACGGTTGAGCGGTTGAGTGGGGTGCTGTGTTGGGGTTTTGCCCGCGGTCATAGAGGTTGCCACAATTGAACATTGCCTGCTTAGGCAAAATAAATGCCATAAAAATCAGTTGATTTGACTTATAAACAGAGCCAAACTCCTTTTCACGCCAATTGGTTGAGACAAACTGGGACAGTATTGTTTTTTCTCTGTGCCGATTTGTCTTTGTTGGCAGAGTATAGCTGATAAAAAAGAGAGCTTAGCCAACGGCATCAGCTCTCGAAGGTTGCAGGGGAGCGATAATCGCTTTAGCCTCGGATAGGCTTTCAGCGAGTCAGTACGATTATTGTTGTTTGTGTTTAGGGCCTTGTTTGTTTTTCATCGGGTCACCTTGATAGCCCAAGGCTTGCCAATCGAGGCGAGTGCCTTTGTTGTGGCAGTCATTACAATTAAGTGCTTGTTCTTTTGGTGAGACCATGTGGTTGATCCTCCACCACATTTCGGTGGCGGCAAAGTCATATTCACCACTGTATTTGATGCCTTTTTCAATCATGGTGGTGTTAACCTCCATGCCCAGTTTCGCCGCTAAATTCCAATCAAACTCGCTCCAATATCCGCCTTTGCCGTAGGTTTTCGGGGTGATAAAGATATTGAGTTTTTTGTCGTAAATCTGCTTACCTGTATGTACCTTAAAGGGATAAATCTTGGCTTTAGCGTCGTTAATGTCGCCCATAGGGTAGGTCAGCTTGGTGACGACTTTCGGGTCCATCTTGTCCCCCGCCATATAAGCGTTTGCGGTGCCGTTGTACCAAGCGTACTGTGGCTTGACCATTTTTTCCCATACAAAGTCACCCTTTTTCTTCTGATAGGTGTGTTTGCCGTATTGATCTACGGTCTCAGGTTTATCATCACCCGCAGTTGACCAATCCCAGTGCATTTTGGTGGGCTCATTCTTAGCGAAGAATGGAATATGGCAGGTTTGGCAGGCCACGGTTGCGGTATGGGTATTGAGCTTTTTGTTGCTGTGCGGCGCGCGCTCGTGGCAGTTCTCACAACCTATATGGTCAATACCGCCAGGGGATACGCCCATCGCATTACCTGATATTTGATGTTTTTCAGTGGTATGACAGTTTTGGCATTGGAAGTTATTGCCGTCGCTGTCCATATGCACATCGGTGGCTTTATCGGGATAGGCCATAGAAGAGTCGAGATCCCCGTGCTTGACCGCATCACCACCGCCACCATAGAAATGGCAGCTACCGCAGTTATCCCGCACGGGTTCACCCACGTTTTGCGCGATCTTCGCCAGATCGAGTTTAGCCATAGGCTCGCCTGCACCAGCGGGGTCTTTCACATAGGTGCCTGTGGTGTCGTGGCAGACTAAGCAGTCCACTTTGGTTTTATCTTTAAAATCAAAGTTGCTGTCCTTCCAACCATAACCAGCGTGGCAGCTAGTGCAGCGAGGCTCGTTGCTGGAAATCGACACACAGAAGTTATTGATACTGTTTTTCTTACCGCGTAATACGGTTCTATCGGGGAGCTTTTGTTCTAATTCCCATGTCCAGTGGGAGGTTTTCATCATGTCTGTAGCTTGTTCTTCGTGGCAGGTTAAGCACTGAGTCGTGACCTCAGAACCTGTGGCGAAGGGGCCTTTGAGAACATCTTTATGGGGATTGGCAGCCTGCGCTTGCAATGCCAAACCCGCTAAGGCAATAACAATGAGTTTTTTCATTCTGTACTCCTGCCCTCGGCGATACCGAGGGCTGAATGGCGTCTAGGTTAGAAGTTAATAGTCAGTGAGGCGTTCACATCGAAGGCCTTATCGACCACAGGCAGCATTGAGTAGGCTGAGCCCGCTAACACGTCATCGATTTTTTGTGGTGCGCCCACAGGCGTGCCGCTACCTGTGTATTCGTAGTCGTAGTAGAGTCCGGCCAGTTTGATAAACATCTTGGGATTGATATCAAAGATGTAATAGGCTTCGCCAACGTGGCCACGGGTGGCTAACTTGCTGCCAATAGGGTCATCTTGAGCTTGGGTGAAGGGCGTCCAGTATTCGGAACCATAGTTATATTCCAAGCCAAACTTGCCGTAGGGCGCGGGGATTTGAATACCCACATAGATGCCATAACCATCTTTGGTCTCAGTATCATCGCTGGTTTTCGGCACCATGATGATTTCGGTCCCTGTGCTGTTGAGTTCCGCTTCAAACACCGCATCGGATAACATGCCGCCGAACATGCCGGCATTGCCATTTGGCTCTGCGCGCGTCCAGCCTAGTGACGCAAACCATTTGATATCGTTAGTTTCTTCCCGTGCAAAGCCTATGCCGCCGAGGTACATATCACCAATGACGCCGCTAGGTTGCACTCGGGTGACAAAGTTAAAGTTGTCAAACTTTTGCATATCTTGGTACATGGTGGGGGCAAAAATGCCTGCCAGTTGGGTCGGGAAGGCCATTGTGCCTTTAAAGCCATCGTTGACGTCCTTGGCACCAAACAGGGTAAATTGCAGGAAGTTAGTACCATCGTTAATGGCATCGATATTAAAGCCGCCGAGGTGAGTATCCTTGGTGACGATATCGCCAAACATTTCGCCATTACCCCATTGGGATTCAAAGCCTTGGCCATAACAGAAGCGAACCACTTGCCCCTCAACGCCAGTGATTTCCCCTAGGTTGTAGCCTAAGGTGGCACCGTCGAAGTTAAAGTTAACTAAATGGCCAGAAGGCGTGCCGCCACGCAGTTCGTTTTCACGGTAGTGGCTTGGTGGGCCATAGGTGGATGGGCGGCGGCCAATGGAGAGGTAAAACTCGGAGCCGTTGATGTTTTTCCAGTCGAAATAGGCGCGCTCGACCCGCAGCCAGTCACCACTGGTATTGCCGCTGCTGGTGCCATCCATTGTGAATGAGCGCCAAGAGTCGAACACTTGTACGCCGGTGGAGTCGCCCCAGTTTTTGTACATGCTCAGACGACCGGCAAAGCTGACGTTATCCCATACTTTCGCTTTAAGATTTAACCGCAGGCGAGTGGTATAAAAGATATCGTTATCAATATCTTGGATATGTTGCTGTGCCAGTACATAGGGCATCACACCCTGTAACATGCCATTTTGAAAGGCGGCGGCCAGATCGGGATTGGCTTGCATCATCTGGCCGAGTGGTGAGTTAGGATCGTTTGGCATCCCGAAGGCGCCGGACATGGCCTTGGCGCCAAAGTCATTAAAGTCCACCTTAATGGCAGGGTTCCAAACAACATCGCGGTAATGCAGTGAGTGGACCTTGGTTCTAAAGTCGCCGGTGATTTCAAGGCGGTCTAACGAGGTGTGGCGTTCGGTTTTATCGACGCGGCTATTGAGTTCATCGAGCTGTTCGGTGATATCGACCAGTTGTTGTTTCAGCTCGGCCATTTTTTGGGTGTCGGCTGGTGTTTCGTTGGCTGCGGCAAAGGCTTGGCCGGACATAAACAGCGCATTAGCAACCAATATCGAAATGAGTGTACGTGTACGCATAGGGTTTCTCCCTGAGTGTTCCGCTGGCACTGGCTCAAGGCTCTGTGCCAAATTTACCCAACAGGAGGCCCTGAGGTGTGCTCCCCATTTTTCTCTTATTGGGCTTGGATTTTATTTCAATGGGTTAACTTGCAGTTGCAGGCCTGCGGTTATCCCTTTGATTTAGGCTTAGCAGCAATTAACCGCAGGTTTGCGGTTGCTCCGAGTCGGCGGCATGGTCATACAGAAATTGCTGTATATCTTTGAGATCTTGCTCGGTGAGGCCGTTGAATACCTCTGGTTTGAGTTTATGTTTATCTTTGTCGAAGAAGCGATCCCATTGGCTCATGGTTTTGCTCATTGGGGTTAGCTCGCCACCTTCACCACTTTGGCTATGGCAGGCTTTACATTCTTTTTTATAGAGGTGTTTCCCTTTTTTAGGATTACCCCCTTCGGCGGCATAGGCTTGAAGGCCTAAGCTGCTAATTAGTGCGACGGCGATTGCGATCTTAGTTGAAGTTTTCATCATCTCATCCTTTCTTAATTGTCATTCACATGACTTTGTTGGTGGAATGTGTCTATTGCTTCCACCTTGTGAATAAATTTATCAAAGGTGATGGGATGTTTATTTGAGGTATATCACCTTCATTAAAAAAATCTAATTGATAAAAATTTCATTGATAAAAATCTAATTGACTGATGAGGGGTGACTTTGACAGATATTTACATTTGCAAAAACAACAGGTTGTTTTTGCAGCTAAATTAGTATGTTGTGTAGTAGGGTAGGTTTAAGGTTGTAAAGGTCTGAAAATGGATAGTGATCGAGTTAACACTTTGTAAAATTTGCAATATCTAAAGTAGTTATTCGAAATGATTTAGCTCCATTTTCGCTGTATGGAGGGGGAGATTTTGTCTACTAGGTGTTGATAACGCTTGACTGAGTTTTAAATTTTTTAACGCAGCGGCACTCGCACACTGCGTTTCACCCATGATTCTGGCGAGGTCGCGCCAAGCACGTTGCTTAAGGTTGCTGGCGTGTTGGCGCTAACACTATCTCACGCACACAGACATTTTGCGGTTGTTGCCAAGCAAATAATGCTGCTGCGGCAACGTTTTCCGGGGCGATCACACCGCCCATTTGTACTTTCCAATCTTGATAGCCAGCTTTGATAGCATCATCCGTGGTGTGGCTTAAGAGTTCTGTCTCGACCGCTCCCGGTGCAATAGTGATTAGGCGTACATCGTCCATTGCCACTTCTTCGCGGATGTTTTCGGTTAAGGCATGCACGGCAAATTTAGTCGCGCAATAAGCCGCATGGTTGGGGAAGGTCTTACGTCCCGCCACTGAGCTGATGTTGATAATGGTGCCCGTTTTGCGCGCCTTCATTCCGGCTAAAACTGCATGGATACCATTGAGTACGCCCATTACATTGATATTGAGCATACGGCTCCACTCGTTAGGATCTTGGGTATCGATTTGCCCAAGCAACATGACGCCTGCGTTGTTGATTAGGCAACCCACAGGGCCAAACTGTGCTTCCGCTTGGTTAATCGCCGCCTTGATAGCGTCTGCATCGGTTACATCAACGCTGATGGATAAACTGTTTGGTAAATCAATGGCTTGCATTGCCTCGACGCGGCGCGCTAACAGTAAGAGTGGGTGTCCGGCAGCACTAAAACTTTTAGCGATAGCTGCGCCAATACCAGATGAAGCGCCTGTGATCACAACGAGGGATTTATTGGGCTTTGCCATTTGAGTTTCCTATCTTTATCTGCGAAGAATATGGTTAATTGAGCAATATCTAGCTTGTTCATCAGTATAGATGGGGATTTTTAGGCTGGAAAATACTTATTCCCACTGGATATGATAGGATTTTCCTATGACATATGCTGGGCAGACTGGTGAAGGCTGATGGTAGATTTACGCTTATTACGCTTTTTTATCGCAATTTATGAAGAAAACAATATTACCGCGGCGGCAACACGTTGTTATGTCAGTCAACCCTCGCTTTCCGCTGGGCTCAAGCAGCTAGAGGAAGAGCTTGGCGGCGCCTTATTCGAGCGCAGTAAAAAGGGCGTAAAGGCCTTGGATAGCGCTCACTATCTGTATCCACTGGCGGTTAAGTTGGTGGAGGAGGCCAGTAAATTGCCTGCTCTATTTATGGCAAAAGCGAGTCGGCAAAAGTTGCGCTTAGCCGTGATGCCCGATCTGAGTCAGCGTCGTCTTGCAGGATTATTAACTCAAATCAATCAGGCGATTAGTCATTTAGATTTAGAACTGGTGGATTATCAAAGCCCTGCGGATTGCAGGTTAACTTTAGACAGTTTACGCCATGAGGATGAAGTGTTTTTTCCGCTGTGGGAGGAGGATTATGTGCTATGCGTGCCGACTGAGCATCCGCTTGCGCAGCTCAGCAGTATTCGTCCCGAAGAGTTAAGTCAGTACGATTTTATTGAGTGCCCACCCTGCGAAGCGCATCAGCAAACCATAGGCTTACTCGCATGCAGTAATTTGTCGCTTAATTTGGTGGCGAAGGCAGAATCTAAGTCTTTAGTGATGTCGCTGGTATTGGCGGGATTTGGGGTGAGTTTTCTTCCCGATGGATTAATCGAAGACGAGCCTCGGCTTAAACAGATTAAATTCGATGGGCCTCGGATGTTTCGCCGTATTGGTTTGTGTTATCCATCCCATCAAACCGTTGCGCCTACGTTGGCAACATTGCTGCGGCATTTGAGCAAAACCACGGCTTAAGCCGTGGTTTTTAATAATAGGGTTTGGCCAAACGGCTAAACCCTAGTAATCAGCAATTTAATCCTTATTCATTACTCTGTAAGTAAGGTGCTAGCTGAGTTTCAATCCTCTCGATTTCATCTTGGGCATACAACAACTCGGACTCTGTTAAGCGAGGCAGGACTTGTTGTTGATACAAAAGCTGATCGCTATTCATCCCGTATTTGCCAAAGTTGCGCAGTAATATGCTCGACCAAATATATGTCTGAACCGGTTTATCAATCGACTCATGGCGGTTGATATCAACGAGGGCTTGCATACCATCTTGGCTGCCCAAGTCGGCAGCTTTACGGTACCAAGTCTCTGCGGTTTGCAGCGCTTCGCGGCTCGGATGCTCACCCTTGCGGTAGATTTCTGCTTGGTTAAGGTAGTAATAAGCTTGCTGCTCATTGGGGATAGGATGTTGATGCAGAAAGTTATTACACAGGCTTTGGGCTTCGCGGATCTCTAGGGTACCTAAGCGCTTACTGAGCTTCTCATATGCGTCTTGATAGTCACTGATATGGCTCATCGCTGCGAGTTGGTAATACATTAAGGCTTTAATCGGTTGGCGCGAGACGCCTAAGCCTTCTTCATAGATTTTACCTAGACCGAATAGGGCTTCCTCTTGCCACTGGGACGCTAGCGTCTCGAATTCTGTTCTTGCCTGTTGATAGTCATTATCCGTTTGTGGGTCGAGTAGCTTAAGGTGTGCCAACGCTAACTTGGCAAAGACATTGTCAGCGGCGCAGGATTTTTCTAGCCAGTGGCGGGCTTTGCCGTAGTCGACGGCAAAATCTTCACCATAGAGGAAACGTTTGCCTAGGTAATACTGGCGAAAATCATTTTCTGCAGCATATTCGCTGAGTAAAGCTTCGGCGCGGACGAGGTCCTTAGGGCCGCCTTGGCCAGCGGCCAGCATATGGCCTAAGTTATCTTTTGCAAGTTCATCACCGGCGGCGACGGCTTTCTCAAAGTATTCCCGCGCTTTGCTATAGTCTGGCGTGACACGTTCATCGTGCCAATACAAGGTGCCTAGGTGGTAATAGGCATCTTGGTTGCCTTGGGCGGCCGCCTTTTCGAACCAATAAATGGCTTGGCTAGCATCGGGATCGAGAAAGGGTTGTCTGAGATACAAATAGGCGAGCTCATATTGAAACTCGACTTGCCCCGCTTCGGCATTGGGTTTGAGTTGTTCTACCTGCGCGATTAACTCGTCTGGCGTTTGTGCTTGCGAAGAGAGCAAGTTAGGTAGGGTGAGCATGGCTAAATATTGTGGCTCTAATTCAGCTGCTTTTTTATACCAATCGTTGGACGCCTTGGGATCGGCGGGCACCTGTGGAAATCGACCAGAATACAGTTCGGCCATGGCAATGGCGGCAATGGCTAAGCCTTTATCAACGGCCTGCTGAATATAGTCTAGGCCTGAGTTGACTTCGCCCTGATTGATTAATGTGAGTCCATGATTGAGTAGCGCCGAGGGTTCCCCTGCGGCAAGCGCTTCGGCTTGAATCTTCTTTTTTTGGTACTTTGCGAAAAAAACAAAGAGTACGATAAAGGCTATAATGATAAGTATCAACAACATAGTATTCCGTCACTATCGATATTTTGGCAGCACAGTAAACTTGTAACAGACTAAAATTGCAAGTGTACTGTTTGAAGTTAGGTCGCTAAGTCTGATATATCCCATGCGGGTGGACGTCTTTTAAAGACGTATTCGTGATGCATTGTGAAGCGTATCATGTAATAGCTCGGATTAAATGAGCGGCTTACCAGACTCGGGTATGCTATTGCCCGTATCTAAAATGGAGCTAAGTGTTTATGAGAAAGCTGTTGTTGTGCCTGTCCTTCCTTTTCACTCCCATGATGGCGTTGGCTACAAGTTATGTAGCGGGAGACGCGATAAGTCCTATTTCATTGCAAGATCAAAATGATAAGGCGGTCAGTGTTACCGAACAAACCAAAGTAGTGCTCTTTAGTCGTAGCATGAAAGGTGGCGATATCATTAAAGAAACTCTAACGCCTTTAACGGGGGATAAGTTTCCTGCGCATTTAGTTTATGTGGCTGATATCAGTGGTATGCCATCGCTGATAGCCAAATTTGTGGCTGTACCACAAATGCAGGAACTGCCTTTTGCCATTGGTTTAGACAGGGAAGGGCAGATTAGCCGCCTATTGCCCGATACCAAAGATATGGCAACCATGATTTTATTGGATAATCTCAATATTCAAGATATTGCTTACTTTGACTCCAGCGAAGCCCTAGGCCAAGCCTTAGTCAAATTAAATGAGTCACAGCAGTAAAGTCGTAGGACTACGCCCTATCTGAGGGGGAGATATTTCCCCCTCTTTTATATCTGACTAATCCCTATATAACACTACAGATGTGTTTTCTCGCTTGGTATCACTACACCGTGGAACTTAATTAAGGTTCATCCTATCGTTTTCTCCCTGATAATCTGCCCTTAGCTAAAGCGGGCTGCCATCTTAAAAAATTCATTTTTAGCGCCAATAAAGCTCAAGATTCTTCGCTGAACTCTTATGCATAATTATCTGTTTTAAAAATAGTTTTTTTAGGTCCAATTCGGCTTAATATTTGTTGGAATAAAAAGTTAGTTATTAAGCATAAAAATTCGTTGCGTTAACTAAAAAAATAGCGTTTACTGCGCACGTTTTTAAGACACATAACGACTTTTTATCATCTGACCCAAAGGAGACTCTGGCCCAATGAGCCAATTTCAATCTATTGATGTTGCTGACTATTATGATGCTCAAACCTTCAAACGTATTGAAGAGTTTGCGAAGGATAAAGCGACCCCGTTCGTAGTGATTGATACCAGTATCATTGCGAAACAATACGATGACATGGTTAATAGTTTTCCTTATGCCAATGTTTATTATGCAGTTAAGGCAAACCCCGCGGCTGAGATCCTGACATTACTAAAAAATAAAGGGTCAAACTTTGATATTGCCTCGATTTATGAGCTAGATATGGTTATGAATGTCGGCGTTACAGCTGACCGTGTTAGCTATGGCAATACCATTAAAAAGCGCCAAGATGTACGTGCTTTTTATGAGCGTGGCGTGCGTATGTATGCATCGGATTCTGAAGCTGACTTACGTATGATCGCCGAAGAAGCGCCAGGTTCACGCATCTATGTGCGTATCCTGACCGAAGGCACAGACACCGCCGATTGGCCACTGTCTCGTAAGTTTGGTTGCCAAAATGAGATGGCTTATGAGCTGTTAGTGTTGGCGAAGGAATTAGGCTTAGAACCCTACGGTATTTCATTCCACGTGGGTTCACAGCAACGTGATATCGGTGCTTGGGATTCGGCGATTGGTAAAGTGAAAAGTATCTTCGATCGTTTGCGCGATGAGCACAATATTGTATTGAAGATGATCAACATGGGGGGCGGTTTCCCTGCGAATTATATCGACAAAACCAATCAACTCGGTGTCTATGCTGAGCAAATCACTCACTTCCTGAAGGAAGATTTTGGTGATGATCTTCCCCAAATTATTTTGGAGCCGGGTCGTTCGCTGATCTCTAACGCTGGGGTGCTGGTGTCTGAGGTGGTGTTGATCAGTAAGAAATCCTACACCGCATTAGAGCGTTGGGTGTTTACCGATGTGGGTAAGTTCTCTGGTTTAATCGAAACCATGGATGAGGCAATTAAATTCCCAATCTACACCCATAAACAGGGTGAGCTGGATAAGTGCGTGATTGCTGGCCCAACCTGCGACAGCGCCGACATTATGTATGAGCACTACAGCTATGGTTTACCGAATGACCTAGCGATTGGAGACCGTATGTACTGGTTAACCGCCGGTGCTTACACCACGACTTATTCAGCGGTGTGTTTTAATGGCTTCCCACCCCTGAAAGATTACTATCTGTAATCGGTCTTCGATAGCAACAAAAAGGGCGCTGCGGCGCCCTTAGTTTTTCCCGTGATAGCAGCTTAGCTGTGGGATTTGAGAATTTGATAGATCTCTTCTTTTAAGTGGAGTTTTTTGCTCTTGAGCTCTTTCACTGCGGGATTGAAATCACTACCGACACGTTTTTCCAGTTGTTTGATTTCCTCATCTAATTGATTGTGCTCGTTGAATTTACGTTGAAAATGAGCATCTTGGGTCTTTAAGGTGGTAATCAGATCTCGGTACTCTGGAAACATTGGCGTTCTCCTTGTCGTCTTTCTACTGTGCTTTGGTCTCGTCTTAACCCTAACCTTAGGCATAATGAATAAACGTGATATGGATCAATATTTGTCCTTCTACAGGTTAATACTAAAGCGTGATTTCAGCAAATCAGCTATAAATCAATGATCTATATCTTTTATATTGCTTGATGTGGCGATTGAGTCAGATCTGACTCACACTTTATTCCACGTAATTGATACAAGCTCACAGAAGCATCACAGATTTGCTATCTTTGTGATCAAGCTGTAATAGATTTGGTAATTACATTACGGATGAACAATTCTTCTTGCCGATAATTCTGTGATCAAGTTAACCTTCACCGCTTCGATACTAGGTTAAAGTCGATTATATAAGAATTTTACTATCAAAAATGAAAGGGGTTTTCACGATGGCTGATGTATTTCATTTAGGTTTGACCAAAGCGATGCTCGATGGCGCTACGTTGGCGATTGTGCCAGGCGATCCTGAGCGTGTAAAACGTATTGCTGAGTTAATGGATAATCCAACGTTTCTTGCAAGCCACCGCGAGTACACCAGCTACCTAGCGTATGCTGATGGTAAGCCAGTGGTGATTTGTTCTACCGGTATCGGTGGTCCATCAACATCGATTGCGGTAGAAGAGTTAGCGCAATTAGGCGTGAATACCTTCTTACGTGTTGGTACTACAGGTGCGATTCAACCCCATGTGAATGTGGGTGATGTGATTGTGACTCAAGCGTCAGTACGTTTAGATGGCGCGAGCTTACATTTTGCACCAATGGAGTTCCCAGCAGTGGCTAACTTTGAATGTACCACAGCTATGGTTGCTGCGTGCCGCGATGCGGGCGTAGAGCCACATATTGGTGTTACCGCATCTTCAGATACCTTCTATCCAGGTCAAGAGCGTTACGACACTGTCACTGGCCGTGTGACCCGCCGTTTTGCTGGTTCAATGAAAGAGTGGCAAGAAATGGGCGTGCTGAACTATGAAATGGAATCAGCTACCCTATTTACTATGTGTGCGACTCAAGGTTGGCGCGCTGCCTGTGTGGCGGGTGTGATCGTAAACCGTACTCAACAAGAAATTCCTGATGAAGCAACAATGAAGAAAACCGAAGTCAGTGCGGTTTCTATCGTGGTTGCAGCGGCTAAGAAGTTACTCGCGTAATCTTGGTTAAATATCACTCCCCTGCAAAGCGAGTGGCTCAATAACAAAAAAGGTGCCTTGGGCACCTTTTTAATTTTCAAAAGTAACTTTGACTTTTGCCAGTCACTGTTAGAAGTGGTACTGAGCAATTACAGAGTAAGTGTCTTGGTCGACACCTTTCACGCCGTATTTATTGGTCCACAGATCGTACTCGATACCTACCAGCAGTTTATTTGCCTTATGGTCACCAAATAGGCTCTTACCTAAATCGTATTTAAGCTGAGGATTAAAGTGGAAGTTCTCTTCATAACCACTGTTGTCTGTTGCAAATACCCAATCGATAAAGCCATCGAGAATGATGTTAGCAGACCCTACAGGGATATCGATTCTGAATACTGGGGTGAACTGCCAGCCATCACTGATGTTGCCTGAGCTCATCGCATCGCGACGATAGGTATTAAAGTTAAGGTAAGTAAAGTAAGGTACGGTAACATCGACCCCTAAGCCATAGAGCAAGCTATGCACAGGGCCTTCACCTTCTTCGTAGGTGAGGGCTAATGAAAGATCGGTGATTGGGCCGAAGGCAATCTTTTCGCCGAGGATTTTACTCGCGCTAAAGCGAGGTGAAATCTCTCCGTAGGTGGTGCTATCCATGCCCGTGTGGTCGCCTTTGAAATAGATAAAATCTTGGAAGGCAAACCAATCACCGTATTTCCATGCACCAGCGGTTTCGAGTGTGACTGTCGTTTGCTTGTCCGAAGGAGCCAAGTCGTAGTCTTCGCCATAAAGGGCGGTTGCACTGAAATCCCACCACTGTACTAAGTCACCAGCAAATGCTTGAGGTGAAAGCATTAATGCTAGACATAGGCATGTCTTTTTCATTGTTATTTCCTGTTGTAGGGGTAGAGGTTAATAAGGTTGTACTCAGTTCCTGCTCTGTGCACTGTATGGCAAAGCGACTCAGGTGTTGTGTCTTGAGTCGACCCCCGACAGAGAGCTAGGTCAAAAGTGCGGGCAATATATGCAAAAATTTACAATTATTCAAAGTTTTTATCGAATGTTGTTGTGAAAATCACATAATCATATTGTGGGTTTGTATTTGCTTAATTTATTGATTTTGTATGATTATTTATTGTTTTAATTCTTGTTTGTTGATGTTTTAAGCTAACTTTTTGAATTGATTGTGCTTAATTTTAGAACAGAAACCCATAGCGTTTTCCCTATAAAGCGATTCAGCCTATTAGTCAGCTTCAGTTATTTCCCTTGCTGTCGTGTAAAAATCGGCGTATAAATTTATGACATATTATGTCTCGCGTCTGTTGTTCTGCTGCTATAGTGCTGCACTGGATGCTCTCATTTCAGGGGGAAATATGGAGTTTTCGAATCTGATTGTCATCTGGTCTATTATCGGGATTATCTTGATGCTAGCGGAACTGGTGATACCCGGAGGTATAGTTGTGCTTCTTGGCGCGGCCTGTTTAGTGGTCGCAGGTGCCTTAGGTATTGGCCTAGTGGAAGGCTTAGTTCAAAGTCTCACACTGTGGTTTATGTCGGCCATTGTCCTATTGCTTGCCTTTCGGCAAGTCACACAAAAATTGGTCGGTGGGGATTCCCATGTGGACAACACCGATGAAGAACTTGATATCTACAATCAAATCGCTCGAGTGAAACAAACCATAGGCCCAGGACAAACGACAGGAAGAGTCGAGTTTCAAGGGAGCGAATGGCCCGCATTGGGGGATGGTAGTGTCATTGCTGCGGGCTCTGAGGTCAGGATTATCTGCCGTGAAAACATTGCCCTAGTGGTTGAGCCTGTTCATCAGGCAACGTCTCAAAACTAAAGGATGAGTCTATGTTTGTGTTTACCTTAATCATTTTATTTGTCTTGTTTATTCTCTATAAGCTCATGCTAATAGTGCCAATGCGTGAGGTGCATGTCATTGAGCGTTTAGGGAAATTTCGCACCGTACTCCAACCGGGATTTCATTTCTTAATTCCCTTTTTCGACCGTGTGGCCTATCGCCACGATACCCGTGAGCAAGTGCTCGACGTGCCGCCACAAAGCTGTATCTCCAAGGATAATACACAGCTTGAAGTCGATGGCTTAGTGTATCTTAAGGTCATGGACGGTAAATTAGCGAGCTACGGTATTGAAAACTATCGTAAAGCTGCCGTCAATCTGGCGCAAACTACGATGCGTTCTGAAATCGGTAAGCTCACTTTGAGTGAAACCTTTTCCGAGCGTGACCGCTTAAACGAATCCATAGTGCGCGAGATTGATAAGGCGTCTGAGCCTTGGGGGATCAAAGTCTTACGTTATGAGATCCGCAATATCACGCCATCGCGCCACGTGATCCATACCCTTGAAAAACAAATGGAAGCCGAGCGCCGTAAACGCGCTGAAATTACCCTAGCCAATGCTGAAAAGGCTGCGATGATCAATATGTCAGAGGGTGAACGCCAAGAAGCGATTAACATTTCTGAAGGCCAAAAACAGAAGCGTATCAACGAAGCTAAGGGTACAGGCCAAGAGATTGCCATTATTGCTAAGGCAAAGTCCGAAGGCATGGCAATGATTTCCCAAGCGTTAGCGGTTAATGGCGGTACCGATGCGATGAATATGTTGTTAAAAGAGCAGTTTATTGCTCAGGTTGGTAAGATCCTCAACGATTCGCAAGTGTCGGTCGTCCCGGCTGAAATGGCAAAACTCGAAGGATTCTTCGAAGGAATGGAACAAGTCACCCAAACCGTGGCTGGCCATAATGCAACTAGCAAAGGAGCACGCTAATGGAAATCCCATTGAATACTGATGTCGCAGTAATGGTTATTTGGGGACTGATTTTCGCCATATTTGTGATTAAGCTGTTCCAATCCATTCGCTTAGTCCCGACTAAATCGGCCTATATCGTTGAGCGTTTAGGTAAGTACCACTCGACGTTAGATGCGGGTTTCCACACCTTGATCCCATTTGTCGATAAAGTGGCTTATATCCATGACTTAAAAGAGGAAACTATCGACGTGCCGCCACAGGAGTGCTTCTCGAGCGATGAGGTGAATGTGGAAGTCGATGGGGTGATTTATATTTCTGTTACCGATCCTGTGAAGGCAAGCTACGGCATCACCGACTATCGTTATGCGGCTATCCAGCTGGCACAGACCACCACGCGCTCAGTGATCGGCACCTTAGATCTCGACCGCACCTTTGAAGAGAGGGATGTGATTTCGGCCAAGGTAGTGGAAGTGCTCGACCAAGCAGGCGCCATGTGGGGGATCCGCGTGCATCGTTATGAGATTAAAAACATTACGCCGCCCGAGACGGTGAAAAACGCCATGGAAATGCAAGTGAATGCCGAGCGTGAGCGCCGTGCATTACTGGCAAAGAGTGAGGGTGATAAGCAGAGTAAGATCAATCGTTCCGAAGGGATTAAAGCGGAAACGATTAACCGTTCTGAGGGGGAAATGCAGCGTCGTATCAACGAGGCCGAAGGTAAAGCGGAGGAGATTTTAACGCTGTCGCGTGCCACGGCGGAATCGATTGAACGTTTAGCAACAGTGATTGCCGCTCCTGGTGGCCATAACGCACTGCGTATGCAACTCGGTGAGCAGTACTTCAAGCAGCTTGATGGGTTAAGCCAAAAGTCTAGCCGTATTGTGTTGCCCGGTAATATGGTCGATTTCGATTACTGGATGAATAGCATAGGCTTAAAAGAGAAAGCTTAAGACACTAAACCATGCAGTTGCTTAAATATTCATAAGCTTAAGACCAATATACCTAAGGCCAAATAGTGATATTTGGCCTTATTTTTTGCGGTTTTGCATAGGATTGACAAGGATGATTGGTTGAAAATGTTTCGGACGAATGCATCTAATTAATGCGGTACAGGGGGAATTCAATGAAGCCATCCGTTGGCGTTACATTGTATTAAGACTAAGCGCGTTAATAGGCCAAACGTTCAGAGATTTCGGAGTGGGAATGGGTTTCGATAAGCCGCGCGATAGTGTCTTGTTCAAGTACTGCTAAGGCGGAAATTTCGTTGTAAATCTTATCCTGCACATCTAAAGGCATGTGAACATGCTCCATAAACATCCGGATACTTAAGGCGTCACCACTTTTGAACAGTTGGCTAAATTCAGAGGCTTCGATCTCGATTAATGCATTCATAATACTTCACCCTGAGGTTGGTTTTTGGAGAGTAGACAACAGGTTTTGCTGTTTATTAAGAGATACGCCTAAGTTTGATCTAGGTCAATTAAATGCCATATTAATCTTTCTTAATAAACAAATTTACTGTGTAAAAATAGGTGGTTATAAATTCTATAAAATGAAATTGTGACTTATACCAATCACATTAAATATCTAATCAGTTCAGAGCCTCACAGGCATCTCAATCCAAGGCGCATTGACGAAGAAATGGTTATTCCCTTTTAAGTCAATGTAACACGGGAGTGAGATGCCTGTGAGGCTCCCGAAGGGCGGGGTTGAACGTGCTTTATACTACGTTTAAGGCTTTCGACAGAGCGCCACTATGCCTTCAAGCCTTCGCCTTGTCTAAAGCCCGTTTAACTCCCGCTGAATGAACAGATATTTAATACGATTGGTATTAGCTCAATGTTTAAAGCGAGGCGAAAGAGGGTGGTTGGGAGCGGACTTCAGTTGGCAAGAAGATAAAAAATCGCGGCGCGTGATGGCTCACGCGCCGCGATTCAGAGACTCATTTTCCGAGTAGGATTACTTAGGAATGGCTAAGAGTTGGCAGCCATTGATCCCTGCATTTTGCAAGGTGTGACGCTTACGCTCGGCATCACGTTTGCGCTCATAAGGCCCGAGGATGACTTTGTACCAAGTGCCTGAGGTGCCCTCAATTTGTCTGACCTGCGCTTCTAATCCTTGGAATGCAATCACGGCCTTCATCTGGTTCGCCTGCGACTCCTGACGGAATGAGGCGCACTGCAATTGATATTGCTGTGGAGCACGCGTTGCCACGACATCAGGAATATCCACTTCGACGTGTTTATTCTCAAGCTCGTCCAGATAGGTCCATTCTTCCTTGGGTTTTGGCGGCAAGGCATTCGGATCTTTCTTCGGCACTTCAACTACCGGCTGTTCCTCTACCGGAGCGGCGACGGCGACTTCTTGGCGCTCAACCTCTTTCACCTTTGGCGTTAGCGTTGCAGCGGGTTCTCTTGCCTTCACTTCTTTTTCTGTTTTGACTTCTACAGGCGCTTCCTGCTTGGCCGTGTCTTTAATGCTCCACAGAAAATAGCCAAAACTGCCTACAGCAATAAAGGCAAACAGGATCAAAGGAATAGGAAGTTTACGGCTAGGCGGGGCCTTTTTAGCCGCAGGCCTTGCGCGTGTCGCGCGGATCGGGCGCGGTTTTGCGCCCGATTGCGGTCTTCTGTTGGCATAGTCACGATTGCTCATGGCTTACATCCGTTCTAGGGTTTCGATACCTAGTAGATTTAGGCCTTTTTGCAGAGTGCTCGCCGTCAGTTGTGACAGCAGTAAACGACTGTTTTTTTGCTCGTCGTTATCGGCTGCAAGCACTGGGCAGGCCTCATAGAAACTAGAGAAAGCCCCTGCTAATTCATAGAGGTAACCGCAGAGCACATGTGGTTGGCCTTTGTCGATAACACGGCTTAGGATTTCACCAAACTGCGCCAGTTTGTTGCCTAGATCTTTCTCTTTTTCGTGGTCGAGTACGATTTTGGCTTGGCTTAAGTCAACATCGGTCGCACGCTTAAAAATGCCAGCGACACGGGTGTAAGCGTATAACAGGTAAGGCGCGGTATTGCCTTCAAAGCTCAGCATTTGCTCGAAGCTGAAGATGTAATCGCTGGTTCGGTTTTTCGACAGATCGGCGTATTTGACTGCGCTGATCCCCACTACGCGGGCAATTTCAGCTAAGGTCGCTTCATCCATATCTGGATTCTTACTGCGAACTAATTCCAGCGCGCGGCTGTTGGCTTCGTCGAGCAGATCAACTAATTTCACCACGCCACCAGTACGGGTCTTGAACGGACGACCATCTTCGCCATTCATAGTACCAAAGCCTAAGTGCTCGAGTGACATATCCTCGCGGACAAACTTGGCCAGTTTGGCAAGGCTAAACACTTGCTGGAAGTGCAGTGCTTGGCGTAAATCAACAAAGTACAGCACGCGGTCGGCTTTGAGTACGCTTGAGCGGTAACGCATCGCGGCTAAGTCGGTTGTTGCGTACAGGTAACCACCATCGGCTTTTTGAATGATAACCGGCAGCGGTTCGCCTTCTTTTGTGCGGAAGGCCTCTTGGAAGACCACTTTGGCGCCGTTACTTTCAGTCAATAAACCTTGGGCATCTAAATCTTTAACAACTTGCTCTAAATCGGCGTTGTAGGCGCTTTCACCGTGCACGTCGGCGCGGGTTAAACTCACCCCTAAACGCTCGTACACTTCGTGGCAGTGGCTTAGTGAAATATCGTTAAATTCGCGCCACAGTTTGTTGCAGTACTCATCACCGGATTGCAGTGCAACAACGAGCTGACGGGCGCGGGTCGCGAACTCAGCCGATTCGTCGAAACGCAGTTTGGCGGCGCGGTAGAAGGTTTCGAGATCCGATAACTCTAATTGAGCTTGTTCGCCATTGGCCGCACGTAATTCTTCCATGTAAGCCAGCAACATACCAAATTGGGTGCCCCAGTCGCCCACGTGGTTTTGACGAATCACTTTATGGCCTAAAAACTCGAGGGTGCGAACCACGCTATCGCCGATGATGGTTGAGCGCAGGTGACCTACGTGCATCTCTTTGGCGAGGTTGGGTGATGAATAATCCACAACGATAGTTTGTGGTGCGGGTAATTTGATCCCTAAATGCGCATCGCCAATCGCGGCTTGTAATTGGTTAGCCAGTGCGCTGTCATCGATGAAGAAGTTGATAAAACCTGGGCCTGCGATTTCAACTTTTGCCACATAGGCGGAGGCGGGAAGGTTGTCGATGATCAGCTGTGCTAATTCACGCGGATTTTTACCTGTTGCCTTGGTTAGCATCATGGCTACGTTGGTTGCCAAGTCGCCATGGCTCTTATCCTTGGTTCGATCTACTTGAATTCGGGCCTCAAAATCCGCAGGTAAAATACCTTGTTGTTTAAAGGATTCGATAGTTTGTTCAAGTAATGATTGGATATGTGATTTCATGGGTTAATTAGCTACTAACTTTAAGAGTGAATACAGGGAATAACCGCGTATTTTAGCCGTTTGTGGTGACTAATTGCTATCTTCCCGATGATTTTTTATCAAATTATTGAATCACAACAGATCCTGCGGATCCCTATCTAGGCTCCAGCGGCAGCGTTTGGCTTCGGGCAGTTGTTCCACCAGCGGATAAATACGCTCGAACTCCTGCTGTAATCTATGTCTATGTTTGGCTTGAAACATCAACTGGCGGCGGAACTTACCGGCCTTTCGATCGAGTGGCGCGGGCATTGGGCCGATAATCTCAAACTCTTTATCTTGGGGCAGCAAGGATGCAAACGCATTAAGAAAATTGTCAGCATCTAAGGCAGAATGCGCCTCGGCGCGCACCAGTACCATATGCCAAGCGGGTGGCAAGAGCGCCATTTGCCGTTCTTTTAATTGACTGCGGGCAAATTCGCCATAACCGCGGTGGAGTAAATCCCTAAGGATCGGGTTATCACTCTGGTGAGTTTGCAGAAGCACTGTACCGGGTTTATTGGCCCGCCCAGCGCGGCCCGCCACTTGGGTATAAAGCTGGCCGAAGCGCTCTGGCGCCCTAAAGTCGGCGCTAAATAGCGCACCATCGACATCCAGTAAGCCCACTAAGGTAACATCAGGGAAGTGGTGCCCTTTGGCCAGCATTTGGGTGCCAACCAAGATTTTATATTCGCCCTTATGAATCGCACTTAAATGGTTTTCTAGCGAACCTTTAAGGCGGGTGGTATCGCGATCGATACGCACCACTGGATATTTTGGAAACTCCAATTGCAGTGCTTCGGCGAGCTGCTCGGTACCAATACCTTGGCCCATCAACATGGTACTGCCGCAATTATGGCATTGCCTTGGGATGGCATATTGATTACCACAGTGGTGGCAGCGAATTTCCCCAAGGGATTGATGTACGGTAAAAAATGCATCGCAGCGGTCGCATTCATGTAAGTGGCCACATTCATGGCAGAGCAGTGCTGGCGCAAAGCCGCGGCGGTTTAAAAATAGTAATACCTGATTGCCGGCCTCTAAATGGCTGCGGATCTCGTTGATAAGTGGTGCCGACATGCCCGCCTTAAGGGGCAGGTTTTTAATATCGATAATACCTTGGCGTACTTTTTTAGCATTGCCAGCCCGCTCACCGAGTTGCAGATGATGATAACGACCACTGAGCGCATTTTGCAGGCTTTCTAAGGAAGGCGTTGCTGAACCTAAAATCACCGGAATAGATTCTAAATGCCCGCGCATTACCGCTAAGTCGCGCGCGTGATAACCAACGCCTTCTTGCTGTTTAAAGCTGTTGTCGTGCTCTTCGTCGAGGATGATTACACCGGGAAATGCCATCGGCGTAAACAATGCGGAGCGAGTACCAATGATGATGGCCGCTTGGCCACAGCGAGCTTGTCGCCAGGCTTCGAGGCGCTGATTGTCGGTTAAACCTGAGTGCAGCACGGCAACATTCACCTTAAATCGGCGTTTAAAGCGATTGATGGTTTGCGGCGTGAGGCCAATTTCAGGCACTAGAATAAGTGCTTGTTTACCTTGTTTAAGGATATGTTCGAGCAAGGCTAAATAGACTTCTGTTTTACCCGAACCGGTAATGCCCTCGAGCAGAGTACAGTGATATCCTTGTTGCTGTGTTAATACCGTTACGGCAATTGCTTGCTCTTTATTTAGCCTGTGGGGCGTTTCATCGAGCTCGAGTTGGCTGCGCCAATCGAGATTGAGCTCGGCGAGTTTTTCGTGGCGGGCAATCCAGCCTTTATCTTCTAAGGTTTTGAGCGCGGTCTTGTTCAGCGCTAGGCTGATGACTTCTTCCTGGGTGAGACTGGTTTGTTTTAGCTGTTCGAGTAATTTTTTTTGAGCGGGCGCGCGTTTTAAGGTTTCTGGCGCAATATTGCTGCCTAGCTCTGTGATGTGCCAGTACTGGATTTTTTGTGGCGCGGCATCTAGGCCCTTGCGCAGTGCTACAGGTAAGGCTTGGGTGAGCATTTGGCCTTGGCTGCAAAAGTAGTATCGGGCTGCCCATAGGGTTAATTTATAGAGCGATTCTGGCAATAAGGGCGTGTCATCAATAAACTCTATAACGGATTTCAGTTGCGTTGGCGCCAGATCGCAACTATCGGTAATCGCGGTAACGAGCCCAATAAGTTGTTGGCGTCCAAAGGGGACTTTGACCCGAACGCCAATTTGTGGCTTGGCTTGGGGGCTATCATCGCTTTGCTCGTTTGTCTTTACGCGATAAGTAAAGTTTTGCCGCATAGGCACAGGTAACGCAACTTCAACAAACAGTGACATATGCTGGGCGAGTCTAAAAGGGAAATGAGGTTTAGTGTACTCAGCGCGGCTAGCAAGGGCTAGTCCTAATGACAGTTTATCCAAGGATAGTTGAGAGTAAGTAAATGACTAAAATAGCGAAATCATTAGGACTCTTTGCCTTAGTGTGTAGTGCTGTGCAGGCACAGGTTTCCCATGTCAGCATCAACAGTCGGATGTTTGAATTGGGTGCTTATCCCAAAATGCGGGTGAATGTGATCAGTGATAGTCAGGATATGACACGGCTTGAATTTGCGCTGCATCAATCAACTGGTGAAGAGAAACTAATGGTTGAGCAGCTCAACCGTTTCTTGGTATTGCTGACGGGGGTTGAGGATGTCACGGATCCCAAAGCTCGCTTGTTAGTTCGTGAATATCGAGTCGATCGCTGGTATGAAGTGAAAAATCTGCCGCTGTTTGATAATACTTCCTCTGCGACGTCTTCAGTATCGCAAGCAAAAACCGCGGTTGTTAAATCAAGCAAAGCAGCCAAAGCCGAAACTAGTCAGTTGGCGGCAAGCTCTGCTAAAAGTGACAAAACCACAGTTAAATCAACTAAGGTTGTGCAAGAGGTGAATTTAGTCACCGCTGAAGCAGATGTTGCGCCCGTTATTGTGGCGGCTGTGACGGCAAACGTTGCTGCGCCCCGCGCTTCTGGATTTACCTTCCCAGAGGATAAGCCTGACGCGAAAGCATCCTCAGCTTCGAGTTTGTCTACAGAACCTTCTATAGCTAAGCCATCGACCGAACCATCTGCTGCCCAAGTCTCATCTGCAAACGCAGATATGGCAAAAGCTGATAAGAGTATAAATGGGATTGATGTGTCTGAAGCTAAGACAGCCGAAGTGACTAAGATTGCTAGCTCGACAAATGCCAATGCAACAAGCTCGGGTGAGTGTATGTTGGATTATCACAACGAGACCCTATGGCGGATTGCCAATCGCTATGCCTTTGAGTGGCAAGTCAGTGTTTATGGTGCGATGTTGGCGATTCATGACGCTAATCCTAAAGCATTTGCTAAAAATCGTATCAATGCCTTAAAGAAAGACGCCACTTTAACTTGTCCATCGGCTGAGATACTCGCGCGTTATCCCAATGCACAGGCCGCTAAGGCGAGTTTCGAAGATAGGGAAGCTGGCCAATAAAAGCAGAGACAAATGGGCAGTAAACAAGTGGATTATCATTAAAATGCTCAGATAATCTACTTGTATCCGCTTAGGTGATACTGTAATATCCTGCGCCCTAACATATCCGTTATTAACTGCATGTGGTGTCCGACTTCGGGTTGGAAGAGCGACATGGCCTTACTTTTGAGGTAACCCCAATGAAACCAGGTATCCACCCAGAATATGCAGTAATCACTGCAAACTGTACTTGTGGCAACGTAATCAAAGTAAACTCTACTGCTGGTAAAGACCTGCATTTAGACGTTTGTGGTGCATGTCACCCATTCTACACAGGTACACAAAAAATTGTTGATACAGGCGGTCGTATCGACAAGTTCAACAAGCGTTTTGGTATGCTTGGCAAGAAATAATTGCGTTAGCAATATTTCTCTCGAAGGCGCCTCTGGCGCCTTTTTGCTTTTTGTCGTTAGCTGGCACGTAATCGCTACTTTTTAGCCTTTCTGGTACGACTTCAATTAAAAAAACACCACTATCACTTTCTTCCTGTTGAAATTGCGCAAAATCGACTTATTTATAGTAATTAACGATAAGATAATGCTAGTTAGTGTCTTTATTGTAATTTAGTCAACATTTTTTAGGTTTGACTAAAGTTTTACCCTTGTTTTATTGCATATTTTCGTTTGTTTTCTACAAAATTAAACAGGTAATCATCCGTTATCGACTAAGATAAGTTTGTAAAACTTAGCTTAGGGCGACAATTCAGCCGTAAAGGCGAAATTTCTCAAGATCTTATTTAAAATGTGACCTAATTGGCGTATCTTACCCCGACCTGCCACACTGTTTAAATCACCCATAAATGAGGTGATCTTGAGTCGGTCGGCCTTACTTCCATACTTATAAATGTCGCATTTCAGGATGTTAAAATGTCAGATATTCGTCAACAAGCACTCGATTATCATGAATTCCCCGTTCCCGGTAAAACTGCAGTATGCCTCACTAAACCTGCTGAAACGAGCCATGACCTCGCGCTAGCCTATAGCCCTGGTGTGGCTGAACCAGTACGTGAAATTGCCGCTAATCCTGAAAATGCCTATCGTTATACCAACAAAGGTAACACTGTTGCCGTTATTTCTAACGGTACGGCGATTCTGGGCCTAGGCAACTTAGGTCCATTGGCTTCAAAGCCAGTTATGGAAGGTAAGGCACTATTATTCAAACACTTTGCTAATATCGACTCGACCGATATTGAAGTAACGCATAACACTGCTGAAGAGTTTATTAATACAGTTGCGGCTATTGCTGGCACCTTTGGTGGGATTAACCTTGAAGATATTAAAGCGCCTGAGTGCTTTGTTATCGAGCGCGAATTGATTGAGCGTTGTAATGTGCCTGTGTTTCACGATGACCAGCATGGCACAGCCATTGTTACCGCAGCTGGCATGATTAACGCTTTAGACATTCAAGGTAAACTGATTAGCGATGCCACTTTTGTGTGTATGGGTGCTGGTGCGGCTGCCATTGCCTGTATGACCATGTTAGTGAAGTGTGGTGCTAACCGCGCCAACATTTACATGCTTGACACCAAAGGCGTGATCCATGCGGGTCGTACTGATCTGAATGAATACAAAGCCTTGTTTGCGAATGAGACTGACAAGCGTACCTTGCAAGATGTGATTAAAGGCGCTGATGTTTTCTTAGGGCTATCCGGCCCAAATGTGATTGGTGCTGAAGAAGTGGCCATGATGGCGGATAAGCCAGTGATTTTTGCCTGCTCAAACCCAGACCCTGAAATAAAACCTGAACTTGCCCACGCGACGCGCAGCGATTTAATTATGGGCACTGGTCGCAGCGATTATCCAAACCAAGTGAACAACGTACTGTGTTTCCCATTTATTTTCCGCGGTGCATTAGATGTGCGTGCATCGTGCATTAACGATGAGATGAAGATTGCGGCTGTGCATGCCATTGCCGGATTAGCGAAAGAAGAAGTCCCAGCAAGTGTACTTAAGGCTTATCCAAAGGTAAGTTCATTAAGTTTTGGTCCTGAATATGTGTTACCAAAACCGATGGATCCACGTTTATTGCCGCGCGTGGCCCGCGCCGTGGCGCAAGCGGCCATTGATTCGGGTGTTGCTGCAATAACGACTTTGCCCCAATATGCGGATTAAGCGACAACAGAATTAATAGAAGAAGAGGCTAATTAGCCTCTTTTTTGTTTTAACGTTGGCTGAAATCTCTGCTATTGGCGCGATTTTCAATGTCTTTGAAAATAAATCCTAGGTTGCCTTTTAGCTTATGCTACTGAATAATCTTGAGTAGCATTTGTTTAACTCATGTTAAGAGTGCACCAATAATTATAATAATCCTGCAGGATAGCGGCTCGATGAAATTCACTCGAATGTTAACAACAAAACTAACCAGCTTCTGGTTAATGTCTTTAGCCGCTATTGCCTTCGTGTTTTTACTCAGCGCAATGATGAGTTTTGTACAATTAACCTATAAGTTTCAGCAGCAGAAAGTGTCTGAACTTGAATCCCTTCTAATAGAGCATTATCACTCCCAGCCCGATTGGGAGTTGGAGTCTTGGCTGCCTCCCATGTTGCTGGCGTATAACGCCGTTGAATTTCGTTTAACCATGAAGAGCGAAGTGCTTTTCGCCTATCACGGCAATGTGCAGACGCAAAATGCCATGGTGTATACCCATTTGCTCGATCCTCAATCGGGTCTCACAATGGCTCTGAGCTTGCCACAACCTTTCGAACATTACAGTGTGAGTTGGTATGAGTTGCTTATCTTGGGCATTGGTTTGCTAGCTGTGATTGCTTTGGTTCGTTTCGGACATATATGGTTTTCGCAGCAGTTGGATGGTATTGAGGAACTTGCTCAGCGCAGTCGATTAATTTTACAAGGTAAACATGAACAAGCGCTGGCAACCCCTGGTAATGGTAAGCCAAGGCTAATCAATAGAGCCTTAACCAAACTGCTTGAGGAATTGCAGGATGCCCATAAGGAACGAGGTCGTTTCGATAAGTTTATTCGCTCCAATACCTTTTTAGATGCGCAAACCCGTATTGGTAATCGGCTGTTTTTAAATAACCGTCTCGATGCCATGAGCCATGACCAAGGTATGGTCGCTCATGGGGTGATTTATCTGTTAGAAATGGATGATCTCGATTTGATACAGCAGGCAAAGGGTGAAGCTGCTGTTAAAGAGTTACTCCATGCGACGGTCAATAGTATTAACTCTATCTTGCAAACCTTGCCGAACAGTATTTTTGCGCGGCGTAACCATAATCAATTTGCGATAGTTGTGCCCCACGTCTCTTTGATTGAGGCAGATCAGCTCGCCAGTAAGTTACTTAAAGTCTGCTTGAGTCAAACCTTGCCCGATGATGTGGACAATAGAGATAACTTTTACCACTTGGGCTGTGCTTATTTTACCGCCGGGGATAATGTTAATCAGCTGCTTGATGAGGCCGATATGGCGTTACGTGCAGCCCAATTACAAGGTAATAGCAATTGGTTTATGTACGATAAGGGCGCGATTGATGAGGAGTTTGCCAAAGGTTCGGTGCGTTGGCGCAGCTTCTTAGAGAATGCCTTAGTTCAGCGGCGTTTTTATCCCTTTAGTCAGCCCATTATGGATTTAGATGGGAGAGAGCACCATAAAGAGATCTTTACTCGGGCGCGGGATAATCAAGGGACATTAGTGCGGGCGACGTTGTTTATCCCCATGGCAAACAAATGTGGTTTGATGCCACAAATTGAACGGCAGATGATTGAGCGTGTATTGGGGTTGCTCGGCCAAGAGCAGCATAAAGATCAAATCTATAGTGTGAATCTTAGCTTAGATAGTTTGATGAGCCGGGCCTTTACCCAGTGGCTTAAAACGACCTTACTTGAGCATCGCCATCTGACACCTCAACTGATTTTTGAGGTGTCAGAGGATATAGTGATCCAGCATCAAGACAAGCTTCAGCCTAAACTCGATATGATCCGTAAGATGGGCGCTCGTCTGTGCGTCGACCATGTTGGGCAACAGGTTGTTGGCACTTACTATATCCGAGAGTGCCATTTCGACATGATTAAACTGCACCGTTCTATCGTACGTCATATTCATTTACGCCCTGAAAATCAATTGTTTATTCGTAGTTTAATCGGTGGTTTATACCGTACTGAAGTGCAAGTGTGTGCGGAGGGGGTTGAAGTGTTTGAAGAATGGCAAACTCTGCAAATCCTCGGGGTGGGGATGGCCCAGGGCATGTATTTTAGCGATCCAGTAGAGGTGTTATAAGTCGTATTGTTTTCCCCGAGTGATGTGATCCTCGTGGAAGAATAGGGCTGGGTTGTTGAATTTCTCTATAAAATTCACAGATTAGCGGATAAACTAGCCTGTGCCAAAATTATGACGCTGGATATGACGAATTTCGCATTCTCAATGCTGTGAGCTTATCTCCGTCTGGTGGTGTAGAAATAGCGCAATTCGCTGGCTTATCACTCAAGCTTAACTTTATCGGAAGACAGGCATTTTTATGGATAAAGGACTTTTTGCTCGGTTGGCCTTTTGGCGAGCCAAACAGACGGGTGTTGCACTGGGGGTGTATGTCTGTGCTGATAAGCTGTGGGTCTATGCACCTGCCACCGAACGTCTGCATGAGCAGTGGGTTTCTTTTGAATTACAACAAGATCAATGGCAAAGTGTCTTTGCTGAACTTGCCAGCACTTTCCCCCACGCCGCTTTACAGATCACTCTTAGTAGTGGTCGCTATCAATTGCTCGTCGCCGATAAACCGAATGTCGATAGTGAAGAATTATCTCAAGCTTTGATTTGGTCTATCAAAGATATGGTCAATATTCCTGTGCCGCAAATTCACTTGGATTATTTTGAGTCCCCTTTGCCAAGCAATAAACTCAATGTTGTCGTGGTTGATAAAGATAAATTGATCAATATGGTTCAAGCCATCAGTGAGCAAGGTTTGACTGTTTTAGGGATTAGCATCGAAGAACTCGCGATGACCAACCTGTTTATCGATGATAATCAGGCAAGATTGGTCGTTAGCCATCATTCTGGGCAGGAGTTGTTACTGACGGTGGTAAAACAGGGGCTGTTATATATGCAGCGCCGTGTACGCGGTTTTAGCCAATTAGATAAGGCTGAAGTGGATGAACTAAACTATGGATTGGCAGATAACTTAAGCCTAGAAATTCAAAGATCTATGGATTATTTTGAGAGTCAACTGCGCCAGCCTCCAGTTAACTCCATTGAGTTATTTGCCGACGGTGCGGTCGATGCCTTAGCGAAGTTGGTGTCAGCCAACTTTAATCAAGCTGTAAACGTGGTTAATAAGACCTCCGTTGGCGCGAAAATGGCGGGATTGGCCTTTAGTGAGCTTTCACGAGGTGACGAGTGATAAAATCGAGAGTCAACCTATATTCTGCCGCCCTATTGCCGCCAAAGCAGAGCTTAACCTTCGCTAAATTAATCAGTTATACCGTAGGCTTGTTAGTTGTCTGCGGTGCAGTTGCCGGTTTTAGCTATTGGACATTAAATGAGTCTGTGCAGGCGCTAAGCCAAGCGTCAGCGCAAAAACAGCAATTTGACCAGCAAAAGGCGGAGTTTGAAGCACAAATCGCCGCCCGTAAACCCGATCCTGAGTTAGTTGCGCGCGTCGAGTTAGAGTCACAGCAGCTCGAGCTAAAGCAATTATTAATGAATGAGCTGGCACTGCGTTCCTCCCTCACCAGCCGAGGTTTTGCACCTGTATTGAAGGATTTGGCTATGGTGGCCGATGCGAGTGTTTGGCTTAACCATATTGTGATTAACGAGCAGCACTTTATGTTTGAAGGATTTGCTGATCATCCACAGAGTATCCCGCTTTGGGTGAGTAAGCTAAAAGCGACCCAGACCTTAAAAGGGCAGGCTTTTTCGTCTATGACTATGGATCGCGGTGAGGATAAACCGCTGGCTTTCACGCTGACGAGTGAGACCCCAGAGGAGCAGGCGCGATGAAAGCCCAATTTGAACAATTAGCGCAAAAGTTTGATGCTCTCAGCCAACGCGAGCGTGGGCTAATCGCCATTGCCCTGTTAGCACTGATCGCTATGTTGGCTTATATGCCTATTGAGTCGCTTTGGAAACAACAGCATTCGACGGCGCAGCAGTTAAAGGTCATAGAGCAAGAAAATCAGGTTTCGGTGCAACAGATTGATTTATATCAGCAGCGATTAGCACTAGATCCCAATCAGGACTATCGCCAGCGTTTAACCTTGCTACAGCAACAAAACCAACAGCTTGATACTCAGCTTAACGAGCAGATGGTCGATATGGTGCCCGCCGATTATATGCCTGAACTATTGGGTAATCTGCTTGGGCAGGTTCAGGGAATTACCTTACAGAAGTTTACCTCTATCGCGCCCGTACCACTGCTTGCGGTGGGTGAAGAGAAAAAGTTGAATTTGTATAGCCATGGGATCCGCATGAGCTTAGAAGGTGATTATTTCTCGGTATTGCGTTTTGTTGAAGCAGTAGAAGCCATGCCCGACAAACTTTACTGGAAACGCCTCGACTATAAAGTGGCTGATTACCCCAAAGGGAAAGTCGATATCGAGCTTTATACCTTGAGTATTAATAAGGACTTTATCAGTGTTGCTCAATAAGCCTTATATTTTCATCGCATTACTGGTGATTTCGGCACAAGTGTCGGCTGAAAACTTACGGGACCCTACTTTGCCCGGTAAAGGCTATTCGGCTGTAGGCGCTGCGAGTCAAAATCAGCATCAAGCCTTAGTGCTCAACAGTATTGTCAGCTCAGGCAACACGGCTTACGCCGTGATTAATAATAAAATTGTGTCCGTAGGTGATAGCATCCAAGGGGTCAAAGTCGTGCGTATTACCCCCTCGTCAGTATCACTTTCTGATGGACGGAAATTAGCATTATTTCAAGCAATAACAGAGAGATAGGGAATAAGACTCAGATGACTGCCATTAAATACTTCACACCTCTACTCTCACTTTGCCTTATGGCTTGCCAAACCACAGATAGACCGCAGCCTATGGCATCAAAAGAGGCTCTTTCTGCGTCGATGCAGGCTGCGAAGCCGTCAACGCCACCTCCGCCAGCCGTTATGCCAGACGCGGTGAAGCGTGAACTGAATACTAATACCTTAATGGGCAGTTTAGCTGCGCCCATGGAAACCGAACGTCGTATCGATGTTTCTGCCCATGATGTCGATGCGAGGGTGTTTTTCCCGAGCCTCGTTCAGGGCACCCCCTTTAGTGTGGCGGTGCATCCCGATGTGCAGGGCACGATTTCATTGTCGCTAAAAGGCGTGACATTGAGCGAAGCCATTCAAGTGGTTGAAGATATTTATGGCTATGAGGTCAGCCGTGAAGGACGTATTTTGCGAGTATTCCCTGCGGGGATGCGTACTGAGACTTTTCCGGTCAATTACTTATACATGGTACGCGATGGCCTGTCGTTAACCTCGGTGAGTTCGGGTCGAATTTCCGATAACAGCAACTCGAATAACAATAACGGCAATAATAACTCGAATAACGGTAACGTTAGTGGCAATAACAATTCGAGCAACGGTAATAATGCCAACAATAACAGCAGCGATAGCAGCAATGGCACCTTTATCCGTTCGCACACTAAGACCGATTTTTGGGGCGAGTTAAAAGAAACCTTAACCGCCATTGTGGGTGACACGGGCGGCGGTCGCCAAGTGGTCGTCACTCCACAGGCGGGATTAGTGACGATTCGTGCCTATCCGAATGAATTACGTCAAGTGCGTGCTTTTTTAAGTTCGGCAGAGACACATTTACAACGCCAAGTGATCCTTGAGGCAAAGATACTCGAGGTGACTCTGTCTGATGGTTATCAGCAGGGGATTCAATGGCAAGCGCTTGGCTCAGCGTTAGCAGGGGGAAATACTCAGGTAGAAGTAGGTACGTCTGCTGGTCCAGGTTTGAGTGATCAAATTAGCTCAACGCTGGGTGGAGTAACGACGATTAGTTTCAAGGGTGCGGATTTTGCGGGGATGATTAACCTGCTCGATACCCAAGGTGATGTGGATGTATTATCCAGCCCAAGGGTGACGGCATCGAATAACCAAAAAGCGGTAATTAAAGTCGGTACCGATGAGTATTTTGTTACCGATGTTTCATCAACTACTGTGGCTGGCACTACGCCTATTACGACACCTCAAGTTCAATTAACTCCCTTTTTCTCGGGGATTGCGCTGGATGTAACTCCGCAAATCGATAAAGACGGCAACGTATTACTGCATGTTCATCCATCGGTGATCGATGTCAAAGAACAGGAAAAAGGCATTGTAATCAATGACCAACCTTTAAAATTACCCTTGGCGCAAAGTGAAATTCGCGAATCAGATACTGTGATCCGAGCGGCCTCTGGCGATGTTGTCGTCATTGGTGGTTTGATGAAGAGTGAAAACTCAGAAGTGGTATCGCAAGTACCGTTGCTTGGGGATATCCCTTGGGTGGGTGAACTGTTTAAAAACCGTAGTAAGCAGAAGAAGAAAACCGAGCTGATTATTATGTTAAAGCCGACCGTGGTGGGCGGGGATACGTGGAAAAACGAGTTAGAGCGTTCTAAGACCTTACTCGACCGTTGGTATCCAGAAAATAAGTAAGCTTTCATGTATTTGAAGCACTTTGGACTCAGCCAAACGCCATTTTCGTTAACCCCTAATACCGGATTTTTTTTCGGGTTATCCCCGCACGTAGAGGCGCTGCAAGTATTGCAGACCGCCCTACAAACCGGGGAGGGTTTTATCAAAGTCACAGGCGAAGTGGGCACGGGCAAAACCTTAATCTGCCGTAAGTTGATTAATGAGCTGCCGCAGGGCTTTCATTGTGCGTATCTACCCAATCCTTATCTCACCCCCGCCGAGCTGCGCTGGGCGGTGGCCAATGAACTTGGATTAAAATACACCAGCGAAATCGATCAGCAGCAACTCACTGGACTTATTCAGCAACAATTACTCGCCCTGAGCGCCCATGGTCACGCCATCGTATTAGTGCTGGACGAAGCGCAGGCCTTGCCCGATGAGAGCCTCGAAGCGTTGCGGCTGTTTACCAATCTTGAAACCGAAAGCCGTAAGCTGTTGCAAGTGGTGCTCTTTGGTCAGCCTGAGTTGGATGAGCGATTAAAGCGCCAAGCCTTTAGACAACTGCGGCAGCGCATCACCTTTAGCTACAGTCTGCGGCCGTTAACTTGGGATGAAACCGATGCCTACATTCGTTACCGCTTAGCGGTGGCAGGCTATGCGGGACAAGCATTATTTAGCCCTAAACTGACGCGTAAAATTGCCGAGGCATCACGAGGCATTCCAAGATTGATCAATATTTTAGCCCATAAAGCCCTGATGCTCAGTTTTGGCGAAGGGGCAACTCAGGTGCGCATCGCCCACATTAAGGGCGCGATACAGGATACCGAAGATGCCAGTCGCGGTTCGCAAAACTGGCCGACCTATATGGCGATCGCGCTGATAGTATGTGCAGCGGCGATTGGGGCATTGCTGGCATCTGGCGTTAACCTGCAACAATTGTGGGGAGGCTCCGCATGAGCGTGATCAACAAGATGCTGCAGGATCTCGATAAACGCCAGCAGGGGCATTCTCTCAGCAATGTGGCTGTGCATCAGGCCCAGTTTCTGGGGCGTCCAAATACATCACGTAAATGGTTAGTCATCAGCTTAGTGTCACTGTTTGTAGGTGGTGTGTCGGTTTATGCCTTTCAGGCCATGTACGACTCAAGGAATGCCACTGATAACAGTGTTAACACTGTGATGAGTGCGCAAACTCAGTCGGATAACACCAACACACAGACAGATACGAGTTCTATGGGAGCAGAAACGGGAGCAGAAACGACTATACCAACAGAGCCAACTGCGGAGATGGTGCAAGTGAGTCAGTCGTCGACAGATGCTCCAGCAAAGTATATGTCTGCGTCAGTAGAATCTGCCCCAAGTGTGGCTCAATCTCCCCGTGTTAATGCTGCGCCCGTAGAGCCAACAAGTGAACCGACAACAGAATCGGTTGCTGCAAATACCTCACCTGATATGCCTAACAGGGCGGCATTACCTCAAGAGTCGGTGCAGGCACATACTGAGCCACAACAGGTTGCGGTTAAAGCAAATCAAGCGGAAGTTAACGTAAATCAGAGCGAAGTAAAAATAACCCAAGCAGAGGCCAAGGCGAGTGAGCCAGTCGAGTCTGCTTCGACTCAAGCTTCGGCTCAGCCAACAGGGCAAATGGCGGTGACGGAAGTAAAGCTTTCTCCAAGCCAGTTAGCACAAAAACAACTGGTATTGGCGAGCGATGCCGAAAAGCAAGGTCAGTTGGTTAAGGCGATGGATTACTACGCTAAAGCGCTCAAGCTTGACCCGAGCTTACACGAGTCGCGCAAACAACTGGCAGCGTTGCACTATGGTCAAGGTGAGCAGCCCCAAGCGGCCGAAGTGTTAGCGCAGGGACGATTACTTTATCCGCAAGAGTTTGAATTTGCTTTGCTATTGGCAAGGGTGCAACATGCGATGGGTGATACTGACGCAGCACTTGCCAGCCTTGCGCAAATCCCCGATAGTCATCCTTTAGCTCGGCAAAAGTGGTTAGCGCAGACGGATTTAGCCCAAAAACAGGGGCAATATCCGTTAGTTGAACAGGCTTACCGCAAGTTATTGCAGCAGGAGCCGCAGCAGGGGAAATGGTGGATGGGATTAGCCTATGCTCTTGACTCTCAAAAGCAATTTACCCAAGCCAGTCAAGCCTATCGTACAGCATTAAGCTATTCCGGTTTATCAACTCAGGCCACGGCTTTTATTGAACAACGTTTACAACAACTAGGAGATAGCCAATGAAACCCAGATTAAAGATGCGTTTGGGCGATCTGTTAGTTCAAGAATCCATTATTACCGAAGAGCAGTTGCAGCAAGCCTTGGGCGAGCAGCGTAAGACGGGCCATAAACTTGGCCGAACCCTCATTGAGCTGCGCTCTATTACCGAAACTCAACTGCTGCAATTTTTGTCGCAGCAGTTAAATCTACCGCTGCTGGATATCAGCAAACGCCCAATTCCCACCGAGGTGGTGAATCTGATCCCTGAGGTGCAAGCAAGGCGTTTTCGTGCCCTTGCGGTTGAAGATCGGGGTGATACCGTATTAGTGGCCATGAGCGATCCGGCGGATTTGCAGGCGCTCGACCATTTAGAAAGCTTAATTGCGCCGAAAAAACTCAGTGTCGCAGTCGCACCCGAGCAGCAATTACTGCAAGCCTTCGATAACCTGTATCGCCGCACCGACCAAATCGCGCAAATCGCTGGTAAGCTTGAAGAGGAATATGCCGCCGATCAAATGTTTGATCTGGCCAGCTTAACCTCGGGCGATAGCGATAATGAAACCACAGTGGTTAAGCTGCTGCAGTCGATTTTTGAAGATGCGGTGCAAATGCGCGCTTCGGATATTCATATTGAGCCCGGCGAAAAAGCCCTGCGGATCCGCCAACGTATCGATGGCCAGTTACACGAAACCATTCTAAATGAAGTCAATATCGCAGCGGCCTTAGTACTGCGGCTTAAGCTTATGGCTGGGCTGGATATTTCTGAAAAACGTCTGCCGCAGGATGGGCGTTTCCATATGGAAATTAAGGGCCACAAGATTGACGTGCGGATGTCGACCATGCCGATTTACCACGGCGAATCTGTGGTGATGCGTCTACTCGACCAATCCGCAGGCTTGTTGACCTTAAATGAGACGGGGATGCCGCCACATATTTTGGCGCGTATTCGTAAACAGATTAAACGTCCCCACGGCATGTTGCTGGTGACAGGGCCTACGGGTAGCGGTAAAACCACCACCTTGTATGGCATCTTAAGTGAGCTCAATACTGCGGATCGTAAAATTATCACGGTAGAAGATCCGGTCGAATACCAATTGCCAAGGATCAACCAAGTTCAAGTTAACCATAAGATTGGACTCGATTTTTCGAACGTGCTGCGCACTACTTTGCGTCAAGACCCGGACATTATCATGGTCGGTGAGATGCGTGACCAAGAAACCGTTGAGATTGGTCTAAGGGGCGCACTTACGGGTCACTTTGTGTTATCCACATTGCACACTAACGATGCGGTAACCAGCGCGCTGCGTTTACTCGATATGGGCGCCGCCAGTTACTTAGTGGCGAGTGCGTTAAGGGTGATTATTGCCCAGCGTTTAGTGCGCCGCGTGTGCCATAACTGCGGGGTGGAATATCAGCCTACGGCGCAGGAAAAAGCCTGGCTGAATAGTGTGAGTCGTCAGGACTTTTCATCGGCCAAGTTCCGCATTGGCACGGGCTGCCAAAGCTGCAATGGCAGTGGTTATCGCGGCCGTATCGGTATTTTTGAGATCCTCGAGTTGGATGAAAAGATGATCGATGCGATGCGTACCGGTAATCCACAGGATTTTGCCCGTGCAGCCCTGCAAAGCCCAAATTTTACTCCGCTTGCCGAGTCAGCACTGCAATATTTGAGCGAGGGCATGACGACCATTGAAGAGGTGGCTAAGCTAGTTGAGGATGTGAGTGAGTCGCAGGTGCCACTCTCGCGGGATATTATCAGTCAGCAAGGCGTTGAGGCGTAATTATGCCGGTTTATCAATACCGTGGACGCAGTGGACAAGGTCAGGCCGTAACGGGTCAGCTCGATGCTGCCTCCGAAAGTGCTGCTGCCGATATGCTGTTAGCGCGCGGCATTATTCCCTTGGAAGTCAAAGCGGCAAAGGTGACGAAGTCATTTTCACTGATACAGCTCTTTGGTAGTAAAGTCGGCTTAGATGAACTGCAAATTTTTACCCGGCAAATGTATTCGCTAACGCGCTCGGGGATCCCAATTCTGCGAGCCATTGCGGGATTATCCGAAACTGCGCATTCTCAACGGATGAAAGATGCACTGAATGATATTTCAGAGCAGTTAACTGCGGGGCGCCCGCTGTCGTCTGCGATGAATCAACATCCAGATGTGTTTGATTCTTTGTTTGTTTCTATGGTTCATGTGGGGGAAAACACCGGTAAGTTAGAGGATGCTTTTATTCAGCTCTCGGGCTATATCGAGCGTGAGCAGGAAACTCGCCGCCGGATTAAGGCCGCGATGCGTTATCCCATATTTGTATTGATTGCCATCGCACTAGCCATGGTGATTTTAAATATCATGGTGATCCCCAAATTTGCCGAAATGTTTGCCCGTTTCGGTGCCGACTTACCTTGGGCGACTAAGGTGTTGATCGGTACATCTAACTTATTTGTTCACTACTGGCCTTTGATGTTACTGCTACTACTCGGAACTATTATTGGGATCCGTTATTGGCACCATACGGAAAAAGGTGAAAAACAATGGGATCAGTGGAAATTACATATTCCCGCCGTGGGTTCGATTATTGAGCGCTCGACCCTCTCCCGTTATTGCCGCAGTTTTTCGATGATGTTAAGTGCGGGCGTGCCGATGACGCAGGCGCTCAGTTTGGTCGCCGATGCGGTAGATAATGCGTATATGCACGACAAAATAGTTGGGATGCGCCGTGGTATAGAGTCAGGTGAATCTATGCTGAGGGTATCGAATCAAAGCAAATTGTTTACGCCACTGGTACTGCAAATGGTCGCCGTCGGTGAAGAAACCGGCCAAATTGACCAACTGTTAAATGATGCCGCCGATTTTTACGAAGGTGAGGTTGACTATGACCTTAAAAATCTTACCGCTAAGTTAGAGCCGATTTTAATCGGTATTGTGGCCGTTATTGTGTTGGTACTGGCGCTAGGTATTTACCTGCCGATGTGGGATATGCTCAATGTGGTTAAAGGCGGGAAGTAATGCCAAGTCGAGAGTTTAACTCAATTAGGATCAAATAGATGCAGAGCCAACAGAAGGCCGAAAGCGATCTATTACGTGTGTATGGGCGGCTCGTTAGCCTGACCTTGATCTTGATTATTCTCGCGGTGATTGGATTTAAATATTTTGCGACTATGCCACAACTTGCCGCCCGCAATGTGGAGTTAGAGCATACGCGTTTCTTAAATGTGTTGGCTATGGTGCGCTCCCAGTGGTTATCCCTTGGCAAACCACAACAAATGCGACTAGATTGGGAAGTGTTTAATGAGCAAAACACTCATAATGAGCAGCAAACGCTGGTGATTATGAGCGCGCAGGGATGGCCGCAACCGACCGAACTTAGTGACCAAGGTTGCCAAGCCTTATGGTGGCAACTCATGGGGCAGGAGGCGGCGGATAACTCCCTCATTGGTAGCTATTTTCTCAAGGATAATAGCTGCCGTTATCGCTCACAAAATGGGGATAGTATTGGCTATCAACTAAACTCTGGCAGGGTCATTTTTTTGACGAACTCCTAAAATATTGTTAAGTAACGGGCTTTTATAAACTGATTTAGCTGTTAGAATGGACTTTCATCAAGTAGGGGGAAACTAATGAAGACTAAAAAAAATGGTTTTTCATTGATTGAACTGGTCATAGTGATCGTCATTTTGGGTCTGTTAGCGGCAACGGCAATCCCACGTTTTTTAAACGTCACCGATGATGCTGAAGATGCCAGTGTGGACGGTGTGGCGGGTGGTTTATCTACAGCCGTGAGTTTTGTGCGTTCACAATGGGAAGTCGATGGTCGCCAAAATAACAGTGTGATCTTAGATGGTACTTCTGTTTCACTCGACCCACGTTTTGGCTATCCAACGGGTACCTCTGGCACCGATGCGACGGCGATGACGGATGCAAGCTGTCAGCAGGTATTCAATACGGTATTGCAAAGTGCGCCGCGTAATGTGCTCTATTCCCAAGATGCGCGAAATCAACGTTATACAGTACGTGTGATTGATGGTGCGGGTGGCAGTACTAATTCAATTGCGGGTACAACCGTGAGTGGTTTGGATTTGTGTGTTTATCATCAAGTGGCCTCTCTGGTGTTAAACCAAAATACAGGTGTGCCAACTCCAGCACCAGATTTATCAACCACAGGTGCTAAAGGCGTGGTTTATAATCCAGGTACAGGCAAAGTACTAAGTTTCACTCAAACACCATTTACGCCTTAATTTAATGTTTTAACTGGTTTATCTTTTAATTAGTTTTAGTTAATTGGTTCTCAAAAAAGGGTAGTTTTATATGAAAAGACAACAAGGTTTTACCTTAATCGAATTAGTCGTAGTGATCATTATCTTAGGTATTCTTGCTGTCACAGCAGCACCTAAGTTTATTAATCTGCAGTCAGATGCCAGAGTATCTGCATTACAAGGTGCTAAAGCTGCAATTCAAGGCGCAAACAGCTTAGTATATTCGAAGGCTGCTTTAGCTGGTCAAGAAAAGAAAGCTGTTGCTGATTGGACTAGTGGTCAAGGTGTTGAAATTGGTGCAGCCAATAAAGCAGTAACCAACTATGGATATTTACAAGCTAAACAAAGCGAGCTTGAAAATGCTATTGATATGAAATTTGATGTTGGCGCAAGTGCAACAGATCCTACTTCAACAGGAACAAATGAGTGGATTATTTTCCCTGGTAGTGCGACTGCTGGAACTACTGTAACTATTTGGCAGCGTGGTGCTCCTGCTGCATGTAAGTTTACTTATACCCAAGCAACAAGTTCATCAGTAGGTCCAACTTTCTCTGCGTTACCTGCAGCTTCTGCTTGCTAATTTGAATTACTGAAAAAGGCCTGCCTAGCAGGCCTTTTTTTTAGGCCAACAATCTATGAGTTTATTGGTTGTAATAAAATGAATTTGCTAATTATTTCTTTATTTAGGCTAAATATTTGCCTTAATAATCAAGTTGGCAGAAACTGAACCTAGAACCTAGAACCTAGAACCTAGAACCTAGAACCTAGAACCTAGAACCTAGAACCTAGAACCTAGAACCTAGAACCTAGAACCTAGAGCCTAGAACCTAGAACCTAGAGCCTAGCATCACGGCAAAGCGGACAATGCGTAGATTTTCCACCGGCAGACAGTTTGGGTTTACCTTAGTTGAACTTGTGACCACTATTATCCTGATTGGGATTCTATCGGTGACGGTATTGCCGCGTTTATTTAGTCAGTCCTCCTACAGTGCCTTTAGTCTGCGTAATGAGTTTATTGCCGAGCTGCGCCAGGTTCAGCAAAAAGCCTTAAATAATACCGATAGATGTTACCGCGTAGTCGTTTCAGCGACAGGCTATCAAGTGAGTCAGTTTGCCAGTCGCGATAGCACTGGTTGTACGGGCACGCCTTTATCTCCTAACCCTTTATCCAGCCAAGCTTTTCAAGGTGGCGCGCAGTTAGTGCTTATCAGTAACAATGCCAAGAGCTTTTATCTTGATTTTGATATCAATGGTCGAGCGTCGCTTGCGTGTAATGGGCCATGTATAAATGTGATTGCCAATGACACTGTGGCGATTAATATCTCCAGCGAGGGCTATATTTATGCGAACTAATCCTCGATTGCTGGAGAGCAGAACAATAACGCCATTCTTAAAATCCGAACCACAACAGGGATTTACCTTAATCGAATTAGTGGTCGGCATGTTAGTCATTGCCATCGCTATCGTGATGCTCAGTAGCATGTTATTTCCGCAGGCGGATCGCGCTGCCAAGACTTTACACCGAGTAAAAAGTGCCGAGCTTGCCCATTCGGTAATGAATGAGATTTGGGGCAAACGTTATGATCAAAATACCAATGCCAATGGCGGAGTGCCGGCTTGCGGGAGTCCATTAGGCAGTAGTTGCTCGGCCGTCTTAGGGCCAGAGGCGGGAGAGGGGCGCAACGATTTTAACGATGTGGATGACTATCACGGCTTAACTCAAAACGCCACTATGCTCAATTCCAGCCAAACTTATGCAGAGGCCTATCCCAACTATCAACTAAGTGTCACTGTCGCCTTTGGGCCATCGCCTAATACCAAGTTAGTGACCATTAATGTCACCACACCAGATAACGAAGTGATCACTTACAATTTGGTAAGGAGCAATTACTAATGCGCTCTTTATCAATGAAGCGTAAGCATTTATGCGCACAGGGTTTTACCTTAGTTGAAATGGTCACTGTGATCCTGATCTTAGGCATTCTGGTGGTTGGGGTGAGTAGTTTTATTATTTTTGGCACGCGAATTTTTGTTGAGTCGAGTTCGGTCGACCAAGTGCTAAGCCAGAGCCGTTTTGCTGTGGAGCGTATGACCCGCGAGCTGCGCAGCGCCGTGCCTAACAGTGTGCGGCTCAATGGTAATAGCTTAACCTATCAGTGCGTTGAATTCGTCCCTATTGAGGCGAGTACTACTTATTTGTCGATGCCAATTGCGCCGAGTGCTGCCACCCTCACAGGAACTGTGATTTTAGATAATCTGAACAGTAAGATCGCGACGAACCAATATGCATGGATTTATCCCTTAACCGATAGCGATGTGTATAACAGCGCGAGACAAAAACGCGCGCAGATAAACAGCATTAGCAGCGCCGCAAACCAAGTGACTTTAACCTTTACTGCCAATGCGAGATTTGCCGAAGCTTCTCCGCGTCAACGGATCTATTTTGCTTCAACACCTGTGAGTTATTGCTTTGAAAAAGCGTCATCGACCAATGAGTTAACCTTAAAGCGTTATACTGGCTATGGGTTGAATGCTAACCAGCCAACACCTGCGGATATGAGTTCGGGTGTGCTAATGGCACAGAGTGTGGCTAATGTGTTGAGTAATAACGCCGATTTACCGCTGATCTTAACACCATCGAGCCTAGTCAATAATGCGATGGTGCATCTACAACCACGATTTAATGTCAACGGCGAGACATTTCAATATCGACATCAAGTGCAGGTGATTAATGTCCCTTAACTTAGTTAGCCTATCGCGCTCAGTGTATTGTCAGTCTTCGGCTCGTCGCCAAGCCGGTAGCGCCTTAGTGATCGGTATTTTTGTCATTACCGTGATGTTTTTATTGGCCGCCGCCTTAATTAATATTGTTGAAGATGCAGATAGCGGATTAACCCAAGAGGTGTGGGGGACCCGCGGATTAGCCGCAGCAAACAGCGGTGCCGATGCCGCATTAGCGCAATTATTCCCATTAAACGCCCCCGCTAATGCGACGGCGACATGTGCAAGTGTTTCAAGCAGTTGGACACCCCCCGATGTGGTGGGCTTTCATGCCTGTAGCGTCAGTTTAAGCTGCACATCCTATGTAGTTGGCGCTGTCACTCAATATCGGATCAATAGTAAAGCGGTGTGTGAGAGTGGGGATACCCGTGTGAGCCGTCAAGTAGAGGTAGAAGCCCGTGGTTAGACTTTTGATGATATTAAACTTGGCACTACGTTTTCAAACTCATTATATGCGTAGCTTATTGTCTAATTTACTGCTTATATTTTTTATTCTTACCTCATCGCCAACTTATGCCGCAATTGATTGCAATAGTGTATTTCCGGGGCCAATACAGAGTTTTAGTAGTACCGGCGAACTTTATATGCAAAGTGGTGCGCTCATTGAAAATTATAATGTTTTAGATGTTTGCTTTAAAACGGTAAAAAATTACCATGAAATGAATGCGAATGCTTGTGGTATAGGGAAGTGTCAGATTTCGGGGACTCCCAGTTTGGCAAGGGCTGCACCCACGTTTGTCAGTAGCTCTACCTCTGCAACCAATACTGTAGCCAATTGGACAACGCCTTCTGTAGAGCTTGGAACGACAGCGGGTTATGGTCAACGATTTAATAGTAGTCGTTGGGATATAGGTACATTAACGATTAATACAGGCGGTAATGTCACCGTATCTGATGCTTATTCAACATATGTTATAAAAGATCTGACGTTTTATAATGCAGCGACCATGACCTTAAAGGCTGGTAAAACTTATATTATTGATGGCGATCTTAACCTGAATTCAGGTACGTTAAATATAGTGGGTACAGGCGATACCAAACTGTATATTAAAGGTAATTTTACCATTGCTCTCTCATCAGTTTTTAATGCGCCCACCTCTGTTGATGTATACGTAGGCAATAGGCTAGAAGTACAAAGTAACGCTCAGATTCAAGGTAGCTACTATGTCGCCGATAATGCGACGTTACTCAATAGTGCGGTATTGGTAGGTAGACTCAGTGCTAAAAACGTCACCCTAGGCAGCAATAGTAAGGTGATTTATGATGCCGGTGCACCTGTCTTACAATGCTTTAATGATACTTTTTCCCAAAGTGCATTAAGCAGTGACTGGGTCGTTTCCCGCAGTAGCGGCACTTTTACGCCATCGATTCGTAGTGGCCGTTTACGCTTAACTGAAGCTTCATCTAATCAATCCACCGCATCGACCTATCAACGATTATTCCCTGCCGCGGCAAACTTAGTGGAGATCCAGTTTGATCATTATGCCTATGGTGGCAATGGTGCCGACGGTATTGCGTTAGTGTTATCTGATGCCGCGATCACTCCCCAGCCTGGTGCCTTTGGTGGTCCCTTAGGTTATGGATTCAAGCCCGGTATTAGCGGATTTGCGGGGGGCTGGCTAGGTATCGGGATCGATGAGTTTGGCAACTTTTCCGGTGAAGGCGGGAGCATAAATCTTTCGGGACAACGGCGTCAGTCAGTTGCTGTTCGCGGTTCTGGTTCAGGCACATCCGGTTACCGTTATTTGCGTGGGACTTGTAATAATGGCACGACCAATACCAGTGGTAACTGTTTATCTCCCACGGTCGATGGCAACAATGTGTCACCAGCACATAGATATAAAATCACTATCGACTCGCAGGTATCCGGTCAGTCGATGGTGAAGATTGAACGTAATACGGGTTCGGGATTTGTCACCTTAATTCCCGCTTTTAATGCCATCGCGCAAACGGGACAAGCGGCAACACCGAGTGATTTCTTACTCTCGCTTACAGGGTCAACCGGTGGCTCGAATAACAACCATGAAATTGATAACGTTCAGATTTGTGCGTTGAAATCTAATCCTATTGGCGCGCAAATCGATCATTTTGAGTTTGACCATACGGGTCAGGGGTTAACCTGTAATCCCGAAACTGTGACAATTCGAGCCTGTGCAAACGCCAGTTGTAGCCAGCTTTTTACTGACCCTTTGACGGCGACCTTGCTACCTGAATTCGCCTCCGAAGGCGTATGGATTGGTGGTAATCAGGTGAGCTTTAGTGGGGGTACTACGCAATTACAATTACGGCGCAATACTGCTGGCATTGTGACTTTAGGTGTAAAAGGTTCGAGCCCGACAACCAAACCTTTAAGTAAAACCCTTTGCCGTATCGGAAATGGTGGCCTGAGTGAAAACAACTGTTCACTCACCTTTGCCGACAGTGGTTTTGTCTTCGATGTGCCTGATAAGCGTGCGAATCGCCCCGAGCAGGTAGTAGTTAAGGCTGTGAAAAAATCTGATGTGACTCAGCAGTGTGTTCCAAGCTTCCAAAGTCAGACTAAGACGCTGAATTTCTGGAGCAGTTATCAGACCCCAAGTGCGCCTATCTCGCCGAAAGCCGTCACGATCAACAATACGGCAATTAGTAGCTCGAGCGCCTCGCCAACGGCGCTGAGTCTGTTATTTGATACGAACGGACAAGCAAATATTGCGGTGAATTATCCCGATGCGGGTAAATTACAGCTCGATGCGCAATATATTGGTAGTGGTAATGAACAAGGTCTAGTCATGACAGGCTCCGATCAGTTTGTCAGTGTGCCGGCAGGATTATGTGTCAAAGCCGTGGATGCCAGTGCTAGCTGTCCAAGTGCGGATATGAGCTGTAATGCTTACCGTAAAGCGGGGCAGAATTTCGGTATGACAATACAAGCTATGGCTTGGGAAAAAGATGGCGATACGGATTTTTGTTCGGGCAACTTATCAACTCCTAACTTTAGCGACCAAGCCATGAAGCTTATCAGTAAAGTTGTGGCACCAAGTATCGCCAGTGGTGGCCATGATGGGGTGTTAGGCGTCACTTCCTATAGCCATACCGCGCAAACTAATAATCTCAACACCATCAGTAATCAAAGTATTAGCGAAGTTGGCGTATTTCAAATTACGGCGCAGGCGAGTCCTAATTATCTTGGCTCAGCCAGCAGTTTGAATATTCCGATTGGCTATTCAACCAATATTGGTCGCTTTGTGCCCGATAGATTTTTAGTGGGAGATGTTTCTGTCTTACCTGCCTGTGGCAGTTTTAGTTATATGGATCAACCTTTTCCTATGTCAATGAGCATCAAAGCCTTGAATATCGGCGGCGCGGTGACACAAAACTATTTCCCACCATTCTCCCTTGCGACCGCGAAATTGGTCGGAGAAAACAATAACAATGGTGTCGATTTACAGAGTCGCTTAAGTGCCTTGCCTGTAAAGGTTGATAGTTGGAGTCAGGGTGTGGCGATGGTCGATGGTACTTATCGCGCTTATTTAAACCGAGTAACCCCAAATGTGACGACGAATCTTTATCAAGACGGTCCCTTCGAGCTGCTCGATATTGGCGTGCAGTTGCTGGATAACGATCCTCGGCCAAATGGACTTTACAGCTATGTGGCCTCGCCCGATATGGATGCGGCAACCACGGGTAATTGCACTAACTGTAATGCTAAGAAAATCACCACTCAAACCCTACGCCACGGCCGAGTGGTGATGGATAACACCTATGGCCCAGAGACTGAAATCCTTAAAATGCCGACAAGAGCTGAGTATTGGAATGGCACTAGTTGGGTAATAAATGGAAATGATAGCTGCACCATTGCCACTTATGGCCTAGGTTCGCAGGTGGATAATGCAGGCCTTGGCTACAATTTTGACCCGGATTTAGCCACGGGGCAGAGTATTACTCGCACTGGCGCATCTTCAGCATTTCAAGCGGGGCAATTTGATTTGCTGTGGCGAGCTCTCACCTCTAGTGGCAACTTATATCGCGGTCAAGTGACCGCGCCTTTAGAGGTACCGACTTGGTTAGAATGGTATTGGAACTGGAATGGGGTGTCTCCAACCAGCTTATCCGATCCCCGTGCGAGTGCATTTTTTGGGCGTTACCGAGGTCATGACAGAATCATCTACTGGCGAGAAGTTAATTAGGGGGTAGATCGATTTTGCTGAATTGGAATTAGTCCGTAGTGATTTATCGTTATGCGATGCGTTTTGTCGCATGAACTCAAAGCATCATGCTGAGGCTAAAATGCAAGATACAGGTTTTACGCATGTTGCCAGCTTGTATTAAATGGGGTTTTGGGTTGTTTGATTTTTGTTCAATAAGGCGCGTTTATCGATTAAATAGTGTTTTTGAGTGGTCTATTTGAAAAAAAATCACTCCATTAGCGATTGTTAACCTCAACGGTCTTGTGGAATCAGGGTGGCATTGATAAAGTTAGCTGATTTTTCTTTTCTTCTGACTCCACAGAATACAGGCTAGTTACATGTTCAAGAAGCTGCGTGGCATTTTTTCTAATGATCTATCGATCGATTTGGGTACAGCTAACACCTTAATTTATGTTCGTGATGAAGGCATCGTCCTCAATGAGCCTTCAGTTGTTGCTATACGTGGCGAGCGTAACAGCTCTGGTCAGAAATCTGTAGCGGCTGTAGGTACAGAAGCTAAACAGATGTTAGGCCGTACTCCTGGCAATATTCAAGCAATCCGTCCAATGAAAGACGGTGTGATTGCAGACTTTTATGTGACAGAGAAAATGTTGCAGCACTTTATTAAGCAAGTGCATAACAACAGCTTTTTTCGCCCAAGCCCACGTGTTTTAGTCTGTGTTCCCGTTGGCGCAACGCAAGTTGAACGCCGTGCGATCCGCGAGTCAGCCATGGGCGCGGGTGCCCGTGAAGTGTATTTGATTGAAGAACCAATGGCCGCGGCTATCGGTGCAGGTTTACCTGTGTCTGAAGCCACAGGTTCAATGGTTGTTGATATCGGTGGTGGTACCACTGAAGTTGCCATTATCTCCTTGAATGGTGTGGTATATTCTTCTTCTGTGCGTATTGGCGGTGACAAGTTTGATGATGCCATCATCAATTATGTTCGCCGTAATTACGGTAGTTTGATTGGTGAAGCGACCGCTGAGCGTATCAAACACACTATCGGTACTGCTTATCCAGGTGATGAAGTATTAGAGATTGAAGTCCGTGGTCGTAATTTGGCCGAAGGTGTACCTCGTAGCTTTACGCTCAACAGCAACGAAATTTTAGAAGCGTTGCAAGAACCATTATCGGGCATTGTGAGTGCGGTTATGGTGGCACTAGAGCAATCACCACCAGAATTAGCTTCTGATATCTCTGAGCGCGGCATGGTGTTAACCGGTGGTGGCGCCTTATTGCGTGATTTAGACCGTTTATTGATGCAAGAAACGGGAATTCCAGTCATGGTGGCGGATGATCCATTGACCTGCGTAGCGCGCGGTGGTGGTAAAGCCCTTGAAATGATTGATATGCACGGCGGCGATCTGTTCTCCGAAGAAACCTAATCTAACTTCGGTATAGGGCGGCTAATCACCGCCTTAGCTTTCCTATGAAGCCAATTTTTGTTCGTGGTATTTCGAACCAGTTCCGTTTAACACTGGCAATTATCCTGTCGGTGATTTTGCTTGCGGCAAATCACCGCCTTGAGCCTGCCCGTGAATCCCTTTCATCCGCTTTAAGCCCTATTCAATACCTCGCGAGTGTCCCCAGTGCGATCCTCGATTGGTCTTCTGAGAGTTTTGCGACCCGCAATATGTTGGCGTTGCAAAATAAAGAGCTGTTAAGGCAACAATTATTAATGAGTGAACGCTTACAGCGTTTCGAGCATTTACGTCAGGAAAACGAACGCTTACGCGCCTTGCTAGGTTCGCCTGCCTATCAGGATTCTCTCAAGATGGTTGCAGAGGTCATGGAGGTTGCCAGCGATCCTTCCCATCATTATGTGGTTTTAAACCGAGGTTTCCGCAGTGGCGTCTTCGTTGGCCAGCCTGTTGTGGATGCGCAAGGCGTGGTAGGGCAAGTTGTGCAGGTCAGTGAGATGACTAGCCGAGTTTTACTACTGTCTGATGTTTCCCATGGTTTACCCGTACGGATTACCCGTAATGATGTGCGTTTAGTCGCCAACGGGACGGGGGAACTTGATGAAATTGAGTTACGCCATGTGGCCAAGAGTACCGATATTCGTGTGGGCGACCTACTGGTCACTTCTGGCTTAGGTAACCGCTTCCCTGAAGGGTATCCGGTTGCGCGGGTAGTGGAAGTCTTTACCGAAGATGGCCAAAGTTATGCGCGAGTCACGGCTCAGCCACTGGCGGCACTCGACCGTATTCGTTATCTCCTGTTAATTTGGCCATCGCCCGATTCGGGTGTGACACTGCCTAATCAAGTGCCAGTACCGGCCGCAGATCATCCTGCACAAGACGTTAAGCCTGATACCAGTAATGGAACGCCAACGACTCAAGGCGGTACTCAGGGCACAAATGTCAATGTGGTACCCAGTAATCCCAATGCAGCATCCAGTAACGCGAATGGGGCATCTAACGCTGCTACTACCCAACCGCCAGCAGAGGTGCACTAATGAGTTTACAAGCTGCTAATGGACGCATCGCGGTTTGGCTAACCCTATTTGTTGGGCTCTTAAGCCAAATTATGCCACTGCCAGTAATTGTTGAGGCTTGGCGTCCTGATTGGTTACTGATGATTTTGATCTATTGGTCCATTGCATTGCCCCACAGATATAACATTCTGACGGCTTGGGTTATGGGCTTAGCTCTCGATATTCTCTTGGGCGCGACTTTAGGTGTTCGCTCTTTGGCAATGTCGTTGGTGATTTATATTGCTATTTTACATTGTCAGCGTTTACGTAACTTCCCGAAATGGCAACAGTCGCTGGTCATAATGCTGTTAATTGCTATCTATCACCTCATTGTTTATTGGGTTGAGTTTGTGATGGATGGCGCAACATTCCACTCTGAACTGTTTTTGCCTGCACTATCGGGCCTCGTTTTTTGGCCTTGGATTTTTTGGATTTTACGTCGCATTCGACGTCATTATAAGGTTCGTTAGTTGTGAATTTAGTTTTAGCCTCGACATCGCCGCGCCGGAAAGAATTACTGACTCATATTGGATTCGGACGGGCTGATTTTACGTTTGCGCAAGTAGCACCAGATATTGACGAAACACCTAAAGCTGGAGAGTTACCACGGGATTATGTTCAGCGCCTTGCGGCTGAAAAGGCCCAGGCTGGGCTTGCATTATGCTCAGGTATGTCACAGCCTGCTGTATTAGGTTCTGATACTATCGTGGTGCTTGAAAATGAAATATTAGGTAAGCCAGTTGATGAGGCCGATGCCAAGCGGGTACTTCGTGCGCTTTCTGGCAAGGTGCACACAGTAATGACTGCCGTCGCCTTAGCAAGTGTCAATCATACCGCAGTGCGTTTAGTTGAAACCTTAGTGCGTTTTTGTGTGCTTTCTGATGCAGATATCGATGCCTATGTTGCCTCACAAGAGCCCATGGATAAAGCGGGCAGTTATGGGATCCAAGGATTAGGTGGCTGTTTTGTCGAGTCAATTGATGGTAGTTACTCCTGTGTTGTCGGTTTGCCATTAGTCGAAACTCGCCAACTCTTATCTGAGGCGGGCATTATCTAGTCTGCGGTATTGGTTTTCAGGCTTAGAACATACTGAGATTAATTTAATTTCCCTAATGGGGTGAGTCGTGAATACCAGTCGCTTAAATCCGAATAAAATTCAGCGCAAGATGGGTTCAGAATTACTGATTAATGTAACCCCGTCTGAGGCGCGCGTTGCCTTGGTCGAGCACGGCGTGCTGCAAGAAGTCCATATTGAACGGCGCATGAAGCGTGGTTTGGTGGGCAATATTTATAAGGGCAAAATCAGCCGTGTGTTGCCCGGCATGCAAGCCGCCTTTGTGGATATTGGCTTAGATAAAGCCGCGTTTCTACATGCCTCCGACATAGTGCCGCATACCGAATGCGTCGCCGATGTGGAGAAGGGCCATTTTGTTGTCCGTGATATCGCCGAGCTGGTTCGCCAAGGGCAAGATATTATGGTGCAAGTGGTGAAAGACCCTCTGGGCACTAAAGGTGCGCGCCTAACCACAGATATCACACTGCCCTCCCGTTATTTGGTGTTTATGCCTGGCTCGAGCCATGTTGGGGTGTCCCAGCGGATTGAGCAGGAAGAAGAGCGTAGTCGTCTTAAAAAAATCACTCTGCCATTCGTCGATGAAGACGGCGGCTTTATTATCCGCACCGCCGCCGAGGGCGTAGGTGAGGACGAACTTGCCCAAGATGCGGCTTTTTTGCGCCGAGTATGGTCTAAGGTCTCCGAGCGGCGTCAGCGCCGTGGCGTAGCATTACTCTATCAAGATCTGGCCCTGCCGGTGCGCATTGTGCGCGACTTTGTCGGCACCGAATTAGACCGAATTCAAGTCGATTCGCGCCGCACCTTTGCCGAGCTGCAAGCCTTCGCCCAAGAGTTTATGCCGGAAATCGCTGACAAGATTGAGCACTATTCTGGCCCTGCGCCGATTTTCGATTTGTACGATGTCGAAAATGAAATCCAGCGCGCTCTGGGACGTAAGGTGGAGCTTAAATCTGGCGGTTATCTGATTATCGATCAGACTGAAGCTATGACTACGGTCGATATCAACACTGGTGCCTTTGTGGGCCACCGTAATCTTGAAGAAACCATCTTTAACACTAACCTTGAAGCCACCCAAGCGATTGCACGGCAACTGCGGCTGCGAAATCTCGGCGGCATCATCATTATCGACTTTATCGATATGCTGAGCGACGAGCATAAAACGCGGGTACTCAATAGCTTAAATAGTGCGCTCGCCAAGGACAGAGTTAAGACCAATGTCAGTGGTTTCTCTGGGTTGGGTCTAGTTGAAATGACCCGTAAGCGCACCCGCGAGAGCCTAGAGCATGTGCTATGCAGTGAGTGTCCAGCCTGTCAGGGCACGGGTAGCATGAAGACTGTAGAAACTGTCTCTTATGAAATCTTCCGCGAAATTATTCGCTTGAATCGGGCCTATGACGCCGACGAGTTTTTGCTTTACTGCTCGCCCGCTGTCTATAACAGCTTAAGTGGAGATGAAAGTCATTTGGTCGCCGAGCTTGAAGTTTATATAGGTAAGCGTATTCGCCTGCAAAATGAGCCTATGTATTCCCAGCATAAATACGACGTGGTGATGATGTAGTGGCAACGCTTTTTACTGCTAAAAAACTAAGCCGTTTTTGCTGGCAATTACTGGCACTGATCTTAGTCTTGTTTGCCTTGACGGTAAGCTTGATCCGTGGATTATTGCCTCAGGTCGATGAAGTACGCCAGCAGTTAGTTGAGTATGTAAAAAGCGAATATCAAATTGATATCCAAGTTGGCGAGTTATCCGCCCAGTGGCAGGCCTTTGGCCCAGCGGTAACGGTTGATAATCTAGTGATCCCTACGCAGGAGAAGCTCCCTGTTACCGTGTTGGTGAAGCATGTCCAAATCAAATTGGACTTTTGGCAATCACTATTGACCACCAGTCCACGCATTGAAGATGTCAATTTCGATGGTGTTCATATTGCCCTCGATATCGATAAATTATCGGGTAATAAGGCGCAGGGGTCTCCCAATCAAACGGCGCAAACCGATTGGTTGTATAAGCTGCTCTTAAAGCAGCTCGAGCGTTTCTCGCTGACGGATGCTTCGGTGCAACTGCTTAGCTTGCAACATGAATATCGACCCATTCATATTCGTCACCTCAATTGGCGTAATAGTGGTGAGCGCCACCGCGGCGCGGGGGAAATTTACCTCGATAACAATACCTTGCTTAAGGAATCGCTCAGCCTGCAACTCGATATTAACGGCGATGCTACAGCGCCCGAGAGTTTAACTGGACAAGTTTATCTGGCGGCTCAGTCCTTAGATTTGGGCGAATGGGCATCACGTCAACCTAATCCCTATGATCCAAGCAAAAAACTGCCCTTAGAAGGGATAGTCAATCTTAAGGCGTGGTTTGATTTTGCCCATCGAAGTTTACGTTCTGGACTCGTGCAGTTTGAGCCAAGTTGGTTGCAATGGTCGATGCAAGGTCAACCGCAAAAGTTTGAGATCCAGTCCGGTAGCATTCATTGGGAGCCAAACGCGGCAGGTTGGGAGATCAGCAGTACTCATTTGGATTTTGTCACCAATGGGGTGCATTGGCCCGAGCTGAAGTTTGCGGCCAAGCAGCAAGACGATGCTTTATATGCCTATGTTAGCCGTTTGGATTTACCGACCTTATTTCCATTGCTACCGCTTTTCCCTGGTGTCGACTTAGCCGTATTGCAGCAATGGTTTCAGCTCGCGCCCGAGGGTAGCGTCGGACCGATTCGTCTCTATCAAGCGGCAGATCAGCCTTTGCTCGCAAGCACTAGCGTTAAGCAATTGCACTGGCAGAAAGTGGAAGGAATACCCAATATCAACCCCTTGGATCTGAAGTTGCAATGGCAGGATGAAAAGTTAATTTTTTCGCTTCCCGAGCAAACTTACACCTTCGATTTTGGCGAGCAATTTTCAGCGCCTTTAGTGCTGCATGGCGCGGCGTTAACCGGTGCCCTCGATACCCAAAGGGCAACCTTATCTGTGCCTCAGGTGCAGTTCGAAAACGACGATATTGGTCTTGCTGCTGCTCTAAAGCTGGATTTTAGCGCTGCTACCAGTATGTCCCTTGCCGCCAATGTTGAAGTCAAAAATGCCGCCAATGCGGATAAATACTTCCCGATCAAAGCCATGGGCGAGTCACTGGTTGAGTATCTGGATGGTGCGATTAAAGCGGGGCAGAGTCAAAACGCCCAAGTATTATGGCAGGGGGCATTATCGAGTTTTCCCTTTGAGGATAATAGCGGTGTGTTCCAAGCGGCATTTACCTTAAACAATGCCGAATACCAATTCCAACCAGATTGGCCCGCAGTCACTGATCTTTCCCTCGATGCCTTGTTTGAAAATGCCCGCATGGATATCTGGGTTAACCAAGGAAAGTTGATGAATGTGGTTGCCGATGGTGCCCACGTGTTTATTCCCGAGTTAGGCGAGCATTCGCTGTTAAAAATTCAGGCCGATCTTGCGACCCAAGGCAGTGCTGCGACTCAAGTGCTACAGGCTTCTCCCCTTGCCGATACTGTGGGCAAAACCTTAAAGGTTGTGCAAGTGCAGGGCGCGGTAACGGGGAATTTAGATATTAGTATTCCCTTGTATGAGGGTGAGGCTGAGGATATCCGCGGTCAAATTATGTTTGATAACACGCCCGTGTTTATTGCGCAGCCAGGGTTACAACTCAAGGCGGTGACGGGCACAGTGCAATTTGCCAACGAGATAATCGAAGGCAAAGGGATTAAGTCTCGCCTGTTTGAGCAGCCCTTGGAGTTTAGTTTTGTCACTCAACCCGAAGGTAAAGATTTTGCGCTGAATGTGGATATGAAGAGTCGTTGGGATCTCAGTCGTTTACCCTTAGAGTTACAAAATCCCTTAAGTAAGTTTTACCAAGGTAAAGTCGCTTGGGGCGGTAACTTGAGCATGATATTCGATGAGCAAGGCTATCAAATTCAAGCCAATTTAGGTTCCGATCTGGTCGGTGCCACCTTAACATTACCTGGCATTTTCGCAAAACCTGCTGACGAGCCTAGGCCTTTAATGGCCGAGTTTTCTGGTGATCAGCAGACTTCAACCCTGAGGGTAAAACTCGATAAACAAGCTGAGTTTATTGGCGGCTTTGAGGCTGAAAAAGGTACGCAATTCAATTATTTTGATCTGCTATTAGGGCGACTCTTCGAGGCTACCGAGGTGCCCAATACCGAGCTTGGACACATTAAGATCGATGTAACCAGTGGCAAGTTAGCTAATTGGTTACCCGTAATTAATGCCTTTGTTGCTTCAGATAACAAACCGACTCGCACTGGTATTTTGGTGGAAGAGGCAAATAACGCTAACTTATTCCCTTCAGTGGCTGGGGTTGATGCAAATATCGGCAAGTTTGATTTATTAGGGCAAGGGCTTACAGAGTTGAGACTCAGCGCTAAACCCAATGAAAATGGTTGGCGCTTCGATGCCAAAGCTAGTGAGTTTGAAGGAACGGTAGATTTTTACCCTAATTGGTTGACGCAAGGTTTAAAAGTGACTGCCAGTAAGTTCTATTTTTCACCCAATGTGAAGCCTGAAGGTGAAGCGGATTTTGCGGCGGAGCAGGTGCTCACTAATTTGCCGCCCGTTGCGGTGAATGTAGAGGATTTTCGTTTTTTCGATAAGCCATTTGGCCAGTTAGTGGTGCAAGCAAGTCCGCAAGCCTCGGGTTACCGCATTCAGACGTTATCTTTAACCACTCCTGAGGTGTCTTTGCAGGGGAATGGGATTTGGCAACAGCAGAATGGTCAAAATCAAACCGAGTTATCCGTCAGTTTGAATGCTAGTCAGTTTAGCTATTTGAGTCACCAACTTGGGATCGATCCCGGTGTAAATGAAGCTCCATTGAAGGTGAATGCCGAGCTAGCTTGGCAAGGTGCACCCTATGCGTTTTCCCTTGAAACCTTGAATGGTAAAGTTAAATTTGAATTGGGCAAAGGCCATTTATCCCAAGTGAGCGATAAGGGCGCACGGATTTTCTCACTGTTTAGCCTCGATTCATTAGTACGTAAATTGTCCTTAGATTTCAGTGATGTATTTGGTCAAGGCATGTACTTCAATTCCTTTACCGGTAATCTGCAAATCGATAATGGTGTAGTGAAAACTACGGACACTGAAATGGATGCGATAGCAGGTAATATGAAGGTGCGCGGCTATACGGATCTCACCAGCGAAAGCTTAAATTACGATATCCGTTTTGTGCCGCAACTGGCCTCAAGTGTGCCAACTGTGGTGCTGCTCAGTACCAGTGCGTGGACGCTCGGGCTTGGGGCGTTTGCCTTAACCAAAGTGTTAGAGCCTGTGATTGAGGTGATCTCTGAGATCCGTTTCCGAGTAACGGGCACTATGTCTGAGCCTGTGGTAGAGGAACTGGAACGTAAGAGTAAAGAGATTGAAATCCCCGAGTCGATTCTGCCTATGGTAGGGGGCGAATTACCAGCACCAACCGAGGGTGCAGAGCCGAATGATGCGCCACCCGTCAAGAATAGCGCCCCGACCAAGACAGACGCTAAGCCGCCCGTCGAGCCTGAAAAAAACAACGAGCAACCTGCGCTAGATGCTGATAAAGCTAAAGAGAAACCTGTAAAAGCTGTTAAGGAAGAGACATCGCCGCAAACGCCGACGCTCCCTAAGGTAGAGCCTGCTGAGCCGCCTAAAGCCGAACCAGAACAACCTAAGCCTGTGAGCCCCAAGGTGGTATTGTCGATAAACACAATTCAAGGAGATAGTCATGCGCATCAGCCTGTTGCAATGTCAGAGCAGTCGCGACGTCAGCGCGAATCTGTTGTTTATCGAATCGCAGCTTGAGGAATTAACCCGTGAGCGCCTGCAATGGGACAAAGATGCCCCGCATTTAGTGGTGTTGCCAGAATGCAGCCTGCTGTTTGGTGGCCATGAGAGTCAACAACTCGCCTATGCGGGTGATAGCCATCTTAGCCCGTTAAAATCCGCCTTAAGTGCCTTAGCCGCCCGTTACTCTGTGTATATGGTGGCGGGGACCATCCCCGCGCTGGCGGAGGATGGGCGCGTCTACAGCCGCTGTTATCTGTTTGATGATAAAGGTGATACCTTAGGGCAATACGATAAACTGCATCTGTTTGATGTGGATGTCGCCGATGGCACTAAGCAATACCGCGAGAGTGAAACCTTCTGCCCCGGCAATCATATCAGTGTCATCGACACCCCTTTTGGCAAAATTGGCTTGACCATCTGTTATGATTTACGCTTTCCGGACTTATTTAGGGCGCTGCGCCTTGCGGGAGCCGAGATTATTACCGTGCCTTCGGCTTTTACTAAGGTCACGGGAGAAGCCCATTGGCAGGTGTTATTACAGGCCAGAGCCATTGAAACCCAATGCTTTATTTTGGCCGCCGGCCAATGGGGCGCCCATAACGAAGGCAGCCGCGAGACCTGGGGGCAGAGCATGGTGATAGGCCCTTGGGGCGAGGTAATTGCCGAGCAGAAAACCGGTACAGGTTGGGTGCATGCCGATATCGATGTGGCCGAGGTGCACAGCATCCGCAGTAAAATGCCCGTGGCGCAACATAATCGCTTTACTGCACCGAACCTTAAACCTTGAACAGATTAAGCCTTCAACAGATTTAGATGAAATAGACTCACAGCGAATTTAAGTTATTTTAAAAATGAGTGAGTTGCCAATTTTAGCCAAGCTTTCAGAGAGAACCGCGATGCCTTTTTTAGCACAAGTAGAGCAAAGTTTATTAAAGGGTGGCTTAGCCCTAGATGGGTTACAAAGTTATTTAAACACCATACATCAACATAAAGTCGATTTTTCCGATCTCTATTTCCAAGGTAGCCGCCACGAATCTTGGGTGCTCGAAGATGGCATTATTAAAGATGGTAGTTTCCATATCGAGCGTGGTGTCGGTGTGCGTGCCATCAGCGGCGAGAAAACCGGTTTTGCCTATGCCGATGATATTACGCCTGCGGCCTTAAGCGCTGCGGCCGAGGCGGCGCGCGGTATTGCAGGGGCGGGTGAGCAGGCCAAGGTTCAGGCATTTAAGCGCCAGCAAGCTTTGGCACTGTACGATAGTCTCGACCCTATCGCCGCCATGGAAGAAGTGAAAAAAATCAACCTGCTGAAAGAGGCCGATGCTTATGTTCGTAGCCTCGATAGCCGCATTATTCAAGTGGTGATTAGCCTCGCGGGTGTGCACGAAGAAATCTTGGTCGCTGCCAGCGATGGCACCTTGGCTGCCGATATTCGCCCGTTAGTGCGCTTTAATTGCAGCGTGATTTTAGAAGAAAATGGCAAGCGTGAACGTGGCAGTGCTGGTGGCGGTGGGCGTCACGATTACAGCGTGTTTATGGTAAATGATGAAACCAGTTTGCCGATGTGCTTTGCCTTTGCCCGTGAAGCGGTGCGTCAGGCACAAGTTAACCTCAATGCCATCGATGCGCCCGCCGGAGAAATGCCCGTGGTGCTCGGTAATGGTTGGCCAGGCGTGTTATTGCACGAAGCTGTAGGCCATGGTCTGGAAGGCGACTTTAACCGCAAGGGTAGCAGCGCCTTTAGTGGCATGGTTGGCCAGCAAGTGGCGTCGAAACTGGTGACAGTGGTGGACGATGGCACGCTTGCGAATCGTCGTGGCTCATTGAGCATCGACGATGAAGGCGTACAAACCCAGAGAACCGTGTTAATCGAAGACGGTATTCTTAAAGGTTACATACAAGATAAATTAAATGCGCGCCTGATGGGCGTAGCACCAACGGGCAATGGTCGCCGAGAATCCTATGCGCATCTGCCGATGCCGCGGATGACCAACACTTATATGACAGCGGGCGAGTCTGATCCGAGCGAGATCATCAAGTCGGTGAAGAAGGGCATCTATGCGCCTAACTTTGGTGGTGGTCAGGTCGATATCACTTCAGGCAAGTTTGTGTTCTCGGCCTCTGAAGCCTATTTGATCGAAAATGGTGAAGTGACTCAAGCGATTAAGGGCGCAACCCTGATCGGTAATGGCCCTGAAGCCATGAGTCAGATTTCCATGGTGGGTAACGACATGGCGCTGGATAAGGGTGTTGGTGTATGTGGTAAGGATGGTCAAAGCGTGCCTGTGGGTGTCGGTCAACCGACCCTTAAGCTCGACAAGCTGACCGTAGGCGGTACTGCGTAAAACGAGAAGCTAGAAGCTAGAAGCTAGAAGCTCCTACGTTGATTGGCTAAGTGCTTATTTTAGAACCCATCTTACACTTCCTGTGGTGGGTTCTAGCCGCCTTCCATGATGGATGTTATCATTTGCAAAGGAAATTAGAGTAACTACTCTAGAGGTGTTAATGAAACTATCACGTTTGGCATGGCTGTGTTTATTGCCTTTGCCCTCACTATTGCCGTTAGCGGCCTATGCCCAGCCCAGTAGCTTTACTGAGGCTTGGCAGCAAGTGCTTAAGGTGAGCGATAAACTCCAGGCTCAATCCCAAGAGGTGAATCGCGCCAAGGGCGAGCAAGAGGCGGGCGAAAGTTTAAATCTGCCGTCCCTCAGTCTGAATGGCAGTTATACCCACCTCGAAAAACCAATTGAATTAGATTTAAGGGATCTTAATCCCCTAGCCTCGGGTTCATTGCCATTACCTCCTGAATTAGGTGGCATATTGGCGAGTATTCCAGGTTCATTATTTGTCACGCCCTTTACCGAGCAAGATATTTTCCGCGCCAGCTTACAGGCGATGTGGCCGATTTATACCGGCGGCCAGATCACTGCGGCTCAAGGCATTCATGCCGCCATGGTGGCCGAGAAACAACAGGAATTACAGTTAGCAACCCGCGACTTATTCACTCAGTTAGTTGATCGTTATTATGCCGTTGATGTGACTCAATCCCTCGTCAGCACCCAAACCGATCTGGTGGCCTCCTTAACTAAGCACGTTGACCATGCGCTGGCGCTGGAGCGCGAGGGGCAAATCGCTAAGGTCGAGCGCCTGAATGCTCAAGTGGCCTTAGACAACGCTAAGGTCAATTTAGGCAGCGCCCGCCGCCAGCATGAAATGGCCGTTATCGCCCTATCGCGTATGTTGCAAAGGAGTGATGTCAGCACTAACTCGCCACTGTTTGTGTTACCGCAGGCGCCGTCATTGGGGGACTTGACCCAAATGACCTTAAATCAACACCCAGCGCTTAAGCTACTTGAGGCTAAAGAGGCGCAGGCGAATGGTTTGGTTTCCTTAGAGAAAGGTAAATATCACCCGACTGTGTTTCTCTTTGGTAATTACACCTTATACGAAGATGACAGCTTGTTTTCTAAGGTAGAACCGGACTGGATGGTCGGTGTCGGTGTAAAAGTGCCCTTGCTGAGCCGCGATGGCCGCAGCGGTAAAGTGGAAGCGGCTAAGAGTGCCTTGCTGCAAGCCCGTTACACTAAGGCGCAGACACGCCAAGACTTAAGTTTGCTGCTCGACCAAAGTTACCGCCAGTTATTACAGGCCGAAGAAGAGTTCAAGGCCCTGAATACCTCACTCGAACTGGCCACCGAGAACCTGCGTTTAAGGGAAATCGCCTTTAATCAAGGGCTTTCAACCTCTATTGATAGGGTCGATGCCGAATTAAAACTGAGCGCCGTTAAAACCCAGCAGCTCGGTGCCAGTTATCGCTATGTGCAAGCCTATGCCAGATTAATGGCCATCAGTGGTCAATTAGATGAATTTATCGGTCGCAGTGCCACAGGCACTCAATCGCAGGAGACTATCAATGCGCGCTAACAGAATTCTTGCTCTCACGGCGTTGGTGGCATTAGGCCTTATTTTAGCCTATGGGCTCAAACTGGCTTATAGCCCAAAGCCGAGTGTGTTGCAGGGGCAGATTGAAGCCCGCGAATATAACGTATCCTCTAAGGTGCCAGGACGGGTCGAACAAGTGCTTGTGCGCCGTGGTGATAGTGTCAATGAAGGTGATTTACTGTTTGCTATCCACAGCCCTGAGCTAGATGCCAAGTTGATGCAGGCCGAAGGTGGCCGTGATGCCGCTAAAGCCTTGCAACAAGAGGCAAATAATGGTGCCCGTAGCCAAGAAGTGATGGCAGCTAAAGAGCAATGGCTCAAGGCGCAAGCGGCGGCAACACTGGCAAAAACTACCTATACCCGCGTCGAAAACTTATTTGCCGAAGGTGTTGCTGCACGGCAAAAACGCGATGAAGCCTTTACCCAGTGGCAAGCGGCAAAATACACAGAACAAGCGGCGTTAGCCATGTATCAAATGGCTGAAGAAGGCGCGCGGGTCGAAACCAAAGCCGCTGCGGCGGGGAATGCGCGTATGGCCGAAGGCGCGGTGAAAGAAGTCAGTGCCATTATGGCTGATAGCCAAATGCGTGCGCCTAAATCTGGGGAAATTAGCGAAGTATTATTGCAAGCAGGTGAACTGGCGCCGAGTGGTTTCCCTGTGGTGAGTCTGATTGATATGCAGGACGCTTGGGCGGTATTCCAAGTACGTGAAGATCAACTAAAGCGTTTTAAAAAGGGCGATAAACTGCAATTAACACTGCCAGCGCTGGATAAAACGGTAGAGTTTACTGTCTCCCATATCAGTGTGATGGGGGATTTTGCGACTTGGCGTTCGACCGAAAGCGGCCACGATTTTGATATGCGCACCTTTGAGGTTGAATTACGCCCAACGGCGCCAATTGCTGATCTGCGCGTCGGTATGTCTGTGTTGCTCAGTGCAGAGTAACGACTGTGACCAAGTTACCGAGCGAGCCTAAGCCATTGAGCGAGCATGGCACTAACGCCGATGCGACAGAGTCTGCCTCCGTAGGCTTTATGGCGTTGTTCATGGCATTGGTGCGCCGCGAGCTTAAGGCGCTATGGCGCGATCCTTGGCAACTAGCCCTTATCAGTTACATTCCGTTACTGGGGATTTTGTGCCTGTGGTGGTTATTTAGTGCGGGTTTACCGCGGCAGTTACCCGTGGCGATTGTTGACCAAGACCATAGCCAACTCAGCCGGATGTTGACCCGTCAACTCAAAGCCAATCCTGTGACCGATCCCCAGAGTTTTTCCGATCTCTCCTCGGCCGTCGAGGCTATGCAGCAGGCGCAGGTCTATGCGGTGGTAGTATTTCCCTATGATATGAAAAAGGATTTGCTTACCGGCCATACACCCACAATCGATGTGCGCTACAACAGCCAGTTTTTGCTGGTGGGTAAGCTGTTGTCGAGTCAAATTCAGTTGAGTCTCGGCGATGGGTTGTTGCAGGTCGCAGGCCTTAAGCAACTGATGACTGGCACGCCAAAATCACAAGTGGCGGTGAATTTAAGCCCGGTCAAAAGCCAGACCACGGCATTGTTTAATCGTAACAATAACTACATTGGCTTTTTAGTGCCGCCGGTATTGGTAGCCCTTTGGCAGTTGTTATCTATGCTGGTGATGGCTAACAGCTTAAATCGCGAGTTACACCTTAATGCCGCACAGTCAGAGGAGGGGATCTCCAATCAATTGACCGAGCATTTTTGGCCTAAGGTGTTGGCTAAGATCCTGTTGTTTACGCCTATCTTGATGTTACAGGGTGGGTTTATCCTCGCTTGGTTGTATTTGTATCTGGCCCTGCCTTTTGCGGGCAGTATAGCGCTGCTGCTGTTTGCCCAGTTGATCATGCTGTTGGCGGTATGGAGTTTGGTGTTACTGGTGTTTGTGCTGATGCGTGATAGCGCGCGGGTCATCAGTTTTTGTACCGCATTATTCGCACCAGCCTTTGCCTTTATGGGGATCACTTTTCCTACCCACGAAATGCCACAACTTGCCCAGTGGTGGCGGCTCATTATGCCATCGAGCCATTATATTGAGTCCCATGTGAGTGTGGTCAGTTACGGTGCGACTTGGTCAACGATGGCGCAGCAATTGAGTAGTTATTGGGGATTTATTTGCCTGCTCCCCGTGATTTATGCCTTGGCGAGCAAACTATTGCCGATAACGGTAACCCCCAATTCGGTAGCGGCTGACACCGATACATCTCTATCAGTGAAGGGGCAATAACATGAATTTATGGCAGTTAGTGCTCACTGAATTAAAGGCGATTGTTAGCGATAAGGCTATCGCTGTGACCCTATTTGGCGGTGTGCTGTTTTATTCGGTGCTCTATCCCTTGCCTTATTTGCACCAAGTCCCAACAGAACAGCAGCTTATCGTGGTGGATTTAGACCATTCTTCCCTGAGTCGTCAACTTATTCGCCATGCGGATGCCAGTGCAAAAATCCAAGTGATAGGCCAAGTCGGCTCTATCTCCGAGGCGAAACGCTTTATCGAAACGGGTAAGGCGCACGGTTTATTGGTGATCCCCGAAGGATTTCGCCGCGATTTGTTGCTTGGTAAGGGCGTAACCTTAAGCTACGGCGGTGATGCCAGTTACTTCTTGATTTACTCCGCTGTGGCCGAAGGTCTTGTCAGTGCGGGGATGGATGCAGGTAAGCAAATACAATGGATTGGTATGCTCGCTCAAGGGAAAAATCCTAAAGAGGCCGAACAGAACCTCAACTCGCTGCACTTAAATAGTGTTCCTGCGTTTAACCCAAGCCTAGGCTATACACCTTATGTCGTGCCGGGATTATTTTTACTGATCCTGCATCAAACACTGCTGATCGGTACTGGCATTTTAGGTGCAGGCCAGTGGCGCCATCAGGGCTATTGGCAGCAGGTGTCGCCGCTGCAATTGGTTTGCGGTCGAATTATGGCGTTTATGTTGATTTATATGGTGTTTACCAGCTTTTATGTGGGCTATTGCTATCACTGGTATAACGTCAGTATTCAAGCGAGTTTTGGCCTGGTCGCACTGTGGCTATTACCGTTTTTATTGGCGACGGCGGCGGCCGGAGTCGCGATGAGCACCTTGTTTACCCGCCGCGATTTGCCGACTCAAGTATTGCTGCTCATTTCAATGCCAATTTTGTTTGTCTCCGGCTTTGTCTGGCCGATTGCCTTAATCCCTGAGCCGCTTGTGCTGGGCTCGCAGATGATCCCTGCCGTTCCGGCCATTATGGGCATGTTAGAACTCAATCAAATGGGCGCTAGCTGGGCGAGCGTGTTACCAAAGTGGTTACAGCTTTGGGGCTTGTTTGCGGTATTTTTTGGCTTAGCTCTCTTAGGTATTCACCGCCGGGCGCGGGCTTGGGTTTAGCTTGTGAACTGGTGGCGAGAGTGTGCTTAGGAAGATTTTTAAGGGCGAAATTTTACTTTGGTATTGAATTGCTTGTGAGATGAATCCAAAGATTTGCCCTTTGGCATCACAAGATGCCGCAGGGCTTGTTGTCAAAGTAATATGACCGCAACGCGAGTATTAATGCTTAGTCCACGCATCTTGCCAAGCGCTGCCAGTGCCTGGGGCATAGTAAGGCGCTGAGCCGCTACACCATCCGCTGTTTGGCCAAGGTCGGCATTGGTAAACGCCACCTGCGTTGGTAACAATATCACCGGCTTGGTATTGGGTACCTGCACTGTATGCTGGGTATTCTCCGGGCTCGATACCGCCGTCATCTGCAACTAAGGACAGGGCAAACTGTTGTTTGAGGCTGTTATCTTTGTTGCTGATGATGAGCTGATAAGCTCCTGCGTCGAGTGATGCTCCCTGCAATACCATGGCGCCATTACCATTAATGTTAGCTGTGCTGCTCGCGTGGATGCGCTCATCCTGCACAAGGCTAGCCGTTAATTCCATCGCTTGATTGGTATTGACGTTAAAGTTAATGCTAACTTGCCCTTGGGTGAGTGGGTAGCTCGAGGCTAAACCGCTTATCGTAAAGTTCGGCGTGATAACCGGAGGCAAGCCTGAATCGCAATCACTGTCACCTTGGGATTTCCACACGCCCCATTGACCGGCTAAGTCTGGTTGCTCACCTTGAGTCCACCAACCCGCTAACCAGATTTTGCCTGCGTAGCTAACCGTATCACCGCCTAAGTAAATCTTGCTTGGATTCCATAAATTTTCGCACACTGCACCTTGCTCTTTGACGGTTACGATACGCACTGCGCGGGATTGCTCGCCAGCACTGTCAGTTACGCTGTAGACCAGCTCATATTGGCCGATACGGTCGCTATTGACTTCACCTTCAATACGGATGCTATGGGTCAGATCGCCATCTTCGGCATCGGTGGCGCTAACGCCTGCCATTGGATCGAAGGGGGCTGAGACTGTGATGCTAGTATTATGGATGCCACTCAACTCAGGTTTAGTGTTATACACCTCAACAGTGCGTACTTGCTCCGTAGTGTTGTTATCTGAATCGGTGACTTTATACGTTAGTGGATAAAGGCCAAGTTGCTGAGTATTCACATCACCAGTCACTTGGATGTCGGCCGTCAGATCTTTATCTTCGGCATCATAGGCGCTAACGCCATCCAGTGGATTAAATACGCCACCTAATTTGACCCGAACATGGCCTAGGCCGCTGAAAATGGGTTTGCCGTTTTCTGGCTCTGGTGGGGTAATGTCTTGATTGTGGATGAAGGGCCCGTACGCCTTAATAAATGATTCATTATAGGCTTGGCCTGCAGCATTTTTCCCCATATCCCAGTTGATCGACCATGTCATTACGCCACGGAGTGGCTGCCCTTGATTTTTTAATTGTTCGAATGCGGCAAACAGTTTTTGTGGATCGCTCACATAGCCTGTGGCTGCCGCATCAATATTAGTCGGGATGCCAAAGACCAGTTTGTCATGGGGAATTTTTGTGAACCCATGGCTGCCATTGGCGAGTGCATTAGCGATATGGTAGATAAACTCTTGTTTTAAATTGTCATTATTTTGCGCAATCCAGCCTATACCATCGATATAAATACCATCGCCACCTTGGTTATAAAATTGCGGGTTAATCCAATCGTAATAGCCCTCAAGGGCGTTGATATAAGGTACATATTTCCCGCCGGTGGTGAGGTAGGGGAATTCAGGCGCCATAGTGATTAAAAAGTTTTTCTGCTGCTTACGGTAATGATCTTTAACGATCCTTAGCGCCGCGGGAATGACGATTTGATTGTCTGCAGCGGTGACTGCGGCTTGTTCGAGGTCGATATCAAGCCCATCAAAGCCATATTTTTCAACTAACCGAATGATTTCATTTGCCAGATCTTGCTCTTGGCCATTGCGCAGTTCAATGTGAGCATTCGCGCCACCTAAGGCGATTAATACTGCTCGGCCTTGACGATTGAGCTCACTAATTTGATCAATAAATTGTGCCTCAGTTAACCCAATTGCGGGGTCGAGTTTGAAGGTCGGAATGCTGCCGTTGGCACCATAGCTTTTCATAAATGAAACATCGACAACGTTATATTGCGGATTGACCTGCGCTAAGGTCACACAGGGGGCGATACCACCTTTATAACCTGCGCCATCACACCAGTTATGCCAGTAACCCACGACAACGCCTGCTTGCGGGTTGACCATTGCAGAACCCTCTGCGCTTGCAGGGGCGGCCAACACAGCGGTGGTAAGTGCTATGCAACTAAACAGGGTATTGAATTTAAAAGATTTCATTGAGTCTTGCCTTTTTATCGATAAAAACAACCAAAATAGCCTAAGGTGCTTAAGTTGTGTTTAGTTTGGTGAAAAAACAGTGTTAATTCTGATTAACTGGTGGTTTAAGTGAGCTTTTATTGTTTTTATATGCTTTCTTAGTTCATGGTTATTATGCATAAAGTCTTAAAAATTTATATAAAAAATGATTTTGTGGTTTATTTTATTTGAAGTTCGCATTTATTAGTCATTTGTTTGGCAGTGTCAATTTTGTGGTAAATGTGACTTTTGGCTTTTAGTGTCATCAATGTGATTTAGCAAAGACGTGAAAAGCCAATTTTTGAGACAAAGATAAGGACTGTGAAGCAAACTATGGTTTTTTGCTTGTCTTCCTGCTTGTTTAAGGCGAAAATGCGCGCCGAAAAAATAACCGAGGTATTCAGTGCCTCGGTTATTTTCTTTTTGAATGTATGGGTTTTAAACCAATAGAGGCCGGTAAACATCCGGAAATGATATGAGGTTCGTTTGAACCTACTTTACTGAGGATAATTCAATGGGGCTGTTGTTTACCGGATTTTCGGTCGTTGCCGTCAATCAACATGTTGCGTTAGTCATTCCACCTACTTTACTGGGAGGTGGTGTATGAGCCAACAAAAACCGGGCTTAAAGCAAAGCCTTAATCTGTGGCAGGTGGTTGTGATGGGGCTTGCGTACCTCACGCCTATGGCCGTGTTTGACACCTTCGGAATTGTCTCTGAGATCACCTCTGGCCACGTGGCCACCTCTTACTTGCTCGCATTAGCGGGTATCCTGTTTACCGCTTTTAGCTATGGTCACTTAGTGCGTAAATACCCCTATGCGGGGTCGGCTTATACCTATGCCCAAAAAACCTTTAGCCCAAATGTCGGTTTTATGGTGGGTTGGTCATCGCTACTCGATTACATGTTTATGCCGATGATCAACATGTTATTGGCCAAAATCTACCTTACTGCCATGTTCCCCAACGTTGAGCCTTGGATTTTCATCTTTGGTTTAGTCACCGTCATGACAGTACTCAACCTGAGAGGCATTGATTTAGTTGCGAATTTTAATGGCGTTATCGTATTTGCTCAGATAGCCATTATCTTAGTCTTCATCGGTTTAATGGCCCATAGCTTGTCCCTTGGCGAAGGTGAAGGGGTCATTGCCAGCGTGCGTCCATTCTATTCGGAGCAGATAACCTTAGCGCCGCTCTTTACCGGTGCAACCATTCTGTGTTTCTCCTTCTTAGGCTTTGATGGCTTAAGTTCATTGAGTGAAGAAACCAAGGACGCTAAGCGAGTGATCCCCCGCGCCATTGTACTGACAGCGCTGATTGGCGGGGTGATTTTTGTGAGCGTGTCCTATTTCTTACAACTCTATTTCCCTGATATTTCCCGCTTCCAGCAGTTAGACGCTGTGCTGCCTGAGATTGCCCTGTATGTGGGCGGTAATTTATTCCAGTCTATCGTGCTGGTGGCGACAACGATTGCGGTGCTAGCATCGGGCATGGCGGCTCATGCGGGGGTGGCGCGCATCCTCTATGTGATGGGGCGCGACAATATGCTGCCCAATAAAGGTTTTGGTTATGTTCACCCTAAATGGCGTACTCCGGCATTTAACGTGATTCTGGTGGGGTTACTGGCGCTTTCGGCGGTGTCATTTGATTTAGAAATGGCCTTGGCTTTGGTCAATTTCGGTGCCTTAGTGGCTTTTACCTTCGTTAACCTGTCGGTGATAGTGCAGTTTTATATTAAAGAAAAACGTAATCAATCCCTTAAGGAACATTTGCAGTATTTCATCTTGCCCCTGTGTGGTGCGGCGACCATTGGCGTGCTGTGGATAAACCTCGAGCCTCAGTCCTTAGAACTTGGCTTAATTTGGGGAGCTGTAGGGATGTTGTATTTGGCGCTGCGCAGCCTACGTTTGCGCAAAGCGGTAGAGTTGCAGAGTTAACTAAGGTATTGACTCATAAAGTAACAGCACTGAGGTATGCTAATGTCGTTCGCTTAAGAGTGAACGACATTTTTTTACGCTGACTGGAGACGCCATGTTGTTCGTTTGCAAAACTCGTGGATAAAATTTTCCCAGTTTTGTTGACCCATAGAAAGCAAGGTTAGAGACATTAACTTTTGCTAAATCGCGCCTAGCGCCTAAGGCAATATTCCGAAGTGCGGGGATTGGGGCGTGTTGACTTTCAGGGTTATTTTGCAGCCATATGCTGGCCAAGAGGGTGTTCTGGCAAGCTCTTACTCTTACTTTTAATCATAAGAGCCGCCCGTCATTTGAGTTGAATAACGGTGTGTTATCCCTCGCTTCGCGAGCTAGAGCTTGCTTGAACAGTAAAATGTAATCTCAAAAACTCAACACGCTAGTCTTGGATTTCGCTGCGTAAATATTTAAACAGCTCTTTTGAGGATTTAGACTCAGGACCTTTTGCCAGCTCTTTGGTTGCTTGGCGCACTAAGGTACGCAGTTTTTGTCTGTCCAACTGTGGGTAATGTTCCACTAAGGTTTGGATTTCACCGTCGCCTTGGGTGAGTAAACGCTCACGCATTTTCTCGAACATTTGCAACTTGGCGGTTTCGTTGCTGTTTTTGTTAAGCACGACCGCGAGCGACGCCTTGATAGGTTCAATATCGACGTTACGCATCAGCTTGCCGATATACTGCATATGGCGGCGATAGGCTTCGGTCTTTGGCTTAATCTTATGAGCTTGCTGAATGCTGTCGTACAAGTGCTCGTCCAGCTCGATTTTATCTAGCTGGGTTTTGCTGAGTGAGACCAGTTCCATACCGACTTTTTGAGCCGCTTCGCAGTCACGCTTATCCTCAGTTTTACTGACATAATCGTCGTTACTGTCATAGGGCTGTTTAAAATGTTCTGAATCACCAACAATCTTCATATAGATAAAACCTCAGTTAAATAACGCGCTAATAATAACATCTCCCGCCAAAATTCGCCTAGTTAAAGCGCGATTCAATCAGTAAAGCGCGCAATAAATAATGAGAATGGGATAGGTGTTTGTTATGCTAGCGCCATTGCCTATAACGAAAGAGTTGCTTTGTGTCTTTGAACAGAATCGATAGTGAATTGACCGCGCTGAAAGATGCGGTTGCTGTGGCCCTCGAATATGCGAATAAATTAGGGACAAATGCCGCTGAAGTGGCGATCAGTAAACAACAGGGATTATCGGTTTCAACCCGTTTAAAGGAAGTTGAAACGGTAGAGTTTAATAAAGATGGCGCCCTCGGTATTACGGTTTATCGCGATGGTTGCAAGGGCAGTTCATCTACCTCAGATCTCAGTCCTGAAGCCATTGCTCTTGCGGTTAAAGCGGCAGATGATATCGCACGTTACACCTCGGCCGACCCGTTTAGCGGTTTAGCCGATAAAGCCTTAATGGCGACCGAGATCCGCGATCTTAAACTCTATTATCCTGAAGATATTTCCCCCGACGAATTAGCCCAATTGGCCATTCGCGCCGAAACCGCTGCGCTCGATGCCGATCCACGCATCAATAACTCTGACGGCGCCAGCGCAAACGCCCATACGTCGGTTAAGGTTTACGGTAATAGCCACGGCTTCTTAAATGGTTATTGCAGCTCGCGCTATAGCTTAAGTTGCAGCGTGATCGGTGAAGACAGCGACGGCAATATGCAGCGGGATTACGATTACACTATCGCCCGTAAATTCAATGAGATGCTTTCTCCTGAATCGGTGGGGCTAAAAACCGCTGAGAAAACCGTGAGCCGTTTAGGGGCACGTAAGATTGCCACCACCCGTTTGCCAATATTACTGGCGCCAGAGATTGCGACTGGCTTAATCGGTCATTTGATTGGTGCCATCAGTGGCGGTAGTTTGTATCGTAAATCAAGTTTCTTACTCGATGCCATTCACACCCAAATCTTCCCTGACTGGTTCAATATTGAAGAACAGCCGCATCTATTAGGCGCACTCGCCAGTGCCAACTACGATAGCGAAGGCGTGGCGACCCAAGATAGACGCATTATCGATCGCGGCATATTAGAAACCTATTTACTAACCAGTTATTCGGCGCGCAAATTGAGCCTACCTAACACAGGTCATGCGGGCGGGATTTACAACTGGACGCTGGCGCACACTGGTCAAAGTTTTGATGAGCTAGTCAAAGGCATGGGTACGGGCTTGATTGTCACTGAAGTGATGGGCCAAGGTGTGAATATGGTAACGGGGGATTATTCCCGCGGCGCCGCTGGTTTTTATGTCGAAAATGGTGAAATCCAGTTCCCCGTTGAAGAAATTACCATTGCTGGCAATCTTAAGGATATGTTCCGTGGGATTCAGGCGGTCAGTAAAGACTTCGATTTACGTTCATCTATCCGCACCGGCGGAATTTTATTATCCGAGATGAAGGTCGCGGGTAACTAGCCAGCGGCATATAACGGTTCAGTCAATTGAAACACAAAAGGGCAAATGCAGCTGCATTTGCCCTTTTTGATTTAACTGACCCGCCCTAAATTGCATCACCACTTGTTAGCGGCGGTGCTCATTAGAATTTGTAGCTGGCACTTAATTCAAATGAGCGACCCGAACCTGCGACTTGGCTAAAGCCACCAGTACTATCGGCCTTAAATTCGGCAAGGTTGACACCACCCAGTGGTAGTTCGTAGTAAGTATCAAACAGGTTGTTGATTGCAAGGGTTAAACTCAGCTCTTGCCATTTAACACTGCTGCTTAAATTTAACAGCGAATAGCTGTCGGTCTCATTTTCTAAACGGCGCTCATCGACTTTATCCTTAGTCGCTACCCATTGCCATGATAGGCGGTTTTCCCAATCACCCAGTTGATGGCTAAGGGCTAACTCGGTTTGTAGCGGTTTGATTTGATAAAGTGGCTCATTACCCTCATTACCCTCATCACGCTCGCCGCGGGTGATATCGATCTTACCCAGCATCTGCCATTTTCCGCTGTCGGTATTGGCTAATAGGTAGACCGCACTAAACTTAGCGCCATATAAATTGGCATCTTCGTTGGTGAATTTAAGGATATTGCGTTTACCGCTGGCAAGGCCTGTACGGTTAAAGCTGCCAATCACCTCGGCATCAATATAGTCGGTTACAGCGCTATACCAAGCTGTGGTCGAGAATTGCCATTCATCGCCATTAAACTTGTAGGCCGCGCTCAGAGTATGCGCCGTTTCAGGCTTAAGATCTGGGTTGCCGACATAGCCGTTACCGTCGCCATACCAGCCAATCATAGTGGTTGCCATCACGCCGCGGCCCCAGCTGTAACGCTCGTACAGGTTTGGTGCGCGGTTTTTGCGGGCTAAGCCAAATTCCAATTGTTGTTTGGCCGACAATTGATAACGTGCCAGCAATGTCGCATCGATTAGGTTGTCGTCACGGCTTCTATCCATGGCATTAAAGGCTTTTGCCGCCTCGGCATCCACATTGGGCATGCCCATCATTGGCATATTGCTGTAAGCCTGCACTTCGCCCGTATCTGTGGTGACATATTCATAGCGCACCCCAGCGGATAACCACCAGAGTGGCGTGAGATTTTGCTGCCACTCGCCATAAACTGCGGCGCGGCGGCGCTCACCGTCGTTGATATTGATATAGTCATTGGGGGTCATCATAGTGCCTGGCACCGCTGGCCAAGTATCATCGAGTTGATAGTTATAAAATTCCTGGCCGATGAGTAGCGTGCTGTTATCGCCCATGGGTAGGCGCCAATGCAGTTGGTAGCTGTAATCGCTACCCTCTGTATTCATTGGCATCTTGCCGGTTTTTTCTGGGGTGAAGAAGCCCATTTCATGCTTCACACTGTGCCAGTTTAACTGGGCACTAAACTCGCCGTCGTTGTCTAAATCCCGCAGATAGCGGACTAGGGCACCGTAGCTCTTGTTATCCGTCATATCCATGTATTGGTTAGGAAAACCTTGGAATGGAATTGCTTGGTGCGTTAGCTTAATCGCCAGTTGTTGTGTGTCATCGCGCCATGCCGCTGTTAACGCATGGTTTTGGGCGCGATAAAGGGTGTCTAGTACTTTATCGCCGTGACCATCGTGGTAGCTATTGGCGTCTTCATAGGCGCCTTGATAGCTGAAACTTAGGTCCTTACTGGCAATCCCAGCCTTCGCGCCGAGTAGGAATGCATCGCTGGTGCTGCGGTATCCCGATGAAATCTCGCCGCTTTCGAAGCTGAGGTTGTCGCTGTCGTTAAATTTAGGATTCAGGCTATTAACCTTAATCACCCCAGCGATATTGTCACCGCCCGCACTGACAGGGGACACGCCCGCGACCACTTCGACCGAGCTGATTTGGTTAGCGGAAACATAGGAAAGTGGTGGGTTCATTTGGTTAGCGCAGGAGGCGGTGATATCCGCACCATCGACTAACACTTTAATGCGATCGCCCATCATGCCATTGAGCACAGGCAAGGCGGAAACGCCGCCCGCTTCGGAGAAATCGACGCCTTGGTCTTTCAGCAAAGCATCGGCCGAGCCTAAGGCATTACGGCCAATACTCTGTTCGCCATGGACTTGAATACGTTCAATTTGAGTTTGATTTGTCTCGTCGGCCATGGCCTGTGAGGCAACTGAAGCGCCTAATGCTAAGGTCAGCGCGCTGGCGATTGCGGAGCATTTAAAGCCGTGGGGAATAGTTGAAGCGTTTGCAGCCATCTTATTGTCTTCCATTCACTTAGATAAATTGCGCTGCATTATAAAGATCATCTAAGTGTGACAAGTGCGGCATATTGTCGCAGTGCTTATAAAGATAAAACTGAAATAGCGGCTTTAGGTGCTTGCTAGCGCCAAGATAAAGATAAGCTAGCAGCAAGGTGAGGGTAACAAGCGGCGCGGTTTAACACGCTTTTGGATTAACCGAAGTGATTAAAGTAGATCCGCTGGGTTTCCCCTTCTGCATCCATGGCGGCGAGTGCTTTGGCAAATTCATAGGCCTTTGAATCTTCAGCGAGTACGCTTGGGCTGTTATTCGGACTTAAGGGAAGATCGGCGCGATAGTTAGGGTTATGTTGCCCACGAAAATGGCGGCTTTTTTTCGAAAATCCCAGATACATAGCTTGAGGTTGCTGGCAGCAATTAGGGTGTAGCTTAAATTGGCTTGTATCTCGATTTTTAAGGTAATAACTGATGGTTGCTTGATCGTAGATAAAAAAGTCCCCTTGGCCACTAATAAGGTAATCTAAGGCCTTAGGCACATTGAGTTCAGGCGGTTTACGGACCGACATAGTTTCGGATATGCCATTAAAGTCGTAGCTGCCCGGGGCAATTAATAGCGTCATACCGCTCTGTGATAACTGCTCTAATGAACCAACATTTGCCGCACCCGCTCGGCTAATTCCAATAATGCGCTCCGACAGACCATTAGGAATAAAATAGGTAAATTGGGCACGTTCTTCACTAAAATGCAGCCCAGGATAAAAATCGATATTTCCGAGTTTGAGATCCCGCAAAATACGCAGTTTAGGTGCTCGAATTACCCGTAATTTACATCCCACTCTTTCGGCCGCGACTTGGTAAATATCGTAGTAAAACCCTTGGTTATTAGGTTCCTGTTCGATAAAGGGACGGCGTTCACTGGTGCGATAGCCCATGCTAATAACACACTCTGAGCTTGAAAAAGCCTGCGCTAGGCTGGGGGATAGGATGAGTAATAGGCAAAGTAGGCTCAGTAATGGCCGATAAATCACTGCAAACGGCAAAATTAATCACTCCCTATCCTGTGATTACAAAGGGTAATCGTATCGCTAAATAGCGACTTTAAATGAAGGCTTGTTAGCCTAATGTATTATTTTTGTTGGATTAATCTATCATACTTTTTGATAATAAAAAGAGCGATTCTTTGCGGTTTTGCACAAACTCTGTACATCTTTTTAGATTGGTTTATAGTGTCGCCGCTGGCTGAGAATGATTAACTTGGCCCTTGACCAATATAGGATGAATTGAGGATTAATTGAGGAGTCATTATGACGAAGGTAAATGTGGCAAAAGTAACAACCCTGAGTGCGCAAGAGCATGAAAATGGTCGCGGCACCATTACAGACAATGCACTTAAGGCGCTGGTGACCAGTCCGTTATTTCGGATGCGTACCGAAAAGCCGAAAAAGGGCAAAGGGTCTTATAACCGTAAAGCAGCAAACCGAAAGGGGTATCAGCACAGGGGCGATACCCCTTTCGACTTTATGGGGATGATGTTTTAACGTTTTTGCCGAGTTAGTCCTGATCATTTAATCCCTGCTAGACTCCTCCCTCACATTGCCTTGCGATTTCCTCCTCAATCCCTTTTGTCGCACTATCTAGCCTTCAACTATTGAGAGTTAACCTTCACTTATTGAGAGAATTAGTCAGATTTTGCCCATAAAAAAACGAGCCACAATTGAGACTGTGACTCGTCTTATTAAAGCTTGAATGATTTGAAGGCTTAAGCTTCGACTTCATCCTCTGCATCGGCATCCACTAACTCGGCCCACAGATCGTGCTCGTCCGAGTGAGTGATCACCGCGCGAACTAACATGCCGGGTTCGAGTTCAGTTTCACCGTTGATAAATACCATGCCGTCGATTTCTGGGGCATCGGCGAAGCTACGGCCAATGGCGCCTTCTTCGTCTACGTCATCGATCAGAATATCCATAGTACGGCCAACGAAACGCGCTAAACGCTCAGCGCTGATCTCGGCTTGGACTTCCATAAATCTGTGGTATCTGTCTTCTTTGACGTCTTCACTGATAAGTTCTGCTATGGTGTTGGCGACAGCGCCTTCCACTTCTGAGTACTTGAAGCAGCCAACGCGGTCGAGGCGCGCTTCACGCAGGAAGTCGAGCAGCATTTCGAAGTCTTCTTCGGTTTCACCTGGGAAGCCCACGATAAAGGTTGAGCGGATCACCAAATCTGGGCAGATTTCGCGCCAACGTTGGATGGCTTCTAACTGACGGTCAACACGGCCTGGGCGCTTCATCATCTTCAGGATGCGTGGGCTGGCGTGCTGCATTGGAATGTCTAAGTAAGGCAGAATTAAACCTTCGGCCATTAATGGGATCAGATCGTCAACCCATGGGTATGGGTAGATGTAGTGTAAGCGTACCCATGCGCCCATCTTGCCCAGTTGGCGAGCAAGGCTGGTGATGTCTTGCTTAACTGGCATACCGTTCCAAAAATCGGTGCGGCCGCCCTTGTCTTTACCATAGGCAGAGGTGTCTTGGCTAACGACTAAAATTTCTTGTACGCCAGCTTCAACTAAACGTTTGGCTTCATCTAATACGCTACCTGCGCCGCGGCTATCTAAATCGCCACGCAGTGCAGGGATGATGCAGAAGGTACAACGGTTGTCGCAACCTTCTGAAATTTTTAAGTAAGCGTAATGCTTAGGCGTTAACTTAACCCCAGTTTGTGGGATTAACGAGGTAAATGGGTTGTGCTCAGGTTTTGGCACGTACTTGTGAACGTGCTTTAACACGGCTTCGTAGCTGTGTGGGCCAGTAATTTCGAGCACATCTGGGTGCACTTCACGGATTTGGTTTTCTTTAGCGCCTAAACAGCCCGTTACGATTACTTTGCCGTTTTCTTCTAGGGCTTCGCGCACCGCATCTAAGGATTCTTCAACCGCCGCGTCGATAAAACCACAGGTGTTAACGATTACCAGATCGGCATTGTCGTAGCTGTTGGTGACTTCATAGCCGTCGATGCGTAACTGGGTCAGAATGCGCTCTGAGTCCACGAGGTTTTTTGGACAACCTAAAGACACAAAACCGATGCGATTGCCTGTGGCAGCATTGCCCGTATTAACAGAGTCAGCACTGGCGGCTTCCAATGTTTTGGCAGGGGTCTCAAGCGTGGTAGTTTGCTTAGGATGAAAAGTTTCAACTGTCATGGTGTCTCGCTGATGCTGATAAAAGAGCGCCGTAAAAAGAGCGCGGATTATACCTGAAGTGATTAAAAGGTACAGTGTCTTTGGGTGAAAAGTGTACAGCTAAGAGCGCGTTTCTACCAGTTAGGGACTGACTGGCTTGTATGCGTGCTCGTATGGAAAGTCACAACTGTAGCTTGAGTGCTTGTGGAAGAGGATTTTAGCGATAGGCTGATAAGTTTTGCCAATTTAAAAAGTTTTAAAAAAATTAACCCTTTTTATGTTTACCCGCGTTTATAGGGATAGTTTGTATGATTCGTTTGTATGGCTAGCAGATGGCGAGTCACACTTTTAGCTGATAGCCATCGCATTAGAATCAAGGCAGTCTCGCCTTAAATGATTTAGTTGGAGTTAATAATGAAGCATTCTCTTTTAGCTGTATTAGTGGCTGGTGGTCTTTTCTCTGGTGTATTTACTGCCACCGCAGTGGCTGCCGATGTGGACTTTCCCCATATCGAAACCATGGGCGTAAGCCAAATTCAAGTCGAGCCGGATATGGCTGAGCTTAATGTCGAAGTGGCTGTTACCGAGAAAGACGCTAAGGCGGCTAAAGATAACTCGGATGCGGCGGTGGCGAAATTTATCGCCCGTTTGACGGCCGCGGGGATTACCAAGGAGCAGATCCAAAGCGCCAACTTAAATCTGCAACCCCAATATGTGTATGCGCAGGATAAAGCACCTGAGCTAACTGGTTACACCGCGAGTCGCCAAGTCACTGTGACTATTAACGATTTGGCACGTTTAAATACGATTTTAGACTCCGCCTTAGAGGAGGGGATCAACAGGGTTAATAATATCGCCCTTAAATCGAGTAAAGAGGCCGAGTATGTGGCCAAGGCGCGCCAAGCGGCGATTGTCGATGCCAAACAAAAAGCAGAATCCTTAGCCAAGGGATTTGGGGAAAACCTAGGTAAGATTTGGCAAATTCGTTATTACGATCAACGCCCAGTGCAACCGGTGATGTTACGTATGAACGCTAAGGCCGATGCCATGGGCGCCGCCGAAAGCTATCAATATGGCCAAGTGACTATCGAAGATAGAGTCGAAGTGGTTTATAAACTCAAATAAGTCATAACGAGATGCAATGGATGAGGATTCTTTGGCTCATCCATTGCTGTTATGGGGCGCAATCGGTTAATTCTGAGTCAACATATTTACAATATTGCATGTTTTAACAGAGCAAAGGCACTAAACGCTGGCAAAATTAGCGATTTATCCCCACACTGAGAGAGGATAAGGTTATGGAGACCTATGATGGATTTTCCCTCTCGAATCAAGCAACAAACCTGTATGGACTGTTTAAGTGGTAAGTCACTCGGATTTGAAATTCGTATGGCATTTCAGCCCATTATCGATTGGCCAAATCAGCAGATTTATGGTTATGAAGCCCTAGTGCGCGGCCCAAATGGCGAAGGTGCGGCTTGGGTGTTTGAGCGTATAAACGAAAGCAATAAGTACTACTTTGATCAGGCTTGTCGGGTCAAAGCCATTGAAACCGCCGCTAAGCTTGGCCTTGATAAAATATTAAGTATCAACTTTTTACCTAATGCGGTTTATAACCCTGAAACCTGTATCCGCGCCTCGATTGAAGCCGCCGACCTCTTTGGTTTTAATATTCATAACATCATGTTTGAAGTCACTGAGGGTGAACAAATTGTCGATAGAGCCAAATTGAGCCGTATCTTTGACAGTTACGCTAAACGGGGATTTATCACCGCCATCGACGACTTTGGCAGTGGTTTCGCTGATTTGAGTTGGTTGGAGTTTTTGCGCCCTCAGGTATTAAAACTCGATATGGAGTTGATCAGAGATATCCATTTAGACAAACAAAAACAGTTTGTTATCGATGAGGTGCTCGGGATTTGTCGCACACTTAACACTCAGGTGTTGGCCGAAGGGGTCGAGAGTAAAGCGGAGTTAGACTATCTTGTTGGCCGTGGAATTAACTATTTTCAAGGTTACTACTTCGCCAAACCCCAACTCGAGTATTTAACTACCTTTGACGCCTTAGATTGTTATGCTGCGCTGTAGCATTGTTTTATTGAATTAATGTGCTCCAAGTGCCTTGCACTCAGATTGGTTGTGGAATTGTGTGTATCGGTTCTGGGCTAACTGATATATCATGCGCCACCCTTAATTGCCCATGCCTTCTCTTTGCTGCTATGTCTTCTAACGCGCTTTATACCGATCTATCCGGTTATTACGATTTAATGTGCTCCGATATTAACTATCAACAACAGAGTGCGAGCATCCATCGATTGCATCAGTTCTTAGGGAATAATGGTAAACAACACCTTGATTTAGCCTGTGGCACTGGCCCACATGTAAGGCATTTTATCGACCTTGGTTATCAGTGTAGTGGCCTAGATATTAATCAGCCGATGCTCGATATGGCCATGCGTCGTTGCCCTGAGGCCCAGTTTAATCTGCAAGATATGACGGCCTTTTATCTTGAGCAGCCAGTGGATTTAATTACCTGTTTTTTATATTCCATCCATTACAGTGCGGACATAGAGCGCCTAAAAAGTTGTATCGCCAGTGTGCACAGCGCCCTGAATGACGGCGGGATATTTTGTTTTAACTCGGTTGATAAGCACCGTATCGATAACCGCTTATCGATTAAGCATTTTGCCGAGTTTGAGGGGCATCATTTTGCCTTTGAATCTGGCTGGCATTACAGTGGTCAAGGTGAAAACCAGTCGTTAAATCTAAGCATTGCAAAGCGTCAGCAGCCGTTTACTCAACTCACTGATTTCGAAGCCGATGCCGATACCTCTGCGCATCAGACTGAGTTATGGCAAGACCAACACACTATGGTCGCCACCAGTTTTGCGGAGCTGCAAGCGTTACTCGCGCCGTATTTTGAAGTGCATATCTTTGAACACGATTATGAAAAAATCGTCCCATGGGATTTAAGCTCGGGTAATGCGCTGTTTGTCTGTGTGAAGATTTAACCTTGGGTTGAAGGTGTGACAACTTTCTTTACTTCCATCAGTCTTCTTTAGCTTATTTAGACTGTTGATGGTTTCTTGATAAATTCAAAGTCAAAGTCGTGGGGCTTCATCTCACACTTGTTTATGTAGATGTATTGTCATTGCGGCCTAACGGCCGAGGTGAATCAAAGTCGTGGGGCTTCACCCCACACCCGACCAAAAGGGGAAAAACGCCTGTTCCCCTTTTGGAAATCCCCCGGCGTCCCTAGCGAAGTTACATGCATTGATGAGTGGCTTCGTGCTTATTCGAAAATCGCTAACGCTTCCGATGGTACATCCTGTACCCCGAAAGCTAGCGAGGCATCCATGCCTCGCTCACGCGCTTTTCTTCAACGCCCTTCAGCAACTTCGCCGGGGAGGTGAACTTCTGTGATCTCGGTGTTTGCTGTTAACCCTCAAAGATATGTGCCTGCACCATTTTTAACTCTTCTATCCATATAAAAGATCAAACCCTGGAAGTTCCTTCTGCTTGTTTTTAAATTTTAAAAAAGTGGATTTTATATATTCAGTTATGATGTCACTATTTTCAACGTTGAGTAATTCGTCGAATTTTTTAATGAATTCATTGGTGAATTCTTTATCGTTAAAAATTTGAATTTCATCATTGTAAATAATATTGAGTGAAAGAGATTTTAATGGACTTTTTAGTGCGTGTGAATTTTCATCATGCCATATAATTATTTCAATAAGCTCTTTAATTCCATTTATTTTACTTTTAAATGAAATCGTCCCGCTGGATGATGCGGTGATACTCTTGACGAAATTTATTCCAGCACTAGAATTGATTTTTTCTAATTTATCTAAATTTTTAATGTTGCTAAATTGGGTAATTAAATTGATGATATCAGCTGTCTGGTGCATTATTTTGTTAATTGAAAATGGGCTGTAGTCAAGTTCTCTAGAATCGACGGTGATCCTTAATATATCCGATGGTGATTTATACCAAATGCATAGTTTATCTAGTAACTCAGATATTTTTAACATTACATCTTCGCAACTCACAGAGGGTTTATTAATTTCATTAATGAGTATGTTGTAATATTTTATTATATAAGGCAGTGATGAATCTTGGTTTTCACTGTTTGATTTAGATACTGTCATAGTTGAGCTGTTGGTTTTAAATATTTTATTGTATAACTCTGTTGTTGACTTAAAAGTAATTGTGTTCTTGCTTTTTCTTTCAATATTGATGAGTAAATTCTCAAAAGCTCTAGTATGCATTTGATATTTTTGAAAGCTGATGATGTCGTTCTCATTATCCCACTTGGCTTGCTGTCTATCTTCAAATGATTTTTGGTTTTCAGCTTGTTTTGCAATCTGATCTTGTTGGACTTTGAATTGTTGCATCCCCATTAAAAGGATGCCTAAGGTGCCAAAGCCTGCGACCATTGAAAAAACGCCAGATAATAAAGAACCAAAAGTACTCCAATCTTCGTTATAAGTTGATAGACGGCAATTTAAATCATGTGGATTTGATAATAATGAAAAACAGCCCATCTTATATGCGTAAATCGCCAAGATGATCAATGCTATTATTAGTCCGATACACCCAAGAATCGCTAACGCTAGAAGCCAAAAATTTAATGTATATTTATTGCTAAATTTATTCATGTAACATCCTTATTCTACAATTAGTTAGCGAATTTTGATCATTTTAGTCTGATCGACTTTAGATGGTCTACACAGTTGCATGATATTTATTATCAAAGATGGAACACGCATATCTTTTTTTAGTAAATCACAGACAACACTAATCCGGCAGGGAGTTCACCATCCCCTCGGAGTTGCCGCAGGGCATTTGCGTTCGTTGCGTGAGCGAGGCATGGATGCCGAGATAGCGTCAGTCGAATCAGGGACGAGCGTCTGACGCGATAGCATAAGGACGCTAAATGCCCAAGGGGCTTTCAACTCCGTTAGGGGCGTCTTGGAGCATCCAAGGAGGATAGGACGAGCAGTCCTCCTTGGTCGGGTGTGGGGTGAAGCCCCACGACTTTGATTTTACTTTCAAAACAATCAGACAAAGTTTGATGAAAACAAAAAAGGCGCCTAAGCGCCTTTTCTACATTCTGGGGTTAAGGAAAAACTCCCTACCTCATCGAAATCTGATTAAACAATCAGATCATACTCTTCACGTAGGATCTTAATAATATCTGCCTTTGGATTGGCTGGCAGCGGGATTGCCGCGCCGGTCACCTTCTCGGCGATGCCGGTGTAAGTGCGTGACACTTGCATCATCGCCTCTAATGGCAGGGCATTATCACGGGCGAGGGCTTCGCGCTCTGGCATTCTGTCCTTGTTGAGCAGAATATCCGGATCGGGGAAATGATTTAACAGGAACTGACGGAAACCTTCCTTAGAGTTTTCAAGGATTTTACCATCGCGGTAGGCGGCGCCGTCCCAAATGCGGGATGAATCGGGGGTGCCTACTTCATCCATGTAGATCAGTTTTGAGTTACCGTTTTTATCGGTCACATAACCAAACTCGAACTTGGTATCCACAAATACTTGGTCAAGGTCGGCCAGTGCTTTAGCTATCACCTTAAAGCCATCTTTTAACAGCTTCTCGTACAGGTCGATATCTTCTACCTTTTCAAAACCAAAGGCTTGGTAGTTGGCTTCGATATCGCTGCGGCTGATGTTCACATCATCCTGCGCGGGTACACCGGGGATCCCAGTTAAAATACCTTTGGTCGAAGGGGTGATCAGCAAATCTGGCAGTTTTTGATCTTTCTCTAAGCCTTCTGGCAGTGTGATACCGCAGAATACGCGCTCGCCCTTAGAGTAGGCGCGCCACATGGAGCCAGTAATGTATTGGCGGCAAATGGCTTCAACTTTAATTGGGCGGGCTTTTTGGACTATCCAAACGAAGGGATGCGGAATATCTAAAATATGGCTGTCGGCTAAACCGTTGTCGGCAAATAACTTAAACCAATGATTAGAAATGGCATTTAATGCCGCGCCTTTACCTGGGATGCCTTTTAATCCGCCTTCACCGTGGAAGATGCAGTCAAAGGCGGAGATGCGATCGCTAATCACCATAATGGCAAGCGGCGTATCTTCGGGCACATTGTAGCCCTTGGTGTTGATTAAACGGCGGCTGTCGGCGTCGGTTAGCCAGTAAACGCTACGTACCTTGCCGCTATGAACTGGACTATCGGTGCGGATGGGCAAATCGTTGTTTACGGCTAATACGGAATCAGCAAGACTCATGACGAGTATTCCTTTGGATAGAGAGTGTAGGGACGAGTTTTTTATTCGTTGCGGTGTGCTTAAGCATAAGATGCTTAGCCACCTTTTTATTATTGACCAATAGCTTATTGCTCAGTTTGCGTAAAGCCTTGGTGAAGGTTAAGCGTAAAGCGAATAGTGGATTTTCGGGCGATGGGGAGAATAACGTTTGTCTAGATATGGGGTGAAAATGAAACGCAGAGCAAGGTTGGCGCCAGAGTAATACTGGTCTGCTCAAGCGGGGAAACCCCGTGCCATTTTGCTCGAAAAGGCTAACCATTAATCCCAGAGAACCTTGTTAGACAGCCGCGAAAAGTGGCGCCATTTTACCTTTATTCGCAAAATTTTCCACGGCTATTTGTGCGCATCTGTGCGGCGTGTCGGCACAAAGTGAAGGCTGGTAAAAGTAAAAGCTGAAAATGCCTAAAGCGGGAGCGTCGCTCGCAAGCGTTTGAAGCTAGATTGTGGAGCTAGGTTGTTGAGCATAAGTGCTAAGCCTATATTCGATTTATGCCAATTTAGCCATGTAGTGAGTGGCGTTAATCGGGGTATTATCTGCGGCTATAGTGCATCAGCTTGAGGCGCCGCTTCTCGCTTTAACAGCTATTTGTTGTAGATTCAAAAAGACAATTTGCCTATCAGGACGTGCCTAAGCCGTGATGGGGAGTATGGAGCGAGTATGACGACAGATGCAAAAATGCCAATGATGGCGCGCGTAGCCTCACAGGGGCGGTATTTTTTCTCGCAGCAATTTATCGCCTTAGCCGAGAGCCAAAGCCAGTGGCTGGACCTTGAGTTTGAAGAATGCGAGTTCCACGATTGCCAATTTAGCGACAGCACATTCCGTAACTGCAAGTTTATCGATTGCCGTTTTGTGGGTTGTAATTTGAGCTTGCTCAAGGTGCCCTTAAGCCAATTTAACGGTGTGAGTTTTGAAGAATGTAAATTGGTCGGCATAGACTGGACCCGTGCTGCTTGGCCTAGATTATCCTTTGCGGCACCTTTTAGCTTTAGAACCTGCATCTTAAACGACTGCTCTTTTATGGGCCTTAAGCTCGATGAAATGGTGCTTGAGGGCTGTAAGGCGCAGGATGTGGATTTTCGTGAGGGCAAGTTTAATCGCGCTAACTTTAGTTACAGCGATTTTCGCCACAGCTTATTTGGCCGCACCGAGTTAATGGAGGCGGATTTCTCCGAGGCAACCGATTACGACATTGATATTTTTAATAACAAAATTAAAGGTGCCAAGTTTAGTCGCGATGAAGCGATTCGGCTGTTAAATGGCTTAGATATTACCTTGGTGGATTGACCTTATACCAACCTCATACTGACCTCATATCAGCACCTGTTCGCGCTAATCGGTGCTGGTATTTTATCCTTTTAAATTAACGGGTTTATTGTGACAGCGATATCGCGGTATCACTTTTTAACTTATTGTTTTTAAAATTGCTTTTAGGTTTTTTGATAACTTTTTATTGTGGTGCGTATTGTAAAAATACCTCAAGCGTACGCATCGATACGGCCAATCAACACTATTGATCTTATTCACGAATTTTTAGAACAATTTTAACTTTTAGTTGCCACAGATCACACTCAACTTGCCTATGTGGTTTACCACAATATCCGCCTACTCCTTAAGGGATAACAATCACTCCGGAACAGCAAAATGCCAGCGTTTCTTAAGGCATTGGCATTAATAACTAAAAACCTGTGAGCAAATTTAGTGTTTCACCGCAGTGGTGACCCAAAGCCTAAGTTTGCGTGTGCCAATTGGCGCATAAGGGTGGATGAGTGTGATGGAGGTAACCATGATTGAGCTTAATAGGCGAACTTTTTTAAAGGGCGCAGGGGCCAGCGGTGCAACATGTGCATTAGCTAGCTTATTGCCGGGCAGTTTAGCGGCATTAGAGAGCAAGCAGCTTAAGGGCATGGGCAAAGAAATTGCCAGTATCTGTGAGATGTGCTCGACCCGCTGCCCGATTTCAGCGCGGGTGATTGAAGGTAAAAACGTCTTTATCAGCGGTAATAAGGCGGCTAAATCCTTTGGCGGTAAAGTCTGTGCCCGCGGCGGTGCTGGTCATAGTTTGCTGTACGATCCACAGCGGATTGTTAAACCGCTAAAACGGGTTGGCGAGCGTGGCGAGGGTAAATGGGCTGAAATCAGTTGGGATGAAGCCTATCAACTGATTGCCGATAATCTCACTAAAATCAAGCAAGCTCACGGCCCAGAGGCGGTAGCGTTTTCCTCTAAATCTGGCTCGCAAGAAAAACACTTATTCCACCTCGCCACGGCGTTTGGTAGCCCAAATACCTTTACCCATGCATCTACTTGCCCCGGCGGTTATGAAATTGCTGCTATGGCCATGTTTGGCACTAAGGTGAAACGCGATTTAAGTAACTCAAAATACATTATTAACTTCGGCCATAACCTGTACGAAGGTATCAACATGTCCGAAACCCGTGGCATGATGGCGGCGCAAATGGATAAAGGCGCTAAGTTGGTGGTGTTCGAGCCAAGATTCTCTGTGGTTGCCGATAAAGCCGATGAATGGTACGCGATTCGTCCTGGTACCGACGTGGCCGTCGCTTTAGCCTTATGCCATGTATTGATTGAAGAAAACCTTTACGACAAGGCCTTTGTTGAGCGTTATGTCGAAGGCTTTGACACCTTTGCCGCTGAAGTAAAAGCCTATACCCCTGAGTGGGCCGAAACGATCTCCGATGTGCCCGCCAAAGATATTCGCCGTATTGCCCGTGAATATGCGGCTAAAGCGCCCCATGCTGTAGTGGATTTTGGTCACAGAGCCACCTTTACCACCGAAGAGTTTGAAATGCGCCGCGCGCTTTACGCTGCCAACATCTTGATTGGTAATATCGAGCGTAAGGGCGGTATCTACCTTGGTCAAAAGCCTGGTGATTATAACAAGCTCGCGGGTGAAGATGTGGCTCCTGTGCTGGGTAAGCCCGGCGTAAAAGATATGCCAAAGCCTGCGGCAAAACGTATCGACCAAGTGGAAGAACAGTACGCCATGATGTGGTCTGCGGGCGGGATTTATCAAACCGTCCTCGATGCGACCTTAAGCGCGGTGCCTTATCAGTTACATGGCTGGGTGATGTCCCGTACTAACCCAATGCAAACCATGACCGACAGAGCGCGAGTGGTCGAAGCCTTGAAAAAGCTCGACTTTGTTGCCGTGTGCGATGTGTATATCAGTGAAACCGCGGCCTATGCCGATGTGATTTTACCTGAGTCTACCTACCTTGAGCGCGATGAGGAAATCGCTGACAAGTCAGGTAAAAACCCTGCCTACTATGTGCGCCAACGGGTAGTCGAAACCCTAGGCGACACTCGTCCGTCATGGCAAATCTTTAAGGATATTGGCCACAAACTGGGGCTGAGTGAATTCTATCCATGGGAAAACATGGAGACCCTGCAACTGTTGCAGGTAAACCGCGACACAGAGCTGCTGCGCCGGATCAAAGACGAAGGTTTTGTCAGCTTCGGTAAGCCGATTATGTTGCGCGAACCTAAAATGGTGGCCGAATTTACCAAGGCCTATGCCAATGCCAAACCTGCGGATGAAGACGGCACCTACGGCAGTTTACTCAGCTTTAAAACCCCAAGCGGCAAGATTGAATTGACCTCCGCCAAGGTTGAAGCCATGGCGCCAGGACGTGGTGTCATTAAATTCCGCGAAGTGCAGCTTAAAAAGCCAAATGAACTCTACTTTATCCAAGGTAAGGTGGCGGTGCATACCAATGGCGCGACCCACAATGTGCCCATGCTGGCAAATTTGATGTCGGATAACGCCGTGTGGGTTCACCCAGATACCGCGAGCAAATTAGGCATCAGCAATGGCGACCCTATCCGCTTAACCAGCAGTGTAGGTACAGAGGAAGGCCATGCGTTAGTCACCCCAGGCATTCGCCCCGATACCGTGTTTGCTTATATGGGCTTTGGTTCTAAAAACAAAGAGTTGGTTAGAGCGACAGGCAAAGGTATCCACTGCGGAAACTTACTGCCCCACGTTACCGCACCTGTGTGTGGTATGACGGTACACACCACTGGCGTCACGCTGGCAAAACGCTAATTGGAGGCTCAAATGACGAAAAGATATGTGATGGTGCACGATGAGAACAAGTGCATCGGCTGCCAAGCCTGTAACGTGGCTTGCCGCAGTGAAAACGGCGTTCCAGAAGGGGTGACCCGTTTGCAGGTGAGAGTCGAAGGACCCTATGGCGAAATGCCCAATCTGCACTTTAAGTACCATAGGGTGTCTTGCCAGCAGTGTGAAGATGCGCCTTGTGTGAAGGTGTGTCCAACGGGCGCGGCCTACGTGGGCGAAGATGGCATTGTTTCCATCCACGGCGACAAGTGTGTGGGTTGTATGTACTGCGTGGCGGCGTGTCCCTACAAAGTGCGTTTTATGAATCCCGAAACCAAAGTGGCTGACAAGTGTAACTTCTGTAAGGACACGCGTTTGGCCCGGGGTGAAGAGCCTGCCTGTGTGACTGTGTGCCCGACCGATGCCTTGGTGTTTGGCGATGCTAACGATCCACAAAGTGAAGTGGCCACACTGCTCAACACTAAGATCACTTACCAAGATAAGACCCATTTAGGCACTAAACCTAGGGTATATCGCGTTCCTACCAAAAGAGGGGGGATTTGATTATGAACAATACTTGGGGCGATATGGCGCAATATGCTCCCGTCACTTGGCACTGGGTCATCGCCGTGTATCTATTTATGGCGGGTTTATCCGCCGGAAGTTTGCTGATTGGCATTGGTTTGCGTTGGTTCAATCAGGAACAAACGCAAGTTGAGAGCAATATCCTCAAGGCCGCGGCGATTATTGGCCCTGTGGCAATCAGCTTAGGCTTAGCTTGTTTAGTGTTTGATTTAACTAAGCCTTTCCACTTTTGGTTGATCTTAATTAACTACAACTTCCAGTCCGTTATGGCGATTGGGGTATTAGCGCTGCTGGCTTACTCACCCTTGGCATTTGCCTACGCGATTTTAGTACTGCGTGACGATTTGCCAAAGTGGGGCTTAGGTTTCCTCGCGCCTATCGCTAAGTTGCTGATGCCCTTTAGAAAGCTGATTGAAGTGCTATTGTTTGTCCTCGCCATTGGTGTGGGCGCTTACACTGGCTTCTTAATCTCGGCGATGAATGCCTATCCGATGCTAAACACTGCGGTATTGCCTGCACTGTTCTTGGTATCTGGTTTATCAGCGGGTGCGGCGGCCAATGCGGTGCTGGCGCTGGTGATGTTCAAAACCGATAGCCACGACAAGACCTTAGCTAAAATGCATGGCTTAGAGCTGCCAGTGATGGCCATCGAAATCATGTTCCTGTTTATGTTGTTCTGTGCCTTGTACTTTAAAGGCGGTGCGGCGGCTGCGGCGCTGGCATCACTCACCTCTGGCGTGTGGGCAAGCGTATTCTGGATTGGTGTCGTCGGGATTGGCTTTGGTGTGCCATTGCTGTTTATGCTGCTTCCCGCAGCGACTCGCCACACTAAGGGCGCAATGATTATGGTGGCCTGTGCCAGCTTAACTGGCGTGCTCGCCCTGAGACACTTTATTGTGTATGCAGGCCAAAGCTACCTGAGCTAAGTGATGTTAGCGAATGCTCTAACCCATGGCATTCAAACTAGCGCAACAAATATGAGTATTACTTTAATACGATTAAGTGATACTCAAATGGGTTACAACACGCATCCCTGCAAGCAAAAAGCACCGGTAACGGTGCTTTTTTATGGCGGCAATTGGCAGAGGATTATTGCGGTAATTATTGCGGCAATAGCTCAATCACAGATTTCACCGTAAGCACTAAGGCGCTGATAGCGCAGAGGGCTAAGGTCGCCATCTTGGTCTTATGTTTATCAATACTGCCTACCAGTTTGCCCGCCACGAGATAGCCTAAAAAGACCGAGGGCAATAGCATTAGCGACAGCCAAAAGTGCTTGATTTCGAGTAAGCCCGTCACCCCAAGAATCGCCAAGGCAATGGTCGAACTAAAGATAAAGAAGGCCGATAACGCTGCGCGAAACTGCGAAGCATCCTTACCCGCCAATAAAATCGCCATCGGAGGGCCACCAATGGCGGCGATATTGCCAAAGATCCCCGAGACGACTCCCGCGCCAAACAGAGTCGCTTTGTTCACCGGCAGGCTGAATTTATACAAACTGAGCACCACGGCGACCGCCACAATGGCCGCAATCGCCAAACCAAGAATCGGCTGCGGCGCAAACAGTAATAGGCTAGCACCGATAAAACCTCCGGGTACTCGACCGATGAGCGCGTATTGCAAGCCATTGAATTCTAAATGGCCGCGTTCACGCAATAGGGTGAGTAGCGCGATGGAAAATCCCATCACAATCACGGGGGCAGGCACTAATTGGGGATCGACGATATACAGCAACGGACTGGCGACCACGGCTAAGCCAAACCCAATCAGACTCTGGGTGAGGGCACCTAAAAACACAATCACAGACGCGATAGCAAGCGTTTGTGGATCGATCAAGGAGAACATAGGATTCCATCAAAACAAAATAGGGATCGTTACTTTAACCCACCACGCCGGATGAGCATTAACGATCCCTAATAATTAGTTACGGCAGGATTATGGACGCTTAAGCGTTATTCCATGTCTTCCCACTCGATCCCCATTTCGTCCATCAACCGCTTCGCTTCAGCGGGGATGCTGTCTGGGCACTCTTTCGACAGATCGGCATCATCAGGCAGAGGCTGGCCGGTGTAGGCATGCAAAAATGCTTCGCACAACAGTTCGCTATTCGTTGCGTGGCGCAGGTTGTTGACCTGACGACGCGTACGTTCATCCGTGAGGACTTTTAGCACTTTGAGCGGAATAGACACAGTAATTTTCTTTACTTGTTCATTCTTCTTGCCATGTTCAGCATAGGGGCTGATGTATTCCCCATTCCATTCAGTCATTGACTCACCTGTTATAACGCTAAATTCGGGGCAGATTTTAAACCCTTACAGATTACAGTCAAATTATTGCTACTATTTCTTAGTGATTGCAAACAGATTTCTTTATGTTTAGACGTCTAAACGTCTTAACGCCTATTGACGATACCACTGGGCTTAGGTACATTTAGACGTCCAGACATCTCTATCAGTCTACCGAATTTAGGAGTCCACCCATGGCAGAGCGTCAATTAGCCACACTGGCAGTGCGTCAGGGTATCGAAAGCGATACTCAATATGGCGCAGTTGTGCCACCGATTTATTTGTCGACTAATTACGCCTTCGATGGTCATAAAAATCCTCGCGAATTTGATTACAGCCGTTCCGGCAATCCTACCCGCAGCATCTTAGGCGATGCCTTAGCTAAGCTGGAAAAGGGCGCAACCGGTATCGTGACTTGTACTGGCATGGCAGCCATTACCTTAGTGACCACTTTACTGGGCCCAGATGATTTACTGGTGGTGCCCCACGATTGCTACGGTGGCTCTTACCGTTTATTCACCAACCTCGCGAAAAAAGGCCAATTTAAACTGCTGGTGGTCGATCAAACCGACAGCCAAGCACTTGAGCAAGCGATTGCCCAGCAGCCTAAAATGGTGTGGATTGAAACCCCATCCAACCCATTACTGCGGGTGGTTGATATCGAAGCTATTGCCAAGGCAAGCCACGCCGTAGGTGCGTTAGTGATAGTGGACAACACTTTCCTCTCGCCGATTTTGCAGCAACCGCTATTGCTCGGCGCCGATATCGTTATCCACTCCACCACTAAATACATTAATGGCCATAGCGATGTGGTGGGCGGCGCGGTGATCGCCAAAGACCCTCAACTCGGTGAGATCTTACATTGGTGGTCGAACACCTTAGGCTTAACCGGTTCTGCCTTTGACAGTTATCAAACCCTGCGCGGCCTGCGTACTTTAGCTGTGCGCATTCGTGAGCACCAAAGTAATGCCGAGCGGATTGTGGAGTTACTGAGTAACAGCCCCGTCGTGAGTAAAGTGTATTACCCAGGTCTTGCGGATCATCCCGGCCATGCCATTGCCGCCAAGCAACAAAAAGGTTTTGGCGCTATGCTGAGTTTTGAGCTTAAGGGCGGCGAGGCCGAAGTGGTCGCCTTTTTAGATGCGTTAAGTTTATTCAGCGTGGCTGAGAGTTTAGGTGGCGTTGAGAGTCTCGTAGCCGTGCCCGCGACCATGACCCACAGGGCGATGGAGCCGCAGGCGCGTTTTGAAGCTGGCATTAAAGACACCCTATTACGTTTGTCGGTTGGTATTGAAGATGCCGACGACTTAGTTGCAGATATTCAAGCAGGATTGGCCGCCGTAGCGGCTTGTCAGTAGAGGAATAATAGATGGCACGTTGTCACTTACATAAATTTGGTGGTTCCAGCTTAGCCGATGCCGATTGTTACCGCCGAGTCGCCCATATTCTGTTAACCCATGGCCATAGTGATGATCTAGTGGTGGTGTCTGCCGCGGGTAAAACCACTAACTTTTTATATAAATTATTGTCCCTGCGCGATAGCAACCAATTATGGCAAGAAGAATTACAAGTCCTTATCAGCTATCAGCAAGGCTTGATTGAGCAATTATTATCTAACGAGCAAGCGCGGGATTTACGCGAGCGTTTAACCACGGATAAAGCTCAGTTAATCAGTCTATTATCTTTAGATGTACGCAACGATTACCAAATTAACCATGTGGTGAGTTTTGGTGAGCGTTGGTCGGCGCGCCTGATGGCAGCGCTGCTGCGTGAATCGGGCGTGGCCGCAAGCCATGTGGATGCCTGCTCGATTTTAGTGGCAGATGAGGCCGCCGTGCCGCAAATCCGTGTGCAAGAATCCCGCGCTAAAGTACAAGCCTTACTGGCCGCACACCCTAACGAGCGCCTAGTGATCACCGGTTTTATCTGCGCCAACGAGCGTGGCGATACCTTGCTATTGGGTCGCAATGGCTCTGACTTTAGCGCCAGCTTAATTGCCAGCCTTGCCGACATTGAGCGCGTGACCATTTGGACCGACGTTGAAGGGGTATTTAACGCCGATCCGAATAAGATCAACGATGCGAAATTACTCAAGAGCATGTCCCTCGCCGAAGCCGACCGCTTGGCGCGTTTAGGCTCGCCAGTACTCCATTCACGCACCTTACAGCCGCTGTTTAACACTGAGGTGAGCCTAGCCGTGCGTTCAAGCTACGCCTCCCATACCGACTTTACCCTGATTGCGCCGCACAGCTCCTCGGCGAGTGCGCCCGTGGTGACCAACCTCAATGCTGTGGTGTTATTTGGCTTTAAGATTGCGGGTGATGTGGCCAGTCTGCTCGAGCAATTGGTGGAGGCGGGATTAACGCCGCTGGCACATTGGGTATCGGCGCATCAACGGCTTGAGCTTGCCTATACCGCTGAAAACCAAAAACAAGTACAAAAATTATTGGATGCGCAGGCCGAAGCCCTCGGCATTAAAGATCTGCAAATTAATACCGAACTCGGTTTAGTGGCGTTGGTGAGTGCCGATGCCGAGCATTATCGCCGTAGCTTTGCCCGTTTACTGAGCCGCGACGCTAAGCCCTTGTTCAGTGGTGACTTAAGTTTGGTGACTTTAGTGCCACAGTCGCAGGTTAATCTGCTGACGCAAAAAGTGCATCGCCGCTGTGCTGGCCCGCGTAAACGCATTGGCGTATTGCTGCTGGGTGTGGGCAATATTGGCGAGGCGTGGGTGAAGCTGTTTAAGTCAGTTTCTCCCTCGTTAAATCAAGAGCTTGAAGCGCAAGTCGAGTTAGTCGGTCTGGTTACTTCCAGTAAAGCCCTGATTAAGTCTACGGGGGTGGATCTGGAAAGCTGGCAGCAGGAATTTGATACAGAAGCGACTCCTTGGCAGTACGAGCATCTATTTGAACAATTAGAACAACTTAACTGTGATGAACTGATTGCATTAGACATCAGCGCCAGCGCCAGTTTAACCCTGCAATACCCAGAGTTTTTCGAGCGCGGCATTCATATGGTCAGCGCAAACAAACTCGCGGGTTCTGGCCCGCTGCCTTTTTATCGGGAATTGAAGGAACAACTCGGTTATCGCCGTCTATTCTGGCGTTATAACGCTAGCTGTGGCGCGGGCTTACCTATTCAGCACGCCTTAAACGATTTGCGTAACAGTGGCGATAGCGTTGAAGCCGTTGGCGGGATTTTCTCTGGCACCCTGTGTTGGTTATTCGAGAAATACGATACCAGCAAACCTTTCTCGGAATTAGTGATTGAAGCACGTGGCCTAGGGATTACCGAACCCGATCCTCGGGACGATCTTTCTGGTCGCGATATGCAGCGCAAGTTGCTGATTTTAGCCCGTGAAATCGGCCTAGAAATCGAGCTTGAGGATATTGAGCTGCGCTCTTTAGTGCCCGCCCATTTAGCGGATATTCCACTGGAGCAATTCCTTGCCCGTATCGGTGAGCTGGATGATGAATTGCTGCAACAATACGGCGCAGCGGCGGAGCAAAACAAGGTACTCAGATATGTCGCCTCCTTGGACAATAGCGGCGCGACCCTAAAAGCCGAGGTGGGATTACAGTGGATTGATGCGAGCCACCCCTACGCCAACCTCACGCCCGGTGACAATGTGTTTGTGATCCGCTCAGCCTTCTATCAAGGTAATCCTTTGATTATCCGTGGACCTGGTGCGGGCCGCGAAGTGACGGCAGCAGCTGTACAATCGGATCTAACACAGATCTGCCGCGATCTGCTGCAAGAATAGATTTAAATTCAAAAGCTTAAAGGACTCATTTGAGTCCTTTTTTATTGGCGAAGATAAGGACTAAAATCAAGGTGATCAACGAGGGATAAGAAAATGCCAAAAATGGGGATTTTTTGGCTTGACTTAACAGCCAGTTTCTCTAGTATATGGACATATAGACGTCCAAACGTCCATATGGATTAAACTACTGCATTAATAGTCGTACCAGTCGCGATAAGTGTCGCACTCGGGCGGTTGAGGAAATACACATGGCTTTTCATCACGCACAACATTCACATTCGCTAAACCAAAGTTTGTCTGAACTTAATGGCGATATTAATGTTTCTTTTGAATTTTTCCCGCCATCAACCCCCGAAATGGAACAGATCCTGTGGAACTCTATTCGTCGTTTAGAGCCGCTGAATCCTAAGTTTGTCTCAGTAACCTATGGGGCAAACTCGGGCGTGCGTGACCGTACCCACGGCGTAATTGAACGTATTCAACAAGAAACCAACCTAGTTGCTGCGCCGCACTTAACCTTAGTGGATGCGAGTGATGAAGAGCTGTTAGATCTGGCAAAGCATTACTGGAAATCGGGTATTCGCGATATTGTGGCGCTGCGTGGCGACTTGCCAGCGGGTAGCCCAAAACCGACTCGCTTTGCGGTGGATCTAGTGCGCCTGCTGCGCTCAGTGGCCGACTTTGATATTTCGGTCGCCGCTTACCCAGAAGTGCACCCAGATGCGGCTAACGCTCAGGCGGATTTGATTAACCTTAAGCGTAAAATCGATGCCGGTGCCAGCCGCGCTATTACTCAGTTTTTCTTCGATGTGGAATCTTACCTGCGTTTCCGTGACCGCTGCGTTGCGGCAGGGATTGATGTCGAAATCGTACCCGGTATTTTACCCGTGACTAACTTTACCCAGTTAAAGCGTTTTGCGGGCATGACCAATGTGAGCTTACCAAGCTGGTTACATAAGCAGTTCGATGGCCTTGAAAATGATGCCGGAACCCGTCAGCTGGTGGGCGCTAACGTGGCGATTGATATGGTGAAAGTGTTGTCCCGCGAAGGGGTGAAGGATTTCCACTTCTACACCTTAAACCGTGCGGAATTGACCTATGCGATTTGCCATACCTTAGGGGTTCGCCCAAAGGCGGTATAACGTTAACAGCATAAAAAAACGCCGCTATTTAGCGGCGTTTTGTTTTGCTTGAATCCTAAATCCTAAATCCTAAATCCTAAACTGAGCGAGAAGTGTGGTTAAGCGCATCGACAACTGTGCTAACTCGTCTCCCGCCCGCGCCGTTTGCTCGGCACTCTCGGTGGCATTGGTCGTAATATCATTAATATTATTGACGTTTTTATTGATTTCCGCCGACACAGCACATTGCTCGTTGGCAGCGCTAGCGATTTGAATGTTCATTTGACTAATGGTGGATACGGCCTGGGTAATGGCTTCGAGCGCTTCCCCCGCCTCGTGCACCAACGAAACACAGTTTTGCGTGGTGGCGGTACTGGTATTCATGGTACTGACGGTGGATTTGGCACTCTGTTGCAAGGCTTCAATCATCTGCTGAATTTCGCTGGTTGAAGCTTGAGTACGGCTGGCGAGCGTACGTACTTCATCTGCCACCACCGCAAAACCACGGCCTTGTTCACCCGCACGGGCGGCCTCAATGGCGGCATTGAGGGCGAGCAAATTGGTTTGATCGGCAATATTACGGATAACGACTAATACCGAGTCAATCTGCGCGGTATTACGCTCAAGTTCGTTGATGGCCGTGGCGGCATGGGCTATTTCATCCGCCAGCAGACTTATAGTCGAAATGACCTTTTCAACCAGCAACTTACCATGTTCAGTTGACTCGCTGGCGTGGGTTGCTGCGTCGGCGGCATCAGTCGCATTGTGGGCAACTTCTTGTACTGTTGCCGCCATTTCATTCATGGCGGTGGCGACTTGTTCGGTCTCGAGGTGTTGCCGTTTTGCCATTTGCTGAGTTTCATGGGTAATGGCAGACATTTCTTCGGCCGATGTCGCCAGTAAGCTGGTGGAGTCTGATACTTGAGCAACGGTGGCGTGGATCTTTTCGGCAAAGCGGTTAAAGGCAAGTGCAAGCTGCGCGATTTCGTCTTTGCTCTTCACTTCAATCCGGCGGGTTAAATCGCCTTCACCTTCGGCAATGTCATTGAGCGCATTGGTTGTTTCGGCAATCGGGCGGGTAATACTCTTAGCGATAAACCAGGCAATGGCGGTGCCAATTAGGAAGGCGATAAAGCCTATCAAAATGAGTTTAAAGCGAATATCGGACATCGCTTGCTCAGAATGGCTTCTGTCCAGTGCAATATCCAGCACACCAAAGGTTTTGCCCGAGTAGTCTTTCATCCCATGACGATACAGGGCGTAGCTCTTGCCGTCTAAATCGATGGTGCGAATCACTTCAGTACCTTGCATTACCTTGTTGAGTTCGCTGGAGGCGCTGGTGTCGGTGGTAAAGGTGCCACCAAAGGGGACAAAGTTGCCATCCTTAGGCAGCAAAAGAGTTATCTCTGCTTGGTAGGCATTTTTAAAATTGTCGAAGAAGGGCTGTCCAAATGACATACCAAACTCCACCGAGCCCGTATGTTGTCCTTGGTAATTCATCGGCACGAGGCCGCGGATACCTAAGCCCTCAACCCCGTATTCTAAGCCGCTGAGGGGCTGCTTTTGGGTGTTGGTTTCGACAATGGTTTTACGGATTGCGGTGAGGTCATCACCAAATTTTTCAGGGCGATGTAGGCGTAAAAACGAGGTCGCGGGTGGGATGTGAAACTGAAATTGCTGCACGGCAAAATCTTGTTTAAGGCGCGTAAATAGCGGTTGGGTGCGTTGAAGTAGTGCTTCACGGTCACGCTCGGCAAAGTTACTTTGGATCTCAGGTGTGAGTGAGATTAAGGTTGCCATCGCCTGTGCTCTTTGTCCCGATGAGACGATATTTGCCACCGCGGTTTCGTATAACTTATGTAATTCCCGTTGCTCAGACTCCCTTATTTGGCGACTGAATTCTGATAGCACCAGCGGCATGATAAAGCTCATCACCGCAAATAGCAGTAGGCTGATGCCTAACACTATCCGAGTGCTAATGTTTAAATTCTTCACAGTAAACCTCCCAGTATTCGTATGTCTGTCTGAATATCTTTTTGAATATTATAGAGATACTGCTTTTTATATTTGCGAGCGGGTGAACCTTTTTCAGTTGTTTTTCGGTTTTTTGCGGATTTCGTGGCAGCGTGCACAGATCTTTTCTGAGCAGAAAATATTTACTTAGCCTGCTAACTAAGTATAATGCTTAGCAGGCTAAGTAAATGAGTAAGCATCATGTATAAAGAACTCGAGCGCTTAAAGGAGTTATCCCTCGCGGAACATTTAGGTCGCCTGCACCGCTTATGGCGTACCGTGGCGGATGTGGAATTAGCACCACTTGGGTTAACCCATCCTCGATGGACCGCGTTGTGGAAGTTATTGCGTCTAGGTGACAACGTGAGCCAAAAGGTGTTAGCGGATGCGCTGGAAATTGAATTGGCTTCTTTGATGCGTACCTTAGGGCAACTTGAGGAGCAAGGTTTAGTCGAGCGTCATTGCTGCACTAAAGATAAGCGCGCCCGAATCGTGTCGCTAACACCCGCCGGTAAAGACGTATTAAAGCAAGTAGAAGCGCGGATTATCCATGTGCGCGGTGAATTATTAGCGGGCATTAGCGCCACTGAGCTTGGCGAGTTTGAACGCATCATTAGCCTAATTAGTGAAAACGCCTTAGCCAAGTTGGCTAAGAGCACAGATATTCTTGAGTGAGAAATAAGATGACACCGGATCAACAATTTGCCCGTCTTGTCAAAATCGCTATGCTCGGTTTTGTGGCCGTGTTTGGCTATTTTATGTTTGCCGACACTATGATGCCATTAACCCCACAGGCTATGGCAACCCGTGTAGTGACTAAGGTGACTCCACAGATCAGCGGCAAGATTCAAACGATTAATGTGAAAAATAACCAAGTGGTCGCCAAAGGCGATTTACTGTTTCAAGTCGACCCAGCGCCCTTTGAGTTGGCTGTGTCACATGCCAAATTGGCCCTAGAACAAGTGCGTCAGGATAATGCCGAACTTGATGCTGCACTCTTAGCCGCTAAAGCAGAAGTGAATGCGAGTGTGACGACTGCACAACAAAAACGCCGTGAAGCCAAACGTTTAGATGCGCTTTATGCGACCCATGGCGTTTCGCAGCAGTTGCGTGATCAAGCCGATAGTGATGCGGACGCCGCCGAGGCGAATGTGTTAGCCGCTAATGCTCGCCTCGATAAACTCAAAGTGAGCCGTGGTCTCTATGGCGAAGATAACCTTAGAGTTCGCCAAGCGATGAATGCGTTAGAGCAAGCTGAGTTGAATCTGTCTTACACCCAAATCCGTGCCGACCAAGATGGAGTGGTGACCAACCTGCAACTTGAAGTGGGCAGTTTTGCCGCTGTGGGCCAACCACTACTCGCCTTAGTCTCTGATAAATTGGATATTATTGCCGATTTTCGCGAAAAAACCTTAAGGGGTGTGAATGCTGCTTATCCCGCATTAATCGCCTTTGACGGTGAGCCTGGTCGTTTGTATCACGCCCAAGTGAGCAGTGTCGATGCAGGGGTGAGTGCGGGGCAGTTTGATGCCAATGGTCGTTTAGCCGCGCCGCAGGAGTCAGACCGTTGGGTGCGTGATGCGCAGCGCCTAAGACTGCATTTAGTCTTAGATGACAGTGTGTCAGACAACAGTGCAATGAATAACCTACCCGCAGGGGCGCGCGCCACTGTGCAATTGCTGCCCGACAATACGCTATTTAGCCTGCTAGCCAAGGTGCAGATTAAGGTCATTAGCCTGCTCCATTACATCTATTAATATCAAGGCAATTTGCATGTTGTTACGCCACAATCCATTAACCGCCAATGATTTACGCCAGTGCTTGCGCATTGCCACTGGCGGTACCATTGGTTTTACCCTGTGTAAGCTCTTTGGTTGGAGTAATGGGGTGTTTTTTACCGTAACCCCAATGTTATTACTGGGTTTAGTCCCTGTGATAAGTGGCCATGCGGTAAGGCAATTATTGGCATCATCTGCCATTGCGGGGCTTGAAGTCGGCCTGCTCGGAGGCTTCTTCGGTAGCCACCCAGGCATGATGACACCTATTGTTTTCCTGCTGTTTTTGTATCGTTTTGCGGCGATGTCCCGTGGTAGCCTGTTCCTCTTTGGTGCCAATGGCGTGCTGAGTTTAAGCATTATGCTGCACTTTGCCAGCTATCCGGGCACAGATCTGAATGATCTGATTTTTAGTAACTTTTGGGCGACAGGGCTATCAGTCATCATCGCCTATTTAATGACTGCACTTTGGCCGGATGTTGAACCCCGCGCCGCCTATCAACCCGGCCCCAAAGCGCCGCACCGTATGCGCCATGAGGCGTTGCTCGGTGCCAGCATTGCCACGCTCTCTTTCTTAGTGTTTCAGATTTTCAATCTGCGTGATTCGATGTCGGCGCAGGCAACCACCTTGCTACTTTTATTCCCCATGCATTGGAACGGGGCGTTGGATTATGCCCGTAAACGTGCCATTGGCACCTTGCTTGGGGTGTCTTTTGGGGTGATGGTGCAACTCTTTCTCTACGATTGGTCAGGATTGTTGATCCTGATTGTACCGCTGCTGTGGCTTGGCCTTATGTTGTTTGCGCAGGTCCATGTGAAGGAGGCGAGCGGATCGGGTGTCGGTTTTGGCGCCATGACGACGTTAGGGATTTTGTTTGGGCAATATTTAACTCCAGGTAACGACTTAATTTTTAGTGCCCTGTATCGGGTGAGCAGTATTTTTGTGGCGATAGTGGCGACGTTATTCCTCTGTTATCTGCTGCATAAGTTATTGAATAGCTTTGAAGCAACCCGATTTGGTTACTAAAAGGTTAATATTAGATTTTTTTAATGCTTGTTCCGCTTCCGTGCAAGGAGTATGGTGTTTCGATACGTTTAGTGTGAGCTAAACGTAGAACGCACCACTCAATTATCTCTTTTTTAACGACCTTGTTTTAGCCGTTAACGCGGTTTTTCAAGCGTTTTCGTGTGACTCAAGGTTTGTTCAAGGATAGAAAATGAATAATAAAATTAAAACATTAGCCAAAAGCATCGCGCTCATTAGCGGCTGTGCCTTGACCTCTGTCGCCATCGCTAACACGGCAACTATCCCGCCAGCGGGACAAATCTGCGTGACTTGCCACGGCGTCGAAGGTGAGGGCATTGAGCCACTTGGCCCTCGCTTGGCCGGACTCTCAAAAGAATATATCACCACCCAATTGCAGCATTTTCAGGCGGGTGTACGCCAAAACGCGACCATGATGCCGATGGCGATGACACTGCAAGGTGATGGTATTGAGCAAGTGGCGAGTTATTTCTCCGCCAAATCTCCTAAGACTGAGATTAAGCCTGTGCTTAGGGGCGAACAAATCACCTTTAGTGATGATACCGCGCGCTTAGCCTATCAAGGTGATTGGTCTCGCGGCTTACCAGCCTGTGTCACATGCCATGGCCCCTCTGGATTAGGTGGCGGTTTGTTCCCGCGTTTAGCGGGTCAGCAGGCCAGCTATATCAAGACGCAACTGTTGGCGTGGCAAGCTGGCACACGTAAGGGAGATGTGGACGGCATGATGGCCAATGTGGCTAACAAGCTGACCGCCGCCGAGGTGGATGCCTTAGCGAACTACTTTGCGAATTTGAAATAAGGAGCCGGCCATGAAATCTTCTGCCATCTTACTATTGGTCGCAATGGGCGTGCTGACAACTCAAGTGCAAGCGGCGCAAGAATTACCTGATAAACAGGCGCCATTGCCCTCAGTCCCTAAAAACCCAGATCAAACCTATCTTACGCCTAGACCCTTAAGTGCGATTCCCGAAGGTGCCTTTGGCGATAAAGTACGCTTGGGTTATCAGCTATTTGTGAATACCCAGCAGTTAAGAGATAAGTATGTGGGTAACGAGCTTAACTGTGCTAACTGCCATATGGATGCGGGCCGTAAGGCGAATGCGTCACCGGTATGGGGCGCCTATTTTGCGTATCCCGCGTATCGTAAAAAAGACGATAAAGTAAATACCTTTCAAGAGCGGATACAAGGATGCTTTAACTATTCCATGAATGGTAAAGCCCCCGCTGCGGGCAGCCCCGAACTGGTTGCGCTATCGGCATATGCCTACTGGTTAGGGATGAGTGGTTTAATGGATGCGGCGAACCTCGATGGTCCAGTGCCAGAACTTAGCGATACCGAATTGGTTAAAGGCGCCAAACGTGAGGATTTCTCGCTGCCAGACGCCCTAGCCAAAGCCATGACAGTGGAGCAACGCGCGAATCTGCCCGGCCGTGGTTATCCTGAGATCCCAAAACCTGAACTTGCGTTCTCACCCGAGCGCGGCAAAGCCGTGTATACCGCCCATTGCCAAGCGTGCCATGGCGCCGATGGTCAAGGCCAAGCGATTGCCGGTGTTTACTCTCTGCCACCATTATGGGGCCCAATGAGTTACAACTGGGGCGCGGGGATGCACAGGGTCAATACAGCCGCATTCTTCATTTATGAAAACATGCCTTTCGGTAAGAGCATGCAGTTGACTAACCAACAAGCTTGGGACGTTGCCGCTTACATCAACTCCCATGAACGGCCACAGGACCCCCGCAATAAGGGCGATGTGAAACAAGCGCAGGAAAAATACCATAATGACAACGACTATTACGGTGTCGACGTCAATGGCAAAGTGCTTGGCACCGCCTCTTATCCGGTATTTCCGAAAAAGTCCTAGTTGAGTCGCTTTGATTCCGTGCTCGCGTTATGAGGTAAACCGAGTCACTAGATTAGACAGAAAAGCCAGCAAGCTTAAAGTTTGCTGGCTTTTTTATTGGTCAATTGTACCGGGTCATTTGGGTTTTACGTTGAAGGGGTCTTAGTATTTGCAGGTATTAACGTATAGGCTTGTCATGGCATTCGCTCGTCGACTCGCAGCCAGTCCATCCTTGGATGCTCGACCGCCCCGTCCTTGGGGCGGACGGTCGCCTCGCTAACCACCATGACTCGTCTTTCGGGCATCGGTGTGGTCTCTTGGTTACTAGCTAGGTGATTTGTTGAGTTGGTTTATTAAACTGTAAGCGTAATTATTTGGAAAATTGATGTTTTAATATTATTTAACATGTCGCATCATTTTAATTCTTAGTTAGATAAGTTTTCGTCATGCTGGTTCAGATTGCATTTTGAAGCTAGTTCATTGTAATTTATTGATTGTGTTTAATATTCAGTATATTTAACACTTTATTACTTTTGTGTAGGGTTTCAAGGACAGATCTAGGTAATGGGCCGTTATACATACATTCGGCACAAGGAGCTTTTATGGATGCGATTAGTTGGGGATTTATCGGTACTGTTGTAGGTGCAATTGTAGGTGCGACAGCAAGTATTGTTACTACGGCAATAACCACTTGGAATACATATAAAATTTCAGAGAATTCTAAAGTCCAAGATAGAGAGGAACGTGCTAGATCATTTCAAAGAGAAACATTACTTGAGCTACAAATTGTAATGCGAAATTATATGAGGGCTAGTACATTAGTGTATTTTGCTGATAGGAAAAATTTTCAAGAGTCTGGTGAATGGGGAAAGTATGCTTTGCCTGATGAGTTAACAGAGCAATTGTTAGATTTAAATTCTGAAACATCGATTCTGATACAACGAATTTCAAATGATGAGTTACGAAATAACCTAATTGAGTTAAAAGATGTCGTGACTAAGAGTCAACTTGCTAATAGTGAGATAACTGCAAGCCAATATCATGAAGCATGTGTAACACTATATGAAAATGTTAACAATGAGTTGGGAAAAATCTTACGATGCTCATATTAAAGTATCTATTGTAAGGTATTGAAAACCATATTTTAATTTAGATGTTGTATGACAGTTCTACCGAAAGGGGATTACCGAGCCTCAGCCCTTACCCGAACCTCAGTTCAATGCCGCGCAGCTTTGCCCTCTATGCCAAGGGGCGAATCAGTGTGCCATGACTCTTGGGGCAGATATCAGTGACTGTTGGTGTGCTAAGCAGGCGTTTCCGAAGTTGACTCAATTACTGTCTGGCGATTTGGTGGTGGGGTTATCGACCGGCGATGCAGTAGGGCTAAGTGCTGATAAGTTAGCGCAACTATTATCGCAGCCCGCGACGGCTTGTATTTGTGAAGCTAGGAAAAAGTTGGGACAGGCACAGATTTTTGGGGATTAATATAAGACCAAGGCCAGTCTCTAATGCATGTAACTTCGCTAGGGGCGTCTTGGAGAATCCAAGGGCGAAGGTCAACGGCCGTTTTGAGCGCGAGATAGGGATATCGAGCAGGTAGTTTAATATGGACGTTTTTGATACGACGAGCAGTCCTCCTTGGTCGACTCTTTATTAAAAAATCAGGGGGTGAAACCCCACGACTTTGATTCACCTCGGCCGTAAGGCCGCAATCAATAATCATTGTGCTAAACAGAGCCAATATGGAAGCCCCACGACTTGTAAACTAAAGCATTCAAACGCATAGTTTGGAAAGCTATAAAGTCTAACTTTGGTGTAAATCAACTCAGCTTGAGTTGCAAAAAACATTATTATTTCTGCGTTATCACTCCGATGCCATAAGGATTACCGTGCCTAAGCACTTACAAGACGTTCAGTTCGATACCGCGCAACTGTGCCCTTTATGCCAAGGGGCGAATCAGTGTGCAATGACTCTTGGCGCCGAGATCAGTGACTGTTGGTGTGCTAAGCAGAGGTTTCCTAATCTGACTCAATTGCTATCTGGCGATTTGGCGGCAGGCTTATCAACAGACGCTACAGTAGGGCTGAGTGCTGATAAGTTAGCGCAACTATTATCGCAGCCTGCGACGGCTTGTATTTGTGAGACTTGTTTAAGCCGGATAAAGCGAGGGCTAGTTGCTTCAGTTACTTCAGAAAATAAAAACAGCCCATCGGGATTAGGCGATGGGCTGGGATATGAGGTGAAGTAACTGATTAAGACTTATCGGTGAAATAGTCTATACGCACAGTCGTTTGTGCTGGCACGGGCTTGCCATGTTCAAACTTAGGCGCATAGCGCCATTCTTCGATCATTTTCAGTGTGGATTTTTCAAATAGTACACCGCCTTTGGATTCGAGCACTTCAGGATTTTTCACAAATCCCATCTCATCAACTGTGAAGTTAAGGGTCACATAGCCACTTTTACGTTGCATGAGGTAGGACTTAGGGTATTTGGGCACCGTGCGAAATAGCGGTTGCTGTTCCTGCGTGTCGGCCCAAGGGCGCATTTTGCCGATGGCGATACAGTGGGCGGTGGACTCGTCACGCTTTCCTTGGCGCTCATACAGTTCGACTAAATAAGCGTGGGCGCTTAAGGCATAGGGATGGCTAAAGTTAAGGGCGTCAAACTGCTTAACCACTTCTAAAAGCAACGGAATCGCCTTGTCATCATGCTTTTCGGCATATTCAACGGCACCGACGACATAGGTGGCTTTGACTCTGTCGAGGGCATTTTCGGGCAGGATTTCTTTGTAAGTTTCATAGGCCTCGAAGGCATAGTCTCTTACCTTAGCAGTGTACAATTCTGTGTTGCTGAGACGAGTAAAGGCTGCCATTTTTATATTCGCCAACAGCTTTTTATTTGCAGTTTTTTCAGCAATTTCAATAGCATCTTCAAAAACCCCCTTCGCCACAGTCAGCTTAGGTGAGGTTTCCGCTGCGCCGAGTAGTGGGTCGATAAGCTCAGCTGCATGCTCGCCGTAATGCTTTTTATAATTGCTTAATGCGAGTTGATATAACTCATTCGCCTTAGCTGTTTTTGGCAAATTCTTTTCTTCAAATGGGTAAGGGGCGACTTGCTTCTCTATCGCTCCTGCCCAGTTCATGGCGAGGTTAGCTAAGTCGACACTGTCCTTGGCATATTGAGCTTCGCCCAATTCGAAGGCCCTTTTGGCACTGGCTTTTATTTGGTCGTTATCACCTTGTTTGAGTGCGGCTTGGTAGTCACTGTAGGCTTGGTAAAAGCTGTTTTCCGAGGCGGTTAAAGGTAACGAAGTACTTAAGGCTAAAGCAAATAGACTGGCTAAGGGTAATATTTTTCCGTCTAACATCTTGTATATCATTATGTTTAGTTTCTTCGGATAGTACAAATGTTTCACTCTTGATACAAGTTTGTTTTCGGCAGTTGGTCGCTTGGGGGGCGCTAAGAAGGTAAGCCTTTGCCTACCTTCTTACTTTGCCGATGGGCTTGGCACCCTTTAGGCAGAGACTTATTTAGTCACAAACTGCAAATCAAACTGGCCTAGCTCGCCGTAGTGGAATTGGCAGGTTTGATTGAGTGGCAAATCTAATACCCCCGCATAGGAGCCAGTAATCACATATTGTCCTCGGGTTAAGCCAATCCCTTGGGCGGATAAAAAGTTAACTAACCAATAAAGCCCAGCCTTAGGGAAACCGTTCGGATGAACAGCGGCTTTTTGCAGTGTTTCGTTCTGTTGCTGCTCGTTATGGGCAATTGCAACGCTTAGGGCGAAATGGGTTGTTTCTATCTTGGCTGGTGCAAGTAGTTCTGGCCCTAACCATAGACCTTGATTGACTAAGCCATCGGCGAGGGCGTCGAAGTGATTGGCTTCGCTTGGGTTTTGGTAGCGACTTTTGATAAGTTCTAAGGCGAGGCGGGTTTTACCTAGGGCGGCGTCGATTTCTGCCTCAGAATAGGGCGTGGCACGTGGCGGTAAATCGCTGCCGATTTCAAAGGCGAGCTCAGGCTCGACACGGGCTAGCCCTTTGCTTGAAGGATAAAGCGGGCAATCGGCGGTTTCGATATACACATCGTGTTGATAGATGGGCGCCACTACGGTTTTTTCTGCCGTTGGGAGTAGACACTTCCAACCCGCAATCGGGTTGCCTTGGGCGCTAAATTGCTGGGCAATCGCTTGTTGGATGGCAAAGGCGTGGGGGAAATCCTTGGGCCTTAACGCTTCTTGCAACAGGGCGCCCGCTTCACCTTTAGCGCGGCGCTGCGCGAGTTCTTGTGCTGCGGTGTTAATGGACTCAAGCTGTGCTTTCGTGTCTATTGGTGACATTTTTTATCCTAACTGACTTATTTTTAAAGACTTATACAGAGTGGTTTATGCCGCAATAAATGTGCACATAAGGTATCAATTGACTCTATAAATCCAATCTGGGCCAAAAAAGAAATTGTGCTCAATATACCTTTTTGTGTCGGCAAAGGCTTGATAAAACTTATCTTCAAATGCTGAGCATTTATCGCCGAGCAAGATTGATTGAGTGTCAGCTTAACTATCCAATCAGGCTGATAAGTTAATCGCTTTTTAGGCTAGATCTTAGCGCGGTGCGGTGCCAGAATGGCGTTCCTTTCTGCTGTACTACTGGGACTTTTCCGTGAATCAAAGCCACTCTGGATCCTTGGCAAATAACCATGCTCAATTGGGGTTATTGTTTATTTCTGTTGCCGTGCTGTTTTGGGGGATTTTACCTATAGCACTTAAGCTATCGGGGAGTTTTATCGACCCGGTGACGTTGACTTGGTTTCGGTTTTTGGTGGCGCTCTTGGTCAGTATTTTGGTGCAGTGGAGTGCCGGGAGTTTGAAACAGTTTGCGGCGCTCGATGCCAAGGTTTGGCTCAGGCTTATCCTCGCCGGACTGTTTTTAATGCTTAACTATGTGTCATTCGTCTATTCCCTCGACTATTTAGCCCCGGGCGCGGCGCAGCTTAATTTTCAAACCTCGCCATTTTTCCTCGCTTTTGGCGGCGTGTTATTTTTTAAAGAACGCCTCAATGCGGTGCAGCTCAGTTGTTTTGCCGCTTTAGCCTTAGGGATGTTAATGTTTTTCCATCCCTTTTTAGATTTTTCCGCCACCGATAATCATGAGATCTGGCTTGGGGTGATGATAGTGCAGTTTTCGGCATTGTCATGGACCACCTACGCACTGCTGCAAAAGTCACTGTTGAACCGTTTGTCTCCCGCCAACGTACTCTTGGTTATCTATGCCTTAGGTATTTTTGCGATGGCGCCCTTTAGCGACTTTAGCCAATTTGCGCAAATGGATAGCTTTGACTGGCAAGTGGCGCTGTTTTGCGCCGCCAATACCTTGATTGCCTACGGTTGTTTTGGGCAATCGATGAAGTATTGGCCGACGGCACAGGTGAGCGCCATGTTGGCGTTAACGCCAGTATTTAGCTTTAGTGCCACGGCGTTAGTGGTGAGTATCGGTTGGTGGCCTGACGTGTTTAAGGCCGATGAGTTAGATGCTTTATCGCTCTTTGGCATAGGTGTGATTATTGTCTCTGTGATGGTGGTGCAGTTGCTGCCCCTGTATCGCCAGCGCCGCGCGAGACGTTTACAACCCATTTAACTGGCAGCTGAATAGGTATCCTAGTGATCACACGCCTGACCGATATTGAATTAGAACAGATCCGCGGGGTTATCTTCGATCTCGACGGTACGCTTGCCCATTCAAACCCTGACTTTAAAGGCTTAAGAGCGGCATTAGGTATTGGATCGGGTACCGATATTCTCGAGCATATACATAGTCTCGACACCACTATGGCCAAGATGCAGGCGCTGGAAATTGTCCATGACTATGAGCTTGCCAGCTCGCGCCAAGCGAGCTGGATTGAAGGCGCGCAGGCGTTGATTGCGTTTTTAAAGATGCGGCAACTGCCTCTCGCGATTTTGACCCGCAATATGCCCGAGGCGGCCAAAATCACCATCGAAAAACTCGGTATTGATATCCACTTAGTGCTGACCCGTTACGATGCCGAGCCTAAGCCTCACCCGCAGGGGATCCACTTGATTTGCGAGCAATGGCAGTTGAATCCGGCGGACATCTTGTATGTGGGGGATTATCTATTTGATCTGCAAACCGCGCAAAACGCCGGTAGCCGCTGCGCCCTCTATTGCCCAGAAGACGTGCCGGACTATGCCCACGCGGCGGATTTACTCATTGGCAATTATCAGAGTTTTATTGAAGCTTGGGCAGTGGCAATCCCAAAAGACTAAGTGCACACGATGCCAGATTGATAAGGTTTTATATCACTTTATGTCAATTCTCACTCGATGTGTTTGCGGTTAGGGAATCTTGCTTATCTTGTTTTAGCCCAAGCCGAATACTGTCGACTAATGCCACTAACCAGCAGAGTAAAAAGCCATAGAGCAGTTCATTGGCATTGGCAATTGTGGTCTGGGTTTGTTGGGTGATTTCGGCAGAAATCACCCCGATATCAAGCGATAAGGTGCCGTTTTGAATATCTAAGGCGATGACTTGTGCCACTTGGTAGATTTGCATGAGTAGCAGCACAAGGCTCACGACCGCTAAGCTAAAAAACACCAGTGCAGTGCGTTTAAGTTTTAGGTAAAAATGGCCGCTGCCGGGGGCGACAAAGGCGGATAAAAGACCAGCGCTAAGAGCTTTTTTCATCGAAATACACTAATTGTATTGCTAAAGACTACGCCGACACTAATAGACATGCTGGCTTAAGTGCAAGTTAATTTGCCATGGCGACTAACAATCCAATAAACCCCGCAAACAGGGTACAACCGACGAGCACCATGATTAATAAAGTCTTATCTTCGCGGCATGACTTAGCGAGCTCGGGCAGTGCCGAGATAAATGGGTAAGTTATCAGTGCTAAAAAATCCATTTTTGTCCTTAAGTTAGGCATCCACGTATTGACTATAACTGCTCGAAATATCAACTGGCCAGTGAAGTTTGAGCAGAAGCGATTTTTAGATAACAAAAAAGGAGCCGAGGCTCCTTTTTTATGCGCTTGACCTAAGGGTTTAGGTTTGCGGATTACTCTTCGCGTGGTTTACGTGGTCTGCGCTCGCCTGCTGGCTTGTCTGAACGAGGTTTGCGGTCAGCAAATGGCTTGTCACCCGACGCTGCACGTGGCTTACGATCACCGGCTGGGCGGTCGCTACGTGGACGACGGTCGCTACGGGCACCACGGCCAGAGTCAACAAAGACTTGGTCGCCAGCTTCACGGATATTCAATGGCTTACCACACACACGCACTTTCTTCAGGTGTTGTAGTACATCTTTTGGCATGCCGTCTGGCAGGTCAACAGTTGTCACTGAATCATAAAGTTGGATTGCACCGATATAACGGCTGTCGATATTGGCTTCGTTTGCGATAGCACCAACGATATTGCCTACACCTACGCCATTTTCACGACCTACGTCGATCACATAACGGCACATTTTCAGGTCTGGATTGTCTTTTAACGCTTCAGCGCTGCCTAAGCTTGCTGGCATTGGACGAGATTCACGGCTGCGTCGTTCGCCACGGTCAGCACCGCGGTCTGAACTACGTTCGCTACGCTCACTGCGTTCATCACGAACACGTTCTTGAATCGCAGGTAATTGCAGTGGACGTTCTTGCTGAACTTGGTGCAGTAGGGCCGCTGCGAGCAGATCGGTATCTACTTCAAGTTGCTGGCATAACTGAGCAACGGCTTCACGCATAAATTCGAGATCGTTGTTCATAGTTTGAGCAAGCTGCTCACCTAAGCGTGACAGGCGACGTTCTGCAACGGTTTCTGGGCTTGGTACTTTCATTGGCGAAATACGGCTGTTAGTCGCACGCTCGATAGTGCGCAGCATACGCATTTCACGGCTAGTGACGAACAGAATTGCCATACCATTACGACCTGCGCGGCCAGTACGACCAATGCGGTGAACGTAAGCTTCTGTATCGTATGGGATATCGTAGTTTACTACGTGGCCAATACGCTCAACGTCTAGACCACGGGCCGCAACGTCAGTCGCGATCAGGATGTCTAGCTTGCCGTTTTTGAGTTGTTCAACTGCACGCTCACGGGCTTGTTGGTTCATATCACCATGTAAAGGTGATGATGCATAGCCACGGGCTTCAAGTTTTTCAGCTAATTCAACGCATGAGTTACGAGTACGAACGAAGATGATGATACCTTCAGTATTTTCAACTTCTAACACGCGTACTAACGCTTCTAATTTATTGTGCTGTGATACCTGTACGAAACGTTGTTCGATTGACTCAACTGTCGTTTGGCTAGACTCGATACGCACATGCACAGGGCTACGTAAATGCTGGTTAGCAACACGTTTAATTTGCTCTGGCATAGTGGCCGAGAATAGTGCTAATTGGCGCTCGCTTGGCGTGTGCTCAAGGATCCATTCGATATCATCGATGAAGCCCATTTTTAGCATTTCGTCGGCTTCATCGAGCACGAGTGCTTTTAATGAATCGAGTTTTAACGTGCCACGACGCATATGGTCCATTACACGACCAGGCGTACCCACGATAACTTGTGGACCACGTTTGAGGGCATTCAACTGTTGTTGCATGCTTTGACCACCGTAGATCGGCAGTACATGGAAATTCTTAATAAATTTGGCATAGCTACTGAACGCTTCAGCAACTTGAACCGCAAGTTCACGCGTTGGCGCTAATACTAAAATTTGTGGTGTGGTTTGGCTGGTGACTTTATTCAGCAGGGGCAGCGCGAAGGCGCCAGTTTTACCTGTACCAGTTTGCGCTTGACCTAAAATATCTTTGCCAGCCATAAGTGGATCAATACTGGCTGATTGGATTGGCGTTGGTTTTTCATAACCTAGCTCGTCAAGAGCACGCAACAAATTCTCGGATAGGCCGAGTTCACGGAAAGTTCTTTCATCGGATGACATTGAGTTGTAGCCTTGTGGATGCGCGCGGATTGGCGCTTAAGTTTCACAGACAGAAAATCAACCCCGTGTCGATTTCCCGCGAACGACGGATTATAGCAGCATATAAGCCGCTTTACCAATCCGGATAAGGATAAATCCACCGTTTGAGAAGGTTTTTTCGCAAAAACTGAGCAAGAAACGCGCCACTTCGGCTAATTTTTCAAAAAGTTGCCATCGAGTTTAATTAATTCAAAAGCCGATTCCGCTACAGCGGCGAGAAAAACATAGTCCAAGGTCTCGTAGGTATCCTCCGGCGTATGATATTGCGGATGGGTGGGCACACCAAAATATAGCCAAGGGATTTTAGCCTGATGAAAGGGATAATGATCCGATGCTCTTAGCCAATTGGTGCTCTGGATACTTCTCCCCACAGGCTTAGGGTGACTGAGTTTGATGCACAGGCCGTTAGATTGATTCAACATTGGCCTAAATTGAGGAAATTGATAAAAGTTGCGGCTGCCCTCAAGGTAAATCGCGTAAGGGCGACTTGGGTGGCCAATCATATCCAGATTGAGCATCAGTTCAAATTGCGCTTCAGGCATTCGCTGCTTGAGTTGCTCCACTAAGGCAGTACTGCCAAACAGTCCAGGTTCTTCGGCATCGGTCGCGACAAACATTAAGTTAATGTTGGGGAGTGAGTCGGGTGCAGCGCGTTGCCAGTGGTTGGCGATGGCGAGTAATGCGGCAACGCCGGAGGCATTGTCATCGGCACCGTGGTAAACCTTGCCGCCACTCATGCCGAGATGATCATAGTGGGCGACTACAATACGCCATTTATCCGTAGGTTGTCGCGCTGGCGCTAAGGCGACCAGATTGCTTCCCACCTCTTGGCTAAATAGGGTGGAATATTCGAATGGAACCTCGAAGGTTGTTCCCCAAGGTTTAAGGCCTAGTTGTTGAAACTGGCGGTTTAAATAGTCGCGCGCCTTGGCTGCGCCTTCTGTTTGGGTTTTACGCCCCATTAATTCTGCTGAGCTGAGTGTTGCTACTGTTTGCTTAAGATCTGCGGGGGCTGCCCAATTCAATCCAATCGCCTCAGGTGAGCAAGTATATTCGGCAGGTTGGCTAGTACAGGCCATGAGTCCCATACATAGGCTAAGGGTAAAAAAGCGCAATAAGCCCGTGCATGGAGACCAAGAGCGGATGATTGCAGTGAGTGCGTGTGCCAAATTGCCCATGATTATCCTTAAGGTTGGCAATAGGAACGATCATTCCTAAGCCTAACAGGGATTTAGCTAGAGTGCATGGGCCCTAATGTGGATTTAATCTAATACCTGGATCTCGGGGGAGAGCGCCGCCTCTTGGTGCGGGCTTAAATTAAAGTGCTCTAAGCCTGAGACCAAATGTGTGCGCGAGCACAGGGTGACCTGAGTATTTTTGGTGAGTCCACCTTGGGCAAGCGTGGTGACTCGGCCATCGGGTAATGCCAGCAGGCTATTTTCTGCGGTGCTATTTAAGACAGTAACTTGTAAGCGTGTGGGTTGACCGATAATCGGATCGATAGCCGCGATAGCAAGTGCGAATAGCATTAGTCCTAAACAGGTAATGAGCATGACATTAACGCGACTTAAGCTGGTTAAGTTGGGGCGATGTTCTAACAAAATATCCTCCTCGATGGAGTGCGCCTTGGGAGTATTTCCCCAAGGCGTCGTTGAGGTTGAAGCCTTACCTGATTATGACTGCGTTGCTAGTTGTGCATCCCGCTCCAGCAGCGGCTTTAAGAAGCGTGCCGTGTGTGAGGTCGGATGCAAGGCTACTTCTTCTGGTGTGCCTGTGGCGAGGATTGTACCGCCGCCACCGCCGCCTTCAGGGCCTAAGTCGATAATCCAGTCTGCGGTTTTAATCACATCCAGATTATGCTCAATCACCACAATCGTGTTGCCGTGGGATTTGAGTCGATGCAGTACATCCAGCAGCAATTGGATATCGGCAAAGTGCAGGCCTGTGGTTGGTTCATCCAATATATACAAGGTCTTACCGGTATCGCGTTTAGAGAGTTCCTTGGCCAGTTTTACCCTTTGGGCCTCACCGCCAGATAGCGTCGTCGCGCTTTGACCTAACCGCACGTAAGACAAACCCACATCCATTAGGGTTTGCAGTTTGCGGGCAATCGCAGGCACGGCATCGAAAAATTCGCGGGCATCTTCCACCGTCATTTGCAGCACTTCGTGGATGTTCTTACCCTTGTAGCGCACCTCTAAGGTTTCGCGGTTATAACGTTTGCCCTTACAGGCATCGCAGGGCACATACACATCGGGCAGGAAGTGCATTTCGACTTTAATTAAGCCATCGCCTTGGCAGGCCTCGCAGCGACCACCTTTGACGTTAAAGGAGAAGCGCCCGACCTGATAACCACGGGTACGGGATTCCTGCGTTCCGGCAAAAATCTCCCGAATTGGGGTAAAGATGCCAGTATAAGTGGCGGGGTTAGAGCGTGGTGTGCGGCCAATCGGGCTTTGGTCGATATCGACCACTTTATCGCATTGCTCCATGCCGACAATGCGATCGTAAGGCGCAGGCTCATCGACGGTGGCGCCGTTGAGTTGTTTGTGGGCAATTCTAAAGAAGGTGTCGTTAATCAGCGTCGATTTACCTGAGCCCGATACTCCAGTCACACAGGTGAATAATCCCACAGGGATGGTTAAATCTACATTACGTAGGTTATTGCCGCGGGCGCCGTAGAGCTCAATCACTTGTTTCGGGTCGAACGGCGTACGTGGAGTGCTGATATGAATATTGCGTTTACCCGAAATGTACTGCCCAGTGACGGACTCGTCGCAGGCGATAATTTTCTCAATCGGACCGTCGCAAATCACTTCACCACCATGGACGCCAGCGCCTGGGCCGATATCGATAATATGATCCGCCATACGAATCGCGTCTTCATCGTGCTCTACCACAATCACTGTGTTGCCTAAATCCCGCAGGTGGATCAGAGTTTGCAGCAGACGCTCGTTATCCCGCTGGTGCAAGCCGATAGAAGGCTCATCGAGCACATACATTACGCCGACAAGCCCGGCACCAATTTGGCTGGCTAAGCGAATACGCTGCGCTTCACCGCCCGAGAGGGTCTCGGCCGAGCGTGATAGGCTTAAATAGTTAAGGCCGACATTGACGAGGAAACCTAAACGGTCGCGCACTTCCTTGAGGATTTTTTCAGCAATTTGTGCTTTTTGGCCGTTGAACTCGAGTTTGTCAAAATAATCTAGGGCTTCACCAATTGACCAAACGGTCAGTTTCGGCAAGTTAAGATCGCCAATAAACACGTGACGGGCTTCTTCACGCAAACGCGAGCCGCCACAGCTTTGGCAAGCTTGGGTGTTGATAAACTTGGCCAACTCATCGCGCACCGCGTTACTTTCGGTCTCACGGTAACGCCGGTCCATATTATTTAAGATGCCTTCGAAGGGATGATTGCGCACCACCACATCACCACGGTCGTTGATGTATTTGAAGGCGATGCTGTCTTTACCTGAACCGTAGAGAACGATTTTTCTCACCTTATCCGACAACTGTTCGAAGGGAACTTCGACATCGAACTTATAGTGGTCGGCCAGCGAACTTAGCATCTGGAAGTAATAGAAGTTACGTCTATCCCAGCCGCGAATCGCGCCGCCAGCCAGGGATAACTCAGGGTTAGTGATCACTCTGTCAGGATCGAAAAACTGTTGTACCCCTAAACCATCGCAGGTTGGGCAAGCACCTGCTGGGTTGTTAAAGGAGAAAATCCGTGGCTCAAGCTCCGCCATCGAGTAACCACAGTGCGGGCAAGCAAAGTTGGCCGAGAAGATTAATTCTTCAGTGGCGCCTTCATCCATGCTGGCGACCACGGCAATCCCACCCGAGAGTTCGAGCGCGGTTTCAAAGGATTCGGCGAGGCGCTGCTGGATATCGCTGCGGACTTTAAAGCGATCGACCACCACTTCGATGGTGTGCTTAACGTGTAAGTCGAGGGTTGGTGGATCGGTTAAATCGCAGACTTCACCGTCGATACGGGCGCGGATATAACCTTGAGCGGATAAACCCTCGAGTAATTTAACGTGCTCACCCTTACGGCCGTTGACCACGGGCGCCAGCAGCATTAAGCGGCTATCCTCGGGCATTTCTAACACTTTATCGACCATCTGGCTCACGGTTTGCGCCGCCAGCGGTTGGCCATGAGTCGGGCAGCGCGGTTCGCCCACGCGGGCAAACAGCAGACGTAGATAGTCGTAAATTTCGGTGATTGTACCCACAGTCGAGCGTGGGTTATGGGAGGTTGATTTTTGTTCGATGGAAATCGCCGGGCTTAAGCCTTCGATATGGTCGACATCGGGCTTTTCCATCAAGCTTAAGAATTGGCGGGCATAGGCAGAAAGAGACTCAACGTAACGTCGTTGGCCTTCGGCATATAAAGTATCAAATGCTAGGGAAGATTTGCCTGATCCCGATAACCCTGTGATAACGATTAACTTATCCCTTGGGATAGTCAGGTTGATATTTTTGAGATTGTGGGTCCGTGCGCCGCGTATTTCAATCTTATCCATCTATCGCTCAAGTCTTATGCTTAAAAAAATGAGCCTAAGTATCGCACAGTTCGGCGGCTGAGTTTAGTCGATTCTGTGATCTCTATTCTGGGTTGGCGGTAAGCCAATGCTTGGCCGTGGTCGATATAATCGTGATGAACCTAGCGAATTAACTAAGATTAATCCAAGTATGAGGGCAAGCCTAAGCTTATCTCTGTAAGTATCAAGTTAACTATTTGTAGCGAATCGACTTTTAGATAAGCCTTTAAAATAAAGACCTAAGGCCGTAACCGTGCCTTTTAAACGGCGTCGCGATGGGGCTGGACAACCCGTTAACTACGAGTGCTTAGGACGGTTTTTCCTTTTGAGCAAATGCTTTGTGGTGTGCTAACATGCGCCCCCTAAAAGACTTCAATCCAAGGCAAAATCATGGGTAACAACGGACTTTCAGGAACCGAGACAAGAGTCGCGTTTTCTTTAGCCAGTGTATTTGGTTTACGCATGATGGGCTTGTTTATGATCATGCCCGTCTTTGCACTTTATGGTCGGCATTTAGAAGGTTTTTCACCCCTTTGGGTGGGCATTGCCATCGGTGCTTATGGCTTAACTCAGGCCATTTTACAGATCCCTATGGGGATTTTATCAGACAAATATGGCCGTAAACCTGTCATTCTTGCAGGCTTAGTGGTGTTTGCCATCGGCAGTTTAATTGCCGCCAATGCTGAGACTATCTATGGCGTGGTGTTTGGCCGTGCTGTACAAGGAATGGGCGCGATTGCGGCCGCTGTGCTGGCGCTTGCGGCTGACTTAACACGGGATGAGCAACGTACCAAGGTCATGGCGATTATTGGTATGTGTATCGGTGGCTCGTTTGCACTGTCGTTACTGGTTGGCCCGATTGTGGCGCAGCATTTAGGCTTATCAGGGTTATTCTTTTTAACTGCTGGGCTTGCGGTGTTAGGCATGTTGATTGTGCAGTTATTGGTGCCCAATCCCATTTCCCACGCACCTAAGGGCGATACCTTAGCGGCGCCCGCGAAGCTTAAGCGCATGTTGACCGATCCGCAGCTGTTTAGGCTCGATGCGGGGATCTTTATTCTGCACTTAGTGTTAACCGCCGTGTTTGTCGCCTTGCCACTCGACTTAGTCGATGCGGGTCTGGTGAAAGAAAAACATTGGATGCTGTATTTCCCTGCGTTTGTGGGCGCATTCTTCTTGATGGTGCCGTTAATCATCATCGGGGTGAAGCGCAAGAATACTAAGGCGATGTTTCAAATTGCTTTAGTGATCATGATGTTTGCCCTTGCGGCCATGGCGATTTTTTCGAACAACCTCTGGGTATTGAGCGTGGCCGTGCTGCTGTTTTTTACTGGCTTTAACTACCTTGAGGCGTCGCTGCCGAGTTTGATTGCGAAATTCTGCCCCGTGGGTGAAAAAGGCTCGGCGATGGGTGTTTATTCGACCAGCCAATTCTTCGGGGCCTTTTGTGGCGGTATGCTCGGTGGCGGTGCGTACCAATTAGTCGGTGCCGTGGGCGTGTTTATTGTCGCGTTGGTGTTAATGGGCATTTGGTTATTGCTCACCTTAGGGATGGAAAATCCTGTACTGCTTAAGAGTTACACCTTAGAGGCTGCCGTTAAAGACAAAACCCAAGCCCGTGATATGGCGGCGCAACTGTCACAATTGATGGGTGTGGTTGAAGCGATTGTGGTGCTAGACGAGAAAGTCGCTTATCTCAAAGTTGACGAGCATTTCGATTTAAGAGAAGCCCGAGCTGTGTTAGGCTCTGCTCAATAATATGTGTTATTGCCGCGAATACTTAGGGATGCGGATTTTCCCTTGCGGCAACAATTATAAACAACATACTGAATTAACAGATTATTTAAAGAATCGCAGGAGATTTCAATGGCCAGTCGTGGTGTTAACAAGGTAATTTTGGTTGGCAATTTGGGACAAGATCCAGAAGTGCGTTATATGCCAAACGGTAACGCAGTCGCAAACATCACCGTTGCGACCAGCGAATCGTGGAAAGACCAACAAGGTCAACAGCAAGAACGTACTGAATGGCACCGTGTGGTTCTGTTTGGCAAGTTGGCTGAAATTACGGGTGAGTACCTGCGTAAAGGTTCACAGGTTTACCTCGAAGGTAAATTGCAAACGCGTAAGTGGAAAGACCAAAGCGGTCAAGATCGTTACAGCACTGAAGTGGTTATCGACCAAAGCGGTAGCATGCAAATGTTAGGCGGCCGTAACCAAGGTCAAGGCCAAGGTGCCCCAATGGGTGGTATGCCACAAAACGGCGGTTACCAATCAGCCCCACAACAAGCTGCTCCTGCGCAAAATCAATACGCGCCAGCACCGCAAGCGGCTCCAGCTTACCAAGCACCAGCGCCACAACCTCAATCTGGCTACAATCAGCAGCCAGCTCAGCAAAGCTATGGTCAGCAACAGGCGCAGCCTCACGCTCAGCCACAGCAGGGCGGTTATGCGCCTAAACCGGCAGCTCCAGCGTATCAAGCGCCAGCTGCACCTGCGCAGCGTCCAGCGCCACAGCCACAACAAAACTTCACTCCAGATTTGGATGATGGTTGGGACGACGATATCCCGTTCTAATTTTCCAACTTTTACAGTGGAAACATAGTTTTTTAAAAGCCCTGCAATATTTTGCAGGGCTTTTTGTTTATATGTGGCTTATCTTTCTTTGAATAATTTTATTTACTTAATTGTTAACAGTTGTTGCTGTTTAGGGTAGATTGTTTGAGTCCGCTAAAGGGCTTGAACTTTTGAAAATAAATTAACGTTATGACGACTACTAAAAGAAAGGAATTCTTCCATGGAAGATGTAATAAGTCAGGAAAATAATCCATTAAAGAGCGATGAAAAACAAATAACAGTAGATAGCAATATTCATAGAGTACCACTGTTTCATGTTTCACTTGCTAAATTTGTTATTATGTTTTTTGCTACCTTTGGTCTATATCAAATATACTGGTTTTATAAGCAATGGCAGGCATTAAAAGAGTATTATGATTTAGATGCATGGCCAATTGCTCGATGCATTTTTACGGTATTTTTTACACACTCTTTGTTTGTTTATGTTAATGAATATATTAAAGAAGATAATAGAAGTTATCGTTGGAATCATTCTGCTTTGGCGACAGTTTACGTTTTACTTGTCGTAGTCTCTAGTGTTCTCAATCAAATTGAGACTTTACCGACATCTTTGATTTTAATTTCTATTGTTATACCTTTAGCCGTTTTGTATCCATTGTATGAAGCTCAAAAAGCAATTAACTTTGCGCTTGAACCTTTAGACTACGAGGATAATTCAAGTTTAACTTGGTTGAATTGGGTTTGGATTGTTCTTTTTGGTTTTTATTGGGCTATGGTTATCTATGCATTAACTGTGTTAATCAGACTAGCTTAATTTAGAATAGAACAGGCTTTAATTAAGCCTGTTCTGAATTAACAATATGCGATAGAGGAATATCTTTTTATAAAGTTAACAACGAGTTTTCCCTCATATACTTTCAATTTCTAATGTCGTTTTCTCTATTAATGCATGTTTTTTGATATTTTAAGTACGCTGTAAGGTATTGATTTTGTGACTTAAAGCGTTTTTGTGGTTATAGTAAAAAGTCAATTTATCAGTATTGAGGTAAGCATTTTCTCCGGTTAATGAATCGAATGTTGGAGAGAAAGTGAATTTTTATGAGCAATTTCAAGAAAATCCAGTTTAAACGCCTATGGCTATGGCTGCTATTCATCAGTGTGGCATTACCATTAAGTGCAACTGAAGCGCCTCTGTGGTCTGAGTCGGCTAACCTGCCTTTAAGCGAACGAGTGCACAGTGGCACGCTTGCTAATGGGATGCACTACCTGTTAGTGAACAACAAAACCCCTGAGCAAGCCGTGATTGTCCGTATGCGGGTGGATGTAGGCTCGGTGATGGAAACAGATGCCGAGCAGGGTCTGGTGCATTTTTTAGAGCATATGGCGTTTAATGGATCTACGGGACTCGCGGCGGGGGAGATGATCCCTACCTTACAACGCATAGGTTTAAGTTTTGGGGCTGATACCAATGCGGTGACTGAATTCCAGCAAACGGTTTATCAGTTTAATTTACCGAGCAATAGCCAAGATAAAGTCGATACCGCTTTGTTTTTAATGCGCGAAATCGCCAGTAATTTGTTGCTTGACCCCGCGCTAATCGAGCGCGAAAAAGCGGTGGTCTTGTCTGAACTGCGTGAACGCAGTAGTGCCGATTTAGAAAACTATCGCCACCAGTTAGCCTTTTTAATGCCGCAAACCTTGCTGTCGCAGCGCTTTCCTGTGGGAGAGGCGACGAGCATTCAAAATGCGAATCGTGAAACGTTATTATCCCTCTATCAGCGTTTTTATACGCCATCGCGTACCACCTTAATCGTGGTGGGTGATATCGATGTCGGTCGTATCGAGCAAAAGATCAAGCAGCAATTTATCGACTGGAAAGCTGCGCCACAGGCTGCAGGGGTTAAGGCACAATCCATAGGTGTGGTGCAGGCTAAAACCGCTGTTGAGGCGGCGGCATTTTTTGATCCAAGCCTGCAAACCTCGGTTTCGTTAGGCATGTTAACACCTCAAACACCGCAACCAGATACGCCTGCAATGCGTGAGCAGGAGATGTTATTAGATATTGCCCACGGCATTTTGTATCGTCGTTTAGAGTCACAGTTGCTCCATAGCCAAGGTTTGTATGGCGTAAGCTTACAAATCGGCCCGCAATACAATATTGCCTACGGCACGCAAATGACGCTGGGAACGCAGGAAAACAACTGGCAGCAAGGGCTTACGTTGTTGGAACAAACACTACGTCAGGCGCTGGAATTTGGCTTTAGCCAACAAGAAATCGATCAGCAACTTAAACGAATTCACAAGGGCTATCAGCTCAGTGCCGCAGGCAGTAACACTATCCACAGTGTGAACATTGCCGACAGCTTAGTGAGTGCAGTAGCGAGCAGGCGCGTGCCTGTAGAGCCAGAGTGGCAATTGGCGATGTTTGAAAAACTAATGCCGAGTATTACGCCGCAAAAACTGCATCAGTTGTTTAAACAGACTTGGGAAGGGACGCCTTATCTGTATCTAACCAATAACAAACCCATTGAAAATATTGAAAAGCAACTCTTAGCCGCCTACAACGCGAGCCAAAAGCAAGCCGTAAAAGCGCCCGAAACCAAGAGTATTGCCGAGTTTGGCTATAGTCAATTTGGTGAGGCCGGACAGATTGTGGCCGATCAGCGCGATGCCACAACTGGCATACGAAAGCTAGAGTTTGCTAACGGTGTGCGTCTCAATTTAAAACCTACATCCTTTAATCAGGGGCTGACGTTGGTGAGTCTCAATATCGGCTTTGGTGAGGTGCCATTCCCCGAGCTAGATGGTTTGTCTTACCTGTTTAATAGCGCCTTTGTGCAGGGCGGTTTGGGACTTCACGATTTAGACAGCTTGCAGGAGATTTTTGCAGGCCAAGATATCTCGGTCAGTTTGAGTTTACGTGAGCAGAGTTTTGGTGGCGAGATCAGCACCAATGCAGCAGAGCTTCGCACTCAATTAGGGGTACTGACGGCCTATTTAGTCGACCCGGGGATGGATAAGCAAGCCGAGCAGTTATTCCGTGAGCAAGTGATTGCCGAGCAGCAGAGCATTCATAGCAATCCACAACTGGAGTTTTCGAATCAATTTGCGCGAATTGCCCATAATGGCGACAAACGTTATGGCTACGGCAACCCTGATGAAATCCTCAAGCGTCAGTTTACTGAACTCGCACCCAGCTTCCATTCTGCGGTGCAGCAAGGGGCGATTGAGCTGGCCATCGTGGGTGATTTTGATGAGGACAAAGCCATTGCTGAGGTTGCACAAACCTTAGGAGCGATTTCCCGTCAGCCGATCCCTAAGGGGCAGACTATCGTGCCTGTGTTTCCCAACGTGCCAGCACAAATGAGCCTGACGCATTATGGTCAGGTCGATATGGCGGCGCTGGCGCAGGTGTGGCCGACAGCGGATATGAGTAATCCCCGTGAGTTGGTGGGTTTAGGTTTGCTCGAGCAGGTACTAAGTATCTTACTTACCGAGAATGTGCGTGAGAAAGCGGGGGCAAGTTATTCGCCTTCTGCATTCTCATATAATGATTTAAATCCAACGGGATATGGTTATCTCGGCCTATTTAGTGTGACCACCACTGCCATGTTGCCTGAGGTGGCTAAGCATTATGCCGCCGCAGTTAAGCAGGTTAAAACGCCTTCGGGGATCAGTGAGGATTTGCTCAATCGCGCCCGTCAGCCGGTGCTGGAGTGGATGCAGATGGCGCCGCAAAGTAATAACTTCTGGTTAGATTTGGCCTCAACCGCCCAAAGCCAGCCGGAGCGTTTTGCGACCTTTAACCAACGCTTGGCGTTGGTACAGCAGATCTCGCCCGCCGAGTTAAGCCAATTGGCGCAGAAATACCTCAAGGATGATAAGCGGTTAACTATCGAAACCTTACCTGCACCCGTCACGGCTCCGTGAGCCATTAAACCGCAATTTATCTGAAGACCTACCTCCTGTGATACTCGTGTCACAAGAGGTTTGGTTTTTATTGGTGATTGAAATATTTGTCGGTCGCAATTGGAAAAAACAGTTGTCGAAAATGCCACTCACGCTTAAGCGAAACCCGCATTAGGCTAAGCGCCATATTCTTGTAGAGTGGTGATGTGAGTGGTGATGTGATGTTTCGATATCTGTTATGTAGTTTTGGCTTGGTCCTAATGTACCCGACGGGGATCGATATGTACTTAGTCGGGTTGCCGCAAATTGCTAATGAACTCGGGGCGAGTGAGGCGCAGCTGCACATTGCTTTTTCTGTGTATCTTGCTGGCATGGCGACGACTATGCTGTTTGCGGGCAGTTTAGCCGATAGGATTGGGCGTAAACCCATTACACTTTTTGGCGCCTTACTGTTCGCGCTAGCCTCCTACTTTGCGGCGGGCTCACAGACCAGTGATCTGTTTTTAATCGCGCGCTTTGCGCAAGGCATTGGTGCGGGTTGTTGTTATGTTGTCGCGTTCGCGATTTTGCGTGATGTCTTAGACGATAAACGCCGAGCCAAAGTGCTCTCAATGGTGAATGGCGTGACCTGTATTATCCCTGTGATCGCGCCTGTGATTGGCCACTTAATCATGCTTAAGTTTCCATGGCCTAGCCTGTTTTACACTATGGCGGCGATGGGATTACTGGTATTCGCTCTTTGTCTATTGGTATTGCGTGAAACCCATTCTAAAGCAGCATTTCACACGCAAGCTTTGCCAAGTGCGCAAAGGGAATCCTTTAAACAAGGCTTTTTTATCAGTCGCCTGGTCATAACAACCTTAGGTGTGACCACGATTTTAAGCTATGTGAATGTGTCTCCAATGCTGATTATGGGGCAGATGGGGTTTGACCGTGGCCAATATTCCAATACCATGGCAATGATGGCATTGGTGAGTATGTTAGCCTCATTTTCGACGCCCTTTTTGCTTAACCAGTTTAAAGAAAAATCATTAATTTTGTTCTCCCAAGGGTTATTCGTTGCGGCCGCCTTAGTGTTTATCTTGACTCAATTGGGCGGGGTTAGTCATTCATTTAACCTCTTAGGGTTTGCTTTTGTTTGTTCTGGTTTTTCAATTGGATTTGGGGTGACCATGAGTCAGGCGCTTAGCCCATTTGTGGCTCGGGCAGGAGTGGCCAGCTCATTACTGGGGATTGCCCAAGTGTGTACTTCAGCTTTGTATATTTGGGTGATGGGTCTGCTCGAAGTGAGCGCGATTAATATATTATTAGCTATCCTCAGCGTTGGTGCGCTGGTAAGCATCACGCTAATGTTAGCGGTGCCTAAAATGTCGGAAATGGTAGTTAATGAGCAAATCCCTGAGTCGGCTTGACCTCAATCTGTTGTTTACTTTTCAGCTGCTATCGCAGGAGCGGAGCGTGTCTAAGGCCGCTAAAAAGCTCAATGTTACGCCATCGACCGTGAGTAAATCCTTGGCGAAATTGCGTGATTGGTTTGACGACCCACTATTTATTAAAACGCCCCAGGGATTGCAGCTCACGCCATTGGCCCAAAGCATGGAGCAAGACTTAGCCGATTGGTTACAAATGGGCAAACAGCTTATGGGCAAGCGCGGGGACGATATGGCAAAAGGGCTCAGTTTTGAGCTAATGCTTGAGTCACCTTTATCGCTCATTATGCTTAATCAATTAACACAGGCGATTTACCAACACTACCCTGATGCAAAAGTAAAAGTACGAAATTGGGATTATGATTCACTAGAGGCCATTATTCGCGGTGAGGCAGACATAGGTTTTACTGGCCGAGAAAGTCATCCTCGCTCCAAGGAGTCCCTTGATTTATTGCCTTATTTTATCGATTTTGAGGTTTTATTTACTGATCTTCCTCAGGTGTATTTACGCCGCGATCATCCCGCCTTGCAGGAAGAGTGGAATATAGACACTTTCTTAAAATACCAGCATATCAATATCTTGTGGGAAAAGAGTGAAACCTGGGCCTTGGATGATGTGCTTATTGAGCTTGGGTTAAGTCGCAATATTGTGCTGACCTTGGCCAGTTTTGAGCAGTCATTGTTTGTCGCTGCAGAGCCTCACCACAGCATGCTGGCAATAGCACCGCAATATTGTGAGCAATATGCCCGCCAATTACACCCTGACTTAGTCACTCGCCCGATCCCGATAAGTGGCGAATATCTTAATAAACTCGCCATTCCTTTTACTTTGATTTGGCATAAGAGAAACAGCCACAACCCCAAAATTACTTGGTTGCGAAGCAAGATAAAAGCGATTTATCAGCCGCATGCGCGTGATTAAGGCTGTTATTTACTGTATTAACTTTGTTGGGGGGTACCCAATTGCTGGCAAATATATTGGATGCACAGTTCTCGCTGTTGGCACCATAGCCCGTAGCTGATGGGGATAAGTTTAATCCCCGCGCGCTGTAACAGTTTATACAGTTCAATCTCGAAAAAGTCCGCCCAAGGCCCTGGGTAACCGATTAAATCTATTGCTAAATATTGGTTACCATAGCGACACAGAATGTCCAGTTCTAGCCCTGCCATATGGTAGGCGCGCCAGACTGTTATGCCTTTTGCTTCAATCGCCTGTGCCACCGACTGGCCGAAGCTATCGAGGGAGTCGACATAATTGTGCGCCGCTTGAAATTGGCCCGCCGATGCTAAGTAAGTTGCCAGTAAATTATTGTTGGGGAGCTCATGCGCTTGTACCGATAAAAATAGCCACTGCATTTGTTTAGCGCGGGTGATGGCGACATTGAACATATCTTCGCGATTTAAATACACGGCGGCGCGGCTGTCGTTGGCCGTAATGCTAAACGACAGCAGCATAATATCGCGCTCTTCCCCTTGAAAACCAAAGGGCGTGGCAATCCGTAATTGATGACGTTCTATTTGCTGCGTGCTAAAACGCGTGAGGATTTGCTGGGATAAATACTCCGTCTGATTGCGAAAACAGGAGAGCACTCCAATGCTGGCGGGCACTAATGCATTCTCTTGTTCATCAATCAGTTGAGCTAACTTTTCAATTAATGCCTCCGCTTCTATGGCGTTAATTCCTTTACTATCACGGCTGCCAGTCACCTGGACTCGGTGTAAGTGCCCTGAACTTGTGCAGGGTCTGTGCTGCATAATCTTCAGCATACCTTGATAAAACTGCTGATTACTAAATTGGATCAGCTCAGGTTTACTCCGAAAATGCTCATTTAAAAACACCACTTGGGATTGGCTCGCGAGGGATTGCGATACTAAGTCGAGCATACTGGCATCACGGTAGCTCATTAGGCCGCGGCAATCCGCAGCAAGTCCGAGTTGCGTTTGGATTTGGGTTTGCTTTGCGCGGGATAAAAACGAGAAATGGCGCAGCTGTTTGCTGTCGCCCACCACCAGTGCTGCTTTTGCCCGCTGCAAGGCCGGTAAACAGGCGGCAATATTGGCTTGAGTGGCTTCATCAATAATCACTAGATCAAACATTTGCTGCTCCATGGGCAGCACTTTATGCAAGCTGGCAAGGCTCGATAACCAAATGGGAAAGGTTTGTTTTAAGGCATCAAAATCTGTCTTGTAGAAACCATCGAGTTGCTTAGCGGATTGCCGAGCGCGAAGTGCACTGGCAAAACTCACCAGCGTACTGCGCTTATGTTTGAGCAATTGGTTTAATCGATAGTTAGTGGCCAATTGTAAGTATTTGAGGCTTAAGTCTTCTTTTTGGGCGATGAGGGCGGTTAATTTATCGAGCACATCCCATTGCTGAGCAAACTGTTTGATCCCGGCACGGTAAGCCCAGTTGTAAAATCCTAAGCGCCAGCGCGATTGTCCTTGTTGTAAGGTCGCCAGTTTTTGGCCGCGACGTATGGCGTGGCGGCAATGGTGTATAAAACCGGCTTCCATTTTGGTTTGCGCGCGAGTCACAGTATTAAGTTGCTGTTTTGCACTTAATAGCAACCTATCCGAGATGGTTTCATCAGTCGCAGGATGCTGACCATGAAGCATTTCATCTATCTGGTTTTTAAGGACTTTAATAAACTGCGGTGAGCCAGCTCGAATAAGACTGCTCCCAAGCTGGAATTGTTGCTGCAACTTGTCGGCAATCACATCAACGGCAACGTCGGTGTGGGCGACGATGAGGACAGATTTGCCCCTTAATACCTGCTCCGCCGCCACTGTGGCGATGGTGTAACTTTTACCCGTTCCCGGAGGGCCCGATATTTGCCCCAAAGTATGGTTGGCCGCCACCTTTAAGGCTTGAATTTGCGCGCGGCTTAATAGCCCTGGAAGATAAGCCTCTTGTGTCTCTATACTGGCGTTAACGTTATTGATGCCAGTTGGGGGCGTGTCCGCAAAGAGTGCTTGAAGCGGTGCAGAGAGTGAGGGTGCTGTAATGAGATTGTCGAGTTCGTGCAATATGCCGCGACTGGCCTGCGAACGCTCTGCAAGAATAATTTGGCTGCGACTAACCATAAACTGCCCACGTTTACGGCTAAGCTGAGTGAATTCAGCCTCATCGATCAGCTTGGGAAAATGCAATAAATGACTGGTATCAACATCGGCTTGGCCTGCCCGCAGCCAAGCTATCCAGCCACTGACATCCGTTGGATTATCGCGTAACTCTTGGCTTAGGCTATGTCCTTCAACGACTAATTTTTCTAACAGGGCTTCGTTGATGGTGAATAGCCCGCCGCCAGAGAAGCTGTTATTAGATTCGAGGTAAATGTTATCGCCATCGGCCTGTAACTGGCATTCACGGTACAGCAGTGGCGTCACGACTTTACGTTTTTCGCCATTAAGCTCGATTGTGCCGCAGAAAAACAGACAACAGTGCAATAATACTTTTTCACGTAGATACAAGGCACTACGCGCCATTAATGCCGAGGCAGGAGCAAATGGCACCGGCAAGCGAGGCAGAAAGCCACTGCTTAACTCGTCTTCACCTTGGAGCAATAGCTTTTCTTGCTCAGCAAGTTTGTGGCTAGACCAGAGATTGATTTCGGCACTATCGTGTTGAAAACATTGTTTGTAGTAGTTGAGAATCCCTTGCAAACCCTATCCATCCCTAAGGCTTAATTGGCGATGCGAGAGTAACCCAATCGTATAAGACGAACAAGGTTGTCACGTATCTTGGGATGGAGCCAAAGCAGGTTAAAGTCCGAACGTCTGTGCTTCAAGCCAAATAATTTTTAGCGTAAAAGAAGTTATTTGAGTTGTAAGTAAACGTATCGCAAAAGGTATTTGTATCAATTCAGCGCCCGAAAAATGTGATTTGTATCAATATTAGCCTGGTTGCTGAAATGTTTGTTAAGTGTTTGAGTTTGTGAAATATTTGTTTTTGTTTTGAGTGGAAATTGCCATTGTTGTCATTGTATAACTGCGTAGACTGAACTGAAATTTTGTCTGCAAATGAGGGATACAATGCTTAACAATAAACTCAAAGGATTCGCAGTAATGACCTTCGCCTGTTTAGGGGTTACCGCTTGTGGTGGCTCTGATAACGACAAGGATGAGGATACCTCTAAAACTGATACCTATGTGCAATTTTACAACGCGACAGTTGGCAGCACTGATACCGCGCTGAAGATTGGCGATAAAACCTATGAAAGTGTGAGTTACGCCGATGCGATGCCACGCTTTACATCAACTCCCGGTGTGAGTGCGGTAGAGGTGATGGGTAAGGATGCGGCAAATAAAGATATTTCGCTCTACAAAGAGAATATTGATTTAAAAACGGCAACTGATCATTTCTTTGTATTACATGGGGATTTTGCCTCGCCAGCCCTTTTGAATATCAATTACTCGCGTACCGAGCTCGATAACCAAAACGCCGAAGCAGACAAGAGCAAAATGCAGCTGTTGATTGCCCATACCGCAACCAATGCTCCAGCGTACGATGCGTATATTGCCAAGGCGGATAAAGGCTTTGCCGATGCGGTGATGCTTGGTAGCGTCTCCTATGGTGAGGTTTCAACGCCACAAATTTTGGATACCGGCGACTACAAAATTTATCTGACCGCGGCGGGTACGACCAATATCAGCTACACCACGGCGAGTATTAACTTTAAAACCAAGGTGCCCTATAAGTTGATTTTAAGGGAAAGCTTTGGCGCATCAGCGGCTAAAATCAGCTTAGACAGCGTCGACTCAACCACCAATGTGCGTAACCATGTCGCCCTCGAAAGCAGTGTTGATTTCAGAGTATTCAATGGCTTGGCTGCACATAATGTTGATGTGAAAGTGGTGAGTAGTAAACAAGAAGCGCTATTTAGCAATGTGGCCCCCTTTGGCGTAACAGCCTATAAAGGTGCCGAGTTTAATGACTTTGGCGTGAGCGTATTTGACCATACTAGCCAAGCGAAATTGCTCGATAATGTGCTAATCACCCTTAATCAAGATGATATTAAAACCATCTTTATTTACGAGCAGGGCAGCCAAGTGAAGGCGATGGAGATGAAACAAACTCAAACGCCAAGTCCCTACAGCTTCAAGTTCGATATCGTCAGTTTTGCCGATAAGAGTAACTTGACTTTGTACTTCTTAAAGGCGAACGACACTATTGATACGGCAACCTATAAAATCAGTGCGGTTAATCCGACAGCACCGCAATCATTAGTGGTGCCTAAAGGTGAGTATTCTATCAAGGTCATCTCGGTCGAAAATGGCTCAAAAACGGTGGTTTACGCCTCTGATATGATCGATTTTAATAATCAAGATAACGTCACTATGGTGCTGAATAAGGATGCCTCAACTAGCTTTGGCTATAACCTAGTTAAGCTTTAATCGCAGCGGTTGAGCTGTAAATAAATTGGGCAATAAAAAAGCACTACCTAGGTAGTGCTTTTTCGTTTTAACAGTCTCTATTCTGACAGTTTTAGCTCTTGGCCGGGTTTAATAATGCTCTTGGCATTGAGCTGGTTCCACTTCATTAAATCGGCGAGTTTCACCTTGTTTTTACGCGCGATTTTATCCAGTGAATCCCCTGATTTTACTTTGTAGGTTTTGGCTTTAGCCGCTGGTTTCTCGGTCGATTTTGAGGTGGCGGCTTTAGTGCTACTCGCATTCGCTTTGGTCGATGATTTGTCGGTTTTAGCCTTAGCTTTTGCGGGCTCTGGCTCATTATCATTAGCCGCCATTGGCGTTAATAGCGTGAGCTCTTGGCCGACTTTTAGGCGATCAGAGGTCAGATTATTTGCCTGTTTTAACTCTTTGACTGATAAATCAAATCTAGCCGCGATCGAACCTAAGCTATCACCGGATTTCACGATATAGGTTTGGCTGTCGTAACGTTTTTGAACATAGAGCTTGTGCTGATTTTCTTGATAGTGGCCAATGTTTTCAATCGGCAGGGCAATTTGGTATTTGCCTTTACTGGGGATCACGTTTTGACGGTATCCTGGGTTATAGGTTTTGAACTCCGCTTTAGTGAGTCCCGCAGCATTGGCGATTTGGCTTATTTCAACGCCATTGGGAGCGGGTAAGCGTTCCAAAAATGGGCGGTTTGCAATTGGCATTACTTTGAGATTGTAATGGCTTGGGGCGCGGATAATTTGGATAAATGCCAGCCACTTAGGCACGGTTTGTACTTGGCGAGCTGGAATATTCAGCGACCAGAAATCCGTAGGTTTGCCTTTAGCTTTGTTTCTATCGATAGCGGCTTTAATCACTAATTCGCCACTGTTGTAGCCCGCAACGGCGTTAATCCAGTCGTTACCTAAGGTGTCGTGTAAATGCTGTAAATAGTCGAGTACGGCATCGGTCGAGGCCAATGCATCTTTGCGACCATCGTAGGCTGAGTTGATCGTTAGGCCAAAGTTTCGGCCCGTAGCGGGGATCATTTGCCAAAGTCCGGCGGGGCCATTTGCTTGCGCCAGCGGGTTATAACCACTTTCGACAATTGGTAATAGTGCCAGTTCTAGTGGCATATTGCGGGCTTCGAGTTGACTCACAATATAGTATAAAAATGGCTCGGCACGCTGGGTCACCTGAGTCATAAACTTTTGCTTGTCATCGAAAAAGTTACGCTGTTTGCGCACTTCTGCATCGTCATGCACATCAATAGTACGGGCGTGTTGAATTTTCTCCCATACATCGGCATAGCGCTCGTCGACAACCTCTTTTTTATCATGATGAGATTGTGTGGTATCTCCGCTATCACCTTCAGCTTCTGGAGCTGTGGTGGCAAATTCCATGGGCGAGGTTTGCGCCGACGTTGTCGCACAGCCACTGAGTTGGGCTGTCAACATGGCGATCATTAGCACTGCTAATGCACTCGGTTGGCGAAAGGTTTTCCGCATGATTATCCTGTCATTTTTGCTAACTTGGCGTTATACCCAAACAGCCTAACTCGATGCAGGCTTCTGTGTTTAAGACTGCCGAAACGGAGTGTTTGTGTACGCCATTTCTGTATTGCAGCAATTCAAAATGTGGTCGACATTTGTCCTTGATGCACCTTGAATGAGAGCACCCTAGGCGCTCTGAAACTGATATCTTTAGGTTGCTTGGGTATAGATAATGTTGCACATGCTAATCTGTTTTGCGGTTTCTGGATAGCTTTGCTGATAATTTGACCACCTAGGTCACATTTAGATTTACCACTAAATAAGCTAACATAGCAGCGATTTTTCATTGATGTGGGTTAGAGTGTGCAGACGTTAACGCAGTTAAAAGCAGGGCAATTACAAGGGGTTACTCGATTACAGTTGGTTGAAAACCTCACTGAATTTCCGCAGGAAATCTTTGATTTAGCCGATACGCTGGAGATCCTCGATTTATCCAATAACCAGTTAAGTTCACTGCCCGATGATTTATATCGTTTAACCCATCTAAAGATTTTGTTTGCCTCCAATAATCGTTTTGAAGTGCTGCCAGAAGTGTTAGGTCAGTGCCCCAAACTGGAGATGATTGGCTTTAAGGCTAACCAAATTCGTGTTGTGCCAGAGGCATCGTTGCCCCCACAAACCCGTTGGTTGATTTTAACGGATAACCAAATCACCGCCTTGCCCGAGCGTATGGGGCAGTTGCATCGTCTGCAAAAATTAGCCTTGGCTGGCAATCGCTTAACTTCGCTGCCCGCATCTATGGCCCAATGCCATAACTTAGAATTAGTACGTTTGTCGGCTAATCAACTGCAAGCGCTGCCAAACTGGGTGCTTAAGCTACCCAAACTCACTTGGCTGGCGTTTGCGGGCAATCCTTTTAGCCATACTTTGGTTGATCCCCATGCCGATGTGGCGAGTATGCCAAATGTGACATTAGCGGACATTGAGCTCGGTGAAAAACTAGGTGAGGGGGCTTCTGGCATTATTTACCAAGGTCGTTGGTTAAATCCTGCTATGGTGGCTGCTACTGGGTGCGAACATATTGCGGTTAAGTTATTTAAGGGAGAGGTGACCAGTGATGGCTATCCTGCCGATGAGCTGGATTGTTGTTTAACTACGGGCGCACATCCAAATCTCATCAAAGTCTTAGCGCATATCAGTCAACAGGATCAACTTGGTTTAGTGATGGAACTGATTCCTCAAGGATTTAGTAACTTAGGTTTACCGCCATCCCTAGCGACTTGTACCCGAGACACCTTTAAAGCGGGGACCGAATTTAGCCTGAAGGGCATAACTGAAATCGCTTTGCAATTAGCTGACACCCTAGCGCATATGCACGGGAAACAAGTGAGCCATGGTGATGTCTATGCCCATAATATGATGGTTAATCAGCAAATGGCGCTGTTGTTCGGTGACTTTGGCGCCGCCTCAAACTTAGCAAAATTGCCTACATCGGAACGTGATGCCATGCAGGCTATTGAGGTGCGGGCCCTAGGGTGTTTACTTGATGACTTATTGCCCTTCGCCGATAACGATGAAGGCGACGCGCTGCGAGTTCAACTGCGGCAGTTAAAAGCACTCTGTATGCAGCCGGCGTTATCTTGTCGCCCACGCTTTAGTGATATCGTGAAGACATTAGCTGCACTGCGCTAAGTTTACGTATGTGGCATGCAGCAAATGCAAGGGATCATGGGGTGAAAACCAACGCAGAGACATTTAATCAAGAGCGACTAAATCTCATCAGCAATGGAGAGCTGGCATTATGAGTTCGATTTCAAAACTGGTTTGGCTAAGCTTATGCTTAAGCTCGTTTCTCTCGGCGCCCGTTTGGGCTGGATTTTGGGATAGCCTGTGGCAGCGAGAGTTGCCTGTTGACCAAACTACACCACCCAAGAATGCACAGCGTTTTGAGTTTATGGGGAGTTTACCTGCTCATACCCAACTAGAACTTGTGGGTTATTACACTTCCTCTCTTTGTACCCGCAAAGAAATCCGTTTCCCGAATGGTGATATTGCCAATCCCTATCGCGCCACACTGAATAAAAGCTCGGTATTGCGTCAATCGCTTGAAAGTGGCGCTGTCGCTAAACCATTCACCCTTACGTTAGCCTTGCAAGGGGGCGGAGATTGCGATTGGCAGTTGGAGGACTTAGTCCTTGACCTTAACTTGATGCCAAGTCATCCCATATGGCAAAGGGTTAAGTCATTAAAAGACAACTATTTACATACGTCACCATTATTAACATCGAGCGAGCCACCGGCCAAAGCTTCGCCCCATGATGGATTTTATTTAAGCCAAGAGCTAACTATCGAACCCATACTTGCTGGCAGTGAAGAAGATACTAATCTGGTTGCCGAGTTACCGCTTACCCTTAATCCTGTGTATTACCCAGTGGTTATCTATAGCCCCAAAACAGATAGCCCCTTTGAGGTAAAGCTTAAGAGTAATTTGCAGTCGACCAGCAGTTTATGGTCGAGCAGTGCAACGCAAATGGTGCGTTTCGATAAAGAGGCTGTGCTGCGGGTGCAGTTTAATCCAGAGGTTTTGCCTGATTATCAAGTGAATGTGTGGCGCCAAGCTGACGATATTTCGGTGCATTACCCCGATGGTACCGAATATCGTTATCCGCGTGGAGATGTGCATCTCTATGCCTATGGTAAGCCTGAATCTATGCTCAATACCTTAAGCGCAAGCACCAAGGCCGAAGATAAGCGATTGCTAGCGCACATCTATTGGGCAGGTCATGCACTGGCGCAGGATAAAGAAAAAGCGCGTAAATTCTACCGAGAGGCGGCCGAGGGTGATGACTTAATTGCTATTCAGTGGATGCAATCACAGGCCGCCTATGCGGGGGAGGTTGAGCAGAGCCAATATTGGTTACAACGTGCGGCTAGGCTTGGGGATATGGATGCCAAAATGGCACTTATTCGTAAGCCCTTTGAGACCATACTGCAAGGCAAGTCAAATACCGCCGAGGCAAAAAGCGCAGAAGTTAAGGCTTGGGAGCAGTTAAAACAGTTGGTTAGTCAAGGTGTGCCAGAGGCTATGAGTATGATGGCTCTCTACCAAGTATTGCCTTGGTCGCCCTACCATGATGCAGCGGCGGCATTAGCCAATTATCGCTTGAGTGTGCAGGCTGACCCCGCTTTGGCCCTTAGCGCTGCCAGTGATTACTATTATTGGCTAGAGGATTTTGAACAAAGCCAAGAGTTTTGGGAGATTGCCGCCGAGCGGGATTTGTATGCTGCCGCAGAATATGCCGATATCTTATTGAAACCAGCGCAGCGCAACCCACAAAGAGCTCGTTATTGGCTTGATAAGGTTGCCTCTCAAGGTGAAAAGCAAGGTATTCAACAAGATGTGCTTGGTAAGGCTTATTTTCAATTGGCCAGTTTACTCGATGCTGGAGAGGGCGGCGATGCCGACCCTAAGCATGCACAAATCCTGTACCAGCAAAGTCTCGTATTGGCTGAGCGTTTTTCAAATGATTATGCCGCTCAAGCGAAAGAAAGACTCAAATCCCTTGAAGAGCGCCTGTAGCTAAGTTAACAGGGATAACTCGATAACAGGCTTATTCAAGTCATAGGCAAGACAGGGAGATTAAGCTATGGCTTTTCAATTTGATACCTATCGTTTTAATACCGAAGATGCGATTCAAGTGTGTGTAGGTGCCTTTGCGCTCGCTGTGCCCATCGGTTTTTCTGAAGAGGCATGGCAACTCGGAGAAACCTTACCACTACTGAATTTGCTGATGTTATTTGGTTTGTCGTTGCTGTTTCTCGGAGCGTTTACTTACCAGAGTGTGTTCCAACAGAATATTCGTCACCGCCTGCCGGTATTTATTTTCCGGATTATTATTGCCTATTTGATAAGTGCTTGTGTCGTCAGTTTAGTGCTCTTGTGTCTCGATAAGTTGCCCTTAATTGACGACACCATGACTTCCTTTAAACGGATTATCGTGATTAGTATGCCCGCTTCTATGGGAGCGATTGTAGTAGATAGCTTTGATAAGGAATAAGTTTGGGCTGATGTCATGACTTTTGTCACTGGTGCATTTAGGTTATGTTGCTCATACTGGAACCCAATAGATCGATTGTAAAAGGACGCATTATGAACCCAGCAACCCTTGCATTACTTATCCCGATTTTTGCCATTGTGGGAGGATATGCGGTCGCGATTATGAAAATCCGCGAGCGCGGTAGTTCTGCCAATAATAAGCTTCAGGCAGATAACCAGTTGTTACATATTGAACTTGATAAACTTCGCGAACGGGTTGAAGTATTAGAGCAGCTAGTTACCGATGAGAGTTTTCAATTAAAGCGTGAATTTAAGCGAGTCTAGTCCTAACAAATATGGTCATGGTGCAGCCGAGTGCCATGACTCTAGCTTGTATCTGGTTGCTTAAGTCATCGGGTGAGTAAAATGCCAAAACTGAGGTAGACTCGTGACCATTATGTTGTTAGCCCAATGTTGAGCCATTAAAGAACGAGTGAATATGTTTCTATCGCCTTATTTTTCAAAGCAAAATCAATCAATTTCTGTTTCTGCACAACAAGCCAGTGACTTCGCTAAAAAAATCGCTCAAGACTTTAACCCTATCCACGATGTGGGCGCAAAACGTTTTTGTGTGCCTGGCGATTTGTTATTTGCCTTAGTCTTAACCCAGTATGGGCTAAGCCAAAGCATGAAGTTTACCTTTGCTGGCATGGTCGGTGATGGGGTTGAGTTGCAATTTCCTGAACAAGTGAACGACAGCTTTTCGATTTGCGATAACCGCGATAAAACCTATTTACATGTCACTCGCCAAGGTGATGCTAGCCGTTGTGATGCACAAACCGAATCTTTTATTCGTAATTATGTGGCCTTCTCAGGACACAATTTTATCGACATTCTGATGCCCTTGATGAAACAACATCAAGTGATGATCAATCCTGAGCGTCCCTTAGTCATCTACGAAAGCATGTCATTCGACTTGACGACACTCGACTTTGTTGAAGTAAACCTATCGCTTGTAGAACAAGAGCTTAAGATTGATGGCAAGCGTGGCGATGTGACGCTGCACTTTGAACTGCACAGCGGCGATATCTTAGTCGGTACCGGAATTAAAACCTTAGTGATGAGTGGCCTTCGCCCCTACGAAGAGGCGCAAATGCAGCAGATGTGTGCCGCTTACGAAGGGCGCAAAACCGAGTTTTAATTGAGTCTGAGGCCCGCTTTATCGCTCAGGTCTCTAGGGCGAGATAATTTGGGATAAAGAGTGGTTTGGGATAAGGCTTGAACTTGATCCCAAACCAAGGCGCTTTAATGCTAACTATGCTGCTCATCAATCGACAGTTGGGACACGGTATTTGCCACATTTTCTGCGCCAGTACGAATATTCCCCATCACAGCGGTCACTTCAACGAGTTGTTGTTTACCTTGCTCGGCAATTCGCTCTACCTCGTTCATCATGCTGGTGGCACTCGCAGTAAGTTGGCTGTTTTTGTCGACGACCGCTGCAATTTCACTGGTGGATTTACTGGTTCTTGCGGCAAGCTGACGTACCTCATCGGCCACCACGGCAAAGCCTCGTCCTTGTTCACCTGCTCTGGCAGCTTCGATCGCGGCATTAAGTGCGAGTAGGTTTGTCTGGTCGGCAATGGAGCTAATTGTTGCGACAATCGCTTGAATACTTTGGGATTGCTCATTAAGTTGAGTGATTGATTTGGTCGTTTTTAATGTCTGCTCCGCGATGGAGTTTGAGGTATTTACCGTCGCATCGAGGAGTTTAACGCCTTGAATGGCTTGTTCTACCGTGAGTTGCGATGTCTCAAGTGCGATATCCGCCGCTTGTCGCACGGCTTTGCTTTGCTCAATTCTTTTGGTGATATTACTAGCAAATTTAATGACTTTAACTACTTTGCCATTTTCATTCAACACAGGGTTATAAACGGCTTCTAACCAAACGGAATCTCCATAGGCATTCTTGCGTTCGAATAGCCCTTGTTTATACCTGCCGTGTTTTAGCTCATCCCAAAAGTGCGGATTTTGCTGGTAAAAGGCATCGAAACAGAATATTCGATGATGTTTTCCCACGATTTGCGCTGCTTGATAGCCCATGGTTTTAAGGAATTTTTCATTTACCTGCAAAATAGTGCCATCGGGTTTAAATTCAATGACAGCTTGAGCACGATCTAACGCAGTAAAAATCGCGATTTGATCATCAAGTTTGTGTTTATCTTGGGTGATGTCAGAGGCAATTTTCATAATTTTGATGACTTTGCCGTCCATCTTGATCGGAAAATAAGTAGCCCTTAACCAGACCTCTTCGCCATCTTTACGGAACCGTTGAAAATTGCCTTCTTTAGGTTGGCCTGATTTTAGGCTTGTCCAAAACTGCTGGTAGCTAGGTGAATTGGCTAATTCTGAGGAGCAGAATAATCTATGGTGTTTGCCGACGATCTCATGCAGGCTATAACCTATTTCATTCAAAAATATATGGTTAGCATCAATGACAACGCCTTCTGGCGAGAATTCGATAGTGGCAATACAATCCTTTATTGAGTCAATAGTGGCTTCAGCTTCCTTGCGTTTAGTTTCACTGATTTCAAGGCTTTTACGTAATGAAGAATTAAACACTGAAGTACTCCTAATGAGTTTGGCAAACTCAAAAACGGCTATGCGACATAATGCCCAAAAATCTGAACCACATGGATAGTGTTAAATATAGCTAGGATTTTAGTCGTTGCTTGATTTCTGAGTCATTTATTAACACGTAGAATACTCCCAAAGAGTTGGGTTAGATCATTTTTTATAAAACTGGGCAGGATAAATTGATAGCCAAGGTAACCTCCTTGTTACCTTGGCTTAGGGGTTAAGCGATTTTTTCTATTTTGGCTGGGAGTCCTTGCCGCGCTGAGGCGCCGCTGGCCCAGTCCACCAGCGGATAGCGCCCATGGCGGCTTGGGTCGAACAGATTCAAGTCGTTCATATTGACTCCGACGCGGATCAGCGGATTGGCGGCAATCTTTTTATCATCGATGACTATATCCCGCGCGCCTAACTCCTTATGGCCATAACCGTGCTCGATGGCAATGCAGTCGGGATGTACGCCCGCCACACATTCCACCAAAGCCACCACACTGCCATTAGGCGTGCTGATCTTAACCGTGTCTCCGGTTTTAATGCCAAAACGGGTGGCGGTTTGCTCATTGATGCGCACCGGATTATTGGGGTGTACTTGGCGTAAACGGTCCGAACCTATACTCATCGAACTCATGGTGTGCGACTTATAACTGCTGATCAGCAGCGGCCACTGTGACTTATCGAATGCTTGCTCCAAGGGCGTGCCGTTGGCGATCGCAGGGTGATAACGCCGTGGACAGCCACTCATATATTCGCCGCTTAAGCTATTGCGCCGACTGCCCACCTCTGGGTTCCACAGCATTAAGGGTTTTGGCCAAACCTTGCTGGGGTTGCCCGCCTCGTCGCGACTGGCGCTGATATTCTCAAAGCGGCCGCCACGGGCAAATAAGTAACTGACTTTTTTGACCTCTTCGGGTTTGAGTCTGGCATTGAGTTCCGCTTGAATGCGCCCAACACCACTGAAGTACATATCTTCGGCAGTGATATCGGCAACGGGTTTACCCAGGTAAGCCACGTTTGCCGCGCCGTAGAGCGAAAAGTCAGCCGCGCGAGTCAGCGGGTGTAGACTGCCATCGGCGGCCTTGACCGCATTGGCTCCAAAACCGGGCAGATTAAGTTTTATCGCCACTTGGCTAAGGAAGGATTCCATACAAATCACATCGCCATCGGCGGTTTTGGCGACCCTCGGCTCGACAATCGGCCAGCGGCCGGTGGCTTCTTTGGTGAGTGTGCCGTGCCACGCGGCGCTCCAGCCCCAAGATTCATAGGTTAAGGTGTCGGGCACTATGTAGTCCGACAGCGCAGAGGTCTCATTGATAAAGCTGTCGATACTGATAAATAGCGGTAATACTTTGGGATCTTTTAATTGTTCACCAATGGCTTTGCCGAGACCCGCCTGACCATAAATGGGGTTGCCCATATGGTTGATCCACGCCTTGAGTCGATAGGGATAACCGTGCACCGCCGCGGTTAAATGTTCGCCCAGCAGGGGCGATGAGATGGGGAACCAAGGCTCCTTCGACGGATAGGGCGATTCTCCCGCTTCGATTTTACGGCGATACTCAGAGGTTTTTTCGTAGGGGAACTTAGAGCGGGAAAGGAATACGCCCTTAGGTTCGACCATGCCGTCAAAGTCCTGCAAATTGTACCTTGGGCCAGCACCAAAGGCGGGGAAGGTGCCGCCCTTAGCTATCGCACCGCCCTTAAGATTTAGGTTACCAATCATGGCGTTAAGCATCATGATCGCCCATGCACTGTAAAAACCGTTTGCACTCATAGTGCCGCCGTGGGAGATCACCGCTGCCTTAGTGCCATGGCTAGTAAACTTGTGGGCAAGTGCGGCAATTTGCGCCTCGCTGATATCGCACTCCTTGGCGTAGTCGGCCATCTCGACACTGCGCGCGGCTTCACTGAGTAGCTGAAAACTGGATTTCACGCTCAGCTCACCCTTTGGCGTATTCACGCTTTGCTCAACCTCAAGTTGCGCCTTGGCGCATTGTCCGACTGGTAGAATCTGCCCAGTAGCGGCATCGACAACCAGTGGAGAATCCTGCTCGCCATAGGCTTTGCCTTCGAAGGGCAAGCCGAGATCGCTGGCATACAAATATTGGCCGTATCTGGGGTGATTTGGCGTGCTGATGATTAGGAAGCTGGCATTACTAAAGCCTCGGTAGCCTGCTGCTTTCGCCGCCTCGGCATTGGGCGCGGTTAAAAACGCACTGGCGTAGCGCTGGTTATCGATAATCCAGCGCAGCATGCCCATAGCGAGGGCGGAGTCGGTCGCGGGGCGGATTGGCAGCCAAGTATTGTTACCTGCACAGGGTTGGTTCGAGGTGTTGGGCAGCATGGGCGATACCACCACATAACTAAATTCCCGCCCATCGACCCGAGCGTTGGCCAACTGCCGTGCTTGGCGTTTAAAAGGATTGCCCGACTGCTGTGGCGAGGTGCCGATAAACAGCAAAAACTCGCTATTGTCCCAGTCGGGCTTAAGGTGGGCGTATTTCTTTAAATCGTCGAGCAGGGCACCCGCACCTGCGCGATAGGTAAAGCCGCAATAGGCGCCGTGGTTGGCAAAATTTCGCGTGCCGAAGCTATTGAAGGTAAAGCGTTTAATGATCACATCTCGGCCTTCATCCGAGGCGTTTGACACTAAGAGCTGGTTGGCCTTGGGGCCATATTCAGGATTATGGGTATCGAGTGGCGTGCTGATATCGCGAATTGCCCTTAAGCCTTCGACATGCCCCTCACCAAATAAGTCACCGCCATCGACAACCTCGGTCAGCAGTTGCTCGAAACTAATGCTTTGCCATTGCCCACTGCCGCGCGGCCCGACCCGTTTAAGGCATTGGGTGACGCGATAGGGACTATCTAGTTGTTCTAACATGGCATTGCCACGGGCGCAGGCGGTGGAACGCCCTTGTAAGCCCTGCTCTTGATAGGCGCTTAAGCCGACTAAGGCGGTTTTGATCGGGGTATCGAAGTCGATATGTTCCCGCGCCGAGAGCGGATGATAGGGATTGCCGCTGATGCGGAGAATTTTATCTGTCTTATTATCGATACGGGCTCGCACGCCACACTTGGTCCAGCAGCCGAGACACATGGTATTGGCGATGCGTTGTTCATCGTTGCCAATCAGCTGGCCTGAGGTTAAATCCACTTTATATTCAGGGGCTAGCGAATTGCCATGGATGGGATCTTGGGTGGTTTTTCCCGAACTACCATGCACGACCCCTTTGCCCATTTGCGCTAAGGTATGGCTGTAACCTGCGGCAAATAATCCCACGCCACCCGTCACAGCTGCGCCTTTGATAAAACGACGTTTACTCTTATCCATTACGGACTCCTTAATGCGGTAACTTCTTAATATGGAAGGTGCTGTGGCTCACAAGGCCTGATGGGCTGAGCGAGGTTGATAGCGAATAAATTCAGACACTAACACCATCAATGCGATCCAGAGACCAAAGGTGCCCGCAATACCTAATAGCCCCTCTGGCCCCCAAGGCAGTTGGTAGAAATAAGTGCCCGCGCCGTATTTTGGGTCGGTTTGCGCTTGGATAAGTACAATCCAGCGAAATCCCCATGCCAGATGCACCGCCGTTAAACTGACGACTAATATCAATACCGAGGGGAGGCGGCGTACTGCCAGAACTAAGGCCAGCAGAGCTAGGGTGACTAAGACCCAGATGGCGGCGAGTTGCCAGCTTGGGCTGGTGTCTAATAACAGCGCAGCTTCGTGCGCCGAGCTTTTATCGAATAAGGCCCAGCCGATAAGACACAGGGCGAAGAGACCAAAGCTTGCCCTAACCCATTGCAACAACCTGTCTTGGGTGCTGGCTTGATAACCGTGCAAAACACGATTGAGCAGGGCGAGAGTACCGCAGGCGGCGAGCAGGGCACTGGTTGCCATCAATGGCGGCAACCAATAGGTATGCCAGAGCGGCCGTGCTTTAATCGCCATGGTTTCCATTCCGGTATAAAGCGCAATGGAACACGCACTTAATGTGGCGATTAGCGCAATGGGTTTCAGCCATTTATCACTGCTCCAATTGCCGAACCTGAGCCATTGACCGATACGGCTTAACCAATCCGCTTCTTGAGCAGAATTTGCCAGAGAAGAGTGTGCCTGAGGCAAGTAGGGCCGCAGTAACAACCAAGCAAACACTAGACTCGTGCCCGAAAATATCGGCAGTAAAAAAGCGCCGTACCACATCCACGAATGCGGTCTGATTTGGGCATAGAAATGCCATGCCCGCAGCGGTTGGTGCAGGTCAGCAAGTAGCGCAATAGGCGCGACTATGCCGGCGGTAAGCATCAAACAGGCGCAGAGTTTGAGCAGTCTGGCATCGGTTTGTTTCGCGCTAAATAAATGGATGGTCGCCACCCACACACTGGCATAGGCCAAACCCATCAGAAAAAAGTATTGCACCGCCCAAGGCAGCCAAGTGATGGCAATATCGGGGGTAAAGATTTCTTTAATGACCATGGTGGATCTCCTCGCCAGTGTCAGTCAGTAGGGTGCGAACGGGGGCTTGGCCGTTGATACGATCTTCAAAGGCGCTATTCATGCCGATATAAAATACTCTGGGGGCCGTATTGGCATCGGGCTTGAGTACCTTGATATCTGTCTTATTGGCTGTAAGTAACTGACTGATTTGACTATTAGGATCGTTCAGATCGCCAATCACCCTCGCTTCACCAACGCAGGTTTCGACACAGGCGGGCAGTAGTCCAGCTTCGAGCCTATGGGCGCAGAAGGTGCATTTATCGGCACTGTTGGTCTCATGGTTGATAAAGCGGGCATCGTAGGGGCAAGCCTGCACACAGTATCCGCAACCGACGCACCATTCGTTGTTGACGACCACAATGCCATCTGGGCGTTGGAAAGTGGCTCCCGTGGGACAAATAGGAATGCAAGGCGGGTTCTCACAGTGATTACACAGTCTTGGCAGCATTAAAAATGCGGGTAGCGTGGTAGCATCCTGTTGTGACACTTCGTATTGCTGTACCGTGGTACGAAATTGCCCCAAGGGTGGCAGGTTTTCGAAGGTGCACGCCACGGTGCAGGCTTGGCAACCAACGCAGCGGCGCAAATCGATGACCATACCGTAGCGTTTGCCTGTAGGTGCAGGTTCAGTCTGTTGTGCCTGCACTTGCACGACGGGAATGAGCGCGGCGCCGACACTCACGCTGGCCATTTTTCCGAGAAACTGACGTTTACTCTTGTCCATAGGATTTCCTTCACTCTTACAGATAAAACGGGTCGAAGACCGCGGGTTTAGCGTTAAGCGCATTCTGTAAAAGGGGAGGCGGCATCTCTATAGTGGTTTTCCACATATCGGATAGGGACTTGATCTAGCGCAATAAATATCAGTTAGAATGACCTTTAAGAGTTTAGGGGTTATTGTTTAGGATTGAATCTTAAAGCTTAGGAGAATGGATACAGTGTTGGGTTTTGTCGTATCAACCAATGGCTGGCGAATGGCGGTGAAACTCGTCATCGTATTGTTTAGCCTACTGAGTATCTCAGCCATGGCAGAAGTTTTGGCCACTCAAGATAAGACTGTAGGCGCATTAACTGTTGCTCCCGCGGGAGAGTTGATGGATGAAGCTGGCGCTAACTATCAAGTGGTCGATGTCGGCGTATTGGCTATACGGGGCTATAAGAGCACAGTCAATCGTTGGCAACCTTTGATGGGCTGGCTAGAGTCGCAAATACCTAACAGTTACTTTAGATTGCATCCCTTAAGCCTTGAAGAATTAGCCAAAGGCGTTGAAACCGAAGCTCTTGACTTTGTTATCACTAACCCTGGGCAGTCGGTGATGTTGGCGCGGCAATTTTCCCTGTCTTGGCTCGCTACCCTTCGAAGCCCAATCAATAATGGCGCTGCGATGCAGGTGGGGTCTGCGCTGGTGGTCAAAGCCGATTCGCCCTATCAGACCTTAAAAGATCTTAAGGACAAGCGACTCGGGATTGTCTCTAAAAATGCCTTCGGCGGTTATCTCACTTTAGTTTATGAGGCGCAGCTTAAGGGGGTAGATTTACCCCATTTTGTAGGAGAAATTATTCCCTTAGGTTTTCCACTCGATAACCTTATTTATCAGCTCGGTGCGACAGATAAGCCAAGCGATAAATCCCCCAGTTTAGATGCGGCAATTGTGCCCGTATGTCAGCTTGAGCAAATGCAGGCCGAAGGTTTGATCAAGCTGCAAAATTATCGGGTGCTCGATAATCAGGCGCCTGCGGGGTTTCATTGCCAAGTCTCGAGTCGGTTATATCCCAACTGGTCTATGGCTAAAACCAACCGTGCGACCCAATCCCTCGCAAAACAGGTGACTCAAGCCCTACTAGCATTACCCGAAGACAGCCCCGCCGCTAAAGCCGCCGAATCTGCGGGTTGGACCACGGCCGTGAGTCAACTGGCGATAGATCAACTGCTTAAAGATCTGGATATGCACCCACTGCAAGCCCCTTGGTGGCAGCGGGCATGGCAATGGGTAAAACTGCATCAACATTGGGCTTGGTTTGCGTTGACCATATTGGTATTGCTCAATGTCTACCATTTCTGGCTCGAATACCGCTTTAGCCGCCGCGGCCGAGAGTTAATCAATACCCAGAGGCAACTCAGTGAAAACCGTGCCCTGCTGGAGCACGCTCAGCGCATTGCGATTGCGGGGGAGCTTGGGGCGAGCCTCTCCCACGAACTCAACCAACCTTTGGCGGCGATTGGCCATTATTGCCATGGCGCCGAGGTACGTTTACAGCGTGGGACGAGTCCAGAAGAATTACAATCCGTGCTGACTTTAATCCAGCAAGAAGTCAGCCGCGCCGACAGTATTATCAGCCGTTTACGTAATTTATTGAAAAAGCGGCCTGTGTCTAAGCAGCCTCTGTATTTACATCAGTTAGTGAATGATACTGCGCCGCTGCTCGCCTATGAGCTGGAGCAGCACCATATCCAGCTTTCAACCAATGTGAGCGGCGAAGCCTATCAATTGCCTTTAGATGAAGTGGGCATGCAGCAACTATTGCTCAACCTGTTGAAAAATGCCGCCGATGCCTGTGTGCAACGCCAACAGAGCGAGGTCGATGCATCGAAACCCTATCAGCCCACGATTGATATCGATCTGCGTTACCAAGAACACAAGCTACTGCTCACGGTCACAGACAATGGCACAGGTTTAACTGAGGATGCCAATCTGCTGATGCAAGCCTTTTATTCGACTAAGTCCGAGGGCTTAGGGCTAGGGCTGGTGATTTGCCGTGATATCGCCGAGAGTCATGGTGGCCGTTTTAGCCTCGAAACCGCTTTAAGTGGCGGCTGCCAAGCGCAGGTAGCCTTACCCCGTAAGTTTGATGGAGCACCAGCATGAGCCACGAATTGCCCGTGTATTTAATCGATGATGATGAGTCGGTGCGCCGCTCGCTGCGGTTTATGCTCGAAAGCTATGGCTTGAATATCCGCGATTTTGACAGCGCCGAGGCATTTTTTGCCGCCATCGATTTAAGCCGGCCGGGCTGCGCCTTAGTCGATGTGCGTATGCCGGGCTTAAGTGGGCCGCAGTTACATGCGCAATTAGTGCAGCACAATAGTCCGCTGGCGGTAATTTATTTGACTGGCCATGGCGATGTGCCCATGGCGGTGGAGGCGCTAAAACGCGGGGCGGTGGATTTTTTCCAAAAGCCCGCCGATGGCGCTAAGCTCGCGGACGCTGTGGTAAAAGCCTTGGCGAATGCCAAGTCGCATTATCAAGATAACCAATATCTTCAGACTTATCAGTCGCTCACACCGCGGGAGCGGGAAATCCTTACCCTGATCGCCAAAGGCTATAAGAATCAGGAGATCGCCGATACGCTGTGCATCGCCATGCGTACGGTCGAAATTCACCGTGCGAACTTAATGAAAGGCATGCAGGTCAGCTCGCTCGCTGAGATGATGTTAATCTACGGCCGGATTGCCGATCGCCTTCCCCCCGCATAAAACTCCCCTTTGTTGGGGCGAATTGGCGTATCCTTGGCCGTTTGATGTGAGCTAACGCATTCAGCCCTAGGTGCTTAATTGCCAAGGCTCGACGATTGCCTTATTTTAGGGGCTTAATTTTAAGGCCACGATTTTTAACATCACCATGTTTGAAGTTCGATGCCGCTTTTGGATGACCTTATCGTTCGCTTTTACATAAGGTGCTCCCGTTTGGATAAGGAATGAAATGCCAAGCTTGATTCGTATTGTGCTGATTGATACGCACCTTCCGGGCGTTGTGGAACTCGCCCTCAATGGCCATACCAATATTTGTGGTACTAACGCCTCGGGTAAAACCACGCTACAACGTTTAGTGCCGGTATTTTATGGCGAATATCCTAGCCGCGTGGTGCCTTCAACCCGCGATAGTTTCGAGCGTTGGTACTTGCCACACGATTCAAGCTACATCATTTACGAATACCAAAAGGCCGATGGCTTGCTCTATCAAGCAGTGCTGGCGTCGGCGGGTGATGGCAAAGGCGTGAACTACCGCTTTATCGCCAAGGGTTTTGAGTTAAGTGATTATATTAAATCGCAAAATGGTGACACTATTTTATGTCATAACATGGCAGAACTTGGCCGTGATTTAAAACGCCAGGGCGTAGCTACCACCAACTTGCTTAACACCCGCGAATACCGCGCCATTATTCAAAACGACCGCACCCTGTTGAGTACGGGTAGCAACCGCAGCGAACTGCGAGCCTATGCGCGCCAATTTGCCCTGTGTGACGGCGAGCATTCACTGCGCCATATCGAAAAGCTCGCTAAAGCGGTGCACTCCAAAGAAGGCAAAATGGAAACGGTCAAATCCATGATCGCCGCCATTTTGGAAGAAGACGGGGTAAATCCACCTAGCTCACGCTTAAACCCACAGCGCGTCGAGGCGTGGATCCGCGAGAGCCAGTTAATCCAAGGCTTTGAAGTGATCCGCCCCGAGTTTGAAAAGCTCGAGCAGGAATTTAACCAATTACTCAGCGCCGAGATGCGTCTCTCGAGTCTGTCCCGTGGCTATCGCAATGATGAAACCCTAGAGGCCGATCGGTTAGAGATCCAACAAACCCTGTCTAAGGAGCTGAATTTAAAGCTTCGAATGTTGGACGACGAATGGAAAGAAGTGCGTGACGAGCTTAACCTCGACCTATCCGCCGCCAAGGGTGACGTAGCCAAGTGCGAGTACGAGTTAGATGCCATTGAAGATCAGCACGGCGCCTTTTTAGATGCCAATATCGAGCAAGCTAAGGCCGACCTGGATATGCTGCCAAACTGGCGCGCTGACATGGAAAACTTAAGCGAGCGCCATAAGTTACAAACCGAAAAACACCAAGATATTGAAGCGGCTTACAATGCCCGTCGCAGCAAAATTGGCGAGCAGTTAAACCGCGAGCTTGAAGGTTTGCACGCCGAACAGGACAAACAGCGCGAAGCGCGCGATAAGCAGCGTGAAGTGGCAAGAGCCGATCTCGATGCCCTCGAAGCCCAATGGCGCAGCCAAATGGATGCGGGCAAGGCGAGCTTTAGCGAGCAGGAATATCAATTCAAACTCAATGCCGCCGAGCTTAAGTTACGTGTCGATGGCGTAACCTACACCGAGGAAGAAAAGTTAAGCCTTGCGATTTTCGACGAGCGGATTCACCGCGCCGACGAAGAGCAAGAAAGCTGCAATGCCAAGGTGGAGCGCTTAACTAGCGATGAGCGTAAGCTGCGCGCCAAACGCGACCAAGCCAACGAAGCACTGCGTATCGCCAGCCTGCGGGTTAACGAGCGCCAAACTGCGCTCGATGAACTGCACCATATGCTGTTCCCGCAGTCCCATACTTTACTTGAGTTCCTGCGTAAGGAAGCCCAAGGTTGGGAGCAAAGTCTGGGTAAAGTGATTGCGCCAGAGTTACTGCATCGCACCGATTTACACCCAAGTGTGATGGGCGAGAGTGACACCCTGTTTGGGGTGCATTTGGATCTTAAAGCCATCGATGTGCCTGAATATGCAGCCTCCGAGCAGGAATTGCGTATTCGCTTGAGTAAGGCCGAAGAAGCGCTGCAAAGCGCGCAGGAATTACAGGCCGAGGCCGAATCACAGCTGGTGGCGATTAACGGTGAGCTGGATAAACTCAGCCGCGAACTGACCTTTGCTCGCACGGCTTACAAGAATAGCCGCGATGATTTACGTCGTCTGTTCGATGAAAAACGCGGTGAGCAGGACAAGATCAACAAGGCGCTGGCCGAGCGTAAAGCCTTTGCCCAGCAGCGCTTAACTCAGCTCGATGGCGAGTTAAAGCAGCTTAAGCATCAACATCAGCTCTGGCTCGAAGAGCAAAAAGAGCAGGCGCTCGAAGCGCGGATGGAAAAACAAGCCTACTGGCAGGAAGTCATTGGCGCGCTCGACAATCAACTCGGGCAAATTAAGGCCACTATCGATGCCCGCCGCGAAAGCGCTAAGGCCGAGCAAAAAGCCTGTGAAACCTGGTACAAAAACGAGCTTAAATCCCGCGGTGTGGATGAGGACAATATCCTTAAACTCAAGCAACAAATCCGTGAGCTTGAAACCAAAATCAGCCGCGCCGAGCAGCGTCGCAGCGAAGTATTGCGCTTTGACGATTGGTATCAACACACTTGGCTTATTCGTAAGCCCAAGCTGCAAACCCAGTTAAGTGACGTTAAACGCGCCGCCTCGGAAATCGACCAGCAGCTTAAAGCCAAGACTCAAGAAGTGAAGACCCGCCGTCAACAACTCGAGACCGAGCGCAAGGCCTCGGATGCGGCCCAGATTGAAGCCTCTGAAAACTTAACTAAACTGCGCGCCGTGATGCGTAAGTTGGCGGAGCTGAAACTGCCCGCCAACAATGAAGAAGCCCAAGGTAGCCTCGGCGAGCGTTTGCGTCAGGGCGAAGATTTACTGCTAAAACGCGATTATCTGATGGGCTCGGTTAAGCAATATGTGGAGCATTTCGACTCTGTGATTGCCAGCAAGTCAGGTTCAGGCTTAGCCGAAACCTGGGAGCGTGCCCGCGAAGAGTCGAGCTTTATCAACGACAAAGGTATTCGTCTGCTGGATTACCGCAAGCTTGTGCCGCAGCTTGAACAGCTACTCAATGTTATTGTGCCGCAATCCATTATGGCGCTGCGTGAACAGGGGCGGATCTTCGGTGTTGATTTAACCGCCTTTTACGATGTGCTTGCCGATATCGACCGTCGTATCGCTTCGCAAAGTGCGCGCATTACCCGCGAAGTGGGCGAGGAGTTATTCCTCGATGGCGTGTCCGAATCTGCGGTTCGTATTCGTTCTAAGATCAGTGAATTAGAGTTTTGGCCCGAGCTTGAGCAGTTTGTTAAAGCCTTCAAAAATTGGAAAGCCGACGGCTTTAATGGCTTACCCGATGAGGAATACACCAACAGCATGCGCCGCGCCTTGGATATTATTGGCCGCGCGGCCTTAACTGGCGGCATTTCAAAGCTGCTTGAAATCGAGCTGCGCCTCAAAGAGGGTAATAGCGATTTGATTATCCGCACCGACAGACAGCTGAACGAATCCTCGAGCCACGGCATGGCTTACCTGATTTTATGTAAGTTCCTGTTGGCATTTACGCGCTTGCTACGTGGCCGTGCCGATGTGACCATTCACTGGCCAATTGACGAGCTGGGCACGCTGCACCACACCAACGTGAAGAAGATTTTCGATGCCTGTGGTAACAACAATATCAGCGTGTTAGGCGCCTTCCCGAACCCAGAGTCAGAAGTGCTGAACCTGTTTGAGCACCGTTACATTATTAATAAACAAACTAAGAAGTTGCAGGTGGTGAAGCCCAAAGCCAATCCGATTGCCGATTTGTTGAGTAAACGCCTGAGCAAGGAGGCCATCTAATGAGTGCCATGAATGAGTCAAACCAAACCGTCTTAGTCGGCACGGGCGCCATTATCGAACTCTTGCTCAAGGGCGAATTTATTTGCCGCACCACCAATGAAGATGGCTGGCGCGCATTGAAAAATAACAGCACCCGCGAGCGGGTCGAGGCTTATCTAAATCAAATCAACCGCACCGTGGCCTCGGCCGCCGAGGGTGATGTGTTTTTCTGTGGTTATTTGCAGTTAGGCGAGAGCGAGCGCAAGGTGATTTCATCGCAGTTTAAGGATATTTGTCAGGCACTTATTCCTATGGTGGAGTGGCTGGTATTAGTGCAGGAAGCCAGCGGCCAAGATGCCCCCTTAAGCGAAGGTGCGCCAGTACGGTTAACCGAGCTGCAAAGCCGAATTGAAGATACGCCCGCGTTTCGTGAGCAGTTGGCCAAACTCAGCCAATACCGCTTATTCGGCTCAACCAGTACCAATAGTGATGCGCAAATTAAGTTAGTGTTCAAACGCTTAGTGGAGCTTGGCTATCTGGTGCGCCCCAACGTTGAAAAGCAAATTTATATCGCGACGGGCAAGCTGGATTATCTGTACGAAGTGATCCGTTTTATTGACGAAACTGAAGGCCTAAGCCTAGAGGCGCAGGCGGAAACGGCGACCCAGCGGGATTTACTATGATGCTTTGGACAATCATCTGCGGTGTAAACCAAGGAGGCCGTGATGAGCAGTAACTTACATCAGGCTGGGGTTAAGCTACTCAAGCAGTTAGGCCGCCATGCTGACATCATTATGGACGCCTATTTAGCGGGCTCGCTCAATGAAGATGCCCATGATCCCGCCGTGGTTGAAAAACTCAAACAGGCAGGGATTTTATGGCGCCCAGAGCCAGACCAAGAGCTGCGCCTTAAACGCTCGGTGCGCGCCTTGCTCGAAGAAGGCTTAAGTGATGAGCGCAATCGCCAAATCGACTCCAATGTCGGCTCGGCGCTCGCCACCATTAAAACCTTGGCCGACCACTATAAAGAGGCGCGCCATAGCTCAGATTACAGCGCTGCCGAGGCGTATCTGTCTGATTTAAGTGAGCATGTGTATAGCTTTGCCGACAGTTTGCGCTATTCGATCCGCGTGTTGTGGGGGCGCATCAACAACGAGTTCGGTTATGTCGGTACCATTAACGCTAAGATCCGCGAAAACGAACTCGCCCAGAGCCAAGTGTCTGAATTGCTCAATGGTTTGGAGATGTTCCAGTTTAGCGAATTAGGCGAAATCGCCGGTGATATTCGTGAGCTGCGTAAGCTGCTTGTGACCACCTTGCAGGAAACCATGAGCGACTGCGCCCAGGAGCTCAGTGTGGTGCAGGGACGGTTGCTGGAACTTCTCGGTCGCTTTAGGCAAATTCGTGGTCGTACCCGCTTGCTTAAGGGCTGGTTACTGTACACCGATTTGCATCCGGATTACCGCCCTGCGGACCATGTGTCCCACAAGGAAATCCCGAGTCTTTTCAATCGCGCCGAAGTGTTATTGGCACCAGCGTCTGTGGATGTGCATAACGCCAGCCAAGAGCTTGAGTTGATGAATATCGTCGCCCATATCAAGTCGATTAGTCGTCAGGGCGTGATAGAAACTGTACGCGAGCATGATGTCAGTGTATCGCTTACCCAAAGCGAAGACTTTGATATTCCTGATAATCCACTCAAGCAAGCGGTCGATACTTACTTTGTCGATGTGATTGAGTCGGGCTTACGTCAATCGGCGCTCGATTACTTAGTCGAAAAAGCCCTGCCGTGGGATGCCGAAAGCTGGATTTATCAAGTGATTGGCGGCTACGAAGGCCTGCCCGATGAGCATAAGGCTTACTTCGAGTTAGAGCCCTTAGGCGAACCTCACCCCATCTACAGCGGTAACTTTATTATCCGCGATGTGGAATTATGGCTCGCCTAGGTAAGCAGCAGTTGCAACTCTTGGAGAGCGTTTATCTTAATCGCGCTCCAAGGGTAAAACTTAGCCCGAATTGGCGAACGATTTACCGCGAGTTAGAAGTAGGCGAGCTGGATGGTGCGGAAAAATATTTGTGTTTTGCGCCACGGGATTTTGAGTTGCTGCGCCAAGGCGTATTGGCAAAAGAGGGCGTGGATTTACAGGCACTGGACTTTAATCTAGACCGCATCACCATGTCCGCCCAAAGCCAGAATGAGAAGCTGGCGAACATCCGCCCCGAAGCCGAGTATGTTTTGTTGAAGTATCTCGGTTTTGAATCGCCACCCTTGGGGATGTCTGCACGGGCCTCATTACGTACTCCCTTAGATGAGGCGCAAATCCATTGCGATGAGCTTGATGTTAACGCCATCTTAGTGGTTGAAAACCTAGATATATTCGATGCAATAACCCAAGCGCGCTTACCTGCCGAACTTAGCCGCATTATGGTGATTTACCGTGGCAGCGGCCACCATTCCCCCATCGGTGTGCGGCAGTTTTTACAGGCGATGGCGGGTAAAATGCCGATTATTGCCTTTACCGATCTCGACCCCGCAGGGCTGCAAATTGCCCATACCTTAACGGGCATGACCCATTGTATCGTGCCGCAGTTAGCGCTTTTTGCGCCCAGCGAGTTACTCGCTATCCCACAGATTAATTCCGCTGATGACTTTGCCAAGCAAGCGCCTCAGGCTAAATATTTACAGTCAGCCGACTTAAAAAATTGGCAGCAATTAAGCCGTTGGTTAATTCAGCAACGCATTAGCATTAAACATGTAACCGACCTAGTGATGTGAGAAATCGAGATTAGCCGGGAATGGCTGAAATCACGTGAGCAATTCCCTTTGTTTATGCGGGTTTGACGGGTGTTTAACGAGGCTTTAAAAGATTGGCTAGCTAAATGAGAAATTGAGATGGCGTGCATTCATAATTAGCTGCACGCCGCCTATATGAGAATTACTTCACGTCCTTACCTATCCACACAACCTTGCCCACCACACTCAGTAGACCAAGTTCCGCAACAGGCACTCGCTGCTCTCTATACTCTTTATTGTCGCTAATGATCGTGATGCTGCCATCGATATGGACTTGAACACGCTTAGCAAACAAATCATCCCCAATGCGCAGGACAAAAATACTGCCGTCAGAAAGATTTGCGTCAGTGATATCCACTAGGATCGAGTCACCAGAATGGATCGTTGGTTCCATTGAGTCACCCTTCGCGAAAACCACCCGCAGGTTTTCAGGCTGTAACCCTCGGTAACGCAACCATTTCGATCTAAAGGCTAGCTTGCGCCTTACTCGTTCATTATCCCACTGTGCACCATGGCCTGTACTCACTTGAGTATGGTACCCATCGATAAGTGCATATTCTTCTGAGAACTCTTCAGTCTTACAAATCACACTTTCATATGCCGCAGTTTCGCCTGGGAATTTTGGGCCTTCACCAGTGCATAGCCATTCGAGATTGACATTATAACGGCGAGCAATACGAACCATCTTATCAAACGAGGGCATAGTCGACTGAGTAAACCACTTACGAACACCGCCTTCTGAGGTGTCGATAGCATTGGCAAATGCTCTGAGGCTTTCGTCGCCCATCAGTTCTTTAAGACGCTCTCCAAAGCTTTCTATTCCAGCCGACGGAAAAGAAAGTGCACTTTCTTTTTTAGTGTTCACTTTAAATTTAAATAAAGCGCTTTTCTATCAACGCCTTACCCTCTGTGGCCAATGGGCCGTTAAATAATTCAAAAGAAAGTTACTAAAAGACGTTGAAATGCGTCTTTTAGTATCGTATCGTTCTTATATCGCGCATTTGGCAAGTTGCGCAATGCGCGAGTAATCATGTTAACACGGAAAAATACCATGAAAATAGAGAATGCCAATCACATCCATGCAGCGCTAAGAGCGCAAGGGCTAACAAGCCGTGCATGGGCTGTCTCTAAAGGCTTCAATCCGAGAACCGTTCAGGACTGCATCAAGATGTTTGCACCCTGTAAACAGCGTAAACCAAAACGCGCTTTATCTCGCAAGATAATTGAAGAAATCAGCAAAACCATTGGCTGCGACTTGTTGAGGGAAGAACATGAATAAAGCATGGTTCAGCCCCCAAGAGCTTCTGCAATTACCTGGCATGCCCACAACCGTTCAGGGTATCAGGTTTAAAGCAAAGACAGAAAGCTGGGAGTCCAGAAAGAAAGAGGGTAGCAAAGGATTTGAATACCATCTTGGTAGCCTTCCACCTATCACTCAGGCGCATCTTCGTCAGCAAGCCGTAAAAAATACGACAAGCCGAGAAGTCGCAGCCGCACGCCAATTGATAGCAACGCCAGCAAGTCAGCTGGTTAAAAAAACGGAATTACAACAGCAATTTTTAACGCTGCCTAAAGCGAAACAACAAGTCGCGATGGAGCGCCTGCAGCTACTCAATGATATGGCAAATTTCATCACACCCTTTGTTGAAGCTGGTCGCCGCACCGAAGGTGTCATGGTATTCGCTAAGCAGTGCAATCAATCAAAAGCCACCCTATATCGCTGGCAAAAAGCCTATGACGAAAAAGGATTAATGGGCCTGGTCGATACTCGGGGCGGTGCGCAAGTCAGCGTGATGGAAGAGCAAAAAGACCTGCAACAATTCTTAATTGCTTTAGTCACGGGCAAGCCGCATTTGCTCGAAAAATACAAAGTCCAGCAGCAAGAAGCACAAAAGAAAGCCGCAGAACATGGCTGGATTGTCCCTTCAATTGGCTCAATCCGTCGTTGGATACGTCGCTGGCATAGCGACAACATCGCCGCGTTTACCGCGCTAACCAATCCCGATGCGTACAATAATTCGCACCGCCCACTCTACGGCACTATGTACCCATGGCTCAGTGGCCCTAATCAAGTTTGGGAGTTCGACAGCACACCAACGGATGTCATGCTTAATGCCCACGGCAAACTGCGTCGTTATGCCGTTGTGGCCGCGGTTGATGTGTATACCCGCCGCCCCATGGTTTTAGTCACTCCAACTTCTAACGCCGAAGGCATCTGCCTATTACTGCGTCGCTGCCTACTCAACTGGGGCATGCTGGAAGCTGATGGGGTAGCGCGTACCGACAACGGTACTGACTACGTCAGCCTAAGAGTGAGTGGCATTTTCGATATCTTAGGTATCGACCAATCCCGCACCCGCCCATTTAGTGGATGGGAAAAGCCCTATATCGAGCGTTTCTTCGGCACATTAAGCCGCGCCCTGTTTGAGTTATTGCCTGCTTATATTGGCCATAACGTCAGTGATCGTCAGCAAATCGAATCTGCCAAAGCCTTTGCCCAACGGATTGGCGGCAAAAACAAGGCCGCCAATAAAGAAGAAGCTTTATCAGTGGCCATGACGCCAGAAGCACTGCAAAAGATGATCGATGACTGGATTCAATATGACTACATGCACCAGGTGCATGAAGGCTTTAAAGGCGCGTTAAAAGGCAAAACGCCCTTTACCGTCATGAGCGAAAGCGCCTATGTCGCTAACCGTGTCGCTAATCCCCATGCCCTCGACTTATTACTTAACCATGTCGGCGATGCCACTGTGATTCGCGGTAGCGTGAGTGCAGGCAATATCCGCTATACCGCCCCCGAACTTCAAGAAAGTCTCTGGGACAGAAAACGGGTGCGCGTATTCCTCGATCCTTCCGATGTGGGCCGCGCAACCTTATATGCCCTTGATAACTGGCAGCAATGCGTCGATGCGGTGAATTTAGATCTGATTGGTCGTGATATCGATCCGGCAGCTTTCCGCAAAGCTCGCAATGAAGATAAGAAAGTCCTCGCCAGTTTCCGCCGTGCAGCACGGGAGCTACAAGAAAAATTTGGCATCGATACCTTGGCTGCCGAAGGCTTGGCCAAAGCCGCAGCCGAACGTGGCAGCCTAACCAGTTTTGCCCCTAAACCAACTACCACCGATAACCCCGCACTGGCGGCACTTGCACAAGTAAATAGCCAAGCCAGCAGCGATAGCGATCAGCAACTCGCCAGCTTAAGCCACCAAGCTCAAGCCATTAGCGAGGCAGCCCAAAGGGTTAACCAAAACCACGCTACGGTCATGCGCACCGAACACGAAAAAGCCGAAGAGTTAACCCTAGCAACGCTTGAGCGTGAGCTAAGTGAGCGTGAAAAGTTATGGCTTAAAGAATATCGCCTCAAATACCGCATGTTTGCCGCAAGGCTCGACAGGCAATTAGAGGCTGTAAAAAAAGCCGCCAAGTAGGATTGGCGGCTTTGGGAAGGGACGAGAGAGTCCTATTTAAAACTTTGTTTACCGCTATGGAGTATAGATTATGAAAGAGAAAATTGTCGAAGTTAAAAACGTACTAGCCTGCTTAGAGTTAATGGAAAACCTTAAAGGGCGTTCATCTATCACGCCTGGCATTGGTTTAATCCATGGCCCATCAGGCTTTGGCAAAACCACTACAACTTGCTGGCTTATTAATCAACTAGGGGCGATGAATGCCATTTATGTACGTTGTTATGCCACCGATACCCCATCCTCATTTATTTCGCGAGTCATGGGTGAGCTGGGGGCAGAAATGCTTTATCCACTGCGCAAGAGCGTTGATTTTATCGTCGAGCGTATGAACGAACGCCAGTTACCACTGTTTATCGACGAGGCCGACCATATTGTCGGCCAAAGCAAAATCATGGAAACCATTCGCGATCTCTATGACGCCACCGAACAGCCAGTAGTGCTAGTGGGCATGGAAGAAATCGCCCGCCGTATTAGCCACCGCAAGCAGCTTTTCAACCGTGTATCTGAATGGGTGGAGTTTCAACCCGCCGATTTATCCGACGTCCACACCTTTGCAACCGAACTACTCGATGACCGTATTACCGTCGCCGACGACCTACTTGAACATATCCGCAAACGCAGTGGTGGTGAGGTTCGCCGGATTTTAATCGCCCTTGAGAAAATCGAGCGTCGGGCCATCGCAAATGAAATGGATGTAATCACACTCGACAACTGGGGTGATCAGCCACTGTTCTTAGAATTTAGGCGCTAACCAAACCCACGCCACTTAGAGCAAATACGGGTTTCGGTCATTTTAGGGATAGATCATGACGAACAATACTGAACTAGCTTGGCGATGGGTGCAGCGCCAACCAAGTTTTACTAAGGAAGAGCTAGCCGCAGCCACAGGGCTGACGTTAAAGCAGTGCTCAACCATCGTATATGCACTTCAAAAGCGCGATGACATTAAAGTGATTTCGCAAGAAGAAACCACTAAAAGGGGGCCAAAACCAAAGCGTTACGCCGTTGTTAGTCAAGGCAAGTTTGCCCAGTCAAAGCGCCGCCATGGTGATAGCCAGCAACGTGTATGGCAATCCATGCGTATCTTACGCAACTTCACATACTCGGATTTAGTCGCTACAGCAGAGGTGAGCAAAGGTATTGCTAATTCATTTTGTAACCTGTTGATGCGGTTTGGTTATGTCCGCCAAATCCGTGCAAACCCTACTAACTTACCCGTGCAAGAACGTAGCGGACAGTACGCTGTTTACCGCCTTGTTAAAGATACAGGACCAATTGCACCCAAGAGGCAGGACATCTTCTTGTTTGATGCCAACCTAAAGGAGTACCTACATGCAGTGGCTTAAGGTGATGGCCGAACAGGTCGAACTGTATGGCCAAAGAGCGGTAGCGGAAAAGCTTAAGCTTTCACGCACTACCGTTAGCCTAGTTCTCAACCACAAATACCCAGGCGATATGGCTCGCATCCAAAAGCTGGTGGAAGGGGCATACATGAACAGCACAGTGCTTTGCCCTGTGCTGGGAGAAATTCCATTAAATGAATGTCTCGCACATCAAAGTAATACCCGCACCACGGGAAGCCCCTACCGGATCAAGTTGTATAAAGCCTGCCGAGGAGGCTGTGCGCATTCAACCTTGAATGTCACCCCCGCATTTAGTGTACAGCCCACGCTAATAAATCGCCGAAACGAATATGACGCCGAAGGGGCGATTCGTCGCCTACAGCTGCAGGCGGGGGAGGATAAATCGGTACTGATTAACCTACTCAAAGACGAGCTGAAACACCTTGGAACCAAGTTTAATCGAGTGATGAAGGAACAAAACTGATGAGACACCACAACCCAAAATTCGATGTGATTAGCGCCCTAAGACTACGCGGCATGACGGTGATCCACTCAGGCGTAAAAGTCGTGCAAATCGACAAGCCGAGTGCCGATTTTCGCCGCATGGCCGTGGACATTATTGAAAACATCAAAGGCATTCGTCGCCGCTGCCGAGCGGTGCAATTTAATGGTGTAACCGTTCGTTGGAATGAGGAGTAACAACATGACCAGTCAACAAATTAACCAGCAGATCCCCGCAGGCTATCGCAAAAATGCAGTAGGGGATCTCGTACATGAAGATCGTATTAAGCCCGTAGACAAGCTGCGTGATGAGGTGGTCAAGACCATCGTCAATAACGCCAAGTTGCTGCGCCAATCGATGACTGAATTCAAGCTAACCACCATGGCAAATATCAATGACTTTGTGGAGCTGTCCTCATCGGAGTATGGCACTAAGTTCGGCGGTGCTAAGGGCAATATTCTGCTTACTTCCTTTGACGGCCAATACCAAGTGCGCCGCGCCGTGGGTGAGCACCGCGTATTTGATGAGCGCATTCAAACCGCAAAAACCTTGATTGATGACTGCATTAAAAGCTGGAGTGGTGGCGCGGATACCCGCCTGATGGCCATGGTTGAGCATGCCTTTAGAGTTAACCAGCAAGGCCGCATCGACGTTAATCAAGTGCTCAGTCTGCGCCAGTTGGATATTGATGATCCTAACTGGAAACAGGCCATGGATGCCATTGCCGACGCCATTCAAATCACTGGAACTAGCCAGTATCTGCGCTTATACGAGCGCCAACCCAATGGCAAATACACTCAACTCCCACTGGATATCAGCACGCTTTAGAGGCGCAAGGAGCACAACATGACCCAAGGTATTCAACACCTACTCAACGAGAACCAAGCCGCCTTAGACCGTGTGGCTTTTAAACTGCGGATTGCAGCGCTGTTAGAAGCCAATTACGAAACCCTACGCAGTGAACTCAGTGCCATGGCGGCCGACACGCCCCACCAATGCTTGCTGGTCGGTGCCGCATTGCTTAACGAACTGCGTGGATTTAGCCACGAATTTGCGGGAGAAAAGCGCCGCGTGATTAGCTTTTTTATAAAGCGATCACTTCGGAACACTCAAGCATAACCAAGCGAAACCCGCCCCATTCATGGGGCGCGGTCTGTCTAATGTAGTGATTAGGCACTGATGAGCAGCTAACCCAAGTACACCGATTTAAAGAGCGAGCAAATGACCCCTTACGCAAAACGCTTACTGAAATATGCCATTGCCAACTGTCCAGCCCGGCCAGTGCGTAAAGGTAAAAGCAAAGCCGAATTGCTGGCAGATCGCGAGCAATGGGCGGTGAACTATTTGAACGGGGCATTAGGCCATGGTTGGCCACAACGTAGAAGCCAACCTAAAGCCATTCGCGTGCTAGTGAGTGAATCAGCAACGACAACCGATGAGGATGACGAATAATGCTAGAAATTAATCAACAAGCTCCAGCGCCAGTAGCTCTACATAAGAAGCGCCTAATAACCTTAATCAATGTGGCTAAGGGATCATTGCGGCTTGACGAGGCTATCTACCGCGCCATATTAAAACACGCTACGGGTAAGGATTCCTTAAGGGCTATGAACTTACCCGAGCTTGAGCAGGCGCTAGAAGTGTTTAAACAAAAGGGCTTTAAACCTACGTTAAACAGCCATAAAAAGCGCCGTTTAAGCCCTGCAGCTGGCAGCAGTAAAGTGGCCTCTATCGATAAAATCCGCGCCATTTGGATCACCATGGGCCACCACTTAGTGATCCAGGATAACAGTGAGTCAGCCCTCGATGCCTATGTGCGCCGCATGACGTTACGCAGCCACATTGCCAATAACCAAACCCAAGGCGTGGATGCCACCGCTTGGATGACAGAGCAGCAAGCCTACAAGGTATTAGAAAGCCTTAAAAACTGGCATAAGCGCGTGTTAATTGAGCGCATTATTGCCCGTGGTGAGCGGTTAAAAATGAATGAAAAAGGCACACAGCCAGCCGCCTATGAGTCCATCGTTGCACAGTATGAGGGCCATGGTTATGAGTAAACATAGGCAAGATGCTGTAAGCGTTCCTGATAGCCAGCTGGATTTACTGTCCACCAGTGCCGCCGAGTTGGAACAAGCACTCGAAACCTTAGCCACGCTTAAACCCGATGAGCGCGAGGACTTTATTCGTCGCTGGCCTTCAACCCTGCAAAGTCTATGCGACGTGATGCGCCAAACTCTAAAGCAATATGAAATTGATAATGCCGATAATGTCAGTGAAGCCCTAGCCACTAGCCTAAGTGCCTACCTAGGCGGGCGTGATATTTATATCCCCAATGGCGATCGCCTTAAGGATGCACTGCGGGATATCCGTATTTGGCGCGAGTTTAAGGGCAATAACTTAGAGCAGTTAAGCCGCCAATATGGTCTAACCGAGCGCAGGATCAGCCAGATTGTGGCGGAGCAAAGGGCGGCATTTGTGGCAAGGAAGCAGAGGAGATTGTTTTAGATGGCCATAATGTAACATATTGTTTCGTAAGTGGTAATTGTGATGATGGTATTTTGGCGGTTAAGCTTGGCCAGTTAATATAGGAGAGCATACTTTTTAAGACATAACTTATTGACAGATAAGTCAGTCTTAAAAGCTGAATCTCATTATATTAGGAATATTAAATGCACGTGTTTTTGACTCAGAACTTAAAAGCATTCCAAGTAAAAAATGCTAAGCATGTCATATATGCACATGAAAACCTTAAAGATGAGGTTTATATTGGCCAGAGTAGGTGTATGGTCAATCGTTGGAATGAGCACCAACAAATCGCAAATTCAAAAAATCATCCAGAATACGAGCAAAAATTTAAAAAAGCACTCCGAGAACATAAGCACTGGAGGCACTATATTGTTGCTATCGCCAGCAATCAAGAAGAAGCCGACAATGTGGAATCTGCAGCAATAGCATATTATAAACCTTCCTTAAATTCACATCCTGGGCCAAGTAAAAACACTAAGGATATTTATGGTTTTGTACCATTAAATACCAATGGTCGAGAAATAACCATGGAAGGAAAAGCGATTAAAAGACACATGACGCAAGAACGATTTACAGATAGCGAGCGAAAATCAATACGCTGTAAAGTAATCCGAAAAGTTGGTAAATCTTATGTGAGCTTTGAATGCATAAAAGATGGTTTTAGAGTTAATATTGCTTTTGAAAAAAGAGCTGGTTTCAAACCCGGAGACACAGTCTTGATAAGTCATACAGCAAAAGGTAAAACATTTTATACAACAACTGATCACAGTGACGTGATGTTAGTCTAGTGGCACTAAAGTTAATGGTGTGACAAGGTTATTCTATAGAAGATAATTTTTATGGGCTTTCAGTTTAAGCCCTGTTTTTTCTAATTTATTGACGTTAGAATCAACTAATCTTTACAGGGATCTCAAACAGTTAGGATGTTGATGCATGGTGAAATGGAAATTACTTGGAAGTATTGTTTTACTGTGTAGTGCAAGCGTTAATGCAGAAATTTACAAATGCACAGTCGGTGGCGTGGAGACATTCAGCCAAGTTCCATGCGCTGAAGATGCCCAGCCTATAAGTGTTACTCCTCCGGCAAAACTATCCTCAGATACAGCTAACGAAGCAGAATTGATCGACCAATGCGTTGCTTACTTTAAACGTGCTGGTGATTTTAAAGATCCCGATTCCATCAAGGTCGAAGGTCATTTCTTTGATTGGCTTCAGGATGACAGTGGTGCACGCAGAGTTTTACAGCTAAAGATTAACGCAAAAAACAGCTATGGAGCATACGCAGGTGGAGAGTACCACCCATGCTTTTTGAACTATAGCGGAACTAAGCTGAGTGAAAATCAGCGTTTGATTTATAAATAAAAAAATATTTAATTTTATATAGTTAGTATTTTTTGTGTCGTTCATCTTAAGTCGCTGCAATGGAATGTATTTAACTAAGGACGTCGTTATGGGAACTGGTTCAAGATATGCGTTAGAAGTCGAGGAAGAAAGATACCTTGAAGCTAGATACATATGGGTAAGAGAACAATTAGGTGATGATGCTGATGATGCTAGTGACGAGTGGTTAGCATTGGAAGAAGAATTTCAAGAAGAATATGACAATAAACGTGAAGCTGCAGAAAGGGATTTTGAAGATAAAATGAATAGACAACAATACATACAAAATATTTGTGAACATTTTCAGATCCCTGCTTTAGTTCACTTTACTCAATTAGCTAATTTAGAAGGTATTTTAACAAACGGTCTGCTTTCTAGGGAGAGAGTTGAAGGTATTGCAGAGATAAATGATGAGCTACGACTTGATGGGCGACGAAATTATATTTCTACCTCTATCAGTTTTCCTAATTGCAAAATGTTTTATAGATACCGTCAGCAAAAGGGAGGCTTGTGGTGTGTCTTGCTTATTAGAAAGGAGGTTCTCTGGGAGCTTGACTGTTTGTTTTGTAAGTTCAATGCTGCTGACCACCGCATTTCAGCCCAAGATGCTAACTTTCTTGCGAACCCTGAACAGTTGTCAGGGATGTATGATGAAATTCCAGAATTTGGTACTCGGATTGAAAATAAATTGAAAGTGTTTGATCCCACAGATGTTCAAGCCGAAGTTTTAGTGAGAGAACTAATTTCGAATAATTACATTATGGGTATTGTATTTCCAGATAGGCCTTCTTTAAATAGGTATGCGCCCCTTTGTCAGGGTAAACAACTTTTTGAGCATAGCAGAAATAAAGGTTTTTTTGCTACTCGCAGTTACAATAGAAGATAACTATGGCAATTCGACCAATATTTATCCCCATGTTCGATCGAGTTGGTGTGATGGAGAAACCTGTGGAGTTCAAATGGCACTCAGGTTTGGCACCTTCTCAAAAGAAAAAATCAATTTTAGAGTTGCATTTAAAAGCTGCGGATCTTGGGGTAAGTCGTGTCCTTGAAATATCAAGTAAATCGGAGGCATCTTTAGGAATCAACCTAAGCGCATTTAACTTAACTATAACAACTAGAAAGTATGCTCGAACACTTACAGTTGAGACCGCATTTCAGGGGAGCAAAGTTTTTGAAAAGGGTGGTCCTTATACTGATTTGTTTGGTCTAGATTCACATTCGGCTAAGAAGGACATTCGGTTGCAAGAGTCTGGAAATCTAATTGGATTTAAGTTTTTTGCTTTCAAGTTTCCATTAGTACCTCGAACATTTTTCTACGACTGGTTGTACATTAATGCTCTGATGCAGCATGAAAATTTACGTAATGAGTTATCAGAATACGATGGATTTAGTGATATTGAATTTAATCCAAAGAAGTCAATCAATTGCCAAGCTCATGCGGTTGCATTATACCTTAGCTTAAAGGTAAATAACCTATTAAAGCAATCGCTTAAGTCGCCTGATGCTTTTTTGTATAATTGTAGAGAGCATTATGAAAATCAATCTAGAAATGTAGCCGTTCAGGCCTCTATATTTTAAGCATATAGTTTACTAATCCCGAAACCTTTCCAATCCGCTCCAAACCCTTAAACCGAGACAATGAACCCATGTTCACTGTCTCGGTTTTTTTATGGCCTTCATTTCACACAACAAGGTGCGCAGCGGCGTTAATAGCATGCCGATCGCGAACACGCGACCCTCTGGCTTTCACATCAGTCGCATTCAAAACCGTGTCTATCGGCAATGCGCTTTAGACGGCTTTAATGCCCGCCTTCGTGCTGAGTTAGCAGCGCACTTAGCCGCAGAACAGGCAGGCAATGTGCCTGCAACTAAGGTTACTACCGATCTTGAACAAAAAGTCCCACTTTATAGCCACAGCGCCACCCGCCAGAGTTATTACTCCCAGGGCTGGCATGGCGTCACCTATCTACACATTTTAAAAGCCCGCGAACAACGCAAGGCACAAGCTATAGAGGTGCCGAATGAACAGTAAACTCAAGGCGTTTTTAATGGCCGCAGGCTTAAGCTCGGCGGCGATTACTGGCGCGCAGCTTACCGATAAATGGGAGGGCAATAGCCTAACAGTTTATGTAGATGCGGTGGGCGTTCTCACCGCTTGCCGTGGCCATACAAGCAAAGACTTAAAGCTTGGGCAAATCTTTACCGAGCAGCAATGCATGGAGATTTTTGCCAAGGATATCGCCCGTGCCGATAAGCAGCTGCTGCAACTCACGGCCCCTGTAAATCTCACTGACGGCGAGCACGCGGCTTACCTGTCGTTTATGCATTGGGCGGGATACGGCAACTTTGCCAGCTCAACTCTGCGTAAAAAGTTACTTGCGGGGGATCGTGTGGGAGCCTGCATGGAGTTAACCCAGGCATGTTCTACCAACTCCCCCACGCCTCAACATCCAGCGGGTGAGCGCGTCTGTAATGGTTGGACCTATGGCACCCGCCTAGGTGTCAAAGTGCGCCTAAATGGGCTGATTAAACGCCGAGCAGAAGAGCAAGCGCTATGCCTTAAACAACTGGGCTTAAGCGAGTCGGGCCTCGCGCTATCAGTGGGGAGTGCTCAATGAATCCCTCACAAATCATAAGCACGGTGCAGTGGTTATTTCTGTCGCTTGCCATTGTCATTATTGGGCTTATGTACCAGCAGCAACAAAGCACTAAAAGCCAACTCGCTCAAGCGTTGGCTGATAATGCCACCCTGCAACTGAGTGCCGACACCCTAGCGGTATGGCTGCAAGATGCCAACCTTGAACGCTTTGCCCTTAAAACTGAAGGCGAAACCCTTGCCCAGCAGGTGCAAAGCGTTGAGCAGCAAAAGGCCGCGTTAGCTACCCGCAATCAAGACCTTAATCACCAACTGACCCAGCTACTTGAGGACGCCCAAGATGAACAAACGCAAGCATGGCGTGTGGCTGCTGTGCCTAACGATGTTGTGCGGGTGTATCACAGCGCCGCCCGATGTGCGTTACGTGCCAACTTACAAGACCCAGTATGTGTTGCCGCCCGAAGTACTGATGCGCGAGTGCAACGTCACTCAGGTTCCGCCACAGGTATTGCAGTGCCTGCAAACCCAGAAGGAACAGTGCCTATCCAACTCAAAGTCAGCGGGGCTAATGCTCTCGCTACTCACTGATTTAGGGCAATGCAACCTTGACTGGCAAGCCCTGCACGATTGGCGGCAACGACACCAAACAGACCAAACAAAATAAGCCAAATATTAGGAATAGGCATGGACGAAAACGATTGGGCGAGCACGATGGAAACCCGCGAGCGTGATGCTTGCATTGATGCCGCCCGCCAAAAACAACAGCCTCAGGGCAATGGTATTTGCATTGATTGCCTTGAGGCTGTGGAGCCAGAACGACACACAGCCCAGCGCTGTATCAGTTGCCAACAGGATGAAGATAAGCGCCAAAAGCAGCGCTATGGGACGCGTTTATGATCGAATCGTTATTTGAATTTTTCGGCAAATATTGGGGCTTTATTGGCAGCGTGATTAGCGTTTTATGCGCCCTGTTAATGGCGTGGTTTAGCACCCGCTTTACCCCGCGAATCGAGCACGAAAAGGTGGTCCAAAAGGTGGCCGAAATCGACAAGCGCCTAAGCGAAACCGAAATGCAATTGGAGTACATGCCGACCCGCGACGAACTGCATGCCCTAGATAAAACCCTCGAAGGCTTAGGTGCTCGCTTTGGTGCAATGGAGCAAGGCATTAGGCGACTCGAAACCAAGACCGACATGCTACTCGAAAATGAACTATCTCAAATACCAAAGGGAGGCCATTAATGGCGATGCAGCAAATTATCAATGAGCACCAACGCCTAGTGGTGCTTCGATTACTGACCGAGGCGGGAGCCTTCGCACTCAATGAGTCCATCTTACAAGATGGCTTGATTGCCTATGGCCTCGATATTAGCCGCGACTCGTTAAAGGTGCAGCTGGCTTGGCTGGTCGAGCAAGGGCTAATTAAAACTGAGTTAGTGGGTAAAGTGACCACCGCCACCCTAACAGGTCGCGGCCAAGATGTAGCCACAGGCCGCGCAACAGTGCCAGGCGTTAAGCGTCCACGGGCGGGAGAATAGCCATGGCAGCATTCCATACCGACAGTCCCACTCGAGGCCGCCGCTCAAAGGTGGATTTGCTGCCTGCAAATATCCGCAAACGCCTCGATGCTGGGCTGCGCGATGGCTCTATTCAGCAGACTGAGTTACTTGAAGAAATCAATGCCCTTATCAAAGCAGCAGGGCTGCCTAAGGATAATCTTCTGTCTCGCGCTGGCATTAACCGCTATGCCACCAAGATGGAGGCCGTGGGTAAATCCTTAAGGGAAATGCGTGAGATCACCCAAGTGTGGACGGCAGAACTGGGCGACAAACCCACGGGCGAAGTAACCAAACTGATCCTTGAAATGGCCCGTTCACAGCTATTTAAAGCCCTGTTAAACGAGTCTGAAACGGGCGAAGGTGCCGACGTTGGCATGATTAAAGATGCCATGCTAGCGGTGCAGCGGCTTGAGGCTGCCGCCATGGCCAGCCATAAGCGCGAGAAAGAGATCCGCCAAGCCTTTGCTGCTGAGGCTGCCAATGCCGCTGAGAAGGTGGCCAAGTCAGCTGGCTTGACCCGCGAGGCCGTGGCCAAGCTAAAAAATGAAATCTTGGGTATTGCATAATGACGATTAAAAGCAAAGTTCTCGGTGTGGCCACAGCGGTAGCGTTAGCCATCACGCCAACGGCAAGCAGCTTTGATCCCTCGTATGAGGCAAGTTGCTTAAGCCGCTTCGACCCTAAAGAAGTCCTGCTCGGGTACCAAAAGCGCTGGATAGCCGATGAGTCGCCGCTCAAGATTGCCGAAAAATCCCGCCGCACCGGCTTAACGTGGGCCGAAGCCGCCGACGCGGCACTGACCGCAGGCGCAGCCCGTGGTCAAGGAGGGACTAACCACTTTTATGTGGGTAGTAATAAGGAGATGGCACGTGAGTTTATCGATGCTGCGGCCATGTGGGCCAAGGTTTTCGACAAAGCAGCGGGCGAAATCCAAGAGGAAATGTTTGTCGATGATGGCCAAGATGGCAAAGAGATCCTGACCTTTGCCATTTACTTTGCTTCGGGCTTTAAAATCCAAGCGCTCAGCTCAAACCCATCTAACCTGCGCGGTATGCAAGGCAATGTCACCATTGACGAGGCCGCATTCCACGACCGTTTAGCCGAAGTCCTTAAGGCTGCACTGGCACTGACAATGTGGGGCGCGAAAGTGCGCCTAATCTCTACCCACAACGGTATCGATAACCTATTTAACGAGCTAATTAACGATTCCCGCGCAGGCAAAAAAGACTACAGCATTCACCGTGTTACCTTGGACGATGCCTGCGTCGAGGGGCTTTATCAACGTATCTGCCAAATCCGTGGCATCCCGTGGAGCCAAGCGGCTGAGGATGAGTGGAAAGCAAAGCTACTCAAAGCTACGGCCACCGAAGAGGACGCGCTGGAAGAGTACTTCTGCGTACCTAAATCGGGCGGCGGATCATACCTTAGCCGCGCTTTGATTGAATCGCGCATGGCAAGTGTTGAACACAGTGGCCCTGTGGTTCGGCTTGAGAAAAAGAACGACTTTGGTGAATGGCCTGAGGGGTTACGAACTGCCGAGATCGCTGACTGGTGCAGTAGTGAGCTACTGCCCATACTGCTTACTCTCGACCAGTCACGCCCCCATGTCTTTGGAGAGGACTTTGCCCGCAGTGGCGACTTAACCGTGATCGATGTGGGCGAAATAGCCCAAGACTTGCACATTAAAACCAAGCTGCAGGTCGAGCTTAAAAATATTCCCTTTCGCCAACAAGAGCAGATCCTGTTTTACATTGTGGATCGCCTTCCGCGCTTGCGCGGTGGTGCTATGGATGCACGCGGTAATGGCCAAGCACTGGCTGAGTACGCCAGAGACCGTTACGGCTCCGAGGTGATCGAATGTGTCATGCTGTCGGAGAGCTTTTACCGCGAACAGATGCCGCGCTTTAAGTCCCACTTTGAAGATGCACTGCTCACTATTCCCCGTGATGACGATACCCGTGCCGACTTGCAAGCGCTGGTGATTAACAAACGTGGCACCCCATGCCTTGGTGATGTGCGCACAGGCAAAGAAAAAGAACGCCACGGCGATGCTGCGATCAGTTTATTCCTGATGGTCTACGCCACCACGCTCGATGGTGCGCCCATCGAATTTACCCCTATCCCTAAGAGTGATCACCGCAATCCTAATGCCCATGCAAGTGCCCATGAGGATGATGATCATCAACTGCAGCGAGGTTGCTGGTAATGCAAGAGAAAACAACAGAATCACGGATTTTAGACGTCAGTGGTCGCCCCTTTAAACAGCGTGAGGCCAAGGAGCTACAAACCGATGATGTGCGCCTAGCAGGGCTGCACCGCACCTTTAGCAACCATCCTAGCAGCGGGTTAACCCCCGCCAGTGCTGCCAGTATTTTACTGAGTGCCGAGCAAGGCGATCTTATCGCCCAATGTGAGTTAGCCGAGGATATCGAAGAGAAAGACGGCCATCTATTTGCTGAACTGGATAAGCGCAAACGGGCACTTCTCGGTGTGGATTTTTATCTTGTGCCACCACGCAACCCAAGCGCGCAAGAAAAGCAGGATACCGAGTACTTGCAAGAAATGCTGGAGGAAGGCAACTGGCTTAAGTCACTGATTAAGTCGATGAGTGATGCCATTCTTAAGGGATTTAGCATGCACGAACTTGCCTGGTCGCGTGAGCTGGGCGAGTGGTTTATCGAGGTGCCAGAGTATCGCGATCCCTCGTGGTTTATGACCCACCCCGACCACCGCAACGAGCTGCGCCTACGTGACTCAAGTGTTGAGGGGGCAGAGTTGTGGCCCTTTGGTTGGATCAAGCATATTCACCCCGCCAAGTCGGGCTATGTAAGCCGCAGTGGTTTGGTGCGCCAGTTGATTTGGCCATTCATTTTTAAAAACTACAGCGTGCGTGACTTGGCCGAGTTCCTTGAGATCTACGGTTTACCGCTGCGCATTGGTCAGTATCCAGCGGGAGCCAACGACGCGGAAAAGCGCGCCCTATTAAACGCGGTAATGAGCATTGGCCACAATGCGGGCGGCATTATGCCCAAGGGCATGGTGATGGATTTTCATAGCGCCGCCACAGGCCAAGCCGATCCGTTTGAACTCATGATGACATGGGCTGAAAAGACCATGAGCAAGGTGATTTTGGGCGGCACCTTAACCACCCAAGCCGATGGTAAAAGCTCCACCAATGCGTTGGGTAATGTGCATAACGAAGTGCGCCAAGAGCTACGTGATGCCGACCTTGCGCTGATTGCCGAGACCTTAACCCGCGATTTAATTGCGCCCCTCTATGCGCTTAACTGCAAAAGCTACCACAGCCATCGCCGCCACCCGCGCTTAGTGTTTGATACCACCGAGGCTGAAGATTTACGCGCCTTGGCCTATCCGCTGCGGGCGTTTGTGAGTATGGGCATGCAGATCCCGCAAAACTGGCTACATGAAAAGACCCGTATCCCTAAGCCTGCCAATGGCGAAGCCGTGCTGGTCATTCAACAGGACGATCCTAATGCTGGTAATGAAAATCCGCAGACGGCCTTGGCTGCGCTCTATGCGAAAGAGGAGGCCGCTAAGCAACCGGATGCCTTGTTAAATGAACCTAGCCAAACCGCCTTAGATAAGGCGCTCGATGCACTCACCCAAGGCCAAATGAGTGAAGCCTATATGGCGATGGTAGAGCCATTACTGGCACAACTGCAGAGCGAGCCGGAGCAGCTGCGCGCCCAGTTGGAACAGGACTATCCCAACATGGATACCGAGCAGCTTACCGAAACACTCGCGCGGTTAATGTTTGTCGCAGAACTGTGGGGTATGGCTAATGCCTAAACCCCAAATGCCTACACAGAGAGTGCCTGAAGCCGTTGATTTAAGCATTGCTATTAACCAACCCCCCGCCGATGCAGTGGCTTATTTTCGTGCCAAGGGTTTTGCCATCAGTGACGATTGGCAAGATGTATGGACCCGCGCCCATGCCCGTGCGTTTACGGTGGCCAAGGCTACCCAAATGGATGTGCTCACGGCGATCCGCAATGAGGTTGATGCGGCCCTAAGCCAAGGGTTAACCGCTAAGCAGTTTCAGGCCAACCTTAAACCGCAGCTTGAAAAGCTCGGGTGGTGGGGTAAAAAGGAAGTCGATGGCCGAGAGGTACAGCTGGGCAGCCCTTATCGCTTAAACACTATCTACCGTCAAAATCTGCAAACCGCATATATGGCTGGGCGCTATCGGCGCATGTTGTCGCGTACTAAAACCCACCCCTATTGGCAGTATGTGGCGATAGATGATGGTCAAACACGGCCAGCCCATGCGCGGCTGAGGGGTAAAGTGTTCCGCTTTGACGACCCAATATGGGACATTATCTATCCCCCAAATGGTTGGGGCTGTCGTTGCCGCGTTCGGGCACTTACCGAGGCGCAGGTGAAGGCCATGGGCCTGACGGTGGAAAATGGCGAAGGCTATATCTACCGCTTTGATACCGAGACAGTTGCGCGCGGCACGGGTGAGGTATTGACCGTGCCCCATGCACGGATCGATCTGCCCGATGGCAGCAGCATGAGCCCCGATTTAGGCTGGGCCTATAATCCAGGCGAAGCCGCCTTTGGTACCGATGTGGCCGTGGCTAAAAAGCTTGGCAGTATTCAATCCATCGATACTCGCGCCCAGTTTATTCAAACACTCAATAACAGCCCACTGCGCCAAGCCCAGTTTGCCCAGTGGACGGATGAAGTACTCGCTACTCATCCAGGACAAAAACGGCGTCCAGGCTTAGACGTTCAGGCGTTAGGTTTTATGACGCCCTCTATTCAAGCTGCGGTAACTGCACGTTTAGGGGCAGAACCCACGGCGTTACTTGCCATTGGTGAGAAGCAGCTGGTGCACGCAGATAGCCCGCGTCATATCAAAGAGGGGGTGGCATTAACTCGGGATGAGTATCAGCAATTACCCTTGATGTTGGCACAACCCGAGGCCGTACTGTGGGATAGCAAGAACCAGAATTTGTTGTATGTCTATGCCACTGAGGATGATGGCCGTAAGGTTAAAGTGATCATTAATAGCGCGTGGAAGATGAAGCGCCAGCAAGCAATGGATGCGGTGATCAACGTTTATAAGATCAATGCGCTGGACTTAAAGCACGGACAGTATGAACTGTTAGAGGGCAAGCTGGAGGAATAGCGGACGATATGGTGGGAGTCGAACCCACATACACACGACTTACGCCTAAGCGCTTAATCGAGTCTGCTTTACCAATTAAGAGTACACATCGTTCGCTAGTTCAGTATATCACTGTAGCCTGCGGTTAACAGTGTGAAGGATGAAAAATGAACAAGGTAGAAATCGTCTTAAGTGATTCACCCGTGCTGCAAGTACTCGGGAGTTTGCTGGATAAGCTCGATGACTTAAGCGAACCCATGAACGATATTGCCGCCGTGCTAGAGTCAGCCACAGAAGGCGCATTTGAGGCCGAGGCCGATCCCGTAACAGGTCAAGCTTGGCAATCCTTAAGTGATGCCTACCTCAAAGCCAACCCCAAACGCCAAGGCGGTAAGATACTGCAGGCCAGTGCTGGCGGACTCGCTGCCAGCATCACGGCCGACAGCGGCGACTTTTGGGCGGCGATTGGTAGCAATAAAATCTATGCCGCTATTCACCAGTTCGGCGGCACCGACGATATGCCCGCAGGCCCAGCAGGGATTCCTGCACGGCCATACCTAGGTGTAAGCCGTGAGGATGAACAGTCCATGTTAGGGATCTTGGGGGCCTACTTATCTTAAACAAAGCATCCTAAACATTGCAGTTTGCTCTAACGTCCTAAAACGCGATTTAAGCGGTGCTCTGCTCAACTTTGTATTACGGCTTATCCAAAAACCATTTAAACGATTTAAGAAGGATTTAAACGGGGTTTAAACTGGGTTATGCTCGCTTTGAACAGCTAATAAGCAAAAATTACAGGAGGTTGCATGAACTTGATTAAAACTTTTGAGCTTGAAACTGGAGGGGGAACGACTCAGCCAGATAGTGGAGAAGGCGGTGCAGCCGTGAAGTCAGAGCAGACGACGGTTAACGGAAATCAGCCTGCCACCGCATCTACTAGTCAAAAGGCAGGAGCTGATTTTATTCTCCCGCTGATGATTCTCGTTCTGTTAGCTGTTAAGTGGTGGTTCAATTGCAAGAGAAGTTAAAACATCTATTGGGTGGCATATCTTTCGGTTCTGTTTTTACTAAACCACTATGGATTATCTACTTCATTATTTCTTATGGCTTAGCATTTTGGTTACTTTTGCAAAATGAAGGGTATATAGACAAGCTTGTAAAGTTTACGAATGTTCTCTCAAACATTGCGACGGTAGTTGGTGTATTCGTCGCAGTTAATGTGGCACTAACATGGAAAAGACAAGTTAAGGCTCCAATGAAATACAATCAGCTAGTCAACTTTAGACAGGAATTTGTCCTCGTAGATACTACTTATAGACAAGTTGTAGATACTATTTCAGTACTGTTTCACAGAAAACAATATGACCCAAATTTCACTGCGGACGAGATCCAACTTGATTTTCTAAAAAAGAAAAAAGAAGAATTATCTAAACTAAATAGCAGTTTACATGAGAATGCTAAAGTTATTGACTCATTTTTTTTAACTGAAAATCAATGCCAAGAATCAGTAAGTCTCGCTAGTTTAACGTTCCTGTTCAAGAGGAGGGTTCATTATTATTTTGGTCTACTTGAAGGTAATCGTGGACTCGAGTATATCGATGATTGTAAAAAGGATAGCCTTTCTTGCTTATCTGAGATTAATAAATTGTTAATCGATTATGAAGAAAAAATATAACTTAATTGTCAATTTTTATAACTAGAGAATACCGCTATGGAAAAGGAATTTATCGGACTATTAGGCGTTGTTGTTGGCTTCATGCTAAATCTGGCCTATGGAGCATGGGATAAACGAAACCAGCGAAAACAAGAACAGTACTATCTTGCTGTTATGGTAACTATGCACCTTGATAGATTTTTTGATGAAGCCGTTTTTGTTTGTGGTGATAACGGGCAACCGAATCAAGATGGTTACTATTACCCTAAGGTAGTATCTCCAAAAATCGAGTTACCAAGCAAAGATGTTGATTGGCGTAGTCTACCACAAGAACTCATGAGGGAAATTCTGTGGTTGCCTGAGCGTATTCATGATGCAGAAGGATATATTGATGGTGTACGTGAGCATGCGGCATTCCCTCCTGATTTTGAGGAGTTCTTTGAAGCTAGGCAATATGAATTTGCAAAGTTAGCATTGTTGGCAAATAAGTTATCTATCAAGCTAAGGAAAGTAGCCAAATTACCTTTGAGAACAATTGGGGATCAGTACTATGATCCGGTTACAAGCATGATAAAGCTTGTCGCCGAGATTGATAAACGTCGAGATGACCGTGCCATTACAAGTCGAAGGATGTCTGAACGGATATTAGCAACGAAATCTGCAACTAATTAATCCCGAAACCTTTCCAATCCGCTAGTTAGCTCCACTCGATCATGATGGGCACTCCAATGTTATTGAGAGTGCCATTGTGTTAAAAGCTAAATCCATCAACAAAGCTTAAAGCGTTTCTAAATCGACCAGAATGATGAAGGCGTGGTTGACACTACTATTAATGCGAGCTCGCATCTCTTTCTCTGATTTGTGCATCAATCTCTAACAACAAGGTTTTTATGCTTTCGTTTGGCTGAAAATTATAGAACTTGCTAAGTAGTGTTGTAGCATTTGCAAGGTAAGGTAACGCATAAAGCATTGAGCTAGATTCTTTTAAGTATGCTATGGATAAATGGCCAAGTTGAATTAGTTGTATTTCCAAAGCCTTTCCAACGATCTTAATTGGATTTGGATTATCACTCCTAAAATATTCATTTACATAGCCCATATCTAGTTTAACATTCGTATGACTATTTAATATATTGTCAAAGGTGATGCCTTGCGATGAATCACCGAAAACTGGGGTATGAACATGAGTTGTGAGAAGATCGTTGATAATATCAAGTTGAGCTTTTAACACTCCCTGTAATTCAGTCAGTTTTGCATCTTGCTTTAAATGAGTCACCTGAGCTTCCATCGCTTGACGACTCAATGCTGCTTCTTTTTGGGTTTCTTCCAGTACTTGGCGGGTAAGAGCCAGTTCATCCATCTGATACTTTAATGACCAAACTAGTAGACTAACTGTAGCAAAACCAAGGATTGGGTTTAGCACGCCTCCAAAGTAATCCCCAAAGGCACCAAAGTCACCTTTATCCCCGATACCCCCGTGGAAGTTTAAAAAGTAAAAAGCCACCAAACAAACCGCAACAATAGCCAGAAACACAATGAGCCATTTAAAAGACTTCTCTGTTCGAGGTGTTTGTGCCTGCTCGGCTTGGAGTTGCTTAAGGGGATTGGTGGTCATACGCCGTCCTTGGATATCAAAATGAGGCCATCATTCTAAGTCGATGCCGTTCAAAGCGTAAAGTGCTAAAACGCATTTTAAGAGGGTAGTTCTCAACTTGGTACAGCGGCTTAACACAAAACCACTTAAACGCTTTAACGATGATTTAAATGGGCTTTAAATTGGGTTATGATGCCCCTTTAATTAGGTAGGTATCGGTTTGAAGGGAGTCAGGAATGCATTGGTTTGATATTAAGCGGCCTTTGTATAAAAATGGTTGGACTTGGTTGGCGGTTTTTATTCCGCTATTGGTGGCGTCAGTTATAGCTGCATTAATAAATAATGAAAATAATTTAAATTATTACCCTTCATTCACTAAAGTTGCGCTTGACAATTTTTTTACATATCAAAAATTCCCCTTGGCCATCTTTTCTCTTATTTTCCCTTCAATAGGATTAGTCGTTGCAGCTCACCGCTCAGCATTAACCATACAGCAAATGCAGAAAATCGATGCCCAAATTCAGGCTACTGAAACCCAGAATAAGTTTGCGAATTACTACAAACATCGCGAAGAGTTTTTTAAGTTTTTAGATATGTTGGAGAAGTCGTTTAATGTGGTCTTTAACGAAAGAAATAAATTGTATAAAAACCTATATCCATCAAATAGACAAGAAAACTTAGATGTGAAAAGTCATCCTTGTAAAGATGGGTATTTGATGATGCACTTTCGTTCTGAAATAAATAAGTTAGTATCGTATACTTTCAAATGCATGATGAAGCTAGATGAGATCGAGAATGACCCAAAGGTTTCCACTGGGAATGGTAATTATTTTGCACTGGAGAACTTCTACATCGAACTTATTCGCATATGTGATAAGTATCTCAACTTTAAACCAATCAAGGTCACTGATGAAGACAAATCAAATGTTAAATGGATTCAATTAAACATCCGTAACATTAAACAATGGGATATAGGCATACCCGTTAAGGATAATAACCCATTACATTTTTATGATGATGTTTGTAGTATCTTCGATGAGTTGTTGGTTTTTACATATTTAAGCGAAAAACTCGATCACTTGAGTTATTTTGAGGCTCAGGTACGGGATAAAGTGGAGAAGCAATACAGTATTTTAACTCATAGCTCGAATTAATCCCGAAACCTTTCCAATCCGCTAGTTAGCTCCACTCGATCATGATGGGCACTCCAATGTTATTGAGAGTGCCATTGTGCCAAAGTCCAAACCAAAAACCACTATCGCCATTGGTGTTGCTGCGCTAAGTAGCACCATAGCGATTAACCCAAACACCACGGGCGTTCTGTTCGGTGAAGATGGCTATATTCAGGCATTACCTGATGGCCATTTTGCTGCCGTCGATGGTCGCCCCGATGATGTGCCGGGTGGTAAGTGGTTGATGGATGCAGCGGCCTTTGCGGCCCTAAAAGCGAATACCCCCCATAAAGCTGGTGATCTGGTTATTGACTACGAACACCAAACCCTCAACAAAGAACAAAATGGCCAGCCTGCGCCTGCTTCTGGCTGGTTCAATATCGATGATGTGCAATATCGCCAAGGGCAGGGCTTGTTTATTAAGCCACGCTTTACCGATAACGCTATCGCCTACCTTAACGCTAAGGAATATCGCTATTTCTCCCTAGTGTTTGGTTACGACAAGGCCACTGGCCGCCCGCAATTTATTCACTCCGCCGCATTAACCAACCGCCCAGGCGTTGATGGCATGTTGCCACTCGCATCGCTGGCCGCATTGGCTGCTCTTAATACAAGCCTCAATCCAGACCAACCTAGCCAATCCACCGACACGGAGGAACTCCATGTGAACCCATTACTGAAAAAAATCTTAGCTGCCCTTGGGGTAGATGTGCCCGAGGCTGCAACGGCCTTAACGGCGGAGCAAGAGGTCGCGGCGCTATCTGCGCTCGATACGCTAACCACAGCCGCAAATAGCGTGGATGGCCTTAAGCAAGAGGTTGCTGCCTTAAGTGCCAAATCTCAACAGGTACAGTCGCCAGCCATTGACCTAACTAAGTACGTGCCCATTGCCACAGTGAATGCACTGCGCGAGCAGCTGGTGGCGCTGACTGCTGAAAACGGTGTGCTTACGGTTGAACAAACCGTTAAAGCGGCGATCGATGAGGGCAAAGCCTTTGAGTGTGAGCGCCAATATCTTATCGACCTAGGTAAGCAATCCATGGCGGCACTCACCGCCAACTTGGGTGAGCGTGTGGCTATTGCCGCATTAACAGCCAAGCAAACCACCACAGTTCCCGATCCTAGCAAGGACAAGGACACCAAACTCGCGGCACTGACTGCCGACCAAATCAAACTGGCCGATTCTTGGGGCATGTCGCACGCTGACTTTGCTAAAGCATTAGCCGCTGAACAGGAGCAAAAATAATGGCCGCGATTAATGCTGCAGTATTACAAGCCCTGCGCACTATGGTGCGTAGCGAGTTTCAAAATGCTTTGACCAAGACTGAGCCACTGTATTTAAAAATTGCCTCAGTCGTGCCAAGCAATACTAAGTCCAACACCTATGGCTGGTTAGGCTCGATGCCGACGATGCGGGAGTGGATTGGTGCCCGTGTAATCAACTCCATCAAGGAGCACGGTTACTCAATCACTAACCGTACCTTTGAAACCACCATTGGGATCAGCCGCGATGATGTAGAGGATGAGGTTATCGGTACCTATAAGCCTATGGTGCAAGCCTTAGCGCAGGAAGGTGAAGAGTTTCCCGACGATTTGGTGTTCGAGCTATTAGCCGCTGGTTTTAGCACCTTGTGTTACGACGGGCAGAACTTTTTTGATACCGACCACCCCGTTAACGAAAAGCACGATGGCACTGGGGCCAATGTTTCAGTGGCCAATATGGTCCTAGATGCGGCCTATACTGGGGAGCCTTGGTTCTTACTCGATACGACCCGCCCACTTAAGCCTGTGATCTTCCAAGAGCGCCGCAAGCTGGATTTAAACACCTTGTTTAATCCAACTGATCCTGCGGTATGGACTCACAACGAGTTCCAGTTCGGTACCGATATGCGCTGTGAAGTAGGCTTTGGCTTCTGGCAAATGGCCTTTGCTAACAAGCGCGCCCTCAACGCCACCAACCTGTGGGACAGCATCGAGAAGATGAAAGCCTTCAAACGTGATGGCGGTAAGAAACTCAAGATCCGTCCAACTTTGTTGGTTGTTCCAAGTTCGCTGGAACAGGCCGCCACTAAGTTACTGACCAGAGAGCTTATTGATGAGAACGGCACCACGGTGGAGAACGAGCTGAAAGGCAAGGTCGAGCTGTTAGTGGTTCCGCAGTTGTAAGCGTCAATCGAATCGGCACAGGGACGTGCCACCCAATCACTGTGTTTTCACTTTACGAGGTAGCAATGAAATGGCCCAAGTTTCTGATCAAACTCAAGAGCAAGTTTCAGTCCTTATGGTGGTTAGTCGTCAGCCCAATGGCTATCGCCGTGCGGGGTTGGCCTTCAACAAAGGCGATAACCCTTTGTCGCTGGCCGAGCTGTCGGATGAACAAGTCGCAGCGATTAAAGCTGATATCCGCTTTAAGGTTTTCGAGACCTCAATGGCAGTGGATTCGCCGGGGAGTCTGGACATTCCAAACGGTGATACGTCACTAACCAGCCAAGACACCACAGCGCCAGTGCCGCTCAGTTTTTCCGAGGCGATTACCAAGCTCGACAAGGCAAACAATGAGCACTTTACCTCAAGTGGTAAGCCGCAGTGCAGTGCTCTTGAAGCCTTGATAGGGCAACCCATTAGTGCCGCTGAACGCGATGCGCAATGGGCTGCATTTACCGCTAACACAGCAGGTGAATAACCATGGCGCAAGTGATGTACGCCACCTCTGGCAATATGCTCAGCCGCTTTGGTGAGCAGGATTTAACCCTGCTTACTGAACGTGAGGACAGCGTGCCAGGGGAAATCAATCTCGCTTTGCTGGAGCAAGCGCTGCGCGATGCATCAGCTGAGATTGATGGCTATATCGCGGGCCGTTACGTGCTGCCGTTAACCACTGTTCCCGCCGTATTGGAGCGTAACTGCTGCGATATCGCCCGTTACTTTTTGTATGGCGATAAAGCCCCTGAACAAGTCGAGAAACGCTACAACGCCGTGGTGAAGTTTTTAACCGCAGTGAGTAAGGGCGATATCAGTTTAGGGCTGGCCGAGACGGGCGAAACCGCAGGCCAAAGCGAGCTAGTTATCAGCATCGAAAGCGCGGGCAGTGTGTTTGGTCGCAAGTCTGCTAAGGGGTTTATCTGATGTTTGAGATTAAAGATAACTACTTGGCTGCGGGTGATGCATTAACCCAATTGCTGGAGCCATTAGTCACTAGCCAGAAGCTGAAAAAGGTCTATCAAGCCAATGAGCTAAGCGAAGTGGATGAGCGTAGCCAAATCACCCCCGCCGCCCATGTGCTGTATCTGGGTGATGGCTTGCAAGAGACCGCACAAGGCGGCAACAGCAGCCAAGTTAAGCAGACCTGGCTTGTGGTACTGGCGTGCCGTTTATCCATCCACGAACGCCCCGCAGGTGAGCTGCTAGTCAGCCTATTAAACGCGGTGGTGGGCAAGTCCGCTCAGGTTGATGGCCAGATGCTTGGCCCCTTTGTGCGCGTTAACAGTGCTGTTAAACCCCGTTTCACTAAAAGCCATGGTTATTACCCCATGGCGTTAAGTGTGATTTTACGATTCAAACCTTAACAACCGAAGAGGATTTCACCATGAGTGGATTATTAGTCGCAGGCAACTTCTTTGTTGACCGCTTAAATGCCCAAGGGCAATCAACGGGGATCATTGGCCCCATTAACACCACTAAGCTCACTATCAAAGCCGATGCCGATGAAAAAGTGCGTGGCAGTCGCAAGAAGGAAAGCTACGGCCAAGCCTTAAGCGTGGTGAATATTGCCAAGCCAGTTGAGGTGGAATGGTCGTTCGACGATCAACCCGCCGAACTGATCGCCATGGCACTGCTTGGCGATACCCAAGTGGTCAACTCGGGCAGCGGTACCTTAACCGATGAGGCCGTGACCTTACCTGATAATCAGCGTTGGGTGCAGTTACCTAAAACTAACTTTGCCACTCTAGGGTTTGCGGTAAAGAAAGACGCGACCACCTTAGTGCTGGGCACTGACTATGAGGTTAATTATGCCCTCGGTTTAGTGCGTGCCCTTAAAGGCGGTGCGGTCGAAGCAGGTGGTGCAGTGACTGTATCAGGCCAGCATAACGCGATTAGCGGTACCTTGGTGCGCGGTGGTATTAAGGCCCAAACCCGTGCACGCGTGTTCGGGGAAGGTACCAACTTAGAAACAGGCAAGCCCATTAAGCTCGATATTTTCGATGCCAGCTTAAAACCCACAGCTGCATTGGACTTTGCCGCCAGTGAGTTTGTGAGTGCCACCCTTGCGGGTAAAGCCCAGTTAGTCGCGGGTAAGGACCATCCGTTCGAGTACCTAGAGTTGGATACCTAAGCGGTTTTGCTTAACCCAAGGGCATGGCCGTATTTCGCCATGCCCTTTAATCACCCTTTAACCGCCATTTAAACACCGAATATTTAGATACTAACGAGAGCATTAACGAGATAACCATGGCTGATAAAACCTTAGAACTCGCCCTGCGGATCGTGGCCGAAGCCACGGGCAAGCAGCATATTGCCGCCTTGGTCGATGAGCTTAAGCGCATCGGGGCCGAGTCGGATGCGGCGAATCCTAAGACACAAGCCTTAGCCGATGAAATTGATAGCGTTAGCGACGCCAGTCAAGCGGGCGCGAATCAAGTTGATGAACTCAAAAACAGCCTTGATCCCTTAAGTAATCAGCTCGACCAAGTTGCCCAAAGCGGCCGCAATACTCGCACGCAAACCGAGCAGCTCACTAATGAGCTTAAGCCCTTAGCCACTGGGCTGGATGATGTTGGCGATAGCAGCCAATCGACCAGCCAAAAGGCCAATGCCTTAGCCAATAAGCTCGATGAGCTGGCTAATCAGCAAGACCTAATCAATACCTTTAAGCGCTCCCGCAATGAGCTTGAGCAGCAAGAGCTTGCAGTGACGGCGGCGGCCTTAGCACTGCAGGACTTAAAGCAGCGTGCCAGCCAAACGGATGCCCCCTTTGTGCAGCTGGCCCGCTCCATCGATGTGGCCGAAAAAGAGCTGGAGCAGATGCGCACCGAGTTGGCGCAGCAATCGGCCAGCCACACTAAGCTGCAAAATGCCTTATCCAAATCGGGCATTGACTATAACAACCTCACCACCGCACAGCGCAAGTTAAGTAGCGAATTTGACGGTACTGGCCGCAATGTCGATAAGTTTGCTAATCAGCTAGATAAAGGCAATGCCAGTGCCCGCGATCATGCTGCCAGCCTGCGTGGTGTGATCGGCCAAGTGACCGCCTTGGCGGGTGCATATGTGGGCTTTGACCGCGTAGCCCAAGCCGTTAAAGACATCTTTGCCACAGGGGATCAATTCGAGCGCCTAGGCGTGCAGATGAATGCCGTGATGGGCAGCTTTGAATCTGGCCGCCAAGCGACCGCTTGGGTAAAGCAGTTCGCCATCGATGTGCCACTGCAACTCAATGAAGTTAACCAAGCGTTTGTAAAAGCCAAAGCTTTTGGCCTTGACCCGATGAACGGCACCATGAAGGCGATTGTGGATCAAGCCTTTAAACTCGGTGGAGGGTTTCAAGAAGTCGAGGGGATCACCTTGGCTTTGGGCCAAGCCTGGGCAAAACAGAAATTACAGGGCGAGGAGATCCTGCAACTGATTGAGCGCGGCGTTCCTGTGTGGGACATGCTGGCGAAAGTCACGGGCAAGAATAGCCTCGAACTAGAGAAGTTAAGCAGCCAAGGCAAACTGGGGCGCGATGTTATCCAAGCCCTTATCGATGAGATGGGCCGCGCCAGCAACGGCAGCGCCGCCGCGCAAATGGCTTTACTCAGTGGCCAAGTTTCTAACCTTAAAGATAATCTCACAAACTTTTACGACTTAGTGGCGCAATCGGGCGCGCTTGATTGGCTTAAGGGGCAAATCAGCCAGCTAAACCAAGAGTTTGCTGCCATGGCAAGCGACGGCCGTTTACAGCAATGGGCGCAGCAAATCAGCGATACCATCGTGAGCATTGGCTCTGCGGTGCAAGATGGCGCGGCCATGCTGTACCACTACCGCGATGAAATCGGGTTTGTGGCTAAGGCATTTTTAGCCTTAAAAGTTGGTAGCTATTTTAGTGATGTTATCACGGGTGCTAATGCCGCCATTGGTGCAATGCGCTTGTATACCGGAGCCATTGCAGGCACAACAGTCGCCAGTGAAACTGCCACCTTAGCGGCAGGTAAGTTAAAAGCCGCTTTAGCCGCCGCAGCTAAGGCTGGTTTGTATCTAGCATTAATCAATGAGTTGGTTGAATTGGCTCGGGTGTACCAAGAGCTACTGATCGCCGAAGAAGCCTTGGCTAAATCCAAACGTACAGCAGCGGCTAGCGCAAAACAGTTGGCGTTTTCCCTTAAGGATTTAAGCGAGCAAACGGGCGTAGCTTTTACCACTATGGCCGAGTTCAACAAGGCAGTGGATGACGGCAAGCTGATTTATGACGATGCCAGCGGTAAATGGAAGAACGCCGCCAAAGCTATGGAGGAAGTCAAGCAAACTGCGGTTGAGGTGGTTGAGCCGATTAAGCTGACCGTCGATGAAGCGCTGCGCCTGACTTTAACCTTAAGCGATCAGGTTAAAACCCTTGATGATGTTAAAGGCGGTATGGGCGGATTTATTCGCCAAATTGATGCGGCCTTAGAACCTTTAAAAGCAGCGGGATCAGAGTATGCGGGCCATGTAAAACTGCTCACAGAACTGCGGGCAAAATTTGAGGAGCAGCAAAGCTACCTCGATGCCACGGCCAAAGGGACTGCAGCGTTAGAGCAAGCCTATAAAGACTTAGGCATCACCAGCAGCCAAGCCTTGATTGAGGCGACCAATAAGGCTGAGGCTGCTTTTAATCTTATCCGTAATAACCGCGAACCGCTTGAGCAGCAAAAGGATGCATTTTTAGCGTGGGCAAAAGCCGCGCTCACGGCTGCCGAAGCCACTGGTGCTGTGGTTCCCGAATCCCTAAAGGCGCAGGCGGCAACCCTTGGACTCTCTAAAGAGTTAAGTGATCTGACGGCTAAGCAGTACGGCTATAGCGATAGCATTAAAGAACTCTCACCTGAACAGGCGAAGTTAAGCCGTGCCGTTGCCGAAACCGAAGCGCGCTTAAAACAATGCCGTGATGTGATGAATAGCTCGACGGTATCGAGCAAAGAAAAATCCAAAGCGCAACAGGAACTCATTAACCTGCAGGGCAAGCTGAGTGTGCAAACTCAGCAGCTTAGCGAAGTACAAGCGCTTGAGGCTGCTAACTATGAGCAGATCAAAAGTAAGTATGCCGCAGTGAGTGATGAGATGCTGAGGCTCGAAAAAGCCTATAAGGATGGCGGCATTACTGCTGAGGAGTACCTGCAGCAAAAAGAACGCCTAGTGCAAGTGCTCAACGTACTGCAACGCCTAATGGGCGGCTTGCAAGATGGTGAGCAAGAGACTGACGAACAAGTCAAAGAGACCAACAAAACCTTAGCTGAGCAGCGCCAAGAGCTTGAGCAATTAGAGGAAACCACTGGCCGCGCCACTGAGTATGTCAACCTATTTGCGGGTGCGTATGCTCACCTCAATAAGCAATTTAGCTTTAACCAAGACAGCACCGAAAAGCTTAATGCTCGGCTCGATGAGCTGACCAAAAGCATTATGAACAATATGCGGGTAAATACTGGCTTTTGGGGCGTGCTGGCACAGCTCAGTAACCAAGCCTTTATCCGCGAAAAGCAGATCATTAATGAAACCTTGCTGACGCGTAAGTGGGCTGAGGAGCTTGAAAGCTCGACGATAACCCTTAGTCGGGTGAATCAAATCAGTCGCGAGTCCGGCTATTTAATCCGTGAATTAGGTGATGAAGAACTTAAGCCGCTGCAGTCCGCCATTGATGCAACCCGCAATCGGATTCTTGGCCTGCGTGACGATATCAACGCGACCTTGGGCAGTCTCAAAGATGAGATGGATCAGCTCAACAATAACCAAGCTGCTATCGAAAAGCGCCGCTATGAGCAGCAACAGGCCGAGCTTAAGGCGCAGCTCGATGCTGCCCGAACCGCCCAGGATAATGAGTCCATTGCCAGTGCCCAAGAAGCCCTGCAACTCAGTCAGCAAATCTACGCCACCAAACTAAAACAAATCGAAGCCGAGGCTGCTGAACGTAACGCACGGGCTAAAGATAGCGTATCAAGCAGCGCCAGTACCGCGACGAATTCCACGCGCAGCAATGCCAGCCAAGCGCCAGCGCCATCGGTCAACAATCCAAACACTGGCGGCAGTGTGCAGGTGTATCGACTAGAACTGGTGATGCCCTCGGGTAATGTGCTGAAGGCTGATTTATTGGATGAGTTTAAGCAACTGTTTTTAGGCGAACTTGAACAGATTAAGGCGACATCATGATCACCCTAGACACTATTCAACTACCGCAATTTATTTGGCTTAACCGTATCGGTTATACGCCCTTTGTTTGCACGAGTGAGTTTGCCCTCGATGGTTCGCAGCATATCGAAGTAGCGGCTAAACAGGCTGGGCGTTCCATTGTGTTATTCAGTGATGGCGAATCCATCAACCTATTTGAAGCCCTTGAAAACCACGCCAGCACGAAAGGGGCGACAAGCTTCAATCTGGATATTAACGGCACGGTATTTAACGTGATTTGGGATTACCGCGAACAAGCCATTAGCGGTGCTCCAGCCATTAACTACAGCGACAGCGCCCCCGATGCTGTTGATGCCATCACCCTCAAGTTAATCACTGTTTAAAGGCTATTTAATATGGCAACTTCCCCGACTCCAATTTCCCGCGATAGCTTAAAAATATTCAAGCCTGAACTGTTAGGTTCAAGCAATGAGGCTGGCGGCCAGCGCACGAACAACGCTGTGCAATCAGGGCAGATTAACGAACTGTTTGATGCTATCTCTGATATCGATCATGCCCAATCGAGTATCGAAATAGCCAAGGCGTTCCCCACGCTTTACACCAATGATACGGGCAAGCTTAAGCAGGCCCATGTGTTTTTCAGTGAGCCGCCCCTCGATCCGCTGGTAAACGTGTTTATGATTGAATCCCCCGCGCTTAATGATGCGTCCCGCATGACCGATATGAAAGAAATTATCGAATCATCGGTTACTGCAGGGGAATTAATTCGTGAAGGCGGCCCCGGCTTTCTGGTGAATCAAAACTCGTTTTCCTCCGATTATTTGCAGTCGTCATACCGCTTTAATGACCGCGACTACTGGAAAACCACCTATCTCGCCGTGGGCCAAGTAATTTGTATTACCGTGGAATATACCGGGGTAGAGAATGCCGACTGGCCACGTAAAACCCATTTTTGCAAAGTGATTGGCACTCGAATTGTTAACGGCGAAGTGGGTACCGTGGTATTTTCGCCGCCGATCCCCTTTGCCACCCCTTGGGCATCGCTGTTGGTTAATGGTCAAACCAAGTGTACTAAGTTGCGCTTATCTAACACCGCATCACCGCTTAAGTTCCATGGTGTGACTAAATTAACCGCCGTAGCCAATGGGGTAAATTTGGCCGTGGGGGCGACACAGTTATCCTTGCTGCCAGCCATTACCACCATACTGCCAAAGCCGGGCAATACCATTGTGGGCGGCAGTGAGAATGGGGATGCCACGGTAAGCCAAGTGATCCGCAAAGTGATCACTCAACCCGCCAGTAAAGGCACCTATAGCTATACCTTTACGACCCCGGATTTATTAACTGATGATAATGGCCTAGTTGCCGTTTCCACGGTACCTACGGCGAGTATGGGCGGGTATAACAGCTACATTCAATCGGTGACGGTTGGCACGGGTAATATCACAGTAACATTAAATTCAAACGTAAATTTTAATAATGCGGCAACCGCAAGCCTGTTTTATGTGTCGTCCTATAAGTACAGCATCTATTCAAGTGTTAACCCGTTCCCCGTGAATAAACAACTGACAGTCGGCAGTATTAAGGGCCGTGCGGTGTTTGCTGATGCCAACTATGCCGCCCAAGATGTGTATGAAAGGGTTAGTGGCGATAGCACCATAGGCAAGCTTTATGATGGCACTGAACTCTTAGCCACCATTAACTACTTAACAGGCGCGGTGACTAAGCAAGTGGTTAGCCGTGGCGAGTTTACCTTTACCTATGCCGGATTGGTCGAATCGAGCGCCGCAGCGGCCGCAGGCGACAGTGCCGCAAAATTTACCTTGGCCGTGCCTAATCCCTTATTAGAAAGCTTTTATGTGCAAGTTGAGCGCATCTCAGACCGTGCGCTGATTAGCGCCTCTGCCAATGCTCAAGGTGTGGTTGCGGGTAGCGGCATTACTGGCAACATTAGCAGTGGTATTGTCGAACTGACCTTTAGCGCCCCAGTGGATTTAACCACATTACGTTATGACATTAGCGACCAAGTACGGCAACTGCCACCGGCTGAGATTTACGGCCTTAATCCGCTGCGTATTCCTAACGATGGTATTGTGAATATGTTCCGCCAGTGGGGCACCGTGGCAATCTCACACTCACAAGTGCAGCAAGTTACCGCCACGCCTGGCACTGTTTATAACATTCGCCAAAACGCCGCCTTTAGCGACATTACCGATGCTAATGGGGCGAGCCTATGGACCAGCGGAAATACCCATTTCACTGTTAATAAGGCTGCAGGCACTGTCACCATTAACAGCGACTTTGCCGGATTCGCTGCGCCCTTTGTGTTAACCGATGTGATTAGCGAACTGGCATTAGTCTCAAGCTTTACCCAAAACGCTATCGTTCTGGCCAAACCATTAACCCGTGAATATCCGATAGGGGCCACAGTGGCCAGTGTGCAAATCCTTGGCGACCTGCAGGCCCGTGTAGGCCAAGTGCGCGATATGACCGCATGGGCCAATAACTGGGATGTTGATGGCGACCAAGCCACAGGCAATTACAACGCAGTGGATTACCCGATAGAGGTGAAAAACAACACCGCAGTAAACGAGGATTGGGCATTGATTATGACCAGCCCAACGGCGTTCCGCTGCGTAGGTCGCCGCCTCGGCCAAATTGGTTTAGGTGACACACTCAATGATTTTGCCCCAATCAATCCAGTGACCAATAGCCCGTACTTTGTGCTCAGAAAAGGCGGTTGGGGCGGTGGCTGGCAAACAGGGGAAGTGCTGCGCTTCCCAACCTTTGCCGCCTCAAAACCTATCATGCTGCTGCGTAATGTGCAGGTTGGCCACAGTCAAATCACCAAAGATAAAGCCGTGCTGTCATTCTTTGGCAACGAGTCATAGGAGTAAATGCAATGGGATTACCAGTAACAGTTTATCGCTACACAGACCCAGGTGCACCGCAGTTGGTTAATGCTACCCCCTCAGAGTGGATTAATATTCTTAAAAAATGCCTAGTCGAAGGTTATGGAAATAAAGCCCCACTTGGCTGGACATTAGCGTTTGAGAATGCTGGAACACAAAAGGTAGCTTTCCGAAATTCAATTGCCAATGGTGGTTCTGGTGGCTATTTTCAATTTTGGTCTATTACTGGTGGTAATAACTCACAACAAGGCTGTTATATAAAATGCGCAGGGGATATGTCTGGTTTAGATGTATTTACTAAAGCCTGTGGCCTTAGAGCCACAACACTTTCAAACTCTGGTAAGGGCTGGGAAATTATAGGTACCTCAAGGGGATTCTACTTAATACAGCATAGGACTGATTCAATAAAGATGCAGGTTGCTGCTAACACTATTTATTGGTGTTACTTCATTGGTGATATTCATAGTTTTTACCCTAATGATGTGAACTGTTTTTCACTTATTTCAGGTAATAGCACTGGTGGTGATTTAACTACGATACCCGCTGGTAGTGTTATTGGTTGGAGTGGGACACTTTATGCCCAGTTGTATGCTGTTGATGGTGCCAATGCCAGCAGAATGTATGCAGCGACCCTTCCTTTTTCCAACGGAAGCCAGAATACTTCCCCATTTACTAACGATGCTGAGGCATCGAACCTACAGCATAATTTTGTCATGCCGTATTTAGAAATCTCATACAACGCCAATGATGCTAGTGGGGTTCCTGCAAATATCAGCCCGTCATTGCCTGTATGTCGCGGAACTGCCCCGGGAATGAGTGTGTCATCATTTCTTGGTTACATTAATAATGATTGGCCAGTAGATAGAGTTTTTGATGGGAAAACTTACACTTTACTAAGAGGTGTTTTTGTCAATAAATTATGGATTAATACTGGTGAATGGTATGCCTAAAATTATTGATGTAAAGCCTGCAAAATCATCTGTTTATCATCAAGCCGTGGTAGACATTAAAGTTGATAATAACGCAGAGCGATTAATTGTAATGAATCGCTTAACATGCGAAATTTATTATGTTTTCAATTGCAATCAAGTGAAAGATATTAAACTGATAACGCCATTGGAACATGCGACAAGCAATCTGTTATTGGTTGGTATACTCGATAATGACCTCAACTATAACGCTAAGTTTTTAGATGGTCGGCAAGCCGATTTAATTAACGGTAATCAAGTGACGATCCGCCCATGACAGCCATTGTTATCAGTTTTGATACACCATGGATTGCGGCCGCTTCACCTATTGTTCTTAGTTTTACCGATGAACCTACGCCAGAAGTACCAGAGGTACCCATTAGCCCGGGTACCATTGGCCTTATGTGTGGCATAGGTATTGCGGTTGGGCCCAGTGTTGCACAGCTACTCAGCATCGAGTCAGCCACCCAAAGCCATGCCACGCAAATCAGGCCACAATGGCAAGTTGGCCATGTGGCGCAAATGGTAACGGCCGCGTGGCAAGCTAAGGCATTAATGGGCATTACCGCCTCAGTAGTGTGGCGCTGGAATGACCTAGTGCCATGTAATGTTGATGTGCTGTGGTTGGTCCCAGATTTACATGCGGTGCAAGCTACTAGCCTATGGCTATCGCCAGAAGCGGTGCAAACCCGCGTTGCCATGCCATGGCGACAACCAGCAGCAACAGCGCGAATTATCGCATTGGGTTTACTGCAACGTGAGTTAGTCGCGACTGAGGTTAAGCTTGCCCACACAAATATTCGTGCAGCAGGCGACATGAAAGGAATCGCTTGGGGGCCACATGCGGCGCGGTGGGTGTGCTCGAGTAAGTATCGACCACCCAAAGGCAAAGTCACCATTAACTTTAGTGATCCTTGGAAAGATGCCGCGAGTCCTATTGTGATCAACTTTACCCCTTCACCAAATATTTGTTACTGGGACGATGGCGGCGGCCTGATAGGCACTAACCCATCATTACCCACCATTGATTTTAAGATCTCCATTGAACCGCAAATTAGAAGGAGTTATCTCATGCAGCCGCAAATTAGTTGTATTCGGGTAAGTGACGGTGCTGCGGTGGTGCTGAAATCGGTCTCTATCGCTAAGTCGCGTTCCCAATGGTCGAGCAGTGGCACTGTGGTGTTTTCATCCCGCATCGATGCCGAGCGTGCGGCCAATGAGTTACTAAAAATCAGCATTAACGGTTATGACTTTTATCTGCTGTGTGAGTCCCCTAACGAGTCCAAAGGCTTTGGTAAGCAAAGCTTTAGTGCCACTTGCCGAGGTCGTTTAGCGCTACTTGCCAGCCCACATAAGAAGGCTAGCAATTATGTGAATATGGCCTCCCGCAGTTTTATCGGTTTGATGTCTGACATTGTGGCCAATACGGGCTGGTCGATTGCCAGCCGGATCTCCGATTTTACCATCCCCGCGAATGCCTTTAGTTATGCCGCTAAAACTCCCGCAGAAGCGCTGAATATGATGGCGGCGGGGATTGGGGCCATGCTCGATGTGAATGATGAAACCCAAACGATTACCGTGATCCCCCAATGGCCCGTGGTGCCTTGGAATACCGCAACTGCGGTGCCCGACGTGATTTTACACGATGGCGTGATCCTCGATTTTAGCGAGCAAGTGGACATTCGACCCGATGCTAATGCGGTGTTTGTAAGGGGAGAGCAACAGGGCGTTGCAGCAAAAGTGAAACGCTTCGGGACTGCTGGCGACAACTTTTGTGTTGATATAGTGGACAAGTTAATTACTGATAACCAAGCCGCCAGAATGCGAGGTACCACTGAGTTAGCCAATGCGGGTAATAAAGTGCAAACCTCAATACGCACTAAGGTGTTAGCGGATTTACCACCCATGCGCCCAGGCATGTTGATTGGGGTTCGTAAAGGTGCCGAGGTGTTTAAGTCGGTCTGTGAGGCATGGAGTATTAGCGCGTCGGTGAGTGAATCTACTGGCCAAGTGACAGTGAATCAAATCGTGAATTTACTGAGGAATAAAGCTGCTAGTGGAGTCACCGCATGAGCAATATCTACCAACGCTTAGCGAACCTAAACCCTAAGCCGCAACGCAGTGTGGCGACTGTAGTTAACGTGGCTAATGGCAGTACGACAGTGCAACACGCCGATGGCAGTTATCAAACCGTATTAGGTGATTCAGTTGCCAGCGGCAAAGTGTATATCGTAGATGGGCAGATCCAAGGCCAAGCCGCCGATCTGACTTATGTAGAAATAGAGATTTAAAAGAGAGCGGTCTGGCAATGCTACCAACATTACCAGACCGTCAACACACAGGATAACACCCTGTGAGCCAACCAAGGCTCCCTCACCGCGTCGACACGGCGAACCGAGCCTAGCATAAAAAATCCTAAAAAAGGAGGCTCACATGCCAAAACCGATCATCCCTTGGATGGGTGGTAAGCGTAGATTAGTTAAAGAGATTTTACCGTTATTCCCTGAGCATCATACCTATGTGGAGCCATTCTGCGGTGGTGCAGCGATGTTCTTCAGCAAAGACGAAGCACGGGTCGAAGTGGTAAATGATATGAATGGTGATTTGGTGAATCTTTATCGAGTCATTAAACATCATTTAGAGGAGTTTATTAGGCACTTTAAATGGGCGTTAATCAGCCGTGAAGAGTTCCTATGGCAGAAGAATACTAACCCTGAAACCTTAACCGATATTCAGCGAGCGAGCCGATTCTACTATCTGCAAAAGCTGGCGTTTGGCGGCAAGGTATCTGGTCAGAACTTTGGGAGTTCAGCATCACGCCCAGCTGGTTTGAACTTATTGCGAATAGAGGAAGATCTCAGTATTGCGCATCTTCGACTCGCGAGAACCTATATCGAGCGGTTGGACTGGGTGGAATGTGTAAGACGATACGATAAGCCTGAAACCTTGTTCTATTTAGACCCGCCTTACTGGAGTACCGCAGGCTATGGCGTAGAGTTTGGGCTAGAGCAATATGCTTTGATGGCCGAGCTGGCGAAGACTATCAAAGGCAAGATGGTGATCAGCGTTAACGACATCCCCGAAATGCGAGAGGCATTTGCCGGGTTACAAATGAAGACCCTAGGCATTAAATACACGGTAGGTGGTTCAGGCCGTTCAGGGGAGCAGCAAGAGCTACTGATCTGGAATTGGTAGACATATATAAGAAGGCCCTCTTAATGAGGGCCTTTGCTTTTTCTCATATAGGCAACACCATTTCTCACTTCGGGCGGCGCGCTACAAAACAGCAGCACCTGCTGTCGCATCGGCTTGAGCTAGTGCTACTGGCATATTGTTAGTTGTTATCCTTCCCCATCTCTCTGTTAAGTTCGATATCTGTAGTTTTTAATACTATTTAAAGTATTTATTCAGTTTTTAAATCTAGTCTTATTCGGTATCAATCGATTAATTGTGTTTATTTGGTTTAAATAGTGTTTAATTTTTGATTTTTTAACTTATGTATTAATAGCGTGATTATTAATCGATGATTTTATTTTTCTTATAAATCATAATGTTAAAAATTTTTTGTGATGAGTTTGGCTTAATTGAAAATGAAATAAGTAAATTTATTCATTGAATTTGCTGCCAGCATGTTTCACTATCCCCGCCTGAACTTAAAAGGGAATGGCGATGTTGCTCATTAGGGAAGATGAATATCAAAAGATGAGCTATCTGGGAAAACGATCAGCATGATGAAATCACTTTCGACACGGATCTTTATCGGTCTATTTGCGGGACTTATTCTTGGCACTTTAGTGCAGTATTTTTTAAACGATATTGGCTTTTTTTCAGGCAATTTAGTCGAATTGGCTAGCGGCGTCGGCACTATGTTCGTCAACATGATCATGATGTTGGTCGTACCTCTGGTATTTGTCAGTATCGTTTGTGGTGTGTGCGAGTTGCAGGACTTAAAAAGCTTTGGGCGCCTTGGCGGCAAAACCTTCGGCTTTTACATCATTAATACTGTGGTCGCCATCTCGACCGCTCTGTTAGTGGTGCTACTGCTCGACCCTGGTAAAGGCGTCGATATGAGCAGCACCGATGGTGTCGCCATTACCGCGACCGAACTCCCCAGCTTAATGGCGCTGTTGATTGATATTGTGCCGCGTAATCCGGTAGCGGCTTTTATGTCGGGCAATATGCTACAAGTGATCTTTATGGCGCTGATGTTAGGTGGAGTGATGAAGTCCCTCGGCGAGCATGTGGCTGGTGCGGTACAAGGCTTTCAAACCGCCAATAAAATCATGATGAAGCTGATTTCTGTGGTGATGAGTCTTGCGCCTTTCGGGGTGTTTGCGCTGATGTTTAAGTTAGGTGCTACCTTAGATGCCGCGGTATTTATGAGTGTGCTCGAATACCTAGTGATCATTCTAGCCCTGCTGTTGTTGTGGATTTTTGTGGTCTATCCGTTGGCGGTCGGTATGTTTACACCGATTTCGGCTAAGGCCTTTCGGGCGAAGACGCAGGAGCAAGTGCTGTTTTCACTGTCTACCGCCAGCTCCAATGCCACGATTCCTGTGACTATGCGTACCTTGACTGAAAAACTCGGGGTTAACCGCGCAGTGGCTGGCTTTGGCGTACCGCTCGGGGCGACCATGAATATGGGCGGCGTGGCGATTTATATCACGATTGCGATTTTCTTTGTTGCCAATGCCTTCGGTATGCCAATCACCAGCGAGCAATTGCCATCGCTGCTATTTAGTATCTTTTTATTATCGGTTGGCGCGGGTGGGGTACCCGGTGGCGGTATGGTGATGATTGGCGTGTTAATCCATCAAATGGGTTTACCGATTGAAGCCTTTGCGATTGTGGCGGCGCTGGATCGCATCATCGATATGGTGCTGACCTCTTGCAACGTAGTGGGCGATACCGCGGTATTGACCATAGTCGATCAAACCGAAAAAGTGCATGAGCTTGAGTTAGCCAAGAATTAACGTCCTCAAGCATCTTTTTAAATACTAAAGCCACTGATTAAAGTGGCTTTTTTGTTAAATAAATCAGGATTGATATTGGTCTATTTACTTGCCTTTTGTTGTTGCGACAACAATCAATCCTCTGAGCTTGTTCAGCCTAAATACGGCCTTTATTTGAGCTAAAAAGTAGCTAGTCCCAAGGTGAGTTGTTACAAATCCATAGAGTACTTTTATCAAATTAAAAGTGGCTAAATAAATGAAACTTCAACCATACTGATTTATACGCTTGAATCACTTGGAATATTAGGAGGCACCATGGCTGGATTTTGGCAGACAGTCGGAGGCCGATTACTCAGCATTCCGTTACTCGCATTGTTGGGCTTTGTGGTATTGGGTCTAATGGAGCTAAATACCCTTAACCAGAGTTTGATTAAGGGGAGGGAAGATCGTGTTGTGGCGATTATTGATAGTGGCCTGAGCGTCGTTAAACATTATCAAGCTCTGGAGCAAAGCGGTTCGTTAAGCACTGAACAGGCGCAGCAGCAGGCCATGGCGACCATTAAGGCCATTCGTTATGATGGCGCGGAATATATTTGGATTAACGATACCGGTCGGCCTATACCCAAAATGGTTATGCATCCAACGGTATCGGCTCTGGACGGTACCGTATTGGATCGGCCAAACTTTTATCACGCCACCTTAATGCGTAACCGTGATGGCAGCCAACAACAGCCCCTCAATAATGCTAACTTGTTCGTCAGTTTTGTTGACGTGATCACCCGTTATGGCAATGGCTTTGTTGAATACCAATGGCCTAAACCCATAAAAGGCGGGGGAGTAACCGAGGAGCGCTACGCTAAGTTGTCTTACGTGGCTAAGGATGATAAATGGGGTTGGGTGCTGGGTTCTGGTCTTTATATTGATGATGTTAAGGAGGCCTTTTGGGCGGTGGCTATCCGAGTTGGATTAGTTGTCGTGGTTATTATGGCGCTGACCATAGGTGTGTCGTTATTTATCCGTCGCTGGTTATTACAGGCACTCGGCGGAGAACTGGCGACAACAAAAGCACTGGTACAGCAGGTCGCAGCAGGGGATTTTTCGGTGAACTTTGGCTTGAAAGCGGGAGATCACGATAGCCTGTTAGCGGCATTAAGTGGTCTTATCAAGCAATTACGCAATATTATCGGTCAACAGTCGTCGATGGCAGAGCAATTGGTCGAGCAATCTGAAGCGCTAGATCATACCAGCCAACAGACACAGCACATTTTACAAAATGTGATGGATCAAACTGCCCAAGTCGCCACCGCGGTAAATGAAATGACCTCGACCTGTGAGGACATGGCTCGCAGCGCGACTATGGCCGCTAAAGCGACAAGGGACGCCGACAATGAAGCTCAAAATGGGGTAATGTCTGTCGGGCAAACGATAACAGCGATTGATGCGCTTAAACTGAAACTGGAGCAAGTCTCTGATGTGATCGGGCAGTTATCTAAACGTGGTGATGAAATCGGCGCGGTCACCGATGTTATTGGTGCTATTGCGGAGCAGACCAATCTATTGGCTTTAAATGCTGCGATAGAAGCGGCACGTGCAGGCGAAATGGGGCGGGGTTTTGCGGTGGTGGCAGATGAAGTTCGCACTCTTGCTAGCCGCTCTCAAGCGTCAACTCAGGACATTAATAGGCGTATTCAAGGTATTCAGCAAGACTCTGTCAACGCTGTGCAATCAATGGCGCAAAGCCGAACCGAAACAGAACAGACAATTGCCTGTTCTCAACGGGCCAATGAGGCACTAACGCGTATTAACGCCGCGGTGTCGAGCATTACCGATGTGAATGACCAACTTGCTAGCGCAACAGAACAACTAGCCGTTGTGTCGGGGACGATTAATCAGAATATGGAAAATATTGCGCAGGCGGTAGAAAACACCAATATCAAATCTTCAGAATTATCGACTGCTAGCCATCAACTGCGGAAAATGGCTAGTGAGATGAAAACATCTCTGAGTCGTTTTAGGTTATAAAGGGCTGATAACTATAAATGTTGATGGTGCTGCTAAGTTAATACCAGGTTTTACCTAGGCTGGAGTGAAAGGGGCGGGAACTGATGTTCACTTCCCGCCCGTATTGCATGCTTATTTGCGGGTCATTTTATCCAAATAGCCCATGGCAAAAGCGGATAATACAAAGGTGATGTGAATTAACAGGTACCACATGATTTTGTCATTATCGATGTTCTTCACATCCATAAAGATTTTCAGCAGGTGGATCGACGAAATCGCCACAATCGACGCCGCCACTTTGTTTTTCAGTGAGCCTGAATCTAATTTACCCAGCCAACTGAGCTTCTCACTGTCTTCACCCACATCCAGCTGCGAGACAAAATTCTCATAGCCAGAAAACATCACCATCACAATCAAGCCGCCCACGAGGGTGATATCAATTAAAGACAGGGTCACCAGCACCAGATCCACTTCGGTCATCGTAAAAATGATTGGCAGAATATGGAAGATTTCTTGGAAGAATTTAATGCCTAAGCCCAATAGCACTAGACTCAGCCCTAAATAGATCGGCGCCATAATCCAGCGTGATGCATACATGAGTCTTTCAAATATTTTTTCCATTTGGAGTAAACCCTTAGTGGTTAAAGCACAAAAATCGAATCTATGATGCTAAAACAATAACATACTGGGTTAACGCCGCGCTATCGGCCAATCGCAAAGGCGTGAGGTATATGCAGCTAAGCCCAAGTTGCGGGCTTAGCTGATTTGGTTTTTGCAGTCTTACAGCCAAGGTGAGTTAGGTTAGTGGGGTTAACTATCCCATCTTATCCCTTGCGGCTTCTGGCTAAAGCATTAACTCATTGCCTGCCGCAGGCTTTCGCACTGTTACACCAGTGACTCGCTGTAAATACGTCCCTGTAAGCTCTACTAAAACATCCTGTTTTAGAAGGTCACTGGTGCAACAATGCCAGTTTTGGTGTAACCATTGAGTGAAAAGTTATACTTGTGCTGTTTTTTGATGCCTCGCTCACGCAACGAACGTCAATGCCCTGCGGCAACTTCGCAGGGGATGGTGAACTTCTTTTGCCTTGGTGTTAGCTGTTAGTCCTAAAGATTTGTGCCTGCCTATCTTTCCCCTCTCCTGTTTTTTGAATGACATTTGTCATCCGTAATTGCTGACAACTCACACTGCCGTGATTTAGCGGATGCAGGGATACTTAAGCCATACCAACAAGGAGGCTTAATCATGCAACATCAATCACTGGATCAACAACTTATCGAATACCGCCAAAAACGTGCTTTAGCTATGCCCTTATCAGGCATGATTGTATGGACGCTATTGTTTATCTTGAGTTTTATTCTGCCAGCATCGCAAATGGTGATGACAACATTTATCGGCACGGGTTCTATTGTCTATCTTGCTATGGGAGTCTCGCGTCTTACTGGTGAAAATATCTCCTTCAAGAAAAGCACTGATCGTAATTGGTTTGAGACTGTGTTTTTGGCTGCCATGGGGATGAGTTTTTTAACCTTTAGCATCAGTATTCCCTTTTTTATGGAAAACTATTTAGCCTTGCCCTTCGCCCTCGCCGTGCAAACAGGATTAATGTGGTTGGTTTTCGGCGTTTTAGCGGCGCAAAAGGTGGCGATTGTACATGCAATTGTGCGCACTGTAGCTTGCGTGGCAGCTTTTATGTTGTGGCCTGAGTTGAGTTTTCAGCTTCAACCTTTGATTGTGGTGGTATGTTATGGGTTTTCGATTCCATTAATGGAACGTCGTTGGAAGATTCAGCAAAATCTTTGTGTTGCAAGTTAGTTGGGTGTTTCAGTTTCCACTGACGTGTAGAAGAGCAATACGGCCTAACGGCCGAGGTGAATCAACGTCATGGGGCTTCACCCCACACCCGATAATAATGCTGGTTTGTTTAGTGTTTGAATTGGCAAGGTTATCGCTGTGGGTATGTGAATGATTGCGGCCTTTCGGCCGAGGTAAATCAAAGTCGCGGGGCTTCACCCCCCTGATTTTTTAATAAAGAGTCGACCAAGAGGGGATCAACAGCAATTCCCTCTTGGATCTTTGTTAACAAGAGTCCTTGCCGAACAACGTCCATGTCTAACTGCCAGTTCGCCATCCATGGCTCTCGTTCGTAACGCTGCTATTCAGCACTCACCCTAGCGAAGTTACATGCATTGACTCTCTATTTATAAAGCAGGGCTTCATGCTTATTCGAAAATCACTAACACTTCCGAAGGCTCCGCTTTACATCCATGTAAAGCACTCCAGTTCGGCAGTCCCTGCCTCTCGCTCATAAGCGCAAAAATCACCGATTTTCATTCGCCCATGTACCTGCGAAAGCTAGCTCGCCATCCTTGGCGAGACTCACGCAATTTGTCTATTCGCCCTGCGGCAACTTCGAGGGGAGGGGGAAACTACTGTGAACTCGGCGTTTGCTGTTAGTCTCAAAAGAGTTACGCCTGTCCCATCTTTCGTATCTTTCCTCTAATCCTTAGTGATTCAAGGTCATTTTTTCTAGTTTGTCTTAACTAGATATTTAAGATGGAAAACCAGTAATAAGCTGGTTCTGTAAGAGCAAAGTAGACAATGTGGGCTAATATAAATCCTACTGTGACTATAAAATCAACGACGTGTAATACCACTTTCTGATGTGTGATACGTTTGAAGATTAAATCAAATGTATTCTTGACTGTTGTATGTAAAAAATTATATTCGCAAATAATCTGTTTTTGTTTTCTTTTGGTTTCATAATTCACTGCGTTTAATGTGTGCTTCTGATTTCGAAGCACCAAGTCAATTAATACAACGAAAATCCACACTCCAATCAAAACAGCAGTGTTAATCCAAAACAGGTCGTTAATCTCTCTAGTGGATTTCAACTGTGTGGCGACAATGACTGTTGCCACAGGTATCCCAAGGATCTGGTTCTGAATATCTGAAAATATTTTGTTGATTTTTGCGAGTTCTTCTAGCTTGGTCACTTCAAGTTGATCTACTACTTTTTCGTAAGAAAAATCAGAAGCAAATATTGCGTAACCTTCATCTAGTTGTTTGAAAATGTCCGGAAGTTCATTTAATAACTTCGCGAATCTATGTTCTTCTGTGGTTTTTTTGTACTTTTGGAATATAACTTTTTCAAGAATTCTTAACTTCTGCTCTTTGTGGATAGGACTCTCAAAAAAGCTCAGCAATTTAGATAAAGAATCCTGATTAATTTGTTCAATATCGTTAGTCACATATTGAACGGGCAAAATAAATTTACCGTTATTAACAAATACCAATTGCTGTGTATCTTTGTCCAGATAAGCCGCAACAAGTCCCAGTAGCTCAACTAATTTCAATACAGAAAGGTATTTATCAACTATTGCAGGGCCGTTTTCATCTTCAGAATACCAAGCATTTTCAATTAAGTAGAATCGGGATTTTTGGATTTTACCTTTTCGGAATTGCAACACATCGTCAAAGCTATCAGCTAGAAGCCCAAGTCCTATTCTTGGATCTGATAGCTCCAGTTTAACTCTAGTACCGACCGTTAACGTTTCGATATCAAAAGATTGAAGGAGATGTACACCTGTATTAGTTGAGTCTGCTAAGGCTGATTTGAGTAGCTCTAATTCTCCCGTATCAGCCGCAGTAAAGTATCCTTTTCTGCCATCGAAAAGTTCAACATTTTTGTATAGTTTACTAAGTGTCTTAAGATTCATCGTCTTCATTTTCAGCTGTTTCAGCTAATAGTTCTTCTCTTAAGTCATCAGGAATGTTTGTTAATATAATTCTTTGATTTTTATGGTCATATTCGACATGACCATTTTTGATTGCAGTTCTTGAAAAATTTAGCTTCCAGAACTGAGATTTTCCTTCGAAGTTTACCAATCCTTTTGCTGCTCGTCGATCAGGGACAAATCCATCTGACAAACTAAATTCTTCGCGCGATAAAGTAGCTGTAAGTGCAGAAGGAGCATCTGGCCAACAGTGATTGGCCAGAGCAGTCAAGCTGAGGGGAGTATTTTTGGGTAACTGAATTATAAATTGATGAGCTCTTTCCAAAAACTCCCCTCTAGATTCAACTCCCATTTGTTGCTCGGTTGCAAAAGTATCTAATGCTGTAACGAGCTTCTGAGTCTCAACAAGTGGTTTTAATATGTCGTTGCAACCAATAAATACTTTAAAGTAATCAGCGATATCACTTCGTCCCTTGAGAAAACTAATGTAACGCTCTCCCCCAGCTTGCCAAGCATTCAAGTCTATGCGACCAGCTACACGTAAGTGACTTAAATCAAGATGAACACTGTCAATAACATCTAGGCCATCTGTAATAGCCGTACCTACTGTTTCAGTAACAATTGCTACTAGCAAATAATGAACATCGCCTACGCTAATTTTTGCAAAAAGTACATAACCTCCCGTTGCTAATAGTTCTTCTCCAGCTTTATTGGCTAAGCGTACCATTAGTTTTTCCGATAACGTTTTAAAGTCGTACTTAACTTCTAGGGCGTGATGTCGAATATATCGTTGTACGGGATACTCATCCTCATCTGGTTCGAAACACCCAAATGCTTTACCTGTGCTACTTGAGTAAAGGTTGTAAAGGTGATCTACTAGCCTTTGCACTGACTTGTTTACTGGCAATAATGTTTCGCGTAACTCTTTGTCTGCACCTTTGACGTGTTGTTTTTTTATTAGCTTGTGTACGATACATTCTGTAATAACGTTCTGAACTGTAGCTACATTTTCAGCCATCAATTTTTTCCTTTACTTATCATTATATTTTCGAATCTGTTACACCATATTGGTATTTTGCGTGCGAAAGCTGGGTCACTCACGAATCTCTGTTTATTCTATTTATCATGCGCTTAACCTTTATTTGAAGCTGTAACTTAGAACAAATTTTTTTCCAAGCTTTAAATCACTTGTGAGCTATGACTGCAATCTTGGCAGGTGAGGGTATAGCTTTGGTTGCGTTTTTGTATTTTGATATTTTTGCTTTGGCACTGTGGGCATGCTTGTTTCATTGGCGTGTTTTTGGTGCATTGATTGCATTTTATGTAATAACCAAACTTACCGTACATTGGAGTGTAGTTTGTTGATTCTCCGCAATGTTTACAGCGAAGGATACTGTTTATTGTGGGTTGCTCTATTGCTTGGTTTTTTACTTCTGCCACTTTGTTAACGTCAAAGGAGGCAACAGGCTCTTTGACTTGTCGTGTTTCAGTGGGAGGTATTTCAGTTGTTGCTTGATATGGGTCTATATGTCGATCGATTAAGAATTTAGCAATTGAATTAAGCTCTTCTTGATTAAAATCTGGGCGGGTATCACTCACATTTATCAGTCGGAAGAATTTGCTTTTAAGATTCATGATCTTTTCAAGCTTTTCGACTAAAAACTCTGTCTTAACTAACAGTTCTGAAACTGCCGCAGGCATAGTTTCTCTATTGATCACGGCATCGCTTGAGACCGCGCATAAATGATCCCAGCAACGCATACCAAAGGTTTGTTGTTTTATGCCGAGTAACTTACCGAGAATTTCACTTCGATGCTGTTTTAGCATCTCTTTAAGCAGCGATTGTTGCAGTTCAACTTGCTTAATTGGTGATGCCATACCAAACCAGTGATAGCCGTGACTGCGAGTCCATTCGCCATGTTGGTTTACTTCTACATGACCTTTTATGCTCTTAGACTCAATTAAAACAAAACCATAGGGATAAATAATTAGGTGATCAATTTGCGCGGTTTCGTTGTTAAAGGTGAATCGAAAATCATTGATGACTAACACTTCTGGATGATCTTTGAAAGCGCGGCGCAGATAGAAGGCAACGTCCTGTTCTTGTTTTTGACCCGCAATCGTTTGTGGTGTTTGGGTATTTTGCAGTGTTTTAGTTTTCAGAATCATTTATCAACAGCATCCATTCATAACTTGATAATAATCAGCCTCATAATACTCACTTTGCCATTGAAAGATAAAGACAAAAATCGCTAAACGTTAACGTTGGTCAAAGATGAAAGATCGAATAGGCACAGATTTTTGGGGATTCACCGCCAACACAGAAGTTATAGAAGTTCACCTTCCCCTGCGAAGTTGCTGAAGGGCGTTGAAGAAAATCGCGTGACGCAGACAGGACGTCTGCGTAGCTTTCGGGGGGAAGGGACGCCCCATCGGAAGCGTTAGCGATTTTTGAATAAGCACGAAGCCACTAACCAATGCATGTAACTTCGCTAGGGGCGGCAAGGGAGATCCAAGAGGGAATTGCTGTTGATCCCCTCTTGGTCGGGTGTGGGTTGAAGCCCCACGACGTTAAACTTCTCGGCCGTAAGGCCGCAATTACTCCGGCCGTCAGGCCGCATTTTAAAATGAATGTCGCATTAAGCGACAATAAAAAAGCCACTGTGGTCAGTGGCTTTTATCTGAAAAATCAAAACCTAAGCGATTCGGCTTAGTCTAAATCAGGTTCTTCGCGCTCTTTATTTACGAGAATCCGAACCATGGTAGCTTAGGCAAGCATCCACTTCATTGGCGCTACCAAGGATAACCGCTACGCGTTGGTGAATTTGCGTTGGTTGAATATCCAAAATGGTTTCATAACCGGTAGAGGCTTTACCGCCAGCTTGCTCGACTAACAAGGCCATTGGGTTGGCTTCGTACATTAAACGCAGCTTGTATGGCTTTTTCGGATCTTTATTGTCGGTTGGGTAAGTAAAGATACCGCCGCGAGAAAGTACGCGGTGCACGTCGCCCACCATGGCGGCAATCCAGCGCATGTTGAAGGATTTTTCGCGCGGGCCAATTTTGCCTAGCAGTAAATCGGCGATATAGGTCTGCATTGGCGCTTCCCAAAAACGCTGGTTCGACATGTTAATGGCGAACTCTTGTGTGTCTGGGCTGATGCACATGGCCGCGTTGGTCAGTAAAAATTCGTTGGTTTCTGGGTGCAGGGTAAAGAGTTGCACACCTTGGCCTGTGGTGAGGGCGAGCATGGTTGATGGGCCGTAGAGCACATAACCTGCGGCTAACTGATTGCGGCCAGATTGTAGGAAGCTCGCCTCGGTTAACTCACCCTGTGGTGCGGGTAAAACGGAGAAAATTGTGCCAACAAGTGAGTTGATATCGATATTCGATGAACCATCTAGAGGGTCGAAACATACCAGATATTGACCACTGGCGCTGACTTCAACCACATGATCTTCTTCCTCAGAGGCTAAGCCGCGCACTGTACCGTCGGCTTTTAATGCATCTTTGAGCATATCGTTGGTGATGATATCCAGTTTCTTCTGGGTTTCACCTTGCACGTTTTCCTGTTCGGTCGCGCCTAACACACCGGCTAAGGCACCGTGACGCACGGCATGGCTGATGGCTTTGGAGGTGTCGGCTAAGGTCAAAATCAGTTGCGCGAGGGATTCGTTCACTGCCTTTGAGGTTAAGTGCTGGGCAAGAGTCTGCATGTTAGGTCCTTTAGGGGTTCAACATTGAGGTCAATTTCATTATTTGCCGCGAATAATAACTCAGTTAGTCGACAATTTCAGCGATGTTGCTGTGGGTTTTACGCAATTTAGGTTGTTACCGTTATCTGTTATCGCAAGGCGATGTTAGTTATCTTGAAAATTGAGCTAACCGCAGGAGTTTGCCTGCTAATTTGTATCTGTATATTGCCTGCGCTTTTTATTTAGGCTGTGCCTTGGCACAATGGCGGCAGTTTTTTAATCGCCACCTAAAGGCGAATATGCTTCCAAGGAATAATAATGACTAAAAATGGGTTAGCTTCTTCCCTGCGCTCGGTGACATTGGGCGCCTCATCCCTACTGATAGCGAGTCAACTGGCCATGGTTTCTAGCGCGATATTTACCCCCGCCTATGCACTTGAGGGCGGCACAACGCCGCTGACTATCGAGCGCATGAATGCGTCTCCTGCCTTGGCGGGTACGAGCCCCCGTGGATTAAAATTATCACCCGATGGCCAAAGGGTGACTTATCTGGCTGGACGTAAAGATAACCAAAACTTTTACGATCTCTGGCAAATGGATGTGAAGACGGGCGAATCTAGCCTGTTGCTGAATGCCGATAAGTTGGCGAGCAATGAACTGTCCGATGAAGAAAAGGCCCGCCGCGAGCGCCAACGTATTTATGGCGACGGCATTATGGAATATTTCTGGGCGGACGATAGCAAGGCGCTGTTGATCCCTGCCTCGGGTAATTTGTATTACTTCTCCTTAGCGGATAGCAGCGTTAGCCAACTGCCGATAGGCGAGGGCTTTGCCACCGATGCGCGCCTATCGCCCAAGGGGAATTTTGTGTCCTTCGTGCGGGATCAAAATTTGTATGTGCTCAATTTAGCGACTAAAAAGCTTGAGGCCATGACTACAGACGGTGGCGGCGCGATTAAAAATGCCATGGCGGAATTTGTCGCCCAAGAAGAAATGGACCGCATGACGGGTTACTGGTGGGCGCCCGATGAGTCGGCCATTGCCTTTACCCGTATCGATGAGTCTGGCGTTGAGTTAGTCACCCGCAACGAAATCTACGCCGATGGCATTAAGCTTACCGAGCAGCGTTATCCGGCGGCGGGCAAAAACAATGTCGAGATCCAACTGGGCGTTGTGACCCTTAATAATAAAGGTATCAATTGGGTCACCTTAAGCGATGATAAAAACAAGGATATTTATCTGCCTCGCGTCGATTGGTTGCCCGATAGCAAGCATTTATCCTTTCAATGGCAGAGCCGCGATCAACAAAAATTAGACCTGCAACTGGTTGCCTTAGATTCGCTGACCAAGCCGAAAACCTTAGTCAAAGAGCGCAGCGATGCTTGGGTGAATCTTAACAACGACCTGCACTTCTTAAAGCAACAATCGGCCTTTATTTGGGCCTCGGAGCGTGACGGCTTTAATCATCTGTATTTGTTTGACCTAAAAGGTAAGCTGAAGACACAACTGACCAAGGGTAATTGGGCAGTCGATGGGCTGGAATATATCGATGAAACCGCAGGTTGGGTGTATTTCACCGGCCGTAAAGATACCCCAATCGAAAAGCATCTTTACCGCGTGCCGTTAGCGGGTGGCAAGGTTGAGCGCGTGAGCCGCGAGGCGGGGATGCACGATCCGGTATTTGCCGATAATCAAAGCGTGTATCTCGATTATTTCAATAGCTTATCTCAGCCACCACAGATCAGTTTACACGGTGATAAGGGCCAACATTTGGCGTGGGTAGAGCAGAACCAAGTCAAAGCGGGCCATCCTCTGTATGACTATGCTGGCCTTTGGCAACTGCCTGAGTTTAAAGAGCTAAAAGCCGAAGACGGTCAAATCTTACAAACGCGTCTCTTTAAACCTGTGCCCTTCGATGCGAACAAAAAGTACCCCGTAGTAGTGCGCGTATATGGCGGCCCACATGCGCAGTTGGTGACGAATAGTTGGAGTGAGCAGGATTACTTTACCCAATACTTAGTGCAGCAAGGTTATGTGGTATTTCAACTGGATAACCGCGGCAGTGCCCACAGAGGCACTCAGTTTGAGCAAGTGATTTACCGTCACTTGGGCGAAGCGGAAGTGAACGACCAAAAGGTTGGCGTCGATTATCTGCGCAGCTTGCCCTTTATCGATAGCGATAATGTGGCGATTTATGGCCACAGCTACGGCGGTTATATGGCCTTGATGAGTCTATTTAAGGCGCCGGATTACTTTAAAGCCGCGATTTCGGGCGCGCCCGTCACCGATTGGCGCTTGTATGACACTCATTACACCGAGCGTTATCTCGCCCATCCTGCGACTAATGAACAAGGTTACGAAGCCAGTAGCGTGTTCCCCTATGTGAAAAACTATCAGTCGGGGCTATTGATGTACCACGGCATGGCCGACGATAACGTGTTGTTTGAAAACAGTACTCGCGTCTATAAGGCGTTGCAGGACGAAGGCAAGTTGTTTCAAATGATTGATTATCCAGGTTCTAAGCATTCGATGCGCGGTGAGAAAGTGCGTAATCACTTATACCGCTCGCTGGCGGATTTCCTCGATAGACAGCTTAAAAGCGGTAAATAACTCAGCGTTAGGTTGGCATTTATATCAGACTGGTATTTATGTCAGAGTGGCGTTTTTTAAAAGAGTGGGGCAACATCCCCACTCTTTTTTATTTTGTATGATTCTGAGTTAAGCCTATTTATTTAACAGTACGCTGCTTAGTTTAATCACAACACACTCAAAACTTATCTGGCGCTTAATATTCCAGTTCACTGAGTTGTAATTTGGATTTCCAGTTTGCTTTAGCTAAAACCTTTTTTGCAGAGATAAAAAAACCAGATCCTAGGATCTGGTTTTTTATGGCGTTCAAACGGTAAGTTGAAGATTAGTCTTCTAAGTTACCGCAGAAACGGTAGCCTTCACCGTGAATGGTAGCGATGATTTCTGGCGTATCTGGCAAGCTTTCGAAGTGCTTACGAATACGACGGATAGTCACGTCAACAGTACGGTCGTGTGGCTTTAACTCACGGCCAGTCATCTTCATCAGTAGATCGGCACGAGTTAAGATTTTGCCTGGGTTTTCAACAAAGTGCAGCATAGCGCGGAATTCGCTACGTGGCAGTTTGTAAGATTCACCCTGTGGGCTGACGAGAGAACGGCTGTTGATCTCTAGGCTCCAATCGTTAAAACGATAGTATTCTACAGAGCTCTTTTCTTCGACTTCATTGCCTGCGCTATTAACACGAGTCAGAAGGTTGCGAGCACGAATCGTCAATTCACGAGGGTTGAACGGCTTGGTAATATAATCGTCCGCGCCAATTTCAAGTCCAAGGATTTTGTCGACTTCGTTGTCACGGCCTGTTAAGAAGATCAGACCGATGTTGTTGATTTCACGTAATTCACGTGCCAACAACAGACCATTTTTACCTGGTAGGTTAATGTCCATAACCACGAGGTTAATTTTGTTTTCCTGCATAGCCTTATGCATTTCTGCGCCATCATTGGCCTCAGTTACCACATACCCTTCTGCCTCGAAAATACTTCTTAGCGTGTTACGGGTAACGGCTTCATCTTCAACGATCAGAATGTGCGGATTTTGCATATTAAGTACCTAAATTTTAACCAATATTCTAACCATAAGAATCACTTACATCGGATTCTTATATTCATAAAATGTTGATACTTCCACTTACTGCTCTGTGCTTCAAAGGGAAGATCTTCACGGCTACACGTCAGGATGTATATAAGTGAACGTTTAAAGTGTAATACGATAAAACGTAACCAGTATCAACTTCGATAAGCAATAGTTAAAAATAGTTCCTTAACTATTGTTTTTTTTAAAATGTTTAAATGATAAATCAAATGTAGAACACATTTTAAAAGATGTCTGGCCAGCATAAGGTGATTTCGCAGAGGAATCTAACAAACCCTTGTCAAGATTAAGCAAACTTAATGTTATCTGCTTAACTGGCCAATGACGACATTGTACTCGTTTTAGGCATTTGTTAACAAATGAAATGTTAACAAATTTCAGGCTGAGACGCTGATTTACCATGATATTTACTTTAGTCATTGATTAGTATAACTAATGTATTTTTAATTCTTGTGAGCCAGTTCACGCCTCTTTGGATTTTTTAGGCTCTCTGTTAAACTAGCGCGGGTTCATTTTTCGACTAGACTACCAATGGACAACATGACTCAAGATTTGTGGCAGCATTATCAAACGCCGTTGTTTTTGCTTACTCAAGCATTATCCTGTGATTTTTCCTTTGCTGTAATTACCGCCCATAATCCCGCTTCAACCCCCCTCACTCCCAGCCAAAACCGATTACTCGACCGCCAACTTCTACGTGAAATTGAATTATTAGGCAGTCCCTATCGTGCACTGATTGGGGCATCGCCAGATTTATCCCATATGGAGAAGAGCTGGGCCGTGTTTATTGATCGCAGCATGGCCTTGCAGTTGGGGAAAAAGTTTAATCAATACGCTATCTACATGGTGGAACAGGGCGAGGTGAGTTTAGTGCCTTGTACATTAGCCGGGCAAACAGAGGTGTGTTTAGGTCGATTTAACGACTATGTGCGTTTGGTTTATGAGCTACCGGACTTGGTCACCTAACCGCGATTGACGCTTTTAATCGCTCCTCTGGCTAAGCTTTGCTGATCTCACGGCAAGGCTAGTTTGTTTTTCTTCTTTGCTAGATCTGATTGATTTTTCCCTATTCTCGTTTGGCATAAGTCGCAAACGTTTTAAATTCCCATTGTTTTTAAATGCGTTTATTGAATTTGTATATAGTGTGTGAAATTAGCATTGACTTCATTAGGGGTTTATTGCTACTTTTTTCGTCCCTTTCCGGCGGAAAGGAACAGAAGAGGAGCGTTAACTAGGTAGTCAGTCAGAGGAGCACAAACTCCAGCGATGATTGATGAGGGAGATTAACGCCGAGGCATAGATATGGTTGCTGCATGTTTATGTCGGTCGCTTAGGCTGAATCCTAACGATTGTCACCTGTAATTGGTGGAGAGCTTCTGGTGACGATTGCTGTTTCCCTTCTATTGGGGTGCGTATCATTGAGCACCAGGCTCTTCGAACGAAGTTAGTTCGGAGCGTAATCATGTTAGTTAATCAATATCTTATCCTAGTTTGTGCCGTGTCTTCTGCTTCTGCGGAGGTGCGCTAATGTCTCTTGTTGTCGCAAAATTTGGTGGTACTTCAGTCGCCGATTACGGTGCAATGAATCGCTGCGCCGATATCGTACTGGGCAATCCCGATTGCCGTTTAGTGGTGGTTAGCGCCTCCAGTGGCGTGACGAACCTGTTGGTTGAACTGACCCAAGAGTCAATAAACGACGATGGTCGCTTACAACGATTAAAGCAAATTGCGCAGATTCAATACGCTATCTTAGATAAACTCGGTCGCCCTAACGATGTTGCTGCCGCATTAGATAAGCTGTTAAGCCGTATGGCGGTATTAAGCGAAGCGCTGGCGTCCCAGCGCAGTAAGGCCACCATGGATGAGTTATTGTCCCTTGGCGAGCAGTGTTCGTCGGCATTATTTGCGGCGGTATTGCGCGAAAAAGGCGCCAACTCAAGTGCCTTCGATGTGCGCCGTGTGTTGCGCACCGACAGCCATTTTGGCCGCGCCGAGCCACAGGTTGAGCAAATTGCTTTGCTATCGAGTGAGCATTTACTGCCGCTGTTATCTGAGCAAGTGATTGTGACTCAAGGTTTTATTGGCTCCGATGAAGCGGGGCAAACCACAACTCTCGGCCGTGGCGGTAGCGACTATTCTGCGGCACTGTTAGCCGAAGCGTTAAAAGCCTCAGCGGTTGAGATTTGGACCGATGTGGCCGGGATTTATACGACCGATCCGCGCCTCGCGCCAAATGCCCATCCGATTGCCGAAATCAGCTTTAACGAAGCCGCCGAAATGGCGACCTTTGGCGCTAAAGTATTACATCCTGCGACGATTCTTCCGGCCGTGCGCCAACAAATTCAAGTGTTTGTCGGTTCAAGCAAGGAGCCTGAAAAGGGTGGCACTTGGATCCGCCATCAGGTTGAAGATGCACCCGTGTTCCGCGCGGTGGCGCTGCGCCGCGACCAGACGCTACTCAATCTGCACAGCCTACAAATGCTGCATGCGCAGGGCTTCTTGGCGGAAACCTTTGCCACATTGGCAAGACACAAGATCAGTGTGGATTTGATTACCACCTCCGAAGTTAACGTATCGCTCACTCTAGATAAAACCGGATCCGATTCAAGCGGACAAGGTTTATTAAGTGAAGCGTTACTGCAAGAATTATCGCAACATTGCCGCGTGCGCGTGGAGGATGGTTTAGCATTGGTGGCGATTATCGGTAATCGCATCGCTACGACTGCGGGTATTTGTCGCCGCGTGTTTGAAGTGCTCGAACCCCATAATGTGCGCATGATCTGCCAAGGTGCCAGCCCGCATAACTTGTGTGTGTTAGTGGCCGAATCCGAAGCGGCACAAGTGGTTAAAGCGTTGCACGAAAATTTGTTTGAAGGCGTTTAGTATGTTGCCGACGACATCGTCTCTGCAAATTGGGGAGCTTGCCGCAGGGCAGGCTCTGACGCTGCCGATTTATCACTTCAAGCCAAGTGGTCACGTATCTGGCCCTAAAGTGTATATTCAGGCTAATGTCCATGGCGCTGAGGTGCAAGGCAATGCGGTGATTTATCAATTGATGAAACAGTTGGAAAATTGCCACATCTTAGGTGAGATTACCTTAGTGCCCTTGGCTAATCCGCTGGGGATTAATCAAAAAAGCGGTGAGTTTACATTGGGGCGTTTTGACCCTATCACTGGCGTAAACTGGAATCGTGAGTACTTAAATCACGCGATAGATTTACCCGCTTGGTACAGCGAGCATGCCGAGCTTAGCGATAGCGAACTTATTCAAGCATATCGCAGCACCTTGATTGAAGCTTGCCAGCAGCGGTTACGTAATGATTGGGGTGTGACCACGGGCCACAGATTGGCGGTTAGCTTACAGGCTATGGCCCATGCGGCGGATATAGTGCTCGATCTGCATACTGGGCCTAAATCCTGTAAACATTTGTATTGCCCTGAATATGATATTGCCGCGGCGCAGTTTTTCACGATTCCTTACACACTGGTGATCCCCAATAGTTTTGGTGGCGCAATGGATGAGGCGGCATTTTGTCCTTGGTGGCAATTGAGTGAAGTGGCAAAAGCGCAGGGGCGGGATCTCAATATCGCCGTTTCAGCTTTTACCTTGGAACTGGCGAGCCAAGAACGCATTTGCCTTGAGGATGCTTTAGTCGATGCTAAAGGCATTTTGGCCTATTTAAGCCATCGAGGGGTGATTGCCGAGCAAGTGGAACCCGTTAAGATGCCGCGTTTTGGCTGTTATCTTAAGGATTACAAAAAGTACCATGCGCCTATGGCGGGCTTGGTGGAATATGTGGCGCCCGTGGGAGAGCCGCTTGCAGCGGGTGAGACCTTAGTCAATCTGCTGCGACTCGACTTATATGGCAGTGCGCAGGAGCTGACGGCACTCAGTTTGCCGCAGGATTGTGTGCCTATACTCCATTTTGCTTCGGCGTCGGTGCATCAAGGCACAGAGCTCTATAAAGTCATGACCAATCTGTTTGAATTGCCATATTAACGGCAATCAGCAAAACAAAACGCCAATCTCGAGATTGGCGTTTTTTATTACAGTCTACAACCACTTAAAGCGATAGAAGAGCGCCATTTGCAGGGCAACCAGCGATATTAAAATACCGCAGAAGGTCGCAAAAGCCCATGCGTTATCCGCACCGGGAATACCGCCGATATTGACCCCAAGCAAACCGGTTAAAAAGCCCAGCGGTAAGAAAATTGCCGAGACTAAGGATAAGAAATACAAGCGCTTGTTTAGCTGCTCCGATTGCTGGCTGAGTAACTCTTCCTGGGTCACATTGGCCCTATCACGCAGTGCATCTAAGTCTTCAATTGTGCGAATAAGCTTATCCGTGGTTTCGCGCATCTTAAGTTTTTCGGGCTCATTAAACAGCACAAATTGATCGGACAGCATCTTAGTGAAGGCTTCTTTCTGTGGGCCTAAATAGCGGCGCAAGGCTACGGTTTGTCGGCGTAGTTCAGCAATATCAGTACGTAAATCTTTAACATTGCCAGAAACAACTTGTTCTTCTAATTCTGAAAGTTGCTCCTCTAGCGTATCGATAAAATCGACTTTACGTGTAGTCAGTTTTTCACAAATGGCGAGGAGAAAATCTCCTGTGGTGGTGGGGCCTGTGCCTTCCATGATCAGTTCAGCCACATCTTTAACCGATTGCAACTCGCGATCACAGGTGGAAATAATGCGCTGTCTATCGGCGTAAATTCGCACGGCGACCATATCTTCAGGTGCTGAGTTTGGATTTAAGTTAATACCGCGCAGTGCCAGTAATACGCCTTCCCCTGCCAATACGGTTCGAGGGCGAGTATCTTGGGCGAGCAGGGCATCGGTTTCGACTTTATTAAGACCGCTGTTTAACACCCAATGGCGAGCCTTTTTGTGGCGATAACGTAGGTGTACCCAAATCAACCCGTCCTTAGGGTCCCAATTTTCAAGTTGTTCTGGGCTTAAGGTTGAGCCAGCTCGTGCGCCGCTAAGCACTATGCTATAGATAAATCCTTCGTGCATGTCACATTCCATCTCATGCTAAATCATCGGATAAAGCTAACTGATTTTACAGTGGAAATGAAGCCTAGCGTCGTTTCCTCTCACAATAACCTCGGCGCTAGATGAGTAAATTGCTGGCCAAGCAACTTATGATGAAATAGATTAAAATTAGCCTTAGTTGTAATGTATTGAGAAGATAAAATGGAATATGAATTTCGGCGTAACAGTTTGACTGGCACGTATTTAGCCAGCTTTAGCATGGACCATGAGGTACTGGGCCAATGGTTTTCAGAAGAGTTGGGGCCTGAGTTAGCCAAAATTCAGCAAGTGCTCGATATTATCAAAGAAATTCAAACAGGTAAGCGAGTTTCTTGGCGTTTTATCGGCAAAGATATTACCTTAGATCTGGATGAGGAGCAGGCACGAATTTACGCTAATGCTTTAGGATTTGAGCAGGATTATGAACTCGAAGAGGCGATGTCCCTCTATGATGCTGAATCTGAGGCTTACTGTGGGCTAGAAGATTTAGAAGAAGCGCTACTTAGTTGGTATGAATTTGTGCAAAAAGGGCTATAACCGCTCGCTGTGAATATCAACAAATAATAAAGGCAATCTATTGATTGCCTTTATTATTTAATGGAGTAAGTCTATCACTTATCCAATATCAATTGTTCAAATATCTTACCGCCATTTCGGTTCTCGACTTGGCATTAGCTTTACGCAACAGGTTTTTGACATGCACTTTCACAGTGCCTTCACTGATGTGTAAATGCTCTGAAATCATACGATTACTTAATCCTTCCGCCAGTTGTTGCAGGATCTGTAGCTCCCTTGGGGTGAGGCTTGAAATCCATTCTTGTTCATCGGCGGCATTTTTGAGTTCATAGAGATATTCTTCAACTTCTTCGCTGATCACTCTGTGGCCTGACATGGCATTTTTGAGTTTATCGAGCAGCAAATCTGGCTCGGTATCTTTGAGTAAGTAACCGTCAGCTCCCGCACGTAATAGGCGAATAACATCTTGTTTTGCATCTGAAACGGTTAAGATCACGATTCGTGAGGTCACGCCTTCTTGGCGCATGGCATTGAGGGTATCGAGGCCAGTCATTCCCTTCATATTGAGATCGAGCAAGACGATGTCAGGTTCATCAGTTACTACGGCGCTTAAAGCATCTAAACCACTACCCACTTCACCGAAGAGGTTAAAGTCTGGATCTGAGGCGATCAATTGGCAGATACCTTTACGTAAGAGAGGGTGATCATCGACCACCAGAACAGAATAAGGTTTACCCATGTGTAGGCTCCTGTTGAGAAGGGAAGATTAAAGTGACTTTGGTGCCCTGTGATAAATTGGATGTGCTATGGGGTTCAAGGGGCGAGTCTGGATTTTCTGGCTCTAGCTGTCCAGTGATTCCTTTGCGACTAGTTTGCGGATCATTGCTGCTAAATACAACCGTGCCGCCTAATTTGCTGGCACGTTCATGCATGATGCCTATGCCGAAGTGCTGATCCCGTTCTTTAATATGGCCAATACCTACACCATCATCACTTACACTGATATTAACCATACCATGCTCATCTTTATAACAGCGAATATTGATATGGCTAGCACGGGCATGTTTGATAGCGTTGAGCGTTGCTTCTCGGGTGATCTGCAAAATATGGATATGTTGTTTCGCCTCTAGCCATTGAGGGGAAAGCTTATAATCGAGGTGGATCTTGATATCGGTTTTTGCTCTGAGCTGCTCAAGCATTGCTTCCATCGCATTCTTCAGATTGGGCTCCTTAATGGTTAATCTGAAGGTGGATAGTAACTCTCGGAGTTGTACATAGGCTGTACTAACCCCTTCGTTGATCTCTGTGAGTTGTCCCTCAATGGTAGGATTGCGGCAGCTAAGATCTAAATTTTTGCGCAGCAAGCTAATTTGGATTTTTAGGAAAGAAAGCACTTGCCCGAGTGAATCATGTAATTCCCTTGCGATAACACCACGTTCTTCCATTAGGGCTAACTGCTGTCTTTGTTCGGTAGCGTTATGAATAACGATGGAGCGAGTAAGCATAATGGCAAAGTTTTTAAACAACGGAGTATTAATATCTTGGGTTGAGATAAGCTCTAAATAACCTAAATCAGCCTGCTCAAATTGTAGCGGAAAGCGGATGTTGTTGTGAGCGCCTTCTGGCCAGCCACCATCGGCTTCTACGACTTCGAGCTCCTGCTCAGGGTATTGGATAATCAGCCTCAAATACTCGATCGACTCATAATCTTTTAGCTGATTTAATGCTGCTTTGAGGGCCTTATAGTCCAGCTTATTGGCATTAAGTGTTAACAGAGTGTCGTATAAAAAGGCCAGTTCATTATTCGCCCGTGTCAGTGCTAAGGTTTTTTCGGCCACTTGTGACTCTAAGTTACCGTAGAGTGTGGCTAGCTCTCGCGCGGTTTTTTGCAGTGCATCGGTCAGAGCCGTGAGTTCAATATATTCGGTTTCGGGCATTTCGATTTCAAAGTTACCCTTAGAAATCGTATTGGCGGACTCCATCAATTGTTGCAAGGGTACAACGACTTTGCGTTTAGTAAAGCGCACCGCTAAAAAGGCGATAACCAGCATCAGCCCAAGCCCAAAAATTTGGCTCGCCGCGAGAAGGCGCAACTTAAAAGCGGCATGATGCTCCATCTCCAATACCAATAAATCAATAGTATCGACAAAGTCCTTGAGTGAGGCGGCGTAGTCGCGGGAGTTTTCCTGCTCGATGTAATATTTCATTACTAGCCACTTATCGATAACAAGTTGATATTGCTCGGCTATTTTTTTCTGACTGAGCCAGCCTGTGGAGGGTTGTAGTGCCTCAGAATGCAGCGTATTTTCAAATTCAGTGATTTTTTCTTGGGCAGCTTCACTGCCTGAGTTGGCGTAGAACATCAGCCGGTAGCTTTGCATCCGCAGTGAACCAGAGGCGTTGATGGCTTTTGCATCCCCTAGGCTGTAAGACAAATTGATGATTGCGAAGATCGCTAGGCTGCTAGAAAGCAAAATCAGTACTAACATTAAACCCAGAATTTTTGAGGTAAGGCTTCCTCGTTTCATATGTCTAATACCTACCTTGTGACGCTTGAGCTAATGTTACTTTAGCCGTGTTTTTACATTAGAAAATAATGTATTACATTAACAAAAACATAAAAGTGTGAACAACAACACTATTACATTTTGATCTAGCGCAAATTTCGTTTCAGATACCCCCTAAGAGGTATATTTTTAGCAGTATTTAGCTACTAACTTTGACCTTGGAGATGTCGTGACTCACTAAAATAATGCAACACGGAGATGAGATGATGAAGAAGATGACAGGTAAGTCCTTTGCACTGAGTGCATTGGTTGCCGCCAGCTTCATGGCGGCGAGTGCGATGGCGAGTGATAAAACTGAGCCTCGCAATGAAGTTTATAAAGATAAATTTAAAAATCAATATAATAGCTGGCATGACACTGCAAAGAGTGAAGAGCTTGTTGATGCGTTAGCACAGGACCCGAATATGGTTATTCTGTGGGCGGGCTATGGTTTTGCTAAAGATTACAACGCACCTCGCGGCCATATGTATGCCGTGACTGATGTGCGTAATACTCTGCGTACAGGCGCTCCAGCCAATGCGGAAGATGGCCCAATGCCAATGGCCTGTTGGAGCTGTAAGAGCCCAGACGTACCTCGCTTAATCGAAGAGCAAGGTGAAGATGGTTACTTCAAAGGTAAATGGGCCAAAGGTGGTCCAGAAGTGACCAATACTATTGGCTGTGGCGATTGCCATGAAAAAGGCTCTCCAAAATTACGTATTTCTCGTCCTTATGTTGACCGTGCTATGGAGGCTATTGGCACTCCATTTGACAAAGCATCCAAGAAAGACAAGCAATCAATGGTTTGCGGTCAGTGTCACGTTGAATACTATTTCGAGAAGAAAGACGACCGTAAAGGTTTCGTGAAATTCCCTTGGGATATGGGCGTAACCGTTGAGCAAATGGAAGTTTACTATGATGGTATTGAGTTCTCTGATTGGACTCATGCACTGTCTAAAACACCAATGTTAAAAGCACAGCACCCTGAGTACGAAACTTGGAAGATGGGTATTCATGGTAAAAATAATGTCAGTTGCGTTGACTGTCATATGCCTAAAGTGACTAGCCCTGAAGGTAAGAAGTTCACTGACCATAAAGTCGGTAACCCATTCGATCGTTTCGAAGAAACCTGTGCAACTTGCCATAGCCAAACGAAAGAATTCTTAGTGGGTGTCACTAATGAGCGCAAAGCTAAAGTTAAAGAAATGAAACTTAAAGCGGAAGAGCAATTAGTGAAGGCGCACTTCGAAGCTGCTAAAGCATGGGAATTAGGTGCTACTGAAGCTGAAATGAAGCCAATTTTGACTGACATCCGCCACGCTCAATGGCGCTGGGATTTAGCCATTGCTTCGCACGGTGTTGCCGCTCACGCTCCTGAAGAAGCGCTACGAGTGTTGGGTACATCTGTTAATAAAGCCGCTGATGCTCGTGTTAAGTTAGCACAGTTGTTAGCGAAAAAAGGTTTAACCGATCCTGTCGCTATCCCTGATATTTCGACTAAAGCGAAAGCTCAGGCGGTACTGGGTATGGACATGGAAAAACTGAATGCAGAGAAAGAAGCATTCAAAAAAGACATGTTACCTAAGTGGGATGCCGAAGCGAAAAAACGCGAAGCGACTTACAAGTAATTATTGTTGAATATGAGCTAACCTCTCATAGTAAAGCCCCCGCAATCGAGGTTGCGGGGGCTTTTTATTAGCGATTTTGCTCAGCCATTATTTCTTATGGGGGCTCAGATTGTTAATCTCATTTCGTTATCTTTAACGGCCCTGTTGGACGTTGAATGCAGCTTGCTCTAACGGTTTTTCTATCACTATCTCGCAGTAAAGCCCGTGACCTAACTATTCGTTGTCCTTAGTTTTCCAGCAATTTTGGTGACGCCCTGATTTACTCCTATCGATTGTTGTATCTGTAAATAACCGACTTTTTGAGACAGTTGGAGTACGAAGTTTTAGGGCATGGTAGGCTCATCCATTAAGCACATGGTTATTGATTCACTATAATCATTTTATCCCTTAGCTGTTTTTTATCAGCGTTCAACCTGTGGGGTTGTAAGGTTTTTGTTATTTTTTCGGTAAAATGTCTTAAGCTTTTGATAAGAATTTCTCCTTATCCTCGAAGCTATGATTTTGGTGATTGGATAAATAAGTGCATCAGAATATGAAAAGCAATGTTAGGACGACATTTCTTCAGTTTGCAAAGGGATATTTGTTTGTTCCATGGCTCGTATTTACGGTAATTATTTTGGGGCTTGAATGGACTCATGCTGATATGCGCTTTGCCAGCCTATTATTCAATTGGCAGGGAGGTGTCAGTTCTTGGCCTTTACGAGGGCATTGGCTTACCGAAAGTATCTTGCATGTGACAGGACGTAATCTGGTGATTTTGTTCGCCATAGCGGTTGTTGCTTGCATTGGCCTAAGCTTTCGACTTGAGACGTTGCGTGTTTATCGTAAAGGTTTTATCTATTTATTCTGTAGTGTTCTTGCTAGCGTGTTGTTGGTTCGCTTAGGTAAGAGTTTCACTCATATGACTTGCCCTTGGGATGTCATTGAATTTGGTGGGCGTATGATGCATAGCTCTCTATTTGCACGCTTACCAGAAGGGGCTGAGTTTGGTCAGTGTTTTCCTGGAGGGCATTCAAGTGGCGGTTTTGCATGGGTGGCGAGTTATTTTGTGCTTAAGGAATACAATCCCCGTTACGCAAAGTTTGGCTTACTGTTTGGAATTGGATTAGGGACTATTTTTGGTTTTGCCCAAGAACTGCGCGGTGCTCATTTTTTAAGTCATGACTTATGGAGTTTGGCGATTGCGTGGACCTCAGCAAGCCTGCTTTATTATAGTTTTTTCTTACGTGTTCCTAAGGTTAAAAACAGTAACGTCGCGAACAAAGTCAGCCTTATCGATACTAAAGTTTTCGAAAAAGGCATCTCTAAGTGATTATATGGGTTAACTTTTCAATTAGAACCTAAATTGAAAACGAATATCTCCATGGCGCAGACGTAAACTTTCGTCCAGAAGATGGTTCTTCTCATTCAATAAAATATTTTTTTGCCTTAGTAATTCGGCTTTGTCGGTGAGATTGTTTAGTTTGTTGTTGATACTGCTAATCTCGCTGTCGATAGCATTTAAGCGATCGGCTATTTCTGCTAAACGTTTATTAATCAGATATTGTTCATGTCCTTGATTGTAGCGTTCAACAAATTGATTGTTATTACAGACGCCGTAGTAATATTCTCCCGCCAAACCAATACGGTAACCATTTTCTGGCAAACAATAACTCATTAATCCTTGTTGATATCCTTGCTGCCATTGCGTCGCATCAACCTTGAGATTAAATTCACGGCAGTCCTGTTGATATTGGTTGAGCCTACTCGCAGCAGCACCGCGGTTACCATCGGCTAAGCCAGTGGCGTACCAGTCATTATCACGGCATTCTTCGAGTGAAAGACTCGTGCATTGAGTGAGGGAGAGGGCTGTCAGAGCGAGTGCAAAGTTTAGGTATCGCATTTTATTATCAAAAGAGTTGCAAAAGTGGCATCAGCATAAAGCTTAGTACTGAGGAGATCTAGCGCTATATTTCGCCCTTTGTGCGGTTATTTCGCAGCACCAAGCTGGCTTGGTTACCCTATCTTTATCACAACATACTCGGTGGATAGTGCTAACGGGTTGAGTTTGTGATAATTTAATACTTTCAATAGCTTGGGGTAACACTTTGGCGATATCCCCTCATTTTTGCTCAAAATAGGCATTGATACCCCATAACAAACGTGGAAAACCATTTTAAGAGTATTCTTAAGGTGGTTAATGCTTGGGTAACGGCTTAAAGTCGCCGTCACTTACGGCAGTGTGATCTCGTTGTGTGTTTAATGGTTGTGGGATTTAACATGTTGCTGATGAAGCGAGCAGGTATTTGTTTGGGGCAATCAAGGAGATAATGTGCCGTTCTCTGCAAATGTATTGGCTTTAAATCCACCATTTTTTGCTCTTGTGTTCCTACGCTAGGTGCTTTAGTTTTTACTGAAGTCGGGTATGCTTACCCTCATTTTGTTATTCATTATTGGTAGAAGGCTGCTTTATATATGAAGATTTGCCCGGCACATTCCATCTTAGGCCTAACTAAGGTATAAGGTCGGTATGAAAACTCCTAAACGAATCCAACCACTGGTTGATGAAGGACTGGTTGATGAAGTCATCAGCCAGTTAATGAGCGGTAAAGAAGCTACTGTGTACGTTGTGCGCTGTGGTGAAGATATTCGCTGCGCTAAAGTTTACAAGGAAGCGGACAAACGTAGTTTTAAGCAGGCGGTGGTTTACCAAGAGGGGCGTAAAGTCCGAAATAGCCGTCGCGCTCGGGCAATGGAAAAAGGTTCTAAATTTGGCCGTGAGCAAATGGAAGAAGTCTGGCAAAACGCTGAGGTAGATGCATTGTTTCGCTTGGCTGATGCCGGAGTGCGAGTACCAACTCCTTACGGTTGCTACGATGGTGTGTTACTCATGGAATTAGTCACCGATAGTGAAGGTCATGTTGCGCCTCGCCTTAATGATGTCAGCCTTAGCGCTGAGAAAGCTATACATGACCACGCTTTAGTGATGACTTATGTCAAGCGTATGCTTTGCGCAGGCTTAGTCCATGGTGACTTGTCCGAATTTAATGTCCTAGTCGATGATCAAGGCCCTGTCATTATTGATTTACCCCAAGCGGTAGATGCGGCAGCGAATAATCATGCTAAATGGATGTTGGAGCGGGATGTCAATAACATGACGCAATATTATGGCCAGTACGCACCTGAATTGCTCAAGACTCAATACGCGAAAGAAATGTGGGCCTTATTTGAGGCGGGTCAGTTAAAGCCTGATACGCAGCTAACAGGTCATTTTACTGAAGTATTAGTCGATGCCGACGTCAGTTCTGTCTTGGATGAAATTCAAGCTGCCTATGAAGAGGCTCAGGAGCGCAAGCAGCGACTTCAAGAAGCCAATGAAGATTATTAGTAGAATATTCTTCAATAAAATAGACGCCTTATGAGCGTCTTTTTTATTGGAATTAATTGCCTAGTGCGAGTGTTAAAGCCTGTGGCATTGCCATCCTTGGCACAGGCGTTATGCCCCTTCCTTTCCATTGAACCACTCAATAAAAGGACAAGACCAAAGGGAGAAATATGTTGATGGGCCACAGAGCACTATCGACATATTAATCTTTGGGGGAGACAACTCCCTCGAGCCTTGCCGAAACCTTCCCAATAACACAGCCATCCGTGGCGCGCTATCCTAGTCTAGCGCTGGATCGTCATTGATCCGTGAATAAAAGGACAAGACCCGAGAGGGTAATATGTTCATGACTTGGGGGAGCACAATTCACATATTTGATCTTTGGGGGAGATAGCTCCCTCTAAAGCCTTGTCAAAACCTACCTCTTTTTCTCTTGCAACACTTTGAGTGTTAAGTTGACAGAGTCGGACAGTAAACAGCACAGTTATTATTGTTATTTTGTACGATTTATATCTTAGGTCGTTGGGGAGCGATAATAGATACCCATCCGACTCTGTCTAAACTGTTATTTATTGCTAATCCAATTAATTGGATGACAAGGCCGGACGTAAAAGGGCGCTGTTATTATTGTTTTTAGCACAACTTTCATATCGCGTTAGACCTACAGGGCAATATGCAATGGGGTCCGGCCTTGTCTATAAGGGCACTGGGCGAGGTTACCTCAACCTATATCGTGCGTAATTCACTGTTTAGCTGCTTAATACGTTTCTGCAGCTGGGCAATTTCAATTATTAAGGCGCATTCACGTTGCTGCGGCTGTTGCTCACTTTCCCTTACCCACTGGTAAACCGCTTTAGCCGAAAGACCATACTGTCGTGCGACATCAGAGAGTAATCTGCCTTTGACTTTTACTTCAAAAATAACGTCAGGTTTAAGATTATGATTGACGATTCCCATGGCCTATCCCTTTTCACTTTATGCTATCTGTATGCGCTTTAACGGGTTCTTTGGGGGTATTCCTTCATGATTATTGGCGCTGCTCTATATCCCACTGACTATGTCCTATATGGCGTAGGGACAACCATTCGTGGTGACAATGACTAATGAGTTTCATCAGATGTTTCATCTCTTCCTCCTCAATCCACTTAGGGATTGTGCTTCGATTAACATGCCTCACAACGGGCACTTAGATTAACGTCCATTGATGTCAAACAGCTTACTTAGGTATCGAGTGAGTTACGCTTGGGGTCTCTACTCTTCTACCTATTTATTAGTATGTAAAATCCGTGCCAATTTTTTAATGTATAAATTAATGTTTAAAATCAATTTATTGGGTTTATGTTTCAAACGATTGGCTTTAGAAGTTATGTCAGAAACGGTGCAGCTTGCACTATTTCAGTGCTTTTACTCTAAATGTTGCATGAATAAGCCAAAGATGTTTTGGTTTGGTGTTTTTTGCGATTAAATTACTCATAAACTGAGCAAAGAAACGATTAAAGATTGTCTCGAAAGAGAATGCTTATATACTGCGATTTTTTCATGGTGTTTTTGGCGATTTACCACGCCCTTTGCCTTTCAAAGGCAAATCTCATCAATCATGTTATGAGGTCATAATGATGAAGCCTTCTCTGATTAAATCATTGCCAGCATCTAAGCTTGCTATTGTGGTTATGGCTAGCGCCTTGATTGCGTCAGGCTGTTCGACTGTCAACCCCTATACCAACGAACAACAAACGGCAAAAGCGACTACGGGGGCGCTAATTGGTGCCGTTGCTGGAGCTGCCGTTGGTGTAGCCTCGTCAAGTAAGAGTGACCGCGGTAAAGGAGCTTTAATTGGTGCAGCCTCTGGCGCCGCCCTAGGTGGTGGTATTGGCTACTACATGGACGTACAAGAAACCAAATTACGCCAACAACTCGCTTCCACGGGAGTTAGCGTAACTCGCAGTGGTGACAATATTATTCTTAATATGCCAAATGAAGTGACTTTTGGTGTGGATCAAACCGAGCTGAGTGAGGGTGCTAAGCGGGTACTGAACTCTGTTGCGCTGGTGGCGAAGGAGTATAGTAAGACCCAACTTAACGTGTTGGGTTATACCGACAGCAGCGGCTCAGATTCATACAATTTACGTTTATCACAGGTACGAGCCAGCGAAGTAGGGAACTACTTGATGAGTAAAGGCGTGGCTTCCGCTCGCGTAAAGTCTAAGGGAATGGGTGAATCGAGTCCAATCGCATCCAATGCTAGTGCCGAGGGACGCGCGCAAAACCGTCGCGTGGAGATAGTGTTGACCCCAACGGGTCAATAATCATTCATCAAGGTTAAAGTCGCCTGCGGGCGACTTTTTATTTTATCCTAAGGGACAAATTGTCCTTCCGTTATCTATCTTGAGTGATCTTGTCCGCAATCATCTCTATTTGGGCTTATCAGGCGAGTATTCGACTTGATCCTGCCGGTATTTTCCCGTTTTGTATGTAGTTAGTTAAATTATGATAACTATTTCGCAGAGCCAAAGGAGAGCAATTATGGCAAAACAGGGCTTAGTACTGGCATTCAGTTTAGGGACTACAGTGATGGCAGGGATGGTACAAGGTGCGCCAATGAACACTGAGGCGACAGCCCCTATTGAACTAAGAGCCGCGGGCAGTTTAAAGGCGGCGATGAACGATATTATTGCGGCTTACCAAGCGAAATCCCAAGCTAATGTGGCAGCGCAGTATGCGCCTTCGGGTTTATTGCTTAAGCGGATCCAAGAGGGGGAGCGAGTTGATATTTTTGCCTCGGCGAATATGAAACACCCGCAGGCCTTAGTCGATGCGGGAGTGGGTCTACAGGTGCAAATGTTTGCCCGTAACCAGCTCTGCGCCATTGCTCAAGCGGAAGTGCCACTCACTAGCGCGAACTTATTAGACACCCTGCTCGCGTCGCAAATTAAGCTTGGTACATCAACGCCAAAAGCCGATCCCGCTGGCGACTACGCTTGGGCAGTGTTTGCGAAAGCCGAGGCTTTAAAACCCAATGCGAAAACTATATTAGAAACCAAAGCCATGCAGCTAACTGGTGGGCCTGAGAGTGCTAAACCGCCCAAGGATCGTAATCCCTATGCTTGGGTGATGGAAAATAAGCAGGCGGATGTGTTCTTAACCTATTGCACCAATGCGGTGCTGGCACAAAAAGAAGTGCCGAGCCTTAAGATTATCGATTTACCGCCAGAGTTAGCCATTGGCGCCGACTATGGCCTATTGGTGTTAAAGGATGCCAATAGTGCAGCCGCACCTTTAGCCGAGTTTATTTTATCCCCTGAAGGACAGGCAATTTTGAGCAGTTATGGTTTTCAGCCGCCTAAAAAATAATGTCTAATGGACTCATTAAAAATGGCGCGAAATAGCGCCATTTTTGTTGCTCGCTTTAGCAAGGCTTGGGCCAGTGCTAGTGCATTAAATATAAAGTCGCTAATCCTAAGAAGGCAAACAGACCTATCACATCGGTGACTGTGGTGAGCACCATACCGCCCGCTAACGCCGGATCTACTTTTAAGCGCTTTAAGATCAGCGGAATACTGGCGCCTGCTAGTCCTGCGACTGTCATATTGATGAGCATTGCACCGCCAATCAGGCTGGCAAGCGCCATATCATCTTTCCAAACTAATACCGCGATAAACACTAACATCGACCACATTAAGCCATTCAAAAAGCCAATCGCGAGCTCTTTGCCTATCAGCCAGCGGGCATTACTTTGGCCAATATGGCCTAGGGCTATCCCGCGGATTACTAGGGCCAAGGTTTGATTACCTGCGACGCCGCCCATGCTCGGTACAATCGTCATTAAAATCGCAATCGTGGCAAACTGTTCAATAGTGCCCTCAAACATATTGCTGACAGAGGCCGCCAGCAGAGCCGCAAATAGGTTGATAGTGAGCCAGAGCGAACGGCGGAAGGTACTTTTGAGTACTGGGGCGAAGGTGTCTTCATCATCGTCCATCCCCGCCATTCCCATCATAGAGTGCTCGGCGTCTTCACGGATAACATCCACCACGTCATCGATGGTGATCCGGCCGAGCAACTTGCCCTCACTATCGACCACGGGCGCTGACACCCAGTCATGGCGTTCGAACAGTTGTGCCACTTCACTGTCGGACATGCCCACGGGAATGCTCTCGATATCGGTATCGATAATGCTGCTGATATGAGTATTGGGATCGCAGGTGAGCAGATCCGCAAGTTTGACCCCTCCAAGCACGCGATCGTGTTTATCCACCACGTATAAAGTATCGGTAGTGTCGGGCAGGTTGCCCCGTTGGCGCAGATAACGCAGTACCACATCGATATTGACATCGGGTCTTAAGGTTACTGTGTCGGTGTTCATTAAGCTGCCTGCGGTCTCATCGGGATAAGAGAGCGCTTGCTCGACTCGCTGACGGTTTTGCAGACTCATCGACTGTAATACTTGTTTATACACAGTATCTGGCAGGCTTCGCAGAATATACGCCAGATCGTCCGTATCCATGCTGGCGGTAGCCTTGGCGACTCGCTCAGGACTCATAGTGCTGATCAGCGGGTCTTTTAACTCTTCGCTGAGTTCATCGAGAATATCCCCGAGCTGATCTTGATCGACAAGTTGCCATAACACTTGCCGAGCTTTGGGAGGTGACGATTCTAAAATCAATGCGATATCTGACGGCGCCATATTTTGTAGCATTTGCCTGACATGCACAAACATACCACTGTTGAGGGCTTGACTCAGTTGGTCGAGACGGTGTTCGGCTTGTAAACTGTCTGAGGCTTCTACAGGCATGTTTCCTCCATGGCGGCGGTGGATGGGTTGGCGTTTAGCTATTGAGGACTTAAGCCAAAGCGCAGCAGTACATTGTAATTTAGCGCACGGGAGGGCGTCGAGTCACAAATGTGTTTTACTGGTATAAGGTGCTGAAATCAAAACCAAACAGGATACTGAATACCGGCAGGGATCATCGAGATGATACCATCAGCAGGCTTCGTCAAACTTAGCGTCGATAAGGGCACAAATGGCATTAAGTGCAGGCTCGGCATCCGGGCCTTCGGCGATGAGGGTGATGGTTTTACCCATGCCCGTCTCGAGCATGAGTAGACCCAATACACTGGCGGCAGAGGCCTGTTTTTCACCTTGGATCAGCGTAATGCTGGCATCAAACTCAGAGGCTAATACCACGAGCTTTGTGGCGGCACGGGCATGTAAGCCGAGTTTATTGCAGATGGTGACTTGGCGCTCAAGTTTTGGCATGGCTCAACTCTCGATGGCGCGCATTGACTTTATGTTTGCCATTACTAAAACGTTTAGCTAGTTGCTCGGCTACATAGACTGAGCGGTGTTGGCCACCTGTGCAACCAATCGCAATCGTCAGATAGCTACGATTATTGCGCTCTAAATGGGGCAACCAGGTTTCGAGCAAATTCTCGATTTGCCAGATGAACTTATTCACCAGTGGCTGGCGATTTAAAAACTCCGCTACGGGTTCATCTAAACCGGTGAGAGGTCTAAGTTCCGGTTCCCAATGGGGATTTGGCAAAAAGCGCACATCAAACATAAAGTCAGCTTCGGTCGGCATACCATGCTTAAAACCGAAGGACTCGAAGTTGATCACCAGTTCCTTATCGACACTGCCAAGGAGTATTTGCCGCACTTGGTCGCTGAGTTCATAGATATTCAGATTCGAGGTATCTATATAGTGATCCATCTGCTGTGACAGGGGCTCGAGCAATTTGCCTTCAAGCTTGATGGCTTCTTGCAGTGACACTCGGCTCTTCGATAAGGGATGTAAGCGCCGCGTTTCACTGTAGCGTTTGAGCAACACTTTATCGCTGGAGTTTAAGAAGAAGCTGGTGAGTTCAGTGCCCGTAGGCAGGCTGGCAAGCTGTTTAACCAGCACTTTGTCTTGCTCTGGTAAATTGCGCACGTCAACACTGATAGCAACGAGATCGTTACTGCCTTTGAGCTGTTCAAGCAAACTGCCAATCAAAGGCAAAGGCAAATTATCGACACAATAGTAGCCGAGATCTTCAAGCACTCTAAGTGCGACCGATTTGCCTGAGCCTGAACGCCCTGACACTATGACCAGTTTCATCCAATGATTACCTGATAGAGTTCCGTTTCATCATGCGTCTTGCGCAATTGTTTTAATATTTGCTTGTCACTGAGCTTTTCAGCCATGCATGACAAGGTACTTAGGTGCTGCTGACATTGGTCGGCAGGCACGAGTAGTGCAAATAAAATATCGACGGGTTGTTTATCGATAGCATCAAAGGCTATCGGCTCCTCACATTTTATCAATATCGCTATGGGTTGTGTTATATCGGTTAATCGACCATGTGGAATGGCGATACCGTTACCTATACCTGTGCTACCCATCTTTTCGCGCGCCACGAGGCTTTCGAAGATCTCTTGAGATGAGAGGGTGGGGTACTGGGCAGCGGCTAAGTCGCTGATGAGTTCCAGTACCTTTTTCTTACTGCCCGGAGTGGCGCAGGTTGTGCACTCCGGCCGCAGTATGGTACGAAGTTCCATTGCTAGTGTTTTGTTAACTTCTCTTTGTGTTTAATAACCTGACGATCAAGTTTATCAATCAGGACGTCTATGGCAGCATACATATCTGCATGCTCTGAAGTCGCGAAGACTTCACCACCGGTGAGGTTGATTCTCGCTTCGGCAATCTGTTGCATTTTCTCAACATTGAGCACAACGTGCACATTATTGATCTGTTCGAAATGACGTTCAAGTTTTGAAAACTTTTCCTCAACATATGCCCGTAACGATTCAGTAATCTCGATATGGTGTCCACTTAGGTTTATTTGCATAGAAACGTCCTCCGATACTCACAATAGGCTATAAACTTTTACGCTGATTGGAAGGGGGAATAAGCATCGCTTCTCGGTACTTCGCAATGGTTCTGCGCGCAACGTTAATTCCCTGTTCTGCCAGAAGTTGAGCCATCTTGCTGTCGCTTAATGGTTTTTTCTGGTTTTCCGCTGCAACCAGTTTCTTAATGAAAGCTCTGATTGCTGTGGATGAGCACTCACCGCCATCATCCGTCCCGACGTGGCTTGAGAAGAAATATTTTAGTTCAAAAAGTCCTTTTGGGGTATGCATGTATTTTTGTGTGGTCACCCGTGAAATGGTGGACTCATGCATCTCTACCGCCTCGGCGATATCGTTTAGGACCATAGGTTTCATGGCTTCTTCACCGTATTCGAAGAAACCCTGTTGGTATTGCACTATGCAGTTTGCCACCTTGAGCAGTGTTTCGTTACGGCTTTCAAGGCTTTTAATAAACCACTTGGCTTCTTGCAGATGGCCACGAATAAATTGGCTATCAGCTTGATTTTTTGAACTTCGGGCCATTGCTGCATATTGCTGATTTACGTTGATTTTTGGCATGCAGTCAGGGTTTAATTCGACCACCCAACGGCCGTTTTTCTTCGACACCGATACATCGGGGATCACATATTCTTCATCGACAGGGGTGATGAGTAAACCGGGACGAGGGTTCAAGGTTTGGATCAGCGCAATACTGTCCCTTAACTCGTCCTCTTTCAGTTTGGTCTTACGCATTAACAGCCTAAAGTCGCGAGCGGCGATCAGATCTAAATGATCTTTGATCAGCATGCGGGCGTTTTCGATGTGAGGGGTATCAGGCGAAAAATGAGATAGCTGGATCAGTAAACATTCGCTTAAATCCCTTGCCGCGACACCAACGGGGTCGAAGTGTTGAATACGCTTGAGCACGGCTTCAACTTCGTCGAGTTCAATCTCGGGATTGCCCATGGCTTCGAGGATATCTTCAGTGCTTTGAGTGAGATAACCTTGATCGTCGATGGCATCAATAATCGCGGTGGCAATGGCTAAATCGGTTTCAGAGAAGGGCGTGAGGTTTTTTTGCCATTCTAAATGTTCGTACAACCCCTCGCTAGTTTCCCCTTGGAAGGGCATGTCATCTTCACGGCTGGCGCCAGAACCTGAGTTTGGCGATGCGGTAAAGACTTCATCCCAAGTGGTATCCATGGGTAACTCTTCGGGCAGAGATTCTTTGGTCAGCGACTCGGCAATGTCCACGGTGGAATTATCTTGTTCCTGTGGCTGGGCAGTCGTTTCGCTAAAGTCGGTATCGGCGATATCTTGCTTACGTTCGCTAGGCGCGTCAAATTGCTCCTCTTCCAGCTCGAGAAGAGGATTAGAGTCTAAGGCTTGCTGGATTTCTTGTTGCAGTTCCAATGACGACAGTTGCAGCAGGCGAATGGCCTGCTGAAGTTGTGGCGTCATGGTTAACTGTTGACCCAGTTTGAGCTGGAGTGACGCTTTCATGTTACCGCTGATCCCTAGGTTATTATTGTGAGTTTAGGTCGCTTGATATCATATGGATGGAGCCTAGCGCTCTCAAATTCAAGGCTTATTAGCTTTGTTTTAGTAACTATAGCCTGAATTGTTCACCTAAGTACACAGCCCTAACTTGCTGATTGTCTAAGATCTCTGCGGGTGTGCCCTCGGCAATAAGATTACCGTGACTCACAATGTAAGCATGTTCACAGACGTCTAAGGTCTCGCGCACATTGTGGTCAGTGATCAGTACACCAAGGCCTCGGCTTTTAAGCTGCTCGATAATTTTCTTGATATCGATAACGGAGATCGGATCAACGCCCGCAAAGGGCTCATCAAGCAGAATAAACTTGGGGTTGGCCGCTAAGGCGCGGGCAATTTCGACGCGTCGACGTTCACCGCCCGATAAGGACATGCCTTGGCTGTCACGAATATGGGTGATATGGAACTCTTCTAGCAGTTGCTCTAGTGCTTCTTCGCGCTGGTCACTATTGAGCTCTTTACGGGTTTGCAGTACCGCCATGATGTTGTCGTGTACGGTTAATTTACGAAAGATACTCGCTTCCTGTGGTAGGTAACCAATACCTTTGCGGGCACGCAGATGCATAGGATCGGCGGTTAAATCATCATCGTCGATAAAGATATGGCCTTTATCGCTTTTAACTAAGCCCACGACCATGTAAAAGGTGGTGGTTTTACCCGCACCGTTAGGGCCGAGTAGACCGACGACTTGACCCGTTTTTACTGTCAGGCTGACATCTTTGACAACCTGGCGGCTTTTATAACTCTTGGCGAGATTCTGTGCTTTTAAGGTGATTTGGGTCATTTAGAATCCTGTTTTTTCACAGGTTTATCTGTTGGTGTATTTTTGAGTTCTTCCTGATAATTATCAGGTTGAATAATGGTAATTACGCGATCATCACCATTGCCGCTACTTTCGGCGATCAGTTTTTGCTGAATAATATCGTAACGAATTAAATTGCCTGTAACTTGACTACCCGCTTGGTCTAGGGTCGCTGTACCAGTTAGGGTCAACGTCCGAGTGGCCATTTCATAGCGAATCTCTTTGGCGCTAGCAGATGCAGGGCGGCCATCATCAAGGATTTGGCTGTAGGTTGCTGGATTTCCTGTAGCCAGTAAGACTTTACTATTTTCGCCTTCGACAGAAAATGCACGGAGTTGATCCGCATGGATTTTAATTGAGCCTTGAACAACTTCAACGGGGCCGAAGAAAATGATCTGATTGTTTTTAATGTCCGCAGTTTGACTGACGGCTTTAATTTTCACTTCTTGCTGTAAGTCACCGATCTTGGCGAAGGCATTCATGCTTATCATTAGCATTAGGCTGGCAAGTAATATGTTATTTTGCTTCATAGGTTCCTACTACCTGACTGGTCAATTGCACTTCCTGCGCGTTAAGGTCGGCATAAAGGCCTTGCCCTTGAATATTAAAATCTTTCCCTGTGACGTAAATGATGCGGTCAGAGGTCATTATCATTGTGTTGAGATCGAGTTCTAAAAAACTGGTGGACAAGGTTTGTATCGGTTCACCAGGGCTGATGGCATCGATAATAACATTATTTTCTAATACAACCTTGCCAGTATCTTTGTTGAGTCGACCTTGATCGGCTCTGATCTGCCATTTTGCTTTACCTTGGTCGGGATACACAAGATAGACAGGCTGAATAAAGTCGGTTTGGTTTTTAAGCTCATAGTGTTCCATGTGCTTTGCCGTGACGCGACTATTGACTTGTCCTTGCTCGTTAAACTCGATGCTGCGCAGATCTTCGATAATGTAGTCGGGTCGGTTTGAATCGTTCAGGCTGCTATCGGTATCGCCACCGCGTTTTTGTTGGACCTGCCAATACAGCACGAGTGCAGTACCAAAAAAAGCAATAATGGCGAGGGTCACACGACTCATATGCTCATCCCATGGGCTGAGGTAAATTTGTTTTGACTCAGAAGTAACAGATCTGTCAGCTCTCTGAGCGCACCATGACCACCATTTAACTGGGTCACAAAATGGGCGTGTTGGCGCACATAGGGATGTCCATCGGCGACACAGACGGCAAGACCGACGACATTCATCACTGGCAGGTCGACAATATCATCACCGATATAGGCAACTTCTTCTGGTGTGACATTGTAGAGCGACAGCAGTTCTTCATAGGGGACAAATTTATTATCCACACCTTGATAAATATGGGTTACACCGAGGGCCGTCATGCGGTTTTCAACAATTTTAGACTGGCGGCCTGTTATCACGGCCAGATTAAAGCCACTGGTCAATAATGAACGCACACCATAACCATCGCGGGTATGGAAGGCTTTGAGCTCTTCACCCGAGTTGCTTAAATAAATGCGGCCGTCAGAAAATACCCCGTCCACATCGCAGATCAGCAGTTTAATTTTTTGCGCTCTTTGCCACACATCATCGCTGATCGGGCCGTAAAATCCTTGCTGTGGCATTAAATGACTCCCGCTTTAACCATATCGAGCATATTGAGCGCACCGACAGGATGATTGTCTTTATCTATCACTATCAGGCCGTTGATATTTTTTGAGTCCATCACTTGCAGCGCCTGTGCTGCCAAGACGTTTTCAGTAATTGTGACACAGTTTCGCGTCATCACATCGGCGATAGGCGTGGTGCGTAGGTTGACTTGGGCATCGATAACGCGGCGTAGGTCGCCGTCGGTAAAAATACCCACGAGTTTGTTTTGTTCATCGATCACCGCCGTCATGCCTAGGCCCTTCTTGGATATTTCATACAGGGCATCGGTAATACAGATATCGTGTTTGACGAGTGGTAAGTCATCGCCGCTATGCATGACATTACTGACTTTTAACAGTAGCTTACGCCCTAGGGCACCGCCTGGGTGAGACATGGCAAAGTCTTCCCGAGTAAAGCCTTTGGCTTGCAGCAGCGCAATGGCCATCGCATCACCCATCACTAAGGTTGCGGTGGTGCTCGAGGTTGGCGCAAGCCCGAGCGGACAGGCTTCTTCAGGCACTTCAATACATAAATGAATTTTGGCCAAACGTGCCATCGTGGACTCTGGTTTGCCAGTCATAGCAATCACGGGAATGGCTTTACGTTGGATAACAGGCATCAGTGCGAGGATTTCGCTCGATTCACCCGAGTTCGAAATGGCGAGGATAATATCATTATCAGAGAGTACGCCTAAGTCGCCATGGCTGGCTTCGCCTGGATGCACAAAGAAGGCAGGGGTGCCAGTGCTGGCGAGGGTAGCAGAGATTTTATTACCAATATGGCCAGATTTCCCCATCCCCATCACGATGACTTTGCCGGTGCAGTTGAGGATTAACTCGCAGGCTTGGGCGAATTCAACGGAATCGACATATTGATAAAGATTGTCGAGGGCCGATTTTTCAATATCGATGACTTTACAGCCCCACTGGCGCAATTGTGATTGGTCTACCATGTCTATCTCTCTTCTTGCATTGTCTTTGTCGCCCCGTCTGGGATTGGAATAGCACAATTTGGTACGCGATAAAGATGATAAAATTAACGGCTTGTTACTTTGAGTCGCATGCTATTGTTTAAGCTCTGCGCCTAGGCATTAGGGCAGAATATATCGTTTAGCCATTGAATGCCTTGAGCAATATCATCGTCTTTGGTATTTCCCTTTTGCCACCCGCAGTGAGTAAGGTAACTATGATGGCCAGTTTGATGCTTAATTGCAGAACTCAATAGCGTTTTTAAGTTAAGTTGTACTCACATTATCTTTGTATCAATTAGCTTATGTCTTGACCGTTTACAAAACCATTTTGCTAATTTATCAACACAGGTGAAAACATTAAGTAACACTTTAGCTTCACAGAGCGAAAACTTAGGGCGCATTCTCGCTGGAAATGAGGCAAATTGAAAGTATCGCAGGACGATAGTGTCGATTCTGTTGTAGGTTAAAGCGCAATTACGTACAATTTGCGGCTCTTCGATTGGTCTGGGCAGGAAGCGTAGGCCACCTCTTTTCAAATATCGGAATCAAGCATGACTCAAGAACAAACGCCGTTGGTTGAGATCCGTCATTTGGGCTTTCGCCGTGGCCAGCGTGTCATATATGAAGATATTAGCCTGTCTATCCCTAGGGGCAAAGTCACCGCCATTATGGGACCGAGTGGTATAGGTAAGACCACCTTGCTCAAGCTTATCGGCGGCCAATTAACACCCGATAGCGGCCAAGTGTTGTTCGATGGACAGGATGTGCATGCGGCGAGCCGTAGCGAATTATTCGAACTGCGCAAGCGCATGAGTATGTTGTTTCAAAGTGGCGCATTATTCACCGATATTAACGTCTTCGATAACGTTGCCTTTGCGCTGCGTGAACATTCAGGCCTGCCCGAAGAGATTATTCGGACTATCGTGCTGATGAAACTTGAGGCCGTTGGGCTGCGGGGCGCCGCGCAAATGATGCCCAGCGAGTTATCCGGTGGGATGCAGCGCCGCGCTGCCTTAGCTCGGGCGATAGCCCTTGAGCCAGAAATGGTCATGTACGATGAACCCTTTGCCGGACAAGACCCTATTTCTATGGGCGTGCTGGTTAAGCTTATCCGCGAACTTTCCGATGCACTTAATTTAACCTCGGTTGTGGTGTCCCACGATGTGGATGAAGTGCTCGGGATTGCAGATTATGTGTATGTGGTTGCAGATAAAAAAGTTATTGCCCATGGCACGCCTGAAGAGTTAAAGCATGCGGATAATCCGCAGCTCAAGCAGTTTATTCAAGGTGCGCCAGATGGCCCTGTGCCGTTCCATTATCCGGCAAAGGATTACCAGCAAGAATTATTGGCAAAAGGAGTTGGCAAGTGAAGTTATTAGATAGTATTGCCGACCTTGGCCGCAGCGCTATCGAGTTAGTGCTCGGTTTTGGCCGTGCAGGCCTGATGCTGTGGGGCGCGATTGTTCGTTGGCCTCGGGTGCGTAAAGGTTTTCCATTATTAGTGCGCCAAATCTATGTGGTCGGCGTACAATCTATGGTCATTATTGTGGTCTCCGGCCTGTTTATCGGCATGGTATTGGCGCTGCAGGGCTACAACATCTTAGTCGGGTTTGGTACGGAGGAGAGTTTAGGCCCGATGGTGGCCTTAAGTTTACTGCGTGAACTCGGTCCTGTGGTCACAGCGCTATTATTTGCTGGCCGCGCAGGTTCGGCACTCACCGCCGAAATCGGTCTGATGAAGAGTACCGAGCAGTTATCCAGCTTAGAGATGATGGCGATTGACCCACTGCGGCAAATCATTGCGCCACGTTTTTGGGCTGGAGTGATCAGCATGCCGTTGTTGGCGCTGATGTTTACTGCGGTAGGTATTTATGGCGGCCATTTAGTGGGCGTGGAATGGAAGGGGATCGATGGTGGTGCCTTCTGGTCGATTCTGCAAGCCTCGGTCGAATGGCGCCAAGACATAGTGAACTGCCTGATTAAGAGCGGCGTGTTTGCCGTGGTGGTGACTTGGATTGCCTTATACCGCGGCTATCAAGTGGTGCCGAATCCAGAAGGGATAAGCCGTGCAACTACTTCAACTGTGGTGCAATCGAGCCTCGCCGTATTGGCATTGGACTTTTTACTAACAGCCCTGATGTTTGGCCGCTAACGGATTGCAGCGCCAAGGATACAGATAGACGGATTAACAGAGTGGTAACTGAGCATGTTGACACGAAAAATTGAATTATTAGTGGGTGTGTTTCTCTTAACGGGCTTAGCGGCCTTTTTGGTGTTGGTGTTTAAAGTCGCCAATATCGAAGTGCAGACCAGCGACAGTAGCTATACCCTCACCGCCAACTTCACCAATATCGGTGGCTTGAAGGTACGCTCTCCGGTCAAGGTTGGCGGCGTCGTGGTTGGCCGCGTGAGTAAGATTGATTTAGACCCAGTCAAACTGGTGGCTGTGGTGACGATTGTGATGGACAAGCGTTTCGATAAATTTCCTGAAACCAGTAGCTTAGCTATTTTAACTTCAGGTTTGCTCGGTGAGCAGTTCCTCGGATTAACACCGGGCTTTGTCGATGATGACGTGAGTATGCTTAAGGATGGCGACAAAATTGACGATACTCGCTCAGCATTAGTGTTAGAAGATCTGATTGGTCAGTTCTTATATAGTATGGGTTCAAAGGATAAATAGGGGTTACCGCTATGTTTAAACGCTTATCGCGCTTATTACTGCCGTTAGTATGGATGTTTACTGCAACGACCGCACTGGCGGATGACGCTCAGGTTAACACTATGGATCCTTATGCCATGGTGAAATCTGTTGCCAACAAAACCTTCGATCGGTTCCACAAAGACAAGGCGTTGATTGACGCCGATGCGGATCATCTCAAGGTGATTGTGCGTGAAGAATTAATGCCTTACATCGACTATAAATACGCCTCTTACAAAGTGTTAGGTCAGTATTTAAAAGAGTCGACTGAAGATCAGCGCAATCGTTTCGTCGATGCTTTTGAAGGCTACTTAGTTTCAACCTATGCCCAAGCTTTTACCGAATACACTAACCAAAAAGTGGAGTTTTCGCCTGGTAGTGATTTCAGCAATGAGAAGATTGTCGATGTAAACGTACAGATTATCGAAGCGGGTCGTCCGCCGATTAAGTTGTTGTTTAAAGTTCGTCGCCTCAAGGATGACTCTTGGAAGGCGTTTGACCTAGTCGCTGAAGGCGTGAGTTTGCTGTCCTCTAAGCAATCTGAAATCTCGAACCTTATCCGCCAACAGGGGATTGATTCAGTGATTAAGATGCTGGAAGAGCGCACCAAAGACAAAGTGACTAAAAAGCCTAAAGCAGGGAAGTAAGCGCCGTGGTTGAATTTGTGCAACAGGGTAACATTTGCCACCTAAAAGGGCGTTTATCACAGGAGCAAGTGGTCGAGCTATGGCCGCAAAGGCAAAGCCTGTTAAGCCAAGATACCCAAATGTTGTCGCTCGCCGAACTGGAATACAGCGACAGTGCTGGTGTGGCATTTTTGCTGGCGTTAGTGCGCCAGCATGGCACGCCACTGAAGCTGTGCTCGGCATCGGAGCAGTTAAAAAAATTAATCGATTTATATGATTTACAATCCTTCTTCACCGAAGAAGCGAATTGAAAAGGTACCGAATTTCATGGAATGCAGCTTAATAGAACAGATTTTACGTGACGCGTTAGCCCTCGATGAAGTGCACGCCAGCTCCGATGGCAGCCACTACAAAGTGATTGCCGTGGGTGAATGTTTTGACGGTATGAGCCGCGTAAAACAACAACAAGCCATTTATGCACCCCTGATGAGCTATATCGCCAGCGGTGAGTTACATGCATTAACGATTAAAACTTTCACGCCGACTCAATGGAAACGCGAGAAAATTTTCAACAGCTAGTAGTGAGGAAAAGTGGATAAATTAGCGATTCAAGCAAGCCCTCCGCTTGCTGGTGATGTGATTATTTCCGGTGCCAAAAACGCTGCGCTGCCGATTCTAATGGCAGGCGTGTTAGCCGAAACTGACTTTGTGGTCTCGAACGTCCCTAATTTGCGTGATGTGAGCACCAGCTGCAAATTGCTGCGTTGCCTAGGCGCCGATGTGGATGAGTTGGGCGAAGGTAAGATCCGTATTTCGACCAAGAACCTTAATGAGTTTTGTGCTCCTTACGACCTCGTTAAGACCATGCGTGCCTCGATTCTGATCCTTGGGCCGTTATTAGCCCGCTATGGCACCGCAGACGTATCATTACCCGGTGGCTGCGCCATTGGTGCTCGTCCAGTAAACCTTCACTTACATGGCCTCGAAATGATGGGCGCCAAGATTGAAGTGAAAGAAGGTTATATCAAGGCCCGTGTCGATGGTCGCTTAAAGGGCGCGCATATTTTTATGGACATGGTGAGCGTAGGCGCGACCGAAAACCTATTGATGGCCGCGGCACTTGCCGATGGCGAAACCGTGATTGAAAACGCGGCCCGTGAACCAGAAGTGATCGACTTAGCTAACTGTTTGATTGCCATGGGCGCGAAGATCACCGGTGTGGGCAGTGCCACACTGCGTATTCAAGGGGTTGAGCGTCTGCAGGGCTGTGAGTACCGAGTGATGCCGGATCGTATTGAAACCGGTTCATTCCTTGTTGCCGCCGCTGTGACCCGTGGTCGTATCCGTTGCTTAAAGGCAGACCCAGCTTCGTTAGAGTCTGTTATCGCGAAACTCGAAGATGCGGGTGCCAAGATCACTACAGGTGAAGATTGGATTGAGCTCGATATGGAAGGCAAGCGTCCAAAAGCGGTAAATATCAAGACGGCACCATATCCTGGTTTCCCAACCGATATGCAGGCACAGTTCTGCGTGCTCAACGTATTAGCCCAGGGCACTGCGACCATTACCGAAACCATCTTCGAAAACCGCTTTATGCACGTGCCAGAACTTATCCGTATGGGCGCGACCATGGAGCTTGAAGGCAATACCTGCATTATCCAAGGCATTGAGTCTTTGAGTGGTGCACAGGTAATGGCGACGGATTTACGTGCGTCGGCAAGCTTGGTGATTGCAGGCTTAGTCGCCGATGGTAAAACCATTGTCGATCGCATCTATCACTTAGATCGCGGCTATGAGCATATCGAGCAGAAGTTCCAAGGGTTGGGCGCGCATGTAGAGCGTGTGCAATAACATTTGCGTAGGACTAGCTCCTAATAAAAAACCAGCCAAGTGCTTAATGCCGATCAGTTAAGACAGATCGCTTGACGATCTCGCTGAAAAGATCAAAATCCGATGACCTCATGTCATCGGATTTTTTATGCAACTCTCAGAAGCACTCGCCCGTACTCATATTACCCGCCTAACCGAATTCACCTGCTTAGCAGATGTGTTAGAACCTGAGTTAATTCAATCTTGCCTAGACTCTCAGGGCGTTGCGACGTTAAGACGGCGTAAATTGCCGATGGACGCGATGATTTGGGCCGTTATCGGAATGGCTTTGTTCCGAGGGGAGTCTGTTCGGTCACTCATCAACAAACTCGACATTGTTTTGCCGCAAGAGATTGATTATGTTGCACGCAGTGCCGTGACTCAGGCGCGTAAACGATTGGGCAGTGAGGTTATTAGAGAAGTCTTTAGCCGCAGCGCCAATACCTGGCACGCGAGAGCTGAACATCCTCATTGGTGCGGCCTTAACTTGTATGGTGTTGACGGTGTCGTGTGGCGGACACCCGATAGTGTCCAAAATCAAGCCGCCTTTGCGCGTACCGCAAACGCTTCAGGCGAAGCGGCTTATCCGCAAATTCGCATGGTTTGCTTGATGGAATTAAGCAGCCATTTATTGGTCAACAGCGCCTTTGATTCGGTTGCCGAAAATGAAATGAACTTAGCGTCTCAGCTCATTCCTAGCATTCCCAATCACAGCCTAACCCTATTTGACCGAGGATTTTACTCGCTCGGCCTGCTGCACGCTTGGCAGCAAGCGCAACCTGATAGCCACTGGTTGTTGCCACTGAAGAAAGGCACTCAATATGAAGTAGTGCGAACGCTGGGGAAACATGACCAGTGGGTGAAACTCACCACGACACCTCAAGCCAGAAAGAAATGGCCGCAGCTCCCTGACACCCTTGAAGCACGTTTATTGACTAAGATAGTGAAAGGTAAGTCAGTCGCCATTTTGACCTCGTTGACAGACCCGATGCGTTACCCCAGCGAAGACATCGTCGACTTATATGCCCATCGATGGGAAATCGAACTGGGCTACAGAGAGATGAAACAACATCTGTTGGAGAGTCGTTTTACGCTCCGCAGTCAACTACCGGAGCTGGTGACTCAAGAGTTATGGGGCGTGCTACTGGCCTATAATCTCATTAGATATAAGATGTTGCTGATGGCTAAAAGCTTGTCATCGGTCCATCCCAATCAACTGAGTTTTCGGGATGCGGCGAGTTATATCATCTTCAAGTTGACACAACTGTCATCACAAACACCGGGGAATGTCCCGAGAGACGTATTGGATATAGAACGAAATGCACGGCAATTTAAGCTGGATGGTAAACGGGAAAGGGCATATCCACGAGTCCTTAAAATGAGCAAAAACAAGTTTCCGGTTAGACCAAAGAAAAATGCCGTTCACTCTTAAGTGAACGGCATTAAGCCAAGTGCTGGTTTTTTATTGAGCGCAATTTATTTAGGTAAAAAGGAAAGAGACATCTAAATGCTGGATCTGATTGATGGATGAGTCATGGCATTTGCTCGACGACTCGCAGCGAGTCCTTCCTTGGATGCTCGACCGCCCCATCCATGGGGCGGACGGTCGTCTCGCTAATCACCATGGCTTTCCCTTTTAGCATCGGTGTAGTCTGCAGGTTTTAAAGAAACACACAGCATGCTTTGGGACATTTCTAAGTTAGACTTTTAGCTCGAATTAGTGAGTTTCGAATTAAGATTTCTATGGTATTGCCCTGTTAATGAGTGTCAACACTACCACTAAACTACTGTGCCATGAAAATGAAACATAACCTTGGAATTTGACGCTATCACCGCTCTTAATCCATTTAGAGGGGGCTTAGAAAACCATATCGAGCAGTGAAATTAGTCAGGTACAGAATAATGAACAGCCTCGAAAAACTCTATAGTTGTGTACTCACTTAAATACTTCATAATGCTTAGGCTACATTAGCCCACGAGCATATTTCGTCCGCTAAACCACTAACAGAAGTATGTCCACCAACTGAAATACCCTGCTTATTCATGTGCCACCGAAATTTATCAAGCGAGTTATCAATAGATATCACTTGCTCTTTACTTAACTTCTCGACTTCATCCCCGGGCATTAGTATAAAAACTGACGCTTTAGTTCCTTTGCCTAATTTAACCGCCGCCTCGACATCTCTAGCTGCTTTTAACAAGTTTAGTTCTATTCTTTGGACACTAGAATAAACAGCAGAAGCAAGCCCACCAACAAGTATTTTATTGTCCCTGAATGGTACGAATAATTCATGAGAGCCGAAGCTATCATTAATAAATATTGAACTTTCAGCAGGAACAAACTCTTCAAATTGCAACGCTGCTTTTATTCTTAACTCATCAACTAAGCTGGTATAAAGCTTATCTGTATTAATAGAGTTAAATCGTTTTTCATTACCAGAAACACGTATTTTTTTCTGCAAGTGAACCGTCTGTTCAAAAAGACTAGTTAAAATCTCATCAATAGAAAAACCTTGCGCATAACCAGAGTTATCATAGGTAATCTGTGGGATTGGAGATACTTTTTTATTTTGACGCAAGCTTTCGCCAACTATAGATGTAACAAGCTCTACATGGTAAATGCCTCGCTCACCATACAAACACTTCACTCTTTCAAAATAGCTCAACAATCTGCTATGGACTCGCCCATCCTCTACAAAACCTACGCCAATATTGAGTTTTTCACCAGTAGCCAAATCAGGAGTCCACCTGATATTGAACCACTGACCTTTTATTAGATTTCTATTAGTACTTTGTCCCAACAGTTTTTCAAGATTATTCATTTATGCCACCAATAATCCTGTTTTGTTCTTAATTCTTGAAACACTTAGATTTGCACGGGCTTCAAGGAAATGCTGAAGGTGTGATGAACAATCTTCATCAAGTAATGCGTCACACCACTTAATCAACTCTTGATGGGCTTTTTTAAAAGCCTCTGGATGGTGTTTGCTTGATTCAACTAATGAAGCAGATAAAGGTAATGGATAGTTGTTTTGATATAAACCATCAAGCAGTTTGTTTGTATATACATTCTCAACGATTAAATTTTCTTTAGTCCACTTCTCTGAAACAGGTACATTACCATGGTCAATGACGTAAAAGTCATTGTATCCTTTAATCGTAATATTTCCTGTATTTCTGTCTTGATTAGCAACCCAATCATCAAATGCCAGCATAATTGGAAAAGACTTCCATTTCTTCAATATCTCTATACATTGGCTATATGTAGCCATATCACCCATTTTTAGGTATGTATTGGGAGTTGTCCCAGACTCTTCACTTGCCCACCCCCAATAGTAGTCACCAGAACACTCAAAGTCCCCCTTGAAATTGTTCTCTATAACTTCTTTAGGTATTTGTATAACTGCAACTTTCTTAGGTTGCGGGATACCAGTGGCATGAGCAACTAGGTAACCAGTAATTTCGTTGATTAAGCCCCTTGAATGACATTTGGGGTACACTTTTACATAGAAACGTCCAGCTTTATTGTCAATCCACTTAACACTTGCCAAATGTGTCGCTGCCATTCGTCCATCAGAAGTATGCTCCAGTGGAGCTATATATTTATCAAACGATAAAATTTGAACTATATCGTTCATTATAATTTCCTTTTCTATTCTTATATGACAGTTTTTTATCCATACAAAGATGTGGAAAACTTTAGCATCAGCAAATGCAGTTGCATATTTTTTCCTCGCGAGTGGTTTAAGTGGATCTTGTAGAGCTTTAGTTCTGTAGACACTTTGTGTCATTACTAAAATTTAGTCAATGCTACGATGCTAGAGTTAGCTTGGGATCATGCTGCAAACTGACAACAAAGTTATCTTGAGGCAAAAGTAAGTGAAAAATCGCAGTGCGAGATAAATAGCTCTACCATTTGAGGGATAAGGTAATAGGTGTTTTTGGGATGACTTAGAATGAGGTTTTACATGCCTCATTCTGAGATTAACAAGGTCAGTTACTGAGCTTAATTATCGACGACGACCTTCTCATCGATAATAACGGGTAGTTCTTGCTGTTTACCTTGGCGAATAACCGTCATCATGATTTTCTTGCCGGGCGTAGTTTCGGCAATCCTATCCATCAGCATTTCGACCCCAGGCACATCTTCGTCGCCGTATTTGATGATTACATCCCTTGGTTGTAGCTGCGCTCGTGCCGCTGGACCATTAGGATCGACACCAGTAACTAATACACCACGTAAATCGGGCAGGTTGAGGATTTGTGCCACAACTGGGTTAATCGGTTCGCCAGAGATCCCTAAGGCACCACGGATCACACGACCATTTTTAATTAGCTTACCCATAATGCTGTGGGCCAGTTTAATTGGGATCGCGAAGTTAATGCCGTGGCCGCCACCTTCGCCGCCCACTTGGAAGGCGGCGGTGTTGATACCAATCAGGCTACCATTAGTGTCGATTAAGGCGCCGCCTGAGTTACCGGCGTTAATCGCGGCATCTGTCTGTAAAAAGTCTAAATAACCCGAACTCAAGCCGTTACGACCTGTGGCGCTGATAATACCTTGGGTAATGGTTTGCCCAAGGTTATAAGGGTTACCAATGGCTAATACCACATCACCAACCTGTGGGGGGCTGTCGAGATTGACTGGCACAGTAGGAAGATTATCGCCTTCGATCTTAAGCACTGAAAGATCGGTTTCGGGATCAAAACCTACGACTTCCGAGGTGAATTTGCGACCATCTTGTAGGGCGACAACAATTTCATCGGCTTTTTTAATGACATGATAATTCGTGAGAATATAGCCTTCTTTACTCATGATCACCCCAGATCCTAAACCTTGGAGTGAGCCAGAATTCAATGGACGGCTCTGATCGATACTTAAGCTGTAAATATTGACTACGGCAGGTGCTGCGCGGCGCACTGCCTTAGCAAAGGACAGTTCAACTGTATTATTACCGCGGTTTTGCAGAAGTGAATTGCCAAGACTCTTATTATCGAAGTAGTGAGTCACCAATAAAAACATGGCCGCCATGATAAGGCCGAAAAGCACGGCTTTACCGAGATATAACAGGGTTTCTTTTATTGTCATGGCAGGCTAAATATTGAAAAAGGTGAGTTAGATTAACATGTTTAACAAGTTAAAGCATAGGGAACGCGCGTTCCCTATGCTGATCCGCATCTGATAATGGGATATAAATCAGACCGGCGTATCGATTAACGCAGTACTAGGTACAATAAGCTCTTACCACGTAGGATCTTCAGGGCTACAGCACCTTCTTGATCTTTGAGCTGTTCCTTGAGTGATTTGAGATCTTTCACCGCAGAACGATTGATACCGACAATCAAATCGCCTTTTTGCAGACCACTCATTGCCGCAGGCGAGCCTTGCGCGACATCGGTAATTTCAACCCCTTTAGAGGCATTTTCTAATGAGGCTCCTTGCAACATAGGATGTACAGCACCAGCCGCTTTTTCAGTGGTTTGGCTAGCTTCGCCTAAGGTGACACTCACGGTCTTCTTATCACCATCACGGATAAGGCCCAGTTCGACCTTGGCGCCTGCGCCCATGGTCGCGACTTTAGCGCGTAGCTCTTGGAACGACTTAATTGCTCGTCCATCGACGCTGACGATAATATCGCCCGCCTTAATACCTGCTTTTTCGGCGGCACTGCCCGCGCTGACTTCATTTACAAAGCCGCCGTGTTGAGTGTCTAAACCAAAGCCTTGGGCAAGTTGGCTATCTAAATCACGGCCAGCAATCCCCAGTACGCCGCGGCGAACTTCACCATGCTCGGCAATTTGTGCCACGAGGTTCTTCACCATATTTGCGGGAATCGCAAAACCGATACCCACGTTACCGCCGTTAGGCGCGACGATAGCTGTGTTAATACCGATCAGCTCGCCTTTAAGGTTAACCAATGCGCCGCCTGAGTTACCACTGTTGATGGCTGCGTCGGTTTGGATAAAGTTTTCAAGCATTTCAATGCCTAAACCACTACGGCCTAGGGCACTGACAATCCCTGAGGTCACGGTTTGTCCTAGACCGAAGGGGTTACCAATAGCCACGGCAAAGTCACCAACACGCAGCTCATCTGAGTCGGAGGTTTTAATTGCGACCAAATTTTTAGCTTCGATTTGCAGTAAGGCAATGTCGGATTCTGAGTCGGTACCAATCAATTTGGCTTTGACTTCACGGCCGTCATGTAAGCCAACTTGGATATCATCGGCACCGTCAATCACATGGTTATTGGTGACAATATAGCCTTTGTCAGCATCGATAATAACACCAGAGCCTAAGCCTCTAAATGGACGCTCTTGTACTTGTTCCTGCGGTGCATTCGGGCCGAAGAAATAGCGGAACACATCCGGAACGCGTTGTTTAGAAACATGGGTGCCGGAAACCGCTACAGAAACCACTGCGGGAGTCGTGCGCTCTAGCATAGGCGCAAGACTGGGTATGGGTTGTCCCTCAACAGATTGCGGAATAGCGGCCTGTGAAACCGCAGGCATCATTGTCAGGGTTGCGGCTAACATTGCGGCTGAAAGTACAGATAATTTCGTTTTCATCTATTCATAACTCCAAATAAGGGATCAAGGATCTGGATGTAATGCGTCGTCAGTTTGTGTCCGCACCAGATCAAATCTGTATCGGTACCGGCTATTTGCCTAGGTAACCTTTCGGACACGCACCTCATTGAAAAAGTTCATCAATATTAACAAAGGTTAATTTCTTAACGGTTATTTTATCAACATTTTATTGACTGTAACTGAAGTGAAACCTGTGGGCTTTTAAGGTATTTTTCAAGCCCCAATAACTTCCAATCATTGAGTTTAATCAGCTAACAGCATAGTTCTTCCTAATCAGTTTTATCATATTAAGCCGTTGTGCTAGGCCTCTCCGCGAGCTCACTACAGATCCAAGTTGATAGGGTATAAATATATGCTGCGTCATCTTGGCCGTGTTAATATCGACGCAGTTTTTCCAAAGGATAAAAGAGAATAATAACGTGCCCCAGTTAAGCCCTTGGCAGCATTATCAAAAAGATCTTACTCGTGATGGTTTTTCCCATGATCCGGCGCAGGAAATGGCGGTAAAGGCGCTGCAGCGCGTTTATGAGGATCTCACCGCAGCCGAAGAGCCTAACTCTTTATTTGGTAAGCTATTGACTTCTTTTGGCTTAAAGTCGGCACCCGCGCCTACAAAAGGGCTTTATCTTTGGGGAGGCGTAGGCCGCGGCAAAACCTATTTGATGGACACCTTCTTTGATGCATTACCTGGTAATCAAAAGTTAAGGGCGCACTTTCATCGTTTTATGCATCAACTGCATTTAGATTTAGACACCCTTAAAGGTACGCGCGATCCATTATTAGTGATTGCCAAACAAATGGCGGCAAAATATAAAGTCATTTGTTTTGATGAGTTTTTCGTGTCAGATATCACTGACGCTATGTTACTTGGCACCTTATTCCAAGCGCTCTTTAAAGAAGGCGTGGTCTTAGTGGCTACCTCAAATATCATCCCCGATGACCTATATAAAAATGGGTTGCAACGGGCGCGATTTCTTCCTGCGATCGCGCTGATCAATCAGCATTGTGAAGTATTAAATGTGGATTCGGGGATCGACTACCGTCTACGGACGTTAGAGCAGGCGGAAATTTACCACTATCCACTTGATGAGCAGGCCGATACTAACTTACTGCGTTATTTCCGTCAGTTAGCGCCTGAGGCCGATATTTCAACTGACGCGATTGAAATTGAAGGCCGTGAAATATCCATTCGCCAACAGGCGCAAGGCGTCTTACTGGCGGATTTTAGAGCCTTATGTGATGGCCCCCGTAGTCAGCGGGATTATATGGAACTGGCGCGGATTTATCATACCGTGCTGGTGAGTGGCATTGAGCAAATGGGCGCATTTTTAACGGGTGATGATATCGCCAGACGCTTTTTGGCCATGGTGGATGAGTTTTACGAACGAAACGTTAAATTGATCGTGTCCGCGCAGGTGCCGTTAGAAGACATTTATGCCGATGGCTTATTGAGTTTTGAATTCAGACGTTGTCGTTCCCGTTTGATTGAAATGCAATCCCACGATTACTTAAAATCAGAGCATTTACCCTAAGTCTTAGACTATTGCAGAGCGTGCTTTGCGGGGTTTTTCTCGACAAATCTTCAGTGGCTCATTCCTTAGCGTAGTAATGAGCCACATCGATCGAATTTTTATGATTTTTGTCAAAATATCAGGTGATTTTTAACTCACGTTTGTCTATAATCCGCCACCTGCCCACGTTACTCCACCAAACTAGGTGGAAGTTGTACGCCGAGTTAAGTACTCGAAGGGGTACTGAAAGGCAATTTTGTGTTGTTTGTCATTGCAAGCAACATGTGAGACAGAAAATTAACTTTGGGTTTTTGTAATAATGAAGACTTTTACTGCTACACCAGAAACTGTAACTCGTGACTGGTTCGTCGTTGATGCAGACGGCAAAACTTTAGGTCGTATCGCTACCGAAATCGCTCTGCGTTTACGCGGTAAGCACAAGCCTGAATACACTCCTCACGTTGACACTGGTGATTACATCATCGTTATCAACGCTGAGAAAGTTACTGTTACTGGTAACAAAGCGCAAGGCAAGACGTACTACTCGCACTCAGGCTTCCCTGGTGGCATTAAGCAAATCAGCTTTGAAAAGCTGCAAGCTCATAAGCCAGAAATGATCATCGAGAAAGCAGTTAAGGGTATGTTACCAAAAGGTCCACTGGGCCGTGCCATGTTCCGTAAACTGAAAGTTTACGCTGGCGCAGAACATAACCACGCTGCACAACAACCTCAAGTTCTTGATATCTAAACGGGATTAAGCAAATGGCTGCAACTCAGTACTACGGCACTGGCCGTCGCAAAACCTCTACAGCACGCGTATTCGCTAAAGCTGGTAGTGGCAACATCGTTGTAAATCAACGTCCTTTGGACCAATACTTTGGTCGTGAAACTGCTCGTATGGTTGTTCGTCAACCATTAGAGTTAGTTGAAATGACTGACAAGCTGGACATCTATGTAACTGTTAAAGGCGGTGGTATCACTGGCCAAGCAGGTGCAATCCGTCACGGTATCACTCGTGCCCTGATGCAATTAGATGAAGCTCTGCGTCCATCATTACGTTCTGCTGGTTTCGTTACCCGTGACGCTCGTAAAGTTGAGCGTAAGAAAGTGGGTCTACGTAAAGCACGTCGTAAGCCACAATTCTCTAAGCGTTAATACGTTTTGGAATCTCAAAAAACCCAGCTTATGCTGGGTTTTTTATTGCCTAAAATTGGTTATCCTCGTATTAATCACCGATTTTTAGGGTAGAAAAAGCTAAGAGAGAGGAAGATGAGCTTACAGTTATTTATGATAGCCATGGCACTGGTGTTGATTTTGGAAGGTGTGGGACCATTGTTATTCCCCAATAAATGGCGCCGATATTTAAATGAACTTTCCAATCAAAATCAGCAAGTTTTGCGTCGAATCGGTGGCTCATTAGTCACTGCTGGTTTGGTCATTTTGATTATTTTTTCATAAATGCCTTACCACTTGCGGTTTAAAATCTGTTAGAATTCTTTTTTAACCACAACCTTGCAGCAAACAATGGGCAAAAACGTAGTTGTTCTCGGCACTCAATGGGGTGACGAAGGAAAAGGTAAGATTGTCGACCTTCTAACAGAACAGGCAAAATATGTAGTTCGCTACCAGGGCGGTCATAACGCAGGTCACACCTTAGTGATCAATGGCGATAAAACCGTACTTCATCTGATCCCATCAGGCATCCTACGCGACAATGTTAAATGCATTATCGGTAATGGTGTGGTGCTCGCACCCGACGCACTGATGAAAGAAATCAACATGCTCAAAGAGCGTGGCATTCCTGTTGAGGAACGTCTGCTGATTTCTGAAGCATGTCCGCTGATCCTACCATTCCACTGTGCCTTAGACATCGCTCGCGAAAAAGCGCGCGGTAACAAAGCTATTGGTACTACGGGTCGTGGTATTGGTCCTGCGTATGAAGATAAGATTTCCCGTCGCGGTCTGCGTGTGGGCGATCTGTTCAATGCTGAACTATTTGCTGAAAAGCTGAAAGAAGTTATGGCATATCATAACTTTATGCTGACAGAGTACTACAAAGTTGACGCCGTAGATTACGAGCAAACACTTAGCGATGCGTTAGCCTTAGCTGACTATCTGAAGAGCATGTGTGTTGACGTGACTGAACTTTTGGATAACGCGCGTAAAGCGGGTGAGCCAATCCTGTTCGAAGGCGCACAAGGTACACTGTTAGACATTGACCACGGTACTTATCCGTTTGTGACTTCGTCAAATACGACCGCAGGTGGTGTGGCGACAGGCAGCGGCTTTGGTCCACGTCATTTAGACTATGTCTTAGGTATCATGAAGGCATACACCACTCGCGTTGGTGCTGGTCCTTTCCCAACTGAACTCTTATGTGAAGTGGGTGATCATTTAGGGACTAAAGGTCATGAATTTGGTGCGACTACTGGTCGTAAACGTCGTCCAGGTTGGTTAGATGCAGTGGCAATGCGCCGCGCAGTACAAATCAACAGCGTAAGCGGCTTCTGCTTAACAAAGTTAGACGTACTTGATGGCCTGAAAGAAGTGAAGATCTGTGTGGGTTATCAACATCCAGATGGCACTATCTCCAAAGTTACGCCATTAGCAGCTGAAGGTTATGAGCAGGTCACTCCTGTTTATGAAACTATGCCAGGCTGGAGCGAGTCAACTTTCGGTGCGACCTCTTTAGATCAGTTACCGCAAGCAGCTATCAACTACATCAAGCGTATTGAAGAGTTGTTAGAAACGCCGATCGACATCATTTCTACCGGTCCAGACCGTAATGAGACGATGATTTTAGTTAGCCCGTTTAACTAAAATCGTAGAGGCCGTGTTTCACGGCCTTTTCACCCTCTGCTGTTCCTTCCTGTTTGCTTTCGTGGTTAGAAATTCGGCTCGAGCTCAAGAAATAGGTTATACTGCCGATGCAAGTATTCACCTTATTGTCATTGAGAGTCGTTATGCTACGTACTGCATTAGTTGCGCTGCTGCCCTTAGTATCTTCAATGTGCTTTGCTGAAACACAGGCGGTGGATATTTATTCTCAAGATCAATTGCTTGAAATGATCCGCGGTGAAAAGTATTTGGCAAGAGTCAAACAAGATGACTGTCAGTTAGTGCAAGACATCGAAGCGCGCGCTGAAGTCTTAAAGCAGCCCCTGTATCAGTTTTTGTGGGGAGAAATGCTCAACCACGGAACCTGTGTAAAAGCCAATGCGGTCAAAGGGATGGGGTTATTGCGTGATGCAGCTGAGCAGGGCAGCCCCGAGGCTATGGTGAAACTTGCCGAATATTATCAAAATGGTAAGTTTGTTATTCGTAATAAAGACCGTGCGGTCAATTATTTATTGCCAGCGGCAGCGAGCGGTAGTTTAGCCGCGCGGATGATGCTGGTCCGTTTATACGGTGAAGGTTATGGTAGTCCAAGAGACTATGAAATGGCCTATAACTGGTTATACAACAATGTATTTACCGATGAGGCGACTAAGAAAAAAGCCTTGTCATTACTGCAGGTGTTAGCCGCTAAAATGCCCGCCAGTGCAGTGGCGCGGGCCCAGCAAGAGCACTTGCGAACCCGTTGAGTTGTCTCTACTGATTGAGACAAAAATATTGGATATTGAATGATCAAAGACCCTCATTTCGAGCGTGAACAGGATAAGTACGAAAACCCTATCCCAAGTCGTGAGTATATTATCGAGTACTTACGTTCTCAAAAATCACCTATTACCCGTGACAGCATCGCTGCTGCACTACAGATCCATGATGAAGAGCAATTAGAAGCCCTGCGCCGCCGTTTACGGGCGATGGAGCGCGACGGTGAATTGGTATTTACCCGCGGTCAAAGCTACGGCTTACCTGAAAAAATGGATCTGATCCCCGGCATTGTTCTTGGGCACAGAGAAGGCTACGGCTTCTTCAAACCTGACGAAGGTGGCGACGATTTATTTATCTCAAATCGCGACATGCTGATGTATTTCCATGGCGATAAAGTGCTGGCACAAAAAGCCGGTATGGATCGTAAAGGTCGTCGTGAAGCCCGTATTGTCCGTTTGATCCAGCCCCGTAGTGCTGCGATTGTTGGTCGATTCCATGTCGACAGTGGCATGGCATTTGTGATTGCCGATGATAAGCGCATTACCCAAGAAATTTTAATCGCTAGTGAAGATCGCAATGGCGCCCGTCAAGGCGATGTGGTGGTGGTAGAATTAACCCGTCGTCCCGGTCGATTTGTTAAAGCCGCAGGCAAAGTGACCGAAGTGCTTGGCAAGCAAATGGCACCGGGAATGGAAATCGAAATAGCCCTACGCAATTACGATCTTCCCCATACGTGGTCGGCCGCCATTGAAAAGAAACTGCGCCGTATTCCCGATGAAGTGACTGAGTCTGATAAAGTGGGTCGTGTCGATCTGCGTGATCTACCCTTAGTGACCATCGATGGTGAAGATGCCCGAGACTTTGACGATGCTGTTTATGCCGAAGCTAAACCCAGTGGTGGCTGGCGTCTGTGGGTGGCGATTGCCGATGTAAGCTATTATGTACGCACCGATTCGGCCTTAGATACTGAAGCCCGTGCCCGTGGTAACTCGGTGTACTTCCCATCGCAAGTGATCCCAATGTTGCCGGAGAAAATCTCTAACGGCTTGTGTTCACTCAATCCTCATGTTGACCGCCTGTGTATGGTTGCAGAGATGACGGTTTCAGCCCGTGGTAAGTTATCGGGTTATAAGTTTTATCCCGCGGTGATGCATTCACATGCGCGTTTCACTTACACCCAAGTGGCAGCCATGCTCGAAGGCGGACCGATTGCGCCTGAACATGAAGCACTCTTTCCACATCTTCAATGCTTACAGTCGCTTTATTTAGCGCTTGATGAACAGCGCGCAGAGCGCGGTGCGATAGCATTTGAGACGATAGAAACGCAGTTTATTTTTAACGAACAGCGCAAGATCGATAAGATTGTGCCAAGAGCGCGTAATCAAGCTCATAAAATCATTGAAGAATGTATGATTTTGGCGAACGTGTCTGCCGCTAAGTTTGTGAAAAAGCATAAGGGTGAAATCCTCTATCGAGTGCACGAGTCGCCCTCTGAGCAGAAACTGGCAAACTTTAAAGAGTTTTTAGCTGAGCGTGGTTTGAGCATGGGCGGTGGGCTTGAGCCAACGCCTGCAGATTATCAAAATGTGATGTTGCAGATTGCCGGCCGTCCCGATGCTGAACTTATTCAAGTGATGTTGCTGCGCTCTATGCGCCAAGCTATATACACGCCTGATAACGAAGGCCATTTTGGTTTGGCTCTGGAAGAATACGCGCATTTTACCTCGCCTATTCGTCGTTATCCTGACTTAGTGCTGCACCGAGTGATCCGCTATTTGTTGGCGAAAGAAAAAGGTGAAGCCAATGAGAAATGGACTCCCGATGGTGGCTACCACTATCAACTCGATGAATTAGATAAATTAGGCGAAGAATGTTCTACGACTGAACGCCGCGCCGATGAAGCAACACGTGATGTAAGCGACTGGCTTAAATGTGAATTTATGCAGGACCATGTGGGTGACACCTTCGAGGCCGTGATAGCCTCTGTCACTAACTTTGGTTTATTCGTTCGCTTAAATGACTTATTTATCGATGGCTTAGTGCATATTTCTAGTCTGGGCAGCGATTATTACCAGTTCGATCCTATGCGTCAGCGTTTGATTGGTGAGCACACAGGTCAAATCTATCAAGTGGGTGACCCCGTTACGGTAAAAGTGGCCGCGGTAAACTTGGATGATAGACAGATTGACTTAGTCATGATTGGCGACAGTGGTAAAGGCGGTCGCCGCAAGGCGGCACCTAGTCGAGAAAAACCCATGACAGCCCGTGAGCGGGTAAACCGCGAAGGCGCGAAAATGGCGAAAACGGCTAAATCGACTGGCGTTAAAGCGAAAGCGGGTTCAGACAAAGCGCCGAGTAAGTCTAAGTCTAAAGCGGGCACTAAGCCTAAGAAAAGCGTAAAAGATACGGCGAAAAAGCCAAAGGCCGCGAAGCGGAGCACGAGAAAGAAGTAAATGAAAAAACAAGATATTATTTTTGGGATCCACGCAGTTGAAGCGCTGTTAAAACACAGCCCTGAGCGCATTATTGAACTTTGGCTGTTGCAGGGCCGTGAGGATGAGCGTTTAACCCCGCTGATCCGTCAAGCGAAAGCCTTTGGCACGAGCATTCAAGTGACTTCACGCAAAGTGTTGGACGAGAAAGCCGAAAGTACTCAGCACCAAGGTATTATTGCCCGTGTGAAAGCGGCTAAAATCCTTGGTGAGCATGACTTAGATGAGCTGTTAGCTAAGACCGACTTACCGTTTTTATTGATTTTAGATGGCGTTACCGATCCGCATAACCTAGGTGCCTGCTTACGTAACGCCGATGCGGCGGGCGTGCAGGGCATTATTGTGCCAAAGGATAACTCCGTTGGCTTAACGGCTGTGGTCAGTAAGGTCGCTTGCGGCGCAGCTGAAACCGTGCCGTTATTCCAAGTAACTAACCTCGCCCGCACTATGCGCCATCTGCAGGAAAAGGGCGTGTGGATTGTCGGCACGGCGGGTGAAGCGGATTGCGAGCTTTATCAAGCCGATCTTAAAGGGCCATTAGCGATTGCGATGGGCGCCGAAGGCAAAGGTTTACGCCGCTTAAGTCGTGAATGTTGCGATACTTTAGTTTCGATTCCGATGGCGGGAAGCGTCTCTAGCTTAAACGTGTCGGTTGCCACGGGTATTTGCCTATTCGAAGCTGTGCGTCAACGCCGTAGTTAATTGATATATATCAATAAAAAAGACGGGTGAGCCCGTCTTTTTTATTGCCTAAATCAGCCCTTAATTGGTTTTAATTGCATCGAGGTTGGATTCGTCCACCTCGTTTGTCTCATCGTGGATAAAGCTGGGCGCTGAGTGAAATTCAAACTCGAATGTTAGCTGTTGCTCGTTATCATTCTCTGCATCTTTAACAAGGGCATCGGCACCTAAATCTTCTTCATCTTCCTGCTGTGTTGGTGTCATGTGTTCCTGCACCGATTCAACATCCACCCTCGGGTCAAGCGCCGCAGCCAGTGGTGAGGAGACTAAGTCACCGGTCGCCATGATGTAGTCTTGGGTGACATTGGTTTCGGTTTTTTGCTGTGAGTGAACATAACGTAGCCGTAAAAACAGGATTAAGGTACAGGCCGACATAAAGCCATAGAGCATGCTGTTGCCAAACCATTGCATAAGAGTCGAGGCGATTAATGGGCCGATGCTGGCGCCCATGCCAAAGGTGAGCAAAATGGTTGCCGATAGTCCTACCCTTTCACTTTGCTCGACACGGGAATTAGCCAGTGCGGTTGCCAAGGGATAGAAGGTAAAGCCAAGAATGCCGAACAGAAACGTCATCACCAGTGAGAGTGTCGGATGATAGGGAGTGAGGGCGATAGCTAATGCTAAGATACCAAGCAGTACGCAGTTGATGCGGATCAGGCGACTGCGGGACATAATGTCAGATAATTTTCCCATTGGCCATTGGGCGAGTAGGCCCGCGAGAATGGTTGCTGTCATATAGGTGGCCACCTTCTCGGGCGGTAAACCTAAGTTGCTCGCATAAGCAGGCGCCAAGCCGTAAAAGGAGCCGACAATCATGCTGCCAATGGCAATGGTCGTGAGTGCCTGCGGCGCTTTGCGCCAATAGTGAGCAATTTTTAAGGGGGCGGGCACCAGTGGTGCTGGGTGAATACGCCGCGTTAAAGAAATCGGGACAATACACAGGGCAAAGCAGATGGCGATCAGTAACAGCGGCTCTAGACCGAGTTCAGGATAGAGGCTGATGGCACCTTGGCCCAAGATCAAACCGAAGTAAGAGACGATCATGTAGCTGGCAAACACTGTGCCGCGTTGGCTGCTTTCAGCCTGTTCATTGAGCCAACTTTCGAGCACCATGTATTGGCACATCATCCCCATACCGACGATAAGTCTTAGCAGGATCCAAATCGCCAACTCATCTACGAGTGCATGACCCAGTGCGGAGGCGGCAACGATCCCAGCACTAGCGACAAAGGCACGGATATGTCCTACTTGGGCGATTAGCCGGTGGCCAATCTTAGATCCTGCGACAAGGCCGACATAGTAGGCCGACATCATGCTACCTATCCACAACTGCGGAACATGCATCACCGAGAGCCTAAGGCCTAAATATGTGGTGAGTAAACCGCCAGCCAGCACTGTTAATAACGTCGTGCTATATAAAGAGGCGAAAGTACGTAGCGGGTTTGTCATTAACTGCTCCTTGTATGATTGCCAGGGAGAGTATATCAGCAGTCGGTGTTTATTCCGTGTTGCAAAATGTTGGAATTTATCGACTAATTTATCGTTTTTATGTGTGGGTCACTAAATTGTGCTGAAATGGGATTTGGCTGAGTGGGGAATTGTTGTGCCAGCCAAATCGTTTTATTGCTTGTTTATCTAAAGGTATACAGTAAGTTAAAGGTGGTGATGGTATCCGTCTGCTGGCTGCCCTCAGGAACCACTTCGGTGAACTTGATGTTCATGCCGATTTTAAAGGCCCAATCCTGAAATACTAAATTTTTGTAGTTCATATCGAGAGTCAGGGTATTGTTATTTTCGCCCACCTCGGCGGTGAGATCGGCATTGATACTGGTGTATTCCTGTAATTTTTGAGAAAACTTTGCCGCAGTACGTAGGATCACATCCTTTTCGGGAGCGGGGTCTGGCTCTGCGACTGACTCGGCAGGCAAGTTGTATCGATAACCTGGGCCGATTTCGAGACTGAGTTTGGTCTTGTAGCTACTAATTGCGTTAAAACCATAACCCGAAGAAAGAGTTGAGATTTGGGTATAACTACCAAACTGATCCCAAGTGAAGTCGCCACGGCCGAAGATATAACCTTTGTTGAGTTTATAGTTGCTTTGAAGCTGGAGTTCGTACTTTTCGGAGGTGGTTTGATTTTTTTCAGAAGCAAAATACGCTTTTAGCGTCGCTTCCTGCTTAGTTTGTTTAGTATCGTAAATCAGTTGGGTTCGACCATTAAAACTGCTCGATTCGGTATTGCCTGTGTTCAATTGTAAGCCAGCTTCGACTTCTGCAGTCAAATCACTTGGTGGCTCCTGATAATCGGGAGGAACAAGCGCAAGTGCAGGAAAAGATAGGCAAAAAAAACTCAAAGGGGCGATAACTTTTAGCATTGCTCGTAACATTAGTATGGGTTCTTGAGTGGCCGGTGTCTGATATCCGAATAGGGGTGAGGCGTCATCATACCTGTATTGGGTGTTGAGGCAAAGTTATTGCTTGAGTTTCGCGTCTGCTTTCTGTACTATCTCGCGCTCAAATCAGTCACTATTTTCGTTCCTTGCCTCTATTTGGTTTGACTGAGCCAATAACGAGGCTACATAACCGTAAGGAGCAATAAATGCGTCATTACGAAATCGTATTTATGGTTCACCCAGATCAAAGTGAACAAGTACCAGGTATGATTGAGCGTTACACCGGTGTTATCACCGAAGCTAACGGCAAAATCCACCGTTTAGAAGATTGGGGCCGTCGTCAACTGGCTTACCCAATCCAAGATCTGCATAAAGCTCACTATGTTCTGATGAACGTTGAAGCACCAGCAGAGACGATTGAAGAGCTAGAAACTGCTTTCCGTTTCAACGACGCAGTTCTGCGTAACATGGTAATGCGTACTAAAGTTGCCGTTACTGAAGCATCTCCAATGGCGAAAGCTAAAGATGAGCGCGATTCACGTCGTGGCCCAGCTGGCGACCGCTCATATGATGAAGCTAACGCTGAAGAAATCGCTGAGTAAGTTTTTCTGTGACCACCAATAACTTGGTGTTGTCAGGAACCATAACCCGTTCCAGACGCTTTAAAAGCCCAGCAGGCATTGCACATAGTGTGATCATGCTAGAACACAAATCGCAGCGTTATGAAGCAGATATGCTCCGCAATGTCTACGTTCAAATACAAGTGATATTGAGTGGACCACGTTTTGAAAGCGTGGCAGATAATCTGAAAGCAGGTATGGAAGTACAAGTACAAGGTTTTATGACGCTTCAACAGGGGCGAAATGGCCAAAATCGCTTAGTCATCCATGCCGAAAATGTCGAATTGAAAACTTAGGAGACTGTCAAATGGCACGTTATTTCCGTCGTCGCAAGTTCTGCCGTTTCACCGCTGAAGGTGTTGCAGAAATTGATTACAAAGATATCGTTACTTTAAAGAACTACATCACTGAAAGCGGCAAAATCGTTCCAAGCCGTATCACTGGTACTAGTGCTAAATATCAGCGTCAACTAGCTCGCGCTATCAAGCGTGCTCGTTATCTTTCTCTACTGCCATACACTGATTTACATCAGTAATTGCAGTATTCCTAATCGAATATAGAGGATTTGATAATGAACGTTATTCTGCTTGATAAAATCGCTAACCTGGGTAACCTGGGTGACCAAGTTGCAGTTAAAGCTGGTTACGCTCGTAACTACCTGCTGCCACAAGGTAAAGCTGTTGTTGCTAACGAAAGCAACGTTAAAGTATTTGAAGCTCGTCGCGCTGAATTAGAAGCTAAAATCGCTGCTGATCTGGCTGCTGCTAACCAACGTGCTGAGAAAATCGCTGCTCTGGAAGCTGTTGTTATTGCTTCTAAAGCGGGTGATGAAGGCAAACTGTTTGGTTCAGTTGGCAACCGTGACATCGCTGATGCAGTAACTGCTGCTGGCGTTGAACTGGCTAAATCAGAAGTTCGTTTACCATTAGGCGCTCTGCGTACTACTGGCGACTTCGAAGTTGAAGTTCAGTTACACACTGAAGTTAAAGCTGTTGTTAAAGTTTCTATCGTTGCAGAAGCTTAATTACATACTGCTTTAAACTAAAAAAACACCGCTTAGGCGGTGTTTTTTTATGGGCGCGATTTAGCATTGCTGTGTGAGTGGCTGTTTGTCACGTATTAACGCTAATCAGGCGTAGCCACTTGAGTGCAGCCAAGCCAGACGCTAAAACACATACGCTATTGCTGAGGATTGCGGTTAAAAGGCGCAAGCACTCGCGGTAGCACGCCCTGCAATTTAGAAATTGCTACACCATAGTTAGTGATGGGCACCTGCCGCCGTTGACATTCACGGATGCGACGGAGCATTTCATTGCGGTTAAACATACAAGCGCCGCAGTGGATGACGAGGGCATATTGTTCTAAATCATCGGGAAAGTCGTGCCCAGATGTAACTACAAACTGGAGTTGTTTGCCAGTGTAGCTATTTATCCAGCGGGGAAGTTTAACTCGGCCAATATCGTCCTCCTGCACATTGTGACTACAGGCTTCGGCGATGAGCACTTTATTACCATCTTGCAATTTATCTAAAGCATCAGCTCCCGCAGCGAGAACGGCTAAATCGCCTTTAAATCGGGCAAATAAGGTTGAGAAGGTGGTGAGAGGGACTGCGTCTGGCACTGTGGCGGCGACTTGCTTAATCGCTTGAGCATCAGAAATCACCAGCTTAGGCGTAACCACTGATAATGCCTGCGTTAGTTCTGTTTCTTTGACGACCATTGCGATGGCGCTGTGATCAAGCGCCTCACGCAGTATCTGCACCTGTGGCAGGATCAATCGTCCCTTAGGTGCGGCCATATCAATAGGGACGACACAGAGAATGACATCCCCCGCTTGGTAGAGATCGCCCGCTAGGAGCGGCTCCTGCTTATACTCCGCAGGTGCTAATTCGACCATCAACTGCTTAAGCTGTTTACCCGCAAGACCTGTTGCGGCTGACACCACAATAAACGGTAAGGATTGAGTCTGGCAAAAGGCAATATCCTCAGCTTTGGGGAGGCAGATATCGGCCTTATTGAATACCACAAGTATTGGTATTTCTAATTGCTGTATTTCGTCAATTAATGCCATGTCTGAAGGGCACAGCCCGTGCTCATCAACGACTAAGAGTGCCATATCGGAGCGAAACAACACTCTGCGAGTGGCGCTCACTCGCATCATTCCTAATGTCCCTTCATCGTCTATGCCAGCGGTATCGTAAAAGGTCACCGGCCCTAAGGGTTGTAACTCATAGGCCTTGGCCACGGCATCTGTGGTTGTGCCTTTAATATCGGATACTATCGAGATTTGTTGCCCTGCGATCATATTAAGTAGGGAGGATTTCCCCGAATTACGCCGACCGACCAAGGCGATATGGTAGCGCATTCCTCTTGGTGCCGATTGGGTTTGGCTATGCTCTTGTGGATTAATGCCTTGACACATATTGGGTCCTTTTTGAATCACCACGGCTAAAGGAGGGGATTAGCCCGTGGCGTTGAATTTGCTGGCAGACTTGGTTAAGTCGCTCTGCTGCTGGGTTTTGTTGCTGGTTTTTTCCTGGATAGATGCTGTAATCGCCACTGACTTGTGCTGGGGTGAAGGAGGGCATAAGCACATTACATCCGCGTTTGAGTGCCAGTTCCCTTGCGCCTTTTTCGAGGGCGTCGAGGGAACTGGTGGCAGGAATATTCGCCCCCGGATTCATCAGTCGCAAAATAGCGCTAACCCTATGACTCTTAAGGGCGCTGCCATTGGGGGAAGTCGAAAACGGTGTTTGGTGATGGGCAATAAAGGGGCCGCAGGCCAGCATATCGAGCTGCAACTCCGATAAATGCTGAATATCACACGCTAAAATCGCATCAGTCATTCCCGGTAAATCGACAATAATCCCTGAGCCAGTTTGATATCCCAGAGACTTAAGATAATTGAGCCTTGCAATGCGCTCGTCAAAATTGGCTTTAGGGCGACACCGAGCAAAGAGGGCGCGGTCAAAGGTTTCCATCTTGAGCAAATAGCGATCTGCGCCCGCCTCGCGCCATTTTTCCAGCTCTTGATGTTTGCGATCACCCAGTGACAGAGTGATTGCTAGATTGTGGTGACGTTTAATTTCAGTAATAAGGGCACTAATACGATTGCCGCTGTAGTTAAAGTCATCCCCCGATTGCAGCACCACAGTACCTAGTCCCAGCTCGGCAATGCTATCCACTGCGTTAAGGATTTCTTCGTTCGAGAGTCGATAGCGTGTTACCTGCCGATTTTCGCTTCGTAAACCACAGTAATGGCAGTGGTTACGACAGTGATTCGAAAACTCGACAATGCCGCGTAAATACACCTGTTGATTAAATTGCAATTCAGTGGCGAGCTGGGCGCGACTAAATAACCATTCATCGTCTTGCCCCTGAAGTAGCGAAAGGATTTCGGCATAGGAAAACGCTGTGGACTTAAGCAACGTCGGTTTAACGGACGTTGACTGAGTCACTGGCACTGGCTGGCTAGGGCGAGTGATCATTAGTTACGCCCTTTATCTAGCTCAATCAAGCTCTGATACCAAAGATCGCCCACTGCGCGGCGGCATTCATCAACATAACGGCCTAGGGCTACTTCTACCGCTGAGTTTTGCTCACTGGGGATGCCTGTATCAAACCAATCGATTAAGCTGTTTGGCGCAAGACCTAAAGCAAGGATGTCAAACTCCAACCAAAGTCCTTGAGCCGAGGTGCAATTACTGTGGGCGTAGTGGCCGACAAAGAGTCTATCGCCAATCAGCAATATAGGTTGCAGTGGTAGCGCTTGGGTTGAAACTAAATTGACTGTCTCAGGATACTGCGTTTTAAGCTCGGCGCACCAGTGGCGGGAAATATCATACAGCTGCTCAACCTCTTGCAGCGGCATCTCGGGCCTTAGGATGGTGGCAAACTCATCCCGCCATAGACGAGTGGGCTCAAGCTTAATCAGGGTGAGTTGCTTTAAGCTGGCGTTTTGTAGCCGCTGCAATAACAACTGCCCTACGGCATTATCGGCAAAATTACTGTAAATGGCCGCGTGTAGCACGATTTCATCAGCGCGTTCTATCGCATTGAGTAAGGCGCTAGTGTTAAGGCCGAAATGCAACTGCACGCCGAGATCTGAGAATAGATAAGATGCCATTTATAGATAGATATCCCGTTCACCCGCATCGGTTTTTTGCAAGCAGCCGCGCACATTGCGCGCCCGTGACGGGCTCATTTTAGCCAGTTCTCGCTCTATCAGGGCGTTACCGGCCTCGCGAGTCTTTTCACTGGCGTAATCGTTCAAATATTCCTTAAAGGTGATCAAGGCATTGGGCTGGCAGAATTTGCCAATAAACTGCTGTTTGGCTAATCCCATAAAGTGATCGCCAGTTCGTCCTTTGCGGTAACAACCCGTGCAGAAAGAGGGAATAGCATCTGAATCAGTCACTAGCTCATAAATAATATCGTCCATCTCTCGTTGATCACCAAGGCTGAATTGCTCGGCATCATGTTGATTTTGTTTGCTGTCTTGATAGCCACCCGGTGCGGTACGCGAGCCTGCGCTGATTTGTGAAACCCCGAGTTCTAACAGTTCTTTGCGCAGCGCCGCACTTTCCCGCGTGCTCATAATCAGCCCGGTATAAGGCACGGCAAGGCGAGTGATGGCAACAATGCGCTTAAAGCAGTCATCATCGACCTCATAGGGCGGTTTTTCACTGATAGCCGAACCATGGGCAGGTTCAATCCGCGGAAAGGAGATGGTATGTGGGCCAACGCCACAATCTTTTTCGAGCTGCTGAACATGGGTGAGCATGGCGAGCAGCTCAAATCTATGATCATACAGGCCAAAGAGCGCACCGATACCGACATCGTCAATTCCTGCTTCCATCGCCCTGTGCATGGCGTAGAGGCGGTATAAAAAGTCGGTTTTTTTACCTTTAAGATGGACTTGGCTGTAGGTGTCTTGATGATAGGTTTCTTGAAAGCATTGATAAGTGCCTATCGCCGCAGTTTTAAGTTGCTTAAAGTCCTCCACACTCATTGGCGCGCAGTTGACGTTGATACGACGAATTTCTCCGCCCTTGCCCTGCTTAACGCTGTACATGGTTTGAATACTTTCAACAATGGCCTGCACATTATTGCGTGGATGCTCGCCATAAACGGCAAGGATCCGTTTGTGACCCATTTCTTCAAGGATCGTAACCTCTTGGCGGATCTCATCCTGTTTTAAGGTTTTACGTTTGAGCTCATGGTTATCGGCGTTAAAGCCACAATAACTACAACTGTTGGCGCAATGGTTGGATACATACAGCGGCGCAAACATCACAATCCGATTGCCGTAAATGGTGTTCTTAATCTCACGGGCGACGGTAAAGAGTGCTTCATCCAAGGCCTTATCTTGGTTTTGCAGCAAAATGGCGGTCTCGCTAATGCTTAAGCCTTCACACTGGCGCGCCTTGTCGAGAATGGCGAGGACTTGCTCGCGACTTGGATTACTGGCGTCTTCAATGGTCTGCCAAATCGCTTTATCGTCGATAAAGCTGACGTTGGGATTATAGTCAGTGACGGTAATGGAATGATGCTCGTGTGTGCTCATGGTTATCTATGCCCTTGAGTATGAATGCGAAAATGCGGCAGTTGTGAGCAACTGCCGCTGGAGACTTAGCTATTTGCTTGTCAGTTGTTCACCGTTAGTGGCGACGGGGGCAATTTCATTTTTAACCCACAGAGGGGTGTACTCAGCGGCATCATGGTAAGGCACATTACCGTGGAGCATCATGGCCTTGAAATCATCAAAGCGGTACACCGCGAGGAAAAGATGCACGGGTAAAAAGGCGGTTAACACTAAGCCTGACACTAAATGAGCCTGACCTAAAAACCACACTATATCCCGCGGCGCAGCGTGGGGGATAAGCCATAGCACTAGACCTGAGAGGATAAGCACTGTGCCGCCAATCAGTACGCAGGCACCAAAGAGTTTTTGGCCTGAGTTGTATTTGTTCATCGGTGGAATAGGCACTTTTTTACCCAGTAAGAATTTCTGTGGGTAGCCGCCTAACACCATAAACCATTTCACATCGCGCCCTGAGAAACTAAACACACGGGCGATAAACAGTACCACTCGATCGAATGCCATGATGGTAAATGCCACGGCATCGAGGGCCATAACAATCCCTGCAATAATGTGCACATCATAGGTTAGCTGCATACCTTCTTGGGAAAGCGGTTTAAAAAACAATAACAAACCTGTCGCGGCTAATGGCAAAAAGCTGAGCAGCAGGATGTAGTGGAAGATCCTGACGTTTAGCGGATGTTTTAAAATGGGTCTCATATCATGTTCTTGATGCATTTCTCATCTCCAATCAAGAGCTTAATTTAGTGCGATCGACAAAGTGGGTGTGTAGCAGCTCGTGGGACATATGTCCTAATGGCTCGCCACCGAACTCTTTGTAGTACTTTTCAACCGCTGGGTTGGCGTGGCTGACACGTTTTTTCGCTAGGCTATCGTCCTTATATAACCCTTGGCTTCTGGCCTTAATGTATTCATTCCGGCGCTCAAGCTTGCTGGTAAACCAGCCGATAGGGATCGCGAGTGCAGCCACAAACGCGGCGCCAACGGCCATAAATTTACGGCGTGACAGAAAGAAACTGTCCTCGGCAAATAGGTGTTTTTTCTTGTTCATTTTTGTTTCCCGTTAAATGTTACCTAACCAAGAAGAGCCTTTACCCTCAATAGGTTGACCTCCACCGTTAACGCAACCACCTGCGCAGTTCATCACCTCAATAAAGTGGTAGGGAGAGGTGCCTGCCATCACATCGCGCAGCACGGGTTCGATGTTGTTGCCCATGTCATGCACTACGGCGACATTGACGGTCACATTTTGTTTAAGCTGGGTATCAAACAGGCTGACTGAGGCCGATTTCACCCCTTTTAGTCCACGTACGGGTTCAAATTCCAACTTAGCCATTTCAGCGCCAGTCAGCACTTTATGGGCGGTACGCAGTGCCGCTTCCATCACCCCGCCGGTTGTTCCAAAAATAGTGCCCGCGCCGGTGTATTCCGAGAACAAACTATCACCTTGATATTCCGCGGTATTAGCGAGATTGATATCAAGCAGTTTGAGTAACTGTGCCATTTCCCTTGTGGTGAGCACGGCATCAATATCTTGGTACGAAGGCGTGTTAGCCCCGTGTTCCTGATGATATTGCCAAGCAGAGTTAAATTCGGGGCGTGAGGCTTCGAGTTTTTTCGAGGTACAAGGCATCACAGAGACGGTGAAAATATTCTCCGGCTGCATTTGATACACCTTGGCGCCGTAAGTTTTGGCAACCGTTCCGGCCATTTGCTGGGGCGATTTGGCGGTTGACAGGTTGGGTAAAAGTGCAGGGTAGCGGGTTTCGAGGTAGCGTACCCAGCCCGGGCAGCAGGAGGTGAACTGCGGCAATGCACCTGCATTTTCTTCACCTTTCACATTGGCATGGAGGCGATGAATAAACTCACTGCCTTCTTCCATAATGGTGAGATCGGCGGCAAAGTTACAATCAAAAATCTTAAAGCCCGCCTGATTCATGGCGCCATAGAGTTTACCTGTCACCAGTTCGCCCGTGCCTAAGCCAAATTCTTCACCAATCGCCACCCGTACCGCAGGGGCGATAATGCCAACGACGGTGGTATTCTTATCGGCGAGTTTTTTAATCACGGTTTCAAGGGCGCTGTGGGTTTCTTCAATGGCGCTAAAGGGGCAGTTGATTAAACACTGTCCGCAACTTAAACATTTATCTTCATCGATAGAGTGCGCTGCACCCGAGGCACCATTAATGGCGTGGGTTGGGCAGAACTGTTTGCAAGCATCACATCCTTTGCATTTGGATGCATTAATCTTGATCAGCCCTTGGATTTCTCCTGGTTGATAAGTTGTCGCTGTCATAGAATTTTGCGTTCCTCATTTTCAACCTGAATTATATTTTCAGTGTTATTTAATGTGTTTGTTAAGTGCTTATGTTGACGGTTACATTTAATTTGTGAAATTTTAGGCGGTTGGATGATAGGAAATTGAACCTATGAAAAACATGATGGTGATCAAGTTTTATGGTTTTTGATAAAACAGGTGTTTTTAATAGTTTTATTTGCGTTTTTTGAGTTTTTTTGAGAAATAAAAATAACAATCTTGGTTAGTTTTATAGTGGTGATTTTTATATTTTTTATTTAAATACAGTGTGTTATTTTTCTTTTTGTGTTTGCCTACCACTATTTGTGATGTTTTAAAGGCTTAGATTGAAATTTGTTGGTTAATGTGGCTTTTATCACTGGATTTTATTTTTAGGTTGGACAAATTGTCCATGTGTAGTCTTGCTTTAAATAATACTAATTAAGACGCTTTGATTGAGTTTTTGGTGAATTGATAATGCGGTAGATCACAAATTGATAAATTACATAAAATAAAAACCGTCCAAGGAATATTTCTTGGACGGTTTTTAAAGATGCTTAATTTATGTGGATTAAATTAATTGGATTAATATCAGCTAATTTTATTATCAATTAATTCTGAATATTAATTTTATATTAATTTCTCACTAAATCGAGTTCCTTAATTAAATTATCGGCATGGTCGACTTCATCCATCATCCACAGGATATATCGAATATCCACGTGTACGGCGCGGGTGATGGTGGGGTTGAAGAACCAATCTTTAGTAATGGCTTCATAGGTGGAATCGAAGTTCAGGCCGACGAGTTCGCCTTTGCCGTTAAAGACGGGCGAGCCCGAGTTACCGCCAGTGGTATCCACGCTCGACAGGAAGTTAACCGGCACAGAGTTAAATTCTTCTGGCTTGTCTAAGCAAGAGAACAGACGGCAAATCCAGCCACGGGGATCTTGATAGACAGATTTCACTAAGTGATCGCCAAAACGCTGCTCATGGATTGCATCGAGCAGTTTTTTCGGTGCGTTATAGGGCTCAACGCCAGTGTGCTTAGCTACTATCCCATCAAGACGTGTAAATGGCTGTTTGTACAGCGCATCGCGGGATTGATAACCATCGACCATACCGTAGCTGATGCGTAGCGTACCGTTAGCATCGGGATACACTGGCCAATTGTTGGCTTTGTAGTAGTCGATAACGGCTGCCATGTAGGCTGGGCGAGCGGTAGATAATTTACCTGCAAGGATTTTTTCTGCTTTTTCCTGGGCCATATTGGTGTCATACAGCGCGACAGCAAGGCGGATAAACGGATCGCTGCTGGTTTCGAAGGCCTTGGCATCGGCGTCCATCCAGGCCAAACGTTGCGCTTGGTCTGTCAGAGTGGTCAGCGAATATAAACCATCGAGTTTAGCAGCTAAACTGACGTTTTTATCGTCTAAATTCAGCATATTGTCTAAGGCCGCAACACGGTTTGGCTGCGATAAATAAGCATTTAAATCTTGTAACCAGAGGGTTTTATCGACTTTGACATCAAAACTAGAGTCGATACGTTTTAAGCGCGAGCTGAACATGGCTAAGTCGCGCTCTTGGTAACCGATTTCACGCTCGGCATCGCTCTTTTGCTTTTCTTTCGCTAAGCGGTAGAGGTTGTTGGCCGCAGTGAGCAGTGTGCTCGATTGGGCGTTGGTGAAGTAATAATTGGTTTGGGTTTGCAGTTGCTGCTCCGCCAGTAACACTTCTAGTTCGCTGATAAGATTTTGATTAAGGCTAGGGTTTTTCTTTAACCAAGCCAGAAAGTCATCTTCACGTTGCTGCTTAATGCCGACGATATCCGTGGCTTTAAAGCCCGCCAGCAGACCGTTGAGCTTTTTCATCCGGTTCGCCATAGACGCCATATTGCCCGCATATTTAATCGCGATGTCGGCATCTTCCTGACCCATGGCTTCGATAGTATCAATCTGTAATTGATAGCGTTTTGCCTGAGTTGGATACAACCAATCACTGGCAAATTTAAGCTCGCTAGTGAGATTGTAACGGTTGGTCGTGCCAGGATAGCCTGCCACAAAAACGCCATCGCCAGCTTTCACGCCATCGGCGTTCACTTTTAAATAGCTTTTGGGCGTATAAGGAATGTTATCTTCGCTGAAAGCCGCAGGTTTTCCGTCTTTACCCACATAAGCCCGTAGGAAGGCAAAATCACCCGAGTGGCGTGGATACTCGTAGTTATCAATATCACCACCGTAACCACCAACACTTTCAGGTGGTGCATACACTAGGCGCACATCGCGGATCATCAATTGCTTGATGAGGTAATATTCCAAGCCATTGTGGAAGCTGCGAACGTTACAGCGGTAGTTATCATCGGCTTCACAGCTTTTGATTAAGGCTTTACTGTGATTCTCAATCTCTTCGTAGCGTTTGAGTGGATCTTGGCTTAAGTCTTTAGTTACCTCAGCGGTGACATTGGTCACGGCTTCGGTGATGTATAAACGCTCATTGGGACCGGCCGACGGTTCTTTATCCATTGAGCTGGCTAAAAAGCCTTGTTCGAGATAGTTATGCTCTTTCTTAGTGTTATATTGTATCGCCTTGTAGGCACAATGATGGTTTGTCACAACTAGCCCTTGGGGCGAGACAAAACTGGCGGTACAATAGCCCAGCCCGACAACGGCGTTCATTGGATAACTGGTGAGATCGGCCAGCTTATCTGCGGGAATATCGATTCCACGCGCGCTGAGTTTGTCTGCAATAGAAGGCATTTGATAAGGTTGCCATTGCCCTTCATCGGCTGTTGCAATGCCAGAGGTCAGTACTAAGGCTGCAACCAATGCAATACGCATGTTCTTTCCTTATTTTTAGTTTGAGTATCCGTTGGGTGAGATAACAGGCCAGTGTAAACCACCTGTTTGCTTGACGGGGTTTTATATCATATTTTGTTAAGTTGTTGGAAATCGGGAGTGTTAATGTCACAACAAGGTGCTTTTAAGCCTAAGAGTAAGCCAAGGGATTTGCAGGTCGATAGCCTCAAGCTACCGCCGCATTCAATTGAGGCTGAACAATCGGTATTAGGCGGCCTCATGTTAGACGCCGACGCTTGGGATAAAGTGGCTGAAACCGTAGTGAAGGAGGATTTTTATTCTCGCTCGCACCGGATGATTTTCGCCGCCATGCACCGTTTAGTCGAAACAGGCCAACCTATCGACTTAATTACGGTTTCTGAACAGCTTGAGCTTGAAAACCAACTTGAAGAAGCGGGCGGCTTTGCCTACTTGGGCGAGATTGCCAAAAACACCCCGAGTGCGGGCAACATTGTTTCCTATGCTGAAATTGTCCGTGAGCGCGCAGTCGTACGCGAGATGATCCGCGTTGCCCATGAGATTGCCGATGCGGGTTATAACCCTGAAGGCCGCGATTCCAGCGCTCTACTCGATTTAGCTGAGAGCAAAGTCTTTAAAATTGCTGAGCAGCGCACCAATGCTAACGAAGGCCCTGAAGGCATCAAAACCATTCTGGAAAAAACCGTTGATAAGATTGAGCAGCTCTACAACAACCCACACAACGGTGTGACAGGGGTATCGAGTGGCTTTACTGATCTCGATAAAATGACAGCAGGCTTTCAATCCGGCGACTTGATCATCGTGGCGGCGCGTCCGTCGATGGGGAAAACGACCTTTGCGATGAACCTGTGCGAACAGGCGGCGATGAATGAAGACAAGCCCGTGCTTATTTTCAGCCTCGAGATGCCCTCAGAACAGATCATGATGCGTATGTTGGCCTCTTTAGGGCGCGTTGATCAAACCAAAATCCGTACCGGACAACTCGATGATGAGGATTGGGCGCGGGTATCCTCGACCATGGGCATTATGCTTGAGCAAGGTAAGATGTATATCGATGATGGTTCAGGCTTAACGCCGACCGAAGTGCGCAGCCGTGCCCGTCGTATTGCCCGCGAGCATGGCGGATTATCGATGATCATGGTCGACTACTTGCAGCTGATGCAAGTGCCGGCATTATCGGACAATCGTACCCTTGAAATTGCTGAAATCTCTCGTTCTCTTAAGGCATTAGCTAAAGAATTAGAAATCCCCGTTATCGCACTTTCCCAGCTTAACCGCTCGCTCGAACAACGTGCCGATAAACGCCCTGTGAACTCGGACTTACGTGAATCAGGTTCTATTGAGCAGGATGCGGATCTCATCATGTTTATTTACCGTGATGAGGTGTATAACAACGACTCTCCCGATAAGGGCACGGCGGAAATCATTATCGGTAAACAGCGTAACGGTCCCATTGGACGTGTGCGCTTGACCTTCCAAGGCCAGTTTTCCCGTTTTGATAACTATGCAGGTCCTCAGTTTGAAGAAGATTAATTCCCGGTGTTAGAAGATAAGCAAAGCTTATGTATTCTTTTTATTTCCAGACTTTTCCAAATAGACAAGGCAAATTTTGAAACCTTTTCCTCGAGCAGAAATTAGCAGTACTGCACTGCAAAACAACCTCGCCGTTTTACGCCAACAGGCGAGCAGCAGCCAAGTGATGGCGGTGGTGAAAGCCAATGGTTATGGTCATGGATTATTAAATGTCGCTCATTGTTTACATACTGCCGATGGCTTCGGCTTAGCCCGTTTGGAAGAGGCATTAGAACTGCGCGAAGGTGGTATTAAGGCGCGTTTATTATTGCTGGAGGGCTTTTTTCGCAGCACCGACTTACCTTTGTTGGTGGAGCACGATATCGATACTGTGGTGCACCACGAATCGCAAATCGAGATGTTAGAACAGGCAAACTTAACGAAGCCTGTCACCGTGTGGCTAAAAGTCGATTCGGGGATGCATCGTTTAGGGGTCACGCCTGAACAATTCACTGCGGTTTATGCTCGTTTGGCAGCTTGCGAAAATGTTGCCAAACCTGTTCATTTGATGACCCACTTTGCCTGTGCCGATGAACCAGATAATCATTACACTCAAGTACAAATGCAAACCTTTAACCAGTTAACTGCGGATTTACCTGGGTTTAGAACCTTAGCCAACTCGGCGGGTGCGCTTTATTGGCCTAAAAGCCAAGGGGATTGGATCCGTCCAGGCATTGCGCTCTATGGCGTATCTCCTGTCACAGGAGATTGCGGTGCGAACCATGGTTTGATCCCCGCAATGAACTTAGTCTCACGTTTGATCGCGGTGCGCGATCATAAAGCGGGTCAACCCGTAGGTTATGGTTGTTACTGGACAGCCAAACAAGATACTCGCCTTGGCGTTGTCGCTATTGGCTATGGTGATGGCTATCCGCGGAATGCGCCTGAAGGCACGCCTGTATGGATTAATGGTCGCCGAGTGCCGATTGTTGGTCGCGTATCTATGGATATGTTAACCGTAGATTTAGGCCAAGATGCGGCGGATCAAGTCGGTGATGATGTGCTACTTTGGGGGCAGGCTTTACCCGTAGAGGAGGTGGCCGAACACATTGGTACCATCGCCTATGAATTAGTGACTAAACTGACTCCAAGAGTAGCTGTTTGCCTAGCATAGTTTGCTCAAATTAGAGTGACAAAACGGCGCTAATGCGCCGTTTTTCTTTATTTAGCATACAGTTAATCGATTTACTGATTTGGCTATTAGGTTCGCTCTAGTCGAGCAAAGCGTACCCGTTACAGCCAACCAAACATCCAATGTTTTCCTACAAACTTATGATATTTAATTAATTTTCGAAGCAAACTTCGATAAATGCAGTTCCGTAAGAACTGGTAAATGGCATGATAATTTTGGTGCCGTTGGCTTTATGGGAAATTGTATGCCCTTGACCTGAAACGACCATTGGTGTTGCCATTTCGAATTCGTAACCCTTTTGTCCTAAAAGATTTTTTGCGCCCCCCGTAACCATATTAGTGATTTCACCCACCAGATCGGTTACTTCTTCATTTATTTTGCCGGGGTTTTCGCCCAGCATATTTTGCATGATTTGCAGTACCAGTTTTTGCTCAAACGTAATTGAAAGTGAGCCTTTGGTTTGTGGCCCAACCATACCAATCAAACCTGATACATCGCCTTTGGCTAAGTTGTCAGTTTTGATTTGGGGTTTACCTGGCGTGAGCTCTAGGCTTGCCATTGTCGAAATAACATTGAGCAGCGACTGCAAAAAAGGATTAATAAAATTGACGTTCATGCTTCAGTGTGTCCTCTTATGAACTTAAGCCTTATGGTCACCACGTAATTAAGGGTAGTCGAAAAGTGGCTTGACCACAGCAATCTTAATCACACTCTATCAGCTTAGATGACACAAATGGAAATGTGAGGTTAATTTCACGATTTTCTTGTTATTTATCGTAAAAGTCTTTTTACCAAAAGCCACGCTACAAGCGGTAAAATTCTGCATGTCCCCTCAATGAGTCCAAAGGCACGTTTCCACCGAAAGGTTGATGATTCGAATGAGCATGCCGTTAGGCTATGAGTGCGATAGCTTGAATGTATGCGAAAGATTTTTGAAGGAAATTTTCATTTCTATCATAGGCGTATCTTTAACCCTACCAATGTAGCTACAGTCGTTTTGCTGTGCCTAACAACTATAAACGGCTTAAACTGTGATTTACATTAAATTATAATGTAAATGATAATAATTATTGATCACAAAAATAATTTTACATATATTAGCGGGCGATTAACAGGTGGGGGACATCTGTTACAGGGTTTAGTCCGCAACAGGAATGCTTTAAATGAAATTTGCAAAACGTCGCAATGGTCGAGTCACGCTTGGTGCCCATGTTTTAGGTTCGTTAACCATAGGGATGGCGGTTTCTGCTATCCCTGCTATGGCCGCGGAGCAGGCACAAGTCGCAGATAAAAAAGTTGAACATATTGAGGTCAATGGTGAGTACTTGGGTTATAACACCCGCAAAGTACAATCGGGTAAATTTACCGAAGACCTGCTCAATACTGCGAAAACTGTAACAGTCATCAATCAAGATCTGATCAAAGATATGGGCGCGCAGAGTTTTACTGATGCGCTACGAGCGACGCCTGGTATTACCTTGGGTACTGGCGAAGGGGGAAACCCCTACGGTGATAGACCGTTTATTCGTGGATACGATGCTCAATCCTCCACTTTTATCAATGGTATGCGTAATGTGGGTTCACAAAGCCGTGAAACCTTTAACATTGAACAAATTGAAGTCCTGAAAGGCCCAAGCTCTGTCTATAACGGCCGTGGCGCGGTTGGCGGTAGCATTAACATTGTGACCAAAAAAGCTCAGGCTGAAGATTTTATTAACGCCGATGTTGCCGTGGGGACTGATGCCCTCAAACGTGCCAATGTTGATATTAACCATGTGATTACCGATGAAGCTGCGGTTCGTGTCAACATGATGGCTCACGATGCTGACACTCCTGGGCGTGATGAGGTCACAGGTAATCGTTGGGGCGTTGCACCGTCAGTTACTTTTGGGTTAACGACGCCAACTAAAGTGACCCTTGAATATTATCATTTTGAAAACCATGATATTCCTGATTATGGTATTCCCTACGATCAGGCGACAGGCAAACCTGCCGATGTCGATCCCGACAATTTCTATGGCTTATTATCGCGGGATTTTCGCGATACGATGGACGATACTGCTTCGGTGTTGATCAGCCATGATTTTAACAACGACATGCAGTTCACTTCGACGTCTATCTATAGCCGTAACAGCAATTACTATATTGTGACTAACCCAGACGACACCACTGGCAACGTGGCTAATGGTTATGTTTGGCGAAACACTAAGTCGCGCCATTCGGTCACTAAAACCCTAGCGACTCAATTGCAGCTCTCGGGTGAAGCAAAACTCGCAGGAATGACGAACCGTTTTGCAGTCGGTACTGAACTCAGTAACGAACGTACTAGCAATTTGAGTTACACCGTCGATACGGGCAATGGTCGCAACGCGGGTTGTAATCAGGCAATGCTGGATAACTACAACTGTACGTTGCTGGATAACCCGAATCCCCACGATCCTTGGGTTGGTTCGATTACACTCGGTACCGATGCGACAGTGACTGAAACCGATACTCGCTCTATCTATGCCTTTAATACGATTGAGTTAACTGAAGCATGGATGGTTAACGCAGGTATCCGCTGGGATGACTATAACACCAGTGCTGAGAACTCAACCTCTCGATTCAGCAATGATGCTGATTTCTTCAACTACCAATTGTCGGTGCTATATAAGCCCGCAGAAAATGGCAGTATCTACGCTGCGTGGGGCACTTCCTCAAACCCACCTGGCACGTCTAACGGAGATGGGGCAGATCGTCTTGGCAGCACTAACGCCGATTTAGAACCAGAAGACACCGAAAGCTACGAGTTAGGCACTAAATGGGATCTTTGGGAGGGGCGTTTATCTCTGAATGGTTCTGTATTCCAAATCGAGAAAAACAATGCCCGCGTTGCGACCTCTGGCGATCGTAATGCACCGCAGGAAAACGTCGGTGAGCAAAAAGTCAAAGGCTTTGAAATCGGCTTTTCCGGTGACTTTACTAAAGATTGGCATGGTTTTGGTGGTTATACGTATTTGGATGCGACCCTCGAAAGCAATGGTTACAACGCAGCGCAAAATGGTAATCGCTTCCCTAATACAGCCAAAAATAGCCTTAATTTATTCACCACTTACGATATTACCGAGCAGTTAACGGTCGGCACGGGTGCCTATTATATGGACAAAGTGTATGGCAATACGGCTAACACGCTGTCGATTCCATCCTACTGGCGTTTTGATTTGACTTCATCTTATAAAATGAGTGAATTCTTGACCTTACGCCTGAACGTTCAAAATCTAACGGATGAGCGTTATTACGATAAGGCTTATACTGCACACTTTGCGAATATGGCGCCTGGACGTTTGGTGATGTTAAGTGCTGATATGCACTTTTAATATCAGTGAATGACGATTTGAATGGCAGCCCTAGGGCTGCCTTTGATGTTTATGCTTTCCTTAAGGTTTGAAGATGCTTATTGAAATTCCTCATGTTTTTTCAAAACAAGAAGTCAATCAGTTACGGGAGCAGCTCGATGCTCGCACTTGGATTGATGGCAATCAAACATCAGGCGTGATGGCGAGTACCCGTAAGCGCAATCAGCAGTTGGATAAAGACGATCCTGTTGCGATTGGCATCGGTGAATTGATTATGGAGCGCTTGTTAGCTCATCCTTTATTTGTCTCGGCAGCACTTCCATTACAGTTTTATCCGCCCTTGTTTAATCGTTATCAAGGTGGAGAAACCTTTGGCTATCATATCGATAATGCAATTCGCTCGACGAGTGACGGTATGGTGCGTACCGATCTGTCTGCCACCTTATTTTTAAGCGAACCAGACACTTATCAAGGTGGTGAGCTGGTCATCCAAGATACCTATGGCCAGCAAAGCATTAAGCTGGCGGCGGGATCTTTGGTGTTATACCCGTCAACGAGTTTACATCAGGTTACGCCTGTCACATCAGGTGAGCGAACCGCCGCCTTTATGTGGCTACAGAGCATGGTGCGCGATGAGGGGCAGCGCCGCTTGTTATTTCAACTCGATCAATCGATTCAATCTTTGACGTTGCAGGCCGCGCCTGAACAAGAGCTGTTTAATCTAACGGGTGTTTATCATAACTTGCTCAGGCGTTGGAGCGAGTTGTAGCTTTGGTGCAGAGTCGGCTCCTGTTCCTGCATTATCTCCACAAAGCAGGCGGTTTAGGGTATAATCCCGCTTGCTCTGAGGGGCAATAAAACAGTAAACGTTAACTCGTTTACTGTTTTTCCATTTTTAAGCTTAAGGCTTATTGGCAATCTGCGACTCAAATTAGGACTCTTGGCTCCTCTGAGTGGCAACTTATTCGCAAATTTTAATTACTTGAGTCGATAGTCACGTGTTGAAAAATAATCTTAATGATGGTCTACAGCTCGACCGCACCTTTTCCATTGCACCGATGCTCGATTGGACGGATCGTCATTACCGTTATTTTGCGCGTTTAATGTCGGCCAATGCCTTACTGTATACCGAGATGGTGACCACCGGCGCGATTTTGCATGGCCGTGGCGATTATCTTGCCTATAACCAAGAGGAACATCCTCTGGCATTGCAGTTGGGTGGCTCGAATCCTGCTGAACTTGCTCGCTGCGCCAAACTTGCCGCCGAGCGCGGTTATGATGAAGTGAACCTCAATGTGGGCTGTCCTTCGGATCGGGTGCAAAATGGTCGCTTTGGAGCCTGTTTGATGGCTGAACCTGAGCTGGTGGCTGAATGTGTCGATGCCATGAAGCAAGTGGTTGATATTCCTGTGACGGTAAAAACGCGCATCGGAATCGATGAGCAGGATAGCTATGAGTTTTTGACTCACTTTATTGATACTGTCATGGCTAAGGGCTGTGGTGAGTTTATTATCCATGCGCGTAAGGCTTGGCTGCAAGGCTTAAGCCCGAAAGAGAATCGTGAGATCCCGCCCTTAGACTACGAACGTGTGTATCAGCTCAAACGTGATTATCCGATGCTTAATATCAGCATTAACGGTGGCATCACTAGCCTTGAACAGGCCCAAACCCACTTGCAGCACTTAGATGGTGTGATGGTTGGACGTGAGGCTTACCAGAATCCTTATATGTTGTCGCAGGTTGACCAACTGCTCTGCGGCAGCCAGAAGACGGTGATTAGCCGTGAGGCTGTGATTGAGGCGATGGTGCCCTATATCGAGGCTCACTTGCAGGCGGGCGGACGCCTAAATCATATCACTCGCCATATGATTGGCTTATTCCAAGGTTTGCCTGGTGCCCGTGCGTGGCGTCGTTATTTAAGCGAAAACGCCCATAAAAACGGTGCGGGCATAGAGGTGGTAAAGCAGGCTTATTTGAGTATTCAAACAGAAATAATTGCTCAATAATCATTCGATTTAAAAAGTGGTGAGATTCACTAAACGTTGTAGTATTTTTCACCACTTTACCTTTCCTAAATATCTCGCTTATCTCGTTCTAGCTTAAAATAAATTTTTAAATCTAATTAAATTAGTGTGTTAAGTCTTATTTGATAAGTTGGCACGCCCTTTGTAATAGTCCCTATGTCAAGTTAATCAATCGAAAGGGACGACATCATGTTTACTTCAAATGTTAAAAAATCAGTTCAAGCAAGTGTGTTATTCGGTGCATTAATGGCGAGTGTTACAGCACATGCTGAAGCGGCTCCTGTATCTGATGTTATGAGCGCCATTGAGCAAACTCTTAGCACCCAAGCGCAGGAGTTGTTAGTGAATACAAAGCGTGAATTGGTGTTATCGCTACAAACGCAACTGGCTGAAAGTATCTATGACTTTAATAGTCAACTAACACTGAGCGCGGATACCCAAACTGATTCGGCAACCACAGGTGAATTGAGCGCGAATAAGTAAGGATCTGCCTATGTGGTTTGTAGCACCTCTAATGACTCTGCTACTGCTACCAGTGATTAGCCTCGCGTTGTTTTCAGGCATTATCTGCTGGTTTCAGTGGCATAGTGTCAGCGATAAGTAACTCATAAAATTTTGGAGTTCAAAATGAAACGAGCGCAAATACGAATGAACAATTCACAACGTTTGGTCTGTGGTGTTGCATCAGGTATGGCGTGGCAATTTGGTTGGTCCTGTTTTTGGACGCGAGTGGTATGGGCGGGGGCAATTCTGTTTATGCCAGGCGTGAGTCTACTGGTGTATTTTGTGTTGGCTTTGCTTGTAGAACAATGGAAAAGACCGATTTAAGCCAAGTTTTTGTACTCTAGATTGTGGGACATTAATGGGACAGCCTATACACGTTTATGGCCACAATCGTTAGCGAGATGCTATCAACAAGAGGGCACATTGACCCTCATGCCAATAATGAGCACTTGCTAAGTGAGTATCACTTTTTAAGAAAAGCCTGGAATCTGGCTTTTGCTTCATCACTTTTAAGTCTTGCACTAAATTGTTCTAATTCTTGATGCATTTGGTGTTGCACACGGTTTTTATGTGGTCGCATCAACTGACGGGTAATTTGCAGCGCCTGCGGAGGTTGATTGGCTAGTTTTTTCGCTTGGTTAAAGGCATAAACCAATAACTCTTCTTGGGCGATCACATCGTTAATGATGTTCAGTCTGTGGGCGGTATCAGCATCAAAACTTTCTCCGAGCAGCAATAATTCAGCTGCTTTTTGATAACCCACTAATTCGGGTAGGAGTAAACTCGCGCCCGCTTCAGGGACCAAGGCTAAATTAACAAAGGGCAGTTGAAACTTAGCTGTATTGTCTGCGTAAACTAAATCGCAATGCAGTAGCACAGTGGTACCAATACCAACAGCCGCACCAGAAACGGCAGCGACCAGTGGTTTTTTGAGCTCTAATAAACAAAATAAGAAGCGTACCGCAGGATGGTTTGGCCCTAAGTCACTATTTTTCAAAAAGTCTGCAACATCATTGCCCGAGGTGAAACAATTATCTTCACCATGGAGCATAAAGGCACGAATGTCGTTGTCTGCTTCACCTTCGATCAGGTATTCTGTCAGTTGTTTATACATTTTAAGATCAAGTGCATTGCGTTTATCTGGGCGATTAAAGCTGATAACACGAACGCCCTGATCATCCCGAACCTGTATATGACTCATGGGTTGTTTTCCTTTACGACGACATTGGGTAGACATGGAGTTTAAGACATTGAAACCGATATTCAAACAGATGTTTAATTGTGTTGCCTTATCCTGTGCTTCATTTTCTGTTTTCGCCAACGTAGTGATGACTGAAGGTCATGTACGTGCAATGCCTGATACCGTTCCAAATACTGCCGCTTACTTTACGCTCGAAAATCACAACGATAAAGCCGTACGCTTGATTGGCGTGACAACCGACGTAGCGAACGAAGCGCAATTGCATACCATTATTGAAGAGCAAGGTATGGTAAAAATGCGCCATGTTGAAGGCTTTGATATTCCATCCCATGGAAAATTAACCCTGATGCCATCGGGGGAGCATGTCATGCTAATTGGGCTTAAGGCTCCATTAGTGTTAGATCAGCAAGTTAAGCTGCAATTAGAGTTTAACGATGGCGAAAAAATGACGATTACATTGCCTGTCGCTAAGCAGGCCGAGAATGCTGCTGAACCCGAGCATCATCACCATCATTAAGGAGTCGCTTGATGCAAATCACATGGAAGAAGGTCACTGGAGTTAGTTTATGCGTTGTTTTAATTGGTTATGTTGTGAGTGTCTGGTGGAGTATCGAGCCTGATCCGCTGACGCCACAACAGCTTACTGCCACAGAAAAGAATGTTGTTGGTTATGCGACCACAACCTCTTTGATTATGACCGTTGAAACGCTGCTGGATAAGCAAGGTGGTTGGCTATCGAATGATGTTATGCCACCCTCAATCTTTATGGATAACATGCCCGCCTTTGAGTATGGCGCTTTAGAGCAAGCGCGTGATTTGGCGCTGATTATGCGTAAAGAGTTTAGCCGTTCACAGTCGCAATCTACCGCTGATAAAGATTTGAGTGAAGCGCAGGCTAAGTTAAACATCGACCATACCAGTTGGTTAGTGCCGAGTGCTGAAAGCGAATACCGCGATGGTATTAAGCTACTTAAGTTGTACCGGGCGCGAATGATGGATCCGAATAATCAAGATGCACAGTTTTATGCCCGCGCAGATAACCTTAATGAGTGGCTCAAAGAAGTGCAAAAACGTTTAGGCAGTATGTCGCAACGGTTATCTGCAAGTGTAGGTCAAGAACGTCTTAACACCGATTTAGCGGGGGATAATGCTGCGCGTCAATCAACCCCTAATTTAGCCAGCCATCAGGTGAAAACCAGCTGGTGGAAAATTGATGATGTGTTTTATGAGAGCCGTGGCGCCTCATGGGCATTACTGAATTTTATGCGTGCAGTTGAAGTCGATTTTGCTGACGTGCTGAAAAAGAAAAATGCTGAAGTGAGCCTAAAACAGATCATTCGTGAACTAGAGGCAACTCAGCAAACGGTTTGGAGCCCTGTTGTGCTTAATGGCAGTGGTTTCGGTCTAGTCGCTAATCATTCATTGGTTATGGCTAACTATGTATCCCGTGCAAATGCCGCGGTGATTGATTTAACGAACTTGCTATCTCAAGGTTAATTATGAAAAAAATACTCCTGGCCAGTGCAGTATTAGGCTGCATAATGGCTACATCAGCTCACGCAGCCACTGTGGTTGGTTTTAAAATAGGTGGCGATTATTGGCGCGCCGATACTAGCGGTACTTTTTCCGATAAAGGTCAGCCACAACAAGGTTTTGACTACAGCTCATCAGCGCAGGGTAGCTATTGGTTTGCCGTTGAACACCCACTGCCTTTTGTGCCAAATCTGAAAATTCGTGAAAACAGTCTTGATCAAAAAGGTAGCTTGGCGAACGCTGATTTCAGCTTTAATGGTCATGATTTTAAAGGTAATGTGACCAGTTATACCGATCTGAGCAACACCGATTTTGTGTTGTATTACGAACTGCTGGATAACGATATTTTATCTTTTGATTTGGGCGCAGCTTATAAGTTGATGAATGGCTCTCTGCGTGTCCAAGATGCAGGTCATCCAGAAGAGAAAGACGTAGATAGCGGAATTGTTATGGGGTACGCCAGTACCCATGTGAGCATGCCGGGTTTAGGCTTATTTGGCTTTGCAGATTTAATGCTTGGGGTGAATGAGTCGAATGTACACGATTATGCGGTCGGTTTAGGCTGGCAGTTTGATGGTGTTGCGGTGGATACCCGTGTGCGCGTTGGCTATCGTGAGTTTGCCTTTGATGTGAATAATTTCTCTGGCATTAGTGCTGACTCAAAGTTTGATGGCTATTTCGCTGGCGTCGAAATTGACTTCTAAGTCGTAATTCTGACAATAAAAAACCGCCAATCTTGGCGGTTTTTTATTGGACAATATTGCTTAACTTATTCAGCTTTTAGGCCGTTGTTAATAGCAATAACATCATCTTCGTTTAATGTACCCGCTGCTTGTTTCAGTGCAACAATCGAGTTGATGTAGCTGTAACGCGCATCTGATAATTTACGTTTTGAGTCGTACAGATCGCGTGTACGGTTCAATACGTCAACAATAGTACGAGTACCAACTTCGAAGCCTGCTTGCGTAGCCTTTAATGCACTTTCAGATGAAATTACAGACTGTTCGTAAGCACGGATAGAGCTGATTGACGCCCCCACGTTGTTGTAGTTATTACGAACGTTTTTCACTACGCTACGGTAGGTTTGTTCCAACTTCTCGCTTGCCTCAACATATTGGAACTGCGCTTCTTTGACTTGTGATGAGACTTTAAAGCCTTCAAAAATCGGAATACTTAAGTTAATGCCTGCGCTCATGTTGTCAAAATCAGGTTCATTCGAATTACCTAATTTTTGCTCTAAACCTTTGCTATAACCAGCATTTAAGCTTAGTGATGGCATATGGCCTGCTTTATAGAGGCTAATGGTCTCTTGAGCGATATCTTTGCCAATACGTTGAGTCATTAGATCGACGCTATTGGTCTCGGCAATTTTTAACCAATCACTAGATGAACTCGGTGCTGGTGTGACTGCTGAGAAGCGGTTAGTGTCGAGTACGTTTAAGGCTTTGTGATCGATACCCGTGATTTCGCGCAGTGCTTCATAACTATTGGCAAGGGTATTTTCTGCCAAAATTTCAGAGGCTGAGGCTAAGTCATATTGTGCTTGAGCTTCATGAACGTCAGTAATCGCAGTTAAACCAACGGCAAAACGTTGTTTAGTTTGCTCAAGTTGACGCTCAATCGCGCGTTTTTCTGCACCTTGGAACTCGTAGTTATCTTTGGCCGTTAATACATCAAAGTAGGCTTTAGTCACGCGAGTGATCAAATTTTGCAGTGCCGATGCATAGGTTGAGTCAGCTTGAGAAGCGGCTTTCTCCGCAAGGCTTAAACCTACCCAAGCACTATGGTCATAAATGACTTGATTGAGCTTTAGGTTGCCAGTCAGGCCGCTGCTATCATCTCGAGGATCATTCCATGCCTTGTCATAACCCACGTTTGCACTGATAGTCGGTAACAGTGGCGCACGATTTTGTTCAATCTTTTCAAACAAAGCGTTACGTTGCGCTTGCGCTTGCAACACGAGTGGGTCACTTGTCAGTGCCTGTTGATAAATTTGCAGTAAATCATCTGCTTGAACCGCAGGAGCGGAAGCGGCTAGAGTTAATGCTACGCATAGAGAACGGATCTTAAATTTCATTTGCTGTCCTTATTAGACAAAATCTCCAAAAGGAGAAATATATAACTTCGTTTAGACTAAGTAATGCCTTTACCAAGGCGGTTTGCGCTTCCCGACGCTTCCCGATACAGCTAAAACTTAATGACGTAGAGTCTAAAAACTCCCACACGTTCAAGTCAACTGCGAAGTGTAACAGATTTTATTTAAAAATGAGCCAAATTGCCTTGATAATAGGCGAAAATTTAACTGTTAAGGATAAGATATGAAGCCTCAGGTTTTTTCGCAAACAGATATTGAAATCCTCGAAAAAAAATCGCTATATCAAGGCTTTTTTGCCTTAGAGCAATTTACCTTCAAACATAAGCTATTTGCTGGAGGCTGGAGTCAGCCAGTCACCCGTGAGGTCTTTGAACGTGGCCATGCAGTCGTTGTGCTGCCCTATGACCCTAAGTGCGATAAGGTTGTGTTGATTGAGCAAGTTAGGTTTCCTGCATTAGCAACAACTAAATCTCCTTGGCTTATGGAGTTAGTCGCGGGTATGATTGCGCCCGACGAAACGCCAGAGGATGTAGCGCACCGCGAATTGTTAGAAGAAACTGGCTTGACCGCTCGCCACATCCGTTTTGTGAGCAGTTATCTTGCAAGCCCTGGTGGCAGTACTGAACGTTTCTATTTTTATTGGGCTGAGGTGGATTCATCACAAGCTCAAGGTTTGCATGGATTAGCTGACGAACACGAAGATATTCGATTGCATGTTGTAGACCGTGAGGTTGCCTATCACGGTGTCGTTAATGGCGAAATAGACAATGCATCGACCGTTATTGGATTGCAGTGGCTGCAATTAAACTATAAGCAACTGGTTTAGGTTGGAAAAGGTTTGGCGCATTCAACATCACATCAAAAACCGCGTTATCAACCCAACGTGAGCGACTTTTTAGCGCTATGCGGGCGTAACTATGGCTATATGCAAAAGTGGTTGCCACTGGATATTGCTGTAGGTCAATCTTGGCAACTTGAAGGTGAATTTGGTGTATTAGTTATCCGTATTTTAGAAAATACCAAATATACTCAATTAGTTGAAATCTCACGCCCACTACAAATAGTGGAGTTTGTTAATATTCCCAAGGTGTTAGTGAGAATTTATCATGATGCTAAATTAGCAGAAGTGTTAACTGGTCAACAGATTTACCAACTGCGCCCAGTGTATGATTATCCCAATTTACGTATGTATCATAGTGATGAGAAGTACCAGGTAAATGCATTCCTGGGAGAATTATTGAAGATTGGTGGCCAACAACGTTTGGTTTGCCAGTCTTAGAATTGGGTATTCAATGTGCTGAAAGAGGCTATCTCTTACTCTGTAGCTGATGAAAATGTGCGCATAGTGCAAGTCACCGACCCGCACCTCTTTGCCGATCCTGAAGCTCAGCTACTTGGTGTTAATACCAGCAAAAGTTTGGCCGCGGTACTCAATACGATCCGTGCCGTTAATTACCCTGCGCATCTTATGCTTGCCACAGGTGATTTAAGTCAAGATTATTCCCCTGAGTCCTATCGCCAATTTGTGTCAGCGGTCGCCCCGCTCAATTTACCTTGCCATTATCTTCCGGGTAATCATGATGATCCGCGGATCATGTTTTTGCATATGCAGGGCGAGCGGATTTTTGGCCAGCAACGTATCTTAGTTGGTAAATGGCAAATTTTGATGCTGGATTCCACCGTGAGAGGAAAACCTGGTGGTCATATGGCCGCGAGTCAATTCGAACTCATTGAACAGGCTATAGCCGCACATCCAGACCGCCATACTTTACTGGTGATGCATCATAATCCTATTTTGGTTAATTGTGCTTGGTTAGACCAACACTGCATGGATAATGGGACGGAATTTTTAAAGTGTGTCGCTCAATACCCGCAGGTCAAAGCTTTGCTGTGGGGCCATGTGCATCAACAATTGGATAGCCTTTACGATGGTCCACATGGTGCGTTGCAATTAATGGCGACACCTTCTACTTGTATCCAGTTTAAACCGCAATCGCCTTATTTTGCCCTCGATGGACTGCAACCCGGTTATCGTTTGCTGGAGCTCAAGGCCGATGGTAGCATCAGCACTAATGTGTATCGCGTACCGGGAAATCTGTTTTCCCCCGATAAAGATTCCAGCGGTTATTAACGCGAGTGACCGCAGCTTGAGGAACTATGCTGCTCTATATTCACGGATTCAACAGTTCTCCTTTCTCTGATAAAGCGGTGATGACGGCACAATATATGGCCGAGCATCACCCGTCCCTCACTTTTCATCAGCCACAGTTACCCAATACACCCAAAGCAGCGATGGCCTTACTACAGCGCTATGTTGAGGAGGCTTTGCAAGCGGGTGAGCCGCTTAACTATATTGGCTCGTCCTTAGGGGGTTATTTTGCCAGTTACTTGGCTGAGCATTATGGTGGCCGAGCCGTGTTGGTGAATCCGGCAGTAAAACCCTTTGAACTGTTTGATGAATTTATGGGGCCGCAATTTAACCCTTATACCGAAGAGCATTATCAGGTATTGCCAGAGCATAAGCAGGAAGTGACTGAATTTAATACGACTGTTATCCGCAATCCCGATCGTTTTTTGGTACTATTGCAAACGGGCGATGAAGTGCTGGATTATCGCGAAGCGCTACATAAATATCATCATTGCCAATTACGGATTGAATCCGGTGGTGATCACAGTTTTGTGGGTTATGAGCGATATCTGCAAACTGTAAGCCAATTTTTACACTTACCTTGACAAATCGTCATCCACAGCCGCAACATGGCCGGATATAACAACCTATAGCGTACACTATGACTAATCAATACACCTCTGACGCCATTGAAGTTCTTAACGGACTTGACCCAGTTAAACGCCGTCCAGGTATGTATACCGATACCAGCCGACCTAACCATTTAGGCCAAGAGGTCATAGATAACAGTGTCGATGAAGCCTTAGCTGGCCATGCCACTAAAATCGAAGTTGTGCTCCACACAGATAACTCGCTGGAAGTCACTGACGATGGTCGTGGTATGCCAGTGGATATCCATCCCGAAGAAGGTATTCCAGGGGTCGAGCTGATCCTGACTAAACTGCATGCCGGCGGTAAATTTTCAAATAAAAATTATCAATTCTCTGGTGGTTTGCATGGTGTAGGGATTTCAGTGGTTAACGCCCTGTCTCGCAGAGTTGAAGTCACTGTGCGCAGAGATGGCCAAGTGTATGATATGGCTTTCGAAAATGGCTTTAAAGTCGAAGAACTACGAGTCAGTGGTACCTGCGGTCGGCGCAATACCGGTACTCGAGTACATTTTTGGCCTGATGCGAGTTATTTTGATTCGGCGAATTTCTCCAATTCCAAACTTATTTATTTACTGCGTGCCAAAGCAGTATTGTGCCCCGGTCTTAGAATTAAATTCACTAATAAGCACACTAACGAAGTGCATGAGTGGTACTACGAGAGTGGCTTAACCGATTATCTTAAGACGGCGGTAGGCGATAATATCATGCTGCCGGAAGAGCCTTTTATCGGTAGTTTTAAGGGGCAAATTGAGGCGGCAGATTGGGCTATTACCTGGTTGCCAGAGGGCGGGGAGTCGATCAACGAAAGTTATGTCAACTTGATCCCAACGCCATTGGGTGGCACCCATGTGAATGGCTTTCGCCAAGGTTTGTTGGAGTCGATGCGTGAGTTTTGTGAGTTTCGTAATCTCATCCCCCGCGGGATTAAGCTCTCTCCTGAGGATATTTGGGATCGCGCAGCCTTCATTCTGTCAGTGAAAATGCAAGACCCGCAGTTTGCGGGACAAACCAAAGAGAAGCTTTCGAGCCGTCAAAGCTCAGCCTTTGTTTCAGGTATCGTGCGTGATGCATTTTCGCTTTGGTTAAATTCGAATACCGAATTAGCCGAGTCATTGGCTGAAATGTGTATTAATAACGCGCAAAAACGCTTAAAAGCAGCCAAAAAAGTCGCCCGTAAAAAAGTCACATCAGGTCCCGCATTACCGGGTAAATTGACCGATTGTAGTGGCCAAGATCCAATGCGCGGCGAACTCTTCCTTGTGGAAGGGGATTCTGCGGGAGGCAGTGCTAAACAGGCTAGAGACCGTGAGTTTCAAGCTATTATGCCGCTACGTGGTAAAATCTTAAATACGTGGGAAGTGGATGCATCTCAGGTATTAGCGTCGCAGGAAGTACATGATATTTCGGTGGCAATTGGTTGTGATCCCGATAGCAATGATATTTCTGAGTTAAGGTATGGCAAAATCTGCATCCTCGCCGACGCCGATTCCGATGGATTGCATATTGCGACTTTACTCTGTGCACTGTTTCTGAAACATTACCGAGTGTTGGTTGAGCAGGGGCATGTTTATATCGCCATGCCGCCACTGTTTCGTATCGATATAGGTAAAGATGTTTATTACGCTTTAGATGAGGCTGAAAAAGAAGGTATTCTCGATCGTATCAGCGCTGAGAATAAAAAAGGTAAAGTTCAAGTAACGCGCTTTAAAGGTCTGGGTGAAATGAATCCACTGCAATTGCGTGAAACGACAATGGACCCTAATACTCGCCGTTTAGTGCAGTTAACTATTGATGATGCGGAAGAAACTGATTCTCTTATGGATATGCTGTTAGCTAAGAAGCGTTCACCCGATCGTAAAAACTGGCTCGAAGATAAGGGTGACATGGCGGTACTTTAATGTTGTGCACTATTGCCGATAACAATAACACTTAGGCATAAAGAAAATTACCATGTTGTATATTAAAACGAATAATTATAAATGTTTAAAGGTGTTCTCTGCCTATTGGACCCTACTGGTGAGTCTGGCTTTGTTACCGATCCAGACGGCGATTGCAGGGTCTCAGTCGATCATGATTACCGTCTCAAAGGGATTTGGTTTATCGCTCTATGCTTCCGATCTTGGGGATGCCAAACAGATTGCGATGGGGGCAAATGGCACCTTATTTGTCGGCTCCAATAAGAGTGGCACAGTGCATGCGCTTGTTGATAGTAATCAAGATGGTCGTGTAGACAAGCGTTATGTCATCGCCAAGGGGTTAGAGTCTCCCGATGCGATCGCCTTCCATAATGGTGATCTGTTTGTGGCAACTGAAAACCGAATTGTCCGCTTTATTGATATCGAGCAGCGCTTACGCCGTCCAAGTCGTCCTAAAGAGATTTATAGCGATTTACCAGAGTCAGATAAGAAAAGTGCACGAGCGATGAATTTTGGTCCTGATGGCAGGCTCTATGTCTCTATCGGTGCACCTTGTAACGTGTGTGAAGCGAGCGCGCCCTATAGCAGTATTATTGCGATTAATGTGGATACCGGCGCCAGTGAGCAAATTGCGTCAGGTATTCGCGATGTGACAGGTTTTGACTGGTCTCCTCAAGACGGCAAATTGTGGTTTGCCGATCAAGGACGCGATTGGATGGGCGATAACTTACCCCCCGATGAGATTAACCGCATCGATGTGGCGGGCAGCCATTATGGCTTTCCGTATTTACACGCATCATCCGTGGTCGAACCTGCCTATGAAAAGCCAAAAAATTTAAAAATTTCTGTACCGATATACGAACTGCCTGCACACGTTGCGCCAACGGGACTGGCATTTTACCGTGGTAAGCAATTCCCAGAAATCTATCATAACCAATTGTTTGTTGCTGAAAATGGTTCTTGGAACCGTTCAAGCAAAGTCGGTTATCAAATCGTCATGTTGAAGCTTGAGAACCAACAGGTGGTCAGTCGCGAAACCGTAGTGAGTTTTCTCGACGGTGAGTTTCCTGTCGCCCGCCCCTATGGATTATTGTCCGGTGAAGATGGGGCCATGTACATCTCGGATGATTTGAAAGGTAACCTGTATCGACTGTTCTATAGGGATGGCGATAATACTGAAGAACCACAGGAACTAGAAGAAAATGAGTGACGCAATCAAGTTAAGCTTGGATGGCGTAGAGCAGATGCCATTGCGGCGCTTTACCGAAGAAGCTTATCTGAATTATTCCATGTACGTCATTATGGACCGAGCCTTACCCCATATTGGTGATGGCCTTAAACCCGTACAACGACGGATTATTTATGCTATGAGCGAGCTTGGTTTATCGGCTCAATCAAAGCATAAAAAATCAGCTCGTACAGTGGGTGACGTATTAGGTAAGTACCATCCCCATGGCGATAGTGCCTGTTATGAGGCGATGGTGCTGATGGCGCAGCCATTTTCCTATCGTTATCCACTCGTAGATGGTCAAGGAAATTGGGGGGCACCAGATGATCCTAAGTCATTTGCAGCAATGCGTTATACCGAGGCGCGCCTGTCGAAGTTTTCTGAGCTGTTATTATCTGAGCTGGGACAAGGTACGGTTGACTGGGGGGCAAACTTCGATGGCACGTTAAAAGAGCCCAAAGTGCTGCCTGCACGTTTACCTCATATTTTGCTCAACGGCATCACTGGTATTGCGGTGGGCATGGCGACAGATATACCGCCACATAATGCCAGAGAGTTAGTGAATGCCTGCGTTGCGCTTTTGGACGATCCGAAACTCGACCTTGCGCAGTTGATGGCCTATGTGCCAGGGCCTGATTATCCTACAGAAGCTGAGATCATCACCCCGTCTGCCGATATTGCCAAAATCTATGAAACTGGGCGGGGCTCCTTAAAAGCCCGTGCGGTTTATACTGTCGAAGCCGGTGAAATAGTGATCACCGCGCTACCACATCAGGCGGGTAGTGGTAAGATTTTAGAGCAGATTGCTGCTCAAATGCAGGCGAAAAAATTGCCTATGGTTGCTGACTTGCGTGATGAGTCTGACCATGAAAATCCCGTTCGCTTAGTGATTGTACCGCGCTCAAATCGCGTCGATTGCGATCAACTGATGGCGCACTTGTTTGCGACTACCGATCTTGAGAAAAGTTTTAGGGTAAACCTTAACGTACTGGGCCTTGATGGTCGTCCAAGAGTTAAGGGCCTAAAAGACTTACTCACCGAATGGCTTGAGTTTCGTGTCGATACCGTAAGACGTCGCCTAGAATATCGTTTAGATAAAGTGTTGGCGCGTTTACATATCCTTGAAGCGTTAATGATCGCTTTTCTCAATATTGATGAAGTCATTGAGATCATTCGTTTTCATGATGAGCCCAAAGCGGAGTTGATGGCGCGTTTTAACCTGACAGACAAGCAGGCTGAGGCCATCCTCGAGTTAAAATTACGCCATTTAGCTAAGTTAGAAGAATTTAAGATCAAGGCTGAGCAGGACGAACTCGAAGCTGAACGTGAAAAGTTAGAGCAATTATTAGGTTCTGAGCGCCGTTTAAAAACCTTAATTAAGAAAGAATTAATCCAAGATGGTGAGACCTATGGCGATGATCGCCGCTCTCCTATTGTAGAACGCCATGAGTCCCGCGCCTTAACAGAGCAAGAGCTTACCCCGAGTGAACCTGTGACTGTGGTGTTATCAGAAAAAGGTTGGGTGCGTTGTGCTAAGGGCCATGATATTGATGCCGAGTCTTTATCCTATAAGGCGGGCGATCAATATCTCTGTAGTGCCATCGGGCGTAGTAATCAGGTGGCAGTGTTTATTGACTCATCCGGTCGCGCCTTTGCCACCGATAGTCATAGTCTGCCATCGGCTCGTACCCAAGGTGAGCCCATTACTACGCGCTTTAATATGGCATCTGGTGAGACCATGCAGCATGTTATTTTGGGGGAAGACGAGCAATGCTTCCTCTTAGCAACCGATGCAGGTTATGGCTTTATTTGTACTTTCAATGACATGGTGTCTCGTAATAAGGCGGGTAAAGCGCTATTGAGTTTACCGACGAATGCCAAGTCTTTATCACCCAAACCGATTGATCGTAATCGAGAGATGTCTATCCTTGCCATCACCAATGAAGGTCGTATGCTACTGTTTTCATTGGAAGCATTGCCGCAATTATCTAAGGGTAAAGGTAATAAGATTATCGGTATTCCAAGCGAGCGCGCTAAAAACCGTGAAGAGTTAATGACACATTTACAACTTGTGCCAGCAGATACTCCAGTTACCTTGTGGGCGGGTAAGCGCAAACTCACACTTAAACCAAGTGATTTAGAGCATTATCGCGGTGAGCGCGGACGTCGTGGGGCAAAATTACCACGTGGATTACAGCGTGTTGATAGTGTGGAATTAGGCGAAGGTGCTGAGGTCTTGCCTAGCATTTAACTGTTAATTTGAGGCTGCGTAAGAGGTAGCCAGCTCAAGTTATCAAAACCGTTAATCAAAGCCACTCAAGTTTCACTGGAGTGGCTTTTTTATTCTCAGAGTTATGCGCTACAGAGTCACTTTTCTTAAATACAAGGCATAAAAAAACCTACCGCTTGCGGTAGGTTTTTATTAGCGAATATCCGTAAGGATATTAGAAGTCGTAACGTACACCAACAGAGAATACGTTGTCGTCTTGTAGGTCTACTTTGTTACCTGCTACGACATGGTCACCACGGTACATTGCGTATTGACCGTATACCATAGTTGATTTAGAGAAACGGTAGTCAGCACCCACGTTGAAGTTTTGTACGCTGATGTCTGCGCCTTTTAACAGGTTTGTACCAGTGGTAACGTTTTTGTAGTAGTTACCAAAGCCCGTTTCATCAAAGCCGTATTCGGCTTTCAGGTTAACACCGTTTAAAGTGTAAACAACGTTAACAAAGTAAGTGTTACCATCTACTGAGCTATCAGTTACGCTTTCAGAGTTTTGGAATAAACCACCCACTTTGAAATCGCCAAATTTAACTTGTGCTACACCACGGTATGCATCAACACCCGCAATACCTTTGTTATAGGCAACTGCTAAATAGTAGTTTTGATCTTTGAACTTGCTATCACCCAGAGTTGCACTCAGAGCGTATAAGCTTTCGGTGGTTTTTGCAGTAGTGTCGTTATCATCGAACAGGTAAGTGGCGTTTAAGGTCACTAAATCAGCGATTTTTGGTGAGTAGTACCATACACCATCTGCGCTACGAGTTTGTGCGCTGACTAAACGGTCGATATCGGCGTTGGTGTTACCAAATACGTCTACGTTACCTTCTGCTTGCTTAAATACTGTGTCATTACGACCCACTAATACAGTACCTGCATTAGTTTTTAAACCTAAGAAAGTGTTACGAGCTTTGAACACATCACCTGAGCCAGAAGTGTTTTCAACTTGGAATTCCATTTGATAAACAACATCATAGCCATCAGCGATTTTCTCAGTACCTTTAACACCTAACAGTGAGAAGTTGTTTTCTAAATAGGTACCAGCATTGTTTTCATCAGCATAGTTTTTAGTATCAACACCATTGGTGCCTGATTGTAGAGTTGCACCTGTTTCAGTATTAGTTAATGCAAGCTCTAAACGACCATAGAAGCTTGGGCCTTCGGCTAGCGCACCGAATGAAGCCAGCGCTAATACTGATGCAACTGATGCAGAGATGAATGTCTTTTTCATGTTTTGTGCTCCCTCGAACCTAAGTTCTTATCCATTTTTCATGGTTTTTGTGTGGTTTAACACGTTTGTTACAGAAATAAGTAACAAAGTTGCCGCCGATTTTTACAGTTTTATGCCTTGCAGGCTGTGTCATAGATCAAGTTTTTAGCTCTCCTTGCCTGTATTCGGGGTTTTTTAGGACATTTCCCTATCACTTGACCGAAAATCGGCGTGTAAGAGATAAAACTGTATTTTTGGCATACTACTAAAGAGGTATGCGAAGTGCTGTAGCATATACAGACCGGCGGGCCTAACTGTAGCATATACTAATGTTGTCGCAAGTTTGTCATATACGCGTGAGTTGGTGTTATTGGGTACCGAGTACAATAAAAAAAACAAGTAAAGTTACTTTTTAGCAACAAAATACCTGAGGAGATGTTGTTAAATATGTTTAAAATCAAAGGTTTAATTGTTGTTGATGATCTATTGTTTAGATATTGTATTAACTCAGCTAGCATAAGCATTAGTTCAATGCGATAGCCATGATCCTAGACCATAGTATTAGGGCGTATTGACGTTTTGAGTGTGAATTTTGTTCGTTCTGGCAAGCTTGTGCTTGCGAAACGTGGAATGATTATTGACGAGTAAAGCCGTCAATCAACGTGGGTTTAGCGCTTACATTTGCATTCGTGCAAACATGTCTGCTCAGTGCCTTAGGAAAGCCAAGTGCTTTACTTTAAAATCTAGCTGTATCTTTTAGCTCATGGGTTGAGTTTGATTTCGGTTTTTGGCTTAAATCGTTTAGAATCTTCGGCGCATTTTTCATGCATTATGCTGCGTTGGTAAGTGTTTCTCCTCCTTCTCGTTGCGGCTGGGTTCGCTAGATATATAAAGGTAAGTATTGATGACTGAAGCCTATCAAAATCGCTTTGGTGGCATAGGCCGCTTGTACGGGCAAAAAGCGCTTGCGAAATTTGCAGCATCTCATGTCGTGGTAATTGGTATTGGTGGTGTGGGCACTTGGGCGGCTGAGGCATTGGCAAGGAGTGGTATTGGTCAAATTACCTTAATTGATTTAGATGATATCTGCGTGACCAATACTAACCGTCAAATTCATGCGCTTACCTCAACTATTGGCGATTCTAAGGTTGTAGTTATGGCCAAACGGATCCGCGAGATTAATCCTGATTGCCAAGTCAATGAAGTAGAAGATTTTATTACGGTCGACAATCTGGGTGACTATTTACTAGGTTCTCAGTCAGGCGGCAATATTGATTATGTTGTTGATTGTATTGATGCGGTAAAACAAAAAGCAGCGCTTATTGCTTGGTGTAAACGTCAAAAAATCAAGATTGTGACCGTAGGTGGTGCTGGTGGGCAAGTTGATCCAACTCAGATCCAACTGACTGATTTGGCTAAGACCTATCAAGATCCGTTGCTTGCAAAAGTGCGTAATATTTTGCGCCGCGAATATAACTTCTCCAAAAATGTACAACGTCGTTTTGCTGTGGATGCCGTTTTTTCTAGTGAACAGCTCGTTTACCCTCAAGCTGATGGCTCGGTTTGTAGTACCAAAGCCACCGCCGATGGTAGCATGCGGATGGATTGTGCTTCGGGGTTTGGTGCTGTGACTATGGTCACTGGTACTTTTGGATTTGTAGCGGCGAGCCGTGTCCTTTCTCGGTTGGCACAATTAGCTAACGAATAATCCAATTTGTATGTTTTTGTTCTAAATATTTTCAAATAGTGAACTCGTGGTGAGTGGTTATCTTAGGCGCATCGCATTGGTTAAGAGGAATGCGAATGTTAAATTGCGCGCCGCCAAGTGAAGAGTCTGCTTGATAGCTCATTGAACCTTTTAACAAGGTGACTGCATTAAAGGCGGCGGATAAACCTAATCCCGTGCCGCCTTTACTTCTATTGGTGGTAAAGAAAGGCTCGAACATATGTTCAGCGACTTCAGGGGGGATTGCGACGCCATTATTTTGGATGCTGATATTCACAAAGCCCTGCTCAATACTGGCGGAGATTTGTATCTGATTATCTTCTCGGTCTTGAAATGCATGGGTATAAGCGTTGGACAATATATTACTGACGATTTGGTTTAATAGACTCACATTAGTTTGAATATTTAAGTTGGGATCGACTTGCAGGTCGGTTTTTGCGTTGAGTTTAGGATGCATTATCAAGCTAGACGCTAAAATCTCTTTAAGCTGCCTTTGCAGATTGATGCACTGATGCTCTTCGTGGCTGCGGTCGATAGCAATAGTCTTGAATTTTTGAATTAGGCTGCTGGCTTTGGTGATATTACGAACTATAAGCTCACAGCTTTGTTGATACTCGTCCAAAATCGCATTGATTTCGTCGAGTGTCGCGTGCTCACTATGGATAAGCTCAATGAGTTCTTCTATATGATTTAATTGTGCGCTGGCCGCCGTTAAGCAAATACCAATGGGGGTATTAATTTCGTGCGCCACACCAGACACTAATCCTCCTAAGGCGGCCATTTTTTCCTGTTCAACTAACACCTGCTGTGCGCGCTTTAGAGCGGCTAAGGATTGCTCTAACTCTTGGGTTCGCTCTTTAACTTGTCTTGCTAGTTCTTCCTTATAACTACGTTCGAGTTTCAGTAAACGCTCTCTATCTTCTAATGCTGTTTGTAACTCTGCTTTAGAACTTTTCAGTGCTTCAAATGAGTTGCGAAGTTGCCCTTGCATGCTGTTAATCGCATCAGCAACTTGTTTAAACTCATCGATTTTCTCCTTACGTTCAAATTGAAGGGGTTCGAAGTCCGCGTCTAAGTTAATCCGTTTGCAGTATTTACTGAGTTTATCGAGATGTTTAGTGATGTTGTACCAAACTAAAAATAGAATAAATCCAGCGACTAAGAAGGTTTTTATGCCATTGGAGAGTAAAATAAGGATGGCTTTATCGTAAAGGCGGTCATAAATAGCATCCATGTCTACTTGTACTTCTAAAGTACCAACGTTGATATTGTCGGTCGGTGATTTATACACCAGAGGAAAGATTTTATTTAAAGTATGAGTTGGTTTTGGGGTTCCTCCGTTCCACGACTGGCCACTATCATCTTTGATTGAAATGTAGTTAATATCAGGTAGTTGGATGAGACCATTTAGTTGGGTGTTAATCAGTCTTTCATCTATTACCCAAATACTTGCGGCTAATACATCCAGGTTAGCTTTCTCGATATTAGAAAATACCCGATCAATCCGACTAACATCGCCACGATAATCGCTAATGAGTTGGTAGGCTGTCGTCATTAGTGTGATTAAGGAGCTGAATAGCACAATTGACAAGGTGAGGTGCCTACCAATCGGGCTTTTTATAAATTGACTGAAGAATGTCAGCATCTTAAATAATCTTTATCTGATAGCAAGTTGGATGCTTATAAGCATAGACTCAAGCTTAAAAAATTTCGCATGTTATCCCAGTGAAAAATCCCTCAATATTGAACAAAGCAATGGCATCAAACTTGCTTGGTCTTGGCTAAGTTCAATTTTTTGTCACTGGGATAACACTATGATTAAACTCAAATTCGATTCAGTGAAGTTGTTTAGCCCTAAGAAGGTAATGTTTCGGGTTATGCTGTGGCTAATGGTGAGTTGTGCGGTTTTATTGGCGATGCCGTCAAATATTCTTACTTTGCTGGCACTGGATAAGTTTGTACCCGAGCACGCACATTTTGTCGGGCTTGGACTTATTATCTCGATCGCGTATTTTTTAACTCAGTTATTGAACTTGGGATTAGATGAGTCGATTCGTCATTTAAGTGATAAGCGCATCACCGAGACCATTGAAGCAAAAGTTAATTTGCTGGATCGTGCAGAGCGAGCATTATTACGAGAATTCTTTTTGCAAGGAGCCACTATTTTGACATTGCCGCAAAACGAACCCGCGGTAAAAAGTTTGCTCAGTGCCTGTATCCTCGAATGTTTAGGTAATGAACGTCATTACGCAATCCAAGGGCCCACAGCAGACTATAAAATTTCGATGAAAGCACGTATCTACTTAAATCGGGGCGTTTTACGTTTACCAGCAGGGGAACCAAGTGAAGAAGAAATGCAACATCTGATTAAAGCGCGCCCGCAGTTTCTCAATGGCTTAGTTCAAAACCGTAAACACGCAGCTTAAGTGTAGCGTTGGCTATAGCGCAAAATTACAGGCATAAAAAATGGGGGTTAATGGAACCCCCATAACAACGTGCAATTTTTACAAGCTACAATGAACAGAATAACAATTTGGAAGCAAAAACTACGATTGTTGCGCTGACTTCACGATAAACATCCAAGTGATATAAGAAATTATCCCTATAGTGCTAAAGATAACGATCATTGAAAGTAAACCAATTGGGTTACCGAACATTAAATCTAACCAAAATGCCATGATTGAAATCCTCTTTCTTGTGAAGTCATCCATACACTAGCGCTCTTACTGTCAGCAAATACTGATCCTGATCAATAAAAAATCGACGTCCTAAAACAATCTTGTAACCAAAGATTAACCCTGTGATCTACTTCAAATTTAGCGGGTGATGAAATTTTATCAAACTCAATCTTTTGGGCTTTGTTTCTTACTTCATTCGGGACTAGTCTTAAGAGTAGTAACTATTAAGTGATACCAAGAACAAGGTATTTGCTAATCCGTTTTAGCATTGATTGAAGTTAGACTGCATTTTTGAAGGAGCCAAAAATGGCTAGCACCACTGTTAAAAAGGGCACTATGGGATATGGTATTATTTTCGCTCCTATGGTCTTACTTTTATATCCCCTTTATTGTTTGCTTAGTAGCGCGCATTGGGTTGCAACCTTATGTTTAATCGCACTTGCCCTTATTCTATTTTTTAACATTAACAAACTTATCCGTAATCTGAGGCACCTCGAGCGTGCGGCTCATCACTTGGGTGACGGTGATTTGAGTTACCAGCTTGATGAGAAAGATGCGGGAGTGTTTCACACTGTCGTTCACAGCATCAATCGCATGGGCGAAGATGTGAGTCGTACGATTTTATCTCTAGTTGATACCAGCGAATGGATGAAGAAGGTCGCCACCGACATAAAGACGATTAGTGAGCAGGCAAAACAAGGCGTTTTGGAGCAAGAACGTCAAACCGAGCTTGCGGCAACGGCCATGACCCAGATGGTTTCAACCGTACAAGAAGTGTCACACAATGCGGCTAATACCGCGCAAGCCGCTGATATTGCGCAGACTTCAGCTAAACATGGTGATGAAGTCATGGGCGCTATTGTCAATAAAATCAGCGATATGACTTCGCAAATTCACCAAACAAAAGCAGTGATTGAACACCTTGCCGCCGATACGAATAGCATTAGCAGCATTATTGAGACTATCTCGCAAGTGGCCGAACAAACCAACTTATTGGCTCTTAATGCGGCGATTGAGAGTGCTCGAGCGGGTGAGCATGGCCGTGGATTTGCGGTTGTTGCCGATGAAGTCCGTAATTTGGCAAAACGTACCTCAGAGGCGACCGCTGAAATTCAACAGCAGATAACCGCATTACAAAAGGGCGCTCAACAAGGGGTTGAAGTGATGTTAAAAAACGTCACTATCGCCGATGAAACCGCCTTGATGGTAGAGAAAGCGCATCAATCTTTGGGTGAAATTGTCACTCACGTTGAAAGCATTACGGATATGTCTCATCAAATTGCCACTGCATCGGAAGAGCAGCATGCAGTTGCAGAGGAAATTAACAAAAATATCAACGCGATGACTGAATTAGCGTTGAAAAATGCACATCATACTAATCTAACCAATCTATCTAGTCTTAAGGTTTATAATATGTCTCAGGAGATTGGTTCACTGCTACATCGTTTCCATGTGGATAAGCAGCTATTTACCTCTAATCAAGCCCAAAGCCAACTATTTGTAAAATGGGGGCCAGAACTTGATATCGGTATGCCGGAGATTAACCGCCAGCATCAACGCTTAGTCTCTCTTGTTAACGAATTGCACCGTACCTTAAGCGAAGCCTATGGCCTCGAAGCGATTAAACGGATTGTTCAAGGACTTGTGGATTACACCGCGAATCATTTTTCCTATGAAGAAGAGTTGTTTGCTCGTTTTGGATACCCACAAACTATTGCCCATAAGGAGAAACATGCGCAGCTTGTTGGTCAAGTGCTTGATTTTCAAAAGCGGGTTGGTAGAGGTGAAGATGTGGCTGACGAGTTAATGGCATTCTTAAAATCTTGGTTGGTTAACCATATTCAAAAAAGTGACAAGGAATATACGCAGTTTTTACTTTCCCATGGCGCTGAGTAGATTAAGATGCTGTTTTAAGAGTCATCGAGCAATATGCAAGGTAAAATTAATAGACGCCGGATTTTTGAGCGGTTAAAACTAATTTGCCAACAAGGTCTTTAAAAGGGCTTGCCATTGTCTTTGGCAAAGGTATAATTCCCAGCACTTAAAGCCAGCTAGTTGTTTTTATTAGCTCTAAGTATTGATAATGCCAGAGTGGTGAAATCGGTAGACACAGCGGATTCAAAATCCGCCGCCCTTAAAAGCGTGACGGTTCGAGTCCGTCCTCTGGTACCATCCCTTTCAAAGGGACTCAAACCGACCTAGAGTCGGTTTTTTTGTGTCTTAAATTTGTTCCAAACATGCAACTTAGTGGGACTCGGCAATATCCATTTGTGTCATAGTCACGCCTTTGATTTGGGCATAGATAGCCTTTCCTGGAGCGAGTTGTAACTCGTCACAAGCCCATGGGGTGATGTTGGCCCACAGTTCTTCTTTGCCTAGTGCAATTTTTAGCTGAATTTGCTCGCCATTATCGCTGGGGTAGAGCTCTTTTATGTTTCCTCTTAGTAAGTTACGAATACTCGAGCCTTTAGGTTCTTCAGTGCAAACCGAAACATGGTTCGCTTGAATGCGTACCTTTAACTGTTTATGGGTGGGGGGCAATTGGCCGCTGACCCAGAGCTGATTGCCGTCATCCATCAACAGTCTGGTCATTGGATAATCAGGATGTCTGTCGGCGATTCTGGCGCTCAGCAGCGAACTTAATTCCTGCAATGGTACCCAGGGGCGCATTTGTTCACTATTCCATACCTGTGTTAGCGGTCCTTGGGCGATCATTTTTCCTTGATGTAACACCAACATATGGTCGGCAAGTTGTAGGATTTCATCCAAGCTGTGGCTCACATAGACGATTGGTAGCTTCAATTCCTGCGCTAGGGTTTGTAGGTAAGGCAGCAATTCGCGTTTTCGGGGTAAATCGAGGGAAGCTAAGGGCTCATCCATCAATAGCATTTGCGGCGAGGTGAGTAGGGCTCGGCCAATGGCGACCCGTTGTTTTTCACCGCCAGACAGTGTGCTGGGATAGCGGCTTAAGAGTTTTTCTATACCCAGTAGCGAGACAACTTTATCAAACAATTCAGGTGCTTTATGACGCATCCCATAGGTGAGATTGCCCTTCACACTGTAATGGGGAAATAATCTCGCTTCTTGAAAGACATAGCCAATTCGGCGTTTTTCAGGGGGCAGATTAACGGTTTTATGCTTGAACAATAGTGTATCGCCCAGGCTAATTTCGCCTTTGTCTGGCGTGGTTAATCCGCCGAGTAAATTCACTAAGGAGGTTTTGCCCGCTCCTGATCGGCCGAATACGGCTGTGACGCCCTGTAATGGTAAATGGGTGTACACCTTGAGTTGTAGTTGGCCGAGTTGTTTTTCAATATTGATGTTTAACATACGCTTGCCGTTCTTTTGAGGGCTTTTTTTGTGAGCCATTGGGAGGCGAGTAAGGAGGCCAACGCTATCACTATCGAGATGATACACAGGCGCATTGCCTGATATTCCGCCCCCGGTGTTTCGATAAAGGAATACATGGCCAGCGGAATGGTGCGAGTTTCGCCGGGAATATTGGAGACGAAGGTAATTGTCGAGCCAAATTCCCCTAGGCTGCGGGCAAAGGCGATGATCATTCCCGACACTATTCCGGGCGAGGTGAGCGGCAGGGTGATGGTCAAAAATACCCGCCAGCGGCTGCTTCCCAAGGTGCGCGCCGCCTGTTCGAGGCGTATATCGACGGTTTCGAAGGATTGACGTATGGCTCTGACCATTAAAGGAAAGGAGACCACAGCGGCGGCGAGTGCCGCGCCGCGCCAGCTAAAGCTAAAACTTACGCCAAACCAGTTATAGAGCCATTGTCCGATTACGCCCTGACGCCCCATGCTGATGAGCAGCAGGTAACCGACCACCACGGGCGGTAACACCAGTGGGAGATGTAGGAGACTGTCGAAGACAGCCTTACCGGGGAACTCTACGCGCGCCAGCAACCAAGCGCATAAAATGCCTAAGGGTAAACTGGCGAGCACGGCAACCGCCGAGACTTTGAGGCTCAGCAGTAGCGCGGCGGTTTCGTATTCGCTGAGCAGTGGCCCGTTAAACAGCGAGCCACTTACTAAAACATCACTCAGCACTAGTTCACTCCAAAGCCATATTTTTCAAATACTGCTTTTGCACTTGAGCTTTGAAGGTATTGATTAAAGTTTTTAGCGCTGGCGGTTGATTCTTGCTTAGTTAAGGCGCTGGGATATTCAATCGGGCTATAGCTGGTGGCGGGGAAGGTTGCCACAATTTTAATCTTTTGTGCCACTTTGGCATCGGTCGAGTACACGATACCGAGCGGGGCTTCGCCCTGTTCCACTAATGCTAAAGCGGCGCGGACATTGTTTGCTCTCGCCAGCAGTGGCTCGGCGGTTTTCCAAAGATTCAGGTTTTCAAGCGCTTGCTTGGCGTATTGTCCGGCTGGGACATGATCAGGGTCGCCCACCGCTAAGCGGCTGCCATTGACCGCGGCCTTAATATCCCAATCGCTGTTTAGGGTGATTTGGTCTACTGGGCTATTCTTTTCGGCAATCAGCACTAAGGTATTTTTTAACAGGGTAATGCGGCTATTGGCATTGACCGCCTTGGCCTCGACGAGGTAATCCATCCATTTTTGGTTGGCGGAGATAAACAGATCGGCGGGCGCACCATTAGCGATTTGTTTGGCGAGTGTTGAGGAGGAGGCGAAGGAGAAAATCACTTTCGTTTGATGTTCCTTTTCGTACTGCTGGCCAATCTCATTAAGCGCATTCGTGAGGGATGCGGCGGCAAAAACAGTCACTTGTTCTTGGTCTGCGGCAAAGCTGATGCTGCAACTGAGGGCTAAGCCAACGACTGAGGCTGTGGTAAAGCGTAAAAAGTGTTTGAGCGAGCTCATGGTGTTCCTCCGTGATAAAAAGTGATCGTTATATACCAATCTGTATATCGATCATTCAAGTCCCGATGCGTAAATTAGTGATCTCGGCTCGGTTTATTGGCGAAAACGCTAATACCTCGGCGGAGAATTCCGACCGTACGTATTGGTATCTTAAGATTGATCGGGGACAATAGCATTCACTTAAGCTAAGGCGCGCAGGAACATGGACTTACACGCACTATTGACATTGTCATTGGGGGATAAACCCTTCGCCAATCCTCGGCGGATAGCTTTGCTACGCCAAGTGGCTAATACTGGGTCTATCAGCCAGGGCGCTAAGTTGGCGGGGATCAGCTATAAGGCCGCGTGGGATGCAATAAACGAGATGAACACCACTATGCCCGAGCCCGTCGTCAGCAGTGAAAAGGGTGGTAAGGGCGGTGGTGGCGCCAAACTTACCGAGTTTGGTGAGCGTTTACTTAAGGTGTATTCCATCACCTCGCAGGTGCAGGAAATGGCGCTGTCGGCGTTGCTTGATGATTCGGTCGATATGCACAGTTTGTTAGATGTGATGGCGCATTTCTCCCTTAAAACCAGTGCTCGCAACCAATTAACGGGGCGTATCCACAGCATTGAGCCACTCGGTTTGAATGACAGCCTGAAGGTGACATTGGCGGGGGGGCAACAGATCCAAATCTCAGTGACCCATGCCAGTTTTGAGCGTCTGCAGTTAGCTTTGGACCAATCGATTCTATTGTTGTTTAAGGCACCCGCGGTGACGGCCAATCGTTATGCCTGCCAGAGCGCTGGGCAAAATTGTGTCAGTGGGCACTTACTGAGTGTGACTGAACTGGCCGATAAGGCTGAACTAGCCATAGAAATTGGTGGCAAAGAGATTATCTATTCGGTGATGCCACTGGCCGATATTCAAACGCTCAACGTAGGCGAGCCATGCTTTGCCTGCTTTGATGCCACACAAGTGATTGTTGCCAGTATGAATTAAGGCATTAAGCTAAGATGCTAGGCATCCCGTGGTAAGCCTTTTTGGATGACCCTAACCAGTCGCTCCGTTTTACGGTTATTGGTTTGTGAGCCGCCCGCACGTTGCCGCACTAGGGCCCAATCGATATGTTCTTTCACCATATCATCGATATCCGCTTGGGCTTTACGTTGCTTGAGGGCGGCAATGATTTGTGGCGAACTCGGCGCATTGCCGAGTGCTACAGCGATATTGCGTAGCCAGCGCTGATGACCAATACGGCGAATAGCGCTGCCTTCGGTTTGTTTGAGAAACTCGGCTTCGCTCCAAGCGAATAAGGTAAGCAGTTCTGGCTGTTTGAGCTTAGGCCGAATGTGGAAATCACTCTCCAGGGTCAGCGGTGCTTCGCGATTGACCGGGCACACCAACTGACAATCATCACAACCGTAAATGCGATTGCCCATCAAAGGGCGAAACTCTTCTGGAATGGCACCCTGCAATTCGATTGTCAGATAAGAAATACAGCGCCGAGCATCCACAGTATAGGGCTCGACGATAGCGCCTGTCGGGCAGGAGGTGATGCAGGCCACGCAGGTGTTGCAGTCTTCCTGGATAGGAATGTCTACGGGTAAGGGCAGGTTGATCAGCAATTCCCCAAGGAAGAACCAGCTACCAGCATCGTGATTAAGGATAAGTGAGTGCTTACCTGTCCAACCTATGCCGGCTTTTTCGGCGAGTGGACGTTCCAGCACAGGGGCAGAATCGACAAAGGGCCTAAAGTCGGCGGCATCGAACCCTAAGGCGACAAGCTCGCTACTGATTTGATCGCCCAGCTTTTTTAAGCGGGCACGGATGAGTTTGTGGTAATCCCTGCCGCCCGCATAACGCGAGATATAGCCCATATTCGGTGAAGCTAAGTTAGTGGCAAAGCCCGCCTCCGGTGGCAAATAATCCATCCGTGCTGAAATCACTCGAACTGTGCCTGGATGCAACTCATAGGGGCGAGCGCGCATCATGCCATGGGTGGCCATGTAGGCCATTTCTCCGTGATATCCTTTATCTAACCACGTTTCCAACTTAGCTTCTTCAGCTGTTAAATCGGTGTCACAAATCCCTATTTGGGCAAAACCGAGCGCCTTTCCCCAGTTTTTAATTTGTAAAGCGAGGCGGGATAGGGTGGCTGCATCGGGAATATTGGCGGGAGAGGTTGCTGTGGTTGACATGGAAGCTGCGTTGAACTTAATAAGATGGCTCTATGATAGCAGTTTTAAGCCGCTACGGACGAGTTTAGTGTTTAGGGCATTTAAGCCAAACAGCAATTGTTACTTTCTTCTGTGCGTAAATTAGATCTATGATTAAGATTAACCTCCCCTTCGGCCTTGCCTATGTTATCCGCCATTTCCAAGTACTGCTATCGATTGTTATTAGGTGTGAGCTTAGGTTATTCAGGGCTAAGCTTTGCGGTAGCGGCTCCAGTGCGTTTAGTCACAGAAGCTTGGCCGCCTATGAGTTTTGAGCAAGATGGTGTACCCACTGGTTTTGGGGTGGAACTGGTGAATATGCTGCAAGCTCGCCTTGGACAGCAAGAAAAGATTGAAGTATTGCCTTGGGCGCGGGCGTATTCGATCGCGAGTACAACGGCAAATGTACTACTGTTTGCGACATCTATCAGCGATGAGCGGGAAGCCAATTTTGATTTTATTGGCCCCATTGCGACTAGCAACATTACTCTTTACACCAGAGCGGACGATCCTATCAGCATCAATCACTTGTTAGATGTGAATACGGCGGGAATCGTTGGTGTGTATCGAGAGTCTGTGGGGGCACAACTGTTGCAACAGCAGGGAGTTAATGCCCTCTTAGTGGCAAGTTTTCCACAGCAATCGGCTAAACAGCTGTTGTTTTCGCGGATACGATTCTGGTGTCAGGCTGATCTGGCGGTAAAGCATATACTTGAAGATGTTGGGGCGAAGGAATCGGCTATTAAACCTGTTTATATTATCGCTGAAATCCATCTTTATCTTGCTTTCTCGAAGGGGACACCAGCCGAGACTGTGCAGCGTTGGCAAGTTGAGTTAGAAAAGCTAAAAGAGTCAGGGGTGTTTGCAAAGGTCTATCAAAAGTGGTTTGGCGCACTGCAGCCCCCCCTCGAAAATCAGATTTTTTGGCGTAAAAATAATTCAGCTAGCAGGTAAGTTCCGCAGCTTTAACACAGTTTCTTCCGGCATTTTTGGCTTCGTACAGCGCGCTATCTGCCCGTTTCAGTAAACGGGCAAAGCTTTCATCTTGAGGCTTTGTCTCTGGACATAAGGTGGCAACTCCTGCACTGACGGTCAGTTTTAACTCTTCCGGTAAATTAATGGTGCCGTAACGGCTGATTAAGCTTTGTAATTCATGGGCCAGCTCCCAAACGCGTTCAGCGCTGGTATTGGGTAATAAGATCAAAAACTCCTCACCGCCGATCCTGCCGATTTGATTGCGGTCCGCGGCAAATTCTTTGCAGGCCTGGGCTATGGTTAAAAGTGCTTGGTCGCCAATTTCGTGGCCGAAGTTATCGTTGATTTTTTTAAAATGATCGGCATCGAAGATGATGATCGAAAAAGGCATTTGCTGTTTAAGCGCTTGCTGAAAATACTGCTCTGCTTGGGCATATATATGCCTGCGATTAGGCAATTGGGTGAGATAATCGGTTAAGGCGATGGTTTGTAGTTGGCGGTTTCTGTGCACTTGCTTATAGGCAAATAGCGACACTATGCCCAAAATACAGCCCGTCAACAACAGAATGATAAGCTGTAGTGACTTATTTTTTTCGAGCAAGGCTAATTCTTGCTCTTTTAATTTTTGGTTATCAATCAATCGCTTGTTTTCAGATTCGAACCTACTGGTATCAAATTTTACTTTTAATTCCGTTGTCTGGTGAGCCGTGGAGTTGTTATCAACTTTCTTCGTTAGATCAACAAATTGCTGCAGAGTATAGTAGGCTTGCTGTAAGTCCCCCATCGCAGCATAGATATCACTCTTGAGTTGTAACAGTTGAATAAGACCACGGTCATTATGCATGGTCCGAAAAGCATTTTCGGCTGAGGCTAGTTCAGTTAGCGCCTCTGGGTAAAGAGCTTGTTGAGAAAGGATTTTTGCCATAAACAGCTTCATAAAACTATAAGCTCCGGGCTCTTTCTCTGTAATGTCGAGTGCAGCCTCCTTTAAATAGTTTTCCGCTTCCTGTAACCGGTTTAATTGAATAAGACTGTAGGCAATATTCGTTGCATTTATTGCAGCCACAAGCTTGTACTTGTGGTCTTTAAAGTATTGGTAACTAAAGCGAAAGTTCTCTATGGCTTGCTCATGCTCCCCTATTTCATCTAGGGCGAGTCCAATATCTGAAGTGACATTGGCAACTTGATCCATATTGCCATTTTTTAAATATAACTCTTTGAGTTTTTGATAGTATTTTATTGCGCTTTCAGGGTCGCCATAGCGTCTAAAGCTGGTGGCAATATCGGTCAAGTTTATATTGGCCCAGCCTGTGAGATTTAATGATTCATAAAGCCCTTGGGCGGTGACAAGATCGTCTAATGCCTCTGAAAAGTCACCAATATAGGAGTGTAGTGCTCCACGAAGACTGCGGGCATCGGCAATGAGTTTTATATCTTCATGCGCGTATGCGCTTTTCACGCCTTTATTATAACCTTCCATAGCTCCGCTAATATCACCACTTAGCTGTAAAAACCAAGCATGGCAAAGGGTTATATCGGTAATAAAATGGGCCGAAGCGGTAGATGGAATATGTGAGAGCATTTGCTCGGCATAATTAAGCGCGTTAGTTATTTGGCCTTCATCATCTGAAGGTTGGCTCCAGCACTTGATTTGGTTAAGTTTTTCAATACGTTCTATATCATCACTTGAGATGTACTGCTCTAGTAAAGCAATATTTTTCTCGATGGCTTCACGGGACATTGTCTCGCCGCTATCAAATAATTTGAATATTTGTTCGACCTGTGGCGGCTCTTCAGCTAAAGCTAGGTATGCTTGCCCGGTGAAGAGGAGTAGTGCTATGGCAAAGAATCGTCGGCAATATCGCAAGAGATAGATTTCCTGTTCACTTTGAAACAGATAGCTAACTATTATCCTAACATAAGTTTTTCACTAATTGTTTACATTGTGTATTGGCAATTTTTGCATTCATTCCGCTATCAAGGTATAAACGTCGCCTTGGATCTCACCCAATAAGGAAAACCCTTGAAAAAATTACTCTGTGTCGCACTGTTACTGTTCACGGGAGCGAGTTGGGCAAACTCGGATGATATCGAGACCTCGGGCGATGTGGTTCATTTACTCCTGCCGGCGACGGCTTTGGGCGCGACCCTATTCTATGAAGAGGGGAATGAAGGTTCGTGGCAATTACTTAAAGCAGCAGTCTCGAGCCGAGTCATAGTCGAAGGGCTTAAGCTGGGTGTCAATAAGGATAGACCCGATGGCAGTGGTGATGATTCTTTCCCATCCGGGCACACCTCGGATAGTTTTATGGCAGCCACGTTTATTCAGCAGCGTTATGGCTGGCAATATGGTCTGCCGGCGTATCTTGCTGCGACTTATGTGGGTTATACCCGAGTCGAGAGCGATAAGCACTATTTAGAAGATGTCCTCGCCGGCGCTGCGATTGGTGCACTGGCGGGTTGGTATTTTACTGAGCCCTATAAAGGGATCACAGTGACACCGTTAGCCCATAATGGGGTTTATGGTTTATATATTAGCGGTCAATTTTAAGTTGTTTATAAAAGAGAGTCATTATGGCTGAAGTATCAGTTGAGTATCGTGAAACCGCCGAGCGGATTTCTTACAATGTTGCCAATAAAGTGTTACCTATGGCGAAATTGCCCGAGAGCCTATTAGCGGCCTATCAAGGTTTATGTGCCGAGCTGTTAGAAGACAGAGAAACTAAATTTAGCCAAGCGTGGGATGCGTTACCCGCCAGTGCGCGTAATTTAATGCCACAGGCTGAATTCCATGGTTTTTATATCGCTAATGCTTGGTTGCAACTCAGCCGTGTTGCACAGGAGATTTCTGAGCAGGCGGATACGGATGAAGCGATTAACGAGAAGGAATACAACGGGATATTTACCCGTTTGGCCGATGAGTCGCTCAAAGAAAGCCTGCGTAAGTTGAAAAAGGCCCGCACCGATCGTTCTATGCTCAATAGCTTTAAACAGGTGATGGCGCCTTAAGCTGTGAGTTTTACCCAATAAAAAGCCCGTCGATTGACGGGCTTTTTATTGGAATAATGTCTGAAATTAGAACGAAGTACGCTTATAACGGCGGTACTCTGGCTTCCAGAAATTATCTTCGATAGATTGCATAAGCAGCTCATCACTCGCAGGTAAGGATAACCCTTGCTCAATCGCCACTTTACCGACGGCGAACGCAATATGCTTACTCACTGAGTGAATATCTTCCAGTTTTGGCAGTAGTGGCCCTGAGCCATTAATGGCTAACGGTGAGCATTCGGCGAGCGCGCGGCTCGATGCCATTAACATCGCATCGGAGACATGGCGGGCACCCGAGGCGAGTACACCTAAACCAATGCCTGGGAAGATAAAGCTGTTGTTACATTGCGCGATTTCATAGGTCTCGCCATCAACAACCACAGGTTCGAACGGGCTACCCGTTGCCACTAAGGCTTGGCCAGACGTCCAGTGCAGAATGTCTTTTGGCGTCGCTTCAACACGGCTGGTGGGGTTTGATAGTGGGAAGATAATTGGACGTTCGCAGTGGCTATGCATTGCACGAACAATTTCTTCGGTAAACAGACCCGGTGCGCCCGATACGCCAATCAGTACCGTTGGCTTAGCGTTATTGACCACATCGAGCAGTGAAATATTGTCGCTGAAGTTATTCCAGTTGCTGATATCGGCACATTTTTGAGCCAATTTTTGTTGGAATGGCAACAGGTTCGGCATGTTGTCGAGCAGCAGGCCCCAACGGTCAACCATGCAGACTTGGCTGCGGGCTTGCTCGTCGCTGATACCTTCAGACACCATTTGCGCAACTATGGCTTCGGCAATACCGCAGCCCGCGCTACCCGCACCTAAGAAGGCAACTCGTTGTTTGTTAAGTTCAGTGCCCGCGGCTTTACAGGCGGCGAGTAATGAACCCACAGTCACAGCGGCGGTGCCTTGAATGTCATCGTTAAAGCAGCAGTAGCGATCCTTATAACGCTCAAGGATTGGCATCGCATTCTTTTGGGCAAAATCTTCAAATTGGATTAGGGTATCTGGCCAACGCACATGCACGGCTTGCATAAAGGCTTCGATAAACTCGGCATACTCTTCGCCACCAATACGCGGATGGCGCCAACCCATGTACATCGGATCTTCCAGCAACTGTGGATTATCGGTACCTACGTCTAAGGTAATGGGTAGTGTGTATGCGGGACTGATCCCACCACAGCTGGTATAGAGTGACAATTTACCAATCGGGATCCCCATGCCGCCAATACCTTGGTCGCCTAAGCCTAAGATGCGCTCACCGTCAGTCACAACGATGATTTTTACTTTTTGGCGAGTCGAGTTATTGAGGATGTCGTCAATTCTGTCTTTGTTTGGGTAGGAGATGAACAGACCACGGTTACGGCGATAGTTTTTCGAGAAGCGCTCACAGGCCAAACCTACCGTTGGGGTGTAGATAATTGGCATCATTTCGCTGATATGATTTTGCACTAAACGATAAAACAGGGTTTCGTTGGTGTCTTGAATGTTGCGCAGATAAATGTGCTTATCGAGATCGTTATTGAAACTTCTGAACTGATCGTAGGCGCGCGATGCTTGTTCTTCAATAGTTTCAATGGCATAGGGTACTAAGCCTTCGAGGTTAAAGAAAATACGCTCTTCTTCAGAAAATGCACTGCCCTTGTTAATCAATGGCGCTTCAAGAATGGCAGGTCCTGCAAACGGAAGATAGAGGGGGCGTTTATTATCGTCCATGGGTAACCTTTGAGTTATTGTTTAAGTGGTTCGGTACGTGCTTGAGACGTGCTATAGGTCACGTAAGGTTATCACGAAATGTGATCTTTGTTGCCTGTGTCGTGCGCTATTTGTGGCTTTTTTTGCAGCACAGGTAATTCTTACTGTTTAAAACAGAGTTCTGTTAATTGATTGTAAATACATCTGCCAAGCGAAAGCTTGTTTAACGGCGAGATAAAAACAAAAACGCAGCCAAGGCTGCGTTTGTTATTTTTAGCGGAAGAAACATTAGACTCCGCGGTATTTTAGCGATAAGCCACGGATAAAGTTGCGCAGGATCTGATCGCCACAGGCTTTGAAGTTTTTATGGTCCGGGTTGCGGAACAGGGCACTTAATTCAGATTTAGACATTTGCACTTCGGCGAGCGCTAGGGTGGCCACAATATCTTCCTCACGCATTTCGAGGGCAACACGTAATTTTTTGAAGATTAAGTTATTGTTTAATTTTGATACTGGTTTAGGAATTTCAGCACCTTCACGTAGACCACGCTTTTCGATGATTAGACCATCTAAAAACTGACATAGGGTGGTATCGTTACAGGCTTTATAACCTTCTTCCTCTTCTTTGCGCAGTAAGTTAATCATCTCTTCGGTGGAGACTTCTCTACCCACTTTGGCAAAAATCTTAATCATTTTGGCGTTGCTAAAATCGAATACGAAGCGCAAACGGCGCAAAATATCATTGTTTATCATGGTCATCTCTAGGCGCGGCTGCGCAGTCTGGTTTAAGAGCAGATAGTATATACCCAAACAACCTGAAGATGCAGGATTCAGCGGTATTTGTGGTGTTAATCATTAATATCACGCTAGTGTTGAACACCTGCTAGGCCTTTACCCAGTACCAGTAAATAAAAAGTACGGCAAAAATAAGTAAATAACTTAAGCCTATCCAAGAGAGGCATTTCATCTTTGTACCGTAGCGGTCTGCTTCTGGGAGTTGGCTGCTGGTCATTAAGCGATAATTTAACCATGCAAAGACGACAGTGGTCATAAAGGCCAAGATCATCACAAACTCCAGTAATGGCAGCAGTGCGCCCTTAAAAAACAGGATTAACAACAATCCTAACGCACTGACACCGAGCATAATGCCTGTCAGACGTTTATCCGCTTGTACTTCTGACACTACTGACTTGGAGAGTAGTTGCCAGCCCATGTTTAGGGTCCGGCTATAGCCATCGATGACGGTGACAGTGGTGCTGAAAATACATAAAAACGCCACTATGCCAATCAAATATCTGCTTTCACCGCCCATGACTTGGCTATATAAGTTGATTAACTGATTTGCAAATTGGGCACCCGATTCAGAAAAATGTTCGCCGCTGCCATGCATTACCAGGGCGCCCAAGGCCAGAAAGACCACTGCCAGCAGGGCGGTGACGATATAGCCTAAGTTAAAATCGAGCAGAGCTTGGTATGGTGTTACCGATGAAGTCTTTTGTTTTTCCAGCAACCACAATGAATTCCATGCGCTGACTTCAATCGGTGCAGGCATCCAGCCCATCATGGCGACTAAAAATCCTACATGGGCCCACTGCCAAGGAGAGGGGGATATAAACTGGCTTGCTAGCGGTTTCATATGATCTAATGCCAAGGCGACGGCGATTAATGTGGTGAGTGTCAGGGCAAACATGATGATCTTAGTTAGCCTGTCCAACAATGAATAGTGACCTAAAATCAATAACAACAGTGAGCTTATTAGCACCAACAGCGCCAACACATCAATAGGTAAGGGGATAAACTGGGTGAGCATGGCGGCAGTTAACATGCAAACTCCCGCGGTACTGGCGATGGAGGCTATCACATTGAGGCCTGTGAATAGCCATAGATAACCCCGACCTTGCTTAAGATATCCATGCAGCAAACTTTCGCCCGTGGCGGCGGTGTAACGCGCACCTGCGGCAAAGAAGGGGTATTTCAGCAAATTTACGCCAAGAATGACCCAAGCCAATTGCCAACCAAATTCTGCGCCGGCGCGAGTGGATGATACTAAATGTGAAGCCCCAATCGCGGCGGCGGCCATCAACACTCCCGGTCCCATGGCTTTTATGCCAAGGGCGAGCTGTGCAGTCCAATTGATGGAGAGTGGTTTAACTTCAGAGTTGTCCATGGCGTGGTGCGTACTTCCTTATCGGTGAAAATATATCTGTTTGATATTAATGCATACATTCTAAATTTGGATCGAATTAACTGTTAAGCATCGTGTTTGGATGCGAGTAAGCCTTCGATACGTTTTAAACTGGCGGTTATTTCGACAAGCTGGCCGAGTAGCGCATTATCGTTTGTAGCGGGTAATGCTTCAGATTGTGGATGCTTGTCACTCAAGCGCTCCTTCTGCTCCAAAATCTGTGCTCTAAAACTAGGGGCATCGACTATGCCCACTAGACTAATTAAGGCACCCGTTCCCGATTGTCCAGCAGTTTCGACTGTGAGTTTATGTAATCCCATTAGGCGCATTATGGGACCTTGGATTAAGGCGATATCGGTGATTTTATCTAAGGGAACGGTATTTTCGGTGCGGGTTAATATGCCTCTACGCACAATAAGTTTTTTGCTGGTGAGACGCGCGCTCATATTGTTGATATAGCGACGCGTCCCCCATAAGCCAAGAGGAAACCAAAGCAATAACAAAGGTATACCTACAATGCTTAGGGTGAAGTAAGCGGCCCCTGCGAGTAACCAATACATGCCTAAGTTGGCTTCAAATTCAGCTTCATGAATCGTTTGTTCTTGCATTTTCGTCCCTATTTTATGCAGTGAGTTGTTAACTATCTTGAGATGTTTGTGCTGAAAAATACATGGTTTTTATTAGTAACAAAAGTTTAACTTTTTTCAGTGGGCCATTGACTTTGTTTCACAACACATTACCTTGAATATTGTTAATAAAAAGTTGAATTAAAGTAAAATAATTCCAACAATACTAAAGTTAGGGAATGCAAATGAAAAGACCTCAGATTCTACCCAATGCTTGTGCTATCGCGATCGCAATGGCGTTTGCCCCGAATGTTAGCTATGCAGCTGAAAATGGTGCTGATAAAGTTGAACGTATTGAAGTGACGGGTTCTCGTATTAAGCGTACCGATATCGAGGGACCATCACCCATTCAATCCATCGGCAAAGAAGATATTGCTAACATGGGGTTTGACAACCTGCAGCAGTTACTCGAGCGGATGCCTGCGAACGGTGCAGGTGCTTTCTCTACGCGTGGTAACAGCCAAGACTCGACCGCAAACGGCGGAGCCTCGATCAGTTTACGTGGCTTAGGCCCTGACGCCACTCTGGTATTGATCAACGGTCGTCGTGTCGCGGCAAGTGCTTTTGCTGAAGGTATCACTAACTCCTTCGTCGACATTAACAACATTCCGGTTTCAGCGATTGAGCGAATAGATATTCTGAAAGATGGTGCGTCGGCGATTTACGGTTCCGATGCGATTGCGGGCGTAGTCAACATTGTCTTGAAAAAAGACATCGAAGGGATTGAGGTTAACTTAGGTTACGGCGACACCCCTGGTACGGGTTACGATGAAACCACGGCGAGTGTTGTGTGGGGAACCAAATCCGAAAAGGGCAGTGCATCTATTATCCTTGATTACTTTAAAAACGAAACGCTGTCAGCGACCGATTTAGGCCGTTTTGGCACTGCGGATCAAAGTCCTTACGGTGGTGAGGATTTTCGTTCTTCCCGTGGTTTCCCCGGTTATTTTTATGTTGATGGCGTGAAGACTATCGACCCATCCTGTCCGCCCGATCGCGCAACAGCTAGTGGCAGTTGTCTATTCGACTACGGCCCTTACAACCTAGTGATCCCTGAAGCTGAACGTATCGGGGCTATTGGTCAATTCGATTACCATTTCAATGACGATTTGACTGCTTTCCTCGAGTTAGCGGCGCAACATAACTCCTCTATTGCGGGTGGTGCGCCCACACCTCTGGATGAAGATGCGGCCTTAACTGTACCGGGTACCCACCCTAATAATCCTTGGGGCAAAGATATTGAAATCGGTCGTTTCCGTACTGTGGATGCGGGCGCACGCCGTTGGGATATTGAGTCTGATACCCTGCGTTTAGTTGCTGGATTACGTGGCACTATCAAAACTTGGGATTGGGAAGCCTCGGTACAACGCGGTCGCAGTGAATCGATGCAAACCGGCGATCGTAGCCAAGGTTGGGTCAGAACCGATTATCTACAAGCTGAGATCGATGCTGGCCGCTACAATCCTTTTGGTGGCACGATGAACTTGCAGGATGTGATCGATGCCATCACGACTAGCCTTGTCCGCCAAGGTTTGTCGAGCATGACTTCATATGCGGCGAACATTTCGGGTCAAGCGTTCACGCTGGCGGACCGCGATATTATGATGGCAGCGGGTGTAGAATACCGTGAAGAAAGCGTGAGCGACGTGCCGGATGAACAGTTCCAACGTGGGCTGATTTTCGGTACCGAAGCGGTTTCTGCGGCGGCCTCTCGTGACCAATACGCGGGTTATGTGGAGTTCTCAATTCCAGTGACAGATAACTTTGAGTTGCAACTTGCTGGTCGTTATGATCACTACAGCGATTTTGGTTCAACCACTAACCCTAAAGTGGCGTTCCAATGGGGGATTACCGATGAGCTGACGAGCCGTGGATCTTGGTCAACGGGTTTCCGTGCACCTTCATTAGCACAAATCGGTTTAGGCCCATCTCGCGAAAGTAGCTTCTTTATCGATACTTATCGCTGCGCCGCCGATGGTGTGGATTGTGAAGCGCTCGACTATAACACTGAATTCCAAGGTAACTCTGAATTAGATGCCGAAGAGTCAGAAACATGGAACCTTGGACTTATCTGGGCGCCAAGCCAGAAGTTTGATATCGGTTTCGATGTTTACAGCATCACTCAAGATAACAAGATCGATAAGCAGCCATTGGGCGATATCTACACCGCAAACTGTAACGATCAAAACAGCACTGTGTGTGAGCGTTTAGCACCGCAAGCGGGTCAAACCTTAGGTCCTATCAGCATTATTCACTCAAGCTTTATCAACTTAAGCTCGCAGGATGTGCAGGGTGTTGACCTGTCAACCCACTATGGCCTTGAGTTAGATAACTTTGGTGATTTGAAGTTTGGCTTAGAGTACAGCTACTTACATAACTTCGAAAAAGACGGTCTCGATTACACTGGCGAGTACAAGTTCCCACAACATCGTTGGTTGCTCACCACGAACTGGACCATGGATAACTTCGCCGCCAACGTAAACCTGAGTTATATCGGTGAGTTTGAAGATACTCCAGATATCGACTTTGACGGTGTGTTAGACTTCGAAACCAACAAGTCTCGTATGGTGGATGCACAGTTATTAGTTGATATGTCAGGTAGTTACCGTTTCAACGAGATGTTTAAGCTGACATTAGGCGTGAACAACGTGTTCGATGAAGAGCCACCATTTGCGATTGGTGATGGCGATACCGACCTCTATGGATATGTGATCTCTGTACACAACCCAATGGGACGTTATATCTACACCAAACTGACAATGAACTTCTAATGAGTCATTGGCTGAGTCATTGGAAACGGCGCTTCGGCGCCGTTTTTGTATGTTACTCTGCCGCGACACAGTGTATCTTCGTTCTCGTTAATCAGTCATCACTAAAAGGACGTTAATATGATCACCTTATATGGCATGCCCCGCAGCCGTGCATTACGAGTATCTTGGGTGCTAGAAGAGTTAGGCGCCGAGTGGGCCTTTTCGTTTGTGGATATGAATAAGGGCGAGCACCGTAGCGCCGCTTTCTTAGCGCTCAATCCCTGTGGCAAAGTGCCTGTGTTAACCGATGATAATCTTGTGTTGTCTGAGTCTGCTGCTATTTGCCTGTATCTGGCGGAGAAATTTGGCAAGTTGTTACCTGAAGCGGGCAGTGCGGCATCGGGCCTTTATCATCAATGGGTGAGCTTTATTATTACCGAGGTTGAGCAGCCTCTATGGACCCTAGGCAAGCATAAATTCGCGCTGCCGGAAGCGCAGCGTCATCCTTCTATCATGCCTTGCGCTGTGTGGGAGTTTGATAAGGCGGCCTTGGCTGAAGCTATGCTGCCCGATAGTGACTTTTTACTCGGTGACACCTTATCGGTTGCCGATATTCTGCTGGCGCATACACTGATGTGGGGCACTTTATTTGAGCAGCAGATCCCGCCTAAATTGGCGGCGTATCGCGATAGAATTGCAGCGCGTCCTTCGCGTAAATCGGCGTTGGCCAAAATGGATGCTGTCGCTGCTGCGGCGCAGGCTTAATCTGATTTAGGCATTAAAAACAAAAGGGCAGAAGATTTTCTTCTGCCCTTTTGATTAAGTCGTTTAGCGTTTATAGCTGAGTCGCCGCCCATTTCGCACGGCTTTCACGGCTTTCACTTAATCCATTTTGCTCACGGAATGCCTTGTAGGCTTCGACATCGAGATTGACTAAGCTAACATCCACTTCAAGCACGAGTTTGCATTCTTTTTTAATGCGCCATGCAGCGGTGTTGTACAGCTCAGTTAACGGCAGCGAGCTTAAAAACTCAGGGTTATATTGGGTGTAAACGGCTTGGGTTGGATACACCACGAAGGCTAGGTGACGTTTAGGCTCTTTCTTAAATAAGGCTTCGATGCCGTCAGTGGTATTGAGCACTTGCATCTCGATAATATCGTCGAGATCTAACAGCTTTTTCTGTGCCAGTTCAGGGGCCTGTGTTTCAGCATTTTCCCACGCTAATACATCGGCTTCGCTGTGATTGGTCAGTTGTCCTACTTGAGCCGCACTGAGGCTGAGTGATTGGCGTAAGTAGCTCATTTCGATGGCGTTCAAGCCAATATTTTTAGACATAATGCGGTTCTCAAGTTGATAAAAATAAAATCTCGGTAAAATCAGTATTTGTTTTTGAGCCAAATATCTTCTACCCATTCCCAGAAGGATTCCCAATAGGTATCGGTAAAGTCACCATTTTGCCAGAAGTGAACTTGGCCATCCTGATCGATACAGTAAAAGTCATCGCCCAATTGGCAGATGGCAATCAAGTCCCTCGGCAAGCCGATTGACCAAGCATAGCAGGTGACTTCGGGTAAATAGGTGTGCGAATAGGGATCGGCTGCGGTCACAGGCTCAATCGCGCCATAAATCACATCACTGGCATGGAGTAGGTATTCCTTTAATTCCCGTGGCAGCGGGATCAAAATCTGTTCCTCAACCTCCACTAACTGCTCGAATGTGGGTAACTCGAGTGGCACAGGCACGGTTTCGCTGCGTTCTTGGAGTTGCTCAATTATGTCGTGCATGGAATTTCCTTAAGGGTCGCCTTATGGCGCGGGATTATATAGGGAAACAAGGTTGGATGCGAGGGAAGGGCTGTGAGCGATAGTGGGCATAGATCGATTGTTAGCGAGATGACGCTTTGGGTTGAGTCTGGGGTTACGCCATAAAAAAGCGCTGGCATCTGTTTTCACAAATAGCCAGAGCAACAGTGGAAGTGGTACAGCGTTAAACGGTAAAGCGATTAAACAAACGGGTGATTAAGCAACTGAGTTAGTCAGCAGCAGTCCTTCATCGACGCGTTTGTAGTTAAGCCAAGCTTTGTGATACAGCTTATGGGACTCTTGGCGCAGCTTAGCGATTTGTGCCGTTTCAAACTCACTTAATGCACGTTGCTGTTTTATCGCATTCGCTTCAATCTGCTGAACCTGTTCATAAACTTTGTGTTCTGGGCCGCTTTTTATGTCGGCAATATCCTTAAGGTGCAATTGGACCTCGGCAATCATGCCGCTTTCGGGCAAACGCACCAGTAAGTTAAGGTCACGATAACCTGAGGCTTTAGGCTCGGCGAAACGGTTTTTCTGTTTTACGACCTGAGCTTGCTCGCTTAAGGCGTAATAGCTTTGCATCAGCTCAGAGATGCTGTTACTGACAATGCTGGCGCGGGCAAGGTCGGTGATCTGGCTGGCATCCCCCTTAAATTTACTGGCGACTTTCTCGGCGGCGCGTTGATAGCTTTTTACGTCGGGCAAAATCACCTGCGCCTGTGTATCCGCAGTGACTCGTTGCAATAAGTTACCTAGCTCATTTTGGGCAATAGGGGCATTTGAATACAGTTTATCTAAACAGCTTAAAGATTGGCGTGGTGTGTCGAAGGTTTGGGTATTTAGTGCATATAGCCCTTGCAGATCATGGCTTTGAGCTTGCCTTGCGCTATAGCTGCTACGTTCGGCTCTGCTGTCATTGATATCTAGAGGATTGGCTACACCAGTGCGGGTCGATAATAAGAGTAGAAAGATAAAAAAGGTACGAAACAACTTATTCATAACGGCCTACTTCCTTATGGGAGTGATACACATCACAGGGATACCATAGGCTGACGTGGCTTAATTAAAGCTGAATCAATGATGAAGACTTGTTCATGTTTGGCTTAGGTTCACATTTTTCGCACCTAAAAAAATGGCACCGCTATTGTGAGCGGCGCCATTGCGCTTTCATGATTATGTCGCGTTAACTACAATCTTGAATTAATTTGGCATTACCAAATTTTTACGCGTTTCTCTGGCGCGATATACATTGCATCACCTGGTTTCACATCATAGGTGGTGTAAAACTCTGGCATGTTAGACAGTGCACCCAGTGCGCGGAATTCCGCTGGTGAGTGTGGATCTGTCGCTACGCGGTTACGCAGGGCTTCTTCTTTGGCTTTTGCACGCCAAATTTGGGTGAAGCCGATGAAGAAACGTTGGTCGCCAGTCAGACCATCGATAACTGGGGCTTCTTTACCATTGAGTGACTTTTTGTACGCGCGGTAAGCAATAGTCACGCCTGATAAGTCACCAATGTTTTCGCCTAAGGTCAGGCTGCCGTTCACGTGCAGATCGTCAAACACATAGTAACCATCGTATTGTGCGATCAGGGCTTTACCACGGGCAGAGAATTCTTCTAAGTCTTTCGCTGTCCACCAGTCACGCATATTACCATCGCCATCGAACTTAGCACCTTGGTCATCGAAACCATGGCCCATTTCGTGACCAATTACTGCACCGATACCACCGTAGTTCACGGCGTCATCAGCTGCCATATTAAAGAATGGTGGCTGCAGAATCGCGGCAGGGAACACGATTTCGTTCATGGTTGGGTTGTAGTAGGCGTTAACCGTTTGTGGGGTCATGTGCCATTCGTCTTTATCGATTGGTGCACCTAACTTAGCTAGCGACTTAGCGTGCTCAACTTCGCTTGCGCGAACCGCGTTACCCATCAAATCATCGGCTTTGATGGTCAGCTTGCTGTAATCTTCCCACTTGTTTGGATAACCAATTTTCGGGTTGAATTTCGCTAATTTTTCGGCCGCAGCTTGTTTAGTCGTATCGCTCATCCAAGTCAGATCTTTGATGCTGTCGCCGTAGGCACCGCGTAGGTTTTCAACCAGTGCTTGCATACGCTCTTTAGCTTCAGGTGCGAAGTGACGCTTCACGTAGACTTTACCAACCACTTCACCTAATACGCCGTTAACTGCGGCAACACCGCGCTTCCAACGTGGCTCTTGTTCTTCTTGACCGTTAAGGATTTTAGAGAAGAAGGCAAAGTTTTCGTTGTCGAAGTCTTCGCTCAAGTTGCTCGCCGCGTGGGTCAGCACTTGCCATTGCATGTAGGTTTTCCAAGTTGCTAGATCGGTCGTTTTGAGGACTTCGTTCAGGCCTTGGATATAGCTTGGTTGGTTAACGATAATATCGGTTTGTTTGTCAGCACCTAATGCCGCTAAGTAGCCGGTCCAGTCGATATCTGGCGCTAAGCTTGGCAGATCTTTAACTTGATAAAGGTTATAGGATTTAGTGCTATCGCGGGTTTCAACCACATCCCAATGTTTAGCGGCAATGGCGGTTTCAAGTGCGAGGATAGATTCTGCACTGGCTTTTGGATTGGCAAGGCCAGCTAGCGTGAACATTTTTTCGATATGAGCAAGGTAAGCTTTACGAATATTAACGAAACGCTCTGACTCGTTAAAGTAGTAGTCTTTTTCTGGCAGGCTTAGGCCGTATTGATACAGGTGAGTCGCGTAACGGCTAGAGTTTTTCGCATCGATATCGATGTAGAACGCCATTGGTGTACCTGCGCCCATGATCTGGCTATGGGCGAAGTATTTAACCAGTTCGTTTTTATCTTTTAAGGCGTTGATGGCATCAAACTCGCCTTTGAGTGGCGTTACACCTAGTTTGTTTAATGTGGCAGTGTCCATAAATGAACGATAAAGATCGGCCACTTTTTGCTCGTCAGTGCCTTCGGCTAGGTTTGGCGTAGCTGCGACTTCTTCGATAATCGCTTTGACATCGTCACGGGATTTTTCACGCAGATCGTAGAAGGCTCCAATGCTGGTGCGATCGGCTGGAATTTCAGATTTTTTTAGCCAAGTACCGTTAACATATTTATAGAAATCGTCCTGTGGACGTACTGATTTATCAAAGTTTTCAAATTCGATACCAGAACCCAATGCTTTAGTAACAGCGGCAGCTGTAGCGGTTTTAGCGGTTTCGGGCGCGCTAACTTGTGCTTGTTTGTCATTACAGGCAGTAAGGCCCGCGATAAGTGAGGCACACAGTCCCCCAATGAGTACTTTTCTCATGTCGTTTCCTTCGAGTTTGTTATTGTGCCCATATCAGGGGCTATTTGGGTTCTAAATGGGATTGCTTCAGGCGCAATGTAACGTATGTTAATGCTATAGTGGGAATCGAAACAAGGTGATTACACTTTTAAAGATGGATTTATTATCTGGCAGTTGTAACTAAAAATTACCATAACTTTAATTGACCTAAAAAGCAGCAAACATACCGTATGCAAGCATTACCGAGTTAGTAGGTACTTATTTTATTTACGCCGACGCACTGATGTCGTTTTAGTTTAGGCTTTGTCCTTTTATTGATTGGGCTCATAATACGTCAGTTTTCATTTATTGAAGTTGAGTTATCAAGTGCGTTTAGACAAATTTATCTGTGAAAGTACCTCACTTACACGTTCCCTAGCTAAAAAAGCCTTACACCGTGGTGAGATTACCTGTGACGGCGTTGTGGTCAAAGACTCAGGCTTTAAAGTGCTTGAGGGGATGCAAGTATGCCTCGAAGGTGAGCCTATCTCCCTCCTCGGTGAGCGTTACCTGATGCTCAATAAACCTGTGGATACGATTTGCTCGACCATAGATGAAGTCTACCCTTCGGTATTGAGCCTGCTGGATATTGAAAAGCCCGAAACCTTACATATTGCTGGTCGTTTAGATGCCGATACTACTGGCCTAGTGTTGATCACGAGTGATGGTCAATGGTCGCATCGGATCACCTCGCCGAAAAAAGACTGTGGCAAGCGTTATTTAGTGACGTTAGCCGAGCCTGTGGATGAGAGTCTGATTGGCGTCTTTGCCGCTGGAGTGGAGCTGAGAAACGAAGACGGCCTGACAAAACCCGCAGTGCTTGAAATCATCGAGCCGCAGCGGGTGCGTTTAACCATTACCGAAGGCAAGTATCACCAAGTGAAGCGGATGTTTGCCGCCGTAGGCAATCATGTGGTTGGCTTACACCGTGAAAGCATTGGCAAAATTGAATTAGACGCAGAACTTGCCCTCGGCGAGTGGCGTTATCTGACGAGTGAAGAAATCGCCTCGATTTAACACCGTTTGGCTAAAAAAATGCCGCTCCTGATGAGCGGCATTTTTATTGCTATTTTTATCGCTAATTCGCGTTTTCTGATAAGACTATTGTTTTTTCAGGATCAGATTACCGCTAATGGTATCCATCTTCACACTGGCGCTACCAGAGCCCGTTTGGAAGCTTAAGGATTCATTCGGCACGTATTTTTGTCTTTGTGGCACATCTTGGCTCAAGCCATTTTTGATTTTGCCGCCTGGGCCGCCATTGAGCTCGAAATTGGCATCGGGTGTATCAGCAAATGTCACAATAATATCGCCACTAACGCTCTCTAGATTGGCTTTATTAAAGGCTTTGGCTAGCGACACTTGGGTGTCGCCGCTAACGGTACGTACATTAACTTCTTTAACGGTTTTAAAGTCGCCATTAATTTCGCCTGAAACCTGCTCGACGTTGACTTTGTCGGCTAAGGTTTGGCTGCTGAGATCGCCACTGACTAAGCGGTATTTAATTTCGCCTTTGCTTTCAGAATCTTTAATCTCGCCAGAAACTGTATCTAACATCACTTTACCTGTTAATCCTTTGGTGGTGATATCGCCTGAGACAGTGTGTAGCGTCGGATTACCCCCCAAATTATCGGCGCTGATATTGCCACTAACGGTATTGAGTTCAAGCTCGCCTTGAGTCTGGCTGATTTGTAGATTAGCTGAAATCGTATCGGCATTGAGCTTAACGGTTTTAGGTACTTTAATGGTGAGCTTTGAGCCATTGTTGTCACTGCCGTTATAGTGGCGTGGCATTTTATCTTCGATATTCAGATTGTTACCTTTCTGCTCAAAGACAAAACCTTCGCTTAGCTCATCCAAAGTGCCGGTCACGCTGACTTCATTTTTATCCCAGCTTTGAATTTGCACGTCGCCCCGTTGGATTTTTATTTGCAGCAGAGTATCGCTGCTAATGGGTAACTGTTTATCCACACTTTCAGCGGCGAACACGCTGCCCATAAGACCAAGGTAAAGTGTTGACACTAATAGACTGGTTTTCGTGAGGGTAAAATGGCTCATATGCTATTTCCTTGTGTTGAGTTTTGAATCGGAAGTTTTTGGCCTTGTTGTAGCAAATCGAGTTCACGTTGTTGCACCCAAAGCCAGAGTTGCCAAAGTTGTTTGTCGGTTGGATTAGCCTGTAATGCTTGATAAATCTGTTCGCCGGCACGACGTAATTCCGCTAAGCCTTGCTCTAACGGAGCGCTAAAGCGGCTCGTTTGCCAAGCGACTACCGTTGGGGTCTGTTCGAGGCTCGTCACCTGGGCTTGATGTGTCTGGGCTATTTGGCTTAGCAGAGCTTGCAGCACTTGCTCATCATCCGCAGCTTGGCTGGCGATTTGTTCTGAGAGCGAGGTTTTTACCGGAGCTTGAGTGTAGAACCCGAAGAACACCGCCAGCACTATAGTTGTGGCAATCGCCCATTGCGTGCCTTGCAGTCGTGGCGTTTGGCGACTCGCCGTTTGAGCGGCCAATGGCTTATCCATACGTTTTTCGATGCCTTGCCAAAGATCCCGTTCGGGCGTTAATGTTTTGGGAGCATTATCAATCAATTGCTGGAGCTTGGCCTCGCGAGCATTATTAGATAAGGACATTACAGCATCTCCTGTAGTAACTGCTTGGCTCTGTGGTACTGGGTCTTACTGGTTCCCACGGCAATACCAAGTAATTGTGCAATTTCTTCATGTTGATAGCCTTCAATCGCGCAGAGTACAAACACGATACGCGCCCGCTCTGGCAGTTTTAGGATCAACTTGTCTAACCCTTGATAATGTTCATCGGCGCTTGAATGTTCATCGTCACTCTCCATTGGGATAAAACGTGCCCAAAACGACTTTTGCTTACGGATAAAGCTCAGTGCCTGATTCACGCAAATGCTGTGTAACCAAGTGGAGAACTGACTCTCTCCCCTAAATTGCGGCAATTTCTGCCACACCAAAATAAAGCACTCTTGGGTGATTTCTTCTGCCTGCGAGGCTTGGCCAGATAATCGTAGTGATAGGGCATATATCCTTGGATGATGGTGTAAATACAGCTGCTTAAATGCGGCTCTATTACCTTGGCTAGCCAAGGTGATGAGGTCAAATTCTGACATTGCATTGTTGAGTGGGAGTCTCCCTGCCGTCACAGCCTTTTCCTGTCATCTGAGTGAATGTTTATAGATTGGACGCTCTGAAAAGCACAAAAGGTTTGTATCTGATAAAAATAAATTTTTTATCAGTTCATTTAGCATCACTTGTTCGAGTTTTATAGTAAAATTAGTGGCAAAAATTTAGAGTTAAGTTTATGAACTTACAGGTTTTATACCAGTTGGTATTCTGAATCATAACTCTATGAAAGTAAAATCACAGATTATACTTGCATAGTTGCCACTATACTTGGCTGTCAATGTAAATCGAAAAATGGAGAAAGTTCCGAAGCGGATTAAACAATAAATGAAAGATGAACTTTTTATGTCAAGGCTATATTTACTGTAAAAGACGTGACTCCCAACTATCTTTTTAAGAGATGTTATTTATTAGGGGCTTTTTATGTTAATCCGCTCGAAATTGTTACTCAGTGCTGCCGTATCTGTAACGGCTTTGATAGCCATGTTTGGATTGCAGCTTTATACAAATTCAGTTGAGTCGGAACTCTCCCACGCGGCGCAAAACGTGCTCGAACTTGAGCGTGATGTGTTGTTACTGCGTAAAAATGAAAAGGACTTTTTTGGCCGTAAAGATATTCAATATGTTGAAAAACATAAACAAGTTCATGCCTCAATTGATGAAATGATTCCTAAGCTTGAAAAAATCTTTAAAAAATACGATGTACCTATTACTTCCCTCGAAAGTTTTGACCGCAATTTAAATCAATATCAACAGGCCTTTAATGAGGTTGTTCAACTGCAACAAGAAATTGGCTTAACACCCAAAACAGGTCTCTATGGCACCTTAAGAACTGCGGTGCATAATGTGGAATCCATGCTGAAGGAATACGATCAACTTTCTTTGCAAGTTGCCATGTTGCAGCTTAGACGCAATGAAAAAGATTTTATGTTGCGCCGCGAAATGAGCTATGTCGAGACCTTCGATGCCAATATTGCTTTGTTTAATAGCAGCTTAAGGGCATCAAGTTTAGATATTGATGCGCAAAATAAAATTGTTGCATTGATCGAACAATATCAAAAAGACTTTAAAAGCCTCGTTAGTAAAGAGCAGCAACTGGGTTTAGATGAAAAACAGGGCACGATGGCACAGTTAATCGCCGCGAATAAATTAACAGAATCTAGCGCCGATGAGCTGCATAAACTTGCTCTTAAATCTATCGAAGATACAGAAAAGAGCAGCAGGAATATTGGAATCGCTGTCTTTCTGATGATTGCATTAATCCTCGGCATAATTACTTACTTAATAATCCGTAGCATTATTAATCCCGTTGCGCGCATTACACAGGTTATTTCACGCATCGAAGTGAGTAAAAACTTAACCCTAAGATGCGATGCATCAACGCAAGATGAGTTAGGCGAAATTGCACAGCATTTCAATAGCATGGTGGGCAGTTTCCAGCAGCTTATCGAGCAGGTTATTGACTCTGTCTCTACTATTAACACCTCAAGTAAGAGTGTCTCAGAGAATGCCATGCTTGCTTCTGAAGGTGTTGCGCAGCAACTTAACGAAACCGATATGGTGGCTACCGCGATTACCGAAATGGGCGCCACCATTGATGAAATCGCTAAAACGACCGAGCTTGCGGCACTCAAAGCGAGTAAAACCCATGATAACGCTCAGTTGGGGCAAACTGAGGTAGAGCAGACGATTCTTAAAATTAGACAGTTATCTGAGCAAATTAATACGAGTGCTTCAGTAGTGGACGAGCTTGAGCGCGATAGCGAAACCATTGGCAGTGTGCTTGATGTGATCCGCGGCATTGCTGAGCAAACCAACTTACTCGCATTGAATGCTGCGATTGAAGCGGCGCGTGCTGGAGAGCAGGGGCGTGGATTTGCTGTTGTGGCTGATGAGGTGCGTAGTCTAGCGATGCGAACTCAGACATCGACACAGGAGATTGCTAATATTATTCAAACCTTGCAAAGCCGAACCCGTTCTATTGTGCAATTAATGGATGCGAGCCAAAAACAAGGTGCAGAGAGTGCTGAGCAGGCCGCAGCAGCGGGGGAATTACTAAAGCTTATCAATAATGACGTTCGAAACATTATGGATATGAGTACGCAGATTGCTGCTGCAATTGAAGAGCAAAGTATGGTGGCTGCTGAAGTGAATAAGAATGTTGTGGTTATCCGCGATATCGCGGAGCAATCTTCCCATGCCGCCGATGCTAATGCTTCGGCATCGGACGAGTTAAGAACCCGAGCCGAGTATTTGGTGAGTGCTGTGAGCCATTTTAAGATCTAAACGATTATGCTTGAGACGCACCTTGGGGGGCGTTTCTATAGCATTTTGAGGCGCGGTTTGTGGATGGATAAGGCAGAAGTCGATTCAATCCTAAAATGTAAACTAAGACCAAAGCTAAAACGCGCAAACAAAAAACGCACCTTGAGGTGCGTTTTTTTATACAAGTGCCGTAAGATTAGTGGCTGAACATTGCAGAGATAGACTCTTCGTTGCTTACACGGCGAATGGCTTCCGCCAATACCGCCGACATCGTCAGTTGAGTCACTTTCGCCACTTTCAGCATTTCAGGGCTTAAAGGTACGGTATCTGTGACGATCACTTCATCGATCACTGAGTTGGTGATATTTTCAGCCGCTTTGCCAGAGAACACTGGGTGAGTTGCGTAAGCAAATACGCGGTTTGCACCATGTTCTTTCAAGGCTTCAGCCGCTTTACACAGAGTGCCGCCTGTGTCGATCATATCGTCAACGATAATGCAGTCACGGCCTTGAACATCGCCAATAATGTGCATCACTTGTGCAACGTTTGCCTGTGGACGACGTTTATCGATAATGGCCAAATCAGAATCGTCTAACAGTTTTGCCACTGCGCGAGCACGAACCACGCCACCGATGTCAGGAGAGACAACCACAGGGTTATCTAACTTCTTCGCAACCATGTCTTCTAATAGCACTGGGCTACCAAATACGTTATCAACAGGAACGTCGAAGAAGCCTTGGATCTGCTCAGCGTGTAAATCACAGGTTAAAACGCGGTCAACACCGACGCTAGACAGGAAGTCAGCAACCACTTTTGCCGTAATAGGTACACGTGCGCTGCGGACGCGACGGTCTTGACGAGCATAACCAAAGTAAGGAATAACAGCAGTGATACGACCAGCAGATGCACGGCGTAGCGCATCAACCATCACGATCAGTTCCATGAGGTTATCGTTAGTCGGCGCGCAGGTGGATTGGATGATAAACACATCGGCACCACGTACATTTTCGTTGATTTGGACACTGATTTCACCATCGCTGAAACGACCAACCACTGCGTCTCCGAGTTTACAAAATAGACGATCGGCTATCTTCTTAGCGAGACTGGGGGTGGCATTCCCAGCAAAGAGCTTGATGTCGGGCACTGTATGAACCTCAGGCGTTTGCTTTATATTTTAGTGGCTAGAGCAACGACGATGCGGGGACGGGAGCGGACCCGTGGGCGATCGTGAAAAAAGTTGCTCTAGAAGAAAGTAGTTTATGGACGATTGAGTCGCACTATGAGCGGCGAAATATTCATCCCTTTTGCAACAAATCCTTGCATATCAGACGGTAATTTCGCCAAGGCTGCGAGAGCTTGCTGCTGCGACGAAAACTCCCCAAACACGCATGCGCCCGTTCCGGTCATTCTCGACGGCGCATATTCTAGCAGCCAGCCTAAGGCCTTGGCAACTTGAGGGTATTTAGATACGACCAGTTCTTGGCAATCATTTCTCCAAGATTGGCTCAGTAAAGTGTCAATGCCAAGCTTAGGCGTATTACGCGGCAGCTGCGGATCTTGGAATACCGCTGCGGTGGAAACATGGGCGTCAGGGGCAATGATTAAATACCATAATTCAGCGGGATTAACCGTCTGTAAACACTCTCCAACTCCCTCGGCAAATGCAGCGAAACCATGAATAAAAACAGGGATATCGGCACCGAGTTTTAATCCAATTGCCGCTAATTCATCATGAGACAATTGGGTATTCCATAACTGATTCAAGGCGACAAGTGTGGTGGCTGCATCCGAGGAGCCACCGCCTAAACCGCCGCCCATGGGCAGACGTTTATCGAGCCAGATTTCAGCACCGCCACGATAACCTGTAGATTGTTGCAGTGATTTTGCGGCTCGCAGAATTAAGTTATCGCTATCCGCGACAACGTTTGACATGTCCGAGTGCAAAATCAGTTCAGGTGTGTCAGTGACTCGAAAGTCGAGTTGATCGCAACAGTCAACAAATTGAAACAGGGTTTGCAACTCATGGTAACCGTCACTGCGGCGTCCGTTGATATGCAAAAACAGATTGAGTTTGGCGGGAGCTGGCCAATTTCGTGAAATCTCTTGGGACATGCTAAGGTTTTTCTCCGAGCAGTATTGAGGGTTTACCTAAGGCTTGCCATTGATTGAGCTGAAGCTTGAGCTGTAAATCACCGCGTTCGAGCGTTAATTGGTAAGGCACCTTAGCGCCACTTTGGGATTGCCAGCTTAAAAATGTGACTAACCAAGGCGGTGGCGTTTGCACATTTTGCAGTTGCTTAGTTTGACCTGTACTATCAACGGCGATAACACGATCTAAACTGCCAGTTTGTCCTGTGATCCACAGGGGCAAATCATTAATCGGGATGGACCAGCCACTAACGCGCTCAAGCAAGGCTTGGGCGTTATTATCACGAAAATCTTTGCCATCAATATGTAGGTGAGCCGAGTGAGGCGTCGCCTCCAAAGTCAATACTGTAGTACCTAACATCGTCGTGAGCGTGAGCTCGTCGCGCTCCTCGCTGTGGCGCCAATAGAGATTGGCACTGAGCTTATCTTCAGGTGTGCGGATAGCGAGTTTACCCTGTAGCTCCCACGCTTTAGCTTGGGCTGCATTATCGACCGTAATAGGGCTGAGATCGGTCATAGGCGGCAGTGTTTCACAGCCGCCTAAAAACAATAGTCCGCTCAAGGCGATACAAGAGAAAATGGATTTTGTGAAGCGCTTCAAATTATTCATCTATAACTGATATACCAAAGTCCTTATGATACGAGGGCTTGGAAAGAATACCAATGCCATTTGTAAAATTTCCATTGGCAGTCACTTGGGATAACTTCAGTCGTGCTAATCGGTAATTGTCTATCATTGATAGAAAATTTAGGTAAGAAGTTAGACCTTTATTCGGTTTTGTTAAGCGTATTCTGTTTTTAGTTGGGCCAATTCAGTAGAATGCCCTTATTAAGATAGACGCCAAGAATCTAGAAAAGAGTCAGATGAGCCTTGTAGCAATCGGTATTAACCATAAAACAGCCACGGTAGACCTGCGTGAGAAAGTCGCCTTCTCTCCAGACACAATTCATGATGCCATGAAGAGTCTGGCCAGTCGTACGCGCTCCGGTGAAGCCGTTATCGTCTCGACCTGCAATCGCACTGAGTTGTATTGTAACAATGGCGATGAGGCCGATATCATTGAATGGCTTGAAGAATTTCATGGCCTAGAGCATAAAGATGTCGCGCCCTGCCTCTACAATTATCACGGACAAGAGGCGGTGAGGCATTTGATGCGCGTTGCCTCGGGTCTTGACTCGCTGATCCTGGGTGAGCCGCAGATTCTTGGTCAAGTTAAACAAGCCTTTGTCAAAGCCAAAGAAGCCGGCACTGTCGCCTTAACTATTGACCGCTTGTTCCAAAATACTTTCTCTGTTGCTAAAAAAGTGCGTACCGAAACCGAAATCGGTGCCGCTGCTGTATCGGTCGCTTTTGCGGCCGTGAGCATGGCAAAACATATCTTCTCTTCGCTGTCGACCACTAAGGTACTGTTAATCGGTGCGGGTGAAACGATAGAGCTAGTAGCTAAGCATCTTAAAGATAACGGTGTTGCCTCTATGGTAGTGGCAAACCGTACTTTAGAGCGCGCTCAAAGCATGTGTGAAGAGTTCAATGCCACGGCAATTACGCTGGCACAGATACCAGATTTTCTCCCTAAAGCCGATATCGTGATATCCTCTACCGCCAGCCCGCTACCAATCCTTGGTAAAGGCATGGTAGAAAAAGCGCTAAAGCAGCGTCGCCATCAACCTATGTTATTGGTTGATATAGCAGTTCCCCGGGATATTGAGCCGGAAGTCGCCGATTTGGACGATGCGTTTCTGTATACAGTGGACGACCTGCATAGCATTATTGAACAGAATAAGGCTTCCCGTAAGGAGGCCGCCGAGCAAGCTGAATTAATTACTGAAGAACAATCTCACCTCTTTATGGAGTGGGTGCGTTCTTTAGAGTCGGTCGATAGTATTCGCGAGTATCGCAGCCAGAGCATGGCGATAAAGGATGAGTTAGTGGAACGCGCCCTGAATAAATTAGAGCAGGGGGGCGACACTGAGCAGGTATTGATTGAACTAGCCAATCGCCTGACCAATAGACTCATTCACGCACCCACCCAAGCCCTCACGGTGGCGAGCCGTCAGGGGGATTTGAATACATTAGGTCAGTTAAGAACAGCGCTCGGATTAGATAAAAACTAAGGTTAGCGAGTTAAATGAAGGAATCCGTTATCCGCAAGCTGGAAGGCTTGCTCGAGCGCAACGAAGAAGTCTTAGCTTTGCTTGGTGATGCGTCTGTTATTGCCGATCAGGATCGTTTTCGTGCGTTATCTAAAGAATATTCTCAGTTAGAAGAAGTGGTTGCAGGCTTTAAAGCCTACCAGCAGGCACAGGCGGATCTCGAGTCTGCTAAGGAAATGCTGGAAGAAGATGACGCTGAAATGCGCGAAATGGCGCAGGAAGAAATCAAGGCTGCTAAAGCTGAACTTGAACGTCTAGAAGCCGAACTGCAAATTCTGTTACTACCAAAAGATCCTAACGACGACACTAACGCCTTTATCGAAATTCGTGCCGGTGCGGGTGGCGACGAAGCGGCGATCTTCGCGGGCGACTTATTCCGTATGTATAGCCGTTATGCTGAAGCCAACCGTTGGCAGCTCGAGATTATGAGCTCGAACGAAGGTGAGCATGGCGGTTTTAAAGAAATCATCGTTAAAGTCAGTGGTGAAGGCGCCTACGGTAAACTTAAATTTGAATCCGGTGGTCACCGCGTTCAACGTGTACCTGAAACCGAGTCACAAGGCCGGGTTCACACCTCTGCCGTAACTGTGGTGGTGATGCACGAAGTGCCTGAAGCAGAAGCGATTTCCATTAATCCTGCCGATCTTAAGGTCGATACTTTCCGCTCATCGGGCGCCGGTGGTCAGCACGTTAACAAAACCGATTCTGCCATTCGTATTACCCATATTCCAACTGGGATTGTGGTGGAATGTCAGGATCAACGCTCGCAACATAAAAACCGCGCACAAGCAATGAGCGTGTTAGCGGCGCGTATCCAAGCCGTAGAAGATGAAAAACGCCGCAGCGCTGAAGAGTCTACTCGCCGTAGTCTGGTCGCCAGTGGTGACCGTTCTGAGCGGATTCGTACCTATAACTTCCCGCAGGGCCGCGTGAGTGAACATCGTATTAACTTAACCCTATATCGCTTAAACGAAGTGATGGAGGGTGACTTGGATGCGATTTTAGGACCGCTGATGCAAGAACATCAGGCAGATTTATTAGCCGCACTCGCTGATGAGCAGGGGTAATTTTGGCTGATCAATCCTGTATCGCCGAGGCTCTGCAATGGGCCTATGTACAGCTAGCTTCAACCTCTGAATCCGCCCATTTGGATGCAGAGGTTTTATTATTGTATTGCCTCAATAAGAATCGTGCTTATCTGTACACTTGGCCTGAAAAAGCCTTGAGCGTAGAACAGTGGAAACGCTTCCAGCAAATGGTGCAACGGCGTCAGCAAGGCGTACCTGTGGCTCACATTGTTGGCGAGCGTGAGTTTTGGTCACTGCCCTTTATTGTGAATGATACGACCTTGATCCCTCGTCCTGATACTGAGATCCTCGTCGAATCCGCCCTCAACCTACCCCTTGAAAGTCATGCAAAAGTGCTCGATCTGGGAACGGGAACCGGCGCGATTGCACTGGCTTTGGCTTCTGAACGCGCCGAGTGGCAAATTACCGCGGTGGATAAAGTGGAAGATGCGGTCGTGCTGGCAAAGGCGAATCGCACTAATCTGAAACTTGAACAGGTTGAGATACTACAAAGCGATTGGTTTAGCGCTATCACTTCCCGTGACTTTGATTTAATTGTTTCTAATCCGCCCTATATCGATGAGGCTGACGAGCATTTACATCAAGGTGATGTGCGTTTTGAGCCACAAAGTGCGCTCACCGCCGCCGATGAAGGGTTTGCTGATCTTTACTACATTGCAAAAACTGCTCGAGATTATTTAAAGCCGAATGGTTATATATTGCTTGAGCATGGTTTTGAACAAGCAGTAAAACTCAGGGCAAAACTCACAGAGCTAGGTTACCAAAATGTCGCTACCGTGCGGGATTTTGGCAGCAACGATAGATGCACTATGGGTAAGTGGATGGGATTGATTGGAATTTAATATTTGCTCCAATCTAGCTGAGTGCCAAAAAACGCCATTGATTACCCGTCAATGGCGTTGTTGTTTATGTATCTGTTGAGATTATTAGTCTTTATAAGATCATGACAAGACATCTTAAAATCACATTTTATCTTTAAGAAGCTACAGCACCTTGACCATAAAGAATTTACTGCCGGTTTCGGGATAGGCTTGCTGTACCCACTGCACACGATATCCGTGGCGCTCATAGAAAGGTTTTGCTTGAAAATCTAAGGTATCGAGCAGAACAAATTGGCAGCCGCGTTGTTTGGCTTTGCTTTCAGCCTCGAGTAATAAGCGTGAGCCGATGTTTTGCTGGCGTAATGCTTCATCCACCCACAGATAGTCGATTAAGAACCAATTGCCGAAGGTCTTGCCGCTTAAGCCCGCAAGTAAGGTGCCTTGCTCATCCTGCAACTTTAAGCCTAGGTTTTGGCGTTGCAGCGTTTGCCAGTGCTGCTGATTAAATTCGACGATTTTTTGCTTTACCGTGTCGGCAAACTCGGTGGACTCATCGTCAATTATCATTAAATTCATCATGGTTTCCTGCAAAGTGCGCGACGGGGCCCGTCTGTGAATCTCGAGTGTTAGGCATTGGTCTGGCGTTATGATTAGGGTAAACTAGCGCCTTTGTCACTGGCCATAAGTATCACAATGGAAACTTTTTACAGTCTTTATCCTGCTGTTAAGCACCTGCACTTAACCTTAATTGCCGTGAGTGTGCTGTTTTTTGTCGTTCGTTTTGTGTTGCATTTACGTCAGTCAGCACTGATGGGCAAGAAGGTCTTTAAAGTCGCTCCCCATGTGATTGACACTTTCTTGCTACTTTCTGGTTTAACTTTGTGCTTTATGATCAAGCAATATCCCTTTGTGGATCCTTGGTTGACCGAAAAGATTGGCGCTGTCGTTGCTTATATTGCCTTGGGTGTAATTGCAATAAAAGCCAACAGAAACAAACTTTTCAAAGTATTCGCCTTTCTCGGCGCTATAGGTTGGTTGGTCTACGCGGCTAAATTGGCGCATTTTAAACAAGCGGTATTATTGGGTTAATGGGTAAATACACTCTGCAAGATGGCATTTCTTTGCCCGAGTCGGCATTGGATGTAGGTGCTCACCTTGGCTTTTCAAACCTCGAAGCGGCGAAATGGGCTTGGTTTGAATTGGCTGGAGCCGTATTAAGTCATTATCTGGTAGATCAACAGCAACGCTTAAAGGCTTTGTTTCGTTGGTTTTATCAGGATTTAGGGTTCTGTGTTCGCGACAACTACTTCAGCACCGAAGCGGCGGACTTGGGCACTTGTCTTATCACTAAACAGGGTAATAGCACCACGCTGGCAACGGTATTGATGCTACTGGCCAAGCAGCTCGATTTAGAGCTCGAGGCCCTGCTATTACCGGGTAATACCGTGCTTCGCAGTAACGTTGGTGGCGTTGTTCGTTATCACGATCCGCTGACGGGCAAAGAGCTGACGAAACACCAGCTGCATGTGTTAGTGCGCGGTGAGTTGGGTAATGCGGCTGAACTTAAGCCAAGTTACTTAAAGGCGGCGTCGGTAAAGAAGCTGATTTCGCGCATGCTGCATGAGCTTAAGGCGGGTTGTATCGTTTCCCATCAATTTGAGGCGGCGATGGAGTGTTGTAACTTGTTGCTTCAGTGGCATCCCGATGATGTGCATTTGAACCGCGAGCGCGCTTTTATTGCGCAGCAACTTGGATGCATTAATGTTGCTGCGGCCGATCTACAACATTTTGTCGATAACAGCCCACACGATCCTGTTATCGAAATCGTTAAGATGCAGCTCAAAGAACTCAGTGAACACGCTGAAATCTATCATTAAATCTTAAAGGAGAGCCTTACAGGCTCTTCTTGTTTTTCTAAAACAATAACAAACCGGGCGAATGGGAAGTTTGCCTACTAACTGCAAACGGCAGTTTTTAGCATAAATACAATAACAACTGTACCAAACAGGGAGAACACACATGGCAAGTACGGCATTAGTTACCAATGACGCGGTAGCGCTGGGGATTTTAGCGACGATTCTGGGATTTGTGTTTTATACCAGTACGAGCAGTCATCCATTTTGGCAAAAGTTTTACCGTTTCATCCCAGCGTTATTACTCTGCTATTTCTTGCCTTCATTGCTAAACACCTTTGGGGTGATTGATGGCCATACATCACAGCTTTATCCTGTAGCTTCTCGCTATTTATTACCCGCCTGTTTGGTGTTGTTGATTTTAAGTGTGGATTTAAAAGCCATCTTAGGACTTGGGCCCAAGGCTGTGATCATGTTTTTAACGGGAACCATCGGTATTGTCATCGGCGGCCCGATTGCTTTACTCCTGGTGTCATTGATCGAGCCATCGCTGATTGGTGTTGATGGCCCTGATGCGGTGTGGCGCGGTATGACGACCCTTGCGGGTAGCTGGATTGGCGGCGGTGCTAACCAAGCGGCGATGAAAGAAATTTATGAAGTCGGTGGCAATATCTTCTCCGTGATGGTGACAGTTGATGTAATTGTGGCCAATATTTGGATGGCGGTATTGTTGTTTATGGCGTCAAAGGCCAAGGAAATCGATGCTAAAACCGGTGCGGATACGACGGCGATTGAAACTTTAAAGAACAAAGTTGAACAGTATCACGCTGAAAATGCGCGCATTCCAAGTCTACGTGATCTTATGCTAATCGTGGCAGTTGGTTTTGGTATTACGGGCGTAGCCCATATTGCTGCCGATTTCCTCGGCCCGTATTTTGAGGCCAATTATCCTTGGACCGAGGACTACAGTTTTACCTCGAAGTTCTTCTGGTTAGTGGTGATTGTGACCACCATAGGTTTAGCGATGTCTTTTAGTCCTTTGCGCCATTTGGAGGCAGCGGGGGCATCTAAGGTTGCATCGGCTTTCCTGTATATTCTAGTGGCGACCATTGGTTTGCATATGGATGTAAGCAAAGTCCTTGATACACCATTATATTTTTTAGTGGGTATTATTTGGATGATTGTACACGCTAGCTTTATGTTATTGATTGCTAAGCTAATTAAAGCGCCATTATTTTATATGGCGGTAGGTAGTCAGGCTAACGTGGGCGGCGCGGCATCAGCGCCCGTTGTGGCTGCTGCGTTTCACCCTGCATTAGCTCCCGTCGGGGTGCTGTTGGCCGTATTTGGTTATGTGTTAGGAACGTATATGGCTTGGATTTGTGGCCAAATTTTACAGCTAGTTGCGGTATAGTCGCTCTAGTGCCAATATTCAGTTTTCCGCTGGACAGAGTCTAGTATTTGAGAGAGATGTTGCGATGAGTAATAAAATCATAAAGTTAGGTTCAATCGAAATTGCAAATGATAAACCTTTTGTGCTATTCGGTGGCATGAATGTGCTTGAGTCTCGCGATCTCGCGATGTCGATTGCTGAAACCTATGCCGAAGTGACTCAAAAACTAGGGATCCCCTATGTTTTCAAGGCATCGTTCGATAAGGCTAATCGCTCTTCTGTCAACTCTTACCGTGGTCCAGGCATGGAAGAAGGCTTAAAGATTTTTGAAGAAATCAAAAAGACCTTCAATCTGCCACTCATTACCGATGTGCATGAGCCTTACCAATGTGCGCCTGTAGCTGAAGTGGTTGATATTATTCAATTACCAGCTTTCTTAGCGCGCCAAACAGACCTTGTTGTCGCGATGGCGAAAACGGGCGCTATCATCAACGTGAAAAAGCCGCAGTTTTTAGCCCCCCACGAAATGCGCCATATCATCACTAAGTTTAATGAAGCGGGTAATGATGAAATTATCCTGTGTGAACGTGGTTCATGCTTCGGTTACAACAACCTAGTAGTAGATATGCTGGGTATGGACGAGATGAAGCAATCGGGTTATCCGGTGATTTTCGATGCCACCCACGCATTGCAACGCCCAGGTGGCCGTGCTGATTCAGCGGGAGGCCGTCGTGCTCAGGCGACTGAATTAGCCCGTAGTGGCATGGCATTAGGCTTAGCAGGTCTGTTTATCGAAGCTCACCCAGATCCAGATAACGCTAAGTGTGATGGTCCATGTGCGTTACCTTTGCACCAGTTAGAAAATTATCTGAAGCAGATGAAAGCGATGGATGATTTAGTCAAATCCTTCGAGCCAATTGATACCAGCAAGTAAAAAAAGAGAGGTTAAATTAACCTCTCAAAAATAGCTGGGGAGCTTTTGAAGTCAGGCAATAAATTGATTGCCAATAATCATGATGAATAAAGCTTGCGATGAGATGTGACGAGAGGCGATTCCCACGCCTCTCTGAACTAGTACATCTGAGCTTGAGTTACTTAGTTTCTAACGCATGTTTTGCCGCATTAGTGCCTGCAATTTTTCCAAAAATCACAGTGTCTGCAACGGCATTGCCACCTAAGCGATTATACCCATGTACACCACCTGTGACTTCGCCAGCAGCAAACAAGCCGACTAATGGTTTACTTTGAATATCGAGCACTTCAGCTTTGGTATCAATGGCGACACCACCCATAGTATGGTGGATACCAGGAGCCACTTTTACGGCATAAAAAGGCGCCTTTTCTAGTGGCAATGGCATTTGTTCGCGAGCAAACTCTTCATCTTTACCTTGTTTAAAATAACGATTGTAGTTTGAAACCGTTTTTTCTAATGAGCTTTCTTTCATGCCTGTAATTTTAGCAAGTTCAGAAACTGTATTTGCTTTTTCAAGCATATCTAAATGGTCATATCCCTGAACCATTTTAGCTTTTTTATAAAGCTCATTATCAAAGACTAACCAAGCATATTGTTCAGGCTGTTTAAGAATGGCATCGGATGCTTTATCGCGAGTCGTTAATTCACTAACAAAACGATTACCATCTTTATTAACCATAATTGCACCTACCCCTCGAACAGTTTCGGAGATTAAAATGCGGCTATCTTTTCCCACAGTTGGATGAGCTTGTACCCAATCAATATCGGTCATACTCGCTCCGATTGCTTTGGCAAGCTCAATACCATCACCAGTGGAAGTAATGTTATTAGAACTAGTCATCCCTTTAAACGTTGGACGATAAAATGCGACCATTTCCTTATTAAAACCATATCCACCGGTTGCTAGAACAACTGATTTAGCAGCAATCATATAGTGGCCAGAATGTTTTCCATGGACGACTACGCCGACAATTTTTTGGTCTTCATCAATCACAAGTTTGACAACTTTAGAATTAAGCCGAGTATCGACCCCTTCTTTTACTGAAGCTTTTCTCAATACATCAATGATATGTGGACCAACGCTTAAACCTCCTGTGGGTCTATGGGTGCGATCAACTCTTGCGCCACCTGAGCGTTTTAAGTCATCCATGTTTGCACCTAAAGATTCTAACCATTTAATACCATCAGCAGATTGCTCAGCTAATATTTGCACTAACTTTGGATCATTGGCATAGCGACCACCTTTCATTGTGTCTTCAACAAACCATTCAATTTTATCATCCACTTTATGTTCTTTTTGCTGAGCAGTTCCTACTGCATTGTAACCGCCAGCTGCAAGCATAGAGTTACCACCACTAAATGGGCCTTTTTCGAGTAATACTACTTGCGCTCCTGCTTTTTTCGCTGCGATAGCAGCATTAAACCCTGCGCTTCCCGCTCCGACAACAATGACATCCGTCGTTTCTTTTGGACCAGCTGCAATCGCCTTGCTGATTGCATCATTGTCCCAACCTTTATCCCATGGTTCTTTAGATTGTGCACTATTAAAAGGCATCTCAAGCCCTTTAAATGAGTGGCACTCATTACAGTATAATTTGGGTTTTTCATGACCTTTATGGCAGCTTGTACAGTTAATATCACCTAAATGTGATGCGTGAGGATCTAGCTTTAGTTTAGGATTAGCCAAAGCACTGTATTCACCATGACATGATTTACATTGCTGATTTTCATAAGTTTCACTGTCAGATACTTTGCCTGGTTGAGTGTGGCAGCTCTTGCATCCTCCCATTTCTTTATGAAAAGAGGCCAGATCATTTTTGTCATTTGCAGCCCAAGATGCTGTAGAAAAGATTGAGCACAAGACAAAACTTAAAAGTGTTAACTTCATATAATTCTCCAATTATAGTTTTATAGAGGTAATCATCACTTATGATATTTTTTTATTTATTGTTAAATGGTGATGTTGCGCAATAAATTATTGTGGTTAAATAAAATTGAAATTGTTTTAAATAATTTTTAATTAATCATTTTTATATTAGAGGTGTGATTAAAGTTCAAACGGAATCTTTAACATAGAATTAGCATAATTACGTTTTTATGTTAAAGGGTGAAATTTATGAAATATACCAATTGTTTTGTGCCTGTTGCTTTATTACTTTGTTCTAATCAAGCTTTATCTGAGCCCTTAGATTTTTATGGGAGATTGTGGCTTGGTGTATCAAACTCTAGTCATGGTATTTCTGGTAATGAAAAGGTTAATGGTTTTTCACTTGAGAATTTTGCCTCATACGTTGGGATTAAAGGTGATTATGATGTGCATGAAGATTTTAGTTTGATATATAAGTTCGAAGCTGGAGTTGAAAGTTTTGATAATGATGATACAAATATTTTTAAACCGCGTAACTCATATTTAGGCTTTAAGGTTAAATATGGTAGTGTTGTTTTTGGGCGAAATGATACTGTATTCAAAACTTCAGAAGGTAAAGTCGATCTATTCAATATTACATCAAGTGATATGAATATGATTATTGCAGGTAATGACCGGTTAGGTGATTTAGTCACGATCAATACTGCAAAAGTTGCAGGCATGTCTCTTGGCATTACATATGCTTTCGATGATGATTTTAATCAAAAAAATCCAATGCTTGCTGACAATCAAAACAATTATGCTGTTAGTATAGTATATGGTGATCCTTCATTTAAAAAAGGAAATAGTTATCTTTCTCTCGCCTATGCTGATGGACTAAATTTGTTAGAGGCAACAAGAGTTGTTGCTGGTGTTGCTATTTCATCTATAAAAGTGGGAGCTATATATCAGTATTCTAAATCCAGTATCTATGAAAATGTTAAAGGCAATTCATATTTATTAAGTATGAGTATTCCTGTTGATAAATATGATTTCAAATTTCAGTACCTTAAAGATGATGCTGGTCTGGGGAAAGTTACCAAAAATGCTGGTGCAGATCTTAAAACGTTAAATAATAGTGATGCGAGTCAATATTCACTTGGTGTCGATTATAATCTGATCAAGGAATTAACATTTGGTGCAGCAGTAAGCTACTTTGAAGGCGAGTACTCAGATTCAAAAGGTAATAATGAGTTTGACGATACTTTGATTTCTTTTTCAACAAGATACCTTTTTTAGAACATATCAAATAAAGCGGTCTAATAGACCGCTTTATTAAACTTAGATATCAGTCATGTTAAAAAATGTATCTTTCATTTATCTTGTTCCAACTGGAGTTTATTGGGGATGTAGATGCGCATTACGTTAAGGCAGTTAATGATCTTTAAGGCTATCTGTACCGAGAGGCAGATCTCAAAAGCGGCAAAACTGATGCACATGTCAACTCCTGCAGTGAGTATGGCTCTGAAAGAATTAGAGAACTCGCTAGGATGTCGACTATTTGAAAGAGCTGGTGGTGGATTGGAGCTAAATGCCCATGGAAAAATTATTCTGCCTTATGCTAATGAAATGCTTAGTAAGGGAAATGAATTAGAGAAGCTTTTTAATTTTGCTGAGGATGGCGTTAAAGGTTGCTTAGTGATCGGTAGTAGTAAAACGGTTGGTAACTATGTTTTATCCAGAAAGATCCCATTATTTAAAGATAAATATCCAGACGTAAAAATTAAACTCATAATAGAGAATAGTCTGGTGATTGAAAAAATGGTATCAGAAAAAGAAATCGACTTAGGTTTCATTGATGCCAAGCCTGCAAGTAGAAATCTAGTATGCGAGCAATGGATGCAAGATAAGCTTTGTATTGTAAGTGGGTGCTCACATCCTGTAGCAAAGCAAGCATGTTCTAGTCATATTTTAAGTGAACAATTGTGGGTTTTTGACCATGAGTCCTCTCTGTCACATATTAGGGCTGTTCAATTGTTAAAAAGTTTAAACGTTTATGTCAGAAATGACATTTGTATGTCTACTATTGGGGCGATTAAACGTGCAATTGGAACGGGTATAGGTTTGAGTGTTTTACCCTATGTGGCTATAAAAGAAGAGTTAGAGCGGGGGGAGTTATGTTTGATCGATTTGAAAGGATGGGATTATAAACGCACTTACTGGTCAATCCAACGAGAGTCTGATGAGCTTTCATTACAGTCTAATATTTTTTTGAATTTTTTAAATAATGCTAGTTAGAAAGTGGTTGGGATAAATGATTTCTTCAGAGTGTGGAATCGTTATATTTTTAATCTCACTTCTTGTCGTTGTGTTATATTCAAACTCTTCATCTTGTCTTTTTTTTAAACGCTTTTATAGCGTTTTTCCTGTCATGTTCATTTGCTATACCTTACCTGCTGTATTGAGTTTTTTTAATGTGGTAGATGCAAGTAGGTCAAGTGTTGATGACTATTTTAAAGCGCACTTAATTCCATTTAGTTTATTTTTGCTAATTGTGAGTACGGATTTTATTACATTAAAGTCAGTCGGTGGAAAGATTTTATTGATGTTTTTCATCGGAACTGTTGGTGTTTGTATTGGAGGGCCAATTAGTTTATGGATTGGCTCTAAATTATTTCCAGAAGAGCTTTTATGGCAAGGTGGCGATGCAGCATGGCGTGGCATGGCAACATTAATGGCGAACTGGTTGGGTGGTACAGCAAACCAACTTGTAGTCAAAGAAATTCACCAAGTTGGCGAGGCCATTTTTGCAGTAATGATGACGATAAATGTGTTTTTTTCTGGCGTATGGATGGCTATTTTGTTGTTTTTGGCTAAAAAACAAAAAGCGATTGATAGAATGTTGGATGCTGATTTGAACAATTTACCTGTTTTTATTGAAGATGATATAACAAGGTTAGATGGCAAAAAGCATTTTATTGGCTGTATGTTACTCATTTCTTTTTCATTATTTATTTTTTTGTTTTGTCATTCGGTCTCCGAATTTTTATCCCTAACAGTGAATAATCGTTTGCCTTATTTATTGCATTATAACCTAGGATCAAGTTTCTTTTGGTCTATGATTTTGTCAACACTTTTAGGTATTTTACTCTCCATGACCTATGCAAGACATGTGTTTGTTAAACAAGTCAGGTTTGTTTCATTTTTTTTGCTGTACTTTATGATTATGAATATTGGATTAAATATTGAGTTTGCTTCATTTCAATCCATATTCTACTATTTTATTATTGGGTTGATTTGGTTTTTTACTCATATAATTATTCTACTATTATTTTGTTTGTATTTTAAACTGCCCATATTGTATTTTGCTATTGCAAGTCAGTGTAATATTGGGGGCGCAGCTTCAGCGCCTGTTGTCGCGAGTGCTTTCCATCCTAAATTAGGATCTATCGCGGTTTTAATGGCTGTGTTGGGTTATACATGGGCGTCATTTATTGCATCAATTATTGGCTCTTTCATGCAATTTATACATCCATAATTAATATTCAAATTATTATGTATATTTTCTATTCGTTTTTATAGCGATTATTTAATCGATGACCATACTAGCGTATGATCTCAAAGGCATTTATCAGTTTTTGTGTCGTGTCTAATGTTTCCATGTGGGGTATGATGCTTTTCTTATCTTTTGCGTCGAAGCAAGAGAACATGCTTTGGTGGAAATAGGTTTATGTGGATTTTGTTTACCTTGCTCGCTGCGTTTATGCAGGCGTGGCGCAATGCCTTTCAGAGCCAACTGAGTAAAGAGGTTAAGGTCGCGGGCGTCACCTTAGCGCGGTTTATTTGGGCAGGCCCAATTGCGGCCTTGTATCTTGCACTATTATATCTTTGGAATAATGTCGGCTTACCACATTTTACGGCGGAATTTTTCGGCTTTATTATCGGCGCATATATGGACCCATCCGGTTTGCAAGACATTCGATAACGATTTTGAGAAGAGTTCATTGCACCCATATATCCGGCCTGTTATTGAGGGATCCCTCTGGCCCTGATGGATATCTGCTTCTACAGTCCTTATCATCCCTGCGGCTTCGTAATGAGCCTATGCCCGACTAAGGTTTTTAGTAGATCAGTCTGACTGTCTCATCATCAAATCAAGTGTCTTAGCAACTTGCTGGTTGGTTAATTATTCACGTTTATTGAATCTATTCAGTACTATACTGGAAGCCGATACTCTTCCTCACGCGCCGCGATAACCCATGCCATTCTCGCGAGTTTATTGGCGACGGCCACACAGGCTCGATTAAAACCTCGGCGCTCTGCTAACTGTATTGCCCAGCAGCTAAATTTATCCTGTTTATGACAACTGTGCTGCAACACCGCTCTGGCGCCGTGAATAAACAGGGTACGTAAATACGCATTTCCCCGCTTGCTTATCCCAAGGAGGTTATCTTTACCTCCGCTGCTGTGTTGCTTGGGAACCAAGCCACACCAAGCTGAAAAGTGTCTACCATTACTGAAGTCTTTACCCTCTCCAGCAGCCGCATAAAAGGCCGTAGCGGTGACGGGACCAATACCTGGGATAGTCTCTAAACGCTGGCAAATCACATTGTTTTTCGTTTCAGTGAGTACTTGGGTATCACAATCCTTAAGCCGTCTTTCTATATCTGTAAACTCTTCATATAACTGATAAAAAATTGTTCGACCTTTGGTAGTCAGCGCATTGGTTTCGTTAGTCAAAATCTCAGGAAACTGTACTTTAAAAGCCGATTTACTTTTGGCTATCACGATGCCGTATTCAGCTAACATACCTCGCACTTGGTTGATTAAGGCTGTTGATTGCTTAGTTAATCGTTCGCGCATTCGGTGGAGCAGTTGCACATCTTGCTGCTCGACGCTTTTGGGGTTTACAAACCGCATGTTGGGTCGCTGCGCAGCCTCCGCGATGGCTAAAGCATCATTGTAGTCATTTTTGTTACCTTGCCGAAAAGGCACGACAAATTGAGGAGCAATTAACTTGACGCTGTGGCCCAACAGCTCAAATTCTCTGGTCCAGTAATTTGCGCCACTACAGGCTTCCATCACAATCAGACAAGGCTCAATTTGAGCGACAAAGGGCAGCAAGTCTTTGCGTCTAAGCATTTTCTTTTTAATTAACTTGCCTGCTTTATCGACGCCAACAGCATGAAAAACAGACTTTGCGATATCTAAACCGATTGTAGTAATCTTCATAGGTGGACCCGTCCTCTTTCTGATGAGTTTTAGCGACTACATCGTGGCCCATTGCGAGGCCGATTTAAAGTGGATGGGTCCATTCCATTATCCATGATGCAGATCCTTGCGACCGGCCTGATGGTTAAGCTATTCCAGCAGCAAAACTTTGCTATTGGTGCCGGGCTTGCTAAGAGTGAGGCAATAGTCGCGGCAATCTTAGGAACATTGTTCTTTGGTACCCATTTATCCTTACTCGGCTGGGTTGGGGTTATCTTGGGCGGTATCGCTGTATTTTTGCTGAGTGCTAAGCAGGGGCTTAGGCAGCTATCCCTAAGCACAGTGCTCCTTGGCATTGCCAGTGGCAGCGCCTTTGCGCTGACTTCGCTTTGGGTGCGGGAAGCTAGTTTGAGGTTAGATGTCGGTTTTCCTCATAGTGCAGCTTGGGTATTGTTGTTGGTGATTAGCCTGCAAACAATCGTGCTAGCCAGTTACTTGGTTTTAAAAGATAAAGAAACATTAATCGGCCTGTTACAACGGCCTAAGTTAACCTTGCTGACCAGTACTACAAGTTGTTTTGGATCTATTGGTTGGTTCAGTGCGATGTCGTTACAAACTGTCCCTTATGTGAAAACCTTAGGCCAAGTGGAAATCTTTTTTATGATGTTGATTTCCGCATTCTGGTTGAAGGAATGCGTAAAAATAAAAGAAATGCTTGGTCTAGCACTTATTGCGGTTGCTGCCATACTCGTGATGTGGGGATGAGTATTTGAGCTGTTTTATATTTATCATATGCAACGCAATGTTTAACCAAGATAAATCGCTATAGCGGCAACAAGATAAGGATTCCGGATGCAGAATCGTATTAACAGCCTGTCGTCACTTTTACGCTTATTCATCTCTCAGTTCGATCTTTCATGCAAGCATTTATTCATTATGTTGTCTGTTCCTGTTGTCTTGGCTATCGCATCCAGTTTTATGGTGACGAGTTATTTGGTTGAGAAAAAGGTGCATGAAGTTGGTGAGTTTAATCTCAAACGGCTTGAGGATTTGTTAAGCCAGTCTGAGTCTATAGGTCAGTATGCCAACACTCTTAGTCAAGGTGATTGTAGTGACCTGAATGAGTATATGAAGTTTAAGCCCTATTATCGTGGTGTACTGCTTTTTAATGCTTATGGTTTTTATTGTTCATCCACAAATGGTGAAATTGATTTTCCACTGAACACACTCTTACCTGAACCGACCCTAAAAGAGCCTACTTATTTTATTGTTCCTGAAACGCCTGCGCGTTTAGGTGTCCCTGCCATCATTGTTATTGCTACGCAGGCCAACCAAACGAGTGGAGCGGTTGTGATTATTGAAGGGCAATATTTTATCGACAGCTTTATTCAGCCAGAGGTGTTTCCTCGTCCTGTGCTAAATGTGGTATTGGGGTTGAAGGGCGCGACATTGCCGACTGTGCCACAGTTTGGTGATGGGAAAGTTGTTGCCGTAAAGGCTGATAATTCGGAATTGGTGATCCTACTTGAGGTCTCGCAAGCGTTTTTTTGGTACTTCTTCTGGATATCTTTTGGGCTATCGCTCCCCGTTTTTTTGGCATTTACTTGGTTAGTCGGTTTACATCTTTGGCGTAAAAAAAACCGCTATTCACTGGCCGACGATATTAGAAGCGGGATCGAAAATAAAGAATTTTTCCTTGTATACCAACCTATTATTTGTACTGAAGACGGTAAGGCTAAAGGGGTTGAGGCATTAGTACGGTGGCTACATCCGCAAATGGGCTTGGTGCGGCCAGATCTATTTATTCCCATCGCGGAGCAGAGCCAACTGATCGTGCCGCTAACTAATTATATTTTTGAACGCGCTTTAGCCGATTTTAGTTTGTTTTCCGTGCAGCCAGGGTTTCGAATTGGTTTTAACGTAGCGCCTGAGCATTTTATTCAAAGTGATATTGAAGCTAAATTTCGCTATTTAAAGGATGCTTTTTCTCAAATTGGTGTTCAACCTTTGATTGAGATTACCGAGCGGCAGCTATTAACGGCGGATATGTGCGAGCGAATTACAGCATTGCGTGAGCTTGGTATTTTAGTCGCTATTGATGATTTTGGCACCGGACAGACAACCTTATCGCTGCTGCAAACCTTTACCTTGGACTACCTTAAAATAGATAAGTGCTTTATCGATACCATAGGCCAAGATTCGGTCACTTCCCATGTGCTCGATACTATTATCGAACTCTGCCATAAAATGAATTATGTCGCTGTAGCAGAAGGGGTAGAAACACAGGAGCAGGCGGATTATTTAATTAGTCGTGATGTGCATTTTCTGCAAGGATATTTATTCGCTAAACCGATGAAATTAGATGAGCTTGCCCTTTGGCTGAAGAAACGCAACTAACAACAACCGTCAGGATAGGTATCCTGACGGTTGTAGGTTTTGCGCAGAGGTTGATGTGCTTACAGGCTGTAACCCGTTTCTTCATGTTCAGAAAGATCGAGCCCATTCACTTCTTGCTCACTGCTGACACGCAGTCCTCCAAGGAGTTTGCTAATAACGATAAACAAGAGCCAAGTCACTACTGCGGTATAACTAAAGGTCGCCGCGATACCAATCATTTGGACGCCGAGTTGGTCAATCATAGTGTCGTTAACAGTGGCAAAACCATAGCCGCTAAAGATCCCAAGTTGAGTCGAACTAAAAACGCCTGCGAGCAACGTACCGAGGATGCCGCCTACACCATGGACAGGAAATACATCGAGAGAGTCGTCAATCTTCAATTTTTGTTTAATGTAAACCGTTGAAAAGAAACAGACCACCCCGCCAAGAAAACCAATCACTAAGGCTCCTGCTGGGCCAACATAACCCGATGCAGGCGTGATTGTTCCCAAACCCGCCACCATACCTGTAACGATACCAAGTGCGCTGGCTTTACCAAATTTATACCATTCAATCCCAGCCCAAGTGATGGCACCCATCGACGCCGCCAAATGGGTCACGAGTATCGCCATTGCCGCTGTACCATTGGCGCCTAAGGCGCTACCGCCATTAAAGCCAAACCAGCCCACCCACAGCATGCCCGCACCTGTGACAGTCATGGTCAAGTTGTGGGGCATAATCGCTGAGTTTAAAAATCCCCTGCGTGGGCCTAGTACTTTTGCCGCAACCAGTGCCGCCACCCCTGCGGTAATGTGTACGACTGTGCCGCCGGCAAAGTCATAGAGCCCAAGCTCAGCTAACCAGCCGCCACCCCATACCCAGTGGGTGATAGGTGCATAGACTAACAGCAGCCAAGTGCTTGAGAATATGAGTACCGCAGAAAATTTCATTCGCTCAGCAAAGCCGCCGATAATCAGCGCTGGCGTGATAATGGCAAAGGTCATTTGGAATAGCATAAACAAAGGTTCGGGAATATCACCGCTCATACTCTCACGACCAATGCCGGCTAAAAATGCTTTATTTAGCCCACCGATAAAACCATTGCCTGTATCGAAGGCGATAGAGTAACCCACGACAAACCAGAGTATTGAGGCAATAGCAGCAATCGAAAAACACTGCATTAAAATGGAGAGCACGTTTTTGCTACGCACCAGTCCACCGTAAAATAATGCCAGTCCTGGGAGCGTCATCAGTAATACTAAGGCTGATGAACTTAAAATCCATGCGGTGTTGGCACCGCTCAAGTGCGCCTCATCGGCGAATACTGGAGCTGTAAAGCTACTCGCGATGAGGATAAGTAACGCTTGATAACTGCACTTAGATTTTGGATTGATCATATGGCATCGCTCCCTTCTTCAGAGGTGCGAACGCGGATCACTTGCTCGAGCGGAGTGACAAAAATTTTACCGTCACCGACTTTGCCTGTGCGAGCGGCTTGGATGATGGCTTCGATTACAGCTTCTTCAAGCTCTGAGTGGATCGCGATTTCAAGCTTCATTTTGGGAAGAAAGTCGACAGCATATTCGGCGCCGCGATAGAGCTCTGTGTGCCCCTTTTGCCGGCCAAAACCCCTCACTTCAGTCACTGTCATGCCGTGGACGCCCAGTTGAGTGAGCGCTTCGCGTACATCATCAATTTTGAAAGGTTTAATAATTGCGGTGATGAGTTTCAACTTTATTCTCCAACAAACATCAGGCATCAGTTTGTTGGATATAGCAGGAATTAGGCCACAACAATAAATGTTTTATTATCATTATGTTAACAATGTGGCGCACCCAAATAAATCTTATTTTTGCTGCAAAATAGTGCAAGAATAGATGAGCGCGCCCTGACTTGGTGCGCGCCCTTGGTGCGTTAAATGTAAAAAAGCCAATTAGGGTGCATTTAAACACTGTTAAGTATTATCGAGAATGATTTTCTACGGTAAATCTATTTAAAATCAATTGAATATGCAGTTATCGTGGTAACGTTATTGCCGAAAGCTGTTTAATAGCGCTGACCATCTTGGCATTAGTTGCTGCACTTAAACTGTGCGCGTTGGCGCGGTCACAAATATAACCATTAATTTGGTCTATCTCGGTGAGTCTGTGGTTTGCAACATCTTGGTGCATCGATGAGAAGTTTGCGGCAGTGAGTTCAATCACTCGATAGACGCGCTCCTCTAAGAAGTGCCTGTCGAGCTCAATCCCATCATGTGCGGCAACGTCGACTAATTCATCTAGGATACTAGCAATGGTGTCACTAAACTCAGCTTGAGCCAAAGCGCCGTTGGGGCATTGATGCAGCGCCGTAAGAGGATTGATTGCGGCGTTTACGGCCAGTTTTTGCCAAAGACAGGGGATAATCGCCTCAACCCACTCACTGTTTGGGATGGCATGTAATAGGTTATCTCGCAGCGTTTGTGGTAACGCAGGGCCGGTAAAATGACCCAACTGGGTTAAGCCTTGGCCGGTTTGCTTAACTTGCCAACATGACTGACGTAATACGCCCTGCGAGGTCGTGCCTAAGCTTAGGCCGCGGCCATTTAACATTGGTGCCAACGCGAGATGTGGCCCCATACCATTATGCAATAATAGGATATGACATTGTGGCGATAACTTGTTGAGTAAAGGACCTATCGCATCAATGACTTGATAAGCTTTTACGCACACAATCAACAGTTGTACTTGCTGTAAGTGGGCTTTGTCGGCGCTAAGCAGCGGGACTCGATAGGACACAGAGTCAGTAACGGCATCGCTTGGGGACAAAGGGCTAAATACCAAGTCTTGCCAATCAGTTGCTTCAAGGTTTGATACCGAGGAGTCCCGTGCAATTAAGCCTACCGCTAATCCCGCTGAATGCAGTTGATGGCAAATTAATTGCCCTACAGCACCTGCGCCTAAAATCGCGATATTAGTGACTTGAGACTCTATAGCTAATGGCACATCTTGGCCTAACATTATTCTTCCTTGAGTTGTGCGGCACTAACATATTTTCGATAGGCCCAAAGACAAAAATAAAACAAGGCAATACCCGCAAAATCAGCCAACACATCACCTATTGAAGCGCTGCGATAGGGGAGGCGGGATTGCACAATCTCAATTAACATCGCGTAAGTTGCAAGTACCAGTGAGAGCCAATACCACTTAGGACGAAAGGCGAGATAGGTCAGATACGAGAGGCAGAAAAAGCTTCCAAGATGGCCGACTTTATCGATATGGGGGATGCTTTGCGAATAGGTTGGTCTGGAGAACACCAGATAACTGATCACGACAAAGGCTACGGCTAAAGCCAGTTTGAATAGGGTGTGTTTAGTTATCACAAATACAATTTGATTATCTTAGTGTGACGCCATAATAGGAAAATGTGTCGCCAAAGTCATCCCTAAGCCGAGTTTTATCTTGCTGGGACAAAGTTAACCTTCAACTTGGGGGAGGGAGTCGGTAAACTATGGGTATTTACAATCACCTAAGGGGCGGCAACTATGCCTTCATTTGATATTGTGTCTGAAGTTGACGAGGTTGAGTTACGTAACGCGGTCGAAAACTCTCGCCGTGAACTCAGCGGCCGATTTGATTTTCGCGGTAAAGATGCAAGCATCGATTACAAAGATCATGTGGTGACGCTCACCGCAGAAGACGATTTCCAGTGCAAACAGTTAGTGGATATTTTACGTTCCCAATTGAGCAAGCGTAATGTTGAGCCTTCGACTATGGATGTCGACGAAAAGTCAGTTCACAGTGGTAAAACTTTCTCCCTGAAAGTGCGTTTTAAGCAGGGCATCGAGACGGATATCGCCAAGAAAATCGTTAAGATGGTCAAAGATAGTAAAATTAAAGTGCAATCGCAGATCCAAGGCGACACAGTGCGTGTGACGGGCAAAGCCCGCGATGATTTACAAGCTGTGATGGCGTTAGTTCGTCAAGCAGATCTTGGTCAGCCTTTCCAGTTCAATAACTTCCGCGATTAATCATGAAAATTGGCTTAAGTTAGCGTTAAGCTAACTTAAGCGTGGAAAATACAGTAAGCCCCAAACCTTTACGGTTTGGGGCTTTTTTATATCTGATTATTCTTGGTCTGGTTTGTTACTGACGTGGGGGGCGTATTTATTCACTAAATGAATAAGTAACAACACAGGAAAGCCTATCACACTGGCAGCGACAAAGAAGTTCACATAACCAAATGCGTCGACATAGGCGCCCGAGAAACCCGCAATAAACTTAGGGAAGAGCAGCATAATCGAAGAGAGCAGGGCGTATTGGGTTGCGCTATAGCCGCTGCTGGTGAGGCTTGATAAATAGGCGATAAAGGCAGCGGTGGCAATCCCCGCACTGAAGTTATCAACCGAAATGGCAAAGGTTAAAAAGCTGACGTTATAACCAATGACCGCTTGCCAAGCAAAGAGCAAATTAGTGACAGCAACCAACAGCGCGCCAAGAAATAATATCTTCATGGTACCGAAGCGGGCTAACAGGACTCCGCCAAAGGCTGCGCCAACCAAGGTCATAATAAGGCCATAGATTTTACTTAAATAGGCAATTTCTTCCTTAGTGAATCCCATGTCCACATAAAACACGTTGGCCATAATCCCCATCACAATATCCGAGATGCGATAGCAGGAAATCAGCAATAAAATCAAGATAGCACTACGGCCATAGCGTTTAAAAAAGTCGATAAAGGGCAGGATGCTGGCGGTATAAATCCACGAGAGAGTCGCAGCTATAGGTTTAGGGTAACGCTCGCTTAAGCGTTGTTTGACCGCTAATTCGGTCTCATCGGCGGCGCGGGTATCGACCTGTGGCTCTTGGCTAAAGAGCGTAGTCAAAACCCCAATAAACATCAGTCCAGCCATGACTAAATAGGAAGTTTGCCAAGCGATTAAGTTATATTCGGTATTACCTGGCTCAACCCAAGCTGCGATGGTCAGCGCGCCTGCGGTCGCCACAATCATGGCGCTGCGATAACCCACCTGATAGGCAGCCGCTAAGGCTGCTTGCATTTTTTCGGGAGCCGATTCAATGCGAAAGGCGTCAATCACGATATCTTGGGTCGCAGACGCAAATGCAACCATTAATGCAAACAAAGCTAAGCGTTCGAGATCTTTAACGGGATCACTAAAAGACATCCCCAAAATTGCACCGACCAGTAACAACTGGGCGAACAACATCCAGCCGCGTCGCCGGCCTAAAAAGCGCGTCAGTAAAGGGAGTGATAATCTATCTACTAACGGTGACCAGGCCCATTTGAAGGCATAGGCTAAGGCTATCCAACTGAAATAACCGATAGAGGTGCGATCGACACCTGCTTCCCGTAACCAAAATGACAAGGTTGAAAAGACTAGCATTAATGGTAGGCCAGCAGAAAAACCGAGTAATAGTAGGATCAAAACGCGTTTATGGTAATAAACACTCAAGGAATCTAAGGTGCGACGAGTAAAACTGGGTACGGACATATGTATTAGCCGAAGAGTCGAATCCGCCTAGCTTACGGGTAAGATGTGGTTAGGTTCAAGGGGCAAGGTATCTCCTTTTGATACTCAGAGCGATTTTGTTTGCAAAAGCTAAAAATAAAAAGACTCAGCAAGCTGAGTCTTTTAAGAAGGGATTGTTCAAGGTCGGATACCGATACAACCCGAGGGCATTTGGCCTCCCAAACAGAGGAAGTCACAGCACGCATGCAACTGCTGACACAGGTACTGATTGCCGCGGATCATCCAGTCTGGCCACTTACTAAAGCTATGGAGCAAGTGCCAAAACACGGTTTCCATTTCTGTTTGCGCTTCACTTGTTGGAATGAGTTGTTGCCATTCTTCAAGTGTGTCCCATAAATAGAGCTGGATCTCGCAGAAATCGAGTTCATCACTCAAAAACGCTTTCCCATATACTGCAAGTTGGGGCGCTTTATTATCGATAAATTCTTCAATCGTCACCCTTGCCTCCTTTCTTTCTGCTTGTACAGTATAGATGCAGGATTAGGGCTTTTGCTCAAATTTTTTTCGATTATTTTTTGGGGAGTAATTTAGCTGTTTTCAATATGATAGGTGTTACTGGCACATCGGGCCAATTCAGTTTGGCATTAGTAGTGGTCTCTACCACAGCCATGGCTTCGAGGACTTGCTTTCCTTCGATCACTTCACCAAATACCGCATATCCCCAACGACGTTTTGATGGGTCAAGCTTTGTATTGTCCGCAACATTAAAATAAAACTGACGGGTGGCAGAATGGGGCTCATTATCGCGCGCCATGGCGATGGTGCCCATGCTATTTGATAAACCATTACCCGACTCGTTGACTATCGGCTTGCCCGCTGGCAACTCTTCTAATTGTTGATTCAGCCCACCGCCTTGCACCACAAAGTCACTGATCACGCGATGGAAAATCGTGTTGTTGTACTCGCCTTTGACCACATAGGTGAGGAAGTTATCAACCGTAATCGGCGCGCGAGTTCTATCGAGTTCGACGACAATCTTACCTAAACTCGTATCAAACTCGACCTGTGGATACAAGCTATCGGGTTGAATGTCGATTGCCGCCCAGCTGCTATAACTTGCACAGAGAACTAAAAGTGCGGATATCCAACGAAACATCATTCTTTCCTTAATCATTATAAACTTGCGCAATTATTGTTGTAGAAACTGGTTTAACTCTGGGTCATTTAGAATCTCCCCTGTGAGTTGACCGAGGAGCTTATTCATATCCATTTCTAAGGTGGCAAAGTCAGGAGTTAATGGGCCTTTTAAGACACCCTTGGCTTTATAGCGTTTGACCAATTCTTGATTGGAATTACGTGCTTGGACTGCGATACGGACGCTGTGTTTGGCTTCGTAGCCAAAGGTCTTTTTGGTGACATCCATCTGTAATTCTTCTAATTGAATTTGAACAGAGTTGGTTGCACTGGGATCGATTTGGTATCCCGCTTGAGTGAAACCGTTACGAAATACTTCGTCGAGCAATAACTTAGGGGGCTCGCTTGGGCCGACTAAACGGGTTTTGGTGCCTTCTTCCATAAAACGCGCAACGTATTCGGCGTTACGAGTGTCGATTGTGTCTAGTGAGATTTGCAGCGGTCTTGAAGTCTGTTGGCTAATATCTGGAACCTGTGGACTAAATGCCATATGAGTCGGATTTTGGCTCGCGCAGCCTACAAAAAGTAAAGGAAAAGTCAGCGTCAATAATAACCGTTTCATGTGGAATCTCATGCTAGTAAAAAGTGGTTACAGCATACCAGAAATCATCTCTGTTGCCACAATGCATCGGTGTTCAGTTTTTGTACAGGGTTGGGGGCTATGATATGACTACCTTATAATAATGGAATATTAACAATATGAAGTACTTAAAAATAAATGTTTGCGTGTTATTTCTCGCTTTATGTGCTGGTTTTGCTGGTAATGCCAATGCCACCGATTCACCCCATGTGTTAGGCGGCAGCTTAGGCTATGGTACCCAAGAGTTTGAAACTAAAAGCGGTAAATATGATGCGGGTGATACATTTACTGGCGACTTGTATTACCGCTATATGCTCAACGAGCATTTTGGATTTGAAGCGGGATATTTAGCGGGCTCTGGTGGCGTGGCGAGTGCGCTTGTTAGTGCGATCAGTGATATAAAAGATTTAGATTACCAAGGCGTGAGAGCCACTGCTTACGGTGAGTATGCTCTGTCTCGTGGTAATAGTCTTTATGCCAAACTTGGTGCAGCCTACACTAAAGTGAGTTATGAGTTTGAAAAGCAGGAGATGGATTCGGACGATGTGGGCTTTTACGGCGCTATCGGTTGGCAATATCGTTTTCGCTCGGGCTTTGGGCTAAACCTCGAATACCAATATGTGCCGATGAAAGAGCTAGAGTTGCAAGGGGTAAACTTTGGTATCAGCTATCGTTTTTAACGGCTAAGGTGTTCCACTGGATTCGTCAATATTTGATTAAGTGGGTTTGTCTCAACTAAGCGCCTTTGGGCGCTTTTTTAATGGTTTTTTGAGGAAACTAAACCGAACTCCTCTCGGTAACAAAATCACAACAATTTGAGCTTGCACTCTTTTAATGCAATGAATGACAGGTTAGAGTAAAAATTCAACATTAAATAAGAGAGCATAAATGCTCCCTCGAGTGCAAAAGCAAAGGCGAAGTTATGTCTAGGATTATCACCCAAATCGCCCCCGACAGTTTGATCAATGCCAAAGGTCAGCCACATTTTGGTCATTTCGACGGTATAGTCAGTCGCTTAGGTTTAGCGGATTTTGCCTATTTCGATACTATGGATAAGCCCGCATCGGCTTGGGCGAAACGGTTTGACTATAAGCAGTTCCAATTTATTTCTATCGTTACGCCCCGTTATATTATTGGTGTTGCGCTCGCGGATATCGCCTACCTTGGCAGTGGATTTTGTTATTTATACGATATTAAAAACAATAGGTTAACTCAGCAGGACTGGCTAAAACCCCTTGGGTTTGGCTACCGGATGACGCCTTCTCCAGCCAATGGCACGGCAACCATTGGCGGCAAAGGTAAGCGCATAACCTTTAAAATCCAAGAGGGGAGTTGGCATTTAGTCATTGATACTAAAAGCATTCAAGCCGATTTAACTTTACATGCATTGCCTTTAAGTTTACCTATGGCCATGTGTAGCCCCACGGGATACAACGGCTGGACCTATACCCAAAAACACAATGGTTTATCGGTCAAAGGACAACTCACCATAGACCATGAACCGCAGCCATTGAATTTCGCCTTCGCAGGCTATGATTTTTCCGCGGGATTTATGCGCCGAGATACCAGTTGGCGTTGGGCATCGCTGAGTGCGCAAATTGACGACGGAGTGATTGGATTAAATCTTGCTGCGGGCGTGAATGAAACTGGTGCTAATGAAAATGTGTTTTGGATCAATGGTGAGCGGCATTTACTCGGACCAGTGCAATTTGAATTTGACCGTCATGGCCAGCAGGGCACAGATCTCTGGCGTATTCATAGTCACGATGGCCGCGTCGATTTAGAGTTTACGGCGCGAAATTGCCGCAGTGAGAAACGCAATTTTATCTTGCTGAAGAGTAACTTCCGTCAATATCTGGGGCTTTTTAGCGGTTTTATCATTGACAATCAGGGGCGGAAATTCCAACTCAACAATGTATTGGGATTAACCGAGGATCATTACGCTCGCTGGTAGAACATAGGCAAATTTACGCTTTAATACAATAATAACAATAGGATAAAGGTATATGGATATCGCAGCGTTAATTAATCATCCCGAAGTACTGTTACTGGTACTTGCCCCGCTTTTTTTTGTCTGCATGTTGCTGGAATGGTACTTAGGTGACAGAAGACAAAAACTGCCCGTTAGCGCCCGTTACTATCCAAAGGAAGTGTTGTGTAATTTTAGCCTCGCCGCCATGCACCAAGGAATGGATATTTTGGCGGGCTTGCTGATCGCTAAATTGTATCTTGCGGTATTTGGTTGGAAATTATTCGATATTCAAATGGGGCCATTCAGCTTTGTGCTGCTGATGATTGCCCAAGATTTTTGCTATTACTGGTTCCATCGTGCGAGTCATAGAGTACGGTGGATGTGGGCAGCCCACGTGGTGCACCATAGTTCGGAGAATATGAACTTTAGCACCGCGTTTCGCCAGAGTTTGATGTATCCCTTCGCTGGTATGTGGGTGTTTTGGTTGCCGTTGGTAATTTTGGGTTTCGACCCTAATTGGGTGGTTTTTGTGGTGCTGCTCAATTTGGGATTACAGTTTTTTGTGCACACCCAAGCGGTGAGAAAACTCGGCCCATTGGAATGGCTGTTTAATACGCCTTGCCACCACAGGGTGCACCATGGGCGTAATCCGCAATATATCGATAAAAATTATGCCGGTATCTTGATTATCTGGGACAAACTCTTCGGTACCTTTGTACCCGAAGAGGAAACCGTGATTTACGGGATTACTAAACCCGTCAACAGTTTTAATCCAATCAAAGTGACCTTTAGTGAATGGCGCGATATGTTCAGCGAGGTGACGGCTCGAGGGCTGACGTTATTGGAGCGATTTAAAATACTTTTCGCGCCCCCAGCAAGCCAACAAAAGGATGAATGATTTGGCTCAATACGCGAGCCTGTAGCCCTCAACGAGTGGTTCGCTCTTCATTAAATAGTGCAAATGGCTAATAGGAGTAAGACCTTAACCTTGCTAGCCTACTTTTCTTTTTTTGCAAATTAATCGCTGAAAAAATATACAGAATCACGCTTTGGTGGTAATTTTTTGTACAAGTGATTCATCTGAGTAGGTTGTCGTATGGTTGATGAGCCGCATTTAACCTTAGAGGAATTAGCTTGTTTTAGAGAGCTATTTTCCCCCAATCGCATAACCCATAGCACTGAGGACGCTCATCCTGAGCCTTTGGTTAACCATGTATTAACGGTCAAAACCGAGGTGCCACAGGCGCTCGCCTCGCTATTGGGTAAGGCCAAGCTGACCCTATTGGCTGAAGTTGGCTCCTATAAACTCTGGTTTCCCCTTGAGATGCGTTTCGATGATTTTGGCCAATTACAGCCCGCTCTTGGGGTGCCTGAAGTGTTAGACGCAAAAGGGGCAGAGCGGAGTTGGCGTTTGACTCAGCCTGAAGATGTGTGGATCTTCGACCAAGATCAGGGCGAACAATGGTCTGTGGTGTCTTTATCGAGTTCTGGCATGGCGATTCGTGCTAAATCGTCACAACAGTTTGAACAATTGGTCGATAGCCAAGAACTGCAATTACAGTTGCCCGATGGTGAAACCATGCGGGTTAAAATCGAGCCTATCCGCCATGAAGAGGGACTGGCGATTGTCAGATTTCAGGCCGAAGCCGAAGAGCGAGAAGCCCTACGTCAATTCCTCTTTAATCGTCACCGCAGTCAATATCCCAAGCTCTATGCCAGCTTGCGCGGATAAGTGAGCCAAGTGGCATAATTCTGTTAGTTAAACTTCAGCCAATTGTTAAAATTTATTCCGCTCTCAGGATCTTTGCCGAAGATGTGGCTTTTCCGAGATCCTAACCTGCCAATCTGCGGTGCTATGGATTAGAATAGCCTTGAATTCAAAAACATCAGAGCGAGCGGTATGCACGTACATATTTTAGGAATTTGTGGAACCTTCATGGGTGGCCTAGCACTCTTGGCTAGGGCAAAAGGGCACAGAGTGACAGGCTCGGATGCCAACGTCTATCCACCGATGAGTACGCAGCTTGAAGAGCAAGGTATTGAACTCATTCAAGGTTTTGATCCAAGTCAGTTAGGTGAAGCGGGCAGTTATCCCGATCTTGTGGTGATTGGTAATGCCATGAGCCGAGGTAATCCTTGTGTCGAAGCGGTATTAAACCTTGGGATCCCTTACACCTCTGGACCACAGTTTTTAGCCGATCATATTCTGCCTGAGCGTTGGGTGTTAGCCGTATCTGGTACCCATGGAAAAACCTCCACTTCAAGCATGCTGGCGTGGATCTTAGAGGACTGTGGTTATCAACCCGGTTTCTTGATTGGCGGTGTGCCACAAAACTTTGGTGTGTCGGCCCGTTTAGGGGAATCGGCATTTTTTGTGGTCGAAGCTGATGAATACGACAGCGCCTTCTTCGATAAGCGTTCTAAATTTGTGCATTATCATCCCCGTACGCTGGTGATTAATAACCTCGAATTTGACCATGCTGATATTTTTGCCGATTTAGCGGCGATCCAAAAACAGTTCCATCATTTGATCCGAACTGTGCCAGGACAAGGCAAAGTAATTTGGCCAGCCGATTCCCACGCGGTAAAGCAAACCATTGATATGGGCTGCTGGAGCGAACAGGAGACTTTCCATACCACTGATGCGACTAAAGGTTGGCATGCTAAGGCCTTAAGTGATGATTGCCATGAGTTTGAAGTCTTCTTCGACGGCGAATCACAAGGCGTGCTCGATTGGGCACTGATTGGTCAGCACAATATTGAAAACGCTATGATGGCGATTGCTGCAGCGCGCCATGTTGGGGTTAAACCGAGTGTTGCGATTGATGCATTAACCCGCTTTGTACCGCCGAAACGTCGCCTAGAGTTGTTGGGCACTGTCCACGGCGTCAGCGTATACGATGATTTTGCCCACCATCCAACGGCGATAGCGACCACCATTAAGGGCATGCGTGCCAAAGTCGGGCAGACCAAAATCACTATCGTATTAGAGCCGCGCTCAAACACGATGAAGAGTGGTGTACATAAGGACACACTGGCTCATTCCATGCTGCAAGCGGACGAAGCCTTTTTATATCAAGCTGATACTATCGATTGGAATATGAAAGAGGCGATGGAAGCTGCGGTGATCCCTGTGACTGTCCTGCATCAAATTGATGATGTTGTCGCTAAAGTCGCAGCCTCGGCAAAAGCGGGTGACACTATCGTGGTGATGAGTAACGGTGGTTTTGGCGGATTACATAAGAAACTGTTGGCGGCGCTCGAAGTCAGCCCTCAGTTTGTTCAGCAGGCGGACTAATATGGCCTATGCCAAATCTGAGAAAGCTATTAGCTTAGCCTGGACAGGAGCCTCGGGGGCACCCTATGGTTTGAAGTTATTAGAATGCTTATTAGCCTCGGGCTACCAAGTTTTTTTAATGATCTCGAGCGCCGCTCGGGTGGTGCTGGCGACTGAACATGGCTTGCAGCTCAGTGCTAACAGCGATAAAGCCAAGGCGCAATTGTTAGAGGTGCTTGCAGAAAAGAATGCAACTTTATCTGGCGAGTTAGTGGTATTAGGCAAGGATGAGTGGTTTTCGCCGCCAGCCTCAGGCAGTGCTGCCCCTAAACAAATGGTGATTTGTCCTTGCTCGACGGGGACACTGGCAGCTGTTGCGACGGGAATGAGCAATAATTTGCTCGAACGCGCGGCGGATGTGGTGTTAAAAGAACGTGGTCAACTGATCCTCGTTCCGCGGGAAACTCCTTTTAATGCCATACACTTAGAGCATATGCTCAACCTATCGCGCTTAGGTGTCACTATTATGCCTGCGGCGCCTGGCTTTTATCACAATCCCAAATCGGTTGAAGATCTGGTAGACTTCATGGTCGCTCGAATCCTCGATCATTTGGGCGTTGACCATGCATTAACGAGTCGTTGGGGTTATGACAAACACTCCCCTACTGACATCGACAATTGAGACTGATATGAAACACACCACCGAAGTGATGATCTCCGCTGAAGAGATTAGCCAAAAATTGGATCAAATGGCCGAGCAAATCAATGCCCACTATGCCAACAGCGAGCGTTTGCTGATGGTGGGATTATTAAAAGGCTCAGTCGTATTTATGGCTGATCTGTGCCGCCGTATTAAAGGCCATGTTGAAATCGATTTTATGTCGGTTTCGAGTTATGGCAATTCCATGACCAGCTCACGGGATGTGAAAGTGCTGAAGGATGTGCAATCGGATATCGCGGGCCGCGACGTGTTGATTGTGGAAGACTTAATTGACTCGGGTAACACCTTAAACAAAGTGCGCGAAATGCTGTTATTGCGTGAGCCAAAGAGCTTAGCCCTGTGCACTCTGTTGGATAAACCCGAGCGCCGCGAAGTGGATGTCAAAGTCGATTTTATCGGTTTTACTATCCCAGATGAGTTTATTGTGGGTTACGGCATCGATTATGCTGAGCAATATCGCAACTTACCTTATATCGCCAAAGTGGTGCCGCTAGAATAAGCTCAGATGCGTTATGACTCAAACTCCCGCCTAGGCGGGAGTTTTGTTTTGTGTAGAAAGTTGGTCACACGAATGCGATTTGGTGTAACTGACCTATGTGTGTGGAGATCTATTAGTTATTTTTAATAACTATTTTTTCAATCAATTAGAGTCATAATTCGTTTTTATACAGCTTAGCGTATTGCAATTGCTGTTTTCGTCACCATTTTAGTATTTCGTTTATTCTTTCAGGATCAGGTAGCACTATGGCCAAGCATGCCCATGCTCTCGTACTCGAGGGGCTAAAAAAAACCTACAAAGGCGGTGTAGAAGCGGTAAAGGGCATTAGCCTTACCGTTGAACAGGGAGACTTTTTTGCACTGTTAGGCCCTAACGGCGCGGGTAAGTCGACTACCATTGGGATTATCAGCTCCTTAGTGCAGAAAACTGCTGGCTCTGTGCAGGTTTTTGATTTTGATATCGATAAGCAACTCGAGGAAGCCAAGCTGTGCATAGGTTTAGTGCCACAGGAATTTAACTTCAACCAGTTTGAAACTGTGCTGCAAATTGTGGTGAATCAGGCGGGTTATTATGGCGTACCTAAGGCCGTGGCTCTTGAGCGAGCCCAAAAATACTTAAGCCAGCTTGATTTGTGGGAGAAGCGTAATAGTCAGTCCCGCACCTTGTCGGGGGGGATGAAGCGGCGGTTAATGATTGCCCGCGCCCTGATGCACGAACCTAAGTTACTGATCTTAGATGAACCAACTGCGGGGGTCGATATTGAGCTACGACGCTCAATGTGGGAATTCCTCAAGCAAATTAATCAGCAGGGTGTGACTATCATACTGACCACCCACTATCTTGAAGAAGCAGAAATGTTGTGCCGCAATATCGGCATTATTGATAAGGGTGTGCTGGTGGAGTGCACTAGCATGAAGGCCTTGCTGAGCAAACTGAATCTTGAAACCTTTATCCTCGACCTACGCCGCGACATCGATGTCGCCCCCACTCTCGAGGGCATGGTGTGCCGTTTAACCGATCCGCATACCTTAGAGGTCGATGTGGCAAAGGAGCACAATCTCAACGATGTGTTTACCCAATTAACCGCGGCCAATGTGGAAGTGTTGTCGATGCGCAATAAGTCCAATCGATTAGAAGAATTGTTTGTGGAGTTAGTGAAGAAAACCCAAGGAGCTAAGGCATGAAACAGCTGTATTTTATCGCCTTCAAAAGCATATTAACCAAGGAAATCAATCGTTTTACTCGGATCTGGATCCAGACTTTAGTTCCGCCTGCAATCACTATGACCTTGTATTTTTTGATTTTTGGTAACTTGGTCGGTAGCCGCATTGGTGATATGGGCGGTGTGTCCTATATGGAGTTTATCGCGCCAGGCCTAATCATGATGTCGGTGATCACTAACTCCTATTCGAATGTGGCGAGTTCTTTCTATAGCGCGAAATTTCAGCGTAATCTCGAGGAGTTAATGGTCGCGCCCGTACCTCACTATGTGATGATCGCAGGCTATGTGGGTGGCGGTGTCGCTCGGGGGTTATGCGTTGGTTTAATCGTGACGCTAGTCGCCATGTTCTTTGTCGACATCAGCTTGCACCATGCGGGCCTTGTGGTCATGACGGTATTTTTAACCTCAGTGTTATTCTCCTTAGGGGGATTAATTAATGCGGTATTTGCCAAGAGTTTCGATGATATCAGCATCATCCCGACGTTTGTGCTCACGCCATTAACTTACCTTGGTGGAGTATTCTATTCACTGTCGTTACTGCCATCCTTTTGGCAAGGCGTGTCGGCACTCAACCCTGTGGTCTATATGATCAACGTCTTCCGTTACGGTTTCTTAGGTTTTGCCGATATCAGCATTCCGCTTTCTATTGGCATCATGGTGGGCTTTTGCGCTGTACTTTGGGGTGTTGCGTATTACCTGATATCCAGAGGCATAGGGCTGCGTTCGTAATCCGGTTCTTGTTCATACCATCAATGTCTCACGTATTTCAGGACGGGACATTGAATAATAAAAAGGGAGTCATTTAGACTCCCTTTTGTTTGCTTACTTATGTGAACAGATTACTTCATACGACGACGCATTGCCGCCAGAGGTAATAACAACGCCGTTAACCAACCCAGCGCACCGCCGGAGGTACCGCCAGCATTGTTTGCTTTTGTTGTTTTAACTGTCACTGTTGATGTACCAGTATTACTATCATCTACCCCATCAGATGCGACAACGGTAAATGTGTAAACGTTGTCACCTGCAGGGGCTGTAAATCCAAGTTTATCTGAGCCGTTAACAAAACTTATTGCAGGACCAGATGTTTGCTTCCAAGTGTAAGTTAAAGTATCGCCATCAGCATCTTTACCATTTGCTAGCAAGGCTACATATGAGTTCTCAGTAGCATTTGCACTGGTAGGAGAGACTGTTGGCTTAGTGTTATTAATCAACACTGTCACTTTGGCTGGTGCAGAAGCATTCCCCATCGTATCTAGAGCAATAACTTCAACTTCCATAGTTTTGCTTTGCTGATTAATTACAGCGTCGTCACTTAAGCGTACTGTTCCATCTTTAGCAACTAAAACCATACTGCTATTCGAGCCTGTAGTCACAAATTCGGAGAACGGGCTTGTCAGCATATCAGGGTCAGTCGCTTTTATTTGTCCTAATACGGTTCCAGCAGCAGTACCTTTCTTAACTGATAGTGTTAAGTTTTCTACCGTTGGCGCTGAGTTACCTTCATCAGTGGTATTAGCCACAACAGACATAGAGCCTGAGTCCGACAGGAACATAAAGCCTTTAGCGTTATCACCAACTTGAGCTTCTAAAATCGCACTTTCACCTGGTTTGAGTTCAGTGACTTCTTTTCCATCGCTATCCACTAACATGGCTGATGTTCCTGAGCCATCAAGTACAAGCGATGCAACAACACTGTCTTCATCACCAGAAGGTGTCGGAGCCCAATCACTGTCTTCTACACGGTAACGAACTTTAATGGTTTTACCTAAGTCTGCTTCAGTTAACCCCATGTCTTCAAAACACACTTTGCTAGTTAGGAAGTCATTACCTGTGACGTGGAAAACAGGCTCTAGCGTACCTGATGAAGTGCCATATTTAGCCACTAAACCATAGATTGATCTTGGATAGGCATCATTAAACCAGTTTAGGTTTGCGGTTGCTGCTGTATAGTCCCAAACACCGTCATTGTTTAGGTCATAGTCTACGTCATAACTGGCCACTAATGCATGAACGATAGGATCGCGCATTTGTAAGGTGTTATAGATTGCAATGCCAGTATCACATGAGCTACTGAGCAACAGTTCACTCGATGCATTTAACAAGTCATGGCGTTTAGATTCGTCGACAGGGCTTGTTGCGATCAATGGAGCTGTAAATGGATCGGTAATTGAGGTTGCACCAACGTTGGTTAGTGTACGAACTAAACCGTCTTCAGTGACTTCAGTTTCAACTGAAATTGCCGCCGCTGCTTTAGGTAACACGTGGTATACCAAGTGGAGTGCTTTCGATTCACCATCCATGAACTCAATTGCACCATCGTATTCAGATAGCGTCAGTGCTGCTGATGCATCTGCAGCAGTTCCGTCTAGCTCATATGATGAGGTTAGCGTCCATTCTGGCAACTTAGTTGGATCAATCGTTGCAGTAACATCAAAATCAACGGTTTGTCCGGCAGGAATAGTGACACTGGCTGGTAATGCAAAACTTAAGGCGCCTGAATCAAGATCGTTTTGGAAACGTTGATCGACTTTTAAGGCGTAAGTTTTTTCAGCCGTAGAGAAGTTTTTAACAGTTACTGTCTTAGTGATTGATGTGGTTTTGTTGAGCGCTAATAAGCCAAAGGCTAACGCCGCTTGTTTGGTGTCTTTATTCCAAGCCGCAACGGGCAGATTAATGGCTTTTTCTACGTCAACTAAACCTGAACCGATATAGCTGATAGGTGCAAGTTCTGTATCAGGGTTGATTTCTTTAGGTTCCAGCGTTACATCAAGGTTAGCCGCGTTCATGATGGTCGCTTTTACCTCAAATGCATTGCGATGAGGTAAGGCTTCACGAATGATACTTACTGCACCAGCTGTAATCGGGCTAGAGAATGATGTGCCGCTGATTGGACTTAATCCTTCACCTAATCCTGGGTGTGCGGTGAGAATATCAGTACCAGGTGCGGTGATCTCAGGTTTTAAGGTTCCGCCGATTGATGGACCTCTTGACGTAAAGGTCGCAATGGCACCTGCGGTAGTTACTTCAGTTGATGTAATACTAAATGGAACATCGCCAGATGCGAGTGCTGCTTTGATTGCATCGCCATCTTCCTTAGAAACCATTACCGAAGGAATGGTGATCTTGTCGTCGGTCCCGCCCATCACAATCGCACCAGCATTGGCTGCGTTGTTAGCCACAATAACAAATGAGGCTCCTTTTAGTTGAGCATTTAGTACCTTAACTGTAAAACCACAGGTTCCGCGGTCAATTAGCACCGTTTTGCCTGTTAAATCTTCAGTATAAGCCGCGCAGCCATTTTTATTAGCAGCAGGGTAAACAATCGGTGCAACGGTATTTGTGAAGCTATAAGCATTGGATTTATTAAATCCAGCACCAATTGCTGTGACTGTATTACCCGCTATGGATGCTTCAATTTTGCCAACTTTAGTCGTTGGATGCGTCATTGCGCCAACAGAAAGAGCGCTATTAGTGGTACTTGGGCCACCGACCACAAAAGGTGTTGGACCATCGTTACCGGCTGAGATCACAAGGTTTACACCTAGTTTGACCATTTCATTGATCATGGCTTGAACGGCGCCGTCCTCAACATCACCAAAATCACCGCCTAACGACATGTTAACAGTGTCGACGCGATCGCTGATGTCTCCATCACCGTTTGGATCCATAGAGGCTTCAAGCGCGTTTAATTGAGCGATACCAGAACAGCCAGAGTTACATACTGAATATACGAGCAGCTCAACATCTGGAGCTGTTCCAACAACAGAATGGCTGACATGAGTACCATGATTGGTTGTGACATCAATTGGGTTTGGATCATTATTAACAAAGTCCCAACCTCCAATGACTTTGCCTTGTGGCCAGTTTGGCATTTCACTTTTTGCTGCGACGGCTGCTTTGTAGTCAGCAACTAATCCTGAGCCACCTAAGGCTTTGTGGGTATAGTCAACGCCAGTATCGAGTACGGCAACTCGTTGACCTTTACCCGAAGCAATACCCGCATCAATCACTGCTTTTGCTTTGATGTATTCAGCGCTAGCGGCAACATCTAGTTTGTAGTCATAGATTGGCAGAATAGCCGCTACTTCAGCGTTGTTAAGCAGGGATGCAATTTGCTTATGATTACCTTCCACAACAATCGAGTTTACTAATTTTGACGTTGTTGCAACGATTTTTAAATCAGCATCCATGCTGTTAATTGCATTTTTGACTTTGGTTTGAGAGCTTTCAATTTGGCTCATGACCGATTGCTTATTAAATCCCTTTAGCTGGCTTTGTTGCGCAAGAGAAGGTGCCTTTAATTTTACCATCCAAGCTACAGCTTGTTTTTGTTCGTTACTATCATTTTTAGTAACGCTTAAGCCTGCATACTTATCAGTTGTTTGATTGGTTGTATTGTACTGAGCAGTTGTACCTGCAACAGCAGCACTTGATAATAGTGCCGCGGAGATAGCGATAGATAGTTTTGTCTTCACAACTTCATTCCTTGTCAATTAATGCTTGTAGTGCCAAATTAATCGCACTTGTAGCTAAATTGTTATAATTATGCTGCGCATTTTGTGGCTAGCAATGGAGTTGTAACACAAAAATATCGTACGGTTAACACTTTTGAAGTAAAAAAGACTTAAGTCATACTTTTGCAATATATCGTTCTGTTTGTTGAGCTTTATATTCGTGGGTTGATTAAGGCTTTACTGCCCGTGTAATCGGGTTTTGCAGGCTGATCAGGGTTTCAGTCGATTGAATTTCGTCGATTGATTGGATGCGGTTAATCAGCACATGTTGCAGGCCATCGATGGATTGGCACATGACTTTGACAAAAATGCTGTAGTTGCCAGTGGTATAGTAGGCTTCAACCACTTCTTCTAGGGCGTTTAGTTTGGCGATGGCGGCGGGGTAGTCGCCAGCACTTTTGAGATTAATTCCAATAAAACAGCAGACATCGTAACCCAGCGCCTTGGGATTGATGGTGATCTGGGCACCCGTGATAATCCCCGCTTGTTTCATTTTCTCGACACGCACATGAATGGTACCCGCACTCACGCCGAAACGTTTGGCAAGTTCGGCAAAAGGTGTGCGCGCGTCTTGCATTAAGGCTTCGAGGATATGGTTATCTAGCTGATCACGCTGAAATGCGGTTTCCATAAATAAACTCTCTATAACATAATGAATTGTCATAAAGTTACGTTTTTTTATAGGGAATGGCTACTGCTTTTGCGTTTTTTAATTGTTTTTAGTGATCATTGCTCACCTTCTGGTTCGCAAAAGGAGGCATTAGCGCTGAATGTCATAGGTTCACCCGTATATGGGTGTTTGATCGTAAGCTCTGCGGCGTGGAGTAATAATCGCGGTGCTAAGGATTTGGCCAGTGGATCGGCGTAAAAGCCATCGCCTAGGATAGGATGGCCGAGTGCCATCATATGTACTCTGAGTTGGTGTGAGCGCCCAGTAATCGGCTTGAGTTTAACCAGCGTCGAGCGCTTGGCGCGGCTTAACACTTCAAAATGGGTCAATGATGGCTTGCCAATGTCGTGGTCAACTTTCTGTTTTGGGCGATTGGGCCAGTCGCAGATCAGCGGATAATCTACGCTACCTGTATCGTTTTTGACATGGCCAGCGACTCTGGCGAGATAGGTTTTGCTGGTTTCTCTATCATGAAACTGGCGTTTTAATTCGCGTTCGGCGCTACGAATGAGCGCAACCACTATTACACCTGAGGTCGCCATATCAAGGCGATGGACGATTTGGCAATGCGGATGCTCAGCTTTTACTCGGGCGTACACACTGTCGTAATGGGCGGGATCGCGACCAGGCACTGATAACAACCCCGAAGGCTTGTTGACGACGATAATGTCTTTATCTTGGTAAAGCACATCGAGCCAGGGAGTTGTTGGTGGTTGGTAAATAAAATCAGTCATAATCGCGCCTATTCAATAATGCGCGGCAAAGATACTCCGCTAGGCTCTGGGGTGCAAGTTTGTTGTCTCTCCTCCTTATCTCGCCTCGCTTTAATCCAGCGAAAAATGATTTGCAGATAGAGCTGGATTTGAGTTTTTGTTATACTCGTCACCTTTTTCGTTATTGTTCATTTTGAGCCTGTGAAGTATGAGCCAGCCAGAGATTTACACCCCTGAGACACTTTCTCACGTTAATAACCGTCTAGAGTTATTGGCGCCAGCAAAAAATGCTGATTATGGTATTGAAGCCATTCGCCATGGTGCCGATGCGGTTTATATCGGTGGTCCAGCATTTGGGGCGCGTGCGACGGCGGGTAACAGTGTGGAAGATATCGCTCGCCTATGTGCTTTTGCACACAAGTATCATGCGCAAGTGTTTGTCGCCCTCAATACGATTCTGATGGACGATGAGCTCGAAACCGCAGAAAAACTGATTTGGGATGTGTATAACGCGGGCGCCGATGCGCTGATTGTGCAGGATATGGGGGTTTTACAGCTTAACCTGCCGCCGATTGCGCTGCACGCCAGTACGCAAATGGACAACCGTAATCCCGAAAAAGTTGCCTTCTTAGAGCAAGTGGGATTCTCGCAGGTGGTACTGGCGCGCGAGTTGGGCTTAAGCCAAATCCGTGAGGTTGCGGCTCATACCAATATGCAGATTGAGTTCTTTATCCACGGCGCCCTGTGTGTGGCCTACAGTGGATTATGTAACTTAAGCCATGCCTTTAGTAATCGCAGTGCTAACCGCGGCGAATGTTCGCAAATGTGTCGTCTGCCGGGCAATCTTAAGACCCGCCAAGGGGATGTGTTGGCGCAAAACGAGCACTTACTCTCATTAAAAGATAATAACCAAACCGATAACCTCGAAGCTTTGATTGATGCCGGTGTTCGCTCCTTCAAAATTGAGGGGCGTTTAAAAGATTTAAGTTATGTAAAAAACGTGACTGCTCATTATCGCCAAAAACTCGATGCCATTATGGCGCGTCGCCCTGAGTTTGTGGCTTCATCCCATGGCCGTACTGAGCATACGTTTACCCCAGATCCCGAAAAAACCTTTAATCGTGGCAGCACCGACTATTTTGTCCATGAGCGTAGCCAAGGGATTAAAGATTTTCGCTCGCCCAAATATATTGGCCAAGATGTGGGTAAAGTGGTTGCTCTTGGTAAGGATTTTATTCAAGTCAGTTCAACCCACGAATTTAATAACGGTGATGGGTTAGCGTATTTTCCACCCAATTATGCGATGGCAAAGCAGTCCGACGACAAGTTGCAAGGTTTACGGGTAAACCGCGCCGAAGGCCATAAGCTGCATGTGTTACAAGTTCCACGGGATTTACGTGTTGGTATGACTTTATACCGTAACCATAATCAGGCATTTGAAGCCTTGTTAGCGAAAGAGTCGGCCAAGCGAATTATCGGCGTAGATATGCGTTTAACCGATACCGCCAGGGGCGTAGCGCTGACTTTAACCGATATCTACGGCCTCAGTGCTACGGTTGAGTTGGAAGTTGAAAAGACGCCCGCCACCGACGCTGAAAAAACCTTGCAGACGATTCGTACACAATTATCGAAGCTTGGCAGTACCGATTTTACGGCGCGCCAGATTAGTATCGAAACTGCTCAGCCTTGGTTCCTGCCTGCTTCAACCCTTAACGGCCTGCGCCGTGATGCGGTAGCTGCATTAGAACTTGCCCGTGTTGAAGGTTACCAACGGCCAAAACCTTGGAAATATAACCAAGATGCTGTGTATCCATTCAAACACTTAAGTTACTTAGGTAACGTGGCAAACGAAAAGGCGAAGGATTTTTATCAACGCCATGGCGTGATTGAAATTCAGGATACCTACGAGAAAAACGGCGTGACTGAAGACGTGCCTTTGATGGTGACTAAGCACTGCCTGAGATTTAACTTTAACCTTTGTCCTAAGGAAGTGCCGGGAATTAAGGCCGATCCTATGGTGCTCGAAATCGGTAACGATGTACTTAAGTTAGTATTTGATTGCCCTAAGTGCGAGATGCTGGTTGTCGGTGAAAACCGTCAGGTTCGCGGCCAAAAAGCGCTTTAATTAACGCCTTCATAGTAAGGGAGCATTGAGCATTCAATGCTCCCTTTTTTATTGTTTTTCAGCTGCTCAGCTTTCTCATTGTTGCCTATGAGTTACTGAAAGGATACTTTATTGAAAAATTTTAATAATAAAGGATGTCAGCATGGGACTATTAGATGGGTTGCTCGGAAATGCTTCTGAGGTGAATTTACAGGAGCTGGCCGAAGAGCTGCGCCCAATCATGGGCATTCAGGAAGAATTAAAGCTGGCCTATAAAGTGGTCCGTGATCTGTTTGTATTTACCAATAAGCGCTTGATCTTAATTGATAAGCAAGGGCTTACGGGCCAAAAGACCAGCTATCACTCCGTGCCCTATAAATCCATCACCCATTTTGAAGTGGAAACCACAGGCCATTTCGATATGGATGCCGAGCTAAGAATTTGGATTTCAGGTCGAAGTGAACCACTGGTAAAAGAGCTTAAGCGCGGCACCGATGTGGTCGGGATCCAAAAGACTATCGCCACTTTCGCACTATAGGTTTGAAAATATAGGAAATAAATACATGGACGTAAAAGCATTTCGGTTGGGTAAAATATTATTTTGCACTGGTTTTTTAGGTGTTATTTCTATTATTCCATTCGTTTCGACGTTACTAGAATCCCATTCTGCTCAGCTAGAGATCCCGATATCTCTGTTGATTTTGTTAATGGTTATGCAGTCATCATTTATGCTGGTCTTAATGATATTTTTTGGGGTAATTTTTTCTCAAAAAGTTGGTTTATTTGCGCCTGTCTTTGAGGTTTGTGCAGAGGGCGGAAATATTTACCATGCGTTGAAACCTCAATTTATTCCAGCTTTAATTGGTGGTGTTTTAGGGGGATTATTTCTTTTATGCTTTATGGCGGTAGTGGTTGGCAACCTACCTCAAGATTTTATTCAAGCGGGGGAGAGCTTAACACCGCCTTGGTATGCGAAAGTTATTTATGGCGGCATTACTGAAGAAATTCTTATTCGATGGGGATTAATGTCATTTATTACTTGGTGTTGCTATCGATTAACGCAAGCCAAAGAGACTGAAGTTAAACCATATAATTATGTGTTCGCCATTGTGTTATCAGCTTTTCTCTTTGGTATTGGACACCTTCCAGTTGCTTTTACGCTTACGTCAGAGGTTAATTCTGCCTTAATTTTCTATATTATTTTCGGCAATGCTGGATTTGGGATTGTCGCTGGCTATTTGTACTGGAAGCGAGGTTTAGAATGTGCAATGCTGGCTCACATCATTGCACATTTAATTATCATTAGTTTTCAATAAAACTAATTAATTCACTCTTATCGTATTCGATTCAGTAGTGTGTTCTATCGGTTTTCCGCTCATAGTGTAGGTTTCTGATAGTGTGATTCTACCTTGCTCATCATATTGATTATGGATGCCGACCCAAAATTGCTCTTCTCCTTGGAAGTGTAGGTTACCCTCCTCAGCGATTTGGCTGTTGGGGTGATAGCGCTTCATGGCGTAGAGTTGGCTATCTGGGTCAAATTTTAAATGATAAGAGAGAATAGGAGCGGGTTGTTTTGCTTGCTGCCAGGTTGTGGTGTCTGCTCCAGTTGAAGTCACTTCTGTAAGATTCAAGTGAGTTTTATCAGCACCAGCTTGAATTGTTGCAGTTTGTTCCTGTGTATCCTCTGCGCCATCAAAATAATGGCGGCTTTCATTGAGCTTACCATCGTCGCTGAGCCACGCTTCACGATACAGTTGCCCTTGAGGCGTAAATCGTTGCCAATGGCCGACATCAAGGTAATCACCATCGATATAGGTGATAAAACCCGTTTCGATGAGTTTGCCTTGTTCAGAAAAGGATTTTGAGCTGTATCGTTCCCCTTCTAAGCGAGTCAACAACCAACGAATTGTCCCATCTTGATAGTATTCTATCCGAGTATCAGGAGTGCCTTCTTGATAGTATTGCCTTTGATTATTCTCAAGATGATAGCCGCAGCGAGTATTTGAGTGGCTCTCAAAGGATTCAAGGATGCCCTGCTTGTTGTAGGCGCTACTTTGTTTGAGATAACCCTGTCCCTCTCGAACGACATATTCTGTAATAGTGCGGATGGTGCCATCTTCATAAAACCAGCGTGCTGTGCCATCACGATTGCCTTGGGTATGGGGCAAATACATTTGAATTTGTTGGTTTTCATAGTATTCAATAAAAGGCGCGATCGAGAGATTATGTCGATATTGACCTTCGGCAGATAGGACACCGCTTTCATAGTAACTGCGAAATAATCCTTCTCTTAAGCCCTTTTCAAGGTAGATTTCAAGGGCGAGTTGGCCATTTTCATGGTACCAAGTGGCAAGGCCCTGCTCATGGCCATTTTCAAAGGGAATGCACTGTTCTAACTGCCCATTGGGATACCATTGTTCACTGTTGCCATGGGCGATACCGTTACTAAAATTGAGCTGTTTTGCAAGCACGCCATTGGGGTGCCATTCTTGTCGCAGGCCTTCATTTACTCCCTGTGAATTGAGTTGTACTCGCCACGCGAGTTGGCCATCTTCATAGTAAGTTTCAATGCGTTTGCCCACCTGATTGAAGTGGACTTCTTGCTTCAGATTGCCATTGGGATGATACCAAAGTTCGTTAACAGGCTTACCCATATCATGGGTTAATTCGGCTTGCAGCTTGCCATCTTCATAGTACATATACTCAATTCCGTGGATGTGATTTGCCACCATTGGGCGCGTCAGCCACAGATTGCCAGATTCATAATAGCGTTTTAACTGATTGATATAATTGCCTTCGCTATCCTTTTCTGCTGTTTCCTTTATCTGGCCATTACTATGGTAGTAGGTGAGTAACATACCATCGAGCTGGCGTTCTTCGACTTGATTGATTTTTCCTTCATGGTCGTACCAAGTTTGGCGGCCAAGTTGTTGGTCATTAACGAAATGCCCCTCAAATTGCAGTACACCTAAGGCATTGAGCTGGCGCGTTATCCCGTTGCGCTCACCAAAGTAATTGCAATCTACCGCCTGAGTGATGTTAGGGGATAGGGTGATTATCCTCAGCAGCGAGCGCCCTTGCTCGGTATGAATTTGATGTAAAGTACGCTGCAATTTCCCTGTGAGGCTGGAGAAATCTTGCATATCGCCTTGAACGGTATGAGCTGAGTCGATAATAAAATGGCAAGTCACTAAATCTTGTTGGTTATAGAGTTCAACTTGCCATAGTGTTTGCTGGGCATTATTGGGATGAGGGAGCAGACTACAGGTTTTATCTTTGCCTAGATAAAAATATTGCCCAGGTCCATTGACCTCAATGCTGTCAAACTGAGTATCGTGAAAAGTACAGGACTCATGTTTATGTTCCCAGCCAAGGAGTTCAATGGTTTGCGGGTTATCAAAATAATATCGATTTATCGCTGCCTGAGTATCCACTCGATTGGCTTGCGCCGGAGTGGCCTGGATGGCAAGGCTAAAATAAGGCTTAAACGAGGAGGCTGCTTGAGTGGCTTGCGGCCGAGCTGCTTGAGATGGAATGTCTTGCTGGACGCCGCGTTTTTCTTTGGTATTAAACAACTTTGCTTTAAATGCGTTCAACAACGACATAGGTCAACATCTCCAAATCCATATGATACAACTAACTTATCTGGTAAATTTCTTAAGTCAAATAGGCCTATGATAACGGGTTATACTTTGGTTTCTCAATAGATTATCTTGCCCTTAAGTCGAGATCTGGATTCATGATGCTACAAAATTTTTATCAGTCACTCCCAAGTGATCTTTCACAAGAAGTGTTTGAAACCCTTGCCGGAAATGGCAATGTGAAGATTGAGCGCATTATCTCCAAAGGCCATTCAACCCCTGAGGGTGATTGGTACGATCAAACACAATATGAATGGGTGATGTTGCTCAAAGGAGAGGCGCAACTCGAATTTGAGCAAGGTAGATTGTTAACACTTAAACCAGGAGATTATCTCACCATCGCGCCCCATGAAAAACACCGCGTCGCTTCGACTTGTATACAGGGCGAAACCCTATGGCTGGCGGTATTTTATGATGCGTGAGGTCTAGCTGTTTTGCCATTGCCAACTGGGTGTATTGAGCAAATCCTGACCTAAGATTTGAGTTTGCCCTAGGGTTTTATCCAGAGCCAAAGTATTACATTCCTCAAACTGACTTAAGGCATTGATTAATCGATTAGCGTGTGACACTACCCATAATTGACATACCTCGGACGCCTTAGCGATAAGTCTCGCTAATGCGGGTAATAAATCAGGATGCAGGCTTGTTTCGGGTTCGTTTAACACCATGAGTTCCGGTGGTCTTGGAGTCAACAGGGCGGCAATTAACAGTAAATATCTCAGTGTGCCATCGGATAACTCGCTCGCATGCAGTGGTCTTAATAAACCTTGCTGATGAAATTCAAGTTGTAGGATCCCGCCCGCTTGAGGCGTGATACGAACCTTCGCTCCCGGAAAGGCATCGCTCACCGCATGGTCAAAAGCGCTCTTATCGCCAATTTCAAAAATAGTTTGTATAGCAGAGGGAAGATCCCGGCCATCATGGTGTAGCACGGGCGTTGCTGTGCCAAGTTGAGGGCGGCGGGCCGGAGCCTCGGCATCGGTTCTAAAATGATCATAAAAACGCCAAGCACGAATGCTATCCCTTAGCGTTAACACTTCAGGGCTGCGTTCTGGATCAGCAAGTTCGGTAAACATACTGTCACCGGTTTGCAGGTGTGCGCTTAGTGTTATCCAGCCTTGGCCATCTTGGCTGCGACTTTTCACCATAGGGCCGCGGCGCTCGACTAAGACGCTTGCTGGACGGTATTTTGCACCATTCCAAATCGCCTCTCGTTTGATTTGGGGATCTAAGCCAAAGAGGGTCGTCGAGTCGGGTTTGGGCAGGCCAAGTTCAATCAGATAACTAAAATCTTCGCCCGCAAAGCCTAGCTTTAGGCGTTTTGGCGCTTGCCTTACGGTCGCTTCGATGGGGGTATCACCTGCTAACATGCCCTTGGTCAGATTCTCAGGTCCAGCCCAAAAACAGGAATCTAAGCCGCCCTCTTGTGCTAAAGCATTGACTACTCCACCCTGCGCCGTTTGCGCTAATAGACGTAATGCTTTGTATAAATTAGATTTGCCACTACCGTTAGCGCCAGTGACGACATTAAGTCGGCCCAGGGGTAAGACGACTTCCCTTAAGGTGCGGTAGTTAGAGATGGCAAGTGTGGTTAGCATGGTTATCCTGTTAGGTTTCCCATCATCCTCGAGTAAGCTGTCTTGGAGCTGTTATCTAAGTACCAGTTATGCGGTGATGGATTTAGATTAATACTTGATTTAACACTCGTTGCCAGTTGCCGCCCATAAAGCGGTCGCGGTCGGTTGATTTAAATCGGGCCTTGGCTAGGGCATCATCAATCCGACTCATGCGTTCGATATGGTTTAACTCAGGGATCACTACATGCCTTGGTTCAGCATCAAAGCCTAATACTTTTTTGGCCCTTAGGCTGTACCACCAATCCTGATATTCCTTAATGCCTTGGGCATTATCGTTATTCAGGGCTAACAGATTTTCTTGACCTCGCAGCGGAAAATCGTTGGCGATGGCCACACAATCAACTCCACCTATACGTGCAACATATTCTAACTGACGAATATAGTCATTGATCGTTGGGACGGCCTTATTGGTGAGCCAAAAGCTCATCATAAAGACACCAAAAACACCGCCTGAATTAGCAATAGCACGGATCACTTCATCTGGGCTACAACGGGCATGTTTAACGATCCCGCGCGCCGCGCCATGGCTTTGAACGATTGGCGCGCGGCTCAGTTTAGCCACATCTAATGCGGTCTGGGCGCTTGAGTGGCTCACATCGATTAATATATTGGCTTGGTTGAGTTTTGCGATAAGCGCTCGCCCATGATTCGTCAGCGGTTTATTGAGCCCGCCATTGGCATCATTATCTAGCGCTCCGCCCGCAAAGGTATTGCCATAATGGTGAGTGAGTTGCAGTGCGCGTAGGCCTTGGCGATGAAACGCATCAACATATGCCCATTGGTTGGCATCACTATCATCTTCAACACAGTCCGCACCTTGGATTTGAAAGAAAACTGCCGTGCGATTGCTCTCCCTCGCAAGCTGGATATCGCGTCCTGTTAAGCCTTGTAAGAGGATATCGGGATGCTCGCTCACCCGTTTTGCTGCTTGCTGGATGCTGTCCAGGCAGGCTTTGTAGGTTCGCTTGTAGTTTAAGGTGCCGTCGGCTTGTTCAATGGTTTCAATGGCGGAGATATCACACAGAAAGGCATCGAGGCCTGAGGCGAGAACATCGGCTAAATCATCGGGCAAAAAGGATAAACCATCGATATATAAGCGCCGTGCACGTGGCGGGAGGGGCGCGGCAAGACTAGAGAAACTGGCAAAAGGGCTTAATGCACTGGCGGCGCTCAATCCAGTAACTGCACTGAGGCCTTTGAGCAGAGTTCGGCGACGGTGATTGATAGCCTTCATGGACGTGCACTCTCCTTTAGATTAAGCTCATTTGTACTTCTTTATACCCTGTTAAAGCATAGAAGTCTTTGATTAAATCCCTCTTTTGTCGATTTAACCCGCAGATTGATTTAGGGTTTTACCGCATCAATCATTGCCTTAGCTAAGGCATGTAAGCCGTTGGTTCGTGAGGGACTTAATTGGCCCTCTAGTCCTAATTGTTTGAAATAGGCGGAAGGGTCGAAGGCAAGTATTTCGTCGCTCTGTTTGCCGTGACAGGCACTCAATAGTAAACCGATTAACCCCTTCACGATGCGCGCATCACTATCGGCCAGAAAATAATGCTTACCGTCTTGCTCTAGATGGTACAGCCAGGCATCACTCTCGCAGCCCTTCACTTGAGCAGACTCAAGGCGAAATTCATCCGCTAAAGTGGGTAAGGTTTTACCTAGTAACATGATTTGGCGATATCTTTCCTGCCAGTTTGGCGCCTGCTCAAACCGTGCTAGTAATGTCGCTGCATCCTCAACCTGATAAGCAAAATCGGTTGCTGGAGGCATGATTGGCAATGTCATGGGGAACTATCCTCTTTTTATCTGTTTTGCTGATGGCTTTAAGGATAAACCTTAGAGTAGCAATTCTTTAACTGAGGCCAAGGCGGCAATAAAGCGGTCGATATCGGTTTTATTGGTGTAGATACCAATCGATGCGCGGCAACAACCTTTAAGGTTAAGGGTTTGCATTAAGGGCATGGCGCAGTGATGGCCGCAGCGAACTGCAACGCCTTGTTGATCTAATAAAATGCCCACATCCTGATGATGTTCATCGGCAAGGTTAAAAGCGACTGCGCCAATATTATCGCGATGTGCGCCATACACACGCACATCGCCAAGGGCGCGCAGTTGGTTTTGCAAATACTGAAGCAGTTCAGCTTCATGGGCTTTAACCTCTGACGTGAGGTGTTGTTGCAAAAAGCGTATAGCGGCGCCAAGGCCAATCACTGCACTGATCGGCGGTGTGCCAGCCTCTAAGCGATTAGGCAAACTGCCAAATTCGGTGCCATCAAAACTGACGCGTTTGATCATTTCGCCGCCCGTAAGTAGCGGTGTAAGGGTATCGAGTATCTCGAAACGGCCATAAAGCACGCCAATGCCCGTCGGGCCGTACATCTTGTGGCCAGAAAACACATAAAAATCACAATCGATGGCGGCCATATCAACACTTAAATGTGCCACGGCCTGTGCGCCATCGACTAAGGTGAGTGCCCCTTGGGATTTTGCTTGGCGAACTAACTCCACCACCGGATTTACCGTACCTAAGGCGTTGGATACATGGCACAGGGCGACAACCTTGGGTTTCAGTTCCAGCAAGGCTTGGTAGGCATTTAGATCAAGTCGGCAATCTTGAGTCAGCGGAATAGGTTTAATGATAGCGCCAGTGCGTTTTGCCAATTCTTGCCACGGAACAATGTTGGCGTGGTGGGCGGCGCTGTCGATCAAAATCAGATCGCCAGATTTAAGTTGTGGCGTTAAGCCAAACGCGACTAAGTTGATGGACTCAGTAGTACCGTGGGTGAAAATGATTTCTTCACGGCGTTTGGCATTGATAAATACCTGCAATTGATCGCGCACGTTCTCGTAGCTAGAAGTGGCGCGCGCCGACAACTGGTGCGCCGCACGGTGCACATTGGCATTGTCGTATTGGTAATACTGTGCCATTGCCTCTAACACACTCTGCGGCTTTTGGCTGGTGGCCGCAGTATCAAGATAACACAGGGGATAATCGCCCAACATTTGCGAGAGGGTGGGAAATTGCGCGCGGATTTGGCTATGGCTATCGGGCAATAGCGTGTCGGTCGAGGTTGAGTGTGTCATCTAGGGCTTAACGCAATAAAAAGGCGTTGGGATCTTCGGATATCTTCCCGTCGAATGCAAGTTTTCACAGGCGTTTATGGCATCCCAACGCTTATTTTCCCACTCTCTTATTATGGCGGTTTAGCTTAACCAAGATTCAGTCTCAAATTTCTCCTTATGCTTAAGTCGTAGACTCAAACGTTAAGTTTGCAGATTGCCACTATTTTTGTTTAGTCATGCTTGCTCGTCACTGCAAAGCGAAAAACTCCGACTATGCTAAATAAAGACAAATAAGACATTGGCAGTTGGAGTAGCATCCTTATGCTTGGCTTCTTAAGAGATTTACAGATCAGATATAAAATGGGCAGTTTAATCGGCATTATGCTGCTACTGATTCTGTTATTAGCAGGATTTAGCTTGCTTAAAATGAAGCGGGTTGCCGATGAAATTCACACAATTGCATTAGAAAACATACCATTAGTGAAATTATCGAATGAAGTTACTATCTTGCAGCTTGAGAGTTCGATTAGCCTTGAGAAGGCTTTCAGAGCCTCTGAGATACCCGTTTCAGCGCAGGAGCGATTAATTGACGGCTTTATTGGAGAAGTTATTCAACATAAAGAGCGGATTAATAATGAGTTGATGTCGACCCAAACCATGCTCAATGAGGCGCTAGCATATCCCCAATCTTCAGAGTTACGAGATAAAACACAACAGTTAACTCAAGAAATTACCAATATTATTCGAGTTTATCGAGATTACGATCTAAAGCTTGCCACCGTGGTCGCCGCAATCCAGCAACGCACTAATCCTGCGGCATTGGTGCAACAGGTGAATGAACTTGAACAAACCCAAGGTGAATTTAATACCCAGCTAAGCCAGTTTGCGTTGCGTTTAGAGCAAATGACACAAACAGCAGTCACTGTTACCGAGAACGAAGAGCAAGACGCCATTTACGGCTTGATAGTTATTTCTTCTATCGCTTTGATTTTAGGTTTAGTTATCGGAATCGCCTTTAGTCAGTACATAGTACGTTCGATTATGCGCCTGCGTAATGCAGCAGCCATGATGGAGTCGGGAAACTTTAGCCGAGAATTAACAGTAGAATCGAAAGATGAACTGGGCGAGCTGACTATTAGTATGAATCAAATGGCCCTAACCCTCAGTAAAACCGTTGGGCAAGTGATTGGTCGCAGTGAAGAAATCGCATCTATGGTTACAGAGCTTAATGCTGTAGCTGAAAATAACCGTAAAGCGATACTTAGTCAGCAGGAAGATACAGATCAAGTTGCCACCTCCATGACCCAAATGGCGGCGACAATTACTGAAGTTGCTAGCAGCGCCGAGAGTGCATCCTACTCCTCTGGACAAGCGGAAAGCCGAGTGAAAGAAAGCTGTGCCGTTGTTGACGCGAGTGAGAAAATTACTCAGCAATTAGTGGTTAGCGCCCAGCAGTCCAGTCAGCTTATTCAGCAGTTACAGGCAAGTACAGGTAAAATCTTAAACTTTGTGTCTGTGGTTGATGCAATAGCAGGGCAGACCAATCTGCTTGCTTTAAATGCCTCAATCGAGGCGGCAAGAGCGGGTGAGCAAGGTCGAGGGTTTGCCGTGGTTGCCGATGAGGTTCGTGCATTGGCAACTCGCAGCCAAACAGCCACACAGGAAATCAGTGAACTTATCCAAACCTTAGTACTTGATGCAAAATCTGCTGTGGATTCATTTGGTAAAAATGAATTACAAATCAAGGATTCATCTCTATTAGTTAACCAAATCAAACAAAACTTGCTTGAAATTTCGGATGCATTAACTCAGTTATCACAGGCTAATGCACAAGTGGCTACCGCGAGTGAGGAACAAGCTGTCACGGCTGAGGATATTAGTGAACGGATCAATACCATACGGGATTCAGGTGAGTCTGTGCTTAGCAGCGCTTTTGAAACGGCTAAAGCTAGTGAGTCACTCTCCCAACAGGCAAATTCATTACGTGAAGCGATGCTGCAATTTAAGGTGCGCACAGTCTAGGGATTTAGCACTATCGCTATCAATTTGTTTAGTAAAATAAAAATGCCCAGCGCTTAGGCTCTGGGCATTTTTATTGTGCATTTTTGGATAACTGGCTGAAGCTTAACGGCGATTAATTAGTTAACGCGATTAAGGCTTAACACGATTCGGGCGGTTATCTGCGCGATGTGAGTGCTGTTTCGGCTCATTCGAAGCCGGTTTTACACTGTGTGGATTGCGGCCTTTGGGCTGCTCTTGGCGGCGTCCATCATTGTTTGATTTGTCGCTTCGTTCTGCATGGCTACGTTGCTGTGCACCTGAATGCGGTTTCGCTTTTGCATTGTTCCCCGCCGTTGCACTGTTAGTTGTGCCGCCATCGCGCTGAGGATGCTTACTCTTTGGTTTTGGCGAGCGTGCAACTGCTGCCTCGGTATTATGATGTTCATTGCTGTTGCGTGATGGCGTGCTGTGCTTATCGTGGCAGCCATCTCGAACGCTTGATGTTTGAGACACATCACGGCCAGAACCAGATCGTGGGGCAGGTTTTCCTGCACTGCGGTGTTTACGCTGGCTTGCCACGGCTTTTACTTTATGATTTTTGCCTTGGGGAGTGAGCGTTGTTTCGGGCAGCGCATGCACTGGGCCAAAACCTGCAACTTCTTGGCGCTCGAGCACGCGGTTAATTAATCGCTCAATATCTTTAAGCAGTTTAATTTCTTCGCTGCAGACTAATGAAACGGCTTGGCCTGTGGCGCCAGCACGGCCGGTACGGCCAATGCGATGCACATAATCTTCAGGCACGTTAGGTAAATCAAAGTTAACAACTTGCGGTAACTGATCGATATCTAAACCGCGGGCGGCAATATCGGTCGCAACCAATACGCGAACTTCACCGCTCTTAAAGTCGGCGAGGGCTTTAGTGCGCGCACCTTGGCTTTTATTACCGTGGATCGCGGCAGCGCTAATGTCGGCTTGGATAAGGCTCTTCGCGAGTCGGTTTGCGCCATGTTTAGTACGCGAAAACACTAACACTTGCTGCCAGTTTTCCTGTTTGATGAGTTGGATCAGCAGGGCTGATTTTTGCGTTTTATCAACGGGGCAAATCCATTGCTTAACCGTCGTTGCGGCGGCATTGCGCGGCGTGACGGAAATCTCAACCGGATGATTGACTAACCCTTTTGCAAGCTCACGGATCTCATCGGAGAAGGTGGCTGAAAACATCAGGTTTTGTCGCTTAGCGGGTAAGAGTGCAAGGATTTTTTTGATATCACGGATAAAGCCCATATCCAACATACGATCCGCTTCGTCGAGCACTAAGATCTCAAGTTGATTAAACTTCACCGCATTTTGTTGCACAAGATCTAATAGTCGCCCTGGTGTGGCAACTAACACATCAACACCATGACGTAATTTATTGATTTGCGGGTTGATAGGCACGCCACCAAAGACCACCGCGGAACGCAGTGGTAGATATTTACCATAGGTTTCAACACTTTCGCCAACTTGTGCCGCCAGTTCCCTCGTAGGAGTTAAGACTAAGGCGCGAGTTTGTCCTGACTTGGCTTTTTGGCCTTTAGCGAGTAATTCCAGTAATGGCAGCGTAAAACCTGCGGTTTTTCCTGTCCCCGTTTGGGCCGCAGCCATGACGTCTTTGCCCGTTAGTACAGCTGGAATTGCTTGCACTTGGATGGGAGATGGCGTGTCATAGCCCTGTTCGGATACGGCTTTTTGGAGTGGTGCGGATAAACCTAAGGCGGAAAAACTCATTAATGGATCTCTTGTGGCAACATCGCATCGTTGCTTTGGTATAGCCTGAACGGCGGGCGTGCAGCTTACATTAACAGGGGCCTCAGTGCTACGACTGAAAGCATTTTGTTGTATAAAGGCATAAAAATCCTATTTCATTAGTGGCTAATTTATCGACCTATCAGTATCTTGTTCAGTATTTAGCGAAAGATCACGTTTATGTTAATTTGATTGCTTATAAGTAGTTCAACTTGAGGTAAAATTAACAAGATTCCTCAATAGGTTGCCAAAGTGTTGGCCAGACATATTCATAAACGGGATATGTAAAGATTCGCGGGATGTTTTTCCGTTTGCAGGTTGAATTCTGCACCATTGCATTCTTAAGATAGTTCTGCTCAGGAATATTAACGCCTCATGGCGGGTGGATTATGACAGCAATACAGCATATTGAACGCCTTGCACGTGGGCGAAGTGAGCAGGCCGTGGCTGTGATTAAAAACGTGCAGCAGATGTCGAATATTCCCATGCAGGAGATGCAGTTAGCACTCAAGCAATTATTTCAGTGTGGCCGCGTTGCACTGCATTTCCATCCCGACAGAATCGACAGCCGAGGTCTAACAGTCGCTGAAGGGCTTCTACGTGATGGGCAATACCGTAGTCAGTTCGAGACCCATATTTCCAATGGGCAGTTATCGCCTGAGCTTGGAGGACCAAGGGATCATTGGGAAAATCAGCTGTTTGGCGATGTGTATAAAGGAACCAAATCCCGCCCTAAGTATGGCGCTTTAGATTTAGGTATGTGGCAGGATGGCCCCGCCCCGCGTTTTGGCAGTTGTTATCTGCTCACCCACTCACAATTGCTCACGCGTTCGACCTTTACTTACCTTGATTCTTACCGTAATCCTAAGGAAAAGGGGACATTATCTTGTTTTGATGATGTGCTAGCGGCACTGCTGACCGAGAGTTTTGAGCGCCACTATGCCTTGGGTAAAGCGGACTTTAAGCCTCTAAATGTGATCCATTATTTGGCGCATCAGCTTAATTCGTCATTGCTTGCCCGCTTTGAACGCCCGATGTCGACAAATCTTGATCATTATATCGAAGCGCAAATTCACGGTGACGTGTCACTCGATGAAGATATTGCCATGCTGGTGGCCGATCCGAGTTTTAAAGGGACTGAAATCGGGGCAACGTTAACTAAGTTGTGCGACCGTTACGATATTGAGCTGCAATACCATAATGGTTTTAGCCTGCATACGGCACAGATCCCTAGCGATTTCCGTGGACCCACTATGCCATCTCTGGCCGAACGTATTGCGATTGACGACAGCGTCGATGCTTATGCCATTGGGGTTGCTGCACGGGATTTATATCATTCACCACAACACTGGCGAGATCGAGGTAATCGTGCTCAAGTAGCCCATGAACTCAAGCTACTTTGGCATGTGTTAGTCAAATACGGTGGTATTCAGCCTTAGCGCGGAAATAGGGTCACTAAATATGGCGACTTGCGCACTATTGACGTTTTGATTGGGCCCAAAACGTCAACAAGCCTCAGTCATTAGCAACCTGTGTCAACCTTAGTATAGGTCGGAACACCTGTTGTCTCCCATTTATAGTCTATATAACAATTAGTTGCAGATACCTCTGCTTGAGTAGGGGTCGCCAGATTTAACTTTTGCTTTGTGGTTGCAATGACTTGATAGGTGCCGTTGGATGTATAAATACGGTAGGACCAATCATTCACGCTTAAGCCTGCGGCATTAAAAATTTCAGGTGGTGTTGTGTAGCCCGCACTAGGTGCTGTGCCACTACTGCTTGCGGCCCAAGGTTGGTAATTCTCGCCCCTAATACCATCAAAAACCACACGATTAGTCGTACCTGTGTTGGCGATTTCTGATTTTGCCTTGAATAAGGTGACCGCAGACTTCATTGATGCCAATGCACCCGACAACTGACTTTTGTACGCATCAGACTGTAAATTAACAAATTTGGGGGCAGCCACTACAGCCAAAATGCCCAAAATAATAATCACAACAACAAGTTCTATTAACGTGAAACCGGAATGTTTGTTTGTCATTGCTATCTAACTCCTTGAAAATTATTCCTATCTTATCCAACAATTTCGCTAATGACCAGTTAGCTAATATTTTAGTCTTTATCCTCGTTAAATAGGGTTATCCCTAATCAACAAAGATTTTTAAGTTTGATAATATTTGGGGGTGTGAATACGTGGTTCTAGGTAAGTGTTTATAGGCGTGAAGTATTTATCTGTGTGAGCTAAATCTGAATTTATTGATCATCATCGCATTTTCGTGAATCTTTTAGCAAAAGATACGTCCAAGGTTTCATCTGTTGGGGATGCCTGCGATACTGCGTCCCTATCGAACCTTTTCGCTTATTGCAAGTCCTTGGCATTGATTGGTAAGCGTTAGATCGATTTCTACAATTTACTGCAGTGTTGGTTTTGTTGGAGCACCATGGATAAGTCGTTAGAAAAGTCCCTTCTTGTTTGGCTCAAGTCGCAAAAAAAGGCCTGTGGCTGGTTTCTTAAACTTTCGGTCTGGTGTGGAATATTAAGTGCTATTGCATTGATCGTGCAGGCTTATTTAATTGCCACTCTCCTCGATGGTGTGATTATTGGTAATGGATTGCTCGGATTCGGCGCCGATAGCGCTCAGACTGTTATCAGCGCGAGTGATTATCTGCCGCATTTTATGGCCTTGATTGGCTTAATGTTATTGCGAGCAATACTTGCCTATGGCCGCGAGCGTGCCAGTTTTGAAGCGGGTAGGCGTTTACGCCAACAGATCCGCAGTGTGGTAATGGATAAATTAACTCGGCTCGGCCCTGCGTTTATTAAAGGCAAACCCGCAGGCAGTTGGGCGAGCATAGTGTTAGAGCAAGTTGAAGATTTACAAGATTTTTATGCTCGTTATTTACCGCAAATGACGCTTGCTGGCGTGATCCCCTTATTGATCCTCATCGCCGTGTTTCCCATCAACTGGGCGGCGGGGCTGATTTTGCTGTTAACCGCGCCCCTTATCCCGCTGTTTATGATCCTTGTCGGTATGGGTGCTGCTGATGCCAATCGTAAAAATTTCAATGCGTTAGCCAGATTAAGTGGCCACTTTATGGATAGATTAAAAGGGCTCGCGACCTTAAAGCTATTCAATCGAGGCGATGCTGAGCTGAAGGTGATTGAAAAGGCATCGGAGGAGTTTCGCAGCCGAACCATGTCGGTGTTGCGTATGGCCTTTTTAAGCTCGGCGGTACTGGAATTTTTTGCCGCGGTGTCGATTGCTGTATTAGCGGTTTACTTTGGTTTTAGTTACTTAGGTCACCTCGATTTTGGCTACTATGGCGCGCACGCTCAAATTGGGCCTAATACCAATGAAGGTTTACCTTTTAGCCTGTTTGTCGGTTTGTTTATCCTTATTTTAGCGCCGGAGTTTTATCAGCCGTTAAGGGATATGGGCACTCACTACCATGCCAAAGCGCAGGCGATTGGTGCCGCGCAGGCTTTAATGACTCTGCTTGAGCATCCCGAGCCTCAGCCAACAGACTCAGTCGTTGGTGATACCAGACTTGAGAAGATTGAAAGCCTGATAGCTGAAGAACTTGAGGTCTTTAGCGTTGATGGCAGCCGCTTATTAGGGCCCATCAGTTTTGAATTGAAACAGGGGGAACATTTAGCCTTAGTCGGCCCAAGTGGCGCAGGCAAGACCAGTTTACTCAACGCGCTATTAGGATTTTTACCCTATCAAGGCAAGTTACTGATTAATGGTGTTGAGCTCTCCAGCATTGATCTTGCCTATTGGCGGCGCCAATTAGCGTGGCTTGGGCAAGAGCCACAGTTATTCCATGGCACAGTGCGGGAAAACGTAGCACTAGCCAATCCTAATATTACAGACGAGCAGGTGTGGCACTTGCTAGAGCAAGCCAATATCCATGAATTTGTGCGCATGCAACCCCTTGGTTTAGCGACAGCTATCGGTGAACAATCATCAACCCTATCGGTCGGGCAGGCACAACGTATAGCTCTGGCGCGGGCGCTAGCACAGGCGTCGCAGGTGTTTATCCTTGATGAACCCTCCGCGAGTTTAGACAGTGTTAGCGAGCAACTATTAACGCTCACCTTGAACCGTGCGATGGCGGGCAAGATGTGCATTATGGTGACCCATCGATTAGATCAGCTCGATCGGATGCAGTCCATCTTAGTCTTAGATAAGGGATTGATTGTCCAGCGAGGCGACTTTGCGACTCTTTCTATGCAGGCGGGTTTATTCCAAACCATGTTGCATGAAAATATCGAATCGGTGGCAGATATTGAGCTGGATACACCAATGCCTGATACTCGCATCGATATTGCGTTAGGGACAACAGAGGGAGGTGCACAATGAGAATACTCCTTCCTTTCATTCGTTTGTTCTCCCATCAATGGTTAATGATGGTTATTGGGCTGGTGCTTACCCTTACCACTTTGATGGCGGGGATTGGCTTATTGTCGTTGTCGGGTTGGTTTTTATCGGCGACGGCGGTGGCGGGATTAACGGTTATCGGCTCCCAATCCTTTAACTTTTTTACCCCCGCCGGTGGCGTGCGTTTCCTTTCTATCGCGCGTACAGCCAGTCGTTACGGTGAGCGTCTCGCGACCCATGAGGCGACCTTTAAATTACTGACTGAACTCAGAGTTTGGGCCTGGCGAAAACTCTTCCCTCTCAGCGCTAAAAATCTGCAAGGTTTGCGCCGTGCGGATATGCTCAACCGCCTCGTGGCGGATATCGATACGCTCGACCATCTGTATTTAAGGCTACTGACGCCGATGGCGGCTTCCTTGCTGATGACGGCGTTGTTATATCTATTCCTTGCATGGTTTGATGCCAAGCTAGCCTTAAGTTTATGCCTGTTTTTAGTGGTGATTTGGCTGCTGCTACCACTGTTGTTTTATCGTCTCGGGCATGCGCCTAGCCGCAATATGCTGGAGACTAAACGCCAATATCGAGTGCAGTTACTCGATATATTACAAGGCCAAGCGGAGCTGAGTTTATTTGGTGCAAACGCCAGATACAGACACAAGCTCGATGAGGCCGAGCAGGCGTTATTTGCTAGCCAAGGGGCGATGGCGAATATCACTGCCTTGAGCCAAGCCATGCTGATCCTGGCGACGGGCTCGGCACTCATCATGATGCTATTTTTAGCCGCCAATGGCGTGGGCGATGCCGTGCCTCCCGGCCCGATGTTTGCCTTGATGGTGTTTGCCACTATGGCCTGTGTGGAAATGATGATGCCGATTGCGGGCGCTTTCCAACATTTGTCCGGTTGTGTGCTGGCGGCAACGCGTATTAACGAAATCACCGAGCAAGAAAGTGATATTCGTTTTAGTACAGATACAGATCTTAAGGCGACCTCTGGTGGATTGCTGATCCGCGATATCCAATTTAGTTATAGCGAAAGCCAGCACGTGCTTCAGGGCTTATCCCTCGAGATAAAGCCGGGCCAAAAGGTGGCGCTATTGGGCTCCACTGGCTGCGGTAAATCCAGTTTATTGTCCTTAATTACCCGAGAGTGGCAGGCGCAAAGCGGTCAGATTTACCTTGATGGTCATCAATTGAGTGACTATAGCGAGGGCGCATTAAGATCGGCGATGACAGTCGTGAGCCAGCGGATCTATCTGTACGCGGGCACGCTGCGGGAGAATCTTGCCATTGCCTTGCCTGTGCCTGAAGGGCAAAAGCGTTCCGCCAATGATGCGCGTTTTATCCAAGTATTACAGCAGGTTGGTTTAGGTGAGTTACTCAAAGGCGACAAGCCATTAGATATGTGGATTGGTGAGGGCGGACGGCAATTATCGGGCGGCGAGCAGCGCCGTATCGGCGTGGCGAGAGCACTGCTAAGGGATGCGCCATTATTGCTGTTAGATGAACCAACCGAGGGTCTAGATAAGCGTACCGAGCGTGAAATTTTAAGCTTATTATTTGAATTTGCGAAAGATAAAACCCTGCTCATGATTAGCCACCGCTTAACGGCGATGGCCAAGATGGACCAAATTCACCTCCTTGCCGAGGGGCAAATTGTGGCATCGGGCGATCATCAGCAGTTACTTCAAACTTGTCCCGCCTATCAGGCGCTCTATCGTTGCTTAGCTTGAGGCTGGATGTCGAATGGGTGAGAAATACGCGCAGCAGGAGTGAAACCTTTATATGAGTAACCCAATGCCAGCAGACATTGCACCAAAAGAATTGGCACTAAAAGAATTGGCAGCAAAAGAATTCGCACCACAAATTAACGCTCATTTTAACGGTAAGTTTGAAGTTGAGCTTAAGTATCGGCTTACAGACCGTGAAGCCTTTTGGGCACGCCTAAGCACCAAATCCCCCGAGGTGATGCTCGAGGATAATCTTGAGCATGACTGCTATTTTGATTCGCCCTCAGTGTCGTTAGCGGCGGAGCATAAAAGCCTGTGTATTCGCGAGATGCAGCCCTCAGGCATCATGCTGTGGATTGTGAAAGGTCCCGAGAAAGACCGTTGTGAAGCGGTCAATATCACGGATGCCAACAAGGCTAAAAGTATGCTACGGACTTTAGGCTATCAATGTGTGCTTGAGATTAAAAAACGCCGCAGCGTGTATTTTCTCGGGGAATTTCATTTAACGCTTGATTGGCTCGAAGGTTTAGGAGACTTTGCCGAGCTTGCAATCATGACTAATGATGAAGCTAAGCTGCCAATCTATGAGGCGCAGCTCCTCGCCTTAGCCGCAGAGCTTGGGCTAGAGGAATCACAGCGGGAGTTTTTATCTTACAAACAGTTACAGATGGCTATACAAGGATAAGCGAGGCATCCCAAGTCCATTTGGGGATGAATCGATAAAAGGCGCGGCGGCTTATCTTCCTAAGCGCTGCGAAAAGGCTAAGTAACGTTTGACCTCTTCTTCGGGGAATCGCAATTCTTCACCGTCTTTGACGCTGCTGAGCAGGTTTTCCCGCGCATAGCGTTTGATAGTTGCCGGACTCTTATCCAGCAACTTGCACACTTCATCCACTGTTAACAGATTATCACTCATGGTTCACTCCCATTATTGATTGGTGATTAACCCAATGAGTATAGAACAAGAATTAGACTGCGCTTTACTGGCGCAGTCTCAAGCTAAATGACGACTACTTGGATTGACGCTGAGTTTCTCGCGCTTGGTATTCTGTTCCTAAATGTGCCTTCGCAGCGGTAATGGCCATAACAGCACGGGATTTAAATTCGCGGCGATAGAGGGTGACCACCACAAACAAACTCGCCAAAATAAACAGTATTGGGTGCACAAACCAACAGAGCACGGCCATCGAAAAGTAGTAAGCCCGCAGGCCATAGTTATAGGAATGGGCGGCTTGGTCTTGCACCGTTGCCATTTGCCGCGCGTAGGCTTTGAGGTTGTCGTTGGCGCCTTCGCTATCCATTGGGCCTGCGCCTATCATCACGTTCACAAAGCCGTATTGGCGCATCGACCAAGTAAATTGGAAAAACGCCATCACGAAGATCACCACTAATAGCGCGAGCTTCACTTGGACTAAGGAGTGGTTCGGCGGCGTAGCATAGGGAATCGTAGCAATCACGGCTTCGAGGCGTTCAACCTGGGCAAATAAGGTTAATACCCCCGCGAGCACGAACAGCGTAGTCGATGCAAAAAAGGCAATATTACGTTCAAGGTTAGCTAATAACGCCGCATCGCCAACCCGCACTCCTCGGGTCATCAACTCAAGCATCCAGTAAATTCGATGTTTATGCAGGCCACGGGCAATACAGTCGGTATCCTTCGCTTTACGTCGGGCAAAGGCGGTATAGCCAGCCCAAGAAACGATAAACCACGTCAATGCAGAAATATCTAATAGCGAGAATGTCATAGTTGCCTTGAGAAAGTGACTTTGAGAAAGTAAAAATCGATTGATTGAATGGCGATTATGAAGGTTTTTATCTCTTAGGCGCAATCCCCCCATATCGCTTTCAAATCTCGCCTATTCACAATTTGAAGCCGCTCACATTGGCTTTAAAACCGCTTGCTTAGTAAGACTCAGTTTTGAGGAAATTCTAGTGAGGTAAGTGAGTGAGAAAAATGCGTTGGGTATATCTCGTCGACGAGTGCTGATTGAGTTCGGCTTTGTGACTTTAGCCGTTGTGTGTTTAATGTTTACAGATATCTTCCGAAAGTGGTTCGCCATGGCATTTGCTTACCGACACGCAGCGAGTCCGTCCGTGGATGCTCGACCGCCCCATCCATGGGGCTGACGGTCGTCTTCGCAAATCGCCTTGGCTCATCTATCTAACATTAGCGTCATCCGATGTCTGATTAGACTCGGCATCTGATAGGCATGATGTTTAAATGTCGTTAAGTGCATTGTTAATGATGTTCCAAACATCATACTGTCATTTTCCATTTCCCTATGGATAAGATGCACGAGAACAACAGTGCCTTGCTCACGCAACGAACGCAAATGCCCAGCGGCAACTCCGAGGGGAAGGTGAACTCTGTGATTTCAGTGTCGGACTGTTAGTCCTAAAAGAATTATGCCTGTCGTGTCTTTTATCACTTACTTTTACTCATTCAAGAAGGTGTTGTATGGACTGTTTTAACAGCTTTGAGATTTGAACCAACAAACTTCTTATACAGCTTAAGTGACTCCTCACTGTTGCCAATGATATGAACATTTGCACGTTTGGCTATCTTGATATTCATTTCTTCAACAACATCAACTGATACTTGAACCTTGCCGCGCGGAAAACGATTTGATTTGTTTATCATGTAAGCAACATTTGGTGATATCGGATAGTAGAAATCACATTCATGATCTTTTGGTGGTTTAATCTTGTTAGTTAATGCTTGATGAACATTAATAATGGGCTGGTCAGAAGTAATGAACGGTGTATCTGTGTCATTGAGCAGCAGGCAATGAGTGTCGTCTTTTCTCTCTAAGTAAAGTGAACGACCTAAACTCATGCCTAATATATAACCAATGAACCACCAACACTCTAGCATTAACGTCTTAATATGATTGGCTGAAGTGTTGCTTATCGTATCTTTGATGTTTTTAGTTCTCGCAATTTGCTGACCATAGAATTGCATGAACTTAATCATATTATCGTCTTTATCAAGTACGGATAAATTTCGATTTGCAAGCGCCTCTAGAGTTTCTTGAACTTCATTTTCGTGAGCTGTGTGATAGTTTTCAATACCGTTACACTTCCAAGCTTCAATCATCTTATCAGCGGTTTCATCTTTTTTACCGCCTTGTTTATACAGTGATTCCAAGTACTGCATTGCTAGGTAATCACTTAGATAAGACATATGCAGCTCGTGTAGGTCTTTAGGACTTTTTGACGACCATCTTTTGATTATTTGCACATGTTCAGGTGTAAGTGGTTTTACTTGATAAAAATCACGTTCAACAGCAATGTTTTTGACACTATCAAAGCGAATGTCGTTATTTTTCTTAGTCGTGTAGTAAACCTGTTTGTTATCAGGCGACCATCTCTTCATATAATTAGCCCATACATGATGATGGTTCTTTTTTGCTTCTAAATATTTTTTGTCGGTTTCAGTCATATGCCCTCCATTGCATTGGTGTTATAAAAATTGGCATGAAGAGAAAAATAGAGGACATCAAGGCCAATGTCTTATTTTGTTCAAACTACATTTACGTTAATCGATCATGCACCTTTCACAATAACTTTATCGAGACATCCATAGTTATTTAGCGACAAGTATACTCGGGAATTAACGAGATACGGTACTAGTATGGATGCTGCCGTTGAGCAGAAAGGGACGGGACCAGCATAGCTCTCTTGTGATTAGCAGTTAGCTCGGAAGCAGCAGAATACGCCTCCCCTTGGAGTTGCCGCAGGGCGAATAGACAAATTGCGTGAGTTCGGTCATGGATAATGGAATGGACCCATCCACTTTAAATCGGCCTCGCAATGGGCCACGATGTAGTCGCTAAAACTCATCAGAAAGAGGACGGGTCCACCTATGAAGATTACTACAATCGGTTTAGATATCGCAAAGTCTGTTTTTCATGCTGTTGGCGTCGATAAAGCAGGCAAGTTAATTAAAAAGAAAATGCTTAGACGCAAAGACTTGCTGCCCTTTGTCGCTCAAATTGAGCCTTGTCTGATTGTGATGGAAGCCTGTAGTGGCGCAAATTACTGGACCAGAGAATTTGAGCTGTTGGGCCACAGCGTCAAGTTAATTGCTCCTCAATTTGTCGTGCCTTTTCGGCAAGGTAACAAAAATGACTACAATGATGCTTTAGCCATCGCGGAGGCTGCGCAGCGACCCAACATGCGGTTTGTAAAACCCAAAAGCGTCGAGCAGCAAGATGTGCAACTGCTCCACCGAATGCGCGAACGATTAACTAAGCAATCAACAGCCTTAATCAACCAAGTGCGAGGTATGTTAGCTGAATACGGCATCGTGATAGCCAAAAGTAAATCGGCTTTTAAAGTACAGTTTCCTGAGATTTTGACTAACGAAACCAATGCGCTGACTACCAAAGGTCGAACAATTTTTTATCAGTTATATGAAGAGTTTACAGATATAGAAAGACGGCTTAAGGATTGTGATACCCAAGTACTCACTGAAACGAAAAACAATGTGATTTGCCAGCGTTTAGAGACTATCCCAGGTATTGGTCCCGTCACCGCTACGGCCTTTTATGCGGCTGCTGGAGAGGGTAAAGACTTCAGTAATGGTAGACACTTTTCAGCTTGGTGTGGCTTGGTTCCCAAGCAACACAGCAGCGGAGGTAAAGATAACCTCCTTGGGATAAGCAAGCGGGGAAATGCGTATTTACGTACCCTGTTTATTCACGGCGCCAGAGCGGTGTTGCAGCACAGTTGTCATAAACAGGATAAATTTAGCTGCTGGGCAATACAGTTAGCAGAGCGCCGAGGTTTTAATCGAGCCTGTGTGGCCGTCGCCAATAAACTCGCGAGAATGGCATGGGTTATCGCGGCGCGTGAGGAAGAGTATCGGCTTCCAGTATAGTACTGAATAGATTCAATAAACGTGAATAATTAACCAACCAGCAAGTTGCTAAGACACTTGATTTGATGATGAGACAGTCAGACTGATCTACTAAAAACCTTAGTCGGGCATAGGCTCATTACGAAGCCGCAGGGATGATAAGGACTGTAGAAGCAGATATCCATCAGGGCCAGAGGGATCCCTCAATAACAGGCCGGATATATGGGTGCAATGAACTCTTCTCAAAATCGTTATCGAATGTCTTGCAAACCGGATGGGTCCATATATGACCGATTAGCTTTCGCAGGTGCAGGGACGCATCCTTCGGAAGCGATAGCAAATTTGGCAATGAGCACAAGGGGCTTTCAACTCCGTTGGGGCGTCTTGGAGCATCCTAGGGCGAAGGCTAAAAGTCGCTTTGAGCGCGAGATAGGGATATCGAGCTGGCTATTTAACATGGACGTTTTTGATAGGACGAGCAGTCCTCCTTGGTCGACTCTTTATTAAAAATCAAGGGGGTGAAGCCCCACGACTTTGCTTTTGATTGATAAACTCAAATAAAAAATGCGAAGACTCCCATAATACTCAGATATCTAAAAATCATCCCCCAAATGATGCCAAAGTAATTGATTTGTATAATTATTTATGGAATTGTATTTAGCTGTAAGTATTTATTCGCCAATAAAAAAGCCAGACAGAGTCTGGCTTTCGTTTCTCAATAAGTCGTTAGGACTTAGGCGTCGCTATCACCCAGTGACAACAGGGTCGCGTTACCGCCGATGGCGGTGATGTTATTAGTGCGAGTCTTTTCAGTCACAAAGCGAGTTAAGTAGTGTGGACCACCGGCTTTTGGACCTGTGCCCGACAGACCTTGACCGCCGAAAGGCTGTACGCCAACGACTGCGCCGATTTGGTTACGGTTGATGTACACGTTACCTACGTTAACCTTGTCAGCGACTTCGAGGGCATGGCCTTCGTTACGGCTGTGGATACCTAAGGTTAATCCAAAACCTGTGCTGTTGATTTCATCGATCACATGGGCAAGTTCAGATGCCTTGTAACGGATCACATGTAGGATTGGACCAAAGTGTTCTTTTTCAAGCACTTTGATTGAGTCGATTTCAACGGCAGTCGGCGACACAAAGTGGCCATTCTCAGTACCAGCAGGCAATGGCATTTGCTTGATCAGCTTGCCAACTTGCTTGATATGGTCGATATGGGCGTCAAGGTTAGCCTTCGCGGTCGCATCGATAACTGGGCCTACGTCGGTTTTCACTGAACTTGGGTTGCCAATTACTAACTCATCCATCGCACCTTGCAGAACATCGATAACGCGGTCTGCAATATCTTCTTGTAGGAAGAGTACACGCAGCGCCGAGCAGCGTTGACCTGCGCTGGTGAAGGATGAAGACACTACATCGTTAACCACTTGTTCTGGCTGAGAAGTAGAGTCGACCACCATAGCGTTTTGACCACCGGTTTCGGCGATTAACGGAATGATCGCGCCTTCACGGTTTGCCAGTGTGCGGTTGATGAGTTTGGCTGTGCCCGTTGAACCGGTAAAGCATACGCCGCCGATGCGCTCGTCAGCTGTCAGTGCGTTACCTACGGTAGCGCCAGTGCCTGGTAGATATTGCAGCACGTCCGTTGGAATACCCGCTTGGTGTGCTAACTGCACTGCGCGGTAACCAATGATAGACGTCTGTTCAGCGGGTTTTGCGACCACAGTGTTACCCGCAGCGAGGGCTGCCGATACTTGGCCTAAGAAGATCGCCAATGGGAAGTTCCATGGGCTGATACACACGAACACACCGCGACCTTGGAGGAAGAGTTCGTTTAACTCGCCCGTTGGGCCTGGGAGCAGTTCAGGTTTTGACATCAGCTTTTTAGCTTGCACCGCGTAGTAGCGGCAGAAGTCTACTGCTTCACGCACTTCGTCGATACCGTCTTGAATGCTCTTACCTGCTTCACGGGTACAGAGGGCAATCAGTTCTTCGCGGTTTTCTTCTAACAGATCCGCAAGCTTTTGCAGGGCTGAGGCGCGCACTTCAACAGGCGTACGGGTCCAAGAGGCGAAAGCTGCATGAGCAGAAGACACGGCTTGTTCGATAGCCGCTTTGTCGGCAAAGGCCACTTGGCCCACGGTTTGAGTGGTATCGAATGGGCTAACCACGGTTTTGTGCTCGCCAGTTAAGGTTTGACCATTAACCAGAGGGCCCGCTTGCCACTGCGTCGATTTGAATTTGTCTAAGGCCGCGAAGAATGGCTCTGCTTCTGAAATGATGTTCATATTGAGTCCCTTGGAATTTTTGCGATCGCTACCGAAGATGTCGGTAGGTAAAACGATTTTGTTGTTAGCCAGGGTTTTGTAGCCTGTCAGGGTTTTCAGTGGGTGAACCACTAAAGACTCGATAGGGGTTTTCGGATCGACTAGCTTGTGTACGAACGAGGTGTTAGCACCGTTTTCCAGCAGGCGACGCACTAAGTAGGGCAGCAGATCCTTATGGGCACCGATTGGGGCATAGATACGTACCGCTTTCGCGCCCGCTTCCGACAGAATCGTGTCGTACAGCTCTTGTCCCATACCGTGTAGACGTTGGAACTCGTGGTTACGATCGCCCGCCATATCGGAAATTGCCGCAACGGTTTGCGCGTTGTGGCTGGCAAATTGTGGGTAAATCGCGCCGCGGGTGGCTTCGGATAACAGGTAACGCGCACAGGCTAAGTAAGATACGTCGGTACCGGCTTTGCGGGTGTAGAGTGGATATGCAGCTTCGCCAGCTTGTTGTGCCCATTTCAGCTCGCTATCCCAGTAGGCGCCTTTCACTAAGCGAACGGGGATTTCGTCGCCTTGCTCTTTTGCTAGGCGGGTTAACCATACCAGTACTGGCAGGGCACGCTTAGAGTAAGCTTGCACCACGATACCGAGTAATCCCCAGCCTTTAGTGGCGTCAGAATTAAACAGTTTTTGGAACAGTTTTAGCGACAGTTCGAGGCGGTCAACTTCTTCGGCGTCGATAGAAATACCGATATTTAATCCGCGCGCGAGTTTAATCAGGCGAATAACAGTGTCGTACAGCTCGGTTAGTACTCGGTCTTCGTTAGCGACTTCGTAACGTGGGTGCAATGCCGACAGTTTGATAGAAATCGTTGGGCGTGGAGATTCGTTTTCGTTATAGCTTTGTGCGCCTAACTCGGTAATCGCATTGGCATAATCTGTAAAGTATTTTTCGGCATCTTTACGCGTTAGCGCGGCTTCACCCAGCATATCGTAGGAGTGGGTGTAACCTAATTTACGCTTGTCTTCGCTGTTCTTGAGCGCTTCTTTCATGGTGCGGCCGAGAACGAACTGCTTACCCATAATCTTCATCGCCGCCATCATGGCTTGGCGGATCACAGGCTCACCTAAACGATTCACTAAACGGCCTAATAGGCTACTCGGGCTACCATCGATTTTTTTATCTAAGCTAACAATTTTACCCGTGAGCATTAGGCCCCAAGTGGAGGCGTTAACGAGCACTGAATCGCTCTTGCTTAAGTGTTCATCCCATTTTGCGCCTGAGAGTTTATCTTCAATCAAGGCGTCGGCGGTGGCCGCATCGGGAATACGCAGCAGGGCTTCGGCTAAACACATCAGGATGATGCCTTCCTGTGTTTCTAAGCTGTATTGCTGCAGGAAGGCATCGATGCCAACCATTAAGCCTTTTTTCTCAAATTGACGAACTTTGTTTACCAGTTCGTGGGCACGACGAGTGACGCGCTCGATGGCTTCATCACTGGAGGGTACTAGTTTGATTAGCTCTGACAAGTATTGTTCTTCATCGACAATGTAGTTGTCGGTGACGGCTTTGAACAGTTCGTCGAGATTGGCAGAATCGTAGCGGCCTGCCAGCACTTCACTCGCTTTGAACATAGTAATCGCTTCCATCTTGGCCAGTTGTTTTCGGCTCTATTGTTGAAACAAAAATGGGGGGCGCGAAACGCATTTGATATTTTGTATACAATATGAAGCTTTGCGCGCGCAGATTATACAACCAAAATGTGACGGACAACACTATAGCGTGAAAGAATGTGAGGATTGTTTGATTGGCTTGTTAAGCGTTAGTTGTAACGCTTGATTGACAAAAAGCCAGTGTTTGAAAACACTGGCTTTAGCTTTGACTTTCAGATTATTTGCGTAAAAATTTACATCCAACGCTTCTTGTTGCGGCGTTGTGGTCTTGGCAGATATACCAAAATTACCCCAACCACTAAACCTGCGGCGGCAATCAGTCCACCCTCACGCCATAGGGCAAATTGTGCCTCTTGGGCGCTACGATCAACCGCTACTTTGAGGTTATCACGCTCTTGAGTGGTTTTGTTCAGCATAGCTTCGGCTTCGCTTAGCTTGGCTTTGAGTTCATCCACTTCATCGGAATGGTTATTCGTCGAACTTAAGACTTCTGCAAGCTTGGCTTTGGTTTCGTTTAACTCATTAGTGAGTGTTGAAACTTGCTCACGAAAACTAGGCGTTGAACTGATTAAGTTGGTTGGCACCCAACCTTCACGACCTTTATGGTCGATTATTTTTGAATAATCGCCCTGAGTTTCGCCAAGTAACGTAACGGGTTGTCCCGCTTCAATCGAACCCAAAATACGATAATCAGTACCAGGGCCGTTGAGAATATAAAGAAACACGTTATCCGAGATATAGCGGGGTTGGCCTTCGGCCAGCAGGTTAGGGGAGAGTAACATCATTCCCACCAGAGTCAGCATTCTTAACACTTTTGTATTCTCATCAACGAAATAGTGACCACATGCTAGGGATTTGAGGCCTGCAATGCAAGAGGGAAGTCATAGACTTCCCTCAACTTTGCCGCATCCATGCTAGCAATTCCTCTGTGTTTAGTACATTTCTACGGCGAGCTTGCCATAGTCGTTATGTGCTTCTTAGTTAAAGATGCCTTTAATCATATAGAAGAAGATGATCGATAGACCTGCACCCGCAGGTAAAGTAACCACCCAAGACACAACAATGTTACGCACCACACCAATATTGATTGCTGCAATACCACGGGCCATACCCACACCTAATACCGCACCGACTAACGTTTGTGTGGTAGAGATAGGTAAACCAGTACCAGAAGCAATCACTACGGTAGAGGCTGCGGCTAATTCGGCAGCAAAACCGCGACTTGGAGTTAAGTGAGTAATATTTTTACCAATGGTTTGCATTACGCGCTGACCGAAAATCGCCAAACCCATAACGATACCCACAGCACCTAAAGGTAGGATCCACCATACTAACGGTGATTTAGATGCAATTTGGCCACCACTATTAACTACAGATACCACCGCAGCTAAAGGACCAATCGCATTTGCAACATCGTTTGAACCGTGGGCGAATGCCATACAACAAGCGGTTAAAACCATCAGGATCGCAAACACTTTTTCGACGTTAGCGTACATGGTTTTGTGGCTTGCTTTCTCATCCATTTTTAGACGAGAAATAAACACTTTACCTATGATACCAACGACCAATGCTATTACGCCCGCCAGGATATAAGCTTCGGCACCTTTTAAATGAATGCCAACGTGTGACAACCCTTTGAGGATCGTGACTAATGACATCATAAAGCCTGCGAACGCCATGTAGAAAGGTACATAACGTTTAGCATTAGCAAGTGGGTTATCGGTGTTGAAAATCAGTTTTTGAGTACTTTGGAACAGAATGAACGCCATAAAGCCAGAGATTGCTGGTGTAATAACCCAAGAACCAACAATACCGCCTACTTTTTCCCAAGCGACAGACTCAGTGCCAACGCCTACAGCCGCGAAGCCGATAATCGCGCCTACAATTGAGTGAGTCGTTGATACTGGCCAGCCTAATGCCGATGCCACGACTAACCAAATCCCCGCAGCTAACAATGAGCCAATCATGCCATATACCAGCAATTCAGGGGTTTGGGTAAAATAACTTGAATCAATAATACCGTTACGGATTGTACTGGTCACTTCGCCGCCGGCCAAAAAAGCACCTGAAAATTCGAAGATCATCGCGATAATAATCGCTTGTTTAATCGTAATGGCGTTAGAACCAACAGAGGTTCCCATCGCATTGGCCACATCGTTTGCACCAATGCCCCACGCCATTAGAAAACCAAACGCAGCCGCAATGGCAATAAGCCACGGCCCATTAGTGGCTAATACGTTAGCCACCTCCATACCTGCATCAACCATATTGATACCTTGATAACCTTATTTATTAAACGCGAGCAAGCATAAGCTCAAGACGCGAACCGACGCGTTCGGCCAGATCTGCAAGACCGCCGACCCATTCAATCGTTTTATAGAGGAACATCACATCGACAGGATTCAATTCTGATTCCAATGCGAATAATTGACGACGAAGTTGAATTTGTAAATCGTCAGTATCTTCTTCGATGATATCGAGTTCGTTGATCATTTTGGCCACTAAGTCAACTTCACGACCACGGAAACCTGCTTCGAGCAAATCTTCGAGTTCGTTAATGACTTCTTTTGCAAGACCAACAGCGTCGATACAACGTTGTAAGTATGCGATAAAGGGGACTTGCATGACCTGAGGAATAAGCAATTGGCGGCCGATAACACGACCAGAGATATCTTTTGCTTTGTTAGCGATTTTGTCTTGTTGTGTCAGTAGTTCCAATAGATCTGTACGCTCAACAGGCATAAACAAACCGCTTGGCAGAGTGAGGCGAATTTCACGTTTGAGTGAGTCCCCTTGCTTTTCCGCTAAACTAATTTGTTTACGTAGTTGAACTGCAGCATCCCAGTTACCTGTGATGGTGGCTTCGAAAAAGGGGACCAGTAACGATGCGCAATCGTAGACTTTGTCCATGTGCTCTTGAAGAGGCTTAATTGGCGATTTTGCAAACACGCCCAAAATAGAGTTTACTGGCATTGCCGTTTACCTATTTAGATTGTTCCATGATTGGAAAAAGCGGGCGCATGTTACCCTATGCGTCCGCGTATTGAAACTGTGTTTTTTGAGAAAAAATCACAGCTTTATTCTAACGGGTTATATACCAACTTCAAAACCAAATCCTACGGGATTTTTATGACACATTTGTGACATTATGAACTAAAAATGACGCGTGAATGAATATTTGATGACAAAATGAGCGGTGCAGTAATGAATGCTGAGATTGAATTAAAACTGTTTTTCCTACCTAAATTTCTAGAAACCCTGATAAATAAGCTAGATAGCTTAGAAAATGCTGCTCCGCAAGGCACACGTCGTTTAACCAACGGTTACTTTGACACACCCACATTGCAATTGCGTCAATGGGACATGGGATTGCGGGTTCGTGGCTATGATGGACACAAAGAACAAACCATCAAAACAGCAGGGCAAGTGATTGGAGGAATCCATTCACGCCCCGAATATAATGTCACTATTCAAGCTGATAGCCCTGATTTAAGCCTATTTCCGGCAAACATTTGGCCCTTAAATGCCAATCTAACCGCTGTACAAACTGAGCTTGGTTGCGTGTTCCATACCGATTTTTATCGCCGAGCTTGGCATGTAACTGTGGGAAATAGCCTGGTGGAGGTCGCCTTAGACACTGGCGAAATTACCGCCAATGGCAAGCACGACGCGCTCTGTGAACTGGAATTTGAGCTGTTAAGTGGAGATGCTAATGCACTATTAGTATTAGCAACGGAAGTGGCTGATACTGTTCCAGTACGTTTAGGCAAAGCCAGTAAGGCGCAGCGGGGCTATCGACTCGCGGGGCAATCTAAGCCGTTAGCCTTAAGTGCGCTGGAGTTTTTACCGCTGCCTGTGCCTGAAGATTTGAATCTACATCAACCCCATCAACAGGATTTAACGGCGACCTGCCAAGTGTTACTTGAAACGGCACTTGAACGTTGGCAATTGCTTGAGGCGATGATAGCTGATGAACAAGATAACGAAGCTCAGATAGCCCTATGGTGGCGGATGCGTGCTTGTATTCGTTTATTACGGATGACTCTGAGCCAGTTTGGTCTCGCTAATGCTACTTTGATGCAGCAATTTAATCTTATTGAATCACAACTAACGTTTATTGAAGAGGCACAGGCCTTAGCAGCCTTGCTCGGTAGTCAAAAAGGCTTATTAACTCGGCACGACGCCCGTCAAGCTTTGATGCAACAACTACAGCTGCAATTTGAAGCCATGGATATCTCAGGGCGGTTAAATTTACTCTGGCAAAGAGTTGAATACGGTCAATTGCAGTTAGCGATTGTCGAGATCCTATTGGCTCTCAGCGCGGGGAATATCGAACTGCCCGCAGAGCTTGGATTATCCCACCATGCTGATCATGCTCAGGAAGCTTCATGGCAGGCGATTTTAGCTGCCATGCCTAGCGATAAGACAATGACCGCCGAGGATTATTTGCAGTGTGCCGCGTTACTGGATGAGAGTATTCAAATAGGGCAAGCGTATGGGCTTTTATATGAGGCAAAATCCCGTGATGCCTTTAGGGCGCCATGGCAGGATTTAGTGTTAGGGATTAGAACCTTAGCCTGTTATCGACAATTAACACTTGCGGCCAAATCACTTGGTGTCGATTTAACCGATTGGCTTGAGGACAAGCAGCAAAGCTTACTTTTTGCGATGGAGGCATCGAGACAAAACGCGATAGAGCAAACGACCTATTGGTAAACGGCCTGTTGGAATAGCCATATTGAACGAAGCTTAGGAAGGCAGTGCCTTCCTAATTTTTTTGGGCTTCTAATGCTTGTTTTAACTCAGCAATTTTGGCCAGCATCTGTGCCTGATTTTGCTCCATTTGCCGCTGGGTTTCTTCCATTCTAGCAAGCGCTAGTTCAAGTTCTGACTTGATTTCTGCCTTATGGGCATCTTGGCGCTCCTGTCGTTCGCTTTCATCTGGTGCAACAAACACAGAAGCCATATAGCCCGAAATTACCCCGAAAAAACTCACACCACTAACGATCACTATGCCACCCACAATATGCCCCGCGGTGCTGACGGGATAAAAGTCGCCGTAACCTACGGTCGAAATGGTCACTAATGCCCACCAAATAGCCTGCTCGGCGGTTTGGATATTCGCGCCTTCAGTGCCGCTTTCGACAATCAAAATAATAATTGAAGCGAAGGTTAAAATGGTCACCATCGCCACCAGCAAACTGGCAAGGGTGGCTTGTTTACGTTGTTTTATCAGTGGGATAAGGAAGGAGCGGCTCATACGGATTAAACGGATCACCCGTAGGATTTGGAAGACCCGTGCAATGCGTAGCGCCTCAATAGCAGGAATACTGGCGATGAAGTCGATCCAATGATGGCGTAGGTAAAAGAGTTTATTCCGCGAGCGTAATAGGCCAGCAAAAAAGTTGACCATAAAAATCATGCAAATCGTGGTATCGATGAAAAAGAGTAATCGATAGGTTTCTGTATCGAGACGGCCAAAGGTCATCACTAGCACTATGATCACCGATAGCAGCGATAGCAGCATCATTGCAACTTCGATGGGTGAGGGATTACCAACGGCGCGGAGTGACCAAGAGGTTTTATCTGTCATGCCTAACATGATCCCTGTGTTTTAAGGCGAATGTTTAAGGTAAAAGAGTTTACGCTATGAGTAAATTAACTTTGTGATAAATCGCCCGAGTTAGTCCAGTCAGGCCATTTGACGCCGATTTTTGTGCAGGATTAACGCTGAAATTATTAGTCCTTTGCGACAAAGCGTACGAGATCTTCAAGTACTCTACGTTTAATTTCAAGCTGGGCATCAGCACTTAGGCCGTATTTTTCAGCAAGTTGCACATAATCGTCGGCGTTAAGTGACACGGTTAAACGGGGGCGAGTCGGACGTTTTGAAACACTTAAGCCCAAAATCGTTCTGATCTGATCGGAAGGGCTAACGCCCGCATCGAGCGCCGCTTTACGAATAGAATATTGAAACTTTTCATCGAGGTCGAAAGCCACTTGAGTCGCCTTTGCAGCATCTTGGTTCTTCTGCCATTGCTCTGGAAGAGGGTGTTTCATTTTACTCATTGGGTTTTACCTGTTGCTATCAACCGTATATTGCGAGCCAATTCAATGGGGATTGTAATGGCTTAAGCGATAAAGTGCGAGTCACGCACTTTATCTTTTGCCAAATTTTACTGACCTGGCCAGTAGTCGCGAATGTCCGACAAGGGGCGGTATAAGGTCAGTACCACATCGGTATCGCCACCCTCATACACTTCAACTTCTACTGCGCGGCTTTCGTCATCATCGAGCAGCAAATAATATTCGAAGGGTTCACCGCTGGCGCCATTGGCATCCTGCGGCGGTTTAAGTCCTCGATAATCTTCACGGTGAAAGTAGCCAAAGAGTGCAAAACTCACTTGGTGGTATTGCTTGCCCAACCATTGTTCGAGTTGTTCAGCTATATCTGGCGATAACTCTTGGGTGGTGAGCTCCGCGTGTCCAGGCTCATCGAACAGGGTACTAAATTGCTCTAGGTCGAATATTTGCTCAACCTGGGAGCGGGTAATTTTAAGGGAAAAAGCAAGGTAAGTTTCATCGTCTTCTTCGATGCTTAAAAACAAGGTGTCACTACCATGCCCTTTGAGTACCCATTCGGTTTGTTGTTTACGTTCAAATTCGTAGGTATTAACGGCTTCGACTTTGAGTTGTTGGCCGCGCAATTGTGGTGGCAGTGCAAAACTATTGTCGATGGAGATCATGTCACCGATCTTGAGCGCGGAGGGATGATTGAGTTCACGCGCTGGAGGCGCCTTTTTACCAAAAATACTGTTAAAAAATCCCATATTCGCTCCTAAGCTGTGCGCCAATGTTCTGAACTAACCCATGAGTTAGCTTAGACTTGGGTGAATGTTGGTATACCTAAAACAAAAAAGCCGAGCACAATAGGGGGTGATGGTCCCATCAGTGCTCGGCGTTTGGTCAATCTTAATTAGCTTTTACGTGCCTTGATACGTTCGAGCACAGCGTTAGCATTGGATTTTTGCTCACCAATGCCCGCTTCAGCTAACTTAGCCTGCAATGATTTATCACTGCCTTCTTCGGCTAAGGCTTCAGCTGCTTTTAATCTGTCATCAAACTGCTGCTGACGCGCTTTGATACGCTCTAAAGAGTCTTTTGCATTCAGTAGCTTAGAGTTGCTTGATGCGAAAGAGTCGGTAATCGTTGCCGTGGCTTTTTGCACGCTTTCGGTGGTTTTTACCATGCTTAACTGACGTTGATAATCAGACAGTTGACGCTCGGTTTTCTTCACCAAATCTTTTAAGCGTACCGCATGGGCGCTGAAGCTATCATTGGCGGTCTGCTGCTCAGATAGTTCTTGCTCCAATTGGGCAATTTTTTCCGCCACTTCAATCGCTAAGGCTTCATTGCCTTTGTCTAACGCTTGGGCGACATAGCCTTCGTGCTCAGCAATTGAACGCTTTAAGCGGTCAACTTCGCGGCTGGCTTGCATTTCTTTGGCCATGACATCGGTCAGTTCGCGCTTGGCGTTGGTTAAATGTTTCTCGGCATCGCGGATTTCCTGTTCGAAAATTCGGGTCGAGTTTGCGTCTACGATGCTTTGGCCAACTTCGGTGGCACCACCGCGAAACGCTGTTAAAATTTTATTCAGAATGCCCATGTTGTGGCTCCTTATTTCAGATAGTCGACCATTTCATCGATAACTTCTAAACAGTTATCGGATAATACTGCTAGCTCTTGCTCGATTTCGAGCATGCTAGATTGCAGAGACAGTGCACCGTAAACCACGTATTTGTCATCAATCTTGGCAAAGGCTGACAATGGCATTGGAATGTTCAATTCGAGCATGGTTTCAAACATTTCACTGCGACGTTCTTGGTTTACTTCATTTTCGCCCCACAGGTAACTGATGCAGAGAATTTGGTTATCCGTAACCGATACGAATACCGGGATTTCTTCACGGCCGACCACATTCACTTGCAACACTTCGACTTCACCATCAATTGGATAGCAATCGAATTGGAAGCCGGTTTGGCTGTTATTGCCAAGGCTGTTGAGGTGATTAGCAAGAGTATGGATATTCATATTTGTCCTTATTGACATATTATGTCTGTGTTCAAAGATAGCACTGAGACATAATATGTCAAGTACTATCTTCATCCGTTAAAAAAGATCCAGTCCTTGGGTTTCGGACCAAGCCTGTTGATGATAATGGTACAACTGTAATGACCCCAGTTCATTGGGCTTTATATTGGTCGCATCCTGATAAAAATTGGCAGGAAATTCAAACGCGCCTTTAACTAAACCTAAGGTTAGCCAGTCATCCACAATAGGCAGCTCTGTCAGCTGCGCTAAACGATGTTGAGCATCTTTGCCATTTAAGGTGGCAATACTCCAACCCCATTCGCCAAAACTAGGGACATTGTGGTGATATTGTTTTACATCAAATCCCGCTAATGCCAAGGTTTTTGCTACTGAGATAAAGGCTTTTTGCGCATGATAGGGTGACGTTGACTGTACTGTCAGAGCGCCATCACTGCTCATTAGTTCCTTAAGTTTTCGATAGAAATAATCAGAGTAAAGCTTATTCAGATCTGGATGGTTGGGATCGGGTAAATCCACAATAATCGCATCATATTTATCCCCTTTCGCAATCAGTTTATCTACTCCATTAAAGGCATCATCGTGGATGACCGTTACTCGAGGATCGTTAAACGCATTGCCATTGAGTGATAGCAGGGCTTGGCTTAAACGCGCAGGCATATCAGAATCGGGGGATTTAAACAGTTGCACCAATGCCGCATCAAGGTCGAGTAAGGTCACTTGCTCAGGTTCCCAGCGCAATACTTGTTTTAGGCCCAGCCCATCACCGCCACCAATGATTAATACCTTGTTATGACGAGCACTAGCCGCAAGGGTTGGATGAACTAAAAACGCATGGTAAATGTGTTCATCGCTACTCGAAAACTGTAAACGACCATTGATATATAAGGCATATACGGGGGGAAGACCATTGCCGCGTAGGCGCTCTGTAAAGGTCAGCTGTTGAAAACGTGTTGCCTTGGAATAGACCACCTTATCTTTGTAAAGTAGATTGTTGAACTGTTGCTCCCAGCTTGGCCCTCGAATGGCGAGCAGCAACAATACGCCAGTGACGACTAAGTGGCCCACTAACAGTAATTTCGGTCTTTGGATCTTTGGCCAAAAGCGCCAGATAAATACAAACCCAGCTAACAAGTTAAAGCTGGCGGTGAGTGCTGCGGCCAGTTGTATGTCAATAGCCAGCATAAAGCCGACCCAAATGGCTGCGCCAACTCCTGCGCCTATATAATCTGCGCCGTAAATTGTGCCCGCATTGTGGAGTAGGTGTTCATCTGAAAGGGATTGTCTTACCCTTGCGATCAGTGGGATTTCCATCCCGATCATCAAGCCGAGCAGCACGCCCCAGACATAAGGTAGATATTCGCTAAGCTTTTGTAGCGTGCCAATCATCCCACCTTCGGGCAGTTGATCCGGCGGCAAGCCCAAGGTGCTGGCGATGATCATCGGTAGTTGTTGGCCAAAACCTATCACGGCAGCGGTAATTAGAATTGCCAGCGAACCACAGAGCGCGACGGTGAGTTCGAGCACCACAAAGCCAGTGAACGCATCTTTAATTTTACGCGCGGCAAAGGCCCCAAGGCCCATGGAGACGATCATCAGACCGATCATGGTATAGATGGCGGCCTCAAGTGCGCCTAAAATCCGGCCTGCGTAGTGGGATAGCAGATATTCGTAGATAAGACCGCACCCAGCGAGCACGGCCATTATGCCCAGTAATAGGGCATCGTCGAACCAGCCTAGGCGGCTAGGTTTAGCCGCCGCAGTGGTTAATTGTGACTCGTGCATGTGTTTATGCCATTAGGGCCGTGAGGATAAGTGCGATTGCAATACTGATGGCCATTTCCACGGCTGCGATACCAATATTGTGTTGTCTTTCGACTTCATCCGCTAAATTGATCCGTGCTAAAACCAGCTTTTTAATCACAAACAACAACAGTGTCAGTACGACCAACATGATGATGGAGAACACTAACCAACCAATGATGTTAGTGACATAGGCCGTTGGATTGAAAAGAATAAAGTGACTCGCAGCATTAAAGCTGAGCGCCATAGCGATCATAAATCCGGCGTGGCGGATGGCTAAAGCGGTATGGCCTTGAGCGAGTGCCTGTTGCATTGATGAATCTTGGTTACGGCTTGCGAAACGTTTTTCACGTAAGCGGGTGAGAAGCACCAGCATGAGTTGTGAAATCGCAAAGGCGCTAAAGATGGCAATAAAAGTGTCGATTGTTAAATCTTCAGCCCATAACAGTACCGCACGAATAATAATAGCGGTGGCAATAGCAACACTGGCATCCACAATGGCGACAGACACGTTACCTTTAACAATTTGCTGGTTTTTATCGAGTTCGTTTAACGCGATTTTATCGTGTAGAAAGCGACCGAATTTAATCTGTATTAGGCCAAATAAACCATAGGCACTCATGCCTATCGCTTCGGTTAAATAGGAGGGCGCTGCGGCACCTGTGATGGCGCCTGTGAGCACTATGCCTAACGCAGCAACTGCGCCAGCAGTACTGATCCCAAAGGCAAAGTTATCGCGTTCAGCCAGTTCTTTACTGCTATTTACTCTTACGCTCCATCCTTGTAAATAACGCATTAACGTTAATAGGATAACCGCAATGGTAAGGTCGATTGCGAGTATGGTGACTAGCTCTGGTGTGATACCGAAATCCTGAAATAGTGTCATGGGAGATCCTTTACGTTACTTGCCTCGGCGCACACTGCGGGTCGTGCGGTTGCTGGAATTACGGAAACTGCTGTCTTTAGAATAATTTGAGCGGAATTTACTGCCCGATTGCGCGCCTGACTTATTTGCTGAGCTCGAACCAGCAGTATTTGCTTTGGGGGCGCTAGTGCTCTCGCGGGAGAGTGCGGTTGAGCCTGTACGCGATTTTGCATAGGGGCTATCGAAGCGCTTTCCTTGAGAATCAAAACGTTTTTTCGTTTCTGCAAAGACTCTAGCTTGAGCTTCTACCTGTTTTGGCGAGGTGTAGCGATATCGGCCAACGTCGTTGTAATAACTATATCCACGGTTACCTGACCAGCGGTCGTAATAGATTGGACGCTGAAAAATGTTGGAAAACATGGAATACATGCCGTACCAAGCCCAGAAAGACATGCCACTAGAGTCAGTCTGCCAGCTTCCATAAGCTGGGTTACCCACTAGTTGACTACCAGGGCCATAGTCCTCGGCATTATTGGCAAGGGCCGCCGCTTCACGGCTGATGGCATTGACACGGGCAAGCTTACCCTCTGACATATCTGCGATCACGTTCACCGGATCGGATAGCATGTCGTTATACAGGCTAGGATCGGCTGCTTGATAGAGATTCTCAACCTCGGCTAATTGTTGGTCGAGATCGGTAAAGTTGGCCGAATTTTTGGCATCAGCTAAGCGGCGTTTGAGCGAGGCATACATGGGCCCTTCGGCGGTTGCATCCTTGGCTAATTCATCCACTAATGGCGCTAAATCGGGCTTTTGCTGTTTTAGCAAGCTGCTATATTGCTTGAGCAGATTAGCATTACGCACCTGACCGTCATCAAGCATGGTATTGAGGGTTGTGAGACGCTGCTCTGTGAGTTGTTGATACTTCTCTATTTTCTCCGGCCGATCATCGCCACAACCCGTTAGCGATAAGGTCGCGGCCAAAATGAGCATCGACGTGAGAACACGCATTAGCATTCCTGCCATGTTTTCTCCAAAAGTGCTGAAATAAAACTCAAATATGGGCGGACAATAATAATCAACTTGCCCAATATGTTTGCCTCGCAGGTTATAGTACCCTAAACAGCCAAGAAAGAGGGGTTGCTCTCTTGAGGGAACTTAAGTTTTGCCATTTATAGAAACACGCGTTAAGGCATAGCAACTTTGTTAAACCTGATGCGATTTCATTCTATATCATTTGTGACATAATATGTCGATGTTTAAATTTGTTAGGGATTATTATGGCCGTACAAAAAGACAGTAATAAGTCATTGTCTCCCCTCATCACTCAAGCCGCAGAGCGCCATTGGGCACGTCTCGCTGAAGTATGGTCAGAAGGACTGGCAAATTTAACGCCTGCGCAGCAGCAGGAACTAAAAAACGTTTTAGGATTAAGCGATTATATCGCGGCGCAGTTAACTCGTTCTCCTGAATGGATCAACACCCTGTTTGCCGATGATTTGCAGCAAGTCGAACGAAAATTGTTTGATGCCCAGTTACGCGAGCTATTAACCAGCGCCACTACCGAAGACATGGCAAAACGCCTATTGCGTCGATTCCGTAATTATCAAATGGTGCGGTTAGCATGGCGAGACTTTTTAGATTACGCCAGCTTAGAGGAGTCTTTGCTCGATCTTTCTGCGCTCGCAGAGGCGTTAGTTATTGGCGCAAGGGATTGGCTTTATAAAGAGATGTGCGCGCAATACGGGACACCAATGGATAAGGCGGGTAATCCTCAACCGCTGTTAATTTTGGGTATGGGAAAACTCGGTGGCCGAGAGCTGAACTTCTCTTCTGATATCGATCTGATTTTTACTTTCCCAGAACATGGTGAAACAGTTGGTGGTCGTCGTAGCCTTGATAATCAACAGTTTTTCATCCGAATGGGACAGCGGCTTGTTAATTTACTCGACCAAATTACCGTTGATGGTTTTGTATTCCGCGTCGATATGCGCCTGCGCCCTTATGGCGAGAGCGGGCCTTTAGTCGTGAGCTTTAGTGGTCTTGAGGATTATTACCAAGAGCAAGGGCGTGATTGGGAGCGCTATGCCATGGTTAAAGCCCGCTCGCTCGGGCCTTGGAATCATTTTTCCGACGAGCTACACAGTTTGTTGCGCCCCTTTGTTTATCGCCGTTATATCGATTTTTCGGCGATTGAATCCCTGCGAAAAATGAAACAACTCATCGCACAAGAAGTCCGCCGTCGTCAGTTAACCGACAATATTAAGCTCGGTGCGGGAGGGATTCGTGAGGTGGAGTTCGTTGTACAAAGCTTCCAGTTGATCCGTGGTGGTCGTGAACCCTCGCTGCGCCAGCAAAGTCTGTTTGGTGCTATGGGCACCCTTTATAGCCTTGGGCAGTTTGAATATCTGGCGGTCGATGAGCTAAAACACAGTTATTTATTGCTGCGCCGTGTCGAGAATATTTTGCAAGCGATTGATGATAAACAAACGCAAACCTTGCCGAATAATCCTCTTGATTGGGAGAGACTTTGTTATGTGCTCGAGATAGCTAATGAAACGGATCTTCGTACCCATATCGAGGCGGCGATGGCGAAAATTCATCGTCACTTTAAGGCTACCGTTGGCGGCGAAGAAGGCGAAGAAAAAGCCGAGCATTGGACAGCGCAGTTGTGGAACGTACAGCAGGATGATCACGCAATCAACTTGTTAGCCGAGCAGCAGATTGATGATGAAAAACTCTGGCCTTTACTGAGTCGTTGGCGTGAAACCGTGACGAAACGCTCGATTGGCCCGCGTGGACGTGAAACTCTCGATAAATTAATGCCAAGGTTGCTCGACGAGTTGCTTAATCAACCTAGCCCGTCGGCGGCTTTTGAGCCCGTGTCTAAAGTGCTTGAGCAAATTTTAACGCGTACTACCTACCTTGAGTTACTGTGCGAAAACCCCGGCGCCCGTCAGCAACTGGTGAGTCTGTGCTGCGCAAGTCCTTGGATTGCAGTGCAACTTGCAAAGTTTCCTATGCTGCTTGATGAGCTTATCGACCCAGCGCATCTATACGATACAACTTCGCTGGATGATTATCCGAGTGAGCTGCGCCAGTATCTGCTGCGGGTACCAGAGGATGATATGGAGCAGCAAATGGAGGCACTGCGTCAATTTAAGTTATCGCAACAACTTAAAATTGCCGCCGCCGATGTCACCGGTGTATTGCCTGTGATGCAGGTGAGTGACCATTTGACTTTTTTGGCTGAAGCCATTATCGAACAAGTGGTGATGCAGGCATGGCAGCAGATAGCGGTGCGCCATGGCGTGCCGAGTTATCTAGAGGAAAGCAGTGATACGGGCTTTGCGGTGATTGGTTACGGCAAGTTAGGGGGGATTGAGCTGGGCTATGGCTCAGATTTAGATTTGGTTTTTCTGTATGAAGCACCGGAAAATATGACCAATAGCCTAACCAATGGTGATAGACCGATTGAAGTCGGTCATTTTTACCTTAAACTTGCTCAACGTATTCTGCACTTATTTTCGACTCGAACGACCTCGGGTGAGCTGTATGAAGTGGATATGCGCCTGCGTCCTTCGGGGGCATCGGGTCTTATGGTGAGTGAGATCGCCCGCTTTAGTGAATATCAAACCCAAGAGGCGTGGACGTGGGAACATCAAGCGTTAGTGCGTTCACGTTTTGTTTTTGGTGATAATAGCTTGGCTGTCAAGTTTAGCCAAATCCGCGCTTCAGTCTTAGAGCAGCCAAGGGACAAAGACGAGCTTAAAAAAGCGGTTCGTGAGATGCGGCAGAAGATGCGCGACCATTTGCTTAAGGTTGCCGAAGGTGAGTTTGATTTAAAACAGAGTCCTGGCGGGATTGCGGATATTGAGTTTATTGCACAATACTTAGTGCTCGCCAATGCTCATGAGTACCCTGAGTTGTCAATTTGGTCAGATAATGTGCGTATCTTCGGCGTGTTGGCTGAGCTTGAGCTCTTGCCACTGATGAGCGCTCAACATTTAACCCAAAGTTATTGCTGGTTAAGGGATGAAAATCATCGCTTAACCCTACAGCAAAAATCAGGGAAGTTGGCTTACGCCGATGTAACTGCTCATGCGGAGCGGATACTCGCCATTTATCAGACGATACTTGAGTAAGTAAAAACAAGTGAATCAAGTAGTGAGTCGATGCTTGATATAGAGTTGGAGCGAGCTATGCAATTACCTCCTATCCCAGAGAATGAGTTGCAACGTTTAGCCACCTTAAGGGCATTGAATATACTCGATACCGATGCCGAGGAAAGATTTGACAGGATCACTCGGCTGACTCGGCGGATCTTTGCTCTGCCGATTTGCGTGGTGACCTTAGTTGATGCAAATCGTCAATGGTTTAAATCCCGGCAAGGATTAGCGGTGACTGAGACATCAAGGGATGTTTCGTTTTGCGCCCACGCCATTAATCACGATGGTATTTTTATCGTTAACGATGCCTTAACGGATCCCCGTTTTCACGATAATCCTTTAGTCACTCAGTCTCCCCATATTCGTTTTTATGCTGGTTATCCTTTGACTATTCATAGCGAATATCGGGTGGGGACGTTGTGCTTAATTGATAATGAGCCGAGGGAATTTAGCGAAGATGATATCGAAACCTTAACGGATTTGGGGCAGATGGTTGAGGCTGAGTTGTTGTCTATTGCGCAGAATACTTTAGATCCTTTAACGATGATTTCTAATCGGAGAGGATTTGAACTCCTTGCTTACCAATCTCTTGCTAGTTGTCGACGCATGGATTCTCAGGCAGCGTTAGTCTTTTTTGATCTGGATTTTTTTAAAGAGGTCAACGACCGTTTTGGCCATCGCAAGGGCGATCAGGTACTTTATGATTTTGCCCATATTTTAATGGCGGCATTTCGGGAATCCGATGTAATCGCGAGATTAGGTGGTGATGAGTTTGTGGTGCTATTAAGTTTAGTGCAGCCCGATACCGTTGGCTTTGCCATTAAACGATTTCAATTATTACTTGACCAATATAATCAACAACATCCACAGCAAAACTCCTTAAAAACCAGTATAGGTATCGCCCATTGGTCGCCTGATTCGGATATCAATCTTGAGGATTTACTCGATGCTGCCGATAGGGCAATGTATCAAGATAAAGCCGAACATCATTCAAATAACCCTTAATGGCGGATATAAAAAGGGAGACCTGAGTCTCCCTTATGACAAATTGTTATCCGGTAATTTGCATTATCCAGTGTTGGTACAAGGGTAAACCGATTAACACGTTCACCGGAAAGGTAATCCCGAGGGATGCTAACATAGCGAGTCCGATATTCGCTTCGGGAATGGCGGCTCGTATGGCGGCGGGGGCGGCAATATAAGAGGCACTTGCACTTAAACCTGCAAGCACTAAGATGCTTCCGGCCGGTAACTCGAGCCATAACCCCACTCCAATCCCACACCATGCCAAGATAAAAGGTGTGACGGCGGCAAACACTAATAAGCGCCACTGCTGCAATGGGAGTGGTAAACAGACTTTCGCTGTGACTAATCCCATCTCCAGTAAAAACAAGGCCAGTAGCGTTTTAAAACCACCTAGTAATACAGGACTAATGGGTGCAAGCCCTGTCGGACCATAAAGCCAACCGATGACGACTCCACCCACTAGGAGTATTACGCCGCGGCTGGTCAAGGCCTCATGCAGTATGCTCGATTGCTGAGTATTAGGCGCTGTAGCTTCTAGCGGCTGTTTAGCGCTTAAATATCGGTGTAACCAGAGCATAACCACAATCGCTGGGAGTTCGAGTAACACCAAATATAAGGTGGTTTCCGGTCTTAATATCATCCCTGATTTTTCCACCATGGCGATAACAACGGCAAATGTGCCTGCGCTGACCGATCCATAATGGGCTGCGATACTAATGGCATCCGTGCGTCCGAGCCGAACTAAGCGCGTGAGCACAGGGTAAAGTACTAATGGGATGATCAAACCCAGTGCAACAACAGCAACGAGTTCAGTGATCACTAAGTGTTGAGTATGACCATGCAGTGCCATTCCGCCCTTTAACCCTAAGGTCAGCATTAACAAAATGGATAGGGTTTCGTAAATGGCGGGTGGCACTTTAAGGTCGGATTTGACTAAGCCTGCGAGCAAACCTAAGGCGAAAAATGCAATGACAATATCTGGCATAAGTATCTCATTAATAAAGGCATTAATATTTTAAGGCTATCATTTTATTTGAAAACCATTGAACGCTGGAGATTCTGAACCTAATTCGATATATTGAAAAATAAATTATTTGCTAATTAGGTATAGATAATTATCTATGGATAAATCTTCTCAAGGTCAATTAAAACTACGGCATTTGAGTTTTCGGTTACTTGAGGTTTATGTGCAGGTGGTTCGATTGGGCAATATTTCGGCGGCGGCTCGCACCCTGCACCTTACTCAGCCCACAGTGTCACTGCAACTTAAAAAGTTAGCGGATATTTTGGGCGAACCTTTGCTGAACAGTATTGATGGCCGTATGTCGCCAACCTTAATAGGGCAAGAGCTTTACCGAGCCGCCTGCGATACTTTGAGCCGCTTTGAAGATTTCGATGCCTTTATCCAGCAAGCCAGAGGTGGCAGCATTGGCCATATCAATATCGGTTTAGTGACTACGGCAAAATATGTGGTACCACGGATTTTAGGGGCGTTTTATCGGCAATTTCCGCAGGTCAAAGTGACCTTAAATATCGGTAACCGCGCGCATATTTTGGGACGATTTGAGCGCCAAGAAGATGATTTATATCTCTTCAGTCATCCACCCAGTGGTGAGCAAGTATTATCGGCGAGGATCATTAAAAATCCGCTGCAGCTTATTGCGCCTAAGGATCATTGGGCGGTTGGCCGTCAACAAGTTCGCTTTAGTGAATTGAAGCAAGAGCGTTTTATTATCCGCGAGCCCGGCTCGGCAACTCGCCTGATGTTTGAATCTTGGTGTAGCGCTCAAGGGATCGCCTTGAGTGAAACGATGCAAATTGAGAGTAATGAAGCGATCCGCTTGAGCGTGGCATCAGGCTTAGGCTTATCGGTTATTTCAGCGCACACTTTGCAGGAAGGGCGTGAAAAGCCAGCAGTATTGTCAGTGAACGGATTTCCGCTGGAGAGTAATTGGTATCTTGTTGGCCGTCGGGACAAGCGTTTGCCCTATGCCGCAATGCAGCTTGTGGCGTTTATGGCGACCCATCTTGCCGAGTGTATCGAACCAGAGTGGGTTGCGGCAGATATCCAGCAGTTAAGTGCTATCTTTGCGCCTGAAAGTTTGTCTCGGTAAAGGGTTACGTTAGAGGTTGACCGCTGCCGCTTCTTCGGGCGTGTTGAGGGTTCAGGATTGTTTTGTGCTGTGGCTCATTTCGATTAGCCGACTATAGGTGCGTCGAAACTCAAAACTGAGGGCGCCGCCTTGGTAGAGATCCATCAGTGGGACGTCGCAGCTTAAATATAAACTGGCATCTTGATCGTATAACTCATCGATAAGGCTGATAAAACGCCGAGCAGGATCATCGTTGGCGGCGTAAGAGAGTTGCCGCTCACCCGTAGTGGCCGCTTGGTTTGCACCAGTGCCATCCTCAGTGCCACGGGCGCGGATCCAGCTTTTTACTTCGCCGCCCAGTTTGGGAACACCGCTCAGCAATACGATCTTAAATCGACTGGCAATTTCGATGTAATCGAGTTGTGAGCGCGGGCCATCACACAGGGCATAAAAGTCGAACCAAGCGACGGAGGGGAGTTGGCCTTCAGCAGTGGCGCGCACGACGGGGATATCACGCTGACAGACTCGCAGAGTTCTTGTTTGAACAGTGTTTGCGTCTTGAGTGAGCGTGGTAAAAATACCATCGAAATCCAGTGTGCCACTTAGTCCAATATGGTTTGAGGTGGCGGCAATGACCTGCGCCGACGGCTCAGTATTTAATGCATGCAGTCTGTGGTCTTGCTCGCCATTCAGATGCAGCATTTGGGTATGGGCCAGGAGCTGGGCAATGCAGGGTAAAAATCTGTGCCTTGCTAGGCCATTTTCATATAAGCGTTCGATGGGAATGTTGGATGTGGCAACCAGTACGACTCCTTGGGCAAACAAGGTTTCAAACAATCCGGCGAGGATCATGGCATCGCCAATATCTGAGACAAAAAACTCATCGAAGCAGAGTACCTTACACTCCTTTGCTAAATTTTTTGCAATCAATTTAAGGGGATCGCGCTGCCCCGCATGTTCCTTTAAGGCTTGGTGCACTCGCGCCATAAAGCGGTGAAAGTGCAATCTCAGTTTTCCTTGCTGTGGCAGAGCATCAAAGAACAAATCCATCAGAAAGGTTTTACCGCGACCGACATCGCCCCATAGATATAAACCTTTGAGTGGCTGAGCGTCTGTTCTACCAATAATCAGCTGATACAACTTATCTAAGGCGAGCACTGCCTGCGCCTGCGCGGGATCCTCAATTAACTCGAACCCGATTTTAGCTTGATAAATGGCTAATGGTGTTTGGTTTTGGGTTGACGGTGACAACGGGTTGAAGGTCATGGAATTTGTCATAAATTGAGTCAATTTTAGGCGGTGCTAGGACCAATATGGGGTGGGATATCAGCCCAATCGTCTTCAGCCTAACATAGATTGTTGCAGGGCTAAAATCTTGTCTAAAACACAGCCTAGTTAAATATCAAAGGAATCCAATGCTTTATTATTGAGAACTTTTAACCTAACATCTTTTTCACAAAAATAATGATCTGGAACTAAACCTATGGGTAGCAAAGGACATAGTGCCACATTTATCAGTGCCTCAACCGCAATTGAAGGTGAGATGCAACTGGCGGGCACGGCATTCGTTGCGGGGGCATTAACAGGTAAGATCCGCGGTGCTGGACTGATTAAAATCGAGTTTGGCGGTGAGATCACGGGTGAAGTGAGTTGTGATGAACTGAGAGTTTGCGGGGTTTTTCGTGGCAAAGTGCGTTGTAATAAGTTAGTGATTATGAGTTCTGGTGTCGTTGAAGGCGAAGTGTTGAGCCATCAATTAGAGATTTATGAGGGCGGACAATTTATCGGTCAGCGCCTAAAAAATGCGGAATTGGATCATTTGCCCGATTTACTTCAGACCATAGCGCCAGACGTTATTGCTTCCAATGCGAAAACCGCTCACGTTAACGCCTTATATGCCAGCGAGCCTAAAGATCATCGGCAGGGAGTACACAAATGGTTGTCCTATGGCGCTGCCGCAGTTGCGCTCATCGCGGTTGCTGGAATGATGGCACCAACACCGTTGACTTCATGGTTCACAACCCTTGCTCAAACGGCTTCAACGTCAGTGAGTACTGAGCCGAGTCCGTCAATGACAACTGAGTCTATGTTGTTATCGCCAGTAAAAGATGACTCTTTAGCGCCAAATAGCGTTATGGCCGCTGCCGATAACGAGTCACAAAATGCTGCATTGATAACCTCGGATAAGGTCGAGACCAGCAGTGCTGAACATCATCAAGCCCATACGAATATCGACTCGGGCGCTGCCATGGAAGACTTAGCGCAAATGGAACAAGGCCATGCCCAAATGTTACAGCAAGGCAACGCGAGTGATGTTCCTAAGGATAAATTATAACGATATCAATCATTCACCTTGACCTCCTCTAGTTGCCATCCCGGCAGCTTAGCTGAGAGATCCGCCGAGATCTTGGCGACATCTCCCCGTAAAATGATTAAAGGTTCACCATAAAACGCTTGTTGTGCTAGTTGCATCAACTGACTGGGCGATAGCGCCTGCAGTTTAAGGTTTATGGCTTGTATCGATTGTGGATCTAATCTAAGCACCTGTTGATGAATAAATTGGGTTTCGCTCAGGTTAGGATTATCTTGCGTTAACAAGGATTCGCCAATCAGATAAGTTTTTAGGGCGGCTAATTCCCCTTCGCTTGCAGGCGTTGAAGCCAGCAGTTTCAAATGATCTAAGATCCCCACCACAAAGGCGCCCGTATGTTCTATTGCCGTGCTGCCATAAAACTTGATGCTAGTGGAGAGTGGTGCATTGGCGCACTGACCATAGATCCCGTAGGTCAAACCACGCTTTTCTCGCAAATCGTAATAGAGTCGTCCGGAAAAACTGCGTCCTAAGAGTGCGGCTAAGCTGCGGCAAGCTAATGGCATATCCTGCGCTGACAAATGCTTATCGTCTAGGGCATACCCTATTCGCACTTGTGTTTGCACACTACCCGGTGCATCAATCAAATACAGCGTGCGGGATTGTGGTGGCTGTTGAGTGTTGATGAGGTGTGATGGAGAGCCAGTATTTATGCGAGTTGGCCACTGGCTGAGGCTCTGCTTAATATCAAACTCGGTTTGCGCATGATTAGGTAAAAATAACTGCCAGTTTGCCTGAGCAAAGGTGTTCTGCTGTAGCCGCGACAGTTCGCTTAGGCTAAGTGAGTCAAACAAGGCCTGATTGTTGATGTTCTTGTTGTAGGGATGTGCAGTCCCTAGGAGTTTGTCCCGCCAGACTTTATCGATTTCGGCGCCACTAAAGGCATTTAAATGCTTATTAAGCTTCAATTGACGACGAATATTATCGATATCGATTGCCGCCGTTTCACTAAATGCATCGGGTTGCCAAAACTGTATCAGTAAATGGTAGAGATGATTAGCTGATGCGGGGCACGTTAAGCTGATATTAATGCTATGCAGCGTGACTCGAGTTTCGAAGGTTTCAAGGCAAGCATCGGCTTGGGTCGACGCTAGGCTACGAGCTTTTTCCTGAAAGGCGACTTGTAAAATATCAGGATTATCAAAGGGTATAGTGGGGCTAATTGCTACTAGGCTCATTCTGTTACTAAGGTTTTGAGTCGCGCTAGTCGTACGCTGTAACTGGTAAGGTAGGGTGACGCCATTGGGGGTGACATCAATAAAAGGTTGCTCATTGGGAAGATAAATATTTCCGACTTGAGGTAGGTTGGGTTGGGTATCAAAGTTTGCCAAACTGGGCGCTTGAGTTGGGGTAAAGCTAAGCGGCGTCTGCTGACAGGCGCCAAGTATGACTGCAATAAGCCCAATACTCATGGTTTGCAGTGCGTTAGATAATCTTGATGTTGGCATTAAGCAGTTGTATCTGAATGTTTTCATCATAGCACTGCATCCTCTAAATCGTCGCTAACACCTGTGGGTAACCATTCGAGTAAGGTTTTTCCAAAGCGGATATACCAAGGCGGTAACAGATCAACCCTGACCATATTGGGAGTAAAGTATTGCAGGGCAACGCGCTGGATATCCGCTGTGGTTACTGCGTTAATCCTTTCCCATTGTGCCGTTAAGGGATGGGCTTGATCCTGTTTGTCGGTGGCTGATAGTAAGGTGGCTAGGGATTGAGTGTTGTCGAGCTCTGCCAAACGCTGATTTAACCAGGTTTGCTTGAGCTGACAAAGCGTTGTATCACTTATGCGAGTTTGTTGGGTTTGCTTAACTAACGCTAAGACCATGTCAGTTAGCGCATTAAGGGAGGTTTTTGCCCTTGGCACTAATACCAGATTGGTTATGCCATGATTTTCTAGCTCAAAGGGCAGTGAATAACTCAGCATTTGTGCCGGATCGTGCAGGCTGATTTGTGCGAGGGCGCTGCGAGTATTTTGAAATAAATAGCCTTCGAGCAGGCGTATAGCGGCAGCATCGGGATGATTTTTACCTACCGTATGCCACGCAAGCAGTAAGCCGGGCCAAGGGCCATGTTCATCGATGAGCTCCGCATGCACGGGCTTAGGGTGAATTTTTAGCTCGTCAAATTTGGTAATCGGCTGATTAGGCGTGGGCCAAGCACTAAAGTATTGTGCTATAAGCGACTTGACGTCGGAGGGAAGTTTGCCGACCAGAGATAGCTGCATCGCATCGGGACGATAATGGGCGCGATGAAAGGCGATTAACCGCTCGGGACTTGCCTGAGTAATATCCTCACGGCTACCGATAATACCGTGGCCATAGGGCGTATCTTTAACCTGTGCTAGCAGAAATTCCATCGCACTACGCACATAGGGTTGATTATCTATGGTTTGCGCCATCTCTTGGAGCACGGTTTCTTGCTGATTTTTCACTGTGGTTTCGGTCAAATCGGGGCGAATAAAACGATCGGCCTCGAGGAACAAGCCCAAGGCGAGGGCTTGGCTCGGCAGAGTGACATAGTAATTGGTGTAATCGAAGTGGGTGCTGGCATTAAAGCGGGCACCTAAGGCGCTTAGCTGTTGTGCATAGGTGTCGCCGGGTGCCTGTTCACTGCCCTTGAATAACATATGCTCGAACAAATGCGCGTATCCCGTTTGCCCCTTAGTCTCGTTGCGCGCCCCCACAGTAAATTGGCTGGCAATGGTGAGGGTGTGTTTATCCTCAAGGGGCAATAAGTGTACGGTAAGGCCATTGGCGAGGGAGTAAGTTTCGATGCGTGATTCTAATTGATAAAGCGTTGCAGCGCCTTCGATTTGACATTGTGCCTTGAGTGCTGGACTAAGCAGCATCACCAATATAGCAAGTCCAAGGCGGGTGTGTGTGTTCATTTGGCATCCCATCTCAATTTCCGATTGATGGCATAACGCAGTGGTGGTGTTGGCGCGTCAGACACTCGTCGGATTTCATCTAAATCAGTTGAATAGCATTCAGTTTTTGTAAAGAGCTGCTATGATGGCACAGTTCTTTTTCTGGCATAAGTACAAGATATGGTAAGCAGATCTCCGTTCGAATCCTTTCAGTGGAAAAGCGATATTTTTAACTGTGAAAGCACTGATATCGATAATTTTTATCTACAGCTTGAGCAGGAAATGTCCCGTTTGGGGATGGTTGAGAAAAAACTCGGTGACGTGGGTAAATACAGTGTCAGTCTGTATCAGTCACCTGCCGCGAAATCTGGCTTACCTTCGTTATTGATCAGCGCAGGATTTCACGGTGAAGAGTCAGCTGGTCCTTGGGGATTACTGCACTTTTTAAGTGAGGCATCAGTCGAATTATTCGAACGGGTAAATTTAAGTATTTTGCCTTTGGTGAATCCAACGGGGTTTAAACGCGGCCACCGATTTAACAAATTTGGTGAAAACCCTAACCGAGGCTTTGTATTTGAAAACGGTAAACCTAAGGCAAATGAGAGCACCTCAGTTGAAGGTAAATTACTGTTAGAACACGCACAATTACTGATTGCAGCGAGTCGTGATGGTATTTTAACCTGCCATGAAGACGTCTTAAGTCATGAAGCTTATGTTTATTCTTTTGAGCCAAGCCAAGTGCCAGGGCGTTTTAGTCTCGATTTACGCGATACGCTGGCAGGATATTTCCCCATCGCTGTTGATGGTGAGATTGATGGTTGCCCGGTTAAAGATGGCTTGATTTTCAACCATTTCGATACCTCGTTTGAGGCATGTTTAGTGCGTAGTGGCGCGCGTGTTGGCGCCTGTACCGAAACGCCTGCGTTACAAAACTTTGATCAACGGGTGTTAGCAAATAGCGCGGCAATGACCCACTTCTTAGCGCTATGCGCGCCTTTATGTGATTGATTACAAAGCTTGATTGCAACCAATATAAAAATACCCGCCGAGGCGGGTATTTTTATAGAATAAGCAGCGTTAACTGCGTACTAGCCATACAACTATTGATTAATAATTGTCGGTACACCAGTGCGCTCGTCCAGTAGCTTTTTGATCACGCTGGAGTCGGTATCAGCTTTGGCAATAAACTTAGCGATGTCTTTTGGTAAAGCAATTGCCACAGGCTCGTTGGACTCAAACTCAGCAATAGTGCGTGATAGCGGCTGATGCACGGCTAAATAACGCTTTCCATCTGGCTCTTCGGTCGCTTTAATCGGTTGGTTAACAAATTGTACACGTGTTCCAACTGGCACGGTTTTGAACAGATGTTCAATGTCATCGTGACGTAAACGCACGCAGCCTTGGCTAACACGTAAACCAATACCGAAGCTAGCGTTGGTACCATGGATGGCATACAAGTTACCAATGTAGAGTGCATACAGTCCCATTGGGTTATCTGGACCTGCTGGCCATACCGCTGGCAGAATCTCGCCCCTTGCCGCATATTCTTTACGAATGCGTGGCGTTGGTGTCCATGTCGGGTTAGCACGTTTACGTTGCACGCTGGTTACCCAGTTTTCTGGCGTGTCTTTACCAATTTGGCCAATACCGATAGGTAGAACTTCCACGGTATTTTTGCCTTTTGGATAGTAATACAGACGCATTTCAGCAACGTTGATAACTATGCCTTCACGTGGCGCATTGGGCAGAATTAATTGTTTAGGAATTAACAATTTACTGCCTGGCTTTGGAAGAAACGGATCAACACCAGGGTTTGCTTCCAGCAAGTTGCTTAGGCCGAGTTGGAACTGAGCGGCAATATCTTCGAGGGTATGTTTACCCTCTGGCACTGTGTAATACAGGTTCTCGCCAACTAACCGGCTCTTAGAAGACGGTAAAGGGTATTCCGTTGCTAAAGCGGAGAGACTTGGAAAAACCAAAGTCAATAATAAAGCTGTGGTGCGAAGCATACTCATAAGCGGATACTACGATTCCTGTTAATAAAATAACCTGTTTTACGCGGCAGTTTCTTCCCAAAATCGGGCGGCAAATTGTAATACACAATGCACTGGCGCGCGAAGCTCGCATCCTTCCTTATTTTGGATATTATTTCAACTGAAATATGGTTCATAAAGCGTATTTATTGCTTATTTTAGCTTTAAACGTTTTGCGAGCCGATGCAGATTGCCTGGGTCAACTCCTAATGTCCTTGCCGTGGCAGCCCAATTGCCTGTATGTGTGGTAAAGACTTGTTTGATGTAGTCGCGCTGAAATGTGTCGGTTGCTAGGGATAAGCTAACAAACTCTTGCTGGATTTGCGTTGCATTGCTCAACGACGTGATTGCCAATGAACTCATTTTTGAGGTGTTAAGTGTAACAGGTAAATCGAAATGTTGTGGCGCAATGGTGCAGCAGCCGTCCTGTGCGGTTACGCGTGCTAGAACCGTCGCCCTATGGATAGCGTGTTCTAGTTCGCGTACATTACCCGGCCAAGTATATTGATTGAGCAAGAGTAGGCTACTGTTGCTGAAATTAAGTTGTTTCATCCCGAGTTTTTGCCTGTAGCGTTCAGCAAAGAATCCACTCAGAAGTGTGATGTCCTGTTCGCGCTCCCGTAAGGGCGGAACCAGTATCGGAAATACACTTAACCTATGGTAAAGGTCTGCCCTAAAACGACCTGCAAGCACTTCTGTTTTAAGATCTTTATTGGTTGCGGCTATGATGCGGACATCGACTTTTAGGCTGCGATCATCACCTACCTTTTGTATGTCGCCATATTGTAAGACCCGCAATAACTTGGCCTGGAGTGTGAGGGGCAGTTCGCCAATCTCGTCTAGAAAGAGTGTCCCTTTGTCGGCCATTTCAAATTTGCCACTGCGATGGCTAATTGCACCTGTAAACGCACCTTTGATATGACCAAAGAGTTCGCTTTCGGCAACCGATTCGGGGAGTGCTGCACAATTTAGATAGACCAATGGTTTACTGGATCTTGCAGATTTTTGATGTATCGCCTGGGCGACTAACTCCTTGCCTGTACCAGTCTCGCCCAAGATCAGCACATTCAGATCGCTATGGGCTACGACTTCAATCTCTCGGTTTAAACTTTGCATTAAGGGCGAATGGCCAATGATTTCGGCATTCTGACTCAGGTTAGGGCTATTTTCTTGTGCATGGGTTGAATGGCTGTTTAGGGCCATACGTTCAAGTTTTTCAACCAGTAAAGCATTGCTTAAAGATGCTGCGGCAATGGCACTTAAACTGCGTAGCTCGGCATTGCTGAATTGATCAAATTGCAGAGGATTAAAGGCATCGATAGTTACGGCCCCGATAAGCTGTTCATCGGCAAATAACGGTAGTCCAATACAGGCATGCACTTTTAATGCGCCTGTTTGATTGGGGATTAAACCATCGTAAGGGTCTGCAAGTTCGCTGTCAGCCGGGAAGCGCACTATATCCCCCGCACGGGCAATAGCCTCAAGCCTTGGGTGCTCATTAAGGATAAAACGTCTGCCTAGTACGTCATCATTCAAACCATCGATGGCGAGTGGGGTAAAATACTGACCATGAAACGTGAGTAGCGCAGCGGCATCACAGTGTAAGTTTTCTCTAACGGTATTGAGCAGCCGTGAGAAGCGGTCTCTATGGGCTAAACCTGAGGTGATATCGAGGGCGATACGGGTAAGATCGGTTTGACTAAGGGCCATAAAAACTCCAGCAGCTAGATTACCCTGATTTATACCATTGATTGTTATATTGACACATGTAGTTTAAACACGACTAACAGCAAAATGCATACAGGAATGACTCACCGCAACGTAGCGCGTAATAGGTTAGGCAACCAAGGTGCCAGCAATGGCACCTTGGTATGGGACTAACCGTTATTTAGTCTCGTGTTAGTGGTCTGGTAGTAATTGCTCCCCTTGTAACTTTGCAGGTTTATTCAGGGCCTTTCTAATTAAGTCAAATAAGAAGGTGCCCATCAATAATCCGCCGATACTGAAGATGATATCCCCAAACATACGCATCCATACCAGTCTTTCAATCAGCGGACTATGAATGACCTCTGGCGAGCGGGCATACCAATAGCCGTGGTCGATGACTGCAAAAAACTGCGTAATCCCCACAGGTAATAGTGACATAAACACCATAGCCGCTAGGCCAATATTGAGGCTCCAGAAGGCGCCTTTGAGCATTTTGTCATTCCACTGCATATTGCCAGTTAGACCGCGCAGACAGAAAAGCATTAGCCCCATGCCGAGCATGCCATAAACCCCCATAAAGGCGGCGTGACCGTGGGTGGCAGTGGTATTTAACCCTTGAATGTAATAGAGCGAGATTGGTGGATTGATTAAGAAGCCCAGCATACCGGCACCGACCAAGTTCCAAAACGCGGTAGCCACAAAGAACATAATCGCCCAGTGATAACGCTGCATCCATGGACTGGCTTTACGCAAGCGGTAGGTTTCCATTGCTTCAAAACCTATGATGGCTAAAGGCACCACTTCTAAGGCCGAGAAAATTGCGCCCCAGGCGATAACCGAGGTTGGTGTGCCAGTAAAATAGAGGTGGTGTAAAGTGCCGATTAAACCACCGGTTAAGAAGATCACTGTTGTAAACAAGACCGCACCGTTGGCGCTACGGCCACGGATTAAGCCCAAACGTACCAGCATTAAGGCGATAACGGCAGTCGCAAAGGTTTCGAAGAAGCCCTCAACCCACAGATGTACTACCCACCAACGCCAGTATTCTGCAATCGCTAAGTTGGAGTGTTTGCCCATAAAGAGGCCGGCGCCATAGAACAAACCAATTGCGACGCAGGAGGCATAGAGTACCCAAATAACAGGGCGCATCTCGCCTTGAACTTTGAGGGCGGGTTTGATGGCGGCGGTGACGAGGGCGAGCCAAATCAATAACCCAACGAGGAGTAAGATTTGCCATACTCGACCAAGATCTATGTATTCATATCCTTGATGGCCAAAGAGAAAGTTCATATCGAGGTCAAAATACTGTTGTACCCCAATCCATTCGCCCGCCATTGAACCGAGCACAACCACCACTAAGGCTACCCAGAGTACGTTAACGCCTATTCGTTGATATTTGGGTTCATGGCCCGATAACGCAGGTGCAATATACAGCCCTGTACCTAACCAAGCAGTTGCGATCCAAAATACGGCTAATTGGGTGTGCCAAGTACGCGTTACTGAATAGGGGAGTATTTCCGCAATAGGTAAACCATAAAACTCTTGGCCTTCTACCGCATAGTGAGCGGTAATGCCTCCGAGTAAAATTTGCAGTAAAAAGAGGCCTATCGCCGTAATGAAGTATTTGCCGACGGCTTTTTGTGAAGCGGTTGGTTTAGTGAAAAACAGCGGGTCTTGTTCCGACGGCTTAGGCAGACTTTCGTGCTTACCGCTGGCATGGTGCCATAGCAATCCACCAATACCCGCTATCAGGGTCACGATACTGAGTATCGACCAGACAATATTATCCGAGGTGGGAGTATTGCCTAATTGAGGATCGAACGGCCAGTTATTAGTGTATGTATAGGGTGCATCTGGGCGTTCAGTGATGGCAGCCCAAGCCCCCCAAAACAGGAACGCATTAAGTTGTTCACGGCGTGTAACATCGGGCACTGTGCCCTCTTTCATGGCGTATTGTTCGCGTAGTGAACTGAGTTTAGGGTCATCACCAAACAAGGATAAATAGTGTTGATTAACCGTGCGAATTGCTTCTACCCGTGTGGTCGATAGCCTGATAAGCTGAGTGCCATCGATCTGTTGTTCAACACTGTTATGGCGTAAATCATCCCTTAATGCTTGTTCAAGCCCCGCTTTTTCTTGGGAACCTAGTTGTTCGAAAGGCGTTTGATATTGTTGCTTGGCGCGTAAGTCGAGCCAAGCTTGGGCTTCTCTGTGTAACCAGTCTGCAGTCCAATCGGGGGCGACATAGGAGCCATGTCCCCAAATCGAACCGAGTTGATGGCCGCCCATTGAGCGCCATACTAATTGACCTTGTTCTATATCATTTTCACTAAAGATAACTTGGCCATTCACATCGACAAATGCACTGGGAATGGGTGGTTTTTCTCGATAAATTTCACTGCCTACGCTCAGTAGTACAGTAAATGAGGCAATCAACACTAATAATAGTGCGATAGCGGTGAGTTTTTGTTTGCTCATAAATCCCCTTAATCCAACGTCATTTTGATACCTGTAATTTGCTATTGCGCAATATGTGCCAAGTATTTTTGTCATTGAAAATAAAGGAAAAAATTTAATTAAAATTATTAATAGTGTCTTTTTGATAGCAATAGGGATTGTCATCATGACATTGACTGTCTTTATGACAGCCGTTGGTGGGCCAATGTTGATAACACAATGAACTATTCAATTTAATGTGGTCTTTCAAGGTATTGCGGCGATAAATATAGTTAGATGTATGTTTTTATCGATATAGTGTCTTTTTAGATGGTTACCGATATTTTTTTTTGATTAAAAATGGAAAGTTTGTATTGGATTTATTTTTTAAAGAACTTGATAAATATAAGCTTTATTTTATTTATGCTTATAGTTTGATGTTCTGGTTGTATTTGTCTTTTTATGTGTTTTTATCTGAAAATTAGCCTAAAGTTACTGTTGATGATTATTTTAGTGTAGATGATTGAAATTTAATATTTAAAACTCCAATAATCTGCATTTTTTATGCTAGTATAGAAACACTGAAATTTTTAATTGAGTCATTTTTAATCTAGGTGTTTTTGCTATCGTTTAGCTGAGCCAGCAGCATTTAAGGAGGCATGTGTGGATGCAGATTCCATCAATAGTTTTTTTCTGATCGGTGCCTTACTTACTGCCGTGAGTGTTTTGCTTAGTCCCATGTCATCCCGTCTTGGGATTCCTATCTTATTAATTTTCCTCGCAGTGGGTATTCTTGCTGGTGAAGATGGTCCCGGCGGTATTCTCTTCGATGATTATTCAACCGCTTATCTTGTCAGTAACTTAGCCTTAGCCATTATTTTGCTCGATGGCGGTATGCGCACTCGGGTCGCGAGCTTCAGGGTCGCACTGTGGCCTGCGTTATCCTTGGCAACCTTTGGGGTGGCGATCACCACCAGTATCACAGGCATTATGGCAGCGTGGCTATTTGACTTACATTGGCTACAAGGTTTGCTTGTGGGAGCGATTGTCGGCTCTACCGATGCGGCGGCGGTATTCTCACTGTTAAAGGGACGCAGCCTTAATGAGCGGGTTGGCGCGACGCTGGAAATCGAATCGGGCAGTAACGACCCTATGGCGGTATTTTTAACTGTCACCTTGATTGCCATTCTCAGCAATGTCGATGCCGAGCTATCTGCAAGCTTTATGCTGATTAGCTTTATTAAACAATTTGGGCTGGGAATTTTATTAGGCTTGGGTGGTGGCTGGCTGCTATGGAAATTGGTGAACTTAAGTCAACTCGCTGAAGGTCTATATTCGATTCTCGTGCTCAGCGGTGGCCTTATTATTTACGCTGCATCGAACAAGCTAGGTGGCAGTGGCATTCTGTCGATTTACTTAGTTGGCCTATTCCTCGGTAATAAGCCAACTCGTGGACGTCATGCGATATTAAACGTATTGGATGGAATGACTTGGGTGAGTCAAATCGGCATGTTCCTCGTCTTGGGATTACTTTTAACCCCCTCGGATCTATTAGATATTTGGCTGCCGGGCTTAGCACTGGCCTTTGGGATGATCCTGTTTGCCAGACCTTTAGCGGTATGGCTAAGTTTGCTGCCATTTAAGAGTTTTAGCAGCCGTGACCGCTGGTTTATCTCTTGGGTCGGGCTTCGTGGCGCCGTGCCGATTATTTTAGCGGTATTCCCAATGATGGCCGGGCTTCCTGGGGCTCAATTGTATTTTAACTTGGCCTTTTTTGTGGTGTTAGTCTCTCTGCTAGTCCAAGGGGCGTCACTCACTACGGCTGCACGCTTAGCAAAGGTAGAATTGCCCCCAAAGCCTTTACCCGTTTCGCGTTCGGGGGTTGAAATTTACCCGAGCAGCGAATGGGAAGTGTTTGTCTATCGTTTGAGTGAAAGTAAGTGGTGTATTGGTGAACCGCTAAAACGCTTAGCAATGCCCGATGGTACTCGCATTGCGGCAGTATTTCGCAATAACAGATTATTGCATCCTTCGGGAAGTACGTGCTTAGAGGCGGGTGATATTCTGTGCGTACTCGGGCAGGAAAAGAGCCTTGAAGCATTGAGTAACCTCTTTAGCCAAGCCCCTGAAACCAAGGAGGTTCCACGTTTCTTTGGTGACTTTTTTATCGATACCGAGGTTAAATTGGCGGATCTTGCACCTATCTATGGCTTAACATTAGACGATGAAACTGGCGGCATGACTGTAGCTGATTTAGTTGCTTTAGAGCTAGGTGCGCATCCAGTACTTGGGGACCAGTTTCAATGGCAATCACTCCATTGGGTCGTTGCGGGACTCTATGAAGGCAAAGTCACCAATGTGGGTATTCGCTTACCGGCGGAGGCTTAATCTGGTTTAAGTGTTGTGCTTAACTACCATGTTTAAGCGCTTAGAGCCCTACAAGATGCCTTAGGCAGAAAGATATAAACAAAATGCCAAGCGATTGCTTGGCATTTTGTTTTCTCTTTTAAGCGCTTATCTCGATGTGATTAACCAAAAGCTTACTTATATAAGGACTTATCCGTTGGATCTGGGCGCGTCTTAAAGCGGCGATGGAGCCACATATATTGAGCACGATTTTTATCGATAATCTGTTCAATAATTTTGTTACCACGGATGGCATCGGCGACTTCGTCTTCACCTGGGAAATTATCTAATGGAGGCATGATTTCAATCCGGTAGCCCGTATCTCCTTCTGTGCGCTCAACAAAGAAGGGTAATACCTTGGCCTTACCTAACTTTGCCAGCGTGGTTGCGCCAGTAATAGTGGCGGCATCGGGCACGGCATAAAACGGAATAAACACTGCACTAGAGCGGCCAAAGTCTTGGTCAGCGGTATACCAAATCACATCGGGGTTACGTAAACAACGCACCATCTGGCGTAGATCGCGTTTCGGCACTAAGGCTTTATTCGAACGTAATCGACCTTTCACTTGCAGGTATTCCATCACGGGATTGTTATGTGGGCGGTACACCCCAACACCGGGTTGGAACTGACCAAAAATACGCGCGCCCATTTCCAGTGGTAAGCAGTGCACTGCAAACAGAATCACCCCATGGCCAGCGTTCAAGGTGTCTTGAACGTACTCTTTGCCGGTTATCTGCATGTGCTGTTGGATTTTTTCATCGGACCACCACCAGGCATTAATGGTATCGAAAATCGCTTTGCCCGTTTCTTCAAAGTTACGGGTGAGGAGCGCTTCTCGCTCGGCCTCTGGCATATCCGGGAAGCAGAGGGTTAAATTTCGGCGCGCGGTATGGGTTCTACTGGCCGCAAGTGCCTTGACTAATCGGCCCATGCCTTTGCCTAATTTCATCTGCCATGATAGAGGCAACACTTGGGTAATCCGCATCACTAACACCCCAAACCACATGGGCCAGTGTTTCGGATGATATAAAGATGATGAAAACTCAGCTTTCTCGACCACAAAAATACTCACTACTTTTGAAAATTACTGCTTATTCTAACTCATCTTTTGCTGAAAATTAGGTACAATCACGGTTTAATTTCTGCAACTGATAAGAGCGCTATGAAGGTTTCTCTGCCAGCATTTGAAAAAGCCAAAGTGTTAGTCGTCGGCGATGTGATGTTAGATCGCTACTGGGTTGGGCCTACGGGACGTATTTCCCCCGAGGCGCCAGTGCCCGTGGTGAAAATTAACCAAGTCGAAGATAGACCGGGCGGCGCGGCAAACGTGGCGCTAAATATCGCGACCTTAGGTGGCCAAGTGCAATTGGCGGGCTTAGTGGGCGATGATGATACGGCTAAGGCGTTAACGCTTGGCGTACAAGCACTTGGGGTTGAACCACAATGGTTGAAAATTACCGACAAACCGACCATTACCAAGCTTAGGGTGTTATCGCGCAATCAACAGCTTATTCGCCTCGACTTTGAAGAGTCCTTCGATAAGCAGGATAGTGCGCGCTTACTTAAGCAGTCTGAAGCCTTACTCGATTCGGTCGATGTGGTAGTGCTATCGGATTATGCGAAGGGCGCTATCGATAAGCCGCAGGATTTTATCGCGCTGGCTCGTTCCAAAGGCGTAAAAGTACTAGTTGACCCTAAGGGTTCCGATTTTAGCCGTTATCATGGCGCCTCGCTCATCACACCGAATATGAGTGAATTTGAGGCCGTGGTTGGCGCGGTAACCTCTGAAGCAGATCTACTCGAAAAGGCTCGCGGATTACTGAACAAGTACCAGTTCGACGCTATCTTAGTCACTCGCTCTGAAAAAGGTATGACCTTAGTGACGGCCAATGCCCCTGAATTACACATCCCAACAGTCGCCCGTGAGGTGTATGACGTAACGGGTGCTGGCGATACTGTGATTTCAGCTTTAGCGACGTCTCTAGCCGCAGGTGCTGAGTTACCGCAGGCGTGCGCTATTGCCAATACCGCCGCAGGAGTTGTGGTGGGTAAACTGGGTACTTCTACGGTTTCTCGTATTGAGTTGATTGAGGCCCTAGCACTGCATCACGGTGAGTCTGGTTTTGGGGTGGTGAGTGAAGATCAACTTGCTTACGCCCTAGAGCAAGCCAAATTACGTGGTGAACGAGTGGTGATGACCAACGGTTGCTTCGATATTTTGCACGCGGGACACGTCAGTTACCTCAAGCAAGCCAAAGCCTTAGGCGACAGATTGATCGTGGCCGTGAATGACGATGCCTCAGTCAAACGCTTAAAAGGCGAAGGTCGCCCAGTTAATCAAGTGGATAGACGTATGGCGGTGTTGGCAGGATTAGCCGCCGTCGATTGGGTGGTGCCTTTTAGTGAAGATACACCACAACGGATCATCGCCAGATTACTACCGGATCTTTTAGTGAAAGGTGGTGATTATAAGGTTGAAGATATTGCGGGTGGCGCCGAGGTCATTGCTGCGGGCGGCCAAGTGCAAGTGTTGGGATTTGAAGACGGCATCTCTACTACGGCGATTATCCAAAATATCATGGCAAAACAGTGAGTTTAATTGCACTGACTCTGATATCAAGCTTAACTTGGGTGCCTATTGCCGATAAGCAGGCGTTACTTTGTCCTTTAGCGCAATTGAGTCTGTGTCTGGCAACATTTCCACCTCAGGTTCGTGAACAGCTCCCCCACAGCGAGGCTCAGTTTAAAACAGAGCTTGGGCTTCGCAGTGCCATGGTATTACCTGTTGAAGATAGTCATTTCTCCGGCCTAATACTCGTCAATGAGCAAGAAACACCAGAGATCCAACTGGCCAATATTGATGGTATTACCTACCAATTAGATCTAAAAGAACAAGCACAATTAACCCTTTGGCATGAACTAGGCCACCTTGAAAACTTGGCGTTGCAGGGGAGTTTATTACCTAAGGAATTAACACCTTATCAGCATGAATGGTTAGCGGATCTGTATCTCATCTGGTGTATTGCCAATGCTAAAGGCAATTTTGATTTAGCTTGGCAGCAGTATCATCGGCGCAACCTAGCGGCGCTTACAAGTTCGCAATATATGTCACACTGGACGACACCAATGATGATACAGGTGTTAAATAAATATCAGGTCACTCAAATCGTTCAATATACTCACTATCGTGATTTTGTAGCCGATTTTTATCCTCAAATGGTACAAATTGAACCGCAGGTTTTGCGTGAATATTCGAGTTTAATACAACGAACTTTTAGTGATACCGTGCTACAACCCCTGCCAGAATACCTGTTTTGGCGTAAATCCGATCTTGGGCGTTATTTAACGCCGACCCTAACATTGTTAATGGGGGAACAAAAAGCACACGACTGGTTAGTACAAAATTCAATGTTATAAATATGTAAACAAAAGCGATGAGATCCTCCGTTTAAAACTGAACCCTAGCTGAACAAAAGTGAAATACACTTGTTTCACGTTTTTAAACAGCAGTAATCCCTGAAAGGCTTTGGTAAGCTCTATCCCACAAAAAGAACAGTGGGAGACTTTATTATGGCTAAGCGCTCGCGAGTACAGACTGAGCAGACCATCAATCAGATTATGGATGAAGCGTTAAGACAAATTTTGACTATTGGCTTTGAGACTATGTCTTATACCACGTTATCTGAAGCAACGGGGATTAGCCGCACAGGTATTAGTCACCACTTTCCGCGGAAGAACGACTTTTTAATTCGCTTAGACAGCCGTATTGGCAATCTTTTTGTTGCTGCGCTCGACTTCTCTAGCCAAGAAGCGCTAGAAACCTCTTGGATGCAAGCGATGCAAGAAGAGCATTACCGCGCAGTGTTAAGATTATTCTTCAGCCTCTGCGGCGGCACCAATAATGAAATCACTCTGTTTAGAGCGGTAAGCACTGCACGTCAGCAAGCCATTGCAGAATTAGGATTAGTGGGCGATCGCACCATCAATCATTTACTCGGCCGTACAGCTGTGATGTTGTTATCTAATTTTGATATTGCTAAAGCGGCATAATCAAAAATGAATTGCTATCAAAAGGAGCCTTGTGGCTCCTTTTGGTTTTTAGGGGCTAAATTAGTTCGCGATGGGGGAAGTGATATTTGCCTGCTTTAGCTTTTGCTGGCTAAGGTAAACGCCAATCGCCATAAAGGTAAGTGCGGCTGCAATGAGTGCGCAGAGTGCATGATGGAATACCAAATGACTGATTAAAAAGGCCGGAATATCCTCTAGGCTATCGATCAGAAACAGTTTTACGATAAGGCCGAGATACAGCAGCAGATGTAATATCGCCCCACTGATAAAAAGCCGTCTAAATTTTTTGACCAGTAGGTCCGCAAGATTAATGTGGTAAAAACGGCAAAAAAGATAACCCCCAACGCCGATACCAATTGATATCCAACCCAGTCCTAATAACGACGTTTTGATTAATATTGCCGACAGCATAAATAATCCAAGCAGCATGATATCTCCTTTTACCTGAAGCGATAAACTGCGCAGAGACTAGCTGAGCAGGCTTAAAAGTATGTGAAAACATAGCGTAATCAAGCGGCTAAAAAACAAAGGGAGCCAATGGCTCCCTTTATGATTTGTATCGAGCGATTAAGCTCACAAACGTATTACAGTGCCTTTAAAATCGCTTCAACACTGGCCTTAGCATCGCCGAACAACATTTGGGTATTGTCTTTGAAGAACAGAGGGTTTTGTACACCCGCATAACCCGTGTTCATTGAGCGTTTAAAGCCAATCACGTTTTGCGCTTTCCATACTTCGAGCACTGGCATGCCCGCAATAGGGCTGCCCGGATCTTCCATCGCAGCAGGGTTGACTGTGTCGTTCGCGCCAATCACCAGCACTACGTCTGTATCGCTAAAGTCTTCGTTGATTTCGTCCATTTCAAGCACGATATCGTAGGGAACTTTAGCTTCGGCCAAGAGTACGTTCATATGGCCAGGTAAACGACCTGCTACCGGATGAATACCAAAGCGCACTTTTACGCCGCGGTCACGCAGTTTTTGGGTGATTTCAGCCACAGGATATTGCGCCTGTGCCACTGCCATACCATAGCCAGGGGTGATGATAACGGAAGAGGCATTTTTCAGCATATCCGCCACATCTTCGGCGTTGGTTTCGCGGTATTCGCCCATTTCTTCATCACCAGATGAGGCCACACCATCGGTACCAAATCCACCTGCGATAACAGAGATAAACGAGCGGTTCATTGCCTTACACATGATGTAAGACAGAATCGCACCCGATGAGCCCACGAGCGCACCAGTCACAATCAGCAGATCATTTGACAGCATAAAGCCCGCCGCCGCTGCCGCCCAACCTGAGTAGGAGTTCAGCATTGAGACCACAACCGGCATATCCGCACCACCGATAGAAGCCACTAAGTGCCAGCCAAAGGCGAAGGCGATAAGTGTCATCAACAGTAGGGCTGGCATAGTGCCACCGGTTTGCACGAAGTACACTAACAGGCCAAGTGATACCAATACCGCAGCGAGGTTTAGCTTATGGCGATGTGGCAACATCAACGGTTTAGATGAAATTAATCCGCGTAATTTACCAAATGCGACGATAGAACCGGTAAAGGTTACCGCGCCGATAAAGATCCCGAGGAAGACTTCCACTAAGTGAATGTTGAGCATAGCGCCAGTCATATGCGCGTTTTCAGCCGCTTTTGCCGCTTCGCTCAGCGCATTCTGCACGGCTGCGAGAGTGGAATTCATATCCCCGCCCACGGCCACAACCACTTGTGATACTTGTTCTGGATGTAAGTCGATAAAGCTGTTAAAGCCCACTAACACCGCGGCCATACCCACAAAACTGTGGAGCACCGCGACGAGTTCAGGCATTTCCGTCATTTCGACTTTAAGTGCTAAACGCACGCCGATGGCACCACCAATCACCATGGCGACAATAATCCACGCGACACCGCTGGTGTCTGGATTAAAAATGGTCGCCAGTAGGGCGATAGCCATACCTGTGATACCAAATAAATTGCCGTGTTTGGCCGTTTCTTGTTTCGACAATCCAGCGAGACTGAAGATAAAGAGCACGGCGGCAATGATGTAAGCTGCTGTTACCAGTCCTTGAGACACGTTATACCCCCTTAATCCTTACGGAACATCTTCAGCATGCGCTGAGTGACGGTAAAACCGCCGAAGATGTTAATACTGGCGATCAGCACGGCGATAAACGCCAACACAGTGACCAAGGTTGAGCCTTGACCAATTTGCAGCAAAGCACCGACCACGATAATCCCTGAAATTGCGTTAGTCACTGACATCAAAGGCGTATGCAGTGAGTGGGACACGTTCCACACCACGTAATAGCCCACCACGCAGGACAGAATAAATACCGTAAAGTGGGATAAAAACTCGGCTGGCGCGACTGAGGCCACAGCGGCAAACCCCGCTGCACCAAGGGCAGCGAGAATATACTTGAGTTTTGAAGGCGCTTTGGTTTGGGCAGATTTCACTTCCACCTTAGCGGTAGGTTTCGCAGGGGCAGCTGACACCGAAATAGGTGGTGGCGGGAAGGTGACTTCGCCTTCTTTCACGACTGTCATGTTGCGCATGACCACATCATCGAAGCTGATGCTGGCAATACCGTTTTTCTCTTTACACATTAACTTCATCAGGTTGACTAAGTTAGTGCCGTAAAGCTGAGACGATTGTGCAGGCAAGCGGCCTGGAAGATCGGTAAAGCCGATGACTTTTACACCATTCTCAGTGACAAAGAGTTCGCCAGGCTGGGTGTATTCACAGTTACCGCCCGCTTGTGCTGCCATATCGACAATCACAGAGCCGCTCTTCATGCTGTCGACCATGGCTTTGGTGATTAGCTTAGGTGCAGGACGGCCTGGGATCAGCGCAGTGGTAATGATGATATCGACTTCTTTGGCTTGCTCGGCAAATAGCGCCATTTCGGCAGCGATAAACTCGTCCGACATGGTTTTAGCGTAACCGTCCGATGAGCTGCCATCTTCATTGGTGAAGTCCAGCTTAAGGAACTGGCCACCCATGGATTCGATTTGTTCGGCCACTTCTAAACGCGTGTCGAAGGCGCGAACGATTGCCCCTAAAGAACCTGCGGTACCAATGGCTGCAAGGCCTGCCACACCGGCACCAATCACCAGCACTTTGGCCGGAGGGACTTTACCTGCGGCGGTAATTTGTCCGGTAAAGAAACGGCCAAAGTGGTGCGCGGCTTCAACTACGGCGCGATAACCGCCGATATTTGCCATAGAAGAGAGAGCATCGAGGGATTGGGCACGGGAAATACGTGGCACCATGTCCATCGCCATCACATTGATGTTGCGTTTAGACAGTTTCTCGACCAACTCAGCATTTTGAGCGGGCCAGATGAAGCTGATTAAGGTCGCGCCTTCTTTAATTTGCGCAATTTCAGCATCGGTCGGTGCATTGACTTTAAAAATCAGATCCGCTTGCCAAACCTCTGTCGTGATCTTCGCACCAGCTGCTTCAAAAGCGGCATCGTCAAAGCTAGACAGTAAGCCAGCATTGGCCTCAACAACAACTTCAAAGCCGAGCTTTTTAAGCTGTTCGACGGTGGCTGGAGTCGCGGCGACCCGAGTTTCACCGACGAGACTCTCTCTCGGTATTCCAATCTGCATGATTACTCCCTGATGGTTTATATAATCGTTCCGCCTGAGTGCTTCCCTTGAGCTAAACCTAGGTAGGGCTAGGCCGCGATAAGAATGAACTCGTCTGTTCAATTGTGGCAGTTAGTTAGCGCATTCAAACTTGGTATAAAATTTGTTTTTTAAAACAAACTTCTTAGCGAGCAACAAAAGGTCACTGTACTGCAGGCTCGTACCATTGTGGCAATACTTTGGTTTGACACAAGCGCATATTGCTCAAGCTAGTCGATTCTGCACTGGTCGTATCAAAAAGTTTTAACCAGTGCACACTTTTGTAGCTTAATTTTTGCACTTTGTATATTCCAAAATGGAATTAAAAATCAAATTTTATTCTTTTTTGCTTTTCCAAATCCACGTTAATCTGCTGGGCATTACACTGTCATAGGGCCGTCTCATGCTGTTAAAAGAACTTTCATCACTGGCTTCACCCCTGTCGCAACCGCAGGTCGACAAGCTGAAACAACTCACCGCGGAATTAAATGCCGTGCAACTTGCTTGGGTGAGTGGTTATTTAGCCGCAACGGCCAATGCGGGAGGGAATCAAGCCCAGCTAGTGCCAGTGTCTGATACACAGGCAGCGCAGACTGTAACCATTCTCTATGGCAGCCAAACAGGCAATGGTCGTGGCATTGCCAAAGCCTTGGCCGAAAAGGCTAAAGCACAGGGCTATAGCGTGAATTTAGCCTCCATGGGTGAATACAATGTGCGCCAGCTCAAGCAAGAAACTTTGTTATTGCTGGTGGTTAGTACCCATGGTGAAGGTGAAGCGCCGGATGATGCGATTGAATTACATAAGTTTTTAGCATCAAAACGCGCACCTCAATTAAACAACTTACATTACTCTGTGTTGGCGCTGGGCGATTCAAGCTATGAGTTTTTCTGCCAAACAGGTAAAGACTTCGATGCTCGTCTTTCGGCATTAGGCGCCAAAGCGCTGCTGCCTCTGGTTGAGTGTGATGTGGACTATGAGGCTGCGGCCGGACAGTGGCACGCCGATGTGCTTACTGCGGTTAAGCCACTCATTCAAACCACGGCTAATGTGGTGGCACTGAATGAAATTAATTCAACTTCGGCGCAAGTTGCCTGCGAGGGCGAATTTACTAAGCAAAACCCTTACAGTGCCGAAGTGTTGGTGAGCCAAAAGATCACCGGACGCGGTTCAGACAGAGATGTGCGCCACGTTGAAATTGATTTAGGTGAATCAGGCTTACGCTATGAAGTCGGTGATGCCCTTGGGGTGTGGTTTAGCAATAGCGAAACCTTAGTCGATGAGATTTTAGCGGGCTTAGGGTTAGCGGCCGATACCAAGGTGACTGTCGCTAATGAGTCAATCAGCCTCAAGCAAGCCTTGATCGACAAGAAAGAACTGACGCAGTTGTATCCTGGTTTAGTCAAAACTTGGGCCGAGTTGTCCGCAAGTCCTGAGCTACTTGCTATTAGCGAAGATAAAGAGCAGGTTCGTCAGTTTATCTTACATCATCAGTTTGCCGACTTAGTGGCTAATTACAAGCTCAAGCCTGACGCTAATCTCGATACAAACAAGTTAGTGGAATTATTACGCCCATTAACGCCAAGACTCTACTCCATCGCCTCGAGCCAGAGTGAGGTTGATACGGAAGTGCATTTAACCGTGGCATTGGTGGAAGATGAACATCAAGGGCAAACGCGTTTTGGCGGTGCTTCTCACTTCTTAGCCTCGGCGCAGGAAGGCGCCGAAGTAAAAGTGTATGTTGAACCGAATAAGCATTTCCGTTTACCTGAAGATCCACAAACGCCGGTCATCATGATTGGTCCTGGCACCGGGGTTGCGCCGTTTCGCGCCTTTATGCAGGAGCGCGTGGCACAAGGCGCTGAGGGCGATAACTGGTTATTCTTCGGCAACCCGCATTTTGAGCAGGACTTCCTGTATCAAACTGAGTGGCAACAGTATCTGAAAAACGGCGATTTAACCCGTATCGATGTGGCATTTTCACGGGATCAAGCCCATAAGATTTACGTGCAGCACCGCATTAAAGAGCAGGGGCAAGCCCTGTGGCAATGGCTGCAAAACGGCGCGCATCTTTATATTTGTGGTGATGCCGAGCGTATGGCTAAAGACGTACACCAAGCCTTATTAGCGGTTGCGGTGGAGTTTGGCGGACTGTCTAGCGAGGCGGCGGAAGAATATTTCGAGACCCTGCGCAGTCATAAACGTTACCAAAAAGACGTGTACTAATTAATCGATCCCAAAGATAGAGAGCAGTATCCACTGAGATACTGCCGCCGACCGAATTTTAAGAGGCAGTTGCCATGAGTGAGCAAAAGTTAGCATTAAACGAATACCTAAAGACCGACAGTGATTATCTGCGTGGCACCATTAAAGAGGGATTAGACTCCTCGGTGACGGGCAGTTTTAGCGACGGCGATCAGCAATTGATCAAGTTCCACGGCTTCTATCAGCAGGATGACCGTGATTTGCGTAACGAGCGCAAAGAGCAAAAACTCGAACCTTTATATAGCTTTATGTTACGTGCCCGCGTGCCTGGCGGTGTGTGTACACCTAAGCAATGGTTAGGCGTAGATGAAATTGCTTCGACGCTCACCAGCTCTAACAGTATTCGTTTAACGACGCGTCAGACGTTCCAATACCACGGTATTCCAAAGCGTAATCTCAAGACCATTATTCAAGGTTTGGACCGTGAGGCTCTGGATTCTATCGCTGCCTGTGGTGACGTTAACCGTAACGTGATGTGTAACCCGAATCCGGTGGAATCTAAGCTGCATGCGCAGGCCTATGAAGTGGCGAAAAAGCTGTCTGATCATCTGCTGCCGCACACTCGTGCTTACGCCGAGATTTGGTTAGATGAAGAGAAGTTACTGACCACCGAAGACGAAACCGTAGAACCTGTATACGGCAAAACCTACTTACCACGTAAGTTTAAAATGGCCGTGGCCGTACCGCCTGATAACGATGTTGATGTCTACACTAACGACTTAGGCTTTATTGCCGTGGCTGAAAATGGCGAATTAGTCGGTTTTAACCTGACCGCAGGTGGCGGCATGGGCTCGACCCACGGAGAGGTAGAAACCTTCCCACGCTTAGCCGATGACTTTGGTTTTATCAAAACTGAAGATGTGATGAAGTTTGCCGAAGCTGTGATGACAGTGCAGCGTGACTGGGGTAATCGTACCAACCGTAAGCGTTCACGCCTGAAATACACCATCGTCGACCATGGCTATGAAAAGTTTAAGGCCGAAGTGGAAGCCCGTGCCGGCGTTAAGTTTGAACCCAAGCGCGATGTGGTGATTGGCGATCGCGGCGATCGTTACGGCTGGGTAGGAGGTGTCGATGGTAAGTGGCATTTAACCCTGTTTATCGAAAGCGGCCGTATCAAAGACTTGCCGGGTAAGAGCTTACAAACTGGTATGCGTGAAATCGCTAAGATCCACAAGGGTGATTTCCGTATGACCTCAAACCAGAATATGATTATCGCGGGTGTGGCGCCCGAGGATAAAGCGACTATCGAAGGGCTTGCCCGTAAACACGGTTTACTCGGCCAAGTGTTGACACAAACCCGTGGTCATTCAATTGCCTGTGTGGCCTTGCCAACTTGTCCATTGGCGATGGCGGAAGCTGAGCGTTATTTCCCTGAGTTTATTGATCATATTGATGCACTGCAGGCTAAAAATGGCATTAGCGATCAAGCCATTGTGGTACGTATGACGGGCTGTCCAAACGGTTGTGCCCGTCCATTTGCCGCCGAAATCGGTCTTGTGGGTAAGGCGCCGGGTCGCTACAACCTGTATCTCGGGGCGAACTTCGAAGGCACTCGCTTGAATAAGATGTATAGAGAGAATATCCAAGAGGCTGAGATCCTTGCTGAATTGGATGCATTATTTGCCCGCTACGCGATTGAGCGAAATGCAGGCGAAACCTTTGGTAACTTCACTGTCCGCGTGGGCGTGGTGAAGGCGGTTATCGATGCCGCTAAGGATTTCCATGGCTGATCTTCATTCTGGGGTGACGGGGTCCGGCTTGCCGAACGCGTTGCAGAGCGTGGTAAGTAGTAGCGAACTTAAAGCGCTGCTGACGGCACCTAAAGATGTGCAGCAAGCGGAACTGGAACGTATTAATCGCTTCTTAGCTGGCTTGACGGCTCAAGAGCGAGTGCTCTGGGGCTTAGCCTATTTGCCGGGTAATCACGCGCTGTCATCCAGTTTTGGGATCCAGGCGGCGGTGATGTTGCATATGGTGAGTCAGGTGCAATCGGATATTCCGGTGATTTTAACGGATACTGGATACCTCTTTCCTGAGACATATCAGTTTATTGACCAGCTTACCGAGCGTTTATCCTTAAACCTTAAGGTTTACCAAGCGCCGATGACGGCGGCATGGCAGGAGGCGCGCTTTGGCCAATTGTGGGAGCAGGGCTTAGAGGGTCTTGAACGTTACAATCGACTGAATAAAGTGGAGCCGATGCAACGTGCTTTGGCGGAACTTGAAGTAGGCACTTGGTTTGCGGGACTTCGCCGGAGCCAGTCGAGCACTCGCGAAGAGTTACCGATATTGGCTATCCACGGTACTCGCTTTAAGCTGCTGCCGATTATCGAATGGTCGAACAAAGATGTGCATCTGTATTTGACTCAATTTGACTTGCCTTACCATCCTCTATGGGAGCAAGGTTATGTTTCTGTTGGGGATACCCATTCTACTAAACCCTTAGAATTAGGGATGACAGAGGAAGAAACGCGCTTTAATGGCTTAAAACGTGAGTGCGGTTTGCATTACGAAATATAGCCAATTGTTTGATTCTATAGAAAAATGCCACAGTATTCCCTGTGGCATTTTTTATTTTATGCCGCCAAAAGAGTGTTTTGCTTAATTTTAAAGCGGTTTGGCCGTTAAGGTATTTAGTATGTCATTCTGCCGTCATCAAAGTCAGATAAATTGTATTTTCATAGAGTTAGTTAAGATGTGTTTGCCTGAGTTAAATTTTTTGTACATTTTTACTCACAGGGTTATGCACATTAGAATGTTCTGAGCTATATTACAAAGTTCCCGTAGATGGTTTTGAGGGAGTTTACTGCGCAGATACGGATTAGTCGGTATTTTGCCAAGTTAAGTTGTTGAATATCGTTATTTATGGGCTTAGTTTGCTGTGTAACGATATAACGAGACGGAAAACAGTAGCACTTCCAAAGGACCTTGCTCGCCGCTGCGAGTATCCAGCAGTTTGATTGACTTGCTAGCGCTTGTTAATCAGTCATTTTCACCTCGGTCAGCTGTGGTCAAAGCTGCCGAGGTTGAGCCAAATTTGTGGCATCATTAATTTATCTTCCTCATTCAATTCAGCTCGGTTTTTTGCAGTTTATGACTTACTATCATCGGCTTACACTTTGCTATTCTACTGTAAGCAAAAAATCTCTTAGACTAACAGTTAGTTTGGACGGCGTGATTGATGAGGATAATTAAATGACCGCCCCTTTGTATGCCATGCGCGATCATGTCAATCGTCCCCAAGTTAATCATCCAACCCCTAAGCCTAAGATGCGCGGTGTTAAGCGTGTATTCACTTGGTTAGCCAAATTGGTTTTGGGTTTATTTTTCACCTCTATTTTAAGTGTGGTACTACTCCGTTTTATCGATCCTCCGATGTGGAGTTGGCGAATAGAGCGGGCGTTGTTTCCGCCAGCACCGATTACTGAGGTTAGGCATCAATGGCGCTCGCTTGAGCAAATCTCCCCTGAGCTGCAATTAGCCGTGATTGCCGCAGAAGATCAAAAGTTTGCTGGCCACAGTGGTTTTGATTTAGACGCGATTAGTTCGGCCATCGAATACAATCAAAAAGGTAAAAAGGTTCGTGGGGCCAGTACCTTAAGCCAGCAAGCGGCAAAAAACCTGTTTATGTGGTCGAGCCGTAGTTTTATCCGTAAGGGCATAGAGGCGTGGTTTACCCTGTTAATGGAACTGTTTTGGGATAAGGCGCGTATCCTTGAGGTATACCTGAATATTGTTGAATTTGGTCCGGGGATTTATGGTGCCGAAGCGGCAGCAAAGCATTATTTTGGCAAGAGTGCAGCTAAATTAACTCGTTATGAGGCGTCATTATTGGCTGCAGTTTTACCAAACCCTTGGCGTTATAAAGTCTCCCCCCCTTCTTCCTATGTTGAACAACGTTCCGCTTGGATCCGCAAGCAAATGCGTCAGTTAGGTGAGGTGACACTCAAAAAAGTCGGTGAGGCACAATAAATTTGCGATTGTGATTTTGTTATTAAATTGTAATTATGCATCTCTGATGAGTAGGATGAGTGTTAGACGTTCGAATGATCCAAGGAATAAACGATGTTTGAGTTTAATTTTGAGCGAGATATGGCTTCACTGCGTGAAGAATATGCTAGAGATGCAAAAATCAATATTCAACACGTCTGGCAGAATGAAACCGCAGCTGTCATTGCTAACACACTTGCTAGTGAAGTGAGTTTTGATAATGCAATGTTTGTCGACAATAAGCCAATGAGAGTGTCGGATCAACAAATACGCCAATTACCGATTGAAGCTCAGAAAGATTTACAGCAAAAAATATTACACAATGCTGCAAATGGGATTGGTTTTTTATATGGAAGTCATCTCGTAGGTGGCTTAGATGGAAAGCCTTCACCTGAATTACTTACATCGCTACATCGTTTTATTAACAGCCCTGACATGTTTAAATTTATTCAAACGATTACGGGCATTGAAGGTATTTGTTATGCCTCACTGCAGGCGAGTCGTTATATTCAGGGGAATTTCTTAACAAGACATAATGATGTTGTCGAAAGTGAGGGTCGTAAAGTTGCTTTTGTTTTTGGCTTTACTCCAGAATGGCATCCTGATTGGGGTGGTCTGCTGCAGTTTTATACTCCTAAAGGTGTGCTGACTGATACCTGGGTGCCAACCTTTAATAATTTGGCATTATTCGATGTCCACCATCCTCACTCTGTTTCATTTGTCGCGCCGTTTGCAAAACGACCACGCTTTTCTGTAACAGGATGGTTTCGAACGATTGCGCCCAGTAACCAGTAAATAGGAAGCTTCTGACACATGCCGCGATTAGCGTCAAAGACGTTTTAATGGTAGATTATCGCGGATTTTTGCATATTAATGAGTTCTTATTTGCTATTCGTTATTTCTTAGCTTATCCGTTCTCAAGATTAGTTATAATAAGCTTTTGATTTTGCAATGTTGATGTAATAAGGAATGACAATAGGTCAGTATTTAAATGCCGAAGGTAAGTGCTTTCGGTATTATTTTTGTCACTTTGACGGTAATTAAATGGAGTTTTAGATGAAAAAGATTGTTATTGCTGCGGCAATTATTGCAGCGGGGGCGGGTGCTTATTGGTACACTCAACACGGAAGTAGCTCGAGTGCTTCAGCCAATCCTTTGCTAGATTATATTCCAGCCGATACCCCTGTGTTTACTGGCCAGTTAAAGCCGTTTCCACTGAAAAACTACCTGCAATCGATTTCTAGCAATTACCAGCAATATTCAACTGATTCCTTAGCTCAGTTAGGCGATTTGGATAGCCCAATGGCTAAGTTTTTTGTGAGTATTTACAAGCAATATATGGATGGAATGAAAGATCCTACCGCATTGCTTAAGACTTTCGGTTTACCGAATGAGATCAAGCCTTATTTTTATACCTTAGGCGTAGTGCCTGTTCTTAAAACAGATATTAATCAAATTGATGCATTCTGGGCTGTGCTGGATAAAGCCGAACAAGAAAGTGGTTATACCCACGAAAAGCGTACTTTAGCAGGGATTGACTACCGTGCTTATTCGTTTGCCGAAGAAGGCTCAACTGATAAAGCTGACCTATTATTTGCCCATAAAGATGGCATTTTAACGGTCACATTCTCGGCTTCCTCTATCGAGCCTGAAGTATTGGAAATGGCTTTAGGATTGAAGAAACCCGCCCAATCTTTAGCCGCATCTGGCATGTTGCAAGAGATCATTAAAACCCATGGTTTTATGGACGATAGCATCAGCTTTATCAACCATGTTGAGATTGTTAAAGCGATAACCTCTCAAGATGGCAATATGTTAGCTAAACAGCTCACCAAGTTCTTAGCAGAAGAAGGCCAAGGTGAAGATCCGTTAGCGCAAATCCGTACACCAGAATGTCGCACTGAGTTAACCGCGATTGCGGCTAACTGGCCGCGCACAGTTGGAGGTTTAACCGCATTCACGTCGACTGAAAAAGAAAGCCATATGGCGGCTTCTTTTGTGATTGAAAGCAAAAACCAAGCAATTTTAACGGCATTACAAAAAATGCGCGGCTTTATTCCAACCCATTTAGCGGATATTAACAGCACTATTTTCTCGATGGGCCTTGGGATTGATGTTAATGAAGTAGCGCCTTCGCTCACCGCGATTTGGGATGATCTGCAAAAGCCGCAGTTGACCTGTGCGCCTCTGGCCGAGCTACAGGCTGAATTAAGCCAGCAAAGCCCTGCGATGTTGGGTATGTTTACCGGCATGGCTAATGGTGTTAAAGGCCTGAGTGTGTCATTACTCGACTATAAGATGAGTTCACAGGATCAAGAGCCTAAACTCGAAAGTTTAGATGCCTTAATCAGTTTAACCGCTGATAATCCTTCAATGTTATTCAACATGGTTAAGCCTTTTGCCCCTATGTTGGCTGAACTGCAAGTCGCGGATAATGGTGAACCCACTGATTTATCTCCACTATTAATGTTGCCGCCAGAACTTAATATCAAACCGATGTTGGCGATTAAGGGACAACACTTAGTGGTTTACTCTGGCGATAAAGGTTTAGCGTTAGCCAATAAACTGGCGAGCGAAAAACCATCAGCCAATGGCCTTTACAGCATGTCAGCCGACTACGGTAAGATGTTTACCCCAGTGCTGACGCTGTTAGAAATGACCGGTGAACCAGTGCCTGAAGAGCTGCAAGCATTGAAAGACTATAATATGCGCGTGCAAATGAGCTTTGATGTGAATAAACAAGGTCTGGTTTTTGGCTCTGTGATGAACTCAAAGGCAAGCGATAAGAAATAAACTTATCACTCCACCACATTTCAAAGCCAGCAAATTGCTGGCTTTTTACTAATGAGATTGGGCTAATTTGGTTTGTCGACCGTTAGTTGGATCTACGGCTTTGGGTTTGGCTGATTTAACTAAACTTACGAGTCCTTGCCATTCAATATCATTGTTTTGTGGTAACCAAATATCGGGCTCAGTGCCTTTTCCCGACAGCAACTCGCCTTTAGCATCATAGGTGAGAGAGCTACTAAATCGAATCTCTAAGTCACTATTTGGCAAGGTAAATTGATATTGTCTGGCAAAATCCCCTGAGGTTTTTTCGCCGATTAAATTCACTCTCGACCATGCTTTAGTCCGGTAGGCGATCCACTCGCATTCTTGCTTACACAAGGGACTAACAAGCAGTGCAAGACGATTATTGCCTTCGGTGAGGACTTCAGGTTTGGTACGAACAAACCAAGGACTAAATCGGCTTTTATCGATAGTTGGTAGCCGCCGTGTCAACACGTTAAGTCGCGCAGGGCTGAGTTCAAGTTCATCAAGCGGTTTAAAATTCAACGGTTTTAAATAATCGTTTCTAAGCTCTGGCGAGCGTCGATAATGGGCAAATCCCATGATTTTTTCGACCGCTGAATGAGGTGATATGTCCATGGCGGGCATATCCTGATAACGCGAGAGCATGGTCAGTAACTTAGGACTAAATCCCTTCGCTTGCCTGAGATCGACAATCAGTAATGGTTGCTCCATACCTTTACGTAACTCTTCTTGTTGTATTTTATCGAGTTCAAAAGCATAGAGGTCATCTATTTTGAGTCGAGCCGTGGTTGGATTTATCTGTTCTAGTGAATAGTCAGGTTTTGAGACCGTAGCCGGCCCTAAGTCATCAAGTTGAGTGAGTAGGCGTTCAAAGCTTATCTCTGTGTCGTCTTCAATCGGTTTAACTATCGTTTTAGAAGGGGGAGGCAGGGCAATAGTGACCTGCGTTGTCTGCAAATCATCATTTATCAAACTAATAATCACATAAGGTTTGATGCTTAAGCCTAAGTCTTCCCGCAGTAGGTTGAGTCGTTTAAGCCAAATCAGCTGCATTTCTTGGCTATTTTTTGCAGGCTCTGACAGATAGGCTTGGCTGGCTGAAATCCACTTACTTAAGGGGATGCCATCAATATGGGTGATAAAAGGATACTCGGCACTAATAGGATTATTTTTATGGTCTAAGGCAAGCCATTGTTCGTTGACGGGTCTCAGTGTTAAGGGTAAGTCGGCGCTACTATTGTCAACCTTCGCAACTTGAGCACCAGGATCTTTTAAGGCGTTAAGCAGTTTTGTAAGCTCAGCTGCGAACCGTTCTGTAGGAACAAGATCTTGGTATTGCTCAGTCATCAGTCCAGCAAGTCGTTCGAGTTGGTTGTCATTATGTTGTGGATCCAACGCATAAAATGCGGAGTGTTGTTCAATTTGATTGAGCAGGATATAGAGATCTTGGCGAATATCTTTTGCCGTTAACGTGGGTTGTTCTTTTTCAGGAATAGCAAAAAACGCGAGCCTTATAAGGCTCGCGCAAATAATCATGCTCAGCAAAGTTATTACCGTTCGATAGCTAAAACTCATATTCCTCCATGATGACCCTTACTGCTAAAAAGGTGTGCGACTATCGATGTAAATACCGCTGTTGGCAATAAAAATCATCATTAAGCTCCCTTAGGTTGCTCGCACTTGAGCAATTTAGCAGCAGTTTGTTTGTGTCAGCATAGAATTATGGCTGTTTTTTGTGCTGTGTCACGTCCTAGAGAATATCGTTGAGTGATACACCGATCCCAATACGTTGATTATGGTGGTTATAGTCGATCAGGCTTTCACCGTAGCCATTAAAGTATTGAGTATAAAGGCGTAAGTTACCTATGATGGGATAGCTCCAAGTGATCTCTGCTGAACCTCGGTCAATATCTTTAAAGTTAGTTTTAACGGTGAGAGTGAATCTATGTTCATCAATCCCATACACGCCAACAAATTCGGCATTGCCAATATACTCATCAATATTGGGATTATCATCGCCACGGGCTTGGTGGATGTCTGTTTTTTCATCCTCAGGAATGCGCCACCACACCTTAGTTGAAAACGCCAGTGGGCCAGCATCAAAGATCATCGTGCCATAGATGCGGTTCCAACTACGGGATAATAAACCTGCTTTACCATTAGATTGGTGGACAGCGCCCAATCCCCAAAACGAGTTTGTCACACCGCCAATTTTCCAATCATTATTGAATAGCATAAAGATTTCGGGTTCGTGGTTTGTTTCACGAAAGGGTGAAGATATTTCCTTATTGTATACCTGCCAATAGGATTGATTAGTATAGGCAAAAAATAGGTGACCATTATCACCAAAGACATTGTACCAAATTGGAAACTTAAAGCTTATCTGAAACTTAGCTTCCATTTCATCGAGTTCATAGTTTGTTCCGGCGGCCTCCCCTGCATAGGGTTTCATATTCGGATCGGGATTATAGGTCGCGGGTAAAATGTAATTGACTTTATGCGGCGTTATTACAAATGGGCGCTCTGAAGTCGCTAGTTCATCCTTAACGCGATCTTTGATTAAAGATTCCTCTGCCTGTAACCCTGTACAAGTTAGCAGTCCGATTAATGCGATACCTTGATAAAATGGGGACATCGACTCTCCTTGATGTGTCTGTTTGCTTTATCTTTATTTACCGAGCTTAACATTAGTCTGTGGATCTTTTGTGAGAAATACTGTCACTTGTACTACTTAACTTGAGTGAAACTGCATTTCTTCTTATGCGTTAACGCGCTGACTGAGTAGATTTTTTAGCAATAACATAGTGCTGTTATGTGAGGTGATGCAAGTTTAGGTTGCATTCATATTCGCCCTGTTATCACGTTTTATTTAGTTATTTCAAATGATTAACTTATTTTAGCCAGTATGGTGCTTTTGCCAACCTCGTTTATAGTTAACTGGCTTAATTCAAATTCGGTTGTTATTTCTTTTTGATATAACAATTAATGATTTTATATTTATTATGGAATATAACTGGCGCTATATTGCTACACATTGATCTCATATCGGGGAATGTGATGGAAATTTTATCTTTACCAGGCCAAAGCGCTAAGGGCAAAGTCTGGCTGGTTGGTGCGGGCCCCGGCGATGTGGAGTTATTAACCCTTAAAGCGTGGCGCATTCTAAAGTCTGCCGATGCGGTGTTATACGATGCGCTCGTCAGCCAAGATATCCTCGATTTGATCCCTAAAGATGCTGAAAAAATTGCCGTCGGTAAGCGTGCAGGCAAGCATAGCGCGGCGCAAGATGAAATTAATCAGTTACTGGTGACGAAAGCCTATACCCGTAAAAACGTGGTACGCCTCAAGGGCGGCGATCCGTTTATTTTTGGTCGCGGTGGTGAAGAGTTACAAACCTTAGTCGAAGCGGGCGTCGAATTTGAAGTGGTTCCCGGGATTACCGCCGCCAGCGGCACTTCGGCCTATGCGGGCATTCCATTAACCCATAGGGATTACGCCCAAGGGGTAACGTTCATCACTGGTCATTGTCAGCTCGAAAGCCGTCCGATGGATTGGCAGGGTTATGCTAATCCCAACAATACCTTAGTTGTATATATGGGGATTTTAAACGCGGGCATTATCCGTCAAGGGTTAATCAACGCAGGTCGTAGCCCAGAGACACCAGTGGCCATCGTCTCGAAGGCGACCACTCAGTCGCAGCAACGTTTTATTGGGCAATTAGATTCACTCGAACAACTTGCTGCTGATCCGCAGTTGCAAATGCCCGCATTAATGATTATTGGCGAAGTGGTGGGGTTGTCCGAAACCTTAAATTGGTTTCAGCCCAAGGGCGAAGGCCAGCTGCCGCTTGACGCTTTAAATACGACCAAAGTTGCAGCAAAAATTTAGTTAAATCAGAACATTTTTTAGAAATAGTTAAGTTAAATCCAGCTGCCTGTCGCAGCCCATTTTAGGTAAACGGAGAAGAGTATGGCCGGGCGTGAATTAAGCCACTTACAACAACTGGAAGCCGAAAGCATTCAGATCATTCGGGAAGTCGCAGCCGAATTCGATAATCCAGTCATGTTGTATTCCATCGGAAAAGATTCTTCGGTGATGTTACATCTTGCGCGTAAAGCTTTTTATCCCGGCAAGATCCCATTCCCCTTGCTGCATGTGGATACGGGCTGGAAATTCAAAGAGATGATCGCCTTTCGTGATGCGCAGGCGAAAAAATTTGGCTTTGAATTATTAACTCACACTAACCCAGAAGGCGTTGCCCAAGGGATTAACCCCTTCGACCATGGCAGTGCAAAACACACTGACATCATGAAAACCCAGGGCTTAAAACAAGCCTTAAACCAATATGGTTTTGATGCCGCTTTTGGTGGTGCGCGTCGTGATGAGGAAAAATCCCGCGCGAAAGAACGGGTGTATTCGTTTCGCGATCGCCACCATAGATGGGACCCTAAGAATCAGCGCCCCGAACTGTGGCGCACCTATAACGGCGCGGTGAACAAGGGCGAAAGTATTCGTGTCTTCCCATTATCGAATTGGACCGAGCTCGATATTTGGCAATATATCTATCAAGAAAACATTGAGTTAGTACCACTGTATTTTGCCGCCGAGCGCCCTGTGGTTGAGCGTGGCGGTCAGTTAATTATGGCCGACGATGAGCGCATGAAACTCGAAGAAGGCGAAACTATCAAGCATGAGGTGGTGCGTTTTAGAACCTTAGGTTGCTATCCATTAACGGCGGCGATGCATTCGCAGGCGGACAATCTCGAAAAAATCATCGAAGAAATGCTGCTAACTCGCTCGAGCGAACGCCAAGGGCGGTTGATTGACTCGGACCAGAGTGCATCGATGGAGCAGAAGAAACGCCAAGGTTATTTCTAAACTAAGGCATTTCGAGCGAAGGTTCAGAGACAGATTAAACCGATTTCGTGAATGTCCCGATGAAGGCTTTTAGAGCAATCAAGTACCAGCAGACTTCACGAACAGTTGAGCAAGATAAGAGTGAGATAAAGATGGATAAAGCGGTCAATAAAACTAATCGTATGGCGGCTGAAATCAGCCAGCATGGGGTTAAAGAATATCTAGCTCAGCAGCAACATAAAGGTTTGTTGCGCTTTTTAACCTGTGGCAGCGTCGACGATGGCAAGAGCACCTTAATTGGTCGTTTATTGCATGACAGCGCGCAGATCTATGAAGATCAATTAGCCAGCTTAAAAAATGATAGCGCTAAGATGGGGACAACGGGCGAAGCAATCGACTTAGCTTTGCTGGTGGATGGTCTGCAAGCTGAGCGTGAGCAGGGCATCACTATCGATGTGGCTTATCGTTATTTTTCAAGTGATAAGCGTAAGTTCATTATCGCCGACACCCCAGGTCATGAGCAGTACACCCGTAATATGGCGACTGGCGCCTCAACCTGTGACTTAGCGGTGATTTTAGTCGATGCGCGTTACGGCGTGCAGACCCAAACCAAGCGTCATGCCTTTATTGCCTCTTTGCTGGGTATTCGCCACTTTGTGGTCGCGGTCAATAAGATGGATTTACTCGGGTTTGATGAGCAAGTGTTCAATCGTATCCGTAATGATTTCAGTGAGTTCGTTAAAGGCTTTGGTGAGTTAGATATCCACTTTGTGCCCTTATCAGCACTCAATGGCGACAACGTGGTCGAGCCAAGTTTACATACCCCTTGGTATCAGGGCGGTACATTACTGGAATTGTTAGAAACCATTGATACCCAACGTGAACTGAGTGCCTTACCCGTGCGCTTCCCGGTGCAATATGTGTCGCGTCCAAATCTGGATTTTCGTGGTTTTGCCGGTACTTTAGCCTCTGGTGTCATCAAGGTGGGTGATGAAGTGGTAGCGCTGCCTTCGGGTAAACGCAGCAAGGTTGAGCGTATCGTGACCTTCGATGGCGATTTGGCCGAGGCAACGGCGGGGCAAGCCGTCACTCTCACCTTAGAAGATGAAATCGATATTTCCCGTGGTGATTTACTGGCTCTGCCAGAGAGTGCGCCACAGGTTGCCAACCAAATCGTGGCTGACCTCGTGTGGATGGATGAAAAACCACTACAACTCGGCCAGTTATATGACATCAAGGTTGCGGGTAAAAAGACTCAAGCCTCAGTCTCGACCATAGAATATGTGGTTGATGTGAACACACTTGCGCGCAGCAGCGCCGACACACTAGGGCTCAATGCCATCGCTCGCGTGACCTTAGAGCTGACCGAAGATATCGTTTTCGATGCCTATTCTCTGGTACGTGATACTGGCGGCATGATCCTGATTGACCGTTTATCCAATGCCACTGTGGCGGCGGTGATGGTGGTATCAGGTCAACATGTGAGCAAGCAAGTGTCTTCACAATTTAGTGCCTTTGAGCTGGAGTTTAATGCGCTAGTACGTAAACACTTCCCGCACTGGCAAGCGATTGATATTTCAAAGCTTGGAGCCTAATTTGTGAGTGACTTGTGGCTATTGGCGATAGTGTTGTTTGGGTTGTTGGCTGGCTTAATTGCTGGCCGCATAAACCCTGCGGTGTTGTTTTTATTTGCTTTTTTAATATGTTACCTCCTAGGTATGGTAACGCTCGACGCAGCGCTCACTAGCTTTACTAATACGGGATTAGTCACATTAGTGTTATTGGTGCTTGCGGCGACAGCGCTGGAAAAGACTTCATTGCTGGGAAAGTTAAGCCAAGTGATTGGTAATAGCTCGTTGGCGATGACAATGGCAAAGTTGGGATTTTCCACGGCTCTGCTGTCATCATTTACCAATAACACTGCGGTTGTGGCATCTTTGATTGGGGTAGTGCGCCGTAATCAGGCCCATGCGCCCGCTAAGTTATTACTGCCGCTTAACTATGCGACGATTCTTGGGGGAACGCTCACACTGATTGGTACCTCCACTAACCTTATCGTTAATTCGTTTGTGGAAAATGCGGGCTTACCTGCGCTGGGTTTCTTTGAGTTTACCCCTGTTGCAGCGTTGATTGTACTGTTAGGCATTCCGCTACTGATCATGCTGGCTAATACCTTGCCCGACAGACGGGATGAAACGACCGAAGAAGCACTGCCCTATTTACTTGAGGCTCATGTCGCTAAAGGCTCGTCTTTAGTCGGTCGCAGTGTGGTGGACAACAAGCTCAGAGCCCTAAAAAAGCTTTATTTAGTCGAGCTTGAGCGTAGCGGTATTTGTATTTGTCCGGTTCCGCCACAGTTAGTATTGCAAGCGGACGATGTGCTGCGGTTCAGTGGCGCGGTGGAGTCGGTGGAGCTGTTGCATCAATTCGATGGCCTCGATTGGTTTGGTAAGCATCAGGCCAAGGGACAAAACCTAGTCGAAGCGGTATTGGCCCCTTCGTCGAGCCTAGTGGGCAGCAGCTTAAAGGAATCTCGTTTTCGCGAGCAGTTTGATGCGGCGGTTATGGCGATTCGCCGTGGCCATCATCCGTTAAAGGGCGGCTTGGGCGATATCGTATTGCAGCCGGGCGATGTGTTACTGCTGACGCCGGGGGATGGTTTTAGCACCAATGCTAAGCTAAGTACCGAATTTGCCGCCGTCAGCGGACTCGATTTGAATGTGCGTTTAGACACTAAACGCAGTCGTATCGTGTTAGCCGGATTTGTGTTGACGATTGGCCTGAGTCTGGCGGGGATTTTACCCTTGGCAAAAGGATTGGTGCTATTGCTGCTCAGCTACTTTGCCATTGGCGCCGTAACCTTATCTGAACTTAAGCGCCGTTTCCCGCTCGAGTTAGTCGTGATTGTGGGCAGCGCTTTGGGTTTGGCGAACCTGATGATGAGCACAGGCCTTGCTGAGGGACTCGCTCAAGGCTTACTCGGCGCAATCAATGGTTACGGGGTGTTTGGGGCGTTTGTGGGGGTTTATTTAGTTACCTTGTTGTTGACTGAACTGGTCACCAATAACGCCGCCGCGGCCTTGGCTTTTCCTATCGCCTATGCGGTGGCGCTGAATTATGGCGTCGATCCAAGGCCCTTTATTATGGCTGTGGTGTTTGGGGCTAGCGCTAGCTTTATTTCGCCCTATGGTTATCAAACCAACTTGATGGTGTTTAATGCGGGTAACTATCGTTTTAGTGATTTTGTACGGTTAGGGCTGCCCTTATCCCTACTGTATTCGCTGATTGTGATTTTTATGGTGCCGATCATCTTTCCGTTTTAACGATGCCTTTAGTCGTTGGTTTATTAAGGTTTGAGGAGTTTTTATGAGCAATATAGTGTGGCATCAACATAGTGTCGACCAAGCAGCCAGAGCCAAACTTAAGGGGCAGAATCCGGTATTGCTTTGGTTTACTGGGCTTTCTGGTGCAGGTAAGTCGACCCTAGCAGGTGCGCTTGAGCGTGCATTATTTGAAGCGGGCTTTCACACCTATCTGCTCGATGGCGATAATGTGCGCCACGGTCTATGTAAAGATTTGGGTTTTAGCGTGGCCGACAGGGATGAAAACCTACGCCGTGTTGGCGAGGTAGCAAAACTTATGGTGGATGCGGGCTTGGTGGTGTTATCAGCTTTTATCTCTCCCACCCGAGAAGAGCGCGATAGCATACGTGCAAGATTCCCCGCTGGACAATTTATCGAAGTGCATGTATCGACGCCACTTAGCGTGTGTGAAGCGCGTGATCCCAAGGGATTGTACGTTAAAGCACGCAAGGGCGAAATCGCACATTTTACTGGGATTTCATCACCCTATGAGGCCCCGCTCTCCGCTGAGTTGACGATTGATACCAGCAAAGGGGATTTAGCATCTCAAGTTCGGGCTTTGATTGATTATTTAACCGCAATCGATGTTATTAGCCCAAATCGCCTCACTGCGCTGGCATAGAAGCAGTCTATAACAGCTTGTTATTCAATCTTAAAGTCCTTGGCAAATAGGGCTTGAAGGGCTTTAAGGTATTCTTGGTCCTGTTTAGGAAGCACAAGCTGCGCTAGTTCATCGCCAATAGGTGTTAATCGATAATAACTAAAGAGCAAATTACCGCTCTTAGGGGTTAGCTTCATTTGAATACCGGGCATAGTGAGTTGGATGGGGGTTTTACTATTGAGTAAACCCGTTTCAAACTCACTGCTGTGGAGTATCCCCGCATCAACTAGGGTAAGAATACTGGAGTAGGGCAGACCAAATTGCGAGAGACCTAGGGTGATGTTGGTATGCTTGCGAAAATATTGGCCAATCCCGCCCGTGAGCCGATAGCCGCTAATGAGTTTTAAGCGCTGCTCATTATTCACTTTTGCTGCCATGCCTAGGGCTTTTTCGAGGATTTGCGCTTCTCTGTGCGTTAATTGCTTAAGTAGCGCTAAGGTGCGCAGGCTAAAGTTTCCTGGGTTGATGATTTCACTAGAGAGAATACGTGCCCATAGGTCCTGCATTTTTCGATTATGGATTTGCTCCGCCATCAGAAAAAATTGATGACTCCAGTCGGGATCGAGATCCACCCCCGTCATGTCGGAAGAGGTATAACTTAAGGCGAGGGCGAAAATGGTTTCAACATTTGCCTGATACTGGCTGGCGAGTTTACGCTGCCGATGCTGGGCGCGTTCGGCAATCGAGGCATTGGCTGGGCGATATTCTTCCTCACTGGCGAGGCCGAGTTGACGGCCAAGTAAAAGGGCTTTTTTACGGGCAGAGACCTCCGCAGCGGGAGCGGCTTCATCCGCAAGCATTAAAATATCCGAATCCTTCATGCCTTAATCCTGTATCACTTGTCTGCTAATTTACATTGCAAATTAGGGAGAATACCCGCTCTGCCAAAAGTGTCCAGCTTAGTCGATTGTTAGCTTTAAGTCTCCGAGTTGGTTTGCTTTTATTCACGCCTGCTAGACTAGGGCTGGAATTGCTGATTTTGTAACATTTTGATCCTCAGAGTGGTGATTTTTATTTTTGTGAGCAAGCTAGAATTACCGAATATCGAGGGATGGTTTGGCGCTAAGCCCGTGATCTATTTCATGTAAATAGATGACTAAATCACCTAGTATGCAATATCGTAATAGGCAGTTTGCTTTTTGCGTGGAAAACCTAAATATCGCTAGCGGACTCGCTATCCATAGAAGCGCATTGTTTATCTTGTGGTTACCTTCTGGATTGCGAGGCATTGAGTATCATATTGATTGGTATATTTAGGTCAACATAAGGCCGCCGTACTTGTTTTTCTTCTGGCCGCTTTTTCTTATTTTTGTTGAGATAATAGAGGCTTAAGTGAAAAAAATTCTGATCATCTTCTCCAGTGTTCATGGTCAAACTCGTAAGATCACGAATCAGTTAGCCCAGCAACTCAAAGAGTTAGGTAATTCGGTGGTGATTGCTGATATAAAAGCCGTCCCCGCGATGGAGTCCTTCGATAAGATCATCATTGGCGCTAGTATTCGTCACGGAAAACATAATCCTGCGCTGTATGAATTTATTCAGAAACATCAGCAAATCCTGACACAAAAAGTCGGTGGATTTTTCTCTGTGAGTTTAGTTGCCCGTAAACCTGAAAAAAATACCCCTGAGACTAATCCCTATATGCAGGCGTTTTTAACTAAAACGACTTGGCGTCCTCAGTTGTTGCAAGTGTTTGGCGGTAATTTGAATTATCAGGGATATAATGCATTTGATAGGAATATCATACGTTTTATCATGTGGTTAACTAAGGGGCCCACGGATCCTGTTACTAATGTTGAATACACTGACTGGCAAAAAGTGCATGAGTTTGGATTACAAATCCACCAAGCCTAAGCGAGCGGTTGAGGCTCACGTTGATTGTCGAGGGTAAACCTATATGTCGAACAAATTAACCTTAATATTCGATTTTTTGTTGGCGCGTTTGCATGTTTGGCTGGTGTTGTCCGCAAGTCTACTCATCTGCACCAGTCCGTGGATTTTTATCGGTCGAAGCCTGCGTGCTAATGCTAGCATTTGGGATTATCTGCATGTTTACCTAGGATTTGTGTGTGCTGCGTTAGGGATTTTATTTTTGTTGCGTAATAGCCTCCAAGGCAAATGGCACCAGTATTTTGCCTGGCTGGTGGGCGATTGGGAACAATTGGTGCAGGATATTAAAGGCCTTTTTAAAGGCAAGCTCCCCGTAGCCGGTGGCAAAGGCTTGTTTAGTTGTATCGAAGGGATTGGCATGATACTGCTGGTCGCGACAGGATTAACTGGCGTTGTATGGTTTATTTACCAAGGAACACCACTGGCAATGACTTGGCGTGGTTATCATCAAATTTGTGCCGATGCTTTTATTGGCTTTTTAGTACTGCATATCATATTGGCCGCAACACATATTATTGAATTTATTAGGCAATAACTTTGTTTCCTATTGTTTGCTACGAATACATTTTCTATTTTAGTTATCATCGCTGGTTTTAAATGTTCAGCGTACGTTCATCGACAAACTGCACACTCAACTCCTAGACTTAATTCTCCATGTCCATCCAAACACGTTTGAGTCACTGTTTTCAATATCAGATAGCAGTGTACTTAAGCGATTGGGGAGGATGAGGATTTTGAGAATAATTTTTGGAAGCTAAATGAAGGTATCCTATGAATATTCAAAAAAGTGCACTAGCGATAGCGTTGACAGGTTTACTGTTTGGTTGTGGTGGCTCGGATTCCGAGGACTCGGTTCCACAAATGGCGACATTTAACCTTGGTGTATCGGATAATCCCGCTGATGCAAAATCTGTCACTATTGCATTTAGACAAGTCGTGTTAAAGAACGATACGGGTAGCTATTCATTCAATGTCGCACCTAACGGTGCCGTCAAATTTGTCGATTTATTAGCTTTTCAAGGCAGTGCGGTAGAAATATTGGTGAGTGGTCAATCGATCCCTGTCGGCGAATACCAAATGTGCCTTTACATGAAAAACAGCACTGTAGCGAATAGTGAAAGCTCCCATGTGCAAACCTTCAATGACACCCTGTATGGTTTAACGACGAACAGCAATGGTTCTTGCGGTGGTGTCGGCGCTGAAGAGAGTGATACTGGACGATTATTTTTCAATAAAGCATTTACGATTGCGGCGGGCGTAAATAGCTTTGTCGCCGAATTTGATCTCAGTAAAGGCTTACAGGATCCCCACGGAAATAAAGATTACTGGACTCTGAAGCCTACCTCGGTGCAATTATTTAATCAGTCCGAAGTGGGGGCGATTAAAGGCACCATTGGTACCACCGTGATGCAAGGTTGTGAAGTGGCAGCGGGTGGTTCGGTGTTTTCACCAGCGGTCTATCTGTATCCAGCTAATACCACGCTTGAGCAAATGCAGGATTTCAGAACTGATGCAGATACTGCCACTGAAGTTGCACCAATCGCTGCGGCTAGGGTGAATGAAATCACAGATACAAATGGTCAAGTCATTGGTCACGATTATGAATTTGGTTTTGTGGTCGCAGGTGATTACAACTTAGGGTATACCTGTTTAGCGCAAAATGATGATCCTGATGTCAGTAATAATGCCGATGATGTGGAAGCCCCTTTCTTTATTCATGCAGCAGAACTCGGGGTGAGTGTAACGGCTAAAGGTGTTGCTGAGCGTAACTTTCCGTAGGCTATGAGAGACATAAAAAAAACCAGCAGAAATGCTGGTTTTTTATTGAGCGATTTATACGGACGCTTAACGTTAACTCAAGCGCTTTTGACGGCCAAGAGCGACGGCAGCGGCAAAGGCTAAGAATAACCAGTTTAGGCTACCACCAGAACTTTTAGGTGCCTGTGCATCTTTTTCGACGGCAAGATAGTTAATTAAGCCAATCAGTTCGTCTAAGGTTCTGATGTTGCTTAAGTTAACTGCATATTTGTCATTAACAATAAAGGCTGGCACGCTTTCAACGCGGAATTGGTTTTGCTGGGCACGCCAAAGGGCTAGCTTTTCATCTGTGCTTTTACTGTCGGCAAGTTTGTCGTACTTCGCCGCGTCTATACCGAACTTAGCAAAGACTTGTTTAATGTCGTCACGGCTATTGATTTGCGATTCGTGCTTATGTCCAGGGGCGCTGTGGTCGTGACCATTAGCGCCTTCTTCTCCTTGGATCGCGGCGAACATGGCATGGGTTAGAGCGTCTTTATTATCCAGCTCTTGGATGACGGCCAGCGAACGCATGACTTCAGTCCCTAAAGCACTATTCATAAAGTCGACATGCTTAGTATCAAATGCAATGCCCTTGTTTAAGTTAGCTTTGATATCAGGCAGATAATTGGTTTCCATATTGAAGCAATTATGGCAATAGAAGGAGAAAAACTCGGTAAGTTTAGGCTCACTACTCGGCACTTTATCAGAAATTTGAGTGTAGTGAGTGCCTTCCACAAAGTTTGCGGCCAAACTGCTGAATGGTGCAACGATTAAGGCGACAGCCAAGGCGATTGGTTTGATCATAGAACCCTCAAAGTCGGTTAGATTGAATCCAGTACATTAAGTGCTATGCGTTGTGCCTAATGGTAATGGATAAGCTGATTCAATCTTGAAATTACGCTTGTGTTATACCAGCGTGAAGATGGTTTTAGGTTAGTTTGAAATGCTTAATTATCGCTGAATTAGTGCGCCGATATTGAACTAAATCTGTGATCCCGTGGGAGTTTAGACCTAGAAATTTGCAAGACTGCAAAGGGGATCACAGATATATCAACATTAGCTAAGCAATATCCCGCAGGGATTGCCAAGCCTCGCAGACTTCGCGAAAGCGGGCAGCATCACCCTCGGGTCTATCAGGATGCCATTTGAGGGCTAAACGACGCCATTGTTTGCGGATATCTCTTGGGGTTGCACTTTCATCTAACTCAAAAACTCTTAGGGCATGTCCTTTGTGCATTAAATTTACATTGAGGCCAATGTAGCTCTTATAACTGCTCCAGAAAGCCTCTAATAATTCCCTCACCACGTTTTCGCTGGTGTCGTAGTTATTCCAGTCAAGATAATATTCTCGCAGGGAAGTCTCTTCCATTATCAATAAGTTAACATTTGATGGCACGAGGCGGAAAATCTGGATTTCCATTGCTTTAACTTGTAACCATTGCTTAGGAAGAAGCATTTCTTGCAGTTCGAACAGGGCATTCATCAGTAGAAAGTTACGCTTAAATAAATCATTACCCGGGTTTTCATCTAAAGGATGGATAAGCCCTCTGCTCTGTAATTCGGTGGCGAGGTGATGGATTTTCCAACTTTGATTGGAAGCTTGTAACACCGATAGCACTGGCCAGATTAACGGATTATCCCCCTTAGTGGTCGAAAGCCTTGCCGATTGAGCTTCTGCACTGAGTGAAGGTTTTGCGAGTAGCATACTGACAGTCCCATCCTAAGTTGTTATCAAGCGAGTGTGGCGATTAAACTGAGTGTACATCTATCCATAAGATTTTTAAGGCTTTTACCTTAAATTTGCCGCTAATTACAGCGTGCTAGATGTACACTATGCCACAGTGCAAAGTGTAGGCAAAGATGGATTTTAGAGCAATTTGCCTCAAGGTCGCATAGGCTTTGCTGGCGGGAATGGTGTTAATTTTTTTACGATGAGTGATGGGGCAAGGTCGAAAATACCCTTGTTCACTTATGCAAAACAAGGGTACTTACGGTTAGCTTAGGCGTCAGGATTTAGATTTCAGTAAAGATAACTTCTTGTGCTAAACGTGACTTAGGTAATTTAGCATTAAAGTCTTCTTCAGAGCGATAACCAAGGGCTACAATCACAGAAGCGCACAGACCTTTTTCTCGTAAGCCTAAGACTTGATTAAGTTTAGTCGCATCGAAACCTTCGATCGGGCAAGCATCAATATCGAGCACGCTGGCACCTAACATTAGGGTGCCGAGTGCTAAATAGACTTGTTTTTCCATCCAATGCTGGGCGTCTTTTAGCTCAAATTTATGCATATTGGCAAAGAAAGAGCGACCATTATGTTGGCCTTGTTTGGCTTCTTCATTGGCAAAACGGCCATCTTTGGCCTCTTGCTCTAGCACTTGCAGTAAATGGGCTTCATCGAGTTGAGTACGGGTACACAGTACTACCACATGGGAAGCATTGAGAATTTTTTGGGTATTAAAGGCGTAGTTCTCAGTCGCTTGGGCGATCAACGCTTTGCCTTCTGCCGTACCAGCAAGCACAAAGTGCCAAGGCTGTGAGTTGGTTGATGATGGGCTGAACTGTAATAAGGTTTTGATGTCGGCAATCTTGTCGGCAGGAATTGTCTTGGTTGGATCAAAGGCCTTAGTGGTGTAACGCTTTTTAGCGAGAAAACTTAAATCACTCATGTAACGGCTCCAAATCATCTAGGAATACAAAATCAACCTCAGCATTTTAAGCAGGTTTAGGCAAAAAACAATGTGATCAAAACGGCTATCAGTTTCAAAATATTTTTGAAACTGACGGTTGGTTCAGCCACTGCAAATGCTTAGGGCCGCAACACGCCCTAGGTATTAAGTGAGGATATTTAGCGGTCAAAATAAACAATCTATTCGCGGTCGAATCTAATGTGATGTGTTTCTATTTTATTGTTTATATGTGCTTTTTATCTTTGTTGGCCGTTAGCTGTGCACAATAGCATTGTGAATGCATGATGTAGATCAATGATACTTGATAACAACGTTATCTCTCATGTCGCTAACGCTATTCCTTTGCTACATTTTGTTATGAAGCTTTAGTGACGGTTTCATTTGTTGGGAGGACGTGTGACAAGATTACTTATGTTGTTTATTACCTTCAGTTTATTACCCGTATCCTCTGGCTATGGAAAAGATCTGAAATTTGCTGTTGTGCCGAAATTTTATAGTGTTTTTTTTGATCAAAGTAAAACGGGCTGTATAGATGCCGCCGCTGAAATAAAAGGTGTGGAATGTGTATATCGAGGGCCAGAATCAAGCAGTGTTAGATTGCAAGACGAGGTCATAAACCAACTGATTGATGAAGGTATCGATGGGATTGCTGTCGCGGTTACGCAATCTAAGTATCTTTTCGAAAATAGCTTAAAAAGAGCTAAAGAAGCCGGTATTCCAATTGTCACCTATGATTCAGATTTTGATGCTTCCATCAACCAAGACCCCAAGAATTTTCGCTCAGCCTATATCGGTACAGACAATTTCGAATTGGGTAAATCATTAGGTGAACAATTAAAAAAATTACGGCCTAATGGTGGGACGCTTATCATGCAATCTGGGCGCCCTGATTCTCCCAATTTGAATTTAAGACTGATGGGAGTTCGCTCTGCGTTGTCGGGAAAAAAATACGATATTCCTCCAGGGAAATTACTTAATAACGAGCAGGGCTGGACAGAAGTGAGAGAACCTTTGTTTAATTTTGACCAACTTAGTCAAGCGGTTAAACAAATGGAGTCTGTTATGAAAGGCAAGCCGGTGAAAGCAGACTCATTTATTGCTGTTGGTGGTTGGGCTCAAAATGATGCAGCGCTTTACCGTGAGATGATTGCCCCATACCAAGGAAAAATTAGCAACAAGGAGGTCGTCGTTATTATTACTGATACCTCTCCAGAGCAATTAATGATGTTGAAGGATAATCTTGCGCATATCAATATCGGTCAAAATCCCTATGAAATGGGCAGGCAGGCAATTTTGACGCTTTATAAAATTGTCACAAAACAAAAGTATCAAGAAATAATCTATACACCGGTGACATTTTGCTCTCCACAGAACTTCAATACCTGTGAAAAGCGTACAGGAATGTAATGTTAATGAGCCTCTATTACTTAGGGGGACTCTGCAAGAACTGAGCTATTACTGCGAACATCTCGAAAAGCGACGACGGCACTTTGCTGCAAGCTGCCAGCATTTTTAGTGCAACTGACAACAATGTATATTACTTCGACAGCAATCATTGCCGAACATCTCCCAAACACTAAGGGACAATATACCTCGTCTGAAATACACCCTTTTTTAAAGGGATTAGCGCAATTTATTGCCCTGATGCTGTCCTTGCGACTGCTGATGGTTCTTATTTAAGCCATTTTAACTCGGACAAGTTGTAGACAAAACGAAAGTGAATTATGTTATTGATTTAAAATGGGTGGCTAGATTCAATCTAAGAGGGATTCTCAACGCTGCCTCTGCTTCAAATTTTGTGTTTACAGTAGAATGCATTAGGTTGGATGGTGACGTTGTTCATCCTTCGTTATGGATCTGGTCAGTCGCATCAAGCAAACAATTAATATAGAAGGTTAACTTTGGATCATCTAAAACACCTTAGTCTCAATAATAATTATGATTTTAAAGTCACTATAGAAATTGATGGAACGGGTTATGCTGGAACGCTTCAACTGAGTCAATCAGTGTGCATATTGAAGATCTTTGGCGAAGTACATGAGAATCGTAGGTGTCCACTTCCATTTGATGATATCGCTAGCTTGTCTTGTAATGGTTTTAGTGACTCGTTTCATCTTCAGGGGCTGAGATTTTCTTCTGGAGGATTGAGGCATATCTCATATTTCCCTGAACATGTGCGTTTCTTTGAATATGAATTCGAAGTTGATTTCGTTCTTTTTATTCCACTTACCCAAGAATCCACTTTCAGAGTTAAAGGAATCTCTATATTTTCGAATGTGTTTGGTGAGTGGATTGGACACACCCATCTTCAGCAGAAAATTCTAGAAAGATATCACACACAAAGAACAATCGAATTTGGCTCTGAGAATACAGAAGAGCTAAGAGTCGTAGTTAACCAAGATCAGTATTTGATTGTTAAATACAACCCTAGCCATGAGGGTGATGGCATTCGAGACTATACAATCGGAATGAGCTATCACCCATCTGTGGATCTCTGTTTATCTGAAACCATAAATCCCGATTCAATTTTTGATGTCTACGAAAGCCTATATTCCTTGGTTGCCTTCTTTGTTGGGGGAGATTTCAAGGTGGAAAAAATACTTCTAAATGTTGAGTGTGATGGATTTAACTATAGGTCTATGTACTTTTCCTCTGATAAGTTTAGGCCTTGCTATGATTTGACTTGTGTATTCTACCCTTTGGGTAAAAACATGCGCTTTGATGGAAGAGGGCTTGTTGCAATACCTGAGCGTGCTTTTGATTCCTACTTTTGTATGGCGGTCGACAAGCGGGGCTATTTCAAGAAATACCGAAGATATTCACGCATGATAAACTTAGAGGAGAGATACCTAGGATATTTTAGAATACTCGAATCCTTATGCTATAAACAGAAATCATACTTGGATCAAGATCTACTAAATGATGTTCTGAGAAGATCCGAAAAATACATGGTTAAGAAATTTAATGACAAAACAAACGTTAAGAACTTCTTGAAAGCTATACTTAGGCTTAATAAGTCGAAATACAATACCGAAAAATGTATAGCGGATTTTTATGATGAAATTCCCTTTGATATTCGAAATGATTGGAGGTACAGCAAGCCTGACATAAATGCCTTATGTAAGCTTAGAAATGATATCACCCACGCCAACGATTATAGAATATCAGAAGATGACATGATGTCTCGGATCAAGTTTGTCGAAGTATTACTAGTTCTTGCTCTAGGGCGCTCATTGGAGATTAGCTTTGCTGATTTGGAGAATGTCATACCTCGGTACAGTGGTTATCACCTTCTAAAGAAAGTGAGTGCATAACAAACGCGCTACACCTGAGAAATATTAATCCGAAAACAATGAATTAGAAAAAAATCTAACAAGGTTATGTCCATTTGTTTTTAACGTACATATCGCAAATGGGTAGTTAAAATTGGCATTGGGGCTCCAGTGACCGTTGGCGACATGGATGTCGCCGTCGAGCCTATAGGGATATATTCACGGCGTGTCACTGGGGAAACAATGACAATAAACTCCATAAATAGATAAAAAGATTAATCGCTTTTGTCTCAAAGCATGCTGCATGTCATCGAACAAATACCATTGTTCACCTTTCAATGTTGTATAAGTCTTTATTACCTCAGCACTTTACTTAAAAAGCTTTGGGTTCTGGCTTCTTTGGGGCGGGTGAATAATTCCTCGGGGACATTGGACTCCACCACATAGCCGCCATCCATAAAGATGACTCTGTCGGAAACATCGCGTGCAAAGCCCATTTCGTGGGTAACAATCACCATGGTCATGCCTTTTTGCGCTAAGTCCTTCATCACATCCAGTACATCGCCGACCATTTCGGGGTCGAGTGCCGAGGTGGGCTCGTCGAATAGCATGAGATCCGGCTCCATCGCCAGTGCGCGGGCAATGGCAACCCTTTGCTTTTGGCCACCCGAGAGACTCGAAGGATAGGCATTGGCTTTATCCTGCAAGCCCACTTGAGTAAGCAGCGCCAGCGCCTTGTTATCGGCTTCGGCTTGGGTCATTAACTTTAGGCTCACTGGTGCTAAGGTAATGTTTTGCAATACGGTTTTATGGGGGAATAGGTTGAAGTTTTGGAACACCATGCCCACTTTTTGCCGCAATTTATCGACACAGGCATCCTTAGCGGTAATGGATTGCCCTTCGATTTCAATATCCCCTTGGGTTGGATTTTCCAGTAGATTGATGCAACGTAAAAAGGTGCTTTTACCGCTGCCGCTGGGGCCGATAACACTCACCACTTCGCCTTGGCGAATATGTTCGTTAATGCCTTTAAGGACCGCATTATCGCCATAACTTTTATGTAGGTTGGTTATGTTAATCACTTTGCTTCAACCTCTTTTCGAATTTCGACAGCATAAATGTGAAGCTGTAGGTTAGGAACAGGTAAATCAGTGCGCAGGTAAAGAGTGGAATACTGTCTTCAAAGGTGCGGCTGCGAATAATTTCTCCCGCCCGCATTAAGTCCACACCACCAATAAAGCCAATCACGGCGGTTTCCTTGAGTAGCACGATAAACTCATTGCCTAATGCGGGCAGAATATTCTTAATCGCCTGCGGCAAAATAATCAGCTTCATGGTCATTGCTTGCGACAGGCCGAGCGAGCGCGCGGCTTCGGTTTGGCCTTTATCGACGGCTTGAATGCCGGCACGAATAATCTCAGAGATATAAGCGCCGCTGTTTAAGCCAAAGGCGATAATGGCAGCGGTGATTTTATCGACATCGAGCGCAGCCAGCACGATGAAGTAAAGGATCACTAACTGCACCACCACCGGCGTGCCGCGGATCACGCCCACATAGAGTTCGGCGGGGAAGCGGATATACCACTTAGATGACATCTTCATCAGTGTGGTGCCCACGCCTAATACTGCGCCTAATAACATGGCGAAGAAGGTCACAATCAAGGTGACTTTTAAGCCGTTTAAGATCAGCAGTATGCCTATCATGCCGTCGTCGCCGATGGGGCTAAACAGCGAAGTATTGATTGCTTCTAACATAGGGATCACTTGATATGGGCTGAAACGAGCGTCTGATATTGGCCGCTTTCTTTCAAGTTTTTCAGCGTGTTATTAATGCTATTCAGAAGTTCAGGTTGCTGTTTGGAGACGGCAAAACCATAAAACTCGGGAGGAAAATCCAGCTTAATCAGTTTGAGATCGGGGTTTTTCGCTAGATAGTTCGCCGCAGGCTCGCTGTCAAATAACACTAGATCTACTTTGCCATTTTTAAGCTCCATAATGGCTTCGAATCCGGTATTGAAGGCGGTGACCTTTTGGGTATATTTTTTAGACATCATATCGGCGGTTGAGCCGAGCTGCACCGCAAAATGTTTGTCTTTAATGTCATCAAGCGTATGAATACTCTTGTTATCTTTATTGACAAGTAGCACTTGAGTGGCTTCGTAATAGGGCTCTGAGAAGTTAACACTTGCCTGGCGCTCGGGGGTGATAGTCATGCCCGAGGCGATAAAATCAATCTTGCCTGAGTTTAGGGCCACGATCAGCGAGTCGAATTTCATGTTTTCGACTTTAAGGGTTTTGCCGGCATCTTTAGCGATTTGCTTGGCAAGCTCAATGTCGAAACCTTTGATTTCGTCTCCACTTTGTCCGCCAACATATTCAAAGGGCGGGAATGCGGCATTGGTTCCTACGACTAGAACATCTTCGCTTTTCCCACATCCAGCTAACAACAAGGTGGCTGTGAGGGTTAGGCCGCCTAATAACATGGATTTTTTCATTTAACACTCTCTTTTGGATAACTTGCAATGTGGCGACTATAGGTGGATAGCGTTCTTGTGTCAATAATTATGCTTTATTTGTGAGTAAAAATTCACTTGTGAGTGTGGGTGATTTAGATGGGAATCTATGTTTAATAGGATGATGGTGTTTGATATCAATAGATTTTTAAAAGGTTGCCAAATTGTTTAGGGTGACCGTGAATAGCAATTTCATGGTTTTAAACGATGAGATATGCAAATTTTTATTCACTTCAGCGGAAGGGATGGATTTTTATGAACTATCTCTGATACAAATGGTAAAAATTTCATTAAATTATGCTTAAATTGTCTAATCTTAATTTAGTATAAAAAACCTTTTATGGAGCTCAATGTGAGATACCTAATTCTGGCACCTACGGCGCTGTTTTTAGGCCTAGCAACTTCAGTTTGTGCAGAAGAATCAACCCAATGGCATTACACCATGGGTATTCATGATTTTATTGTGGAGCAAGAGAATTCGCATACCTTTGGGGCTAACGGTAACATCATTATTGAACATACCACTGCATCGGATATTTATTTGTCTGCGGTGCTGGATATGTTTATCGATATTGATAGGGATAAGCTTGACCCTGACCATATTCCGATGTGGTTCAAATCGGAATATGCTGCTCTTGGGGAGCTTTATCGTTTTTCCCCCGAGTTGTCCTTAGGATGGCAAGTGGATTTACAGGGCAAGCGTAACACAGTGAGTTCAGTGGAGAAGCAGGCGAAGCTTTTTCCTGGGCTAACAGCCAATTATCACGGCCAGCAAACTCAAGCACAGCTTAAGGCTGGAGCGGGCTATTACTTTTTAGAGATCGACGATGATGTGCCCCGCACCCGAGGTTACGATAGAGGCGATTTTGGCAATAGCGAGTTTGCCTACACAGTTATGGGGAGTTTTGGTTTTGATTTGACGCCAAAATTAAACCTGAACTTAGCTGCTCAAACTTGGAACGATGGCGACCAATGGCTTGAAAATCAGTATCGTTTGACCATGAGTTATGATACCGATTACTGGGAGAAGGGCAGTCAGTGGTTGCTGTATGTCGAACATACTGAATATAACTTGGACCCCTTTGCTAAGGGTAGCCTGAATTCGCCTAATTACTTACCCATCCTACCTTGGGATAACGATACCTTAGTGCGATTTAGCCTAGTTGTGCCTTGGTAGAAGGCTATTTTTGGGTTAAGTGCTTTTTTACTAACGCAATCATAGCCTGCGCCGCAAAGGACAATACCTGTTCTTTGCGCCAAAATAGCGATAACTCCCAGCGCAATTCGTCACTCGCCAGTGGAATATTGACCACCCCCGCCACACTATAACGCCGCGCGATTGAGCGCGGCAGTATCATCACGCCAGTTCCCGCAGCCACCAGTGCGATACCAAAGTCCGCTTGGCTAACACGGGTGATATTTTGAGGGGAGAATCCGGCTTGCTGACAGGCGTTGAGCACCAATTGATGCAGGGTGTATTCAGTCTCAAACATCACTTGTGGCTCATTGATTAAGTCATGGACTGAGAGTATTTCCCTGGTAGTGAGGGGATTTTCCTTGGGCAGCACTACCACCATGGGATCGTTAAACACTCGAATGCCGTCATAGCCATCATCAAGGTCGATTATGCCAGTGGCCAGTTCTATTTCGCCTTTTTGAATTGCCAGCGTTTGCTCAACGCCACCACGGACCAACAAGTGCATTTCGATTTGTGGGTACTGCTGGCGATACTTGGCAATAATAGGGGCAAAAATTTCAGCACTGCCGAGCGGCGCGAGACCGAGTTTTAATTCACCCGCAGTCAAACTGCGCTGGGCACTGAGTTCGGCCAGCATACGTTGGCGTCCGGCCAATAACTCCTTACCATGGCGATAAACCACTTCTCCAGCTTGGGTGAGTTTGACCTGAGTGCCACGTTTGCCGCGCTCGAGTAGTACCAAATCGAGTTCTTCCTCTAACTGGCGCAGCGCCTTGGAGAGGGCGGGTTGGGTGAGGTGAACTTTTTCGCTGGCCTTACCAAAACCGCCAGCATCGATGATCTCGATAAAATAGCGCAGCACTTTGAGATCCATTCTCGCCCCTATAATGCATTCTTAAAATTCATGGATTACATGCTTAATATTCATTTTTTTTATTTAATAGGCAAGCCTAAAATAATCCCATAGTAACTTTTGGTGTAAATCGAGAAACCGCATGTCTTTCCTACAAGCCGCAATACGTCGATGCCGTCATGGGGCTTTATTGTTAACTCAAATTGGCCTCTTTTGTTTATTGTCTTTTGCCTGCCATTGGTTTGCCTCTTGGGCGCATTCACCAGTGCCTGGTAGTGTATTAGGTTTAGGTCTGTTGCTGATTTTGTTAGCGACTAAGTTAATTCCTGAAAATGCCGTGCAGCTCGGCGCGGCTTGGCTTATCGGTGAGCTGCTGCTGTTTTTTATTCCGCCAGTGATCTCAGTTATCAAGTACGAAGGCCTGTTTGAGCAATATGGGCTGAATATCCTCTTCACCTTAGTGATGGGCAGTGTATGCGTGATGGTGGGTACGGGATTTGTGGTTGACAGAGTGTTTCGCTTCGAGCGTCAGCTCAATATCAAAAAGCATGCGCGTCGCCATGCTAAGGCCGTGTAATGTCGAGCGTTAACTTAAGTCCTGCGGTTGTCTCTGAGTTAGTGTTTTCGCAGACGGGATTGGCACTTATCAGCTTGTTATTAACACTATTTTGTTATTTTGCGGCGAAGCGTTTGTATAAGCGCCACCGGGTATGGTGGTTAGCGCCGATTGTACTTGCGCCTGTAGTGATCACGCTCTTGGTGTTTAATCTCGATATTCCGCTGCCAACTTATTTTGAATATACCCATTGGTTAATGGCAATGCTTGCTCCGGCGACAATCGCATTTGCCTTGCCGATTTATCGGGAGCGTAAACTCATTCGCCAATATCCGCTGACCATTGCCCTTGGCGTGATGGCTGGACTGTTGCTGGGCATGGTGTCGAGCTGGCTATTAGTGAAATTTGTGCCTCTACCTGTGGAGCTTGCAAAGAGTTTGTTGGTGCGTTCGGTCTCTACGCCCTTTGCGATGGAGGCCACAAGCGCCTTTGGCGGTGTGCCAGAACTGACCGCCATGATGGTGCTCATCACCGGTATTATCGGCATGTTAGTGTGCGAGCCGCTGTTCAAGCTGATGCACATTCGTACGTCTTTAGGTAAAGGCGTGGCCTTGGGCGCTTCGGCCCACGGTGCGGGCGCTGCCAAAGCCAGTGAGTTAGGCCAGCAAGAGGGCGTCATTGCCAGTTTGACCATGATTTTTATCGGGATTGCTATGGTGCTGGGCGCGCCCGTATTTGCCGTGATCTTCAGTTAGTGTGAGTTAGTGATTTGCTGGGTTGCGTTAACCCTCCCCACCTTAATTGTGATTTTGTTTGTTTAAATGATGTTGTTTTGCCTCTTAGGGCGCTAACCTCTGCTTGGGTTATGCGCCCATTTTTTTAGCTGACGGCGAATGTCGAGATGTCATGATGATGAAATTGAATAGGGATATAGGATGGATCAGCAAACACGCGTATCGAATGTGACATTGAGACCCATAGAACAAGATGATCTGGAGTTGATCTTTACTCATCAGCAGGATCCGATTGCTTGCCAATTGGCGCAGTTCCCCTCGCGGGACCGTGAGGCGTTTTACCTTCATTGGCAGCAAAATATCCTTGGGCAGGCGTCGGTACTGGCACGGGGGATAGAAGTCGATGGCTTGCTGGTTGGCAATATTGGCCATTGGCATAGGGATGGTCAGGCGATGATTGGTTACTGGATTGACCGCGCATTTTGGGGGCGCGGGGTCGCAACCTTAACCTTGAGAACATTTTTACCGTTAGTGACCTCAAGGCCGCTCTTTGCCCATGTGGCACAGCATAATGTTGCATCCCAGCGGGTGTTGCTGCGCCATGGATTTGTAAAGACGGACAGACTCATTCAAGAGGAAGATGATACGGCGCCATTATTTGAATTTGTGCTGAGTTAAGGCTTAAACAAGCTATACAGCCAATAGCTGAAACATTTATAGAGAAGATTGGATTTATTTTTTACAGACAAATTATTTGAAAAATCTATTTAGATAAGCGAGTCTTATCGTAAATTCAGATTTATCAACCCGACTTTAGTCTAGTATGTGATGGCTTGATCTCATTGGCTAACTCAATGAAACTCTCTAGTTAATCACCTTCTACTAAAGTATGGATAGTTAAATAATGTTAATTTTCTTCTTATGTCTTGCGCTCTTAGTGCTGGCATACAAGTTTTATAGTCCGTTTGTTGAACGCCAAGCTGGGATTGATCCTAAAGCGCAAACACCCCAAGCAAGATTCGAAGATGGCGTGGACTATGTACCCGTCCACCCAGCTAAAGCGTTTTTAATCCAATTTTTAAACGTTGCCGGTGTCGGGCCGATTTTTGGCCCTATTCTAGGGGCTTTATATGGCCCAGTGGCCTTACTCTGGATTGTGTTAGGCAACATTATCGGCGGCGCGGTACATGATTACTTCTCTGGCGTATTAAGTATTAAAGAAGATGGTAAGAGTCTGCCTGAAATCGCAGGTCACTATTTCAATATCTACTTTAAAGGTGTAATGCTGCTGTTTACCGCGATGTTGCTGTTTTTCGTGGGCGTGGTGTTCATCATGAGCCCTGCGGGACTGTTAAGTAACCTCGACTATTTTAAAGACACCATTTTTGGCAATAACACCTTCTGGGTGTTGGTTATTTTAGTCTATTACTTCTTAGCCACTATGCTGCCAATCGATAAGATCATCACTAAGCTGTACCCCGCGTTTGGCCTATTAATGATCGTGATGACCACTTCGATTGCAGTGGCTCTCCTCATCAATGCACCGCAGTTACCCGAAATGGGCGATGTGTTCGCGTACTTCAACCACAGCCATTACAACAATGAGTTATTGGAACCTAACCCCGATGGTTTACCGATTTGGCCATTACTGTTTGTGACTATTACCTGTGGTGCTATTAGTGGTTTTCATTCAACTCAAGCACCTATCATGGCACGCTGCCTGACAAACGAGAAATACGTTCGCCCAGTTTACTACGGCGCTATGGTGGCTGAAGGTGTGGTGGCTTGTGTATGGGCGACTGCGGGGATTGCGGCCTTCCCGGGCGGATATGTTGAGCTTAAGAGCTTACTAGACCAAGGCGGCCCTGGCTTAGTGGTTAACCAAGTGGCTACGAGCTATCTTGGGGTATTAGGCGGCGTGATGGCAATTATTGCGGTCGCTGTATTTCCGATTACCTCGGGGGATACCGCGTTCAGATCGCTGCGTCTAACCATTATCGACGCCTTTAATATCCCTCAGAGTATGCGTAACCGTTTACTGGTAGCGGCGCCTATTCTGACCATCGCTTACTTTATGACCAAGATCGACTTCTCCTTGATCTGGCGTTATTTTGCTTTCTCAAACATGCTGCTATCGACCAGTGTGCTATGGTTGGCGACAAAATATCTGTTCGATAGAGGCAGTTTTCACTGGATAGTAAGCTTGCCTGCGATTGCGGGCACCTGTGTGACAGTGTCTTACATTGTTACCGCAGGTATTGGTTTAGGTTTACCTCAATCCCTGAGTCAACCTGTGGGCATCGCAGTGGGGGTGGTGTGTTTAATCGCCTTGATTATTGCTCACAACAAACGCAAAACAGTAATAGATACAAAGTTATAACTTAATTGGGTTTATGACCATAAAGGGCTGCATTTTGCAGCCCTTTTTAATACTATTTTCATAAACTGGCGTCAGTATTGAATATTGTCACTGTGACATATTCCATTGCGTCGAAATTATGTTAGATTCTGGCGAACTGATGAAGATAGAGTTATTGTTATCACTGTCATCAACAGTTCTCCACAGGGCAGTCACTGCAATAATGCTTACTTTTGCAGAGAAGTGTCAGGAAGTTACACCAATTCAGAGTCTGCTTATGCAACCCAATTTATTTCCCGAACAAAGACATTTAAATCCTGAGCCGATGGTGATGCCATCGGTAGAAGCTCAGTCTACTCGTAGCCGCTTACAACGGATGGTTGGCAGCGTACTGCTCACCTGTAGTGTGTTGTTAAGCTTATCTGCTTGTGCAGCGGGTAAAGCCAGTGCGCCGCAGGAAGAAGAGTTTAGCTACGCTTGGTTAAAAGGCTATGCCCATACGCTGGCGACAGAGTCCTATGTAAGCCACAAGGGTGAGTTACCAAAAAGCTTACAGGGCATGAGCTGGGATGATTACCAGCAATTCCATTTCAAGAAAAAAGCCGCACTGTGGCATGAAGATGATTCGGAGTTTCGCGCCGAATTGTTCCACTTAGGTCTGTATTTCGATACACCAGTGCACATTTACCAATTGGAAAATGGCAAGGCTAAACTGATTGAATATTCTCCTTCTATGTTCGATTACGGTAAGTCGAAGGTAAAGGGTAGCCAGCTTCCTAAAGATTTAGGTTTTGCAGGCTTTAGAATGCAGTTCAACACTGACTGGCAACGTGACGTTGTCGCCTTCTTGGGCGCAAGCTATTTCCGCGCGGTCGGTCAGGAAATGCAATATGGTCTTTCTGCCCGTGGTTTGGCGGTTGATACTGCGTTGCCTAAGCCTGAAGAATTTCCGATGTTTACCCGTTTTTGGTTAGAGAAGCCGCAACCAGGTTCTAATATTGCGACTGTGTACGCTCTGTTAGATTCACCAAGTGTAACTGGTGCTTATCGTTTCGATATCGAGCCGGGTGAGCGTTTAAAAATGAAGGTTGATGCGGCGATTTATCCGCGTAAGGCTATCGAACGTTTAGGCGTTGCACCACTGACAAGTATGTTCATGGTCGGTGAGAACGATCGCCGTACAGGTTACGACTGGCGTCAAGAGATCCATGATTCAGATGGACTTGCCATGCATACTGGGAACGGTGAATGGATTTGGCGCCCACTGGGCAATCCAAGTAACTTGAGATTCAACGCCTATAGCGATGAGAATCCAAAGGGCTTTGGGTTAATGCAGCGCGACCGTAATTTCGATCACTACCAAGATGACGGCGTATTCTACGAGAAGCGCCCAAGTCTGTGGATTGAGCCAACAGGTAATTGGGGTAAAGGTTCGGTGCAGTTAGTTGAAATTCCAACACTGGATGAAACCTTCGACAATATCGTGGCTTTCTGGAATCCTGCAGAGCCCATTCAACCAGGCCAAGAGTTACTCTATAGCTACAACATGTACTGGGGCGGTACTCCACCTGTGCAGTCACCCCGTGCCCGCGTAGTGGATACCTTTACTGGTATTGGTGGCGTAGTTGGTCAAAAGCGTAAATACTATAGCAAGCGCTTCGTGATTGATTTTGCTGGTGGTTCTTTACCAATGCTGGGTAAAGATACTCAAGTGAAAGCGGTTATTTCAACTTCACAAGGCCGTGTGGAAATCGACTCTGCTCGCCCACAACATGCGATCAATGGTTACCGCGCTATGTTTGACCTCGTGCCGCCAGAGGATAGCGTTGAGCCGATTAACCTAAGAGTTTACTTAGAAGTAGATGGTCAACCTTTGTCTGAAACGTGGATGTACCAATGGACACCACCGCCGATGAACGAACGTGAACTGCATAACGCAGGTCATCTACAGTAAGCTATATGGGTGAATCAAAACGCCAGCCTCAGTGCTGGCGTTTTTGCATCAAGCGATTTGTTAATTGCAAGTTGGATTCAAAGTTATTGAGCACTAATTCACTTTTTGAAAATCTAAATAATTTTTCACTGTCAAATACCCAACCTTGGGCGTAATCTGTGGCGTCCTCGTCATAGGTTCGCGATTTATGTTTGAGATATTTACCTCTATCGGCTTTGGTTGGTCGGTGGCTTTAGTGCTGGCAGTGTTATTTGTGTTGGCCTACGAATTTATCAATGGCTTCCACGATACCGCCAATGCTGTTGCGACGGTGATCTATACCAAAGCTATGCCTGCAAATTTAGCGGTGGTTTCATCAGCCCTTTTTAACTTTGCGGGAGTGTTACTTGGCGGACTTGGCGTAGCCTATGCCATAGTACATCTTCTTCCCGTTGACTCCTTGTTGGGGATGGACTCTACCCAAGGGCTGTTGATGGTGTTTTCGCTATTATTTTCCGCGATTATTTGGAATTTAGGCACCTGGTACTTTGGCATTCCAGCCTCTAGCTCCCATACCTTAATTGGTTCGATTATGGGGGTTGGTGGCGCATTTGCTTGGATACATCACCAGCCTATATTGCATGGTATTAATCTCACTAAAGCCACGCAAATCATGTTATCTCTGATTATTTCGCCCACCCTTGGTTTTGTGCTGGCTGGAGCACTGCTATTGCTGATGAAGTTCATGTGGCAAAAGCATAAGATCCACCGTACGCCCGATGAACAATTTCAGATTAATGGTAAACGCCATCCACCATTTTGGGCGCGCGTCAGCCTGATAGCTTCGGCCATGGGGGTGAGTTTTGCCCACGGCTCGAATGATGGGCAGAAAGGCATAGGTTTAGTGATGCTGGTGCTTATCTGTATGGCCCCAGCGTATTTTGCCCTCGATATGAGCAGCCAGTCCTATGATTTGGCAAGGACGCAGGATGCAAACCGGCGGATTATGGCTATTTATAGCCGCAATCAAGCGATAATTAGCGATTTAGTTGATGTAAAAGCGCAGCTTGAGGCGAGTGATGAGCTGTTGAGTCATTGTTCGGCACAGACCGTGTTACCCGCGATGTCGTTGCTTGATCGCCGTTTGGATAAGGCGAATAGTTTTCAAGATATGACGGTAGAAGAGCGCCGTGAAGTGCGTAGGTTGTTGCTGTGTATCGATGATACCGCTCGTAAAGTGTCTAAATTAGACTTACCAGCCAAGGAGTTAAGCTCTTTAGCTAAATGGCGTAAGGATTTGACTAAATCGACCGAATACGCGCCGCTTTGGGTGATCGTGGCGATTGCGACTGCCTTGGGTTGTGGCACGCTTGTGGGCTGGCGGCGAATTGTTTATACCGTGGGAGAAAAAATAGGCTCGTCTGGAATGACCTATAGCCAAGGTATTGCTGCGCAGGTGACGGCTGCGGCTTCGATCGGGATTGCCAGCGTCACGGGGATGCCGGTTTCAACGACGCATATTCTGTCTTCGGCGGTTGCGGGTACTATGGTTGCCAATCGCTCTGGGCTGCAAAGCCAAACCATTAAGCAAATTCTATTGGCATGGGTACTCACGCTGCCTATTACGATGTTCTTGTCGGCATTGGTCTTTATTCTCGCTAACTCAATTTGGGGCTAAGCTGAAGTTGATATGCAGCCTCTACCAAGAGAGTTGCATTTGCGCGGTAGGATCTGCCAATGGTGGTGTGTGTAACTTGATTGTTGGTAAGCAAATCTCAGCGGCGATTTGCTGCTGTAACTGCTGATATAAACGAACTGCGAGCTCTGGAGCCGTTTGATTGTCGGGTGTATGGATAAAAAGATAGGGTTCTCGACCTTCTTTAATCCAGAGGGGAAGTTGCTGTAACCAATTTTTGAAAAAGCTATCGTTGTTTTTGATCTGTAACTTATCGTTATTGGCGGCTAAGGCTTCGATAGTGCCATCGGTTTGTCCGATAAAGCGAACCACTGGTGCATTTGCAGTTGCGATAGCATGTACGGGCAATTGTGGTTTTTTCTTATGGGCATCAATAATTGCTTCGCTAGCGGGCGGTAGGGCAAACAAGGGCCGACTGTCCATAATGATGCGATTTACCTGTTTATCCATCAGCAAGCGGTTTAGTGCTCGCTCAGCCTCGCCCTTCGCAAAAAAGGCTAAATGCCGTACTTCAACGCCATAGGTCAAGCCTTGGGGAAGCATTTCTAAAAAATGCGCCAAGGTTGTTAGTTGCTCCGGGCCAAAGTAGGCGGGAAGTTGGATCTTCCATAGCCCAGTTTTTTCAGCCAAGGGCGACATCACCCGAAAGAATTCCATTAGTTCCTGCTGACAATGTTGCAGCTGTCTTTGATGGGTGATGAGCTGCGGTAGTTTAAAGGTAAAGCGAAAGTCATCTGGTGTTGCGCTGTGCCAGTTCATCACTGTTTGTGTATTTGGCGTGGCGTAAAAACTGGTATTTCCTTCTACAGTGTTAAAAATGGTTGCGTAGCGGGCTAGGCGATCGGCTTGCTTAGTTGTTGCACCATAAACACTGCTTTGCCAATGCTGATGAGACCACATTGCAAGCCCTAGGCGAAAATGATTTGCTTGGTGTGAAGGTGACTTAAGCGCCGTCAAAATAACTCCAGATATAACCAACTAAATTTGAATTGGCTATTGTGCTCAAAGAGTTTTATCTCAGTCAAATACTAAGCATCTTGCGGATGCTGTTATTGGGTTAAGCTAATGTCCAATCCGGCTTTATGTATGGAATGTTGTAATAGTGGAACTGCCATGCTAATTAACCTACTCTAATAGTATGATATTATGTACTATTAACCTTAATCATCGAGTATTCGCGCGTTGGTTCTATACAGGGATGCAAAGCTTAGCTGCAATAGTCAGTTAGCTATTCTCGTTTTGTCTGCAGGCGTGGTGGGAGAGTCGTGTGAAAAACGAAGGTTATACTTCACTTGGTCGCTTTATTGATTTGCTATTAGATGCCATCTGTGTGGTGGATAAATCGGGGCGATTTGAATTTGTGAGTGCGGGTGCTGAACGTATTTTTGGTTACACGCCAGATGAAATGATTGGTATGCAGATGTTGGATTTGGTTTTACCAGAAGACCGTGAACGTACGCTTGCTGCGGCCAATGAAATTATGACAGATCACTATAAAATCGATTTTGAAAATCGTTATATACGCAAAGATGGCAGCATAGTGGATATTCTGTGGTCAGCCCGCTGGTCTGATGAATATCAACAACGCGTTGCGGTGGCTCGCGATATTACCAAAAATAAAAATGCTGAGCGTCGGCAAGCCGCGTTATACGAGATTTCTGAGGCGGTTCATGTGGCCGAGGATTTGTTATCCCTCTATAGTCATATCCACCAGATCATTGCAAAACTTTTACCCGCAGAAAATTTTGCTATCGCGCTTTATGACCAAGATTCAAATCAATTAGATTTTCCTTACCAGTTATCGGTGTCCGAGCAAAATATCGCATATATCAGTAATGCTAATTATTTTGCTGAGCAGATCATTCAAACGGGACAATCCTTACTCTTTTGTCCCATGTCGAATACGCTTTCATCGCCATTAGCAGTAACTTTTAAAGATTGCTGGCTCGGCGTGCCGTTGAGATTGCACAAAGGGGTGATTGGCGCGTTGATCATGCATAGCAACCCAGGTTCGAGAAGCTATACTACACAGGATTGTGAATTGGTGGAGTTTGTCTCGACTCAAATTGCGTTCGCCATCGAACGTCGTCAAATGTTGGCTCGCTTAGAGCAGATAGCACTCTACGACCAGTTGACTCATCTACCCAACAGAGAGTTATTTTACGATAGGTTTCAGAAGGCTTTATCTCGAGCGCATCGAGAGTCGAGTTATTTCTCTTTACTTTATCTAGACTTAGATAAATTTAAATGGGTTAACGATACCTACGGACATAGTGTGGGAGATTTGTTGTTACAAATTACCGCGCAGCGGCTTCTTAGCTGCGTGAGAGTTTCTGATACGGTCGCGCGTTTTGGTGGCGATGAATTTGTTATCTTACTGGAGCGAGTTGATTCTGCACACAATACCTTGCTCGTTGCTCAAAAAGTGCTGGATATATTGAATCAGCCTTTTGAACTTGTAGAGCAGCAAATTCATATTTTTCCAAGTATTGGTGTCGCTTTGTATCCTGAGCATGGTAAAGATGAACAGCAACTTATTTCCTGCGCCGATGCTGCCATGTATAAGGCTAAAAAGAATGGTGGTAATCGTATTGAGTTGGGGTATCAAGGTTTGAAGGGAAAGCACTTATAGGCCAGTGTTAAGACTCTAACTAAAACCCGCTGTAACGAAAATCGCTACAGCGGGCGTTTATATCAATGCAACAAGTGTATTTATAGTTTAAAACGTGACACTTCCTGTTGCAGTGAGGCGGCTAAGTGAGCCAACTCCTGTGACTGCACCATCGCACTTTGGGCCTCAATAGAGAGGTTTTCTGAGACTTCACGAATTGATTCGGTATTGCGATTAATTTCGCTAGTCACAGAGGTTTGTTCCTCTGCGGCCGTTGCAATTTGGCTTGCCATATCAGATATCTCATTAATTGCTTTGCTTATCTGCAGCAGGCTCTCACTGGCTGAGTTAGCATCAGCCACACTCGTTTCTGCCATATCATGGCTTTGAGTCATGGATTTTACGGCTTTGCCAGCTGTTTGTTGCAAGGTTTCAATCATTGCCTGAATTTCTTGGGTTGATGAGTGAGTGCGTTGCGATAATACGCGAACTTCATCGGCAACCACGGCGAAACCGCGACCTTGCTCACCTGCGCGAGCGGCTTCAATGGCTGCGTTTAACGCAAGCAAGTTGGTTTGTTCTGCAATCCCACTGATCGTTAATAGAATGCTATTAATTTTTTGTGAGTGCTCATTCAGCTCGCTGATAATACGTCCTGCGGTATCAACCTCATTTGCTAAGTTACGAATAGATTGCTGACTTTGCATCACTTGTTTTTGACCATGATTCGAGAGGCTCACGGCATTTTGCGCTGTTTGCGCTGTATGTTCGGCGTTGCTGGCAATCTCTTCTGTGGCGCTGGCCATTTCGGTGACTGCAGTGGCGACCATCGTCACTTCGTCCTGCTGAACCGCAATGCGTTGGCTGTTATCTGCCGCAGACGCACTGCTGCCCTTAGCTTGGTATTCAAGTTGGCCCGCAATATTGTGCATTCTTGAAATCATGCCGTGTAGACGTTCGACAAAGCGGTTAAAACCTGAGGCTAAGATCCCAATTTCATCATGGCTGTTTGCGGTATGAATTCTCACCGTCAGATCGCCATCGCCCTCTGCGATATCATTTAGTGCCAAAGCAACTCGTTCTAAGTCTTTGAATTGCATTTTGAAGATTGCGACTAATACTAAACCAAACATTACCAGTAACCCAGCGCCTACGGCGGACATCCACCAAGCGAGCGTAGTCGCTTGCGACATGATTTCTTGTTTGTTCATCACAAATATTAACGCCCAGTCGGTCGACGGAACGGTCGCTACATAGACTAACTGGGTCTCACCATCTAATTCACGCTCTTCCATAGTATTGGCATTGGCGCGTTGTGATAGCCAGGTGGGGGTAAAATCAGAGTCAATAGTAGTAAGTTGTTGATTATTTAACTTACTATTGGGGTGACTAATAATTAGTCCTGTGTTGTCAACCATCAGGGTGTAGCCATTACCGGGGACTTCAAGCCGCTGTACCGCATCGGTGAGTTGGTCAATGGTAAGGTTTGCCGCGGCGACACCGAAGAGTTGGCCCGCAACCATCACTGGCTCAGCGATAGTCACAACTTGTTTTTTAAGGGTGGCGCTGACATAGGGAGCAGTCATAACCATGCTATTAGCGGCTTTGGCATCCATATACCAAGGGCGGACACGTGGGTCATAGTTTGCGGTATTGAGCGCTGGATCTTGGCGGTACATGTTGCCTTGCTCATCACCAAAATAGGTGAGTGCAAACCCCATTGCATTATGTGCTTGTAATAAATAAGGGGTAATTTGTACACTCGGGTCAGCCTCTATGGTCTTTTTAAGGCTTGTAATGGCTGTTTTTCTATCTTTCATCCACAGTCCAATACCTTCGGCAAAAGTATTCGCTAGTTGATCAATCTCACCTTGGGTATTGCCTATAGCATGATTTCTAATGACGTAGCTTGAAATACTAACCAGTACTGCAACAGTGATGAATACGGCTAAGAGACTACTAAAAAGTAGGCGAGTTTTAAGTGTTGAACGCATATTCTATTCCTTTAAATTCCGCTAGCAACCTAACGTTAATAAAGTATAGCGGCTGAAATAGCTAAAGCATTAATGGTTGATCATTCAGATTTGATAAAGTTGTGGCAGCGAACCGTATTTTGTTTTGTATAAGTATTTCAACAGTTGCTTATATCATGGTGAACTTGTTTTATTGCACAGTTTTGAAAGACTTTTTAGCATAGTATTCCTTAAGTGTCATAAGCAAGTACACCCAAACATAAGTAAGAGAGTAATATAGATGAAATGGAATTTTCCTCGCTGGTGCTTTAATCCTTGGTTACATTCATGCTTAATCTTTCTTTTACCAATACTTTTAGCGAGTACAATTTATCCTTGGTTGACGGCCTATAGCATAGAAAAAAAGTTTAATCGTGATTTTGATGAAATAACACTTACTTTTGCAAATGGTGTTGATGATTTTAAGCAAAAAAATATTGAACGGGCATTTGCTAAATTATCTTTTACCTGCAATGAAGATGATATTGCGTTACTCAATAGTCAATCCTTGAGCCCAGCAATGGTTCGTTTTATCCAGCTAGAACTTGCCGATGGTAAAAAATGCTCCAATATCGGTCCGCCAGTCAATTATCATCTTGACCGATCTCGAAGTTTATTTGTTGGCTCACAACAGGTCGATATTGCGACAACGGTCGCGGCCACCGATCGTGCTCGTAGTCTTGCCTATGCTTTTCATTTAGGTGAGCAGAAGTTAGTCGTGCTGACTAATAGCTCTGTTTATAACGAAACCCTATCTAACCTTTGCCACGGTTGTTATCAATTACTCATCAGTTATCAAGGGCTTTCCCCCATGGTTAGGGGGACAGAAAATCTTGATGAAAACCAAAGCGTTATCAAGGAATCTCGTTATATTAAAACGTTAGATGTCACCTTAACCTTAAAGGCGGGTGATGATCTCTACTGGCAAGAAGCTTATCGCATTGGTGTCGTACTCTTTATTGCAGCGTTAATTGCAGCATTTTTAGCTGTGATTTTTTATTGGAACTGGCAATCTGCCCGGGTGTCGCTTGGTATGTTGCTGCAAAAAGGAATGAGTCGAAAAGAATTTATTCCCTATTATCAGCCCATTATCGATTGCCGTTCAGGCAACGTTGTTGGGCAGGAGATGCTGGTACGTTGGCGTCGATTTGATGGTGTATTAGTCCAGCCCAATCAATTTATTCCCTATGCTGAGGATTCGGGGCTCATATTACCGATCACCGATTTATTGCTAGATCAGGTGTATCGCGATTTAGCTCAACTAAAAGGCTGGGTAAGCATCAATATTGTTGCGCAGCACTTAGAGTCTGGCTTGCTGAGTCAATGGTTCTCTTTAAACCGAGATCCCATGGTTAAGCGGATTGCATTTGAGCTGACGGAGCGCAAACCTATCACTCAATTTGAGCTAGCCTTAGCTGAAATAAAAGCCGTTTTACCATTGTGCCATGACTTTAAACTGGATGACTTTGGTACGGGTTTTGGCGGTTTTAGCTATTTACAGCGACTTGGAATTAATAGTATCAAAATTGATAAGATGTTTATCGATACCATTGGTACGAAAGATCTTAAAGGTGCGGTGCTCGATGCCATTATTGCCTTTGGACACGAGTCGAATATGGAGATGATTGCCGAAGGCGTGGAAACCCAAGAACAGGTAGATTATTTAGCGGCTAAAGGGGTGTATCAACATCAGGGCTATTTTTATTCTAAGCCACTACCATTGAAAGAGTTATTACATTTTTATCTACAGGTTTCCCATGTAAGGTAAAGATCAAGGCAAAAAGAAGAGGCTCATCAGAGCCTCTTCTTTTTTCAACTCATTATCAGTGGGTCATTTTATTTTTGATTAGCACGCAACGCTGCTCTGCTTGACGCGTTTCTAATAAAGTACGACGGCTAAGATTAGATAAGCCTGTTTGGCTGTCTAATACTTTATCCAAGGCGGTAATACTATTGTAATTACAGTCGGTTGGGATCAAGTTACGGCTGTAGCTACGCATAAACACTGGGCCCTTTTTGTCCATATCGGCTAAGTTTGCGAGGCGCTCTTCAGCTGTGGCTGCGCTTAAGAGTTTTTGCTCAGCAGGATAAAGGTTTTCCATGATGATGCGCTGCTTAGCAAACGGTAGGGCATCGGCGTGGACTTTACTCAACCAGCGACGTTTTGCGGCAGCTTCAGGACGGATCACTTGAGCGGCTAATGCCGCTTTTTCCCCAGAATCTGAGTTATCGCGTGCTATTTCCCGTGTTATACGTTGCTGCGCATTCGGGAAGTCGTAGCGATTAAGCTGGATTATGATTGCCCAGCGCAGATCTTGATCTAAAGTTAACCCTTTGATTTTAGTCGTGCCGTCTAGCAATTGCGCTAAATGACGTAAACTGTCACGATCGCTGGCTAATTGGATATAGGCATCGAACCAGCGGCGCTGGAAGTCACTGTCCCCTCGACTCTCCATGGTCTTACGAAGGCTCATTTGCGCTAAGCCTTTGACTGCATTTTCAGCATAGTTTTGCTGAATAGGCGCGATCTGCGCGAGGTATTCTTTACTGCGTAGCAAACTAGAAATAATTTGGCCGACCACAGTGTAGTCATTCTCCGCTGGGGCGTTGACGAATACTGTGCTGAGGTATTGATCTAAACTCAGGTTGCCCTCACGTACACTGTCCCACAAGCTTTGCCATAACATTGAGCGCAATAGCGGATCTGTAACTCGGCTTAACTGTTGCTTGGCGGTATCGAAGGATTTTTCATCGAGTTGCACCTTCACAAAGCCCCAATCATCATAGTTGGGGTAAACCAGATCGGGACAACGCTCACCGACTAATTGTTTCACCTCGGTACGCTCGCCCTTGTAGGTTACTGGTACTGTGGTCTCATGCCTTAAATCGAAACGTCCTTTAGTAAACAGTGCAATTTGGACTTTTTGCTCTCTCAGTGTCGGTAGTTCGCTGCTAGCGGGATATTGCAACAGGCTAAATTCGCTAATGCGATTACCGTCGCAGCGGTATTCGGCTTTAATGGTGTTTACCCCTGCGCTGTATAGCCATTCCTGTGTCCATGCGCTTAAGTCTCTGCCCGCAGCTTTAGCGAGGCTATTGATAAAGTCATCCAGCTCGGCATTTTGGTAGCTGTATTGTTTGAGGTAGTTGCTCACGCCGCGGCGGAACACCAGATCACCAAGTAAATGGCGTAGCTGCTTGAGCGTCGAGGCGCCTTTTTGATAGGTAATAGCATCGATATTGTCGAAGGCATTTTGGGTGGTAGCTACAGGCACTTCAATCGGATGGGTAGTGACTAAGCTGTCTTGCTCATAGGCACGCTGTTTGCCTTGAGCATAAAAACTGCGCCAAGCATTCGTAAATTCGGTGGCTTCTTGGGTCGCGAGTGTACCCATAAAAGAAGCAAAACTTTCGTTTAACCACAGGCCATTCCACCACTTCATCGTGACCAAATCGCCAAACCACTGGTGGGCCATTTCGTGCATAATAACACCCGCCAAGCTTTGTTTTTGCTCGGCGGTCATTTCAGCTTTGTGGAGGAAATGATCTTCGGCAAAGGTCACTGCTGCTGCGTTTTCCATTGCGCCATAGAGAAAGTCTGGCACTAGGATTTGGTCGTATTTTTTAAAGGGATAAGGAATACCAAAATAGGCGTCAAAGAAGGTTAAACCCTGTTTTGTATAGGTAAACCAGTCCTGTGGGGTCACTTGGTGAGCAACGGATTGTCGTGCAAATAATCGCATAGGATAACGGCCGGAATTATCCTGCCACATATGGTACGGGCCTGCATGCATAGAGAAATTGTAAGGGCTTAATTTAGGCGTTTCAGGAAACTCCCAACGATTAATGGTCCCCGCAGGTGTGACAGAGGACTCGCGCATGGTACTGATCACTTGCCAATCCTTCGGCGCGGTCACACTGATTTTGTAATTGGCTTTTAAATCGGGTTGATCAAATACTGCAAACATCTGTTGCGCAGCGGCAGGCTCAAAGTGAGAGTAGAGGTAGACCTTGCCATCGACGGGATCTTGGAAGCGATGCAAGCCTTCGCCATTAGTGCTGTGCGCTCGGGTAAATTGCACTTCAACCGTGTTATCACCCGAGGTCAGTAAGCGGGTGTTTAAGCTGATATAGGCACCATTGTAATTGGGGTAAATGGCGGTTCCGTTAATCAAAAAACGCTTAATTTGTGCTTTGCTTAGATCCAAGCTCAGTTGCTTAGGAACCTCGCTAAGATTGAAGTGGATCTTCGTTGTTGCGCTGAATTGCGTGTCGCCCGTCAGTTGAAAATCCAACTCATAATGCACATCCGATATTACCTGTGAACGTAGGCTTGCCTGATACTGGCTGATATAGGGACTGGCGTCCCTTGGCCCTGTATTTAAAGGACTTTTAACGGCGCACGACATTAATGCAGAGCAGGTGAGGGCGACTAGGCTAGCTTTAAACAAATTCACTACTTAAATCCTTCAACGATTTACTTTATTTGTGGCGTAGATGCGGCGTCGTGGGTCAAGAGTCGGCCTGATTGTGTCGCGAACTCTTCTCCATACAAAAGCGGCATCATTGCTTAGTGTTTTGGGCGAGTACACTACCTTATTTAGCATGGATAACCAATGTTAAAAATGTAAAAAAAGCCAGCAAAAATGCTGGCTTTTTTGGATGTTTCGGCATTAGCCTATTACTTTGAGCGGGATTACATGCCCAAGAAAGACTTAGATTTGGTCTTACGGATTTCTTTTTCGTCAGACCATTCGATAAGACCTGTTTCTAAGTCCATTAGACGCATAGTCATCTTGTAGTAAACGTCTTTGGTGCTGCCATCTTGCTTAACGATGCTAGATAGGTTGCCATACAGCATGTACTGGGCACCGATTTGACGACCAAACTTGATGGCGGTTGACGGGTCAACCATACCGGTATTGTTTTGGTAATCCAGTTGCTTACGAACTGAATCGACTTTAGTCATGTCGATAAAACGGAACTTGCCTGAGCGCAATAATTTGTTGCTGATAGAGTCGGTTACTGACTCAGTATCGATATGCTCAGAGGTTTTGTTTTTGATGCTATCGACAAACAAAATTGGGCGGTTGTTCGCTGTCATGGCCACAATCGGTGGGAAAGTCATCATGCTATCAACCATTTTAGCGGCAATGGCTTGCAGATCCGTTGAGCCAAAGTTTTCGTTAACGGTTTCAACCTCTGTGGCATCACCATACTCTACTTTAGATTGACATGCAGCCAGACCCATCACGGCAGCCAGCACAAAAATCAGTTTAAATTGTTTCATAGTCAGTTCCATTTTGTGATTGTAAAAACTTAATGACACTCGTTTTATTCAAACATTCACCGCTCGGTTAAATGATTATTGAATAAATTCGGGTGTAATTACCAGTATCAATTGCCCAGACCAAGGTGGTCTTGCCTGCGGCAACGTCAATTTTGGCCGGTGGTGCTTTATCCAATTGCAGTGTGTATTCGCCAGGATTGAGATAACGCCTGCCAATTTGTGCCTGTTTCGGCAGTGTTAACCAACTACGGCGATCCGCCTGTTCGGTAACAACGTTAAAAATCTGCATAGCAATACTGCCAATATCGGCGGCATTATTGCCGGGTTTACCACTTTTTTCGACTTGATAAGCCATTTCCGATTTGGCATAAACCCTTGCAACTTGGCGGACTAAGGTTCCGGGTAAATCTTCTTTCAAGGCGGTAATCGCTAAGGCATCAATATTGGCGATAGGTTCAGTTTTAAGCACTGTGCCTAAGCCCTGCACTTGAGTCTCTGGCACATAGCTATTGTTTGGCCCATAGGTCGCTAGAGACACGGTTTGCCAGTTGCCATGGATAGTGAAGGGCACTGTGAGCGCTTGTTTTTCGGGGACAAAGCCCTTTTCGACCATCAACACTACTTGGCCTTCACCCGCTTTAGGCAGTTTGGCATCGCCCCAGCGCTTTTTAAACTCATCGTATTGCGGCATGCCGAGTTGTTTGGCAAGGCGGACCAAATCCTGTTGCAGATACGTGTTATCAGGAGTGATTTGTGCTGCTTTACGGTAATCGATAAAGGCATCGTTTGGTTCACCAAGCACTTCGTGTAGTACGCCCGTCGTGTAATAGCTATAAGCATTTAGGAAGGAGCTGGTGACAGTGCCTGCCGCTTGCCCAAGTTTATTCACTTCGGCATCGACCGTACCATTAGCCATAGCTTGTACCGATTTTTGCGATTTTTGATAGCGTTCTTGCTCTGAACTTTGCAATTCGTTACTACGACGAACTTCCACTAGCGCGCCTTGATAGTCGCCGCTGAATAGGTAATTGAGCGCCTGATATTGGTGCAGCATAATGCGCTCAAAGCCCGGGCCGCGGTAGGGAATCGCATTGTCATTTAACACTAAGCTTGTCGCCGTCGCGCCGATATCGCTGGCGCTAATCTTGGCTTTATCATCAAAGGCGGTGTAGGCCGCCACCGCTTGCTCGTAGTATTTTTTACTGCTGGCAAAATCCCCCGCAACTTGAGCGATGCGCCCCGCTTCTTGAGCGTAAAGCAAACCGTCATTGCCTTGGATATTACTGGTTAATTTGTCGATATCCGCCATGGGCGTCGCGGTATTGAGATCTTGTTTGATTGGCGCGATTTGTGCCGGATAATTGATAAAAATACTGTTATAGGCACAGCCGCTCGAACCGAAGATGGCGGCGAGCATCAATGTGCTGATGGTGGGTCTGATAAAAGAGTGAATGAAGGTGGTGTTCATGCCTGTGGGTTACCTTCTTGTGCCATTAGTGTTTGCTGTGGCATTTGTGAACGCTCAAGCAAAGTGATCCCTTGAAGATGATCAAATTCATGTTGGAAAATACGTGCAATAAAACCCGTTAATTCGGCGTGTTGCCACTGTCCCGCTAGGTTTTGATAGCGCACAACTATACTGTGGTGACGCCAAATGGTAAACCGTTGTCCTGGGACAGATAAACAGCCTTCCTCACCTTTTTCGAGTTGTAAAGATGCCAACTCGATGTGTGGATTAACCACTACAACGGGCTCCATTAGCGGTGCATCGGGGTAACGCTCGTTTGGCCGTGATGCCATGATAAATAGCGCTAGCGGGCTGTGCACTTGTGGGGCAGCGATACCGACGCCTTTTGCCTCTACCATGCTTGCTACCATTTGCGATGCTAACTGACTGAGCGTTTCATCAAAGTCGCGTACTTCAATTGCCTGTTGTTTTAAAATGGCTTCCCCTACCTGGGCAATCGGTAGCGGCTGACAGGAGTGTTGTATCTCATTTTTAAACATCGCATTCCCTGGATATTTAGTCTTCATCGTTTGGCTGACGATTTTAGGTCGTTATTAATAATGGGGTGGCGGCGTTTCTTCAGCTTGGGTGGCAATATTGCTGGGCTCCATTGCCTGCAACTTGCCAACTAATAACTGGATCTGGTGCTGTTGATGGGCCACGAGTCGATTCAGCTTAATCACCTCTTGGTTTAATTCTTCGACAGTGAGTTCTTGAAAAGCTAATTTAGTTTGCAGCTCTTCAATTTGTTGTTGTACACCTTGCATGGCTAACCTCTATTGTTGCCAAGTCTCAACTAAGCCTTGGCTACTGATACTAACGACTTTATTGGTATCTCGAATTGCCACAGAGTATACAACGGCTCCTCGGTTTTGGCTGTTTTTCGTCAACGCAATTTGCCATTGTGCAATAGGTTTACCCGAACTGCGTTGCCAGAGTATGACTTCGCGGGCGGGAGTTCCCGTTAATAACTGCTTGTCTTGCTCAGTAAAACGTACTGCTGAAAAGGTCATTTGGCGACGATTAATTGCTAATTGATTTAAAAGTTTACCGCTTGAATTGTCCCAAATTTTTGCTTCATTCGTACTGCCATTGGTAAAGCTTAAACTACCACTGTCGTTCAGTGCCACTTTGGTCACCCGACTGCCAAGATCCCAAGTGTGGATTGGTTGTCCGGTTTGTGCCTGCCATAAAATGGCCTGCATATCATTTGACCCTGTGAGTGCGATGCGACCATCCGCCGACAGTGCAACCGTATTGACGCGTTCTTTATGGCCTAAGAATTTGATCAGTGCCGTTTTTGCCGCATTCAGAGACATTACACTGCCATCGTTTAAACCAATAAGTAAAACCCCATTGTTGGCTACCGCAACACTTTCTCCCGATGCGGGTAGTGACCACCAACCTACGGATTTTCCGTCGGCTATTGTCCATAGGGCAACTGAATCGCGGCTTAACGATGCGGCGAACTCACCATTAGGTGAAATGGCTGTGCTGGCTACGCCTGTATTAAGGTCGCCATGCACCCATTGGTATTTAAGGGTGTGCTGGGTTAAATCCCAACATTGGACTCCTTGATTCTGAGTTGCGACAATTGCGAGAGTGCCATCACTCGAGAGACTTGCACTGTAAGAAGGGTCTTTTGAAAGCACGCGAATATCTTCGGCTTTAGGATAGCAAGCCGTCAAAAAAATCGTGCAAATTACCAGCAGTAGGGTTTTCTTCATGAACTTGCTCCTAAAGTTGGTGTCTCTAACTCGGTAGAGTGAAATTAATCACAGTTAACCCATAAAGAATCTAGTTGGTATAACCCAGATAACTAGTATAAAGTTGTCGCGCTTAGGTTATTGTAACCGCTTGAGGATGCTGAGGAAGCTTTAATGAAATCGATTTATAAATTATCGTTAGTTGCATTGGCTGTTATTGGCCTATCTGCTTGTAATCAAGAAGAAAAAGCAACAAATGCAAGCACAAATGTTGAATTAACGACAGAAGCACAAAAAGAAGCCTACAGTGTGGGTGCTTCAATCGGTCGTTATATGTCTGGTCATATTAAAGAGCAAGAAGAATTAGGCCTACCAGTTGACCGCACGCTGATCGTGACAGGTTTTACTAATGGTTTGAATGATCAGCTGAAGTTAACTGAAGAAGAAATGCAAACCATTCTTCAAAGTTTAGACAAAAAATTAAATGACAAGCGTACAGAACAAGCTAAAGCCATTGCGGCGAAAAATCTCGAGGATAGCAAAAAGTTCCTTGAAGAAAACAAAGCTAAGCCAGGCGTAGTCACAACTGAATCGGGCTTGCAATACGAAGTACTCACTCCTGGTTCAGGTGAAAAGCCAGCGGCTGAAGACACGGTTGAAGTAGATTACGTAGGTACTCTGATTGATGGCAAAGAGTTTGATAGCTCTTACAAACGTGGTGAAACGGCTAAATTTCCACTGAATCGTGTTATTCCTGGTTGGACCGAAGGCGTACAGTTAATGCCTGTTGGTGCTAAGTACAAGTTTGTTATCCCTGCAAACTTAGCTTACGGTGAACGTGATACTGGAACGATTCCACCAAACTCAACGCTGATTTTTGAAGTTGAGTTGAAATCAATTGAGAAAGCACAAGCTGCACCTGCTGCTGAACCCGCTAAGAAGTAATTTTTAGTTACAGTATGCTTTTATAAAAATACCGCCTTTGGGCGGTATTTTTTTATGCTGTTAAATCCTACTTTTGTTTTAATTCATTAGTAAACCGAGTTGTAACAGGCTATTTAGCTTTATTAGTGTTTTATTTTGTTATTTGAATAACAAGGTATTGCCGTATCAATAAGCGATTATTTTAGAACGATGGAAGACTGATTAAGTTTTAAATGAATAACGCATATTTAAAGCAACAAATTTAATACGCTTATTCAGAATGGCATGTTTAAAAATATCATAAAAATATCATATTTTTTTTGCGATTATTATTTGTTCACTTAGGTTAACTAGGGGGACTGGATGTCTTTTTCTTACTTATTGTTTTATCGCTGTTTAATAATTTTGTGTTATGGCACTGTTCTGAATGTAAGACAATTTACTCTGTAAAATTACATTTCCATCAATATGTTATGCATGCATAGTGAGATCTTGCCCCCTTTTTTTAGCCCTACAAGTCTGGAATAATCCGCCCGCACGTTAATAAAAATTAGCGGCAATATTATAATAATGGGGTTGTTGATATGGAAAATGTTAATAAGTTGACGGCTATTTCTTTAGCTGTAGCCGCGGCGTTGCCTATGATGGCAAGTGCTGATGTCATAATCACTGAGTATGTTGAAGGTAGCTCTAATAACAAAGCTATCGAATTGTATAACAGCGGTGATGCGGCAATTGATCTCACAGGTTATAAGCTCGTTCGTTATAAAGATGGCGCAACAGATGCGTCAGATATGCAAGTATTAGATGGCCAGAGCATTGCGCCTAAAGCCACTAAAGTGATTCTCAATTCAAGCGGTGTTATTACCCTGCCACAAGGCGTCGATAGTTTTTCTGGTAGCTTAAGCTTTAACGGCGGTGATGCTGTCGCTTTGGTTAAAGATGGCGCCGTGGTTGATATTATTGGTGATGTGCCAACGCCAGTCGGTTGGGGACTCGATGTTACCCTTAAGCGTAAACTAGACTCATTAGTCGCAAATACCGTCTTTAATGCTGCCCAGTGGGAACAATTACCTAAAGATACTTTCACTGGTCTTGGTTCTCTGAATACGCCAACCGCACCAGAAACACCTGTATTTAGTTGCAGTGGCGCGAAAATTGTTCCTATTTATCAAGTACAAGGTGCTGGCGAATCTAGCCCTTATGTTCCTCAAGGTGCATTTGAGTCTGAAAGTGAAGTGACGGTTCGCGGGGTGGTGACTGCCCGTGGCGAGAGTTTGTTCAAAGGTTTTTATTTGCAAGAAGTGAAGGGTGATAACTCGCCATATACTTCCGATGGTGTATTTGTCTTTTTAGGTGAAACACCGCCAGCAGCGATCCAACCTGGGGTTGAAATCTGTGTTCAGGGTAAGGTCAAGGAATACTTCGGTCTAACCCAAATTGATATTAAAACCGATAAAAAATTTGAAGTGGGCGCGAAGGGGGAAGTTCCTGTCGCAGCGCCTTTCTATGTTGCCGAGGGAGAAACATTAGCGCAGGCTTTAGAGCGTTATGAAGGCATGAACGTGCTATTAGATGCGGGCAGTGATCTGAAGATCAGCCGCACCTTTAGCTTCGACTATGCGGGCAAGCGTAATAACATGTTGGTGTCTTACAAAGAACCCTTGATGAAGCCAACCCAGTTATACCCAGCGCTTTCTCCAGAGGCAACGGCATTAGTTAAATCTAACCTAGAAAATCAGCTGTTTATCGAATCCGATTACAAACCTGCTGACGGTGTAATTCCTTACTTCCCTGACTTTAATGCTGAAACAGGTTATATCCGCGTCGGTGATCAATTGACCAATCTGCAAGGGGTGATTGGTTATAGCTACGGGGCTTACCGTTTAGTGGCTACGAACACTATTACTGCTGGCGATTTTATCCGCGGCGATGATAGAACAGATGCACCAAGTGTGGCGACTAAAGGTGATATCCGTGTGGCCAGCTTTAACGTACTGAACTTCTTCAATGATGTTGTGGGTGGTGATACTAACCCATCGGGTGGCAACCGCGGCGCATTGACCGAAGAAGAAATGCTGTTACAACGTGCGAAAATCGTTAGTGCCATTACTGCCATGAATGCCGATATCGTTGGCTTGATGGAAATTGCTAACAACGGTTTTGGCGAAAAGAGCGCGATTAAGAACTTAGTCGATGCCTTAAACGAGAAGCAAACTGCTGAAAATGCTTACAGCTATATTGAAATCGTCGATGAAGATAAATACGACGGTAAGTACTTCGGTAGCGATGCGATTACCGTTGGTATGCTGTACCGTGCGGGTAAAGTAAGCCTTGCAGGTGCTGCTCGCACTATTGATACCCCAGAGCAACATGCGAGTGCAGGCAGTGTGACTCGCATTAAAGAGGGTAAGACTGAGACTAACCCAGGTAACGATGCTTACCAACGCCACAGCTTAGCGCAAACCTTTAAGATCCATAATGAAAATCTAACCGTTGTTGTTAACCATCTGAAATCAAAAGGCTCAGGCTGTTTGGAGGATTGGGTTAACTTCGAAGAGTCTGTTGATCCTGCGGATCAACAGGGTAAGTGCAATGCTTTCCGCGTGTCAGCAGCTAAAGTGATCGGTGAAGCGTTGAAAGACGTAAAAGGCGATTTACTGGTTATCGGTGATATGAATGCCTACGGTATGGAAGATCCTATCCGTGTATTGACCGACTACGATGCGAGTAAGTCTGATCGTGCAATCATGACCGCCTCTTGGACAACCTTAAATGGCAAAGTGTTTGAACGCCAAGGCAGCAAGATTGAGAAAGGTTATGGTCTTATCAATCTCAATACTAAAGCTCACGGTACTGGCACTTACTCATACAGCTACAATGGTGAGTTAGGCAACCTTGACCATGCCTTGGCAAACACTAGTCTCGCCAAGCGTTTAGTGGATATTGAAGATTGGCATATCAACTCTGTGGAGTCTACCCTGTTCGAATACGGCAAAAAATTCTCAGGTAATCTCGTAAAATCTGAAAATGCGTTTTCTGCTTCAGACCATGACCCTGTGATAGTTGCATTAAGCTATCCAGCGCCTGTTGAGCCACCAAAACCTGAGCCAAAGCCTAAGGATGATGGTGGTGCACTAGGTTACTTAGGCTTAGCCTTGTTATCACTATTTGGATTACAGCGCCGTCGCCGTTAAATACGTGTTAATACGCTCACAACTTATTTTGTGAGCTAAACTCAGAGCTAAGGGATGGTTTTACCATCCCTTTTTATTGAGCTGGTTTTATCGTGTTTTCATCGTATTTCATGGGAATGAGTCTTGAGCCCAACGGAGAAAAAGATGGTTGTGAGTACACCCAAGCATTCCATTGGTGTTACCAAGGCGCCATTGTGGTTTTACGTTATCGCAGTCGTTAGTTTGCTTTGGAATATCATGGGATTATTGGCCTTTGTTATTCAAATGACTATGACGCCAGACGCCATGGCGCAGATGAGTCCTGATCAGATTAAGCTCTATGAATCGACACCCGCTTGGCTCAACTTTGTGTTTGGTTTTGCGGTGGTTTCTGGCGTTATCGGTTGTCTGTTTCTACTGATTAAAAAAGCCTTCTCTTATAAAGTGTTGCTCGCGTCACTGGTGGCGGTATTGGTGCAGATGGGTTATGTATTTGGGATTCAGCAGGCGGCAGCGGTATTAGGCTCTGATGCTCTTGTGATGCCAAGTGTAGTGATCCTTTGGGGGATTTTCTTAGTTTGGTTTAGCCGTTTGGCTGTCACAAAACATTGGTTAACTTAGTCGTAGCGTTTCCTTGCCGTACAGAACTGGTTAAGCGATGGCTTATGTGTTGAACTTCAGTCACTTCTTAGTAAACTGCTAGCTGGTTTTCTTTACTAGGATGTTGAAATGAGTATTTGGTTTAGACCGGTAAGCTTAGAGGATTGTGCCCGTTTAGATGCTGGTATGGGGGGCAAAGGCACCTTGATGCAGACCCTAGGGATTGAGATCAGCGAGATTGGCGATGACTTTATGAAGGCGACTATGCCTGCCACGCCCGCCGTACATAATCCCTTAGGCATTGTCCATGGGGGCGCGAACGTTGCCTTAGCCGAAACGGTTGCCAGTTATGCGGCAAACTTTGCGGTGGATTTCGAGCAATATTATTGTGTTGGACAAGAGATTAACGCCAACCATTTACGTGCTTCACGTAATGGCGTGCTAACCGCAACGGCAAAACCCATTCATCTGGGGAAACGCAGCTCGGTATGGGAAATCTTAATCCATAATAGTGCAGGGGAGTTGACCTGTATCTCACGGATGACAGCAGCGGTAGTTAAACGCTAATGCAGATTAACCAACCTGTTTCAATGTATAAATCGATAAATAAGGTTTTAATATGGATAGTGCAATGATTTGGGAATGGGTTGGTTATTTGGCGTCTGTGGTAGTAGCTATCTCTTTGATGATGTCAAACATCAAGAAGTTACGTTGGTTGAATTTGCTTGGGGCGGCACTGTTTGTTGCTTATGGGATGGCGATACAGGCTTATCCTGTTGCAGCGGTTAACTTTTTTATTGTACTCATCGATGCTTATTATCTTGTTGTTATCTACCGTGAGCAGCTAAGCCAAAAGTAAGTTTGGAGGTTGGTTTCGATGCAAGTCCTAACCAATCTGCTTATTTTTCATACCTTTAATTTTAGTCCTCAGTGTAAAAACTCATATCTTCCATCAGTCGGGGATACCCTTTAATGGGTTTTACTCTCCAGATATTAAACAATAATACTGTCTGCACTTAAGTGATGACAGTGAGTATTTCTTAGTCTTAATCTTTAAAATAGATTATTTAAATCTGTATTAATCGTTTTATTAGATTTCATCTTTTCTCTATTCTAGCTCCATCGACAACACGTCGCCTGCCAAGGAGATAAGCCATGGCTACTATTTTCGATTTAATTGAATCTTGGATTCACACTAAAAAAGACTAAGGAGCAAGATATGAGTCAACAGTATTTAACCAGCCAGAGCGGTTCCCCTATTGCAGACGATCAAAACTCGTTATCAGCGGGTGAACGTGGTCCTTTACTCCTACAAGATTGGCATTTAATTGAAAAGCTTGCTCATTTTAACCGTGAGCGTATTCCTGAGCGTGTAGTACATGCTAAAGGTACTGGTGTATACGGGACTTTTACCCTCACAAAAGACTTAAGCGATTACACCATTGCTGACCATTTCAATGGTGTGGGTAAGCAAACTGAAACCTTCGTGCGTTTCTCAACCGTTGGCGGTGAAATGGGCTCTGCCGATGCCGAGCGTGATCCCCGTGGTTTTGGTCTGCGCTTCTATACTGCTCGTGGTAATCACGACATAGTGGGTAACAATACGCCGACTTTCTTCCTGCGTGATGGCATTAAGTTCCCGGATTTTATCCATACTCAAAAGCGCAACCCATTGACTAACCTTAAAGATCCACAAGCGATGTGGGACTTCTGGTCATTAAACCCTGAAGCCATGCATCAGGTGACGATTTTGATGTCAGACCGTGGTATTCCGGCAAACTATCGCCAAATGCACGGCTATGGCTCGCATACTTTCTCGTTCTGGAATGCTAAAGGCGAGCGTTTCTGGGTGAAGTTTCACTTTAAATCGCAGCAAGGCGTAGTGAACTTAACCAACGAACAGGCTGATAAGTTAAAAGGGATTGACCCTGATTCATCGCAACGCGATATGGTGGTGGCGATCACCGATGGTAATTTCCCGCGTTGGACAGTGAATGTGCAGATTATGCCTGAAGCTGATGCCAACACTTACCATATCAACCCATTTGATTTAACTAAGGTTTGGCCACATGGTGATTACCCATTAATTGAAATCGGTGTGTTAGAGCTAAACCGTTTACCGCAAAACTACTTTGCGGAAGTCGAGCAAGTGGCCTTAGCACCGAGTAACTTAGTGCCTGGTGTAGGCGCATCACCTGATAAAATGTTACAGGCACGTTTGTTCGCCTATGCCGATGCACAGCGTTATCGTATTGGCGCGAATTACAACCAATTGCCAGTAAACTGTCCACATGCGGCTAAAGCCAATCATCATCAACGTGCAGGCGCAATGGCAGGAACTCAATGTCCTTATCATGGCAGTCAAACAGGTGGCGATGCTTCAGCAAACTATGGCCCTAATAGCACTGCGGGCGCCTTGGTAGAACCAGCAAACTTTGCTGAGCCACCACTGCGTTTAGATGGCGAAGCGGCGCGTTACAGCCGATACAATCAGGATGATTACACCCAAGCCGGTAATTTGTACCGCATCTTCAGCGAAGATGAAAAAGCCCGCTTAGTGGAAACCATTTCAGGCTCACTGCGTCAAGCGAGTTTAGATGTACAGCAACGTATGCTGGCACTTTTCCAAAAAGCTGATGCTGATTACGGTCAACGGATCCAAACCGCATTAGGGCTATAAGTTAATCTACTAACCCATAGCAAAGGCCTGTGATATCACAGGCCTTTTAATTATTTAAAATTCAATTCATTAGTTGAATTAATAGATTAAGGTTGCGACCCCAAGTAGGGCAAACAAAATCGCGCAGCCCCTGTGGATCCACTTCATCGGTAATTTTTCGGCACTAAAATGGCCCGCAATCACCACTGGCACGTTCGCCAGCAACATACCCAAAGTGGTACCTGCAACCACCATGGCTAAGGCATCGTATTTTGCGGCTAACACGACAGTCGCGATCTGGGTTTTATCGCCCATTTCGGCAATAAAGAACAGAATAAAGGTCGCGACAAAGGGGCCCATTTTATAGAAACGGCTTTCTTCAGCATCCACTTTGTCGGGGATTAACACCCAAAGGGCAATCGCGAAGAAGGAGGCGGCAACCAAGTAACGCGCTACATCAGGACTCACCCAGTTAATGGCCCATTGTCCAAGCCATGCAGCGGCAAAATGGTTAAACAGGGTTGAGAGTAAAATCCCCATAATGATCGCGGTTTTATTTTTAAATCTTGCAGCGAGTAATAGGGCAAGCAGTTGAGTTTTATCGCCAATCTCGGCGATAGCAACCGTAAAGGTTGAGGCGAGTAACGCTTCCAAGTGTGATCCTTTTAGGGGTGGTTTTTGACATAAGCACAATAGACCGTCCACCCCTAGGTGCGGTTATTGTGCTCAGGTCTTGCAAGACAAATCGATGATTTGCTGTGAACACCATGGCATGTGGCCAAGTATGTTGACGTTCACCCTAGATGTTGATGACTCAAAATCCAGTTAGCTACTCCCCCGAAGCGAGGTGGGCATTATACCCAAGTCGCGATCCGTTTCAAGGTTAAACTTATCAAGATTAAAAGCATAAAATCTGGCAGGTGCCAAAAAAATACCGATTCACATTCTGTAATTCATTGAATTGTAATAATTTAATTTTTGACAACGTTGTCTTTTGTTGTTAGTTTAACCGCATCTCAGTCTTTGAGTTACATCCTGTTAACTTAATCAATTGAGATCCACCGTATTGGGCAAACTAATTGAAAAATTAGGACGCAAAGCCTCCGGTCTAAGGTTGTAAAAGGATGTTAACTAAGATAGCTGGGTTGCTGTAGAATTCAGCGAATATATTGAATTCTTTAAAAAATAAACGGCTTTGCTTAATGCTGTTTTGCCTAAATACCACTTTTATACCAATGCCAATCTTTTATTGAATGGCCCCTACGGAGTACATTAAAGTGGAACATCTGACTGCTTTTTCTCAATCAACTGTCCCTAAATTTGCAATTCCTAAGCTTACTCAGTTAAGCCTAGTAGCATTAGCCTTGACTGCCGGAAGTTCGTTGCTGAGCCAAACGGCATCGGCTCATGGTTATGTTATATCACCAGAGTCTCGCTCCTACGCCTGTAAAACGGGCAGCAACGTCAACTGTGGCGCCATTCAGTGGGAGCCGCAAAGTGTTGAAGGTCCTTCTGGATTCCCTGAGTCTGGCCCTGCTGATGGTAAAATTGCTAGTGCGGCAAATGGGGCATTTTCTCCTTTGGATGAACAGAGCCCAAGCCGTTGGTCTAAGCGCGATATCAAAGCGGGTTGGAATGACTTTTCTTGGCAGTTTACTGCTAACCACGTTACCCGCAATTGGCGCTACTATTTAACTCGTCAAGGCTGGGATCAAAATCAAGCTCTGAGCCGCGCAAGCTTTGACTTAGCCCCCTTCTGTGTGATCGACGGTGGCATGGTGCAACCGCCAAAGCTAGTGACTCATAATTGTTATGTGCCTGAAGATAGAACGGGTTATCACGTTATATTGGCCGTGTGGGAAGTGGGTGACACCACCAACAGCTTCTACAATGCCATCGATGTAAACTTGAGCTCAGGCGCTGTGGTGCCGGGCGAGTGGACCGATATTGGTGATATTAATCCGTCACTCGATCTTAAAGCGGGTGATAAGGTAATGACGCGGGTGTTTGATGCTAATGGTGAACAAAGCGCTAAGCAAACCCAAATTACCATTGCCGATGCCACCCAAGGTGCTAAGCAAAATTGGCCATTCCTTTTAGCTAGCGCGATTAATGCTCAGCAGCCACAACTTAAAGCTGGGCAGAAGAATGCGGCTGGTGTGATTTCACCTGTGTATGGCAAAAATGAGATTTTTGCCGCGCCTAAGTCGGGCTTAGAGCGAGTGGAAGTGAGCTTTGATATTGCGCCAGCACCGGGAAATCAGCTTAATGTTACCTCCTTGGCCGATGATTACACCATTGTTGATGGTGCGGCGCAGGTCAGCTTTGATGTGAGTACCAATGCGGATATGCAGGTTTCGGCCTATTTATTTAGCCACGATGGCACCGCAGCAGGTTATGTGACGCAGGCGGTAAACAATACCAGCGCGAGTTTTGTGTTGGATGTCGTTACCCCTAAGGCAGGACATTATCATTTACAAGTGAAAGCCGAGCCTAAACAAGGTGAAGTTATCCAGCAAAACTTTGATCTTTTCCTAAAAGATCAAGCCACTGCACCGGATGCTGACTTTATCTTCCCTGAGGGAATAAAAAGCTATGCAGCGGGCACTAAAGTGCTACAACCTAAAACTGGTAAAGTCTATCAATGTAAACCTTGGCCCTACAGTGGCTATTGTGTGCAATGGTCACCAACTGCAACGGGTTTTGAACCTGGCGTAGGTAGCTCTTGGACCATGGCTTGGACTGAGCTGTAATTTAACATTTTGAGTGATTGTTAAATTCAACGGAATGGACTTAAGCATATGGAAGGTGTTTAAGTCCATTATCAGCGCGTTTGTGATGTTGCAAAGGCCAAATTAACCTTTAGGTGATTTTAATCGCGCATTTGGCGTATTTTCACAAAGGTAGCGATTTTGTTGGTTTGTATGTTTTCGTTTATCACTGCGCTATTGAGTTGTTACCATTAGGCGCACCTTCTATCTTTGTTCACAACTGGCTTGCCCACTGGGATTGGCTCTGTTAATGTCCCTAGCTATCTTCTATTACGCGCGTTGTCGCTGTTTTGCTAAGGCAATCACGGTTGAAATTAATGTCACTTTTCTGCAAACGATTTAGTTAGCCTCAATGGCTACTGGGTTGAAATATTCAAAAGCTATTGGGGCCAATTGATCTGCTCTATTGAGATCGGATTGGATGCTTTAAGTTTAGTGACGCTTTTCGTTTGAGATTGCTGTTGGCTTAATCACAGAGTGCGCAAGGCTTTATCCTTCAAATCTACTCAAAAACCTTAAAAAAATAATTAATACTTGAACAGGATAATTGTGTGAATTCAAAAATGTTAGGCTCGATAGCCATCGTCGCGGGAACCGCCATTGGCGCGGGAATGTTAGCCTTACCCTTAGCCACGGCTGCGTTAGGTATGATCCCCGCTATTTTATTGATGGTGGTTATTTGGGGGCTGTCAGCCTATACCTCATTGTTAATGCTTGAGATTAACCTTCGTTCTGGTGTGGGCGATAATGTCCATGCGATTACTGGCAAATTACTCGGTAAGAAAGGCCAAATGGTGCAAGGGGCGTCATTCCTTAGTTTACTCTTTGCCTTAACTGCAGCGTATCTCACGGGGGGATCATCATTATTGGTGCTTAAAGCACAAAATATGTTTGAGTTTGCATTAGACAACCAATTGGCGGTGGTGTTATTCACCATAGTACTCGGCGGATTTGCGGCATTAGGCGTGGCTTGGGTCGATAAAGTGTCGCGCTTTTTGTTCTCATTGATGATTTTATTGCTGATTGTTGTCGTGCTGTTTTTATTACCTGAAGTCAGTATTTCCAGTATGGCAACCAATGCGATAGCGCAATCCTTGACCAGCAGTTGGATGGCGGCGATCCCTGTGGTATTTACCTCCTTTGGTTTTCACGTGTGTATTGCAACCTTAGTGCGTTATTTAGATGGTGATGCCGCCTCGCTGCGTAAGGTATTGTTAATAGGTTCAACGATTCCGCTTGCCTGTTATATCTTTTGGTTGTTAGTGACCTTAGGCACTGTGGGGGGCAATGAAATCAGTGGCTTTAATGGTTCTTTGCCAGCGCTTATCAGTGCGTTACAAGAGATTGCCCATACGCCTTGGATCAGTAAATGTATTTCGCTATTCGCGGATTTAGCTTTAATTACCTCTTTCCTCGGGGTGACCTTAAGTTTGTATGATTTTGTGGCAGAACTCACCCGCGCTAAGAAAACCTTCTTTGGGCGGACGCAAACTTGGTTATTAACCTTTGTGCCGCCATTGTTATGCGCGCTCTATGTGCCCGAAGGCTTTGTTGCCGTATTAGGCTTTGCTGCGGTGCCGTTGGTGGTGATGATTATTTTTCTGCCGATTGTGATGGCGCTACGTCAACGTCAAGCCGTGCCCCAAGGATACCAAGTGTCAGGCGGAACATTTGCCCTTGGACTTGCTGGTCTGTTGGGAGCAATCATTATTGGTGCTCAGCTATTTGTCGCACTTTAAACTGCGGCAATTGAGTGCATTTAAACTTGTAGTGCTTAGTTAATGTATTTGCTTTGTAAGCGAATTTTTCTGAGTCTGTTATAAAGTGCGTACGATATGCTAAAGTCAGGCTCTGTGCCTGACTTTTTACTTTCTGGCTGTCGGGTAAGTGATTCACATCATACGTAGAAATAGCCTCGCAAGCGCTCGGCTTTCTTTATCAAAACGGACTTAAGACAATGAAAAAATGGTTACTCTCAGTTGCTGTGGCGGCGAGTTTTGCTTCCCATGCTGACGAAGGTATGTGGCAGCCCCATCAATTGCCCGCAATGGCCGATGAACTCAAAGCGAAAGGCTTAGAAATTGATGCTAAATCAATCTCTAAACTTACCGAATTCCCGATGAATGCCGTGATAAGCCTTGGTGGCTGTACGGCATCTTTTGTATCACCCAAAGGCTTAGTGGTGACTAACCATCACTGCGCCTATGGTTCGATTCAATACAATTCTACTGCTGAGAAAAACCTGTTACAGGACGGTTTTTTAGCTAAAACCTTTGCTGATGAATTACCCGCAGCCCCAGGCTCACGGGTATATGTGACTGAAGATGTGACTAATGTTACTGAGCGCGTTAAAGCTGGGCTAGAAAACAAAACGGGCCGTGAGTTTTATCAAGGGATTGAAAACCAAGAGAAAGCTCTCGTTGCCGAGTGTGAAAAAGACGAAGGCTATCGTTGCCAGGTGTATAGCTTCCACGGTGGCTTGGAATACTATCTGGTTAAACAGCTAGAAATCCGCGACGTGCGTTTAGTCTACAATCCTGCGGGCAGCGTTGGTAAATACGGTGGCGATATCGATAACTGGATGTGGCCACGTCATACGGGCGACTATTCTTTCTACCGCGCCTATGTGTCTAAAAATGGTAAACCCGCAGAATTTAGCGCTGACAACGTGCCTTATGAGCCAAAGAGTTTCTTAAAAGTATCAGCCAAAGGCGTGAGTGAAGGTGACTTTGTGATGGTAGCGGGTTATCCCGGCCGTACAAATCGTTATCGCACCGCGACTGAAGTTCAAAATGAGTTTGAGTGGGCTTATCCCGAAGGCAAAATGCTGCGTGAGCGCTTTATTGAAATCATTAAAGCAACTGCGCCAGAGGGCAGTGACGAGCGGATTAAGTATGAGAGCCAAATCGCGGGCTTAGCAAATTATGCTAAAAACTTCACTTCGATGATCGAGTTCTACGGCAAATCGACTATGTTGGCCGACCGTAAAGCCCTTGAAGCTAAACTGGCTGAGTGGATCGCTAAAGACAGCAGCCGTGAGGCTAAATACAGTAAAACCTTAGCCGAATTAGATGCCTTGATTGCTAAGAGCAAAGCGCACCAAGAACGGGATATGATTTTAAGCTACATCAGTAGCACCACTATGTTACCAACGGCGACGAATCTGTACCGTTTAGCCCATGAAAAGCAACTGCCTGATATGCAGCGTGAACCAGGCTTCCAAGACCGTGATATGACTCGCTTTAAGGCAAGCATGGAACGTATTGATCGCCGTTATGCCGCGAGTGTCGATAAGGCCGTACTCTTAGATATGCTAAAACGTTATGCCGCGTTACCTGAAGCGCAGCGTTTACCTGCGATGGATAAAGCCTTTGGTATCGATAACAAGGTTAACGAAGCTAAGCTTGCTAAAACCTTAGATAAAATGTACGCCAAAACCGAACTCGGTAATAAAGATGTGCGTTTAGCTTGGATGGAAAAATCCGTCGACGATTTTAAAGCCTCTAAGGATCCTTTTATTCAATTTGCGGTGGCCATGTATGACACCAATATGAGCGAAGAGAAGAAAGAAAAAGAATTAGACGGCGAGATGATGAAAATACGTCCGCAATATATGGATGCCATCATTGCCTATAACCTTGAGCAGGGTAAGCCCGTTTACGCCGATGCGAACTCTAGCCTGCGTGTTACGGTTGGCCATGTAAAAGGTTATTCGCCAAAAGATGGTTTAGTGGCTGTGCCATTCACTCGCCTCGAAGGCATAGTGCAAAAGGACACGGGTATTGATCCATTCGATGCACCGAAAAAGCAGTTAGAGCTTATTAAACAGAAGCAATACGGTGATTTCTATATGAAATCCATTGATTCTGTACCAGTTAACTTCCTGTCGACCTTAGATACCACCGGTGGTAACTCTGGTTCACCGACCTTAAACGGCCGCGCTGAACTCGTTGGGTTGTTGTTCGATGGTGTATATGAAAGCATTATCGGCGGTTGGGCATTTGATAATGAGATTAACCGCTCTATTCATGTCGATAGCCGTTATATGTTGTGGGTAATGAAATATTTGGATGGTGCCGACAATCTCTTAGCTGAGATGGAAATCGTTAAATAATCCATTGCCGGATTAGCGTCACAGCGGTCAAGGCAAGACATTAAAAAGCGATAAACCCATAGGGCTTATCGCTTTTTCATTTTGAGATGATAAAACGACCCAATGCCTGCGTATGGTCAAAAGCGGTTTGGGATAGATATTCATTAGGTTGAGTTGCACACGCCCTAGTGCTCGCTAAATATCAAGCCATACTGGCTTTCGTTGCATTCACTCAACGAGACAGTAAATAGAAACTAAAATTGATACTGGCTTAGGGTTTCTATTAGGGACTAATTCAGCAGTATCCAGTTTGAATTTAGCCCTAAATGTCTTGTGGTGTAGCGCTGATGTATTCACCTAAAGTGATCGATAAGATAAGAAGACCTCTGCAGCTTTGGTGGCACAAAAAATAGTGTGCCACTTCACCCTTAGCAGATGATCAGTTCTTAAAAATTTGGACAGAATCATCTATCTCTGCGGATTCTTCCTGCATAACGGGTGGGTTGGCGATATGGTCGTCTAAATTATCACTCAGCATTTCACGGTATTCTGCGCTAAACCAGTCGAGTGCATTGTCTTTTTCTGCACCTAAATCGGCTGATTTAATTGCCGCTTCAAAAGCGTTAAAACGGGCCGCCGCAAAACGTAGGGCGGTACCTACTTTGCCTACATCACCTTCTTGCTGGCTTAGCTGATTGGCTAAGGCAATAAATTGATCGGCAAGTTCAAAAATAGTGGTGTTGCTCGTGTCTGTCATAGCGCTTACTCAAAATAATTTATTGGTGGGCGATTCTATCCTAATTTCTATGGGAAAGAATCGCTAACTCTTAACTATTGGGATCTAAGTCTGTTGTGACGGTTCCCGTTCTTGAATCGTAATAAATGGATAATTTATCGTTAGCCCGATAAAAATATCGGCATTGATTAGGGTTGAGATAACTGGCTTTATAGTCTGTTTCCGTGGCATCAATATTGAGTCGTGAGACGCTCGGCTGCGCATTTTGGAATAACACTTCCCATACAGAGACACAGTCTTCCACATTATCTAATGAAGGTGATGCCTCATTGCCATAAATATAGTGTTGGGCAGGCCAACCGTTAGCATTAAAGTCCACTTGTTCAGATTGTGCTGTGCCAAATACGGGCAAATCTTCCTTGGGGCCTGAGCCTACTTTCACTGCCCAAACTGAACGCGCTAAATTTAAACCGGATTTAAATCCTGCGCCTGCGGCTTTGACTGTAGCTATCTGCGCATCTTGCTGCACATTGATAAACTTGGGCAAAGCCACAACGGCTAAAATTCCAAGCACAATAATCACTACAACGAGTTCAATTAAGGTAAAGCCTGCGGATTGTGGACTTGAGCCTTGTAAGCGGTCGCGGATCATTTATCTGAATGAATAGGGGATAAGTGCCGACACTATAGCACTTAATTGGTGGCATTTTAACTTGAACTATCAGCAGTTCAGGCGAATTAATCGTACAGTGAGCTTGTCATGGTTGCTTATCACTTTTAAGCTAACGGCATTGTAACTTAAGTAAGAGAAACTGATTTTGGCGACTTGGCAAGCATTTATCGACCATCAACGTACGCAACCTTACTATCAACAGCTGATCGCATTTGTGAATCAACAGCGAGAAGCGGGCAAAGTGATTTATCCTCCGAAAGAGGATGTGTTTAATGCATTCAAAACAACGCCGCTCGAGCAAGTGCGTGTAGTGTTAATTGGTCAAGATCCCTACCATGGCCCCAATCAAGCCCATGGTTTATGTTTCTCAGTGAAACGAGGGGTTAAACCGCCGCCTTCGCTTGCCAATATGTATAAAGAATTGGTTAACGATATTCCGGGATTCCATATTCCCAACCATGGTGATTTAACGGCCTGGGCTGAACAGGGGATTTTGATGCTTAATACTGTCCTCACGGTAGAACAGGGGCAAGCGCACTCCCATGCCAATGCGGGCTGGGAAATTTTTACGACGGAAGCGTTAAAGCTGCTTAATGCGCAGCAACGTCCAATTATCTTCGTGCTGTGGGGGAGTCATGCCATCAAAAAAGGTGCTGTGATTAACGCGCCACAACACCAAATTCTATCGGGACCGCATCCATCTCCTTTATCGGCGTATCGTGGTTTTTTTGGTTGTGGGCATTTTTCAAAAGTGAATCAACTACTGATGGCTCGGGGCGAAGCGCCGATCCAATGGCAAGTTTAAGTTCCATGTTGTAAAGAATGCTAAAAATAAAAAGGCCTTGCTAAGCAAGGCCTTTTTATTGATTGTTCACAACAGCTTAGTGGTTGCGATCTACTGATATTTTCGCCAGTGAGACTAATGCGGTTTTAAAATCACTGTCAGGTAATGCCGCAAGTGCAGCAATAGCCTTATTTGATTCCTCAATGGCCTTTTGCTGAGTATAAGTGAGCGCGCCGCAATGATGCAGAGCGGCAACTATCTTCTCAATCGCATGGGTGCCATCACCTTGCTCAATCGCATGACGAATGAGTTGCTGCTCTTCTTCTGTGCCATGGGCAATGGCATAGATCAGCGGTAATGTCGGCTTGCCTTCGGCGAGGTCATCACCGATGTTTTTACCTAACTCTTCACTGTCGGCGGTGTAGTCGAGCAAATCGTCGGTCAATTGGAAGGCTGTACCTAAATACTTCCCATAATCGCCCAACGCCGTTTCTTGTTCAGGTGTGGCGCCCGCTAATACAGCGGCAAGTAAGGTTGCTGCTTCGAATAGCTTTGCAGTCTTACAGTAAATCACCCGCATATAGCTTTCTTCGGTAGTATCTGGGTCATTACAGTTCATTAGCTGTAATACTTCGCCCTCAGCTAATACGTTGGTGGTATCGGCTAGTACCCGTAATACTCGCATATTGTCGAGTTCAGTCATCATTTGGAATGAGCGGGTATAAAGGAAGTCACCCACTAATACACTGGCGCTATTACCAAAGAGCGCGTTGGCGGTTTCGCGGCCGCGTCTGAGGGTCGATTCATCGACCACATCATCGTGCAGTAATGAAGCGGTATGAATAAATTCAATAATCGCGGCAAGCTTAAGGTGGGCTTCACCTTTATAGTCGACGGCGCGAGCGGCGAGGACGGACAGTAAAGGACGAAGACGTTTACCACCACCATTGATAATGTAGAAACCTAGCTGGTTGATCAGGGCGACATCTGACTCCAGCTGTTTATAGATCAGCTGATTGACTGCTTGCATATCAGTGTCAGCCAGTTGACGAATAGCGTTTAAATCCATAATAGACTCTGGTTGTGGGGCCATTACGTACCCGGCCTGTATTTTAGGCTCACGTGTTATATAGAATGAATTTTACCTAAAATTCTGACATATGACAGTACTCACACTACTAATGTGCGAGTTATTCCGGCCTTTTTTTATTCTTTCCTAATTAGGGCTTGCCAGATAAGGATTCTTCGCGTAAACTCCGCGCCCATTGTCAATAAAGTTTTTGTAGCATCCTGCCCCCAAGAATGTGGGCCAGCATGTTAGGAATATCGGAGTAAAATAGCTATGTACGCTGTTTTTCAAAGTGGTGGTAAACAACACCGTGTAGCCCCTGGCCACACAGTTCGTTTAGAAAAATTAGAAGTTGCTACTGGTTCAACTGTTGAATTCGATCAAGTTTTACTGATCGCTGACGGTGAAAAAGTGCACGTTGGTGCTCCTTTAGTGGCTGGCGGTAAAGTCGTTGCTGAAGTAGTAAGTCATGGTCGTGGCGAGAAAGTAACTATTGTTAAGTTCCGTCGTCGTAAGCACCACGACAAGAAGTTGGGCCACCGTCAGTGGTTCACCGAAGTTAAAATTACTGCTATCAACGCATAATAGGAGTCTAACTCATGGCACATAAAAAAGCTGGCGGTTCTACTCGTAACGGCCGTGATTCAGAAAGTAAACGTCTAGGTGTTAAGCGCTTTGGCGGTGAATCAGTTCTAGCTGGTAACATTATCGTTCGTCAACGTGGTACTAAATTCCACGCTGGTGTAAACGTGGGTATTGGTCGCGACCACACTCTGTTTGCTCTGACCGACGGTAAAGTAAAATTCGAAGTTAAAGGTCCTAATAACCGTAAGTTTATTAGCATCGAAGCTTAATTTTCGAGTCTAGCTTATACTGTAAAGCCCCGCCTTTGGTGGGGCTTTCTGTTTTTTGTGCTTCTACTTACCTACGTTTCTGGAGCAATTTGATAAATCTTTATCAAATTAAGGGCGTTGACTGGTAAGATTGGGAGCAAGTATCTCGAGTTTTTTGGCGACCGATGAAGTTAAACGGTATAATTCCTTCATTCAGTGATGCCAGGAGTAAGTATGAAGTTTGTCGATGAGGCAGTAATTAGGGTCGAAGCAGGCGACGGCGGTAGCGGTTGCGTGAGTTTCAGACGCGAAAAATATATCCCTGATGGTGGTCCTGATGGTGGTGATGGTGGTGACGGCGGCAGTGTGTATCTAGAGGCCGACGAAAACTTCAACACCTTGATTGAATATCGTTTTGAACGTTTCCACATGGCTGAACGCGGTGAAAACGGTCGTGGCCGTGATTGTACTGGCCATAGTGGTAAAGATTTGATTTTAAAAGTGCCTGTGGGTACTCGTGCGATTGATCATGACACCGAAGAAGTGCTTGGTGATTTAACTACCCATGGCCAGAAGTTATTAGTGGCAAAAGGTGGTTTCCATGGTTTAGGTAATACTCGCTTTAAGAGCAGTACAAACCGTGCGCCACGGCAGAAAACCTTAGGTACACCGGGTGAAGTGCGTAGCTTAAAATTAGAACTGCTATTGTTAGCCGATGTTGGCTTGCTTGGTATGCCTAATGCGGGTAAATCGACCTTTATTCGTGCAGTGTCTCGTGCGACACCTAAGGTTGCGGATTATCCCTTTACGACATTAGTGCCTAACCTCGGTGTGGTTAACCCACGTCCAGGCCAAAGCTATGTCATCGCAGATATTCCTGGTTTGATCGAAGGCGCGGCAGAAGGTGCGGGTCTGGGTATTCGCTTCTTAAAGCATTTAGAACGTTGCCGTATTCTGTTACATATCATCGATATCGAGCCAATTGATGGCACAGATCCTGTCGACTCTGCGCGTGCAATCGTCGGTGAGCTTGAAAAGTATTCGCCAAAACTGGCAAGCAAACCTCGTTGGTTAGTCTTCAATAAGGCCGATCTACTGCTCGAAGACGAGCTAAAAGAAAAGGTTGACCGAGTTGTTAAAGAGCTTGGTTGGGAAGGTGAAGTTTACACTATTTCCGCCTATGGCCGCGATGGTACTAAGGAATTAGCGACTAAGCTGTGGGATTTCATCCAAAGTCTTCCTCCTGAAGATAAAGATGCAAATCCAGACGATGAAGTCGAATTCAAGTGGGATAATTATCATCAAGCTAACATTGAGTCCGTCAATGAAGATTATGATGATGACTTCGACGATGACTTTGATGATGATGACTACGATGTTGAAGTCATCTACCAAAGATAATATCCATATCTAAGTTTTGAGAGTTTCGTGTACGCAGATACTCAAAATGATATTACTCGGCAAGTTGTGCGGGTTGCACAACTCTTGCTGGCCTACGGTGCTGAATCTGATTTAGTTGAAGAAATCAGCCAGCGCCTAGGTCAGGCCTTAGGCTTAGCAAGTATCGAGCTTTCTATTTCCTCCAATTCCCTCGTGTTAACGAGTTTAGTTCATGGTCGCTGTATCACGACAACGCGTCGGATCCGTGAGCATGGCATTAACATGACCATAGTGTGTGAGTTACAACGTATTTGTTTACTTGCAGAAAAAGGCCTCTATGGCCCCAATGAAGTGCGCAAACGTTTAGCCCGCATCGAGCCTAAGACCTATCCTCCTTATCTTGTTATATTGATGATAGGCTTATCCTGCGCGAGTTTTTGTCATCTCTTTAATGGTGATGTCGCGGCTTCAATCATTACTTTTTTCGCCTCTGCGGTGGGAATGTCGGTGAGACTTGCGATTGCAAAGCGGCATTTTAATTTGCTGGTGAATTTTGCGGTGACGGCATTTGTCACTAGCATGTTGGCGCAGACGGGTTATGTATTCAACTTGAGTGAGACTCCGCAGGCGGCCATGGCGGCCAGTGTATTAATGCTGGTGCCGGGATTCCCAATGATCAATGCGATTTCTGATATGGTTAAGGGGCATATGAATGTGGGCATTTCCCGTTGGGGACATGCAACATTACTGACGGTTTCTTCGGTCATTGGGATTACAATCGCAATGCAACTTGGTGGTATTTTTCTGTGATGGAATTACTGACTATTTTGCTACACGATGCCTTTTTCTCAGCGATCCCTGCCATCGGCTTTGCCATGGTATTTAATGTACCTAAACGCTTTTTAGTCTACTGTGCATTAGCTGGCGCAATTGGTCATAGCTCTCGCACACTTATGCTGCAATTTGGCTTACCCATTGAGTGGGCGACCTTTGCCGCGGCGGCGTTAGTGGGCACTATTACTATCGGGTTTGCAAAGCGTCATTTAGCGCCGCCGTTGATGTATGCAGTTGCTGCTATTATCCCCATGATCCCAGGTACTTATGCATTCAATACTGTGATTGCCTTAGTGCAACTCACGGCACAATCGCAGGTAAGCCAAGAGCTAACAGGCCAAGTGATTAGTAATGGGTTAAAAACAGTCTTTATTCTAGGGGCACTATCGGTTGGTTTAGCCTTGCCGAGTTTGTTGTACTTTAGAACCCGTCCAGTTATTAAATAAAAACTATTCCACAGGAGTGACCATGCGCATTGCTATGATAGCCGCGATGGCAAACAATCGAGTCATCGGAAAAGACAATAAAATGCCATGGCATCTACCCGAAGATTTACGCCATTTTAAAGCCATGACCTTAGGTAAGCCAGTTGTGATGGGCCGTAAAACCTTTGAATCAATCGGTCGACCTTTACCTGGGCGTCATAATATTGTGATTTCTCGCCAAGCGGATTTATTGATCGAGGGCGTAACCTGTGTCACATCATTTGAAGCTGCCAAAGAGGCGGCTGGCGATTGTGAAGAGTTGGTGGTCATTGGCGGTGGACAATTGTATCAACAGCTATTACCCCAAGCCGATAGGCTCTATCTAACTCAAATTAACTTAGACGTTGAAGGTGATACCTTTTTCCCTGCTTGGAAAAATGATGAGTGGCAAGAAACCGAATCCGTAGCGGCTATAAATGCTGATGGGCTGGAATATCGCTTTATCAATTTGGCAAAAAAATGTTAAATTATGTCGTTATGTTGTGTACCCTGTGCGTATGGATTGTCAATATGTCGAAGGTATTATACCGGTTAGGCGCCAGTAGGCTGAGATAACTGTGTTATCGAGAGCTATCTGAACCTGAGAGGTTAATTATCGTTAGAGATAGACGCAGACCATACAAACCATAAAAAAATTATAAGAAAGTATTAAGGAGTATCGGATGCGTCTAATGCCTGTAGCCTTGGCTGCACTAATCGGATTTAGCTATGTTTCTGTGCCAACCTCGGCTAAAGCGACTGAAGCAGATCCGCTTGTTGCGAGTATTTGTGATTACGTTAAAGCAAACGATAAAAACCGCTTACGTAAAAAATTAAAAGAAAGTCGTGTTAAATTGCGCCAAGTTTACAGCGGAATTAGTTGTGACGGCCAAAGCTTACTACGTACCGCCTATGCCGTGAATGCGAATGATGCGGGTGAGTTTGTTGCTAAGCGGTTATCCGTCAACGAGCTAAGCGTACCAGAAGCGGATGGCATGACTATCCAAGCTTGGGCTGAGGCAAATGGTCATAGTGCCAGCCCTATCACTGCAGCGGTTAAAGAGCGTTTAGGTGCAGGCGCTGGCGGTGAAGAAGAGTAATAGCCTGTTTAATCATTTTCTCGCGTGCTTTTACATAGACAAAGAATAATACGTAAAAAATGCCGAACTCAGTTCGGCATTTTTTATGGGTGTCGTTTAGGCCGTTTTTACCGAATATTGAGCTGAGTTCCGAAATTGCATTTATAGCATTTGGCTGCGGTATAGCCTGATAACCGAGTACAAGGGAAAGCGCAAGCCAAAGAAAAGGGCCGCGACAGCGACCCTATTTATACCTGAGTGTTTGCTTACACTCTAAATTCACCGACAGAAGCTTGTAGCTCTTCGGCAAGCTTAGCCACCTGATGGCTTGATTGGGCGGTTTGATCTGCGCCAATCGCGGTCTCTTCCGAAATTGCTGCAATATGTTCTAGTTTTTCAGACACTTGTTGGCTTACTAAATTTTGTTCCTGCGCGGCGTGGGCAATATGAGTGCCTGCATCATAGGCTTTATGCACCGACTGGCTGATGGTCTCTAGGGCAAGGTTGGCTTGTTCTGTTTTTGCTACGCAGGCATTGGCTTGGGCACGGCCCATATCCATCGCAGCCACTGCTTGCTGTGCCCCTTGCTGTAGTACCTCAATCATTTGTTGAATTTCACGGGTCGAGACTTGGGTCCTTGATGCTAGGCTTCTTACTTCGTCGGCGACGACCGCAAAGCCACGGCCTTGTTCACCCGCCCGCGCGGCTTCAATGGCCGCGTTCAATGCCAATAGATTCGTCTGTTCGGCAATACCGCGGATCACATCCAAAATCGACCCAATTGAGGCGCTATCCGATTGGACCTTGTTAATCACTTGGCCTGCTTTAGCCACTTCTTCCGCTAAGGCCAGAATGGTGTGTTTATTTTCCTCGGCAATAGCACGCATATGCTTAGCTTCTTGATCAGCTTGTTTAATTTGTGCGAGGGCATCATCGGCACTCATCGACACTTGTTGCGCGCTGGAGCTTAATTCTGTCGTTGCAGTAGCCACTTGATCGACTTGATTCTTTTGTTCTTGGATACCCGTGGTGGTTTGTGCGGTGATTGCAGAGGTCTGTTCAGCTGCGGCGGCAAGCTGGTTTGAACGATCTAAAATACCCGCAATTAAGCCGCGTAAACTATCGACCAAGCGATTACAGTTTTTGGCAAGTTCAGCAAACTCATCGTGACCTGAATCATCTAATTTATGGGTTAAATTACCTGAAGCGAGCACATTCAGCGCATTGTTTACTTGGTTCAGCGAGCGTTTTAGGGGCGTGACTACGGCAAAGCTGATAATAACGGCGACAACAATTGCGATAAGCACCACAATCATAGTGCGGATACTGGCTGCATCAATTTGAGCAATGGTTTCTTGGCTCATTTGTGCCGCAACCGCTTCGATATTATTGCTCACTTCTTCCATGTTACGATCGATGATTTTAGCGTCTTTCTCAATAATGCTGAGTTGATTCGATGCCGCCAGTGCGTGGTTCAGCTGGCTCGCTTTGAGTTGCACCATAGAATCTGAGCCTTCGAGGAGTGCCAGTACTTTTTTAATATCTTGGTTAATCGATTCTAAGGTATCAGCTTCAATAATACCCTGCGCATGGCGGTTAACGTATTCGAGCTTATTTTTGCTTTCGCTAAGAATGTAATCAAGTTCCTTGGAAATGAGTTCGTGTTTACTCATTTCTTCGTTTGTCACCAAATCAGCAATGGTGGTGATGATATTCCCCATGCTGCTATCAATTGCACTGGCTGAAGCTGCAAGACTCTGGGCATCAGGGTTTTGGCTATTTTCTAAATCGATAATATCGAGCAGTACCGATGAGGCATCATCGGCGGCATTTTCGAGTTTCTTTTTTAAATTGATAAGCTGTTCTTGTTTGCTTAACGCGGCTTCTCGCTCGGTAAGCATGGCCAAACTATCCCGCTCAAAGGTAGAAAAGCTTGTATTTAATTGAGAAATCAATGATGACAAGTTGTTTTGCTTTTGAACAAGCTGGTTGAGATTGCTGATCTCATTTTTAAACTGGGCGCTATGGTCGTTAAATACTTTACGGATATCGGGAATGAGCCGGGATTTTGGGGCATGGTAAGCGATTAATACTTGACGCTGTTGCTCACTCAGGGACTCGGTTAAATGATTGGTCGACTTTAGGGCTGGCAGGCTGAGTTCTTGCATCATCGCCGAACTATCTTTGAGGCTAATGTTTGTCAGGTAAGAGGTAAATCCTAACAACACAAGTAAAAGCGTGACTATGCTAAACCCGCCAATGACTCGGGTGGCTACATTAACTTTCATAGGATACTCCGGTTATTATTATATTATTCCGAATGAAAAGATTATTAAATTCAGGGCTTAGACGCACTGTCGTTTATCGACCAAAGTTAAGGTTAGTTTAACTCTTTTTTAACTTTTTTTGGGTAATTTTTTGGTCTTTTTCAAGATGCCATAGGGTGAGGTGTTCTCCCCAGCAACAGCCTGTATCGAGTGCTTTTAACTTAGGATCTTTCACTTTTCCCATCAATGCAGCCCAATGTCCAAACACTAAGGTGTGACTTTGGCGTAACGCCGACGTAAATTCAAACCACGGGCGAAGCTGTGGATTACTGCAATTTTCTGGTGGCTGTTTACAATCAAAATCCAAATGACCATCGATATACAAATAACGCATGCGGGTCAACGCATTAATACAAAATCGCAGCCGATTTATACCAATAGCACTTGGGTCCCAACGTTCTGCGGTGTCGGTATACATTTGGCGAATGAGAGCATCGAGATAATCATTTTGCTGTAGGGCTTGGCTAACTAGTTGGGATTCTTGCTTTAATTGTTCTAATGACCATTGCGGTGGCACGCCAGCATGGGTCATGATGACGTTATGTTCTGGCAACTCTCGCATTAGGGGTTGCTGCCTAAGCCAGTCGATAAGGCTCGAAATATCCGGTGCGTTTAATAGTGGTGTGAGGTTATCACTGGGTTTATCCCGCTTAAGTTTGCCATGCAGGGCCAGTAAATGCAGATCGTGGTTCCCTAGAACCGTTTTACCCGCATCACCTAGAGATTGAAAAAAGCGCAGTGTCGCTAATGAATCTGGGCCTCTAGCGACAAGATCACCCACCGCCCACAGTTCATCGCGGGATGGATTAAAGTCGACCTTAGCAAGTAATTTTTGGAGTTCGGCAAAACAGCCTTGGACATCACCAACAAAATAATGGGCCACAGTATCCTTTCTTAAATTAAATCAGTGTAATAAACCAGGGGTCGCTAAACGGAAGGGCTTAATGGTTGCCTTAAAACGTTCGCCAGATTCGCTGACCATACCATAAGTACCATACATAATGCCAAGAGGCGTATCGAGTACTGTGCCACTGGTATATTGGTAGGCGGTATTGGGTGGAATGCTTGGGGTTTCGCCGACGACTCCTGCACCTTGTACTTCAGTCATTTTGCCGTTCGCGTCGGTAATGATCCAGTGACGGGTTTCGAGTTTTGCGGTCTGCTCACCGAGGTTAATAATGGTGATAGTGTAGCTAAAGAGGTATTTCTGATCCTCTGGCGAGGATTGTTGTTCAATATACTCGGTTTTGACTTCGACTCGGATAGAGTTATCCAATACGCTCATGTGAGTTCCTACAATGATATTGGGCACCTAAGTGCCCATCAAACTTAACTGCTTAAGCCTGCTTATCACATACCATATTCGCCATTGCAACATATTGTTCAACGGAGATTTGTTCTGGACGCAGGTTGTGATCGATACCTAACTGTTCGAACTCTTCATCACTTAACACTTGTTTGAGGTTATTACGCAGTGTTTTGCGGCGCATATTGAATGCTGTGGTACATAGCTGGCGTAGCACATTCACATCTTTACAGGGGAAGGGTTTTTCAGCATAGGGCAAAAGGCGCACTACCGCAGAATCCACTTTCGGTGGCGGCGCAAAGCTATGGGGTGGTACTTCGAGTACGGGGACCACTTGGCAAAAATATTGTGCCATAACCGTTAATCTGCCATAGGCTTTCGTGCCTGGACTTGCAGATAAACGCAGTACTACTTCCTTCTGCAACATAAAGTGCATGGTTTCAATCAGTTCGGCAAACTCGAACAGATGGAACATTAACGGAGTTGAAATATTGTAAGGTAAGTTACCAAAAACTTTGAGTTTTTTACCTGGGACAACCAACTGACTAAAATCAAACTGCAATGCATCGCCCTGATGAATGGTGAGCTTATCCTTAAGTACTGGGTGATGCTGCAAGCGCTCAACCAAATCGCGGTCTAACTCCACTACGGTGAGATTGTCTATCGAGGAGGCGACTGGCTCCGTTAAAGCGCCAAGGCCTGGGCCGATCTCTACCATTACATGGTCGTTATCGGGGGCGATCGCACCCACAATGCGGTTAATCACATTGTTATCAGTTAAGAAGTTTTGTCCGAAACGCTTTCTGGCCGTGTGGCCTAAATGTACTTTGCTACTCATTAATATCTAATCGTTTAGTTTTTTGAGGATAACTCAATGGCTTTATTCAAGGCGCAGACAAAACTGCCGATATCGGCTTTGCCAGTTCCCGCAAGATCGAGCGCCGTACCATGGTCAACCGAGGTACGGATATAAGGTAAACCCAAGGTAATGTTTACCGATTTGCCAAATCCTTGTGACTTTAGAACGGGTAGACCTTGGTCATGGTACATGGCCAAGACGACATCCGCGTCCTGTAAATATTTAGGTTGGAACAGGGTATCGGCAGGGAGGGGGCCGACAATGTTCATTTGAAACTCATTACGTAGTTCATTGAGAGCGGGAATAATCACATCGATCTCTTCACGCCCTAAATGTCCATCTTCACCCGCATGGGGATTTAAGCCACAGACATAAATCTTGGGCGAAGCAATGGCAAACTTGCTGATAAGGTCAGCGTGTAAAATCTTGATAATATGATGTAAGCGTTGGCGTGTAATAGCTTTAGCAACATAAGCCAGTGGAATATGAGTGGTCACCAGTGCCACTTGTAAACCTTGAGTTGCTAACATCATCACTACATCGGGGCAGTTAGCCTGATGGGCAAAAAACTCGGTGTGACCACTAAAGGAAATCCCTGCTTGATTGATGATCCCCTTATGCACTGGGCCGGTGACAACGGCATCAAACTCGCCACTCATGTTTTTTTCACCCGCGTAACGCAGAGTCTCAACCACATAGGCACTATTTTGCTCATCAAGTTGCCCACAAACGGCTTCAGTGACGAGCTTGAAGGGGGCTATTGTCAGCGTACCTGCTGCTTGAGGTTTTGGGGCCTGATCTGGCAAATAGGGGCGAAAGGTAACATGAAGGCCAAGTCGTTTAGCCCGGCTGGCTAATAATTCAGGATCCGCACAAACGACTAACTCAGCAGGCCAAGCCTGCTGAGCCAGTTGCACGACTAAATCGGGGCCGATACCCGCAGGTTCTCCGGGGGTAACGGCAATACGTTTAGTGGTCAATTTACCTTAACCTCGATTAGACTCAGGCTGAAAGACTTCAATGTATGCGTCGGCACGCATTTCGTCTAGCCAGTTTTGCAGTTCTTCGTTAAATTTGCGACGGAAAATCAGTTGGTGCGCACGGTTAGTATTAAATTGATCCGTGGCATCGGTTTTTCTACGCTCTTCTAACTGAGTGATATGCCAGCCGTGGGTAGTACGGAAAGGCTCACTGATCTGATCAGGGCTTAAACTATTAAGTGTCTGCGCAAATTCTGGCACATAAATACCTGGCTCTGCCCAACCTAACTCGCCCCCCTTAGTCGCTGAACCCGGATCTTCAGAGTATTGACGGGCTAAATCTTCGAATTTAGCTTCGCCTGAACGAATTTGCTTCAGGAATTGCTCCAACATGGCCTTAGCGCGATCTTCCGACAGAATTGGCGATGGCTTGAGCAGGATATGACGCGCTCTCACTTCTTCAATTTCTTTGGTTTGTAAACCACGAGCATCCATAATCTTGATGATATGGAAGCCAGCACCGCTTTTAATTGGGCCGATAATATCGCCTTTTTTGGCGCCATTAATGACTTCTGCAAACAGGGTTGGCATCTCGTTGATGTTCATGTAATCCCAAATACCGCCTTCAAGTGCTTTAGGGCCAGATGAAGAGGCGATAGCGGTACGGCGGAAATCCTCACCACTCTTTAAACGTTCAAGCACGGCATTGGCGCGTTTGCTTGACGCTTCGAGTTGTTCACTGGTGGGATTATTGGGTACATCAATAAGGATATGGCCGATTTGGTATTCGACGTCCTTCATGCCTTGCTCTTGGATCAGTTTCACTAGGCCAGTGATTTCCTGTGGTGAAACTTGGATACGGCGTTGTACTTGAATACGTTGGATTTCACCTAAGGTGATTTCTTCACGCAGTTGCTCACGGTATTGGCCGAAGCTTAAGCCTTCGCTCTCAATTTTTTGCTGCATTTGCGCCACGGTCATTTTTTGTTCGCGCGCAATGTTTTCAATTGCTTGGTCTAACTGTAGGTCACCAATATGTAGACCAATGCGATCCGCCATTTGTAATTGCAGACGAGTCAAAATTAATCGCTCGATAACCTGGGTGCGCAGTGCACTGTCGGAGGGTAACGATTGATTCGCGGCCTTAGCATTGGCTTTAACCGTGTCAATCATATTGGTGATTTCACTTTCGAGCACAATACCGTCGTTGATTTGAACGGCAACACGGTCGAGTGGCTGGGGAGCTGCCATGGTTGGCTGGCTGATAGCGAGTGCAAATAAAGCAAAAATCAGATGTTTACTGGGTTTCATCCACAAAATCCTTGGCACGTTCTAAGGTCAGATTCGACGGCTTATTTAAGTTAACTTTACCATTTATATCGAAATTACAGTGAGTTGCCTAAATGTTCTTTTGTTGGTAACTCTTAAAAGATGCGCCACTCAATTCAGTTATTGGGTGAACGCACAGCTTTCATTAACTTGTTTGGACTCTCAGTCCTTGTTGAGGTTCAGCAATCTACCACAATTCTTTGCTAATTCCTCAGATAAAGCGGTTTTCTGTAGTTAAACAGACCATCATTGAGCATATCCGTTACACCTAATGGACCAGAACCACCGAGCCCTTTGATGACTAAGTTGAGGTACACACCACGCTCAAATTGCTCGCGCTCATCGATAATGGCTGAGCCGATGTTGTCATCGTAGTTGGTTTTAATGCGATAGTGATAACTGAGGCGGATTGCATAACAGCATGATTCATATTGGAAACCTGTATAGGTTTCTATGCTACGACTCTCGTTGAGGTCATAGTACCAGTTGCCAACAAAATAGAGGCTGTCATTGATAGGCCAAGCTCCGCGAACACCTGCTTGGGAGATATTAACCAAATCGTTAGTGTTGGAGTTCAGTAGATCGGGTACATAACGATAGCTTAATTGCAGTAGTTTGTTGGCTTCAGGACGGAAGTCTAAGGTGACTTCGGTCTTCTTATTGTCACTGGTGTTGGTATCGTACTGAATGGCCGCGCCTAAATACCAGTCTTGGCTTAAACGAGTATCTAACTCGGCCGCCAATACTGAAGTTGATTGATTTTGCTCAAAAATATTATCTTCATAGCCTAGCTTACTGTCTTGAAGATAGAAGATTTGTCCGAGACTGAATTTGGTCGCTTCTTGGTTATGGTCATCGAAGAAACGAGTTGTAATACCAAGAGTCACTTGGTTGGCATCGGCGATACGGTCAAGGCCAGAGAAGCGGCGATCCCGGAATAGACCAAAGTAGTCGTCCTGCAATTGGGCGGTATCGTAAATACCAATGCCCCGTTGATCCTCATAACCTACATACAGATACTGGAATTGAGGTTCGAGTGTTTGGCGATAATTTTGCTCAAATATTTCGGTAAAACGTTCGAAGTTGATTTGTCCGTTGATACGCACCTGAGGAATGGTACGGCTTACAGTGTCATCTAAGGTATCAAATTTAGTGTTATTTTTGTCCTGCCAATAGTTAGTTTGCATTAACTTTAATTGGCTCGTCAGTGAGCCTGAAGGACCATGGATTGGCAGTGTTAGGCTGGGTGCCATATGCAAACGGGTTGCCGTGTTTACATCGTCATCTTGGTGGGCAAAATTGGTCAGCTCGGAGTTAAAACCAAAGTCCAAGTTGTTCCAAAAGTCGGCGGCACGGTAGTTAAAGTTAACCTGTGGCATCACTTGGTATGGCTTTTCATCTTCGCCCAGAACTTTAATATCCTGCACCCGAGTGCTGATATCCCAATCACGTTCGAAGTAACTGACTTCGCCAATCCGTGATAATTGGTTATCGGTCGCACGGTTAACATCAGACTTTAAGTCGTTGAAATAGTTGTTATCCGAAACTTCAGTAAAGTTAGTCAATACTCGCCAGTTTTTATCGATAGCTCCCTGGTGTTGCCAGTTATACAGGTAACGATTTGGGCTGCCGCCGATCATTCGATCACTGCCTAGATATTCAAAATTCAAACGGCCATTTTGAGCTTCACCCGCGAGATAACGAAACTCAGTTTTAGTGAATAACCCGCGGTTAGTCATATAGTTTGGCGTAAATGTCAGGTCGTATTCCGGTGCAATATTCCAATAGTAGGGCGCTGACACCTCAAAACCGTTGGTGGTGCTGGTGCTAAAGCTTGGATAGAGGAAGCCTGTTTTACGTTTGTCTGAAACCGGAACCGTCATATAAGGGATGTAGAACACCGGAATATCGGCCACTCGCAGCTTGGCATTCCAGATCTCGCCCCATTCTTCTTCGCTGTTGATCTTAATTTTTTCGGCTTCAAGCAACCAAGAGACGTTGTCAGGCGGACAGGTGGTAAAGTTCGTATTGGTTAAAATCAGGTTGTTGTTTATGGTGATTTGCAGTTTTTCTGCATCACCGTGCACCTGTTGCCCGTGCAGCCAATACTGTGCGCCTTTGAGGGTGGCACGATTGCTGCGCATTTGCGCCTGTAGCGAGTCTGCGGTAACGGTAAAATTGCTGTCTTGGAAGACTAAGTTGCCATTAGCATCAAATTGTTCTGTGGCTTGATCGAGGATGGCTTCATCGGCAGCGATGTGTCTATCGCCTTGGCTGAAGACCACATCACCGGTAAAAATCGCTTGCTTACCCATTTCAGCTTTTGAGCGGTCTGAAGCTATTCGAATTTTTGCTTGTTCAGCCGCACTCAACCCCGGTTGAGATACGATACGAGGTACTGGCGGTTCGATTAGGCATTGTGATGCTAAGGTTGCGGGAGATTCGTCTGCCAGGACTAATTTAGGTAACAGGCTCAAGGCCAGAAGGTAACGGATCTGCATCTTAGGTCAATAATAATGATTTCTTAGTCTGGACAAGTATCGACGGGGAAAGTTGCAAACTACAAGTGCAACGCAGCAAATAAATCTCTCAATTTCTTAGCTGTTTCCAAATTATATGCCAGCTATAATAAAGCAATTTTTCTATAAGAGCCATGAAATGACTTTATCCGATCCGAGATTTATTTCCCTTAATCAGTGGCTGAACCGTTATTTTTCCTATGATGTGACCCCGATATTGATTTCGGGTGATGCTAGTTTTAGACGCTATTTCCGCGTCGTTGCGCGTGATGCTAGCTATATTGTCGCCGATTCTCCGCCCGCCTTAGTGCCTATCGCGCCTTTTATCGCCCTCGCCAGTAGCTATGCTGCGGCGGGACTGACAGTTCCAAAAGTGATTACTACCGATGCCGAGCAAGGTTTTATGCTTCTGAGCGATCTGGGGGATACCCAGTTATTGTCTGTACTTACGGACGATAATGTCGCCGATTATTACCGCCGCGCATTGGCATTATTGCCTCAAGTCGCCTCAGTGGTTGAGAGCTTTGATCCTGTCACAGGCAACACGCAGCCCTTGCCTTTATATGATGAGGCGTTTGTGCGTCGCGAGCTGGGGATCTTTACTGAGTGGCTGTTAGAGAGGCATTTACAGCTCGAACTTAGCCATGTGGAACGCTCGCTTATAGAAGAAAGCTTTGACCTATTAGTGGAAAATGCCCTCGCTCAGCCAAAGGTGGGGATGCACCGGGATTTCCATAGCCGTAACTTGATGCTTAAAGATGGCGAGTTGTGCGTGATTGATTTCCAAGATGCGGTGTTAGGCCCTGTGACCTACGATGCTGTGTCTTTACTGCGGGATTGCTATATCCGTTGGCCGCAAACCATGGTGCTGGAATTAATGCAGCTGCATTATCAGCAAGTGCTTGAGTTAGGGCAAATCCCGGCGCAGACATCCTTTACCCAGTACCAAACTTGGTTTGATTTAATGGGGCTGCAGCGCCATATCAAGGCCGCAGGGATTTTTGCCCGTTTACACTATCGTGATAACAAGCCCGCCTATATGGCCGATATTCCGTTAACCTTGTCCTACATTGTGGATATTGCCAGTGTTTATCCTGAGTTGGCACCGTTTTCCGCTTGGGTGCAATCGCGTGTTGTGCCTGCGTTTGCAGCCAAGGGAAAGGATACTCAGCAGGGAGACAAGCAATGAAGGCGATGATCCTGGCGGCAGGCAGAGGAGAGCGTTTACGCCCATTGACTGACTCTTTACCAAAACCCCTAGTACCGGTGTTAGGTAAACCGCTGATTGTGTACCATATCGAGAAGTTAGCGGCGGCGGGTATCGTGGATATCGTGATAAATCACGCTTGGCTTGGGCATAAGCTTGTCGAAACCTTAGGGGATGGTCATGCCTTTGGGGTCAAGATCCAATATAGCGCCGAAGCATCGGCACTCGAGACCGGTGGCGGAATTAAACAAGCCTTGCCTCTGCTGATAACGGATGGCGACTCGGATGCACCGTTTTTAGTGCTAAATGGTGATGTGTTTATCGATGCTTTGCCGACGATTGTCCCCCTAGCGGATACAGCTCTGGCGCATTTGTGGTTGGTGCCGAATCCCGAGCAACATCCTAACGGTGACTTTGCCTTGGAGCAGGGCCTTGTACGTGAGCTGGGTGAGCAAAAATACACTTTCTCTGGCATGGGCTTATATCGCCCATCATTATTTGATGGCACGCCGAATGGTGCCTTTGCCCTTGGGCCTTTGCTGCGGGCTAAAATGGCCGATGGCCTGATCACCGGGGCACACTTTAATGGACTCTGGTGCGATGTTGGGACGATTGCGCGTCTGCAAGCATTAGAGTCAGCGCTAGCGTAATGGCATATCGCCTAATGTTTAGCGCCCTGACTTAACGGTTTCACTCGCGATGTCGATTGAGTGACTGAATAAATTATCAAATTGGGAATTAAGATGCGCCTTTGGGGTAAGTTTTTTGGATTTGTTATCGGGTTTATGTTTGGCCGTATTTTCGGTGCGCTACTGGGCTTATGGCTTGGGCATCTCTACGACAAGCGCGCCGGTGGTGGCGCCAGTTTTAGTCAGATCTTAGGTCAAGCCAAGAATCGACAGGGGATATTCTTTAACACCACCTTCGCCGTAATGGGTCATGTGGCCAAGGCGTCGGGTCGAGTGACTGAAACCGATATTCGTATCGCGACTATGTTGATGGATCAGATGCGCTTAACGGGTGAAGCCCGTAAAGAGGCGCAGCAGGCGTTCCGTGAGGGTAAAGAGCCTGACTTTGACCTGCGTAGCAGCCTGCAAGCCTTTCGCGCCGTGACCCAAGGCCGCCAAGAACTGGTGCAAATGTTTATCGAGATCCAAATTCAAACCGCCCTATCGGACGGTGAGCTCGATGCCGCAGAACATGCAATTCTGATGACGGTGGCCCAAGAGTTAGGTTATGGTCGTGGGCAACTCGATGAATTACTTAAACGTTGGCAAGCGGAATATCGTTTTCACCAGACCTCTAATGGAAATAAAACCTCGATTACCGACGCCTATCATTTGCTCGGCATTAATGCCGAGGCAACGGATCAAGAGGTCAAGCGGGCTTATCGTAAGTTGATGAACGAACATCATCCCGATAAATTGGTTGCTAAGGGGTTACCACCCGAGATGATGGAAATTGCCAATCGTAAGGCGCAGGATATCCAAGCTGCGTACGACAGAGTGAAATCGGAGCGCGGCATGCGCTAATGCTTCGGTTAACGTTGTCTACGCAAGGAATAATAACGATAGATAAGGGATTAAGATGAAATACGTTAACCGATTAAGTGTGATTGCAGGTTTATTACCTCTAACCCTCGCATTACCAACCTATGCCGAACCCGAGCTGTTTGTCGCCCCCTACGGTGGTTACAGCTTTGGCGGCAGCTCGTTCGATATCAATGAACTCGATGCTAACAACGCTGAAACCAATAATAAGCAGAGTGTGGGTATCGAAGAGGCGAGCCATTACGGCCTCATGTTAGGGATTGGCACTAACGATCCCGGCAATATTTACCTGCTTTACAGTCGCCAATCCTCCGAGTTGAAAAGCGGTGGCCTGTTTACCCCAGACTTAGTCGCCTCCTTAGATGTGGACTATATCCACCTTGGCGGCACTTTATTCTTCCCAAGTGGCGATTTTCAGCCCTACATTACCGCCAGTGCCGGGGTGACTCGGATGATGCCCGATGATTGGTCAACGGAAACCCGTTTTTCCATGGGCATTGGTGGTGGCGTCGAATATCGTATGATGCAAAACTTTGCGTTGTTTGCGGATCTGCGTGGCTACGCGACCTTTATTGACAGTGACACCTCACTTTTTTGTAATGAAGACCAATGCTTATGGCATGTCACATCGGATGTAATGTGGCAAGTGCAAGCCAATCTTGGGGTCAAACTCAGTTTTTAATTTTCCTGCTTTATGGGCAAGGCGCAAACGCAGTTAAGAGGTAAAGATGAAAATAGTCGTACTCGATGGTGAAACCTTAAATCCAGGGGATTTAACCTGGCAAGCGGTCAGCGCATTAGGGGAATTTAGCTGTTTTGCCCGCACGCCCTCGGCGGAGATTATCCCCCGTGCTCAGGATGCGGAGATCGTGCTCACCAACAAGACGCCCCTCGATGCCAACACCTTAGCCCAACTGCCTAAGCTTAAATATATCGGCGTGCTCGCCACCGGCACTAACGTGGTAGATCTTGCCGCCGCAAAAGAGTTAGGCATAGTGGTTACCAACGTGCCCGCCTATGGTCCCGATGCCGTCGCACAAATGGTGTTTGCCCATATTTTGCATCACACGCAAGCGGTTGCGGCGCACCATCAAGCCGTTGCCGCAGGGCAATGGAGCAATTGCAGTGACTTTTGTTTTACCTTAATGCCGCTGCAATCCCTCAAAGGCAAAACCTTAGGCTTAATTGGTTATGGGGATATTGGTCAGCAGGTGGCTAAACTCGCTTTAGCTTTCGGCATGAAGGTATTAGTAAATACCCGCACTGAACCTAGCGATTTGCCTCAAGGCGTGAGTTGGACATCCCGCGATACGGTATTTAAGGAGTCCGATATTCTCTCGCTCCACTGTCCACTTACCCCTGAAACCACCGAGCTGATTAATGCCCAAACCCTTGAATTAATGAAGCCGCAGGCGCTACTGATCAACACCGCACGCGGCGGCTTAATCGATGAGGCGGCGCTGGCGGCCGCATTAACGCAGGGCAAAGTCTTTGCCGGCGTCGATGTTCTCTCAACCGAACCACCGAGCGCGGATAATCCGCTACTAACAGCGCCCAATATCAGTATCAGCCCACACAATGCTTGGGCAACCAAAGAGGCGCGTCAAAACCTACTCAATATCGCGACGGCAAATCTCAGCGCTTATTTAGCTGGCGATCGAGTGAATTGGGTGAATCCCTAAGGCTTATGGGTTAGCTTGTTCCTGTTTAAAGGGAATAGGCTGCTACTCCAGCGTAAATTATGCAGGGATCGTAGGTAGTTAAAAATGTTGGCACCAACTGATAGGTGCGCCATGGCATTCGCTCACCGACACGCAGCAAGTCCGTCCTTGGATGCTCGACCGCCCCGTCCATGGGGCGGACGGTCGTCTCGCAAACCTCCATGGCTCACCTATTTAGCATCGGCGTAATCTGTAAGTTTTAAAGAAATACATAGCACGCTTTTGGGACAAAAGCATGTTAGATTCCCAACTCTAATTATTGAGTTTCGGATTAAAATTTCTATGGAGATAACGCCGCTGTATGGGGCATTTTTTGTGTAGTGGAGTTTTGGGGTAAAATGGCGAAGCCACCCCAAAACGGAACGAAGCAAAAAATGTCCCTATGACAGCTTTGTTATGCATTAGATCTCTATAATTTCCTTGCGCATTTGAGATAGTAGCTGTCGTGAATATTTCTGTAACTCTTCACCTAGGCTGGCCGCTTTAGATTGAAACAAAGCTGTCTCTTCCTCTTTTTGATTTTTCACGATGTCGGTAAAATTAGTCATGTATTCATTGGTGATATCAAATATTTGTTGATTTAAATTTTCAATTGCTTCGAAAGTAACTAGCATTTCATCTGTTGCAATAAGCTTTAGGCGGTTGGATTCATATTTAAGCTTCATTACGTCTTTGAGCCCCTCATTCATCAATGATTGAATCTCAGAGCTAAACCACGTTATGACTTCGTTTACTCTTTGGGAATCTCCCGATTCCGAAGCGCTTAAGTACTCAGTAAAGTATGTTTGAAAGATTGGTTGCATTTTAGCAGGGATTTCAACTTGGTTCTTTTTCCCAAGTGAATCTAAATCAGTTACATACTGGCTATACTGAGTCGCTTTTAGGTCAAATATTTTTAAGCGTCGATCAAAGCCATATTTTATATCCTGCTCTAGGTGCTTAAGCTTTCTCTCGTGTGATTGTTTATTAAAATAGAGGAAGACACCCCACAGAATATTAATAACCCCGAATGCCCAAGCATAAAACTGAGGATTTTCTTGTATTAACGTGTAGATTATTTCCATACTCTGCTTCTATGCATAACACCAAGTTAACTGGCAGCAAACACAAAGCGTAGTTGAGCGCATAAAATGGGCGCAGCCCATGCGCAAAACGAAGCGACTGTTTGCTGTCCGGTTGAACGCCTTGTTATGCATTTATCTATCCCGCCCAAATAGCTTAGAGATGAGTGAGGATTTTTGTGTTTTAGGTTTTGGTAATGAGAGATTTGCATACTCTGGCGCCAATGCTTTTGAACCATGCTTTTCGAAATTTATTCGTATTGTTACTTCGCCGGATTTAACAAACTTAAAGATTGCTTCTACTTGGCCCAAACCAAAAACTGGGTGTTCTAGTTGCATGCCCGAAGTAACGTGACCGACGCCATTAACGTCTAAGCTTTCTAGTTCATTAGCTTCCATTTTATTGGACATGCTCAATCCTTTTTAAGTTCATAACATTTTATTCATGCGCATGCGCGTTTACCTCGTTAGACCAGTGAAAACGCGCACAGTTAACTATCTGTATGCAAAGAACTTATCAGCATTCTATTAAATATACCATCTGGAAAAACGCGCATGCGCGTTTTTCAAACCTATTAACTAAAACTCAACCTCTATAGTCAATTGATTTTATAGAGTTTTTCTTGTTTCAGATGGAATTGGTGCGCAATGCTCTTGTCTTAAAATCATACAAAAATACCTAAATTTAAATATGACTGTATACCCATACATTGTTATGTCGATTTCTGGTAAGGCAAAACATAGGCAAATAGATAAAAATTTGTATGGCAGCAGGAGTGAGAATTTTCGGTTGAGCTAACGAGGCGAAACACGAAATGGGGCAATATCTTTTTAGCTGAACGAGCAGCTAGAGGGATAGTTAGGGTTGGCATTGTTGCAACTGTTACCGTTGGCGGCATGGCCGCTCTTTCACATCCATGTGAACGCGGCATTTACACTTCCATGTGTTGCAGATGCCGCCGTCGAGCCTATAGGGACATATTCACGGCGTGTCACTGGGGAAACAGTGACAATTCCTCCTGCATACCTAATGACAAATTATCAGGCTGTTAGCTTTAGCGCCTTTCTTTGGGAATATAAGAAAGGCGCTTTGTGTTTTTACTGTTTACGCTTTCTTCTGCGCCACGCGTAAGCGCCGAGTAGGGCGGCGATGATGGCAACGCTAACGGCCACAGGCTTTTTCAGTTTGTGGTAAATCGCATTCCACTCGGCGATTTGGTTGGCTTTTTCCCGTTCGACGGCGCGGTCAAAGTCTGGGGTTTCACACTGCGTACCAAAATTCTCGGCCCAAGGCACAAAGGGGCCGTTGGCGACGTATTTTTTATAGTAGCGTTGGGCGAGTTCATCATCGCGATATAACACCCATCCTGTGGCTTGGCATAATAGCGCTGCATAGGCTTGGCTGTTGTGGGGCACGAGATCGGCGGCCTTGCTTGCTAGCTCGGCAGCTTGGTAGCGATAGTGGAAACGTTTATCGGGAATCGCTTGGCTGGCGCTGATGCGTTGCTGCTCTTTATCGCTGAGCTTATCCGCAGCATACCAATCTCTTAAGTCGAACATCCCGGCGTAAATCGAATAATCCGGCGCTAATTCAAAGCCTAAGATTTCCATGCCTTGATGACGCGCGAGTTCTGCGGCAGTCCAATAGGCGCGGGCACTCTCAATGCCCTTGCTACTCTTGGCTGTGGTCAGTGCCTTGCCATAGTCTTGCACGTTAGTATTGAGTGTGGGATTACTGAAATAAGCAGGAGCTTCGGCAATCGCGCCTTCACGCAGTAAGCGACGACCCAGTAAGTAACGCAGGCGATTGTTTAGTGGCTCGACACTGTCGTACCAATCGCTGTCCTTGGGATACTCGAAGTTCATTACCGGCACATGCTCGTCGATAAACAGCTTAAGCTCGGCGGTGGTGAGCACGCGCTCGGCTACGTAGGCGATATCCTGCCAATACTCATCACCACTGGCGAACAGTTGGTTTAGGGCATCGACATATTCGCCCCGCTCAAGGGATAGCACGCCCTGCTCGGCGCGAATACGGCAATAGGTGGCTTGCTCTGCATCGGCTTCAATAGCCTGTTGTTGGGCATCCTGTTGGCTGGTAGTTGCCGTAGCGGCGTTCATATCTGTTGGGAAATGGCGCACCGCTTCGGCATAGGCCTTAGCGGCTTGGGCTTGATCACCCTTTTGCATCATTAATTTTGCCGTGAGCCACCAAGTGAGTCCGCTGGGTTTAGCGAGGGCAATGAGGCGCTCGGCACTGGCATAGTCGCCCAACTGATAGTAAATCGCGGCTAACTTATCGCCTTGGCTCAGCATGAGGCCGTCGGTTGGGAAGATGGTCAGGATCTTAGCGACCTGTTGCCCCATTTCTGTAAGCTGTCCATCAAAGGCGAAGTCATTGGCGCTGCTCTGCCAGTAGGCGATAAGCAGTTGCTGCACGCTAGGCTGCTGCAATAAGGGTTTTAACTCTAAGAGATTTTTTGCCATTAGTGTGCGGCTTAACATCAATAACGAATCATAGCCACTGCTGTCGCCCTCGGCCGATTGAGTGGCATATAGCTCAATAATCTTATCCAGCGTAGCGGGATTTAAGGCCACATCAATTTTTGGCGGTTCATATTCCCCGCGTGTGACTTCAATTTGAGCTTGGCCTTGATGCAACAGAATATAAGCCTGTTCGCCAAGGCCGGCTAAGCTCAAGCGCAGCGGATCGGCGGCGCCTTGAGTCACCTCAGTTTGTAGTTGCTGCAAGTAAGCATTGGCTTGAACAAAATGGCTATTATCGTTGGCGGTTTTGCTCTTTATCAGCTCGATACGAGACAAGCTATACAGCGCCCACAGGCTGCGACCCGCACGCTCAGTCTCAGGTAGGGCGATGACCTTTTTAAAGTAATCGCTGGCTTTATCGTACTCTTTGGCATCAAACGCCATGGCGCCAAGGCTGTACCACGTTAAGGCGGGCGCTAAGCTCTCTTTTAACTGCGCGGCGATTTGTTCGGCCTCAGCCAAGCTTTGCGCATCACGCAGGCTATTAACTTGCGCAAGTTGAGCCTCGGATAACTCACTGTTTTCATAAGCGCGGGTTTGAGAAAGATAGCGACTATGCACCTCATCCCAAAGATACTCCTGCGCCGCTGGCGCCCCCTGAAACTGCCAAGCCAGTGGTTTGGCTAAACCGCTTAGCTGCTGGCTAAAACTGGTTTGCGGTAAATAACTTAGGTTATTTTGCCTGTCTTGAGTCAACTGTAATGGGAAGTCGGGGCCACAGGCTAATAGCACAGGGGAGAAGAGACTTAACCCAATCAGGCTGGTTTGTTTTAATTTGGTTTTCCAGCGTGGAATAGCCTTCGCTGGCAATGAATTTGACTTATGGCGCATAAATTCCCTGTAAATGTAATGACTCACAACGTGCCCAGCCTATGACTCTGCGTCCATTTGGGCTTAGCTCGACCGCTGAGATTAAATTCGGCGCAAACTGCGTGGAGGTTGGTGCGGCTGCGCGCTCCGTTGAGGTGGCTTGCGGTAACTGCCACACTAATATTCCTTGGGTTAATTTGGCTTGATAACCGTTTTGGGCATCATACCCGCTGCACGCCTGCGCCGCTAGGGACAACTGGCCCGGCAACTTGCCCGCAAGATTGCCCTTATTGACTAATACCAGTTGAAATAAGCGGCTTCCCGGCGCCTCATGTTGGGCTGACCCGGTATTAGCCTGGCTTAAGATTTCTAGCTCAATGTGCGCTGCGAGCGGTTGCTGCTTGGCGACGGCAATCAGGGTCGAGAGTGGCCACACCCGTTTATCCCCTTCGAGAGGTAATCTAAACCAAATTATCCCCTTAAGTTTTGTGTCAGCAAAGGTATGCAGTTTTTTAACAAAGGACTGCAACACCAGTGGATCGGCCATCAACTCCTGCCGCGCGAGATGCTGCGAAGATGCAGTGTCTGCCAATGGCATTTGCATCGGCACTTCACTCTCCACTCGATAACCCGCTGCCGTGCTATACACCGCCGAGCCGTAGGAGGGCAGGGCGATGAGATAGGGCACCTTAGCTAACCGTGAAAGTTGCTCGACCCATTGCCAACCTTGAGTGGCGTCGAACAGCCCTAAACGTGGGTCGCTAACACTGTGAATTTGCAGTACCAGCTCATCGATATTGTCAAACAACGCCGGAAACTCCGAGCTGCTCATCCAAGCGGGCAATGAAGTAATACTGAGTTTTAGCGAGTGGGGTAATTGGCTTTTTAACTCGCGTAAAAAAGCGTTATAGGCCGCGAGTTTACTGCTGGCGCTATCGTGGTCGATTTCAATTCCCGCAAGCCTTGTGCCCTTTGCCTGCCAGTCTTGAATGAGCGCGAGGATTTTTTGGAGAGCTTCGCGATTATTAAGGCGCGTTAGTTGGCCATCTAATCTTATCACCGCCACTTTAGGGCGAGGATCGGCCTGTAACCAGGTATGGTTGACCTGCACTTCAAACCAGATATCCGCGCCATTGGGTTTGGGATGGGCTTGCAATGCTAGGATGCGAACGCCATTAAAGGTGTTTTGGCTTTCGACCAAGGCGCTTTGATTGGCATCGCGCCATTGCCGCTGCCACACATATACCTCTTGGGTTAATTCACGCGGGGCGGTGGTGGCTGTTTTGATGCTCGGTGTATCTTGATTCGCAGGCTGACAGGCATTAAGGAAAACTAAGCCAAAGGATAACGCCAGTAACTGGGATAACCTGAGCAAAAGGAAAAGGGTGCGATGTATCGCTTGCAAGGATTTTGAGTGCTTGGGCTCAAAGTGCTTGGACTGAAAGCTTCTAGAGTGAAAGCGCTTAGAGTGAAAGAGAGTGGAATAACGACTACGTAAATCCATGGGATAAGAGTAAAAGCCTAGCGTGGATTGTGCCAAATAGAGGGCTACTATGCCTCAAAACCACCTTGGATTGCATCAGGCTTTTGCATTAGACGCGAAATCAATTTGACTGAATAAGAGATGGCGGTTAACTCGGCTAAAATGCCTTAATAACGCGCCCAGTAATAGTGCTGGGCGCAGTGATTGTCGCCATGGTACTGGCGACAAATCGTTAAGCATTCAAGCCTAGAAAATCACTTTTACCTTAGATGCACTATCCAGCGCTTTATTAACTGCGCTTTCGATATCTTTATCGCGGGCGAGGGCAACCCCTAAACGGCGGCGACCATCGATTTCAGGCTTAGCGAATAATCTGAGCTGAGTATTCTCCGCTGCCAAGGCATCGGCAAGACCTTGATAGCGAATGTTTTTCGATTTGCCTTCCACTAATACTACCGCCGAGGCGCTGGGGCCATGTTGGTGGATATTCGGGATCGGCAGGCCAAGAATCGCCCTGACATGCAGTGCAAACTCGGATAAATCTTGGCTAATTAAAGTGACTAAGCCGGTATCGTGCGGACGAGGCGAGACTTCAGAGAAGTACACATCACTGCCCTTCACAAATAGCTCGACCCCAAATAAGCCGTAACCGCCGAGGGCTTCGACTACTTTGCTAGCGATCGCTTGGGATTTGGCTAGCACGTCGGCCGACATGGCTTGAGGTTGCCATGACTCGCGGTAGTCGCCGTCTTCTTGTCTGTGGCCAATTGGCGCGCAGAAGTGGATACCGTTGACTGCACTAATGGTTAATAGGGTGATTTCGTAATCGAAGGGGATAAAGCCTTCAACGATAACACGACCACCGCCCGCGCGGCCGCCTTCTTGGGCGTATTGCCAAGCTTTGGCGCTTTGAGCCGTATCGCGGATAACACTTTGGCCCTTGCCCGATGAACTCATCACCGGTTTTACCACGCAGGGCACGCCAATTTTGCTAATCGCTTGATTAAATTCGGTTTCAGTGTCGCAGAAGAAATAGGGCGACGTCGGTAAACCTAAGGTTTCAGCGGCGAGGCGGCGAATGCCTTCTCTATCCATAGTGAGCTTAGTTGCGCGCGCGGTCGGCACCACATTGAGGCCTTCGGCCTCCATCTCAACTAGGGTTTGAGTGGCAATAGCTTCAATTTCGGGGATCACTAAGTGGGGCTTTTCTAGCTCAATAACGGCGCGAAGGGCCTTGGCATCGAGCATATTGATCACATGGGAGCGATGGGCTATTTGCATCGCGGGGGCGTTGGGATAACGATCAACGCCTATCACTTCAACACCTAAGCGTTGTAACTCAATGGCGACTTCTTTACCTAGCTCACCGCAGCCAAGCAACATGGCGCGTCGAGCGCCCTCGGTGTAGGGGGTTCCTATCATGGTGTGGGTACCTTTTTATATTGGGATAATTGACGCCTTGGGGCGTTCTTGGGCCATAGTCTACCCCGATTGGCGGCAAAGCATGAGACTGAAATTAACAACTGTGTTTTTGATCAAGCTATTTAAGGGTGATTAGTGCTTGGCATGGTAAAAGTCCTGTTCACTCGCTGGTTTTATGTTAACTTTTGGTTTCATAACGGATTATGGACTTAAGATATGCAAGACATTCGCGATTTGACCGCTGTACTACGCTCTAAAACGCCCATCGTGGTGATTGAAACCTATGAAGAATATCGTGTTGTTGACATGCTTAAGCGAATCGCGAATGTACTCTATCAGCCGCTATTTACTTGGAGTATTACCCAAGGGCTCACGCGGGTTGATAAGCCGATGCCTGCACAGAAATTTAATACTGAACCTAGCGATATCCTAGGGCAGATTAAAGCGACGACTCAGCAGGGGATTTATGTGCTCTGTGATTTTCACCCCTTTGTGATTGATGCGCCAAAGAATGTCCGTCTGCTGAAAGAAATCGCCCTCGAATACGATGCGCTGCAACATACGCTGGTGCTAGTGAGTCATGCCTTTGAGATCCCGCCCGAAATTAAGCGTTACTGCGCCTATTTTCAGCTTACCCTGCCGAGTACCTCGCAGCTTGAGAACCTGATTTATCTTGAGGTGGATAAAGTGCGCACCCAAGGCATGCCATTGAATGTGGATGATAAAGCCGTGATTAAACTGGCGGAAAATCTGCGCGGTGTGACCTTAGATGATGCCAGGCGATTGATTCATAAAGCGATTGTGGATGATGGCGCCATTACTCACTCAGATGTTGACCTGATCAACAAAGCTAAATTTCAGTTGCTCGATCTTAACGGCATATTGCAATTTGAGTACGACACCAGTGATTTTTCGCAGATTGCCGGATTACATAATCTCAAAAAATGGTTAAAACAGCGCGCGCCAGCGGTGCAGGTAACCACCGATGCCAAGGCTGCGGTACAACCCGATGCGCCAAAGGGGGTGTTATTACTCGGAGTGCAGGGCAGTGGCAAGAGTCTTGCGGCCAAAGCGGTGGCGGGTGTGTGGCAGCGGCCCTTGCTCAGACTCGATATGGGCGCCTTATATAACAAATACATAGGCGAAACCGAAAAGAACTTGCGCAATGCCCTCGAATTGGCCGATATGATGTCGCCCTGTATTCTATGGATTGATGAAATTGAGAAAGGCTTAAGCGGCAGTAGCTGTGATGAGGGCACTTCGACTCGCATTCTTGGCACACTATTAACTTGGATGGCGGAGCGTAAGTCTGAGGTGTTTGTGGTCGCCACCGCTAACGATATTCAAGCCCTGCCGCCCGAGCTGATGCGAAAGGGGCGAATGGATGAAATCTTCTTTGTCGATTTACCCGATGAGGCCATACGCAAGGCGATTTTCTTGATCCATTGCCAGCGCCGTGGTATCGATGTGACTCGGCTCGATCTTGCCCAGCTTTCGCGCCATAGCCAAGGGTTTTCGGGGGCTGAAATCGAGCAGGCGGTGATAGCCGCCATGTACAGCGCCCGCAGTTTAGCGCGAACGCTTGATCAAGACATGTTGTTAGAAGAGCTGACCAAAACCAAACCTTTATCCATCGTGATGGGCGATAAGATTAATGCCCTAAGACAATGGGCTGCGGGGCGCACAGTCAATGCCCATGAGTAGCTATTGGGCTGGTAATCGCTGATTTATATGTGGCGGCTTATGGGGTATCGCTTCTTATCCGCCATAAAGCGACTTTAGATTTTAGTGTTGGCTTTTGGTTGGGGAAAGAGTTGGGTATCATCACAGTCGATGTTAACTTGCTGGTGGATATGGATTATTTTTCAGTTTCTAATGGCAAGTTTTTAGTGTGAGTAATATTTGCCGTTTGTGTTGTACAGCATGATAAGCAGGGATAGAGATGAGTTTCGAGCAAGAGTTTACAGAAAAAGTCGATGGCTACTTAGCCAAGCTCACCGATAAGTTACAGCCCATTCTTTAGCAACTGATTGAGCATGATTATCCCCAAGAGGTGGCCACGCTGGCGTTTGAAGTCTTTGTCGATCGTTTTTCATCCCAATTCCCGGTGCGGGTATTTTTTATGGATAAAGATAACATCGAGTATTTTGTGGAACTCGATGGCAAGGCTGCATACCCATCACCAGTCAATCCAAGTTTGCTCGATATCGACCATGTCTATCCCGATGAGTTTGAAGAGGAATATATCGACAAGGATGAAGATCTTGACCCTTGGCAGATTGCAACCAACGCGCTTATCGGATGGTTCTCCAAGTGCTGGATTGCGGCAGGTGGCAAAAGCTTTAAATTAAAAGCTCATATCGCTCCCCATGACAGCCACTATGAGTTCAATTTAGTTGAAAGTCAGTGGCAAGAACGATGCTAACTCGCTTGAAGTTAAAGCTTTTAAATCAAACGCTTGGATGTTGTGATTCTTGGGTTAATGCTCAGACTGAAGCCGTGAGATCGTTATCCAGCCTTGGTTTGCTCGCCTCTACATCGGGAGTAACCCCATAGAAATCTAAGCTGACATTACCTATCTGCAAATCTCGTCTTTGCTTACTTTACGCGTTGCTCACTCACGCTAGCCTTTTTTCGATACAAGACATAAAGGCCTAGGCTTTTGAGCTATCCCAGTCTCGTCGCTTGCTGTATTTGGCAAGCCATAATTCATATCTTGGCGATAGTAATTTGTCGACACTGGCCACCTTTCCTTGGATGCCATTTGTCGCATCGCAATAAACCATTGTGTTTTTGATCAAGCTATTTGGATGGTTTTGTTGCGAATTTGTCATTCTGGTGTAGAACTATATGGTGTCTCAAATTGAAAGACACTGTGTGGCAAAGAGCGATTTTGGTAAAGGATGTTTTACCGAAATAAGGAATGGGAAGGGAGTGGGAGCTCAGCATGTTTCTGGATTATTTTGCCTTAGGTATTTTGTTTTTTGTCGTAGTGGTGATTTTTTATGGCGTGATTGCCATTCACGATATCCCTTATGAAATTGCGAAAAAGCGCAATCATCCCCAGCAGGATGCATTGCATATTGCGGGCTGGGTAAGTTTATTCACGTTACATGCAATTTGGCCTTTTTTATGGATTTGGGCGACCTTGTATCGAGAGGACCGAGGCTGGGGATTTAGCACTGTGATGAAGCGCGAGCAGGCATTGGAGGATGATGTTAAAGCGCTAAGGGAAACAGTAATGGCCTTACAGGCAAAGCTTGAGCAACTTGAATCAGCGCCTATTCCCATTCCGGCAGCAGCAAGCGTTGAGACCAATGCTGCAACTTCCACTGTCGTAAGCCCAAAAGCCGAGGTATAACATGGATTTACTATTGATATTAACCTATGCCTCCTTTTGTATTGTGATTTTTAAAGTATTTAAGATCCCGATGAACAAATGGACAGTGCCAACCGCTGTATTAGGAGGCGTGATTCTTATCGGGGCGCTGTTGCTGATAATGAACTACAACCATCCCTATTCACGTTTTGCGCGGGAATACTATGTGACTATTCCCATTACGCCTGCTGTGAAAGGTATAGTCACTTCTGTTGATGTCAAACCTAATACGCCGATTAAACAAGGGGATGTGCTGTTTCGCATTGATTCAACGCCCTATGAAGCTGTTGTTAAAACTAAAAAAGCAGCGTTGTTAGCAGCGGAGCAAGAGGTGCCACAACTTGAGGCAGCATTGGAAACCGCTAAGGCAAATGTGGCGAGAGTTGCCGCAGATAGAGATCGCAATAAGTCAGCCTATGACCGTTATGAACAAGGCCATCGTAAAGGTGGGGCGAACTCGCCTTTTACTGCGCTGGAATTAGACAATAAACAACAATTGTATTTAGCCTCTGAAGCACAACTTACTGCGGCGCGAGCGGAAGAGTTACGTGCACGTCTTGCCTATGAGTCCAATGTGGATGGGGTTAATTCTAAAGTTGCCGGACTACAGGGTGATCTTGAAAGCGCACTGTATAATCTCGAGCAAACTGTTGTGCGGGCGCCCGCCGATGGTATTGTCACCCAAATGGCGCTGCGTCCAGGGGCGATGGCGGTTCCCTTACCTTTACGGCCGGTGATGAGTTTTATCCCCGATGAACAGCGGTATTTTGCCGGTGCATTCTGGCAAAATTCGCTGCTGCGTTTACAGGAGGGCGATGAGGCCGAAGTGGTATTAGATGCGGCGCCTGGACAAGTGTTTAAGGGCAAAGTCGCTAAGGTACTCCCTGCGATGGCAGAGGGTGAGATCCAGATGAATGGCACGCTGCAATCTTCCAATCAGCTATTCCAAACAGGGCGGGTTATCGTATTAATCGATATTGAAGACGATGCGATACGCCGTCAATTCCCAGCTGGAGTAGCTGGACAAGTGGCTGTGTATAGCGAACATTTTCACCATGTCGCTGTGATGCGCAAAGTGCTGCTACGGATGCAGGGCTGGTTAAACTACTTGTTCTTCGATGGTCACTAGTAGGGGGGAATCTAACCACTTTGCTTGGATTTGGTTTTAAGCTGTTCTAGAGTTAACAAAAAGCGCTGACAAGACTGTCAGCGCTTTTTGTTGTATGCAGTAGGTGAATGCTGGCTGCGATTAAATATCGAAGACTAAGCTGCCCGGCGGCAGGAAGGGCCAGCTTTGACGGATAGGCGAACCATCACCTTGTTCAGCAAAGAAATAACCCGTTCTTGGGGTGGCGTAGACCACACTGCCTTTTTGCAGCCCCAATTCTTGCAGATGGTGGTGGGTAAAGGTGGCTTCCCACAGTTCTTCACTCTGCCAGCCGATAGGTGCCAGTTCGACACGCACTTCTGCGCCAACCGGTGTTATCGCCACTATGGTAAAAGGAATATGGGCTTGGCTATTGGGTTTATCCGCCAGTGCCAGCTCATGGCTACGCACATAGAGCGCGCCGTTTTGTTGCAGTGGCGCTTGCTCAGGAGGCACTAAGAAGGCGTCACCATTGGTCCAACGATTCTGTTGCCAGCTTGCCTCAAACCGATTGACGTTACCTAAGAAATCAAACACAAAGCGGCTATTGGGTTGGGCATACAACTCAATAGGGGTATTGACCTGCTCAATATGGCCGTTGCTCATTACCACTACTCTATCGGAAAGCTCTAAGGCTTCGTCCTGATCATGGGTTACAAACACGCTAGTGAATTTCAGCTCATCGTGAAGGCTGCGTAGCCAGCGGCGCAACTCTTTACGCACCTTGGCATCGAGGGCGCCAAAGGGCTCATCGAGTAACAGTACTTCGGGCTGAGTCGCTAAGGCGCGGGCCAAGGCGATACGCTGTTTTTGTCCGCCCGAGAGCTGCTCAGGGTAACGCTGTGCTAGATGGCCAAGTTGCACCATTTCGAGTAAATGGCTGACGCGCTTTTGGATTTCGGCCTTTGACGGGCGCTGTTTTTTCGGAATGACTTCGAGTCCAAAGGCGACGTTATCGGCGACCGTCATATGGCGGAACAGGGCATAGTTTTGGAAAACAAACCCAACTCTGCGGTCGCGCACATGCACTTGGGTCACATCGCGATTACCGAAATGGATTTGGCCGCTATCTGCGCCCTCAAGGCCAGCAATAATCCGCAATAGGGTGGTTTTACCCGAGCCGGAAGGGCCGAGAAGACCTATCATCTCGCCTTCTTGAATATCCAGATTTAGCGGCGAGAGCGCCTGAAATTGGCCAAATTTTTTGGAAATATTAGTTAAACGAATACTCATAATGATTGGCTCTGCTCTTGGTTGTCATTGGCGGATAAGCTGCGTTGTTGGCGCCACTCTACTAAGGCTTTTAGCAGTAAGGTAAATAGGGCGATCAAGGCAAGCAGTGACGCGCTCGCGAAGGCGGCTTCGGCCTGATAATCTTCGTAAAGTAATTGCACATGCAAAGGTAAGGTGTTGGTTTCACCACGGATATTGCCAGATACCACGGCAACGGCACCAAATTCACCCACGGCCCTAGCGTTGGTGAGGATCACCCCATAAATCAGCGCCCACTTGATATTGGGCAGAGTCACGCGGCGAAACAGTTGCCACCATGAGGCGCCAAGGATGACTGCGGCTTCTTCCTCCGATGCACCCTGTTGCTGCATCAAGGGGATTAATTCTCGGGCAACAAAGGGGCAAGTCACGAAAATGGTGACTAATAAAATGCCCGGCCAAGCAAACATGATCTGTAAATCGTGCTCAAACAGCCAAGCGCCAAGCCAGCCACTGTTGCCGTAAAGCAGTAGATAGAGTAAGCCTGCGACCACGGGCGATACGGCAAAGGGGATATCAATCAAGGTAATGAGTAACTTACGCCCCGGAAACTCAAAGCGTGTCACGCTCCAAGCGAGCAGTACCCCAAACACTAAGTTTATCGGCACGGTCAGCGCTGCGACCATAAGGGTCAACCCAATGGCGTGGAGTGAGTCGGGTTGGCTCAGATGCTCGATATAACGCTCCCAGCCACCGACAAAGGCTTGCTGGAAAATACTGACTAACGGCAGCAGTAATAACACCATGGCCAAGAAGACTGCAAGGGTGATCAGGCTCCATTTTATCAGGGGCGCTTCACCGACTCTTAAAGGTTTAAATGAGTTCATGGTGGCTCCTTATCGGCCGTGAATGCGGCGTAAATAACGCGCCTGCCACAGGTTAATCAGCAGTAGCAGCAACAGCGAAGTCAGCAGGACAACGGAGGCAATGGCGCTGGCGCCGGCAAAATCAAATTCCTGTAGGCGAACGAAAATCATCAGGGAGGTGATTTCACTGATGTAGGGCATATTGCCTGCGATAAAAATCACCGCACCAAACTCACCCAGACTGCGGGTAAAAGACAGCGCCGTGCCAACCACTAAGGCTGGCCACAGAGAGGGCAAAATCACCCGCCAAAACACCGCGCTATCGGTTGCGCCTAAGGTCATGCCAGCTTCTTCTTCATCGTGGGATAACTCTTCCAATACGGGCTGGACGGTGCGCACTACGAAGGGAATGCTGGTGAAGATCATTGCGACCACAATCCCCAATGGCGTGTAGGCCACTTTGATGCCAATTTCGGCCAATAGGCTACCAATCTGACCATTTTCAGCATAGAGAGTGGCTAAGGTAATACCCGCGACGGCTGTGGGTAAGGCAAAGGGTAAATCGACTAAGGCGTCGAGGAGGCGTTTACCTGGAAACTCATAACGAACCAATACCCAGGCGAGTAATAGCCCGAAAAGACAGTTAAATAGGGAGGCGGCCAGTGCCGACAAGATAGTGACTTTGTAGCTTGCTAGTACGCGGGGCTCGGTAATCACGCCCCAATACTCGGCCCAGCTCATCTGGCTAGTTTGCATAATCAGGCCTGTGGTGGGGAGCAAGAGAATCAAGCTGACAAACAGCAAAGACACACCTAGGCTGATACTAAACCCCGGCAAAACCCGCTTGTGGCGTAAGCGCCCATTATTAAATATCACTGAATAACCACCCGATAAGGTTAATGGAGTTAATCCAATATTATTATGCCATTAGCACGTTATTGCTCAATCGCGATAAAGACTGCTGATGTTTATCTTTATTACGATATAACCACAAAACCCGGGACATTGCCCGGGTTGTAGGTTTGATGACTTAGGTACCCAAGCGGATGATCAACGCTTTAATAACTGATCCAGTTTAGCGCCATTGGCAAATTGGGTCTTCATCGCGTTGTCCCAGTTACCGATGATTTGCTCAACGGTCATTAACTCAACCGCAGGGAACTGTTTGGTAAATTCGGCAACCACTTTCTCATTGTGAACGCGGTAGTTAAATCCGGCTAACAAACGTTGTGATTCTTCGCTGTAAAGATAGTTTAGATACTCGGTCGCTAATTCTTGCGTGCCGTTACGCTTAGCATTTTTCTCTACTACGGCAACGGGGAACTCCGCCAGAATCGAGGTTTTAGGCACGACAACTTGGTAATCATCGGCGCCATATTGCTGACGAATATTGTTAACTTCAGATTCGAAGGTGATCAACACATCGCCGATGCCACGTTCAACAAACGACGTGGTTGCACCACGGCCGCCCGTATCAAATACGGCAACGTTACCAAGGAACTTCTTCAAAAACTCATCTAATGAGGCTTGATTATCTTTTCCATAGTTTTTCTGGGCATAACCTAAGGCGGCTAAATAAGTGTAACGAGCATTACCCGAGGTTTTTGGATTCGGGAACACCAGCTTAACGTCATCTTTAGCTAAATCATTCCAGTCGCTGATTTGTTTTGGATTGCCCTTACGCACTAAAAACGCGATGGTAGAGTAGTAAGGTGAACTGGCATTAGGCAGCAGTTGTTGCCAGTTTTCAGGGATCAACTTGCCGCGATCATGCAGAATTTGTACATCGGTGACTTGGTTAAAAGTCACCACATCTGCGGGTAAGCCTTGCAGAATCGAGCGAGCCTGCGCTGAAGAACCTGCATGGGATTGCTTGATTTCAACCGTTTTACCGGTTTTTTCTTGCCAATGTTTAGCAAATACTGGGTTATAGGCACTAAATAATTCCCGTGAGATATCGTAAGAGGAATTAAGTAAGGTCTGATCGGCGGCTGCGGCATTGAGGGAAGCGCCCAGTAATAGGGTTCCTAGCAGGGCCTTAGTGAATTTTACTGGCATTTTGTGCTCCTTAATCTGGCAACTGTGTCAGGGTATAGAGATAGAGTAATTGAAGTTTTTACTTATAAAAAGCTAGTTAAATAGAACTTTTTTGAATAACTATGAGCAATTAATTGTATGCCATAGGTGATATTCATCGTGTTTGTTGTGGCCAAGCCCCTTAAAATATCCCTATGCGAGTTGCTTTTATCAAATAAAGGATAAACCCTGTGTCTGACTTTATGACTATTGAAGCCTGTATCGGGCAAACGCCGCTAGTTCGTCTGCAACGGTTGGATTGCGGGAGCTCTACGGTACTGTTAAAGCTAGAGGGCAATAATCCTGCTGGCTCGGTAAAGGATCGTGCCGCACTGAATATGATTAACCAGGCGGAGCTTCGCCAAGAAATCGCCCCTGGTGATACTTTGATTGAAGCCACCAGTGGTAACACTGGGATTGCCTTAGCGATGGCCGCAGCGATTAAAGGCTACAAGATGATCCTGATTATGCCGTCGAATTCGACCCAAGAGCGTAAGGATGCCATGCAGGCTTATGGCGCCGAGCTGCTGCTGGTGGACAATATGGAAGCTGCGCGGGATTTGGCCTTAGATCTTCAGGCTCAAGGCAAAGGTAAGGTACTGGATCAGTTCAATAATCAAGATAACGCAAATGCGCATTTTCTCACAACTGGCCCAGAGATTTGGCAGCAGAGCCAAGGCAAGATCACTCACTTTGTTTCCAGCATGGGTACCACAGGTACCATTATGGGCGTGTCGAAATACCTAAAAAGCCGCAACCCCGATATCACCATTGTCGGGCTACAACCCGCTGATGGTAGTTCTATTCCGGGGATTCGCCGCTGGCCGCAGGAATATTTACCGGGTATTTTTGATGCCGCCCGTGTCGATGCCGTGATGGATATAGAAGAGCAAGATGCCAAAGCCATGGCAAGAACTTTAGCGCGTGAAGAAGGTATTTGTGCTGGCGTGAGTTCTGGAGGCGCGGTATTTGCAGCGCTTGAGATAGCGAGGCAGAATCCGGGGGCCGTTGTGGTTGCGATTGTGTGCGATAGGGGCGACCGTTATCTATCATCTGGGCTATTTTCTTAAGCCGCGTTTTATCCACTGATCCTCGCATTTGGGATTTCTTCTGCAATAAAAATGGGCGTGTATCGCCCATTTTAATCACTTATTGCTTAAGCCCTCATAGTTTCAAGCATCGCTTAAATCATCATGGCCCAATGATTATGGCTGCGGTGGAAACTGCGCCAAAATCCGGCTTACCGCCTTAGCGGTGTCTTGGGCTTTTTTATCGCCGCCCGCATCAAAATCGAAACTATCGGTACCGCGCCAAATCAGCTTATTGGTTTTAGCATCGATAATATCAATTTGAATGGTTTGAATTTTTGCTGTGTCACTGCCAAGAGGCACGCCAACGCTGGTGCCTATGCCAATGCCGCCAGAACGGCCAAAACTGCCCGTGCCTAAGCCTATAGATAGACCTGAGTCTTTAGGCTTGTCTTGGGTCAGTAAGCCATAGGCGACTTTAAAATCGGGGGAAGAAGCATTTTCGGTAAAGCCTTTTTGGCTTAATTGCTGGGTGATTTCGGTTTGAATACGCTGGGCACTGAGCGGATCGTCGTTGGGCTGTGGAGCAAGCTGCGAGAAACTCTGCAATGCCTTAAAGTTATAATTGAGGTCGTAATCGTTTTTCGGCTTAGTGCTGCAAGCACTTAAAAAGACCGTGGCGATGAACAAACTGGCGATGTATTTGTATCTCATCATTGCACTCCAAATTGTACGAACAGTATTCAATGTGCCTTGATTAACAGTAAGACTGCAAGTAATTTAGTGAAAAGTGTTTGATTTTTGTTAAGTATAGAAGGTCACACATTTTACGTACTTAAACTGGCAGAGTAGCCCAAGATCATGGAACAGTTAGCCTTTTTCGATATTCCAAGCCCTTGTATAGGTGTGTGCCAAACCGATGCGCGGGGCTATTGTAAAGGTTGCCTACGCAGTCGTGATGAGCGGTTTAATTGGTTGCATTTTACCGATGCAGAAAAACATGATGTGATCCGTTTATGTCATCAACGGAAACGTCGGCGGGAGCTGGCCTTGTATAAGGCGCGTCAGCAAGCGCTTGAGCAGGAGAGAGCGGCGCTTAATCCACAGCTTGATTTTGCGCCACAGACCGCCGCAGAGTTGGATTTAGGCGATCTTGCTCTCGACGAATAATCTAAATGAGCCTTTTTGATAAGATGATACAAACTAGAGGCGCTAAATTTCCCGCTTTTTCGGCCAGCTTAAGGTGAAACGCGTCTGGGCTGGATGGCTGGTGACATTGACCTCACCCTGATGACGTTGCATGATCCGTTTGATAATCGCTAAACCTAAACCATGACCCTTATTGCCATTTTGCACCGATTGGCTGCGGTAAAAGGGCTCGAACACTTTAGGTAAATCCACCTCAGGGATAGGCTCTCCATCATTACTCACACTTAGTGTTACCCGTTGCTGGGTTTGGCTGACTTCAATCAAGATTTGATGGCGAGCAAAACGCTGTGCATTGGTCAGTAGATTTTGCAGTGCTCGCTCAATCAATGCTGGTTCGCCAAATAAGGGCAGGGTATCTATATCTGTATGCAAGGTTATTGGGGTTTCACTCAATGCACTTAAACGTTTAATGGATTGATTAATCAAGGTGATAAGATCGTATTCATCTAGAGGCATTTCACGCTGGGATTCTAAACTGGCGTAGGTGAGTAATTCTTGCAGTAGGTTTTCCATTTCCTTAATGTCGAGCTGCATTTCATTGAGAAAATCCTGACGCTTTTGTTCGTCAGAGTCAGGTTGGCAGTACATGGGCATTAAGGCGAGGGCGAATTTAAGTCGCGCAAGGGGCGTGCGAATCTCGTGGGAAACCGCATTGGACAAATGTTTTTGGTTTTCAATCAATGCGCTGATATGCCTCGCCATTTCATTAAAGGTATTGGCTAAGGGTTTTACCTGAGAGCGGTTCGAGAGATTGATGCGAGTATCCCATTTGGCTTCGCCAAAATCCTTTGTGGCCTTACGCAATATGCTTAAGTCCCGCGAGAGTGGTCCAACCCAAATCAAAGCGACGAGTGCGAGTGACAAATAGAAAAACAGAGTGAATAAATTACGCAGATCGGCTCTGGGGTCTATCTCAATAGGACCCGCCATTAATACTTGTTCACCTACCTGAATAAACTGGAATTGTTCGCCCTCACTGGTTGTGGTGGTGACTACATGATTGGGTGTCAGAACTTGATCTTTCGCCAGTGCAATTTGATCTGGACTGAGTAGATTTAACGGCAGCTGACTATCGGTTGTGAGTGCTTCTAAGTAATCGTGGCGACTCTCCTCTGGAAGCTGAGTCAACAGCTGGGCAAATGCAACCAGAGGAGCATCTAAGGGATTATTTTCATCTACATTTTTCTTCCATAGGCTGTCCAGTGTCCAGCCTATGCCCAGAAAACTGAGACTCAGCAGTAAATATAAGCTGATAAAGAGACGTTTCACGGGAGTTCTTAGTTGTTCCAGGCCTCAGGGGCGAAGAGATAGCCTTGTCCCCAAACGGTTTTGATTCTGAAGGGGGTCTCAATATTGTCGTTGAGCTTTTTGCGAAGTCTTGAGATCCGCACATCAATTTTTCTGTCTTTACCATCAAAATCAATATTGAGCAGTAATTGATAGATATATTGACGACTCAGTACTTGTCCTGCCTGTGATGCCAGTAACCACAGGAGTTCAAACTCATGGCTGGTGAGGTCGACTTCTTTGTTGTCGAGTCGAATTGCATGGGTATGGGGATCGATACTGAGTTTACCAAAAGTCAGGCAATGGGATTCGGCCTGAGGCGGTTGGTTTTGGCGGCGTAATAGGTTGTTGATACGGGCAACCAGCAGGGCAGGATCAACGGGTTTAACCACGTAGTCGTCTGCACCGAGTTCTAGTCCTTTGATCTGATCTTCGCTTGAGCCTAAGGCACTCATCAACAGGATCGGGCCGGCAAAGTAATCGGGTAACTTTTCGCACAGGCTAAGGCCATCAATTCCTGGCAACATAATGTCTAGCAGGATGATATCAGGCTTATAGTTGATTAAGCGGGTTAACACTGTGTCGCCACGACGCTCTACTTCAACGTGCATGCCGTGGGATTTCAAATAATCTACGATTAAATTCGCAAGACGGACATCATCTTCAACCAATAACACTCTGTGGGGTGATTGTGGATTCGTCATTAAAATAAACTCCAAGGGTTACGGTAACGTCTGCGCACCTGAGGCTGCGAGGTCGACGTGATTTTTAATTTGGCTCCAGCCAGTGTTTGGTTGGTATCCTTACTGACCAGAACAAAGTGAATATCGTTTAGCGTACTGACATTCAATGTGATTTCATGTTGTTCTAGCGATTCGCTGCACCATTTAGGATAGGCATTGTTGTCAGATAAGATACAAACCAGCTCATTTTTAGCGAGTTGCCACTGCAACTCTACACGGATTTCACAGGCTTGATTTTCATCCCCCGTGATACAGATTTCAGGGGTCAGTTTTAATTTTGACTCTTCATTTGGAGCGGCAAGTGCATGAGTCGGTCCCATTAAGCTAACGCTTAGACCGAATATGCATAGCATCCTAATATGAAGGGGCGTCACTCTTGTTAAAACCTATACGCTGCGCCAATAAAATAAGTGCTGCTATAGTCTTGATTGAGCAAGGGACTGGCGGCTATTTCATCTGCAATTTGTGTGTAGCGGAACGCAAAGAGCATATCCCAGTTATCAGTTAAGATATAACGGGCTGTCATTTCGACCCCTTTATTCCAGCCAGCATCAGCATGGTAATGTTTGCTCCAATAATCATTTTCACTCGGGCGTACACCATAGTAATAGTCGACGACGTTGGTACTTTTCCAATCAAATACGAGTGACATATCCATTACCCAGCGGGTTAAATGCCAACCATAGGTCCATTTAATTTGCGCTTCAGCGCCTTGATGCACATCAAACATATCATGGGTGTAGGCTAACCTAACTACGCCTAATGGGGTATAAATAAATGCTTCAGCGCCACCTAATAACGTAAAGTTACGCGATTCTAAGGAATTAAACACGGGTTCGGGTTCACTGCTGAGAACTGTCTTGGTCGAGAGCATTCTCGCACCATCCTGTGAACTTCGCTCCAAAAAGATATTCGAAGGGTCCCAGCGATAGAAATAAGCTCTATCCATGCTATAGCTGGTCACTAAGTTGACGCTGAAATATTGCTGCTCAACTAAGCTATAGCCTAAGTTACCGTTATCAAAAAACCAATGGTCACCATAGTAAGCTACAGTTGGGATAAAAAAGACCGGAATATCATCAAAATCCCTAAGAGGGTTGGTTTTTTGCCCCCAACCGACCGCCACGCCTAAATCCCAGTTGCGCATTTCAATACATTCATCTTTAGTGACGCACGGTTCTTTGGCCATTCCAATAGAAGGTAGGCTAAGCGCGGTGAGTAAGATTAATAATGTTCGATACATGATATGCGTTCGGATTTAATGACAGTCGGTAATGGGCAACAGATTAGCATTTTATGCTTAATTCCACAGTGCTTTCACCTGAAGGGATGCAAAATGATACAGATATCATACAAATAGCATATATGTAGATCTCGTAATCAATTGAAAGACATCATAAAAGCATAAAATGCACTTGCTTAGCGCTTTTGTCGACGTTGGTGTGTTGTATTTATACTGTTTTGCTTTTTGGGCGCTAGTGTTACTAATTTGGGTTGGTGCAGCAAATAAAATGCCATTCATTGTCGGAATGGCATTCGTAAGACTCGATGAAACCTGATTACAGCCAGAAGCTAAAGGAAGTAAAACCGATCAGTTGAGTTCTTTTAGTGTCTGATAGCCCATTTCTGTTAGCTGGTCATTCACGCAGTCGAGGACATATTGTTTAAGCTCGGCATTTTCAATCTGATCTTCAGATGCCATCTGTTGGCATACTTCGGTCAGTTGAGCGATATCATTTGCAGGTGCCGGAGGAAGTGTTGATTCATCGGCAAAGCTAGCAAAACTGATTAGCGCCGACAGGGTGATAACAGCTGATAACGTTTTCATTTTATTTCCTTTAGTTATTGATAGTTAACAACAGCCTAACTGGTTTCCCATCATGCCGCTGCGTCAACAGATAGCAATTTATCATTGCTATTATTTTTTAGATATAAATAATTTTTCACTCATTTTGTAAGCTATTTTTTGTCGAATTATCATGGTTGTTTTATGGGCAGGCTTAAGTGCCTAAGCCAGTCAAAAATACCGATCTCATCCTTCGTAAACCGCGCGAATCCCCCTGATTTTCCACTACCAAGCTGAGCTTATTTTACTATGACGTTCTTACCACCCTTAAGTTTCATCATCCTGAGCGGCATATTTGTAATTAATATGTTTAAAAATAGACTTATCTCAACTTTGGTCTATTTATGGGATGAAGTTAATCTTTTTGATGGTTTTTACGGATTACTAGAGAGTGCATTTGTTGATGGGAGAGTAGAAAGTTTGAACTATAGCAAAATTGCCCTATAAATAAGATTTAGCGCACTATTTTTACCCATGTTTTATAGATATTTGAATCTTAAGAGATTAATTTTTAGTCTGTAGATTTTTTTATTTATTAATTTTTTATCTTGATGATTTTAATGGTTAATTTGTTTATTTGTTATGATTATAAGATTTAGATTGTGATCTTCTTTGTTGTTATCTAAACTTCGCCGCTTTTTATCGAACTATAAGTGCAAATTATTGTACTGAAATTTACTTATCATTTTGGGGACTTTCTGTGTCGACAAAACTGGCGAATCCGGCTCCATTAGGTTTAATGGGCTTTGGTATGACGACTATCCTGCTAAACATTCATAATGCAGGGTACTTTCCGATTGACTCGATGATCTTAGCTATGGGGATTTTCTATGGCGGAATGGGTCAAATTATCGTGGGCATTATGTGCTTTATGCGTGGTGATACCTTTGGTACAACCGCCTTTACCTCTTACGGTTTATTCTGGTTGACCTTAGTTGGGCTTATTTTAATGCCAAATGCTGGGGTTGCGGCGAGTCCAACCTATTTTATGGGGTGGTACTTAACCCTTTGGGGAATTTTTACAGCCTTTATGTTTGTGGGATCGTTACGTTATCCAAGGGCTAAGCAGTTTGTGTTTGCTTCGTTGACGATTCTATTCTTCCTTCTGGCGGCGAGAGATTTTACTGGCAGCGCGCTTATTGGCACCATCGCGGGTTTTGAAGGGATTATCTGTGGTGCGAGTGCAATTTACTTTGCCATGGCGCAAGTGCTTAATAATGAATATGGCCGCACTATTTTACCGATAGGCGAGCTTAAAGCTAAGGTCTAACTGAGTTCTTAGTTTATGCAAAAGGCTGAATCATTCAGCCTTTTGCATTTTTGACGGGTCAGTAATATTAAAACTTACAACATCAGATTTTAGTTTGGATAAATGCAATACAGGCATTATCTAGACTACGGTTAGAGATATAGCTGGTCCCTGTTTTATGGGTGATTAGGAACCCTTTATCCGTTTGCACAATACGATAAATATCCGTCCAGAGAATTTGAGCGTTAACATATTGTGATTTTGTGTGGATACCTTGCTCATCAATGATAAGGGTGACTTCATTATTGGCGGCTTTGCTCATCATTTGCCGCATCAACCACCACGCTTTGTTGTATTTTACATTTAATGCTTCAATCACCCCGAGCCCAACAAAGAAATAGGCCAGATAGAGGCTGACATCCGCAAAAATCAGCGCAATGCCAATGAGCCCGAAACCTATGGCTTTATAATAAGGTTTGAGAGTGGGATCGGGTTTGACGGACTGGGTATAACACTCGTCAAAATGCGCTTTATCTAAGATGTAAGTTGTGGAATAACAATAGGGTGTGGTCATGTCTTATTTACTAATCAAAAGTTTAATTATCTAAAGCTGGATAGCGCATTAGTTTAGCGGGTTAGCTGCGTAAAGTAACGATTTTTGGGATAAGTCTGCAGTAGCGATACGGCGCAAAATACCCTGTTATTGTACCTGCGCCCGTTCCTGCACCATAGTTTGCTTATGACTTAATAGCGGTTTCGCTCTGTGGGAATATCACTCAGATACTCAACAAACTCGACTTCAAATCCATGGGCATCGAAGAAGTAGATATTGCGGCGATAGGGATCTTCCATGCCATCTTTGGCTATCGGAAAACCAGCTTGGGTTAGCCTTGTTATCACTTCATCTAAATCACTCACCACAAAGGCAAAATGAGCTAAGCCAATTTGATGGCCCGTTAAGTCGCGGTTTTCCCCTTCACCGTTATCGCTAAAGGCAATGTATTGATAATCATCGCCAAAATGAATCCAATTGCGCGGCTTGCCGTACCAAGTCCCTTTATCTCCGCCACGGACACGCCAATGTGGGAAGGCGGCTTGATAAAAAGTGAGTGCTTTAGGGATATCGTCGACGACTAGGTTGATGTGCTCTAAATGGATCATAATGCGTTCCTTGTAATGATTTTAATCAGTGTGATTCACATCCAAGCTGCTTACATACCGTAGCAGTATTCCTGCTGCTTGGGGTAGGGTTGATGAATATGGCGTTGGCGTATCGGCGCTAAGGCTTGGGCATATTGATGCAACATAAATAGGCTATATTGCACTCTTTCCCTGAGGGCGATATCCCGTGTGCCTTGGGGCGTGGCGTTGAGTACATTTTCGACATTACGGATGATCAAATGGTCGGGGATCGGCACCAATTTATTGTTTTTGAGTGCATTCATTTTGACTTCTACAATGGGGTAGGCGCCGCTAATGCCGCTACAAACTGAAATCAGCAACACAGGCTTATGGGCGGTTTCCTGACGGCTACACATCAATAGGAAGTTTTTAAGCAGTGGCGATGCCATTCCACCCCATTCGGGCGTAATCAAAACGAGGGCATCCGCGGCATCGACTTTTCGCTCAATCTCAGGCCAATGTTCGCCCTTGTTGTCCTCTTCACCGTCCCAAAATGGCAGATTGAACTGGCAAAGTTCTAAGTGATGAATAGCGTCGTAACCGACATTATGGGGCGATAAAAAACTGGTTTCGGCTATGTATTTCGCGACTTTAGCGCTTTGCGAGTGGGCTCTTTGACTGGTGCTGATGATGAGTAAGTTCATTATGTAAACCTATTTGTTTATAAATTATTTATAAGGTAATTTCTTTACTTAATCTTGTAAAGGATAAAATAAATAAAAAACTTTATTTATTCTGTTAAAAGGTGGGCGATTAAGGGATAATCCGAGGCGAAGAGCGGAGAGCGCATATGAAAACCACTGATAAGATTATTCAATTACTCAAATTGCATGGCCCGTTAACGGCTAAGACCCTAGCGGAAGAGCTTGCGTTGACCACTATGGGCGTTCGCCAGCATTTGCAAGCCTTAGAAGAGGCGGGTGATGTCGATATTGAAGACAGAGTTGAAGGCCGCGGACGCCCAACCCGGTATTGGGGATTAACGGAGCAGAGTAGAACCCACTTTGCCGATCGCCACAGTGAGCTTAGTTTGCAATTGATTGATTCCGTAAAAATGATATTTGGTGATCAGGGGTTGGATAAACTGATTGAGCATAGAGAGCAAACTGCTATGCAGCAGTATCGCAGCGCGATGCAAGGTATGACGGATATTACCAGCCGTTTAACTAAATTGGTGGAGTTACGTACCCTCGAAGGCTATATGGCGACGCAGGAACAAGCCGATGGAGTTTTCTGGTTGCTTGAGAATCACTGCCCAATTTGCAGCGCAGCGACTAAGTGCCAAAATTTTTGTCGCTCCGAACTACAACAATTCCAGCAGTTATTTGCCGATATCGCTACTGTAAGCCGTGAAGAGCATATCATCGACGGCGCTCGTCGCTGTGCCTATCGCATTGCGCCTTTATCTTAGAGCAGGATGGTGTGATGCAATCAAAACGCGGTCGTCTCGATAGATATCTTGCCGTTAAGCTACAAATTCACCGTAAAGCCGTGCGAGAACTCTTGCTGGCGGAGCGTGTGTATGTGGATGGCGCGCCTGCGAAAGCGCTCGATCTGCTGGTGGATGAATTTTCCCACATAGTGTTTGATGGGCAAGTCTTACAGGCCAACCAGCCCGTGTACTTGATGTTGCACAAGCCCGTTGGGGTAGTGAGTGCGACCAAAGACAAGGAGCACCGCACTGTGATTGATTTACTCGATTGCGAAGCTCGCCATGAGCTGCATATTGCTGGGCGGTTAGATTTAAACTCATCGGGCTTATTGTTACTGACCAATGATAGTCGTTGGTCGGAGGCGTTAATGTCACCCGAGCAAAAAGTGAATAAAGTGTATCGAGTGACTTTAGCCAATCCCTTGAGTGAGGACTATATCGCGGCATTCGCGCAGGGCATGTATTTTGGCTTTGAAGATATCACCACACAGCCTGCAAAGTTGACTATCCTCGACACTCATATTGCAGAGGTTACTTTAAGGGAAGGGAAGTACCATCAAATCAAGCGGATGTTTGGTCGTTTCCGTAATCCAGTGGTGGGATTACACCGCCTTTCCATTGGTGAGATTATCCTAGATAAACACTTAAGCCCTGGTGATAGCCGGATGTTGACTGCACAAGAAGTCGCCTCTATCTATCATTCAAAAATGAAGTAACTCGAGACGGTGCATAAAGCGCTGATATGCACTTAAAAACATTACCCCTAAGAGCATGTTGACGTTTTGAGATTGAATTTCGTTCTGGCTCGCTCATTAGGTTAAGTAAAATAGCGATACTGCGCGGACTTTATCTTGCATAGATCGTGAACTAAAGGGTTGCAAAAATAATCCTGAAACGTCAATACACCTCGGCATACGATTGTTTGAAGGACGCTGTAACAAACACGTAAGGATAACATTAGTCTGGCACAGCACGGCTACGGCTGTGCCAGTGAAAATGTGTTAGAGCCTGAATGCACTGACTTGATTACGCATGCTGCTAGCCAGTTTGGTTAGGTTTATAACAGACTCGCTGAGCTCATGTGCTGAGCGAGTCGAGTCATCGGTAATATCACTGATCGCAATAATGCTACGGTTAATACTTTCGGCCACACTACTTTGCTCTTCAGCCGCAGTCGCAATATGGGCATTGAGCTCAGCAATGTTATCTACTGACGCTACAATTTCTTTTAAGGCCTGACCTGCTTCATTGGCTTTATTATTGGCATCATCGACTTGCTTGATACCAACTTCCATTGCATTAACTGCTTCTTTAACCCCTTTTTGTAGCGTTGCGATCATCGCTTCAATTTCTTGGGTGGACTTTTGAGTTCGTTGAGCTAGCGTTCTGACTTCATCGGCGACAACGGCAAAACCTCGCCCCTGTTCGCCTGCGCGAGCAGCTTCGATCGCAGCGTTTAATGCCAATAGGTTGGTTTGTTCGGCAATACTCTTTATCACATCTAAAACTCGACCAATACTTTGGCTTTCATTGGATAAAAAGCCAATCACTTGCGCCGTTTTTTGAATTTGTTCTGAAAGTTGAGACATGCTGCTAATTGAGTCAATAACGATACGATTACCATTCGCCGCATAATTATCAGCATCCTTTGCCGAATCCGCAGCGGCTGAAGTACTCTGAGCGACCTCTGCCACAGTCGCCGTCATTTCATTCATTGCTGTTGCTGTTTGTTCAGTTTCAGCTTGTTGCTGTTGCATGCGTTTATTGGTTTCTTGGGTAAAACTACTTAGCTCGGTCGCGGAGCTATTAACCGTATTTGCTGCTTCAGCGATGGAGTGCAAAATCCCTCTCAAATGTTCAATAACTTGAGTGAGGCTAGTCGAAATAAGTCCGAGTTCATCATCATTAAAAGTACGGAATTTAACGGTAAGATCGGAATCTTGGCGGATCGTTTTTAAATTGCGCACAATATCATTGATGGGATTCATCACACTGCGATTAACCCAAAGTCCAATCAAAATACTGGTCAGCATTGCAAGCCCTGCAAGAGTGGCAAAGATGGCAATCGATGAGTGATAAATCTCGTTAGCGGCAGCTCTTTCCTGACCTGCAATTTTGATTTGTAGTGCGATAAGTTCTGATATTTTGCCACTTATCGGATCGATTGCTTGGTAAAGCGGTAATATTTTGTCATTCAGTTGGTAAGCTACATCGCCATTCCTCCCCCTAAGATATGAAATGAGTAGCTCAACTTGTTGATTAGCTGGTAAAAATAACTGTCCAGCTTGTTGTGCAAGTCGAGATTCTTCTTGGGTAAGTTCAGTTGCAAGGTATTTGGGCCAGTACTGATTGATCGTTTTGCTGGCATTTTCAAGCGCATTAGCCGCTTGCGAAGCGCTAAATCCGCCAGCATTGGCTTTATTGATCGCGTCAATTACATCAACGGCATATTTATCAGCGATAACCTTAAGATCGTCTAAAGGAACCACTCTGTCGTTATAGATACGCTCGACGCCATATTCAATTTTTCCCATCATATAAATGGCGATAAAACCAATGGTTACTAGCATTAGGAGCGGCACGAGAATGCCAATAAACATTTTTTGTTTTATTTGAAGACCATTCATATGGATTTCCTCAGTATATTCAGGGAGGCTTTTAGGCAGAGCTCGAGCAGTCCATGATGAGTCTGTATGAATAGTTATAGCAAATATGCCAAATGAGGTTGGTGATTTAAGGAAATAAAATTGCAGAAACAAAAAAACCTCGCTTAGCGAGGTCTTTATGTTGGTACAGATGAGAGGACTTGAACCTCCACGCCCGCAAGGGCACCAGCACCTGAAGCTGGCGTGTCTACCAATTCCACCACATCTGCATTGGTATTCGACAGGTTGTCGAATTAAGTTGAATCGCAATTTGGTACAGGTGAGAGGACTTGAACCTCCACGCCCGTAAGGGCACCAGCACCTGAAGCTGGCGTGTCTACCAATTCCACCACACCTGCACTGTACTTTAATTGCAATCCTTTAACACTGGTCGCTAAGGCAACCAACTTAAAGATGGTGCCCGAACCCGGAATCGAACCAGGGACACGAGGATTTTCAATCCTCTGCTCTACCGACTGAGCTATTCGGGCGACGGGCGCAATTTAAAGGCTTTTCGGCTTTTGAGTCAACTGATTTTTACTAAATAATGTAAAAAGTGATGCGGTTGGGTAAGTTTTACTCGAATCGAGTATTTATTGAGTCCTAGCGGGAATGACAAGAGAAAATACTCAGTGCCACTTAAAGGGAATAAACGTAAAAAATGTCCGTAGAAGACGAAAAAATGCCCCTCTAAAAGGGGCATTTCGACTTAGTTTGATAAGATTTCATTGTTTGGGAAGTTAGCTTGCATTACCATTAGCACGTTTTGCTTCAGTTGGTTCTGACCTAACTCACCATAAGCTTCTGCCATAATCTCCAGTGCTCGCTCAGTTGACGGTGTACCGGGATACGTTTCTAACACAGATTGTGCACGAACAGCAGCAGCACTCCAAGCGTTCATTTTGATATAGTATTCAGCAACTTGAATGGAATATTTCGCTAAACGGTTTTTTAGCGATAGCATGCGTTTTTGTGCATCAGCGGCATATTTGCTGTTGGGATAGGTTTTGATTAGACGGTCAAAATCCTTAAAGGCATCTTGGGCATTTTTCGGATCACGATCGGTTCTATCGATATTCAACATATCGTGGAAAAGATAGCTATCCGCCTGCATATTGACGAGTCCTCGCATATAGTAGACATAGTCGATATTGGGGTGCGTTGGGTTTAGACGGATGAATCTGTCAATGTTAGCAATGCCAGAGGCAACATCGTCCATTTTGTAATAAGCATAAATCAGATCCAATTGAACCTGAGTTTTATGTGGTCCGAACGGGAAGCGAGAGTCTAGCGCCTCCAATGAACGGACAGCTTTAGAGTAATTGCCAAGCTCCATGGAGGTTCTTGCCTGAGAATAAAGCTCGTCAGGTGAGGTTTTGGCGGCAATATCGTTATCTTCAGGACTGCTACTACAGGCTGATAACGCTAGTGAAAATAGGACTAAGGTTAAGCCTTTGGAGAATTTATACATACTTGAATTCAATTCTTTATAAGTTGTAGTTAAGAATTTTTCCATTTCACGATAAAATAGAAAGCATTCGATTGTAACAGATAGCACACATTTTTTGACCCCAAAATGGGGATACGGTTCCTATGACACAAGAGATTAATCTAAAAAGCGAGATTTCGGCAACACAAACTGGTTTGAGATTGGATCAAGCACTGGCTGAGTTGTTCCCTGATTACTCGCGCACGCGCATCAAGGAATGGATCCTATCTGATGCAGTCTATGTTGATGGCGTAATGGTAAACAAGCCGCGCGAAAAAGTTTTTGAGCTGCAGCAAATCGAAATTAACGCCACGCTCGAAGAAGAAGTGCATGCGGCTGCGCAAGCCATTGAGCTGGATATTGTCTATGAAGATGATGATATTTTAGTCATCAATAAACAAGCTGGCTTAGTGGTTCACCCCGGTGCAGGTAATGCCGACGGTACTTTGATGAACGCATTGCTGCATCATTGCCCTAATATTGAGCACGTGCCACGTGCGGGTATTGTGCACCGTTTGGATAAAGACACCACAGGTTTGATGGTGGTGGCCAAAACGGTTGAAGCGCAGACACATTTGGTTGCAGCCTTGCAGGCCCGAGAAATCACCCGTGAGTACGAGGCGATTGTCCTCGGTACTATGACGGCGGGCGGTACAGTCGATGAGCCTATTGGTCGTCATCCGACGAAACGTACTCATATGGCGGTGCATCATTCGGGTAAACCGGCTGTAACCCATTACCGTGTGGCGGAAAAATTCCGTAATCATACCCGTTTAAGATTACGTTTAGAGTCTGGACGTACTCATCAAATTCGTGTGCATATGGCGTATATCGGCCATGTGCTGGTGGGTGATCCTGTATATGGTGGCCGTCCAAAACCACCGAAAGCAGCAAGTCCTGAGTTTTTTGAGATTTTGAAAAACTTCAAACGCCAAGCACTGCACGCGGTACGTTTGGAATTAGCGCATCCTGTGACCTGTGAAATCATGAGCTGGACTGCGCCGCTCCCAGAAGATATGGTGATTTTGACTAAAGCGCTGCGTCAAGACACTTTAGAACATCCGATTGAGTACTAACTGATGTTGATGCACGATTGGCCAGTACCTGACAATGTGGCAATTGCAATGACCGACCGCCATGGCGGCGTGAGTCTTGCCCCCTACGATAGCCTGAATTTAGGGTTGCACGTGGGTGACATACCGCAGCAAGTATTGGTTAATCGTGGCTTACTAGCACAGCAGTTACAGCTTGCGACTGAGCCTGTGTGGTTGGAGCAAGTCCACGGTACTCGAGTGGTTGATTTGGCCGATATCGCCCCAATTAATCTTACTCAAGACGCTCAATCAGAGTGTGTGTCCTTGCAAAATACGCCACCTTTGGTCGCCGATGCCAGCTATACCGACCTCGCTGGACGGGTTTGCGTGGTGATGACCGCTGATTGCTTGTCGGTGCTTTTGTGTAATCAACAAGGGACTGAAGTTGCAGCAGCCCATGCCGGTTGGCGCGGACTGTGTGATGGGGTGATTGAGGCAAGTGTGGCTAAGTTTGCCTCTAAGCCAAACGAACTTATCGCCTACTTAGGGCCGGCTATTGGTCCTACGGCTTTTGAAGTTGGCGCCGAAGTGCGTGCCGCCTTTATGGCAAAAGATCCTAATGCGGAAAGTTGTTTTATTGCGCGAGGCGATAAATACCTTGCCGATATTATCGGATTAGCCAAATTACGCTTAAAGCAACTGGGTATTACACAGATCTACAGCGCCGATATTTGCACTGTATTGAATCAGGGTTATTTCTCCTATCGCCGCGATAAAATCACTGGTCGTATGGCTTCCTTGATCTGGCTTAAGTCTTAAGTTTATTCCCCTATAATTTGTATTTATTTCTAGCCATCTAGCTTGAAATTGGTCAAATAGCCCCCATCTTTTAACTAACAAAATGCTGTACCTTATTTGTGAGTTTTAGGAGGCTGTATGCGACTCGATCGTATGACTAATAAATTTCAGCTTGCCATCTCAGATGCCCAGTCGTTAGCACTTGGGCGTGATCATCAGTTTATCGAACCGCTACATTTGATGATGGCACTGCTTAACCAGGATTCTGGTTCTATCCATCCCTTATTAACCCAAGCTGGCATTCGGGTGAGTGCGCTGCGCTCGCTACTTAGCCAAGAGCTTGAACGTCTACCGCAGGTCGAAGGCACTGGCGGCGATGTACAATTATCCCAAGGGTTAATTCGTTTATTAAACCTGTGCGACAAGTTGGCGCAAAAGCGCAAAGACAAATATATCTCCAGTGAGTTGTTCGTTCTTGCGGCGCTTGAGGGCAGCGATGCGCTAGCACAATGCCTCAAAAAATCCGGCGCGACCAAAGAGCTAATGGAACAAACCATTGAGCAAATGCGTGGTGGTCAGAATGTGGATGATCCTAATGCGGAAGACCAACGCCAAGCGCTGAAAAAGTTTACCGTTGATCTTACTGAACGTGCCGAGCAGGGCAAACTCGATCCTGTAATTGGTCGTGATGATGAAATCCGCCGCACTATTCAAGTACTGCAACGTCGTAGCAAAAACAACCCAGTGCTGATTGGTGAGCCTGGCGTGGGTAAAACCGCGATTGTTGAAGGTCTTGCTCAGCGCATTGTGAACGGTGAAGTCCCTGAAGGGATTAAAAATAAACGTGTTTTATCCTTAGATATGGGCGCATTAATTGCGGGCGCTAAATATCGTGGTGAGTTTGAAGAGCGTTTAAAAGCCGTGCTTAACGAGCTGGCGCAGGAAGAAGGCCAAGTGATCCTCTTTATCGACGAGCTGCACACAATGGTGGGCGCGGGTAAAGGCGATGGCGCCATGGATGCGGGGAACATGTTAAAGCCTGCTTTAGCCCGTGGCGATCTCCACTGTGTAGGCGCGACGACTCTTGACGAGTATCGCCAATATATTGAAAAAGATGCCGCCCTTGAGCGTCGTTTCCAAAAAGTATTAGTGGATGAGCCAAGCGTTGAAGACACCATTGCGATTTTACGTGGCTTGAAAGAGCGTTATGAGCTGCATCACCATGTGGAAATTACCGATCCGGCGATTGTAGCGGCGGCGACCATGTCGCACCGTTATGTGTCGGACCGTAAATTACCCGATAAAGCCATCGACTTAATTGACGAGGCGGCGTCGAGCATCCGTATGCAGATGGATTCTAAGCCTGAATCCCTCGACAGATTGGAGCGCCGTGCTATCCAGTTGAAACTGGAAGAGCAGGCATTGGCCAAAGAAAACGATGAGGCGAGCCGTCGTCGACTCGAACATTTACGTGTCGAGTTGCATGAAGTTGAGGCTAAGGCGTCGGAGCTTAATGAAATCTGGCGCACCGAAAAAGCGGCGTTGGCAGGTACTCAGCATATTAAAGCCGACCTTGAGCAAGCGCGGATGGATTTAGAAGTCGCGCGCCGCGCCGGTGATTTAACGCGTATGTCCGAGCTGCAATATGGCCGTATTCCAGAGCTTGAAAAGCAATTGGACTTGGCATCGCAAGCTGAAATGCAGGATATGACACTGCTGCGCAATAAAGTTACTGACTTAGAAATCGCTGAAGTGTTATCAAAGGCGACGGGTATTCCGGTTTCTAAGATGCTTGAAGGCGAGCGTGAAAAACTGTTACAAATGGAAGTGGCACTGCATGAGCGCGTGATTGGCCAAAACGAAGCTGTGGATGCAGTCGCTAATGCGATTCGTCGTAGCCGCGCAGGGCTTGCCGATCCTAACCGTCCGATTGGTTCGTTCCTGTTCTTAGGACCAACTGGTGTGGGTAAAACCGAGTTGTGTAAGTCGTTAGCTAAGTTCCTATTCGATACAGAATCGGCCTTAGTGCGCATCGACATGTCAGAGTTTATGGAAAAACATGCTGTTTCACGTTTGGTTGGTGCTCCTCCTGGATATGTTGGCTATGAAGAGGGCGGTTATTTAACTGAAGCTGTTCGCCGTAAGCCTTATTCAGTGATTCTGCTCGATGAGGTGGAGAAGGCGCACCCAGACGTGTTCAACATCTTGCTGCAGGTGCTGGATGATGGCCGCTTAACCGATGGTCAAGGCCGTACCGTCGACTTTAGAAATACGGTGATCATCATGACCTCAAACTTAGGCTCTGACATTATCCAAGAAGGATTCGGTCACTTAAGTTATAGCGAAATGAAGAGCGCGGTGATGAATGTGGTGACCCATAGCTTTAGACCCGAGTTCTTAAACCGGATCGACGAGTCTGTGGTATTCCATCCCTTGGATGCAGAAAATATCAAGCATATTGCTTCTATCCAAATTGCTTCATTGCGTAAGCGTTTGGCAGAGAAAGACTATACGCTGGAGATCACCGACGAGGCATTATCGCTGATCGCTGAAATTGGTTTCGACCCCGTCTATGGTGCAAGACCACTGAAACGAGCCTTGCAGCAAGAGATGGAAAATCCATTAGCGCAAAAATTACTGCGTGGCGAGTTACTGCCCGGCAAACCTATCAAGGTCAGTTGCGCTGGTCGTGAGCTGGTATTCGAGCAATAATTTACGACAATCTTTGCCGTGCAAAATGCTGCTTAACCTAAACAAAAAACCGAAGTCTTGGACTTCGGTTTTTTGCCTATATCGGTTACAGATAAAATAGCGGTTAGCAATAGTATGGCATTGCCATCAAGATTTTTAGTGGTGCCTATTACAAACTCTGGGCGTTATTTTTTATTGCAAAATAGTTTGATCCGCTGTTGATTCTCAGTAATGGCTGCTTGGCGCTCTTCTTCTGTCATCGCGACAGGTTCTTTATTACCGTCTTCTTGGCGGGTGAGTTTTGTATGGGTCGTTAACACATCTAAATTATGTTTAGCGTTTTCACAAATTGCTTCTGCTTGCTTGGCATCTTTCTCTTTAATTAAAGCCGCCGATTTTTCGGACTCAGACATTTCAGGAGGCGCTTCCTTTTTAACGGGAGCTATATAGCCAATTTTACTCGGTTCAAGATCATTGCTATTCAACTGCTGCGCTTGTTGTTCCTGAGTCGGTGGTTGTTGACTGTAATGAGTTACCCCGTTCTTATCGACCCAAGTGTAAATAGCGCCCGCCAGCACGGTTTGTGTGAGCAACACTAGGCATACAAAACCTAAAAATACCACGCTCAAATTTGTTTTCATTAACATAAACATCATCCCTTAGGGCACCCATCGACATGATAGTAAAATATGCTATCTTGAAGCCTACTTCCATTCCTGTTCATAGCTTTATAAGTGTATGCAAAATTCTTCTAATCAAACAGTAAAGAATAAGGGTATCTATTTACTGCCAAATTTATTCACAACCGCAGGCTTGTTTTCCGGTTTCTACGCTGTAATTGCCTCGATGAATGCCAACTTTGAAGCGGCAGCAATCGCGATTTTTGTGGCTATGATTTGCGATGGCTTAGACGGTAGAGTGGCAAGATTAACGAATACGCAAAGTGACTTTGGTGCTGAATATGACAGTATGGCGGATATGGTGTCTTTTGGTATGGCGCCTGCGTTACTCGCCTACAATTGGGCGCTTGCAGATTTAGGCAAGGTTGGTTGGCTCGCAGCATTTATCTATTGTGCGGGCGCTGCATTAAGGTTGGCACGTTTTAATACTCAAGTCGGTGTTGCGGATAAACGTTACTTCCAAGGTTTAGCAAGTCCTGCTGCTGCGGCCGTTATTGCCGGCAGTATTTGGCTTGGTAATCAGTACTATCTCGATGGTAAGAATATCAGTTGGATTGCCGGATTGATTACAGCAATCACGGGGTTATTAATGGTGAGCAATTTCCGTTATCACTCTTTCAAGGAGATTGACTGGCGCGGCAAAGTGAATTTTATCGCCATCCTATTCGTTGTGGGTGTATTTGTTGTGGTTTCGGTTCAGCCAGCTTTAATCCTCTGCATTGGTTTTTATCTCTACGCCATTTCGGGGCCAGTGATCACTATTCGTACCGTGAGAAAGCTAAAAGTAGCCCATATTGTGGGTGATGGAGAGCATGAAAAGGAACAAGAAACAGCAGAGGGCACCAAGAGCTCAAAAAGTTCTACGGATAATCCTTAGTCCGACAGTTCCTACATTCTCAATCTTTTATGCCATGTTAGTTCTACGGTTCAAGAGTCGCCATTCCCTATTCTTGAACCGTTTCTCTGCACCGGACATACTCATCTATATATGTAAAAGTTTTAAAGCGCCCTTTCTTAAGGCTATTCGATCTATAGAATTTCCTGCACATCCTTTCTACATATGCCAAACTTACCAGCCCAAGTGAGAAAAATAGCAGCATATCCAGCCAACACTTGAAGATTTGTTGGTTATTTGTTCACTCGGCAGGTTTTGTTAAAAAAGCGCTTGCACAAAAAGTTCTGCTGCCTATAATGCGCATCCACTGACACGGCAGACAGCGAAAGTTAACGCGGTTTCAGTGCGAATCAAATGCAGAATGTGCAGTTGATTCGAAAGCCTCAAGAAGTTTGTAAAAACGCCTTGACGCGACAAGGGAAATGCGTAAAATACGCAGCCCTGACCTGCTGAGCGGTAACGCGAAGTGAATGGTCAAATGCTCTTTAACAATCTAAACAAGAAATCTGTGTGGACACTCACAGGTGTTGAGTTAATCG